>DATJYO010000064.1:0-410276 GCA_035499555.1 Bryobacteraceae bacterium
ACCCGCGGCCCGGGCGAGAAATACTTGGATTCCGGAAGGCCGCGTCCGCGAGGACGGCGGCGGCGGGAACGGCGGCCGCGCGGGTCGCGATCCCGGTCGTCGGGGCGACGTGCGAATTGCGCCGGAGCCGCCAGAGGCGGCGCAGAATGGGCCGCCGGCTGGGGCGCAGTCTGGGGCGCAGGCTGCTGCACGGGCGCAGCGGGAACCCCCTCTTCGGCAGTCGCCTCGGGCGCCGGCTGCCCTGCGGGCGGACCCGCCGGAATGGCCGCCGGAGCACCGGCCGGCGCCGCTGGCGCCTTATCCATCTTCAGGATCTTCTCCTCGACGCTGGTGACAATCTTGTCGTACTCTTCGTTGTCCTCGAAGAAATCCGACACGTACAGAAATGCGTCGCGGTCCAGCCCGATATCCACAAAGGCGGACTGCATGCCCGGAAGCACGCGCGTAACCCGGCCCTTGTGAATGCTTCCCGCCAGCGAGTATTCCTGCTCGCGCTGATGATAGACTTCCACCACCTGATCGTCTTCGAGGACCGCTACCCGGGTTTCGTGGCGATTGGCGGAAACAATTAACTCTTTTGACATTCGTGCTCCTCCGTGGGATCCGGCGGCGGACCGGTATGGAGGAAAGCGGTTTCCCTGCGTGGTCTCAAGCGGCGCCCTGCGTACGGGGCAACGAGCGCCTTTAAAACGTTGAAAGAAGCTCACGCTGGCCGGGGCGCAACTTTCCGGGCGCCCTCACGGCCGGGGAACCACTCCTCTTACCGACAAAACCACTCGCTCGCGCTCGTGGTCCGGCCGGAGGGTGCGCATCCGGCGCGTTTGCCCTCCAGGAGTCTCACCGGCTCCCAACTGAATCTCGTAACAGGCTGCCGGCAAACCCGCCGGCCGCCCCCTAATTCACAAACCTTCTGAGCCGGACATTATTGACCAGCCCCAACGCTAAGAAATTCGACAAAACACTCGATCCGCCGGCGCTCATCAGGGGCAGCGGAATTCCGGTAGTCGGCATCCGGCCCACCACCATCCCAACATTCACCAGCACGTGAAACAACAGCAACGCAGCTACACCCATGCAGATATACATACCGGCCTTATCCGAAGCCGTTTGGGCATTCTGCACAACCTGCATGATCAACACAAAGTACAATGCCAGTACCACTACCACGCCGACGAAGCCGTGCTCTTCGGCAAAAGCCGAAAATATGAAGTCCGTATGCGGGACGGGCAGGAACCGAAGCTGTGTCTGCGATCCCTTGGTCACTCCCTTGCCCCACATACCGCCGGCGCCTACCGCAATCTTGGACTGGATCACCTGGTACCCGCTGCCACGCGGATCGCGCTCGGGATCCAGGAAGCTCACCAAACGCGCCTTCTGATAATCTCTCAATACACTCCAACTCACCGGAAGCACCAACAAGACGACGAAACCTATCGCAATCAAATACTTCCGGCGCATCCCCGCCAGGAACATCCCGACCACCAGGATCGGAAGGTAAGTCAGGGCCGTTCCCAGATCCGGCTGTTTCATCACCAGGCCCATGGGGACGGCGACCAGCCCCGCGATTTTAGCCATTTCGCGGCCTTCCAAATCCTCGGTCTTCAACTCCGTCAGGAAGCGGGCTACCAACAATATTATCACCAGTTTGACAAACTCCGACACCTGTAAATGGAAGCCGCCGGCCACCGGGATCCACCGCCGGGAACCGAAAACCTGTTTGCCGATCAACAACACGCCGAGCAGCGCGACCACGGATAACCCATACATGGGAAAGACATAATTCATCAGGGTGTGGTAATCGACCGCCACCGTGAGCCACATCAGAAACAGGCCCGCGGCGACGTAGACGATCTGTTTCCACCAGGCATCCTGCCAGACGGTGGCGCGCGTCGCGCTGTAAATTTGCAGCACACCGACACCGCAGATCACCAAAGAGATAGCCAGCAGAGGCCAGTCCAGGTCGCGGGGTGTGAGGTAGCGGTTCATGGCAGGACAGGTACCGGGACGCGGCGGCGCGGCTCCGTGGCCGCCCTTTCCGCATCGTCCGAGCTGATCAGCGCCGCTTCGATCACTTGGGGTTCGGGTTGCGGCTCCTCGGGTACCAGGACGGGCAAGCCGAAGCGCATCAGGCGGCCGACCTTCTCCGCCTCGGCGCGCCGCTGGGCCGCCGCCTCGGCCGCCAGCCGGGCCTTCTTATCGAAGTACGCCTTGAGCACGTCCCGCACGATCGGCGCGGCAAACTGGCCGTGGCCGCCGTGGTCGTACAAAGCCACCACCACGATTTCCGGCGCCTGGCGTGGGGCGAATCCCACAAACCAGGCATTCTCCTTCCATTGGATTCCGCTTTTTCCCGCCAGGAACTTGGAGGAAGCCAGTTGCGCGGTGCCGGTTTTGCCGCAGACGTTCAAGCCCGGGAGCTGCGCCCGGACCCCGGTGCCGCCGGCTTCGTTGACCACGCCCCAGGTGCCGTCGAGCACCTTCTGTACGTTGTCCGGAGACAGCGGCCAGGAATGCTCCTCATACTTACCCCCCCGCACCAGATGCGGCTGCTTCCAGGTGCCGCCGTTGATGAGCCAGCTATATGCGCGAGCCAACTGCAGAGGCGTGACCGTCAACGCGCCTTGGCCGATGGATACCGGAATTGTCTCCCCGGCATACCATTTCTCGCGGAAGTTGCGGATCTTCCACTCGGGCGACGGCACGATGCCTTCGGCTTCGTGGGGCAGGTCTATTCCGGTTCTCTGGCCGAACCCGGCCTGCGTAGCGTAGAACGCGAGCTTATCGATTCCGGTCTTATTACCGACGTTGTAGAAGTAAACGTCGCACGAGTGGACGATCCCCTTGTGCAGCGACACCTGGCCGTGCCCACCCTTGACCCAGCAGGCGTAATAGTGGCCATAAAAGACGGCGCCGCCGGAACAGTGCACCGTGTACTGATCGTCGATGGCGCCGGATTCCAGTCCCGCCATGGCAACGAACGGCTTGAAGGTGGAGCCTGGCGCGTCCTGTGCCTGAATCGCGCGGTTCAACAGCGGATGGTCGGGGTTGTCGGCGATCTCGCGCCAGTCCGACGGTTTGATCCGGACCGCGAACTTGTTCGGATCGAAGGTGGGCCGGCTCACCATCGCCAATACCTCGCCGCTGCGCGGGTCCATGGCCACCACGGCGCCGTTCTTGCCGTCCATCGCCAGCTCCGCCACCGCCTGCAAATCCAGGTCGAGCGTCAGACGCAGGTCCTTTCCGGGAACCGCCTCCTTGTTCGCCAGTACCTCGCGGGTCTTGCCGCGATTATCCACCACCACCTGCCGCTCGCCATCCACGCCGGTCAGCAAGTCATTGTACTGGCGTTCGATGCCGAACTTCCCGATCACGGCGCCGGGATTGTACTTGGCAAATTCAGGCGAGTCCAGCTCCTGATCGCTGATTTCACCGGTGTAGCCGATCACATGCGCCGCAAACCCGTTTTGCGGATACAGGCGGCGCTGCGCATGAATCAACTCCATCTCGGGGAAAAAGTCACGGTGGGAATCGACGAACGCCAGTTCGGCGGGCGTCAGTTCCTCCTTGATGATGATGGGATCGTACTTGGGCCGTAAAGTGTATTTTTCCACCCGCGCCCGCAGGTCGTTGTAATCCAGGCTCAGCCCCTCCGCGATGGCCTTCAGATGATCCATATTGAGGTTCTCACGGCTCAGGATCAGACTGTACGAAGAGTGATTGTCCACGATCACCCGCCCGTCCCGATCCAGGATTTTGCCGCGCGGCGCCGGGATCGGCAACTGCTTGATCCGGTTCCGTTCCGCCTGCTCGTTATAGATCTGCGGATTCTCGATCTGCAGGGTCCAAAAGCCGGTGATCAGGAACAGAAAGATCAGTACCGTCGCATACTGAAAGGCCGCGATTTTGCCGGCGGCGAACTTGACGTCTTCGCGCCGCGCCTGCCTTTGGGGATGTGGCTCCCGCGGTTCTAACTCGGGACCGATGACTGGGGGGTTCACAGGGGTGAAACGCTTCGCCTTCCGTATCCAGTTTAGCGAAAATCGATTTGGCGGGCAGCGCCGGAGCTTCCGCGGCGGTCAAGGTCCATGTTTTCCGGGCAGAATTCGTCATTTTCAGATGATATAATCTGTTATTAACGAGGAGGGAGCCAGATGCAGGAGAAGGTCTCCAGGCCCAGCGACGAGCGCGTCGCCTACCTTGACGGCATCGTGGCGCAAGCGCGAGCCGCCGCCGCCGTCTTCACCCAATACACGCAGGAAGACGTAGATCGCATCGTAAAGGCCATGGTGCTGGCCGGTCTCGGACAAGCCCAGTACCTGGCCCGCCTGGCGGTGGAAGAGACCAAGCTGGGCGTCATGGAAGACAAGGCCATCAAGAACGGGGTGGCCACCGAGTTCGTCTACAACTACATCAAAGACAAACGCACCGTAGGCGTCATCAATGAGTTTCCGGAGCGAGGCATCACGGAAGTCGCCGAGCCCATCGGCGTCATCTTTTCCATCACACCGATTACTAACCCCACCTCCACGGTTCTGTTTAAATGCATCCTGGCGATCAAGACGCGGAACACGGTGGTCTTCAGCCCGCACCCCAACGCCGTGAACTGCTGTGGCGAAGCCGTCCGCATCATGTACGAAACGGCCGTTAAGCACGGCGCGCCGGAAGGCGTGTTCGCGTGCCTGGGCGCGCACACGGTGGAAGACAATGCCTACCTGATGCACCATCCGGATGTTCGCCTGATCGACGCCACGGGCGGACCCGGCGCGGTCAAGGCGGCCTATAGCTCCGGCAAACCGGCTCTCGGCGTGGGAGCGGGCAACACACCGGTGTATTTGGAAAAGACTGCCGACCTGGACATGGCGGTGGTCGACATCATCATATCCAAGACCTTCGACAACGGCACCATTTGCGCGTCCGAGCAGACCGTGGTGATCGACGACGAAATCTATGACGGGGTCTTGAAAAGGTTCGCCGAACTGGGCGCGCACATCTGTGCCGAGAGCGAAGCGCAACTGTTGGGCCGCACGGTGATCGATCCGGCCACCGGCTTCATGCAGCCCATGGCCGTCGGACAGCGGGCGGTGGACATCGCGCGTTTTCTGGGCCTGCGGGTCAAGCCGGAAACCAAGCTGCTGGTGGCACAGATTCACGGCGTCGGCCGCGAACACCCTCTATCCGCCGAGAAGCTGTTTCCGGTGCTGGCGGTATATCGCGCGAAGTCAACTGAGGAGGCCCTGAAGGTCTGCCTCGACGTCAACCATGCCGGCGGCATCGGCCATACGGCGGTGATCTTCTCGCGCAACGAAGCGATCATCCGCAAGTTCGGCGATGTGATCAACGCCGGGCGAATCGTGGTGAATTCGCCGGGCGCAATCGGCGCGCTGGGCGGCGTCTACAACGACATGGTGCCGACGTTCTCCTTCGGCTGCGGCACCGGCGGCGGCAACAGCACGATGGACAATGTCAACGTCCAACATTACCTCAACATCAAGCGTGTGGCGCGGAGGACGCCGGCGAGTATGTGGTTCCGCATCCCCAACCAGATTTACTTCAATATGAACGCGGTGGAGAAGCTGCGCGATTTTCCGTCCAGCTCGACGATCATCGTGACGAATCCGTTTCTGGAACAGATCGGCCACGTGGACGTGGTGCGCCGCATGCTCCCGCCGCAAACCGTGGCGCGGGTCCTTGCCATTCCGGATGCCGAACCGGAAGTCAAGGTGGTCATGCAGGGCGTGGAGGCGCTCAACCTGAACAAGGTCGATCAGATCATCGCGCTGGGCGGCGGCTCGGTGATCGACGCTGCCAAAATCATGAAGCTCAAGTATGAGTCGCCGCAGGCGGATCTGGAAGAGCTGGCCGCGCCGTTCCTGGATCTGCGCAAGCGAGTCGTGCAGTACCCCACCGAGAAGGTGAACCAGGCGCGCCTGATCGCCATCTCCACAACCAGCGGGACCGGCAGCGAAGTCACTCCCTTCGCGGTTCTCACCGATAAGGCACAGGGGCGCAAAGTGACCCTGGCGGATTATTCGCTGAGCCCGGACGTGGCGATTGTCGATCCGCAGTTCGTCATGTCCATGCCGAAAGGCCTGACCGCGGACACCGGGATCGACTGCCTGACCCACGCGCTCGAAGCCGGCGTATCGACTTTCGCCTCGCCCTATACCGATTCCAATGCCATGCAGGCCATACGGCTGGCCTTCAAGTACCTGCCGATCGCTTACGAGCATCCGGAGAACGAAGAAGCCCGCAGCATGATGCACAATGCCGCCTGTATCGCCGCGCTGGCATTCTCGAATGCTTCCGTGGGGGTGAACCACGCACTGGCGCATGCTTTTGGCGCGCGTTTCCACGTGGCGCACGGACGCGCCAATGCGCTGATGCTGCCGCACGTGATCGCTTATAACGCCTCGGTGCCCACGAAGTTCCGGCCGTCGCCCACCCAGCGGGCCTACATCGCGCACAAGAAGTACGCCATGATCGCCGATCTGCTGGGCCTTCCGGGCCACACCGTGGAGGAAAGGGTGGAGAGTCTCATTTCGGCCGTGGAAAGGCTGCTCGACCAGTTGGGCTTTCCGCGCTCCATCGCGGAGATGGGAATCTCCAACGAAGAGTTCGAGCGGGCCATGCCGGATCTGGCCAAGGCGGCTTTCGACGATCCCTCCTGGCGGTCGAACCCGCGCATGCCGCTGGTCAGCGAGTTGGCGGATCTCTTTTGGAAGGCGTATCACGGCCGCCGCCCGGCTTCCCTTGGCGAGCCGTCGGCGGTGGTGGAGGAGGTGTTGGTATGACCAGCGTACCGGCAGCGGTGGAGGACGCGCTGGCGAAACTCAGTAACGGCGCCAGCGACATCGTACTGGATCTGTCCGGCGTGAATCGCATCGATCCGTGTGGTTTGAGCGCGCTGCAGACTCTGGCCGGCAAAGCGAAGCCCGCCAAGGTGGTGCTGAGCGGCGTCTGCATCGACGTGTACAAAGTGCTGAAGCTGATGAAGATCGAGCGCGAATTTCACTTCCAGTAAGGGACCGCACTCTCCTGGGGTACACCTTGGGCGTCCTCCAATCTACTCCTACATGCGAGCGGTTTATTTCCGTGGCACGCCACGTGCATGCCACAACGTCAGCTTCCTAAGGAGGTCACACCATGAGGTTTCTTTTGACAATCGTGCTGGCCGGAGCAATGACAGGCCTGCCCGGCCTGGCACTGGCCCAGCAGAAACAGGCCCAACATAACAATGACGACGAACCGGGGGATGTCGCCGCCGCCATACGGTTTCAAAAGGCCGAGGACGCCGCTGCTGCCCGCCAGGCCCGCATTGAAGCAGCTCGCGCCCGCCAGGAAAACAGCGCAGACCGTACGGTGACGAGACCGAAGGCCAAGCCGAAGGCCGCCACGACCACCGCGGCGAAGAAGACGCCGGCAACACCCAAGGGTCAGCACTAGCCGCGGGGGTCGCAGACCGGCTAGCCCGCGACCGCCTCCGCCAGGTGCGGCTCATAGACGCAGCGCGGATCGGCGGCCAGGTAGTTGCCCGTCAACGCATAGGCGCGCGAACGGGAGCCGCCGCATACCTTTTGGTACTCGCAGATGCCGCACTTACCTTCGCGCTGGTTCATGTCGCGCAACGTACGGAACAGGCTGGAGTTTTGGTAGACATCCGTCAGTGAGTCACGCAGCACATTGCCCGCCGTGATAGGGAGGAACCCGCTGGGAAAGATCTCTCCGGTATGGGAGACGAACACGAACCCCTTGCCGTCGCTGACGCCGGCCGTGCGCCACATCACCGCTCCGGTCTTCTCGCTTTCGGCCGGCGAGCGATGCTCAGCTTTCATCCGTTGCGCGACATAGCGGCGGTAATGCATCGCTTCGGTGGTCTTGATGGCGAACGGCGCGGTCTTCGACAGCTCGTACATGAAATCGAAAACCTGCTCGTACTCTTCGGCGGCCAGATCGTCGTTCTCCAGCGCGCGGCCGGTCACGATGAGGAAAAAGAGGCTCCACATCCTGGTGGCCACATCCTCGGCGATCTTGGCCATCTCCGGCAGACGCGGCAGGTTGCGGCGAGTCACCGTGGTCTGGAACTGGGTTTCCAGCCCGATCTTCTTGGCGTGGTAGAGGGCCCGCATGGCGCAATCGAAGGTACCGGGAACGCCGCGGAAGTCGTCGTGCGACTTGGCGTCCGGACCGTCCAGGCTAATCGCCATGCGCGAAACGCCGCACTCCTGGAAGCGGTCGATGGCTGCCTCGGTCAAAAGCGGGGTGGCGCTGGGGGTGACGTTGGTCCGCAGGCCGATCTTTACACTATGGCGGATCAGATCGTACAGGTCGGGACGCTTCAAGGGATCGCCGCCGGTAAAGACCATCAGCGGATTTCCGAATGATTTGATCTCGTCCAGCAGTTCGAACCCCTGTGGGGTGGTGAGTTCCTGGGGATGGCGGGCGGATTGGGCGGACGCTCGGCAGTGCACGCAAGCCAGGTCGCAAGCCTGGGTCACTTCCCAAATCACCAGCATGGGTGCTTGGTCAAAATTCATGAATCTCCTCCTCCTCGTGCAATTGAGATGCAACTAGAGGCAATTCCCCGGCCAAGCCTTGGCGCTGAAACAAAAAGAGTTAGACCTTCGTCCAGGAACGGCGCTGGGTGATATCACCCAGCCGGGCGGTTACTCCTCCCGGAGCGCCTTCATCGGATCGAGGCGGGCGGCACGACGCGCAGGCAGATAGGCGGCCACCCCGGTCGAGACCGCGAGCAGCACGGCAGCCAGAACGAGCGGCGCCGCGTCGTCAGCTTTCATACCAAACAGAAGGCTCGAAACCAGCCGGCCCGCCGCCAGGGACGCGATCAGCCCGGCCGCCGTGCCGATCGCCAGCATCACGGCGACGTCCCGCAGCACCAGCCAGACCACCGATCCGGGCAGCGCTCCCAAGGCCATGCGGATGCCGATTTCCGACTGCCGGCGCGCCACCCCATATGCTGTTACGCCGTACAACCCGATCATCGCCAGCGACAGCGCCAGTCCGCCGAAAAAGGCCGAAAGCAGGGCCACCAGGCGGGGTTGCAGCAGAGAGTCGTCCACCTGCGTCTCCAGGCTGCGGAACCCGAGCGAGATAGCGGGGTTCACCTGGAAGATCACCGCCCGCACGGAAGGAATCAAGGCCGTGACGGCTTGCGCCGAGCGGACTTCGAAGTTCACCGCGGACCACGGATCGTCATCCTGGGCGGCAGGCAGATAGACCACCAGTGAGGTTTGCTCGTCCACCGCATCATACTTGGCGTCTTTCACCACCCCGACCACCTGATAGGTCTGATTCTTGCCGGGCCCGCCCGCTTCGGCGGCGATGGTCTTGCCGATCGGGTTACGGCCCGCGAAAAATTTCCGCGCCACCGACTCGTTGACGATCATGACCGGCGGCCCGCTCGGATCGTCGTGCGCGGTGAAATTGCGGCCGATCAGCAGCGGAGTGCCGAAGGTCTGGAAAAAGCCGGGCGACACGCGGTTGAACCAGACCAACGTGTCGTCGCCGCCCTTGGACGTGTAACCCTCGGGTGAAATATTGTTGTTCCACCCCATGTGGCTGATGGGCGTCAACGCGGAAGAGGAGGCCGCGATCACCCCGGGAATCGCACCGAGACGATCGACGATCTCTCCGCTTATTCGCGGCCGTTGCTTTCGCGGGATGTTGGACTGCATCATGTCCGCCCGGATCAAAAGAACGTTGTGGGCGTGAAATCCCAAATCGACGTTCAGCAGGTTGCGAAAGGTGCCCAGGAACAGGCCCGCGCCCACCAGCAGCATCAGGGAGAGAGCCACCTGGCCCGTCACCAGCGTCCGCCCCAGCGTCATGCGGCCTCCCACGGTTCCACGGGCGTGCTCCTTCAAGACGTCGTTGGGGGATACCCTGGTGGCGCGCCACGACGGGGCCAGGCCAAACAGGAGGCCCGTAAAGCAGGCTACGCCCGCCGTGAAGCCGAGCACGCGAAAGTCGGGCGCGGTGTCCAGTTGCAGCTCACTGCCCGCCGTGGAGATCAGGCGGACCAGCAGTCGGCTGCCCCACACCGCGAAGAGCAGACCTCCCACAGCCCCTAACACGGACAGCAGCAGGCTTTCGGACATCAACTGGCGCATCACGCGCCGGCGGGCGGCGCCGATCGCCATGCGTATGGAAATCTCGCGCTGGCGAACAGCGGCCCGGGCCAGCAGCAGGTTGGCGATATTCGCGCAGGCGATCAACAGGACCAGGCCGACCACCCCCATCAGGGTCAACAGCGCTTTGCGGTACTGGTGGCCGGTCTCGGAGAATCCGGTGGCGGCCGGCCGGAGGCTGAAGGAGCGCTCCAGGTACCTGCGCTTGCCGTCGGGGCCCCAATTCGGCGGAACGGTCGCACGGTTCACCTCGGGCGCCAAGGCTTTCATGCGCGCTTCGGCTTCGCGCTGCGTTTCACCGGGCTTCAGGCGCCCCAAAATCCGCAGCCACCACCAACTGCGCTCGGCCAGCGCGCTGAGGTCCTTGTGCAGGATCGGCTCGCAGCCGATGGGGATGGCAACATCATAGTGCTCATCGAGGTCGAGGCCTGTAAACCACGGCGGGGTCACACCAACGATCGTAAAGGCGTGCCGGCTCAGCCGGACGGTTTTGCCCAGAATGTCCGGATCGCCGTTGTAATGCCCTTTCCAGAAGCTGTAGCTGATCACAGCCACCGGTCCGGAGCGGCCGCCGCCGTGGAGGTCGTCGTCGGTAGCAAACACGCGACCGCGCAGGGCAGGCACGCCCAGGACATGGAAGAAATCGCCGCTGACCCACAGGCCCTGGGCAAAGTGGCTTTCCCCTCCATCGGCCAGGTCGAACTTGTCGGTAGAGAAGGCCAGTGTGCCGGCAAATGCCTGTTGGTGATCGCGCACCTGCTCCCAGATCGGATTGGTGAAGTATCCCCCGCCCTGCCCCGCGTCCACCTGGACCAGGCGCTGGGGATTCTCGACCGGCAGCGAGCGCAGCATCACGGCGTTCAGGATGCTGAAAATGGCCGTGTTGGCGCCGATTCCGAGCGCCAGCGAGAGAATCGCCGTGGCCGTGAAGCCGGGGTTCGCACGCAGGCTGCGCAGGGTGTAGCGCAGGTCCCGGGCCAGGCTTTCGACCAAGCCCCAGCCCCAGACCGCCCGGCTCGCTTCGTGCATCCGGGTCACGTTGCCGAAGCGCCGGCGCGCCGCGGATTCCCCGGCATCGGCCGCCCGCAGATCGAGGTGCAGGCGCATCTCGTCAGCCAGGTCCTGTTCGTGTTGCTTCCGTTGGAAGAGATATTGCAATCGACGCCACAGTTCGCGCACATCCGCTCCTGACATAGTTAGACTATGGCAAATGCGGTTGGTTAGGTCAAGGGGCGCTTATCCGGCTCGGCTCGACTTTGCCGAACCATACGTTATGCAGTTGACCGCTCCCCGCCCGTGTTGCAACCATGGTAGACGCCATGAAAGCTGTAACGGTATACCCCGCGACGCGCGAAATCAAAGTGGAGGATCGCCCCGAACCACGCCTTTCCGCGCCTACCCAGGTGAAGCTGCGCATGCTGGAAGTGGGTGTGTGCGGCACCGACAAGGAGATTTGCGCGTTCGTCTATGGCACGCCCCCGCCGGGTACGGACCACTTCGTGCTCGGCCACGAATCGCTGGCGGAAGTGGTGGAAGCCGGGCCCGCCGTGACGGACTTGCGCCCGGGCGACCTGGCAGTGGGCACAGTACGCCTGGCCTGCGCCGATCCCGACTGCGTGCCCTGCCGCGCAGGCCACTACGACTTCTGCATGACCGGCAAGTACAGCGAACACGGCATCAAGGATCTGGACGGCTTCATGACCGAATTCGTGGTGGAGGACCGTGCGCATCTGCATCCCGTGTCGCGCCATCTGCGGGACGTGGCCGTCCTGGTGGAACCTTTGACCATCGCTGAAAAGGCCCTGATCGAGGTCCATGAGATCCAACGGCGGCTGCCTTGGGGCGGCGGCAGGCATCGCGCCGTGGTGTTGGGCGCCGGCCCGGTCGGATTGTTAGGGGCTATGGCGCTGGTCAACGACGGCTTCGACACCGTGGTCTACTCGCGTGGGGCCAAGCCCAATCCCAAAGCGGCAGTAGCGGAGGCCGTCGGCGCGCGCTATATTTCATCCGAGCAGGTGCCCATTGAGCAGATGGCCGAGGAGGTGGGCAATATCGACCTGATATACGAAGCCGCCGGCGCGCCGCAATTCGCATTCGAAGTACTGAAGCATCTGGGATCGAACGGCATCTATGTATTTACGGGCGTGCCGCGCGGCGAGGAGAAGGTGGCGTTTGACACCGATCGGATCATGTACAACATGGTGCTCAAGAATCAGGTGGTGCTCGGCGTGGTGAATGCCGGGCCGCAGGCATTCGATCACGCCGTGCGCGACATCGGCGTGTTCGCCACGCGGTGGCCGCAAGCCCTGCGGTCCCTCATCACCGGCCGCTTCCCCATGGAGGCCTTCCGTGATCCGGTGATGGGTAAAGCCGGCGGCATCAAGAATATCATCGCCATCTCCGAGGCGCGCGCTTGATCGCGGAACTGGCGCGCCTGGCCGAGGACGAACGGCGCGAAAAAAACTGGAAACGCTGGGGCCCGTATCTATCCGGACGGCAATGGGGCACCGTCCGCGAAGACTATTCGCCGCAGGGCGACTCCTGGCGCTACTTTCCGCATGAGCATGCGCGCAGCCGCGCCTACCGTTGGGGCGAGGATGGTCTGCTGGGCATCTGCGACCGCGAAGGCCGCCTGTGCCTGGCGCTGGCCCTGTGGAACGGCCGCGATCCGATCCTGAAGGAGCGGCTCTACGGATTGACCGGCCCGGAGGGCAATCACGGCGAAGACGTCAAGGAGTGCTACTACTATCTCGATTCCTCGCCCACGCACTCCTACATGAAGGCGCTGTACAAGTATCCGCAGGCGGCTTTCCCGTATACCGCGTTGGTGGCAGAGAACCAGCAGCGCGGCCGGCAACAGCCCGAGTTCGAACTGGAAGATACCGGGGTGTTCGACGAGCGGCGTTACTTCGACATCTTCGTCGAGTATGCCAAGGCCGCGCCGGACGAACTGGTATTGCGGATCACCGCCGTCAACCGGGGTCCCGCGCGCGCGCCCCTGGTGGTGCTCCCCACACTCTGGTTTCGCAATACCTGGTCGTGGGGGCGCGAAGGCGAGGGTTACTGGCCCAGACCGCGGATCAGCCGCGCGAACCACGGCCTGGTAGCCGAACACACGTCCCTGGGCAGATACACGCTCGAGGCGCAGGACGCCGCCGACCTTCTCTTTACGGAGAACGAAACCGATGTCCAGCGCCTGTTTGGCGTCCCCAACAGCGGCCCTTACGTGAAAGACGCTTTCCATGGCTATGTGATCGAAGGGCGGGCCGACCGCGTGAATCCGCGGGGCGAAGGCACCAAGGCAGCCGCACTGTATCGTCTGGATCTAGAGCCTGGCGCGAGCTCGGTCATCCGCCTGCGCCTGTCTGCCGACGGCTCCCCGCAGAGTTGGGACGCGGACCGGATCATCGCCGAGCGCGAAAAGGAAACCGACGAGTTCTACGCCCTCTGGCTGCATAAAGGCTACACCGACGAGTCGCGGCGTATCGCGCGCCAGGCCTATGCCGGGCTGCTCTGGAACAAGCAGTTCTTCTACTATTCGGTGCAACAGTGGCTCGAAGGCGACCCCTCGCAGCCCCCGCCACCGCTCACGCGGAGCCAGGGACGGAATCACCATTGGCGGCACCTCTACAATCGCGACATCATTTCGATGCCGGACAATTGGGAATACCCGTGGTACGCCGCGTGGGACCTGGCCTTCCACATGATTCCCTTCGCCCGCCTGGATCCGCATTTCGCCAAGGAACAACTGGTGCTGTTGCTGCGGGAGTGGTATATGCACCCCAACGGGCAGGTTCCGGCATACGAGTTTGCATTCGGCGACGTGAATCCGCCGGTCCACGCCTGGGCCTGCTGGCGCGTATACAAGATGACTGGCCCGCGCGGCGGCCGCGATCGCGTCTTCCTCGGCCGCGTGTTTCAGAAGCTGCTGATCAACTTCACCTGGTGGGTGAATCGCAAGGACGTAGAGGGCGAGAACGTATTCTCCGGCGGATTCCTGGGCCTGGACAACATCGGCGTCTTCGATCGCTCGCAGCCACTCCCTGGCAATCTGCACCTGGAGCAAGCCGACGGCACGGCGTGGATGGCCTTTTATTGCCTGACTATGCTTTCCATGGCCCTGGAATTAGCGGTCGAGGACCGGGAGTACGAAGATGTGGCCTCCAAGTTCTTCGAGCACTTCGTGGCCATCGCCAGCGCCATGAATTCCCTGGGGGGCAACGGCCTGTGGGATGAGACCGACGGCTTCTACTACGACCAGCTCCGCATGGACCACACGACCCTGCCGCTGCGCGTGCGTTCGGCCGTCGGCCTGATGCCGCTGGTGGCCGTCGAAGTCCTGGACGATTCTGTCATTAGCCGGCTCCCCGCCTTCCGCAAGCGCATGGAATGGTTCCTGAACAACCGCCAGGATCTCTGCCAGCAGATCTCCTACATGGAGCAGGAGCAGTCGAATGGGCATACCCACCGCCTGCTGGCGATTCCTTCCCTGGGCCGCCTGCTGCGCGTGTTGAAGTACATGCTGGACGAGAACGAGTTCTTATCGCCCTTCGGTATCCGGTCGCTCTCCAAGTTCCACGACCAGCATCCCTACGTTCTGGAGACTGACGGCGCATCCCAGCGCGTGGACTACGAGCCGGCCGAGTCCCGCAGCGGGACGTTCGGCGGCAACTCCAACTGGCGGGGTCCCATCTGGTTTCCAATCAACTACCTTTGGGTGGAAGCCCTGGAGCGGTATCACCATTTCTATGGCGACCACCTGCGCGTGGAGTGCCCCACGGGTTCCGGCCGCATGCTGAACCTGAAAGAAGTGGCCGGAGAAATCATGTCGCGCCTGGCGCGCCTCTTCCTGCGCGGTCCGGACGGCCGCGCCGCATGGCAGAGCCACGCGCGCTACGCCGAAGATCCTGATTGGCGCGATTTGACGCTGTTCTACGAGTTCTTCCACGCGGACAACGGACGCGGCCTGGGCGCCAGCCATCAGACAGGCTGGACGGCGCTGGTGGTGCGCTGCCTGGAGGACATGGCCCGCCGGAATTCGGGTTGACTGCAAAAACAAAAAGAGCGCCCCGTGTCCGGGACGCTCCTTTCGTTTGTTTCCTGGTTGGGGACGCCGCTTAGAACAGGAACTTCACCGCGAGTTGCACGATGCGGGCGCCCTGCTTGGTCGTAACCGTACCGAAGTTCGGCGTGTTCACCTTACCCGTCTCGGGATCGAAGCCCAGGGTCAGGTTGCTGCCGTTGAACGACCACAGCGGGTGGTTCAGGAAGTTGTACGCGTTGAATCGGAACTGCAGTTTCCTCTGCTCGGTGAAGGAGAAGTTCTTGAACAACCCCAGATCCGAGTTGAAGAACCACGGTCCGTAAATGGCCGGCAGGATCGTGGGACCCATCTGGCCGACAGCGGTCGGCAGCGCGAAGCAGTTCGGGTTGATGTACTGATGGGTAGCCAGATTCGCCGCCGGGTTGCAGGTCAGGACCGGATTGAGTTGGATCGCGTTGGTGCCCAGCAGCGCCGTATTACTGATCTGGAAGCAGGTCAGCGACCCCTTGCCGCCGGGACAGGAGCTCTCATTGCCGCTGCTCGGAATGAGAGTGGTCCCGTTCGTCAGCGCGCCGTTGAAGCCCGCGCCAAAATCGTCGCCGCTGCTGAAGCCGGTGAGGTTGGGGCCGCTTTCCACTTGCGTGATACCGGAAAGCTGCCAACCGTTGATGAAGCCGCCCAATATCTTGTCGTGGGTAAAGTTCCCCAGCTCAACAGAGTAAGCAGCGTTGAACAGATGCGTGCGGTTGGTGGGCTGCACGCCATAGTCGTTGGCGATGTTGAACGGATCGAGCGTCGAGCTGACGATTCCCATCGCCTTCGACCAGGTGTAGTTCATGTTGATGGTGTAGCGGCCCTTGGTGCGCACCCAGGTGGCCTGCAACCCGTTGTAATTCGAATACAGGTTGTTGGTCGCCAGATTCACATCGGAGAAGCCCTGTAATGGACGGTAGTTGTTCGCATTGAGTCCATTCGGGTCCTGACCGGTCTTGCCCCAGGACATAGCTCCCACGGGCACCAGGTTAATGTCGCTGCCGACACCGCTGGAGTTAGCCAGATCGCGGCTTCGATTGCCTACGTAGGCGACTTCCAGCAAGCTCGACCAGGGAAGCCGGCGCGAGACAGTGAAGCTGTAACTGTCGGTGTATGGCTGCCGGTCGTCCTTGCTGTCTACCGCCGCCGGGCTCAAGGCCGCGCTGGCGAAACTAATGGTATCCAACTCTTTGGCGAACAACGGGGTGTTGTTGCCCAGGTAGTTGGTGTTGAGCGTGACGGTTCGCACGCCCGCGGCCACGTCCAGGCCGGACGTGAACTGGCCGGAGTGATAGTAATACCGGCCCCAACCGCCGCGCAGAACGGTCTTGCCGGAGCCCGACAGATCATACGCGGCGCCAAAACGCGGCGCGTAGAACAGGGCCCTGGTGGGGAATCCGCCTATCGGGACGTTGGGGTTCCGCTTGTGCCATTCGAATCCACAATATTGGGTGGGCGTACAGTTCGAATTGTAGTCCGCGTAATTGAAGATCGAATAGCCGAATCCCTCGCGGTCGATCCACGGCTGGAAGTGCGTCAAACGCAGGCCGAAGTTCACCGTCAGTCTGCGGGTGACCTTCCAGTCGTCCTGGACGAATCCTTCGTACGTGTTGTAAGCGATGTCGTTGATCCTATTGAACGAAGATTCCGTGTAACCGTACAGGTTACCGGTGACCAGGTCGGCATACTCATTGCCGTATGTGTTGGAATTGCCGCCCGACCATACCTGGAGTTGGCCGTTGGTAGAGTTATTCGCCGGCTGGGAGTTACGGATCCATTCGTAGAAGAACCCGGCTTTCAGCGTATGGGTTCCGGTCACCTTGGTCACGGTGTCGCTGAAGCTGGGCATCCACTTGTCGGCGTACAGGCCGGCCGAAGGACCGCCTGCCTCGAAGCCGCCCGGATTGAAGATCAGGGAAGCTTCCTGGGCTGTCCAGCCCACACCGCCAAACGAAGGAATCTGGGCGACGCCGTTCTTGTACAAGCCCGTGTAGCTATAGCCGACGTTGGAACGATCCACTTTGGAAGGATCCGAGAAGACGTTGGGGAAGCCGATGTAGGTGTAGCCGAACACGAACTCGTTCGTCATCGTCGGGCTGAACACGTGCGTCAACGATGCCGTTACCGAGTCCGATTTGTTCTTGCCCAGGATCGGCGTAGGATACGGTACCTGGTCTGTCTGGCGCCACCACAGGCCCACCGGGAATTGCTGCGTTTCCCGCTGGTAGTTGTAGCGGATGAACAACTTGGTGTTGTCGCTGATGCTGTAATCCACGCGCGACATCCACTGCGTGTTGTTCTGGTTGAACGTCTCCGCCTGCACGTAGTTGAATCCGCCATCGGTGTTCGGATTGGCGTTAGGAGCTGGATACAGCTTCATTAGCGCCACCATGTTCGGATCGATCATGGTGGAAGGAATCTGGCCGCCGGGGAACAAAGCCTGCGCACCGGTATTCAGGGCTCCGGGCTTGCCGCCGGTGGCGGTGATGTTGCCTTCCTTTGCGATCGTCGCGGGGGAGAAGTTGCCGGTCAGCATGTCCGGCACCGGCACGGTGCTGCGCAGCAGGCCCGTGTCGAGGACCTGGTAGAAGTACTCAAATCCGGTGAAGAAGAAGAGCTTGTTGCGGCTCTTGTTGAACCGCGTGCCCGGGATGAGCACCGGGCCGCCAATGGTGCCGCCCGGATAATAGTACTTGTTCTGCGGTATGGGCTGGCCGGAATAGTTGAACAACCAGTCGTTGGCGTTCAGGTTGTAGTTGCGGGCGTAGAAGAACGCCGAACCGTGGAACTCGCTGCCGCCGCCCTTGGCGATGGAGCTGATGACGATGGGCCCCTTCTGGTTCTCCGCGCTGAAATTCGATGCCAGAATCTTAAACTCGGAAACCATGTCCGAGTTGGGATTCACCGGCGTATCGCAGTTGCAGCCCGGGTCGGAAACGTGGGCGCCGTCGGCCGTGATGTCCAGGGAGTTGCTCGGCAGTCCGTTGTACGAGTAGGCGTTGTTCAGGGGGCTCTGGCTGCCGGCATCGCCGTTGGCGTTGATACCGATCACCTGGCCGCTGTAGTTAGCCTTGTTCGCGGTGCCATTCTGGATACCGAACCCCGGCATGATCTTGATGTACTCAGCCGCGTTGCTGCCCACCTGCACGAAGTTCGTCAATTCCTTGGTCGTCAACGTTTCGGATTTTTCGCCGGAGTCCACCGGCACAATCGAGTCGGCGACCCCCACCACCTCGACCGTTTCCGTCGTGTTGCCAACCTTGAGCGTGACATTAATATTACGTTTCTCGCCGCCCAGCAACGACACGCCGGGGGCCTCGTAGGTAACAAAGCCATTGGCCTCGACGACCAGCTTGTAGCTGAAGTTGCCGACGCTGACGGAGGCGAACGTGAAGAATCCGTCGGAGTTGGTGACGGAATCGCGCGTGTCGCCGGATTGCTCATTGACCAGTTTGACCTTCGCGCCTGGCACGACCGCGCCCGAAGGATCGGACACTACACCCGTCAGTGTCGCGAAGATGAACTGCGCCGGCAGGGTCATCGCTGTTACGAGCAGCAGGACCAGCCCTACCAGCATTATGTAGCGATTCTTCATAGCTTCTTGGCTCCCTTGAATCTCTCTTCCCACATCCGTGGAACCGGATTGATAGTCCGATCCCATGACACTTTCACCTGTATAACGAGACTACTGTAATATAAATGTACTAAGGCCCAGGGTAAAGGCTAAAGCTGTTAATTCGCTAAAAAAGAGCGGTTACACCGAAAATCTGCTTTATTTTCAGCCGCGTTACTGTTATCATAAGGTCTGGTTACAGTGGCTACAGTGGGTTAACGGCAACGGGATCTCGACCGCGAAGTCGTTGGAACACTTAGGGGAGAGGCCATGTCTGCTACCCTTGATCCAGCTCAGTCCAAAGCCGAGTTGGAGGCCGTTATCGCGTCTGGTATATTCGCGAAGGCCCCCAGTTTGGCGCTCTTGCTGGACTATGTCTGCAAGAAATACTTCGAGGGCAACTCCGGGCAGATCAAAGAGTACAATATCGCCGTCGAGGCGTTTGGCCGGCCGGCGACGTTCGATCCGCGGCAGGATTCCATCGTGCGGGTGGAGGCCTTCCGGCTCCGCAAGCGCTTGAAGCAGTATTACTTGCAGGATGGCGCCGACCACACGCTACAGATCGTCATTCCTCCCGGCCAATACGTGCCGCAATTCATCGCGCGGGCCGAAGCGCTGGAAACGGTATACGTCGAGGAGGATGGCAATGGCAACGGGAACGGGCTTGGAAAGGGAAATGGAACAACCACTTCGGGCGCCCCGGTTGTGGAAAACGCCCTAGCTCCGGCGGGGTTTACCGCCGTCCCGGCGAAGGCCGTGCGACACAGGTTTCCACTGTGGCAGAGGCTGTCAGTCGTCGCCGGGTTACCGGTGATCGCAATCTCCCTGATCGTGTTCACGTGGACGCGCCCCCACCCGGCGGCCAAGCTCCCCGCCGCTCGCGTCACGGCCACACCCATTGGCACGGAATCGGAAGAGGTGCGCATCCTCGCGGGTTCCGCCGCGCAGCGGTTCGTGGACCGCGCCGGCAATATCTGGTCCGGCGACCGCTTCTTTCACGGCGGATCCGTCTTCGCCACCCCCAACCAGATCATTTTCGGCACTCCGGACCCGGAACTGTTCCGTACGCGGCGCGAGGGCGACTTCAGCTACGACATCCCGCTGAAGCCGGGCATCTACGAGCTGCACCTGTATTTCGCGGAGACGCTGTTCGGGGAGAATAGTACGGCTGGAGGCGGCGAGTCCAGCCGCGTTTTTCGTGTCTCGATCAATGGCAAGCCGGCGTTGTGGGCTTTCGATGTGATCGCCGACGCCGGAGGCAGCAGTGCCGCCGACGAAAAGGTCTTTAAAGACATCTCCCCGGCGTCCGACGGCCTGCTGCACGTGCAGTTCGCCGGGTTGGTCAATAACGTCCCGTTTTTGAACGCGTTGGAAATCGTTCCCGGCATTCCCGGAAGGATGCGTCCGGTGCGGATTGTGGCGCGAAGCCGCAACTACACAGACCAGCGCGGCCAGGTCTGGGCCGCCGACCGCTACTATAACCACGGCAACGTGGTGGCCCGCTCCGATCTGGTGACCAATACGACCGATCCGGAGATGTTCCGCGCCGAGCGCTTCGGCCATTTCACTTACGCGATACCCGTGGCGGATGGCCGCTACACGGTAACCCTCAAATTCGCCGAAACCTGGTTCGGTCCGGGCAAGCCCGGCGGCGGCGGGGCTGGCAGCCGGATCTTCGATGTGTTCTGTAACGGGGCCGCGCTGCTGCGTAACTTCGATGTGTTTCGCGCCGCCGGCGGGCCGCAACGGGCCATCGAGAAGACATTCCACGGGATCGTGCCCAATGCGCAGGGTAAGATCGTGCTCTCGTTCGTACCCGTGATGAATTACGCCTGCGTGAACGCGGTCGAAGTGGTGGACGAGACCAATTAATTACTGCACCGAAAAGGACGTGCCGCAACTGCAGGTTTTGTGGGCGTTCGGGTTGTCGATGACGAACCCGGATTGCATGAGCGATTCCCGGTAGTCCAGCGTCAGTCCGTCCAGGTAAATAAAGCTCTTGGGATCGATCAGGACTCTGGCATCGCCGGCCGCGAACACATGATCGCTGGGACGTTCCCGGGTTTCGATCTTGAAGACGTAAGAGAAGCCGGAACAGCCGCCGCCCTGCACCGCCAGCCGCAACCCTCCGGAAACGCCTTCTTTCTCGAGTATCTGGCGAATGCGTGCCGCCGCTTTCTCCGTCACCTGAATCACACCGCCTCCTTGATCTCGCGCAATTTCCTGACTACCTCTATGATGCGCGCCGCCGCGCAATCGATCTCTTCCAGCGTGGTGGACCGGCCCAACCCGAAGCGCAGCGAACTATGCGCCGTCTCGTCGTCCAGACCCATAGCCTTTAACACGTAGCTAGGTTCCATGGTAGCCGATGTGCACGCCGAGCCGCTGGACACCGCCACATCGGGCATCCCCATCATCAGGGCCTCGGATTCCACGCCCGCGAAACTCATATTCAGATTGTTCGGCAGCCGCTGCCGGATACTGCCGTTGAGCTGCACCCGGTCGAGCCCGGCTTCCAGTTTGGCGCGCAGCAGATCGCGCAGGCCGGCCAGCCGCGCGGCCTCCTGGGACATCTCCCGCGCGCAGATAGCGCAAGCTTCGCCCAGCCCCACGATCCCCGGCACGTTGAGCGTGCCCGGCCGCATGCCGCGCTCGTGGCCTCCGCCATCCATCTGCGCCGCCGGCGCCACCCGCGGATTCCGCCGCCTTACGTACAGCGCGCCCACGCCCTTCGGGCCATACATCTTGTGCGCGGAGATGGACAGCAGATCGATCGACTCCGCTTCGACGTTGACGGGCACCTTGCCCACTGCCTGCGCCGCATCGCAATGGAACAGCACGCCGTGCTCCCGGCAGATCCTGCCGATCTCCGCCACCGGCTGTATGGTACCCACTTCATTGTTGGCGTACATGACGGAGACCAGCACCGTGCGCGCGGTGATGGCTGCGGCCACCGCCGAGGGATCCAGCAGGCCGTCCAAGCCCACCGGCAGCCACGTGACACGCCATCCGTGCTGCGCCAGCCTGCGCAGGCAATCCAGGACGGCTTTATGCTCGATCGCGCTGGCAACCAGGTGATCCCCTTTACCGGCGTGCGCTTCCGCCACGCCCTTGATCGCCAGGTTGTCGGACTCCGTAGCACCGCTGGTGAAAACAATCTCCTGCGGAGAAGCCCCGATCAATCCCGAGACCTGCCGGCGCGCCTCCTCTACCGCGCGCTCCGCCTCCCACCCGAAGGCGTGGCTACGGCTGGCCGCATTGCCGAATTTGCCGGTCAGATACGGCATCATGGCCGCCAGCACACGCGGATCGAGCGGCGTGGTGGCGTGGTGATCGAGATAGATCGGATTACCCAACTAACGTACATTATCGCGCTCCCCGGCGTCCGGTTATAATGGGTCCACGCTACGGCGTCCGGCTGATGAACCGACCGTCCCGTGTTTTTCTCCCCGTGGGTGCGCTGGCCCTGTTCGTTTCCGAAGTGCTGCTCATTGCTACGGCATTCCTGGCGGTCACGTTCCTGATTCTCAACGTGGATCCAGTGGTCTTTCTGCTGGCCGACAACGGCCTGTTACGCCTCGCCCTGGCGGGGGCCAGCATTCTGTTCGGGCTGTATTTCGAAGATCTCTACATCCGCATCCACGTGAAATCGCGAGTGCTGCTGGTCCAGCAACTGTGCCTGGTGGTGGGCATCGCGCTCCTGATCCAGGGACTGGTAGGCTACGTCACCGACGACTTCCGCCTGCCGCTCCGCCTGATGGTGCCCGCCTGCGCCGCATTGGTCATCGCTCTGTTTGCGTGGCGCCTTGCCTTCGGGATCGTGGTCCTGCGCGTGGTCGGCGCCCAGCGGATTCTGTTCGTGGGCGTTTGTCCCGTGCTGGCGGAAATGGCCCGCCATATCGTTTCTCATCCGGATCTAGGCCTGGTGGTGATCGGCTTTGTCGCCGACGATGCGGCCGGCGCGCCGTGCGAGGCCGGGAAACTGCTGGGGACGCTTGCGGATCTGCAACCGGTCGTGGCCGCCCTCAAGCCCGACCGCATCGTGGTGGGGATGATGGAACGGCGCGGCCAGATGCCGATCGCCGGCCTCCTGCAACTGCGATACGGCGGCCATACCATTGAAGAGGCCGCCACCGCCTACGAGCAGTTATGCGGGCACATCCTGATCGACCGGCTGCGGCCCTCCCAGTTGCTGCTCATGGGGACTTTTGAACCGCGCGCGCAGCGGATGGTTTATCAGACGCTGGCGCATTGGCTGCTGGCGCTGGCCGTCACCATCCTGTCTGCCCCGCTTCTGCTGCTGGCGGCTGTGCTGCTGAAACTGTCCACGCGCGGCCCGCTCCTCGACCGCGGGAAGTGCCTGGGCCTGGACGCCAAGCCATTCACGCTGTACAGCCTGCACCTCGCGCGGGACCGCGATGGCCGGCTGAATGGCGCGCAACGCCTGGTCCGCCGCTGGCGCCTGGACGCGCTGCCGCAGCTTTGGAACGTGCTGCGCGGCGAGATCTGCTTCGTGGGACCGCGCGCTGAGCGCCTAGAGTTCGCCTCGGTTCTATCGGAAGAGATCCCGTTTTACCGGCAGCTTTATCGCGTCAAGCCAGGCATTACCGGGTGGGCGCAGATCAACGCGCCAGCCGGCCAGCCTGAAGATACCCTCCGCCGCCTCGAATACGACTTCTATTACCTGAAGAATCCCTCGCGGGGGCTGGACGCTTACATCCTGGTACATACTCTGCGAGACTTGCTGTTGTCCCGTGCCTGAAGCCCTTCCCCCGCTCCGATTGTGCGTGGCATACTAATCTGTAAGCGGGCTATGCCGAAGACCACGGAAGCTCCCGAGACCCGAATTACCGAGCGGGCGCCGCTCGTGCCGCTATACCAGGTCGTGCTTCTGGACGATAACGACCACAGCTACGACTATGTGATCGAAATGCTGCAGCGGCTGTTTGTTTTTACGCTGGAGCAGGCCTTTCGCCACGCCGAAGAGGTGGACCGCTGCGGCCGGACGGTGCTGTTGACCTGCGAGCGGGAGCCCGCCGAGTTCGCGCGCGACCAGATCCACGCCTACGGTCCCGATCCGCGGCTGGCGCGCTGCGCCGGCTCTATGTCGGCCATCGTCGAGCCGGCCAACGCCTGATCGCCATCGCCATGGGTCTCACCGCTCTATTGCTTTTTGCGTCCGTAACATTGCCGGCTGCGCCTCAGCTATCCGCGGCGCAGGTCGTGAACGCGGCCAGCTTTCTGCCCGGCCCGGTGGCGCCGGGCGAGTTGGTGGTGCTGTTTCCAGCCAACGCCGGCCCCGCGGCGATGGTGCCGGCGCAGTTGGACAGCCACGGAAGAGCGACCACCGTACTCGGCGAAACGCGCGTCCTCTTCGACGGCGTGGCCGCACCTTTGGCCTACGCGTCCCGCGGGCAGATTTGCGCGGTGGTTCCCTATGAAACAGCCGGCCGCGATTCGACCGAGGTCGTGGTCGAATACCAGGGCTTGCGGTCGCCGGCCGTGACGCTGCCGGTCGCGCGCACCGCGCCGGGACTGTTTACCCTGAACTCGTCCGGCAAGGGACAAGCCGGCATGCTGAACGAGACAGGCTGCTGCAATTCGGCCCGCAATCCGGCCATGCGCGGCTCGATTGTGGCGTTGTACGCCACGGGCGAAGGGCAGACATCACCCGCGGGTATGGACGGCCGGGTGATTCCTTACACCACGCTGGCGGACCTGCCGCGGCCGCGCCTGCCGGTGAAGGTGAAGTTGGGCGGCGTACGCGCCGAGGTGGTCTTTGCCGGGGCTGCCCCGAACATGGTGAGCATGATGCAGGTAAACATCCGCGTACCCGTCAAAGCACCCCTCGGCGACGCGGTTCCGCTGGTGCTGACAGTGGGCGGGAACAGCAGTCCGGCGACGGCCACCATGGCCGTGCGATCCAGAGAGCAGATGGTGCTGATCGTGGAGGCCGATACCACGCGGCGCAACCGGCTGATGGACATCTTCTCCGGCGCGGGTTACATCGTGTTGGCGTCCCGCACCGCCGGGGACGCCGTGGCGCAAACCCGGGCGTATCCCGTCGATCTGGCGGTCTTCAGCCTGGCGCTGCCCGAAGCGGAACGGTTGGCGGCCAGCCGCGAGATGCAGGCCCTGCGTCCGTTGCTGAAAATCGTGGCCACGGCGCCGGTGGCCGGCGCCGATGCCCTGCGCGCCGCCGACATGCTAGGAGCGCAGGCTATCTTCGCCGCACCTCTGAGCGCGGCAGCCATTCGGCCCCGTATCCGCGAACTGCTCCGCTCGCATCCGGTGCCCTACGAAGCGAAGCCCCGCTAAGCCGCTTCAGATATCGATTTCCCCGGTGCTGTCACCGATACCCGCGATCTCCACGCCCAGCTTGCGCATCACCGTCACCAGAGCATTCGCCTGGGGAGTCCCAGCCGGGCAAACGCGGTGGAGGTTGCCTTTCACCGTACCGCTGGCGTGACCTGCCAGAAACAGCGGCAGGCGCCGGTGATCGTGCAGATTGGAATCGCCCATCGCACTGCCGTACAGCACCAGGGAGTGATCCAGCAGGTTGCCGTCTCCGTCCGGTGTGTCCCGGAGCCGCCGCAGGAAATACGCGGCGGCGGACACGTGATACCGGTTGAGTTTCGCGAATTCCGCGATTCGCGCCGGTGTCTCCGAGTGATGCGACAACGAGTGGAACGGCGACTGCACGCCACTCTCCGGAAAGATGCGATTGCTCGTGTCGCGGCTCAATTTGAAGGCTGAAACCCGTGTCACATCCGCGGCGAACGCCAGCACCTGCAGGTCGAACATCAGCTTCACATGCTGTTCCCAGGAGTCCGGTACGCCCAGCGGCGCTGCCGGCAACTGCCGTTCGCGCGCGGCGGCATTGTGCCGCTCAATCGCCTGTATCTGCCGCTCGACGGCGCGAATCTCCGCGAGGTGCGTCTGCAGACGGACGCGGTCGGGCGGCCCGAGGCTGGCCTGGAGCCGGTTCGCCGACGGAAGCACCGGGTCGAGGACGCTGCCCGGTCCGGCCTTGCCGAACAGCGTTTCGAACGCCACGCGCGGATTTACCGTCATGGTCAGCGGCGAAGTCGGCGAAGCCCAACTAATGGTCTCCGAGTAAATGCAGTTATAATCGCACGCGCATGATTCGTTGAGGCCGATGTTCTCCACACAAAGCTGAATCGAGGGCAAGGCCGTGTCTTGTGCCGCCCGCTGCGCGTAGATTTGATCGATGGAGGTGCCGGCGCGCACGTCCGGACCGCTGGTCGGTTTGGGATGCGCCGCCGTGAGAAATACGGCACTCGACCGGAAGTGATCGCCGCCAGCTTCGATGGGAGAGAAAGCGTCCGCCGGACGCGCATCTGTACCCGTCACGATGGTGATGTACTCGCGCAACGGCGCCAGCGGTTCCAGTGAGTACGAGAACTCGAAATCCGCGCCCTCCTGCGCCGGACTCCAGAAATGTTTCCGCGCTCCCTCGGCCGTGCTGCCGGCGGCGCCGTGCACCATCTCGATGCAGGCCAGACGGCTGCGCGGCGATGCCGCCGTAGCGCGCAGCAGCGTTTGCGCGGGCACCATAGAGTCGAGGAGGGGAAGAGCAATGCTGACACCCATGCCGCGAAGAACTGTGCGGCGGGAGAGATGCTTCTTGGCGATAAACACTCTGCGGCAATTATACCCGGTGAGTACCGTCCATAGGTATAACATGTCGCGATTGCCGGTACTATGTGCCCGATTTGTGTAACACCTGCTACGGTTCAATCCGCACGCGCGGCAACTCCCGTCCGCACGCCCGCCGTTTGCACCGCGCCCACGTCGCGCACGCGCTGCATCAGCGCCGCCGCCACTACGAAGAACGCTCCGCCCGCCACCACCGCCAACAGGCGGTTGTTGCCCAGCAAATGGGCCATGACCCAGCCAAATCCCAGCGAGGCGATAATTTCCGGGGTCACGATGAAGAAGTTGAAAATCCCCATGTAAATGCCGGTCTTCTCGGCCGGCAGTGACCCCGCCAGAATCGCGTACGGCATGGCCAGCGTGCTGGCCCACGCGATCCCCACGCCCGTCATCGACCCGAACAACAACCATTTGTTGTGGATCAGCGCCACCGACAGCAGTCCCGCCGCCCCGCAGAGCAGGCACAGGCTATGTGTCGCCTTGCGCCCCAGTCTGCCGGCCAGCGCGGGCAACGCGAACGACCACACGAAGCAGACCGCCGAGTACATTGCGAAGCAGTAGCCGCCCCACGCGATGCCTTCCGTGTAGAGCAGGCTGTGCGGATCGTCCGCGCCAAACACGTTGTGCGCCACCGCGACCGGAAAATAAAGCCACATGCAGAACAGCCCCAGCCAGGTGGCGATCTGGACCCATGCCAGTTGCCGCATGGTCTGCGGCATTTGGGCGATGGACTCCAGAATCTCGCGCACATTCTCGCCCAGCCCGCGTTTGTCCGCCTTCATCCGGCGGAAGGCTTCCAGGTCTTCCGGCGGATACTCGCGCGTGGTCGCGATCGTGTACATCACCGCGCCGAAAAACGCCGCCGCACCCAGATAGAAAGACACCCGCACCGGCAATGGAATACGCCCTTCGCCGTTACCCACAATCTTCAGCAGAAAGCCCGGCAGCACCGACGCCACCACCGCGCCCAGCCCGATAAACAGGCTCTGCATGGCGAACCCGCGCGTGCGCTGCTCCTCCGGCAGCAAATCCGCCACGAAGGCGCGGAACGGCTCCATGCTGATGTTGATGGAGGCGTCCAGAATCCACAGCAGCCCGGCCGCCATCCACAGCGCGGAAACTCGCGGCATCAGAATCAGGGCCGCCGAACTGAGCAGCGCGCCGGTCAGGAAATACGGGCGCCGCCGCCCCAGCCGGTTCCAGGTGTGATCGCTGGCGTGCCCGATGATCGGCTGCACGATCAAACCCGTGAGCGGCGCGGCCAGCCACAGGATCGGAATCTGGTCGGCGCGCGCTCCCAGATATTCGTAGATGGCGCTCATGTTCGCCATCTGCAAGCCCCAGCCGAACTGGATGCCCAGAAAGCCAAAACTCATGTTCCAGATTTGCCAGAAATCCAGGCGCGGTTTATCGGTCATACGTCGCCACCATCTCCTTCAGCCGTTGCGCGATGGCCGGAGTCAGCAACTCCGCGCGAAAGCGCCACCGCCAGTTTCCGCTGGGCACCGCCGGCGTATTCATGCGGGCCTCACTTCCCAGGCCCAGCACGTCCTGCAAGGGGAATAGTACCGTGTTCGCCACGGACGCTATTAGTGCCCGGATGAACACCCAGTGGATCTCGCGGCCGTCCGTCGCCAGGTACCTTCGGGTGAAGGCGCGCTCTTCGGCAACGTCTGCCGCCGTTCGCGTGCTGTCGCCTGCGCCGGCGCTCGACCACCAGCCTACGGTCGTGTCGTTATCGTGCGTGCCGGTGTAGGCCACCCGGTCGCGCGGATAATTGTGCGGTTTAAAGTCGGGCGCCTGCGGGTCCTTGCCGAAGGCGAACTGCAGAATCGCCATGCCCGGAAATCCGAACTGGGTGCGGATGGCTTCCACCTCCGGCGTGATCACGCCCAGGTTCTCGGCCACGATGGGCAGCTCGCCGAGCGCCTCCTGCAGCGCCGTGAATAGCGCCGGTCCCGGGCCTTTCACCCACCGGCCGTTGCGCGCGGTGGTCTCGCCCGCCGGCACTTCCCAGTAGGCTTCCAGACCGCGGAAGTGATCCACGCGGACGATATCGACCTGGGCCAGCGCCGCCCGCAGCCGGTCGACCCACCAACGGAAGCCGCTCTCCGCCATGCGCTCCCAACGATAGATCGGGTTGCCCCACAACTGGCCCGTAGCGCTGAAGTAGTCCGGCGGCACGCCCGACATCACGGCCGGATCGCCTCCCGCATCCAACTGGAACAACTCCGGGTGCGACCACACGTCCGCACTGTCGTGCGCCACGTAGATCGGCAGATCACCCATGATTCGTATGCCGCGCTGACGGGCGTAATCGTGGAGGCTTCGCCATTGCCGGGCGAAAACGTACTGCGTGAACTCCACGAACGCGATCTCGCGCGCCAGGCGCGACCGCCAGGCGGACAGGGCGGCCGGCTGGCGCGAGACCACCTCCGGTTCCCAACGGCTCCAGATGGACTCTTCGCCGTGGGCTGCTTTCAGCGCCATGAACAGCGCATAGTCGCCCAGCCAGACGGCATTCTCGCGCTGGAAAACGTCGAAATCCGCTCCGCCGCCGAAACGCGCGTGCGCAGCCCGCAGCAGCTCGAACTTGAACCGGATCACGCGCCCGTAGTCCACCGTGTCTACCGGGAAATCCGGCGCGCGCGCCAGTTCCGCCGCCGTGAGCAGACCATCCGCGGCGAGTTGCTCCAGGCTGATGAGCAGCGGATTGCCGGCGAACGCCGAGAATAGCTGGTAGGGCGAGTCGCCGTACCCGGTGGGACCCAGCGGCAATACCTGCCAGATACGCTGTCCCGCGCTTGCCAGGAAATCGGCGAAGCGGTACGCCGCCGGCCCCAGGTCTCCGATTCCGAAGGGACCCGGCAACGAGGTAGGATGCAACAGAATCCCGCTGGCGCGTGGAAAAGTCACGGTTACATTGTAAGCCCGTGCAACCTTTAACCGCCGCGCAGCGCAACACCATACACCGCGCTCAGGATGCTCATTCGAAAGAAGGCCGGAAACGCCCATTACGCCCGCAACGATACCGGGGAGTTGAACATCACGGCTTGCACGGCTCCCCCCATGCCACCCGGAAGAACCAGGCCATGACGCCGAAGGCCAGGCCTTTGGCGAACGGTCCCCCGGACCGAACCGGCCAGGACGGCAAACAACACACCGGCTCCTGCACCGATCCGCGCCGGTGGAGCGCGGGACTATTCGCCTACTACCGTGAAGAAGACCTGGCCGTCGTACTGATCGTCCCAGTTGCCCGACCAGTCGCGCAGCCCGATGGTCGCCTGCACGGCGACGTTGGCTCCGCTGATCCCGCCGCTGGGGATGTTGACCTGGATATCGAGCTGGCCGAGATGATGGTCGTTGCCGCCGGAAAACTCGACCAGAAATCCGGTGAGAATCGCCGTGGCATGCGAGATGGCCGCCGGCATGGTGACTGTAGTCGACAGCAACTGCGGTCCCGAGCCGGAAATCGGGGACAGAGACACACTACCCGTTTGAATTTGCATTTTTCTTCTCCTAGGATTCAGAACTAAGAATTGGTAGCCGAGTGGGGATGCGGGTGCGGATGGCCCTCGCAGCCGCAATCCGCTACGGGCGGCTTCGGCGCCGGCTCGGGAATCCGGCTATGCAGCAGGAACCCGCCGGGGGTCCGCTCCACCAGCCAGGAACCCGCGGCGAAACCTCCTTCGGCCAGCGGCGCCACGAACCGTACCGCCTGGCGTCCTGGCGGCAGTGCCCTCAGATCCAGGGAGCTGCCGCGGCTCAATTCCGCGCCGCCCTTGCCGTACCACGCGGCACGGCTGTAATCCGCCGCGCGTCCGCTGGTATCGTAAACGGCCGCTTGGATGACGCCCGGAATGGCCGCCGGCTGCTCGACCGTCGCGGACACGCCGGTCAGCCCGACTGTCGGTTGCGAGAGCTGCCAGCCGCCCAGAGCGGCCCGGCCTTGGGCTACGCCCGTCGCAATGCCGCTGGTGGCCAGTATCCGAATCGGCAAGCTGGACTGTTTCGCGAACAGGTGCCGCGGAATCACCAGCGACGTGTCCTGCTGGCGGGGCGCCACGCCCCTCCATGCGTCCGAGCGCTCGTCGTACCAGTGCACCACGTACCACAAGCAGCCGCTCATGGCGGAGTCCGCCGGACTCCATTTCACCAGCATTCCGGACTCCTGCTGCTCGTAGCTGTCGATACGGATCTCCGGCGGCGCGGGGATCTCCTCTTCGTAGATCTTTTTCTCGCCCTCGTAGACTTCGAGCCATCGCGACGCCAGCGGGAACGGAATCTGATCGCGGGTCACCTTGGGCCAGCACTTGCAGCCCACCCGATTGCAGTCGGAATGCAGCGTGGCACAGATCAGAGTGTTGCGGTTTTCATCCAACAGTTCCGCCGTGAACTTGCCGCAACCGCACAGGTCCAGTCCGGGAGCAGCGTAATGGAACGACGGCCTCCGCTTCACGATGCGGTCGCGCGAGATTGTCAGCCCCAGGAACAGCATCTGGCTGATTACTCCCTGCCGGCCATGGGCCCGGTTGCCGGAAGGCGCGGCGCCGCCCACTGGGCCGAAGTTCGACCCGCGCAGTGCGTTGTACGTGTACGCGCTGATCCAGGTGTCGTCCGGCGAGTATCCCATGAAGTCCGTGATCTGCGACGGGTCCTTGACGCCGTTCACATTGTCGGTGGGATCGAAGCCGAAGACGCCAATGCTGTCGGAAAAGAAGTTGCCGTACTGCGGGTAGTTCGGATCGACGTCGGAGGGCGCCGGGTGGCAGCGTCCGCCGGTACAAGGCGCATGCCGCCGTCCCAGGCAGTGCCCGATTTCGTGCGCCGGATCGGAGTCGTCCGTCGGATCGGGCGCCCAATCGACGAAAGTCGCGGCCACGTTGCCACCCACCGGCGCACAGCCGCCGACGGTGTTTCCGGGCGAACTGACTAACCCGGCCGGCAAAGTACCCAGATAAATGTCGCTGGAGCCGCCGCGCAGATCGTTCAGACGGTCGAGCAGGTCGTTCATGCCATCCCCGCAGCCGGATGTCACAGGGCTGGTGGAGGTGACGGTTTCGTTGAATGCCAGGGTCGCGTAGCCGATCTGGTTCACCTCCCCCACCGGGTACATTTTGGCCAGCTTGGTAAGCGTAGTGGCCACTGCGCTCTGCGTCGGGGCCGGCAGGTCCGACCCACCCGCCGGGTGATTGCCGACGCCCACCAGAAACACGTTCAACGGGTCCACCTCGGTGAAGGTCAGGGTGCGCGTGAAGGCGGCGGACTTCGAATCGGGCGCCGCGGCGTCCCACACCTGGCATTGCACGCTGATGGTCTCCTCGCACCACGCGCCGGGAATCATGAAGTTCAACGTGTGGTCGATGATCGCCATGTTGATCTCGTCGCCGGCGCGCGGCGTGATGGCGCCTCCCGGGTTCGTCGGCGTGAGATGCAACGTCGTCGACGTGGTGTTCACCGTCAGCGCGCCCGTGAGATTCGCGATTGGAGGAAGCCCGGCGCTGGCGTCCCAGTCCACATAGACCCGGACTCCCGTGTCCTTGTTGGCCACCAGCCAAATGGAGTTATCCGGCATCTGGTGCGCCGGATCCAGGTATGTGGAGCTGCGGAAGAACTGCACCGCCTGGTTGAATTCGGCGCCTTCAATAATCAGATCGCCGCGCGGCGGCGGGGCCGTGGCAGACTCGAGTTCAGCCACCACCACAAAGCTGATGTTGCCGTCGTATTGATCGTCCCAGTTGCCGGACCAGTCGCGCAACCCGAAGGTCCCGTTGACCGTGACGGTGTTGTCGTTGATCTCGGTCTCGACGCGTATGTCCATCTGGCCGACGTGATGGTCGTTCCCGCCGCTAAACTCCGTCAGATAGCCGACCAGTCCGGCGGTCGCGGCCGTTACGGCGCGCGGAAAGACGATTGTCTGTGAGGCTGTGCGCGGCCCACTGCCGCTCAAGGGCATTGAGAAGTCAAGAGATCCATTGCTGAATTCCATGGTGTGCTCCAGGTCGAGAACGTTCGGACCTGAGGGGAAGTGATGGAGCCAGCCAATTCGTTTCAAACCCGAGAAGAAAACAGGCGTGTATTGCGAGATTTCCCGTGCCGGCCCCACTAAGTAGGTATCACCATGCGGTTATGGATACTCCTCCTTGCCGGCGGACTCGCCGCCGCGCAGACGCCCGACCCGGCCTATGAACCGCTCAATAAAGCCTACGAAGCTCTGCGTGTCCGCAACTACGATGAAGCCGTCGATTTCTTTCTGAAGGCCGTGGCGGCCGCGCCCCAGCGCACCGCGATCCGCAAAGACCTGGCCTACACCTATCTCAAGATCGGTGAAAACGCCGCGGCGCGCGAGCAGTTCCGGGAAGCCATGCTGCGCGACCCCAAGGATTTTCACGTGGCGTTGGAGTATGCCTTTCTTTGTTACGAAACGAAGCAACAGGCTGAGGCGCGCCGGGTGTTCGATCGCGTACGCAGAGCGGGCGATCCCGAATCCCGTGCCACCGCGGAACGCGCCTTCCAGAACATCGACCGGCCCTTGGCGGAGGGCATCGCACGCTGGACCAAGGCCATCCAGATGGGCGGCGACAATTTCAGCGCGCATTACGAACTGGCCACGCTGGCCGAACAGCGCGACGAATTGGAGCTGGCCGCACAACATTATGAGAAGGCCTGGCGCCTGATCCCCGAGCGGCGATCGGTCCTGGTAGACCTGGGCCGCGTACTGCGGTCGCTCAACCGCGTCGAAGAGGCCGATGCCGCTCTGCTGGCGGCCTCACGGGGGGGCGAGCCGCGCGCCGCCGAGTCCGCGCGGGAACTGCTTCCCAAGCGGTACCCGTATGTTTCTGAATTCCGCCGCGCCCTCGAACTCGATCCGAAGAACCTCGAACTGCGCCGCGATCTGGCATATCTGCTGCTGCGCATGAACCACCAGTCCGAGGCCGAGGTGGAATTCCGGACTCTGGTTGGAATGTCGGCTACGGATTACCTCTCCGCCACCCAGCTTGGTTTTCTGCTGCTGGCGCGCGGCGATACGGCTGAAGCCATGCCCCTGCTGGAGCGCGTCATGAAAGGGGGGGACGAAGATCTCGCCAACCGGGTGCGCGCCGTCCTGCGCCTGCCGCAGACCCTGAAGACGCGGCCGGAGCAGCCGGCGCAACCGTCGATCGATGCCAAGGTGATGGCCGAGCGCAGCTTCAACGCCGGCTTCATCCGCGATGCACTGAAGTATCTGCAACTGGCGCAGGAAGACGATCCCACGGATTTCGGCGTGATGCTAAAACTCGGCTGGGCTTACAATCTCGCGCATAATGACCAGCAGGCCATCCGCTGGTTCGATCTGGCGCGCAAGAGTCCGGACCCGAAGATCGCCCGGGAGGCGGATGCGGCTTATCGGAACTTGCGCCCGTCGTTTGAAACCTTCCGCACCACCTTCTGGACTTACCCTCTTTACTCTACGAGCTGGCACGACTTCTTCTCTTATGCCCAGATTAAGACCGAGTTACACAGCAAGATTCCGATTCATCCTTATGTGAGCCTTCGTTTCATCGGCGATTCCCGGGGCACGATAAGTCCGGCCACGAGCGGCCTGCCGCCCCAGTATCTCTCCGAAAGCGCGTTAATTCCCGGTATCGGTATCGCCAGTTCCGTATGGCACGGGCTGATGGGTTGGGCGGAAGCCGGTTCTTCGGTCGGCTATCTGACCGGTCACATGCTGCCGGACTATCGCGGCGGGGTGGCGTTTTCCAAAGGCTACGGTCACCTGCTGAAGTCTAAGACGGGCGGCCTCTTCTACGAGAACTCCGAAGACGCGATTTATGTCAGCCGGTTCGATAACGACTTCCTGGTCTACTCGCAGAACCGGGTGGGATACACGCCGCCGCTGGGCGCATTCCAATCGCAATTCTATTGGAACTTCAATCTGACTCTGGATCAGAAACGCGAGCCCTGGGCCAACTTCCTCGAAGCCGGACCCGGCGTGAAGTTCCGGGTGGCGCCCATGCCCAGCGCCCTGTATCTGACCGTCAACTACCTGCGCGGCAGTTACACCATGGCTGGTTACCCGTACGGTTCGTCCTTCCATGACTTTCGCGCCGGACTCTGGTATGCGTTTACTTACTAGCTTCTTGGTCGTGTGCGCGGCTCTGGCCCACGCCGCGATTCCCACGTTCGCTATCCTCTCCGGGGACAAGGGTGGTTGGCCGCTTATCCTCCAGTCCGTCGGATTCCGCGAGCAGCCCGCCGCCAACGCCCGGATCTTCGTTCTGCGGGCGGGCTCGGCCGGCTCGGCGGAGTGGCCGGCACGCGTGGAAAACGGGGCATACCTGATCCTCGAAGGCGATTCGTCCACGGCTGAACTGTTCGGCTTCCACCCTTCCAAAGAGAATGTGCGGGTCGCGAGCCTGGAAGATGTACACGCCGCCAAGCTCTCCATCGTATGGGAAAAGGGCCTCGAACTACCGCGCTACGACGTGCCGGCGGGGGCCAGGATCTTCGCCAAAGAGCGCTGGACCGGAGCTCCCCTGATGGCTGGGTTTCGCCGCGGCGCGGGCGCGGTGTTGTGGCTGGCGGCGCCACCGGGCGAACGCGGCTATGAACGCTTTCCCTACTTGCTGCAAGCTCTCGCCGATCTGGGACTCGATCCGCCGTTCCGTTCCACGCGGCTCTGGGCCTTCTTCGACTCCTCCTACCGTCTGCGTGTGGACCTGGACTACTTCGCCGGCCGTTGGCGCGCCGCCGGCATCTCCGCCCTGCACGTAGCCGCCTGGCACTTCTACGATCCCGACCCCGAGCGCGACGCCTACCTGAAACGCCTGATCGCCGCCTGTCACGCCCACGGCATCCTGGTCTACGCCTGGCTGGAACTGCCACACGTCAGCGACAAGTTCTGGGACGATCATCCGCAATGGCGCGAGAAGACCGCGGTCCTTCAGGACGCGCAACTGGACTGGCGCAAGCTGATGAATCTGGAGAACCGCGATTGTTTCCACGCCGTGTCCGTGGGCGTCAAGGATCTGATCGAGGGCTTCGATTGGGATGGTGTCAACCTGGCCGAGTTGTATTTCGAGTCGCTCGAGGGCCTGTCCAATCCCAGCCGCTTCACGCCCATGAACGACGATGTGCGCGCGAAGTTTCGCGCCGCAGCGGGATTCGATCCCATCGAAATCTTGAGCACGCGCAAAGACGCCGCGTCGCAGCGCGCCTTTCTGGATTTCCGCGCCGGACTCGCGCGGGACATGCAGCAGGAGTGGCTGGGACAGATGGAGAACATCCGCCGTGCCCGCCCCTACCTCGACCTCGTGCTCACGCATGTTGACGACCGGCTGGATACCTCCATGCGCGACGCCATCGGCGCTGATTCCGCGCAGCTTCTGCCGCTGCTCGAAAACCACAACTTCACGTTCCTGGTGGAAGATCCGGCCACGGTGTGGAATGAGGCCCCGCAGCGTTACGAAGAGATCGCCCGCCGCTATCGGCCGCTGACGCCGCGCCTGGATCGCCTGGCCATCGATCTCAACATCGTGGACCGTTACCAGAATGTCTATCCCACCAAGCAGCAGACCGGCGGCGAGCTATTCGAAGTGGTGCATTCGGCGGCGGGGGCTTTCGCGCAGGTCGCGCTCTATTTTGAGAACTCGATTCTGAAGCCGGATCTGGCACTACTCCCGGCTTCCGCCGCTGTGGTCCGAAACGTGGAGGCTAACGGAGCCAGGCTGACGATCGATGCGCCGCACGGGGTCGCCATGCGCTGGTCCGGTCCGGCGCTGGTCGATGGCCAACCCTGGCCCGTTGCGAGCGACACGCTGCTGTACCTGCCCGCCGGCGTCCATACGGTGGAACCCGGAAGCGATCCGCCGCCGTTGCGCGTGGCTTACTTCAATGGCGAGCTGGCGTCGGCGCAAGTAGTGGACGGCCGGACGGTGGAGATGGCCTACCAAAGCTCCGCCCGGGCCTTCGCGGTTCTGAACCACAAGCCCGCCCGCGTCGAAATCGACGGCGCGCAGAGCGCCCTGGAACTCGCCGCACCGGACACCATCACGCTGCCGCGCGGCCAGCACCTGGTCACGATTCACACCGAGTGAGGCTCTTCCCCGCTCTCTTCGCATCGCGGGGGCTCCGGCTGCGCTCCCACAATCAGGCGTTCATACACGGCGCGCGCGGCCTTCTGCGCGGCGCTTTTCTTGGTATGGCCTTCCGCCTGCCCGACCCACTCGCGCCCCACGCGCGCCTCCACCGTGAACGTTTTGGAATGCTCCGGACCGCGCTCCCGCACGATCACATAGCGCGGCGTCGGCAGGCGGCGGGCTTGCGCGAATTCCTGCAGCGCGCTCTTGTAGTCCCGGAGTTCCTGCTGCATTTGCCCGTTTTCGCTGCCGTCATCCGCGGTTTCCACCGGGGCCACGCAACGGCTGACGAATTCGCGCGCCGCATGCATGCCTCCATCCAGGTAGATCGCCGCAATCAACGCCTCCAGCGCGTCCACCAGCAGCGTCTTCTTGTTCCGGCCGCCGCTCATCTCCTCGCCGCGGCCAAGCTGCAGATACTCGCCCAGGCCCAGCCGGAGGGCCACCTGGTGCAGCCAGGCGGCGCTGACCAGGTTTGCCCGCAACTTCGACAGCCGGCCTTCGGCCGCGTCCGGATGTTCCTTCAGCAGATCCTCGCTGACCAGAAAGCCCAGCACAGAGTCGCCCAGGAATTCCAATTGCTCGTTGTCACGCTCCGACGCCGCGCCGGCGGCGGCCGTCTGCTCGTGTACGTGCGAACTGTGCGTCAAGGCGCGGCAGAGCAGGTCCCGGTTGGTGAACCGGTAACCCGCCGCGGCCTCCAGGGCCTCCAGATCCGCCTGCATCCGCTGCTCTACGGCTTGGGGGCTTCCGGCTTGGATGCGTCGGGCTTGGCCGCCGGCGCCGGGGGATGCGCGGCGCCCTTTTTCTGTATCGCCCGCACCCGCTCCGCCTGCGCGATCTGTCTCACGGTCGGGTTCACGTCGGGGATGGCCATCACTTTGTCGTATTGGGCGATGGCGTCGTCATACTTGCCCTCGTCGGCGTAGACCTTGCCGAGCCGCACGATGTTCGACGGGTCCGGCGTATTGGTAGCCTCGACAGCGGACTTGAATTCGCGCTCGGCGGCAGCGAATTGCTTATCCGCCAGGGCGCCCATGCCCAGCGCCGCGTGCGCTTCCGACTCATATTCTTTCTTCGCCCCAGCCCACTGATCGTCGGTCAGATTCGGGTTGGGCTTGGGAGCGTCCTTCAGCAACTCCAACGCGGTCTTCGCATACTTGTCCACGCGTGCCAGTTTCTCCGCCTTGTCCAGATCGTACTCCCGGGTGTGTTGCGCAATCTCCATCGCCAGCATCAACATGGCCTGATAATGCTTGGGGTCCGTTTCCAGCGTGCGCTCGCCAAACACTACAGAATGGTCGTAGTCCCCCTTCTGCTCGTACGAGAGTGCTTCGAAGTACAGCGCCGTGGCCCGGAACTGCGAGTCGGCGAACTTGGTCACTAAGTTCTCCGCGGCCGCAATCCGCTCATCGGCGGTTTGCGCTCTGATCATGGCGTTATAGGCTTCCGCCTCTTCCCGGGTAACCTTTTTGTTCTGCGCCAGCAGCCCCGGCATCGCGGCGCCCAGCGCCAGTACGCCGCAAAAAATGATGCTCTTCATGGTGACTCCTCTAATTCGGCTTTCGTTCAAAACTGTGTTCCACTCCTTGTTGCGCGGCCGCGCGCGCCGCTTCCGACGCGCCCGCCACGGCCAGCGCCTCCTGGTACCGTTTGACCGCCGACGCGCGATCGCCCGCGGCGTCTTCGAGCCGGCCCAAATAGACCAGGGTCCACCCCTTGACCGCCGCATCCGGCTTGCACTCGAGGGTCTTCTCGAACAGCCGTTCGGCCATCTCCGGATTGCGTTCGAGCGCCGCGATGCGCGCCAGGCCGTAATAGGCCTGGGCGTGCAGGGTCTGGTCGTCGGTCTGCTCCAACGACTTCAGATAAAGTTCCCGCGCGCCTTCCAGGTCGCGATCCGTGTACAATCGATCGGCCTGCGCCAGCATCTTCGGCGCGCCTTTCAGCACCGGCGCGGGCGGCGGATGGGAGATCCTGACCTGCCGCACGGGAGGTTGCGCATCGAACTGGATCGCGGCCAGGCGCGCATCCTCCCGCTTCAGATTGATCGCCTGGATCATCTGCGGGAAGTAGTAGTGCATCGACTGCTCCTGCTTCAGGTACACCGGCAGTTCTTCGGAGAAGTAGGCAGTCAGAATGTAGCCCTGCTTCATGGCCTCCTCCGCCATGGCCGGCTTGCGGTCCAGACGCGCTTCAATGGCCTTGATCAGCGATTCGGTGACCAGCAGCAGGTAGTCCGACTTGAACCGTTCGTCGAGCGCCGAGGCGCGCTGCGCGTGATCCGACAAGCCGCGCGTCCGCATGACGATTTCCTGGTGACGCGTGGCCAGCGGATCGAGCAGATAGTGCATATAGGCGTGCCGGACGTCATTGACGCGGGGCTCGGCGCTGGGCGTGACCACTACGTAATAATTCCTGCCGTAGCTGCGGGACTGGATCTGGTTGGGGGCAGCCAGCAGATCGAGGTAGATTTGAAACCAGCGCGCGGTGGTGCCGGACGTTTCGTTGCGCAGGAAGCCGTTGACCTGCAGGATGGCCTCCGATATGGGATCGTGATAACGTTCGATCTCCCGGTCGAAGGCCGGCTGCGATTGCTTCCAGAGATCTTCGATGCCGGCTTCCTCGTAGAACTTGATCATCAGCGGCGCGAAGCCGTCGAGCGGGGCCGCGTCCGGCGGCACATCCGCGGTACGGCCTTTCCACTCGAATACCGGCGGCCCTTTCACGGAAAGCGCCCAGGAGATGTACTGGCCCAGATCGGCGGCAGGGTCGCTCTGGCGATGGATGCGGTAGAAATCCCGCAGCGCGGGAAGACAGGACAAATTCCGCGCGGCGAGCTGTTCCCGAATGGCGGCCCGCAGCGGATTATTGGAGGGCGAATCGATTTCTGCGTCGTAACCGGCGGCGTTGATGGCCGCCATTACAGCGAATAACGTGGGGTTGGCGTCCAGTTGGTTCTGTTCCGGGGTAGCGGCACGAGCAGCCACGGCTACCAGGATGATTCCCGGCAAAAGGATTCGCTTCAGAATAAGCCCAGTTTACCTTATGGCATGGTGTGCGCCAACTGCTCGGGATGCCATGGCGCTGTGGCAGTTGAAGTTGAGCGCAGCGCCACGGACGCCTGAAGCCCTTTGCCACGCTCGTGACCAAAACGCGAGGGCGGTGAAAACAACCAAAACCATGCCCATCCACCGGCCTCTGGTTTCAGCGGCTGCTGGATTCCCACCGGGTCTGATTTGCCTCTCCATCGCCACACTAAAATTCTCCGGGTGACCGCATTATCCAAGGTCCGCGCTACATCGTGAGCGTCACCTTGCTGATGGTGCGCGGCCTGTCCGGATCGAGACCCTTCTGGTCCGCCAGGCACGCCGCGAACAGTTGGGCGGGCACGATATACGGTATGGGAGTATACAACTCGGGCAGCTTGTGCGACAGGCGGATGGTGCGGGAGACGCGCGCGCCCGCGTCCGCGTTGCTGGCGTCGGTGATGATGACGGTTTCGGCCTTCAACTGCTGGAGCTTCTCCAAAGTCTCGGCGATGGAGTTCCAGGTCGCCCCGGACGGCGCGAACATGAACACTGGAAAGTCCCGCTCCACCATGGCGATGGGGCCGTGCAGAAAGTCCGCCGAGGAGAACCGCTCCGCCACCACGTAGCAGGTCTCCATCAGCTTGAGCGCGAATTCGAAGGCGTTGGAATAATTCAGGCCACGCCCCACCACCACCGCATGATCCATGAAGCGATAGCGTCCGGACAATTCGGCGATAGCCGGCTCCAGTTCCAGCGCCTGATGGGCGCGCTCCGGCAGGCGCTGCAGATCGTCGATGCGAATCCGCCCCCCCAGCGCGTAGGCCAGCAGGTAGAGCATCAGCAATTGGCCGGTGTAGGTCTTGGTGGCTGCCACGCTCTTCTCTTTGCCGGCACGCACCAGAAAAACGTGCTCGGCCAGCCGCGCCAGGGAACTGCCGGCTTCGTTTGTGATCCCCATGGTCAGCGCGCCCTGTTCGCGGGCGCGCGCCAGTACCAGGTTGGTGTCGGTGGACTCGCCCGACTGCGAAAGCGCCACCACCAGCGCATCGCGGTAATCCACGCGGGCATTGTACAGCGTGTAGATCGCGGGCGCGGCCAGAGAAACGGGGATGCCGGTGGTTACCTCCAGCAGGTAGCGGCCGAACTGCGCGGCGTTATCCGAGGTGCCCCGCGCGGCCAGGACGATCAGGCCCGGACGCCGCTTGGCGACGCGCTGCTTAAACCGCTCGATGCGGCGCAGTTCGGATGCCAGGGTGCGCTCCAGCGCTTCCGGCTGTTGACGGATCTCTTCGAGCATTCGGGACATGGCTATTCTCTTGATCCTAGTGCAAGGATCTGCGGACCTGCGCGCCGTACTCCCGGGCTTTGGCCACGATCTCCGCCTCGTTCAGCGTCAACGGCCGGGCGTCCCGCACCAGCAGCTTGCCATTCACCATTACATCTTCGACGTCGCTGCCCTTTAGCGCGTAGACCATCTGGGAGTAGACGTTGTAAAGTGGCACAGCATTGGGCTGATCGAGCCGGATGGAGATCAGGTCCGCGAGTTTGCCGGGCTCGAGCGAGCCGATCTCCTTCTGCATGCCCAGCGCGCGCGCGCCGCGGATGGTGGCCATCTCGACGGCCGCCGTCGCGGGCAGGCTGCGCGGATCGCCGGTAGTGACTTTTTGCAGTTTGGCCGCCAGATCCATCTCTTCGAACATGTTGAAGTCGTTGTTGCTGCCGGCGGGACCGTCGGGGCCGAGCCCCACGGGCAGGTCCAGGGCCAGCATGCGGGTGACAGGAGCGACGCCGCTTGCCAGTTTCATGTTGCTGGACGGGCAGTGGGCGATTCCCACCCCGCGCGCCTTCAGGATCGCCAGATCCGTCTCGTCCACCCACACCGCGTGCGCCGCGACCGTGCGGCCGTTGAATACCCCCAGCGCGTCGAGCGCCTGCGTGGGCGACATTTTGCGTTTGGCCATGCACTCGTCGTTCTCGTGCTTCGTCTCGGAAAGATGAATCAGGAGCGGCGCGCCGTGCTGGTTGGCGAGCTTGCGGCAGGCCTGGAGCGTTTCGTCCGAGTTGGTGTAGATGGCATGCGGCGCGACGGCGGGCACCACCAGCGGATCGTCATGAAAGCGGGTGAGGAATTTGCCGGTGTAGGCCAGCGCGTCGGCCGGAGTCTTGGAGTCGGGCGACGGAAAACCGACGATGGTTTCGCCGAGCACGCCGCGCATGCCGGCTTCCTTCGCGGCCTCGGCCACCACGGCTTCGAAGTAGTACATGTCGGTGAACGTGGTGGTGCCCGACAACATCATTTCCAGGCATCCGAGGCGCGTTCCCCAGCGCACGAACTCGGGCGTGACGTTGCGGGCTTCCGCCGGAAAGATGAAATGTTCCAGCCAATCCTGCAGGCGCAGGTCGTCGGCGAGTCCGCGGAACAGCGACATGGCCGCATGCGTGTGGGTGCTGATCAAGCCCGGCGCGATAATCGCGTCGGGACGGTCGAGGCGATGGCTTGCCGAATAGCGCTGCTCGATCTCCGCCTTGGTTCCAGCGGCCAGGATGCGGGCGCCGCGTATGGCGACCGCGCCGTTTTCGATCACGCGGCGCTGCGGGTCCATGGTGACCACATAGCGGCCGGTCCAGATCCAATCGGCGGACGCGCCTGCGAGCGCGGATACGAAAAGTACGAAGCTACAAAAAAGACGCATCGAAGGGCCTCGGCAGCAGATCTTTCAGGCGGAAGGTCTCGGTTTTGCCGTGCAGGTTGGCCATCGTCAGTTCGGCGTCGCCGCAGAATTCCCAGAGGATCTGGCGGCAGGCGCCGCAGGGTGGCGTGAGCGTGTCCGTATCGGCTACTACCGCTACCCGCCGGAATCCGCGCGCGCCTTCCGAGACGGCTTTGAAAACGGCCACCCGCTCGGCGCACAGGGTAAGGCCGTAACTGGCGTTCTCCACGTTGCAGCCGGTGTGTATACGGCCGGTGGAATCTTCGAGCGCCGCGCCCACTTTGAAGTGAGAGAACGGGGCATGCGCGTTCTCGCGGGCGCGCAGCGCGGCTTCGACCAAGGGATCCATGGTCAGGCCCCCAGGCGCGGCAGCAGCGCCCTCAGAAGCCGTACCAGCGTGCCGCGCACCATTTCGCCGGTCTCCAGCACTTCGGCATGGCTGATCCGCTGCGGCAGAATACCGGCCGCCATATTCGTCACGCACGAAATGCCAAGCACGCGCATTCCCATATGATTGGCGGCGATCACTTCGGGCACGGTGGACATGCCCACCACGTCGGCGCCGATGGTGCGCAGATAACGAATTTCGGCGGGAGTCTCATAGCTCGGACCCAGCATCGCCGCGTAAACACCCTCCGCCAGCCGTAGGCCTAACTCGCTGCCGACCTCATGCGCCAGCGCGCGCAGTTCCCGGGGATACGCTTCCGACATGTCGGGAAAACGCGGGCCCAAGGCATCGTCGTTGGGGCCTGCCAGCGGATTCGACCCTTGCAGATTGATGTGATCGGAGATGAGCACCAGGCCGCCGCGCTCCAACTCCAGGTTGATGCCGCCGGCGGCATTCGTAAACAGCATGGAGCGCACGCCCAGGAGACCGAGCACGCGTACGCCGAAAGTCACCTGGGCGGGACTGTAGCCTTCATAGAGATGCACCCGGCCGGCCATCACCGCAACATCCAGGGCAGCCAGCTTGCCGAATACGAGCCGGCCGGCGTGGCCGATGGCCGTGGAACTGGGCCATCCGGGAATTGAAGCATACGGGATCGCGAGGGGGTTCTCCAACTCCTCTGCGAAGGCGCCCAGTCCGCTGCCCAGCACCACCGCGACCTGCGGCCGTACTTCGATTTGCGATTTGAGAAACTCGACGGCCTGGCGGATCACAGTAGCATCCCGGCGATGCACGCGGACATGAAGTTGGCCATGCTGCCCGCGGCTACGGCCTTCAGCCCCAGGCGGGCCAGGTCGGATTTGCGATTGGGCGCCAGGGCCCCGATCCCGCCGATCTGTATGGCGATCGAGCTGAAATTGGCAAACCCGCACAGCGCGTAGGTGGCGATGGTGAAAGACCGCGGATCGAGCTGCGCCCGCATGGGCCCGAGTTGCAGGAACGCCACGAATTCGTTGAGCACCAGTCGCGTACCCAGCAGATTGCCGATCGCGGAGGCGTCCTTCCAGGGCACGCCCATCAGCCATGCCAGGGGCGCGAATACGATGGCAAAGATCTGCTGCATGGAACCCGGCACCCAGCCCATTGCCGGCAGCGTATGGACCCAGCCCAGGATGCCGTTCAACATGGCGATCAGGGCCAGGAAGGCGATCAGCATGGCGCCGATGTTCAAGGCCAGGTGCAGCCCGTCGCCCGCGCCCTGCGCCGCGGCATCGATCACATTCACCGCCGTCTTTTCGATCTTGACCTCGACCTTGCCGGCCGTGGCGGGCTTATCGACCTCGGGATAGAAGATCTTGGCCAGCATGATCGTGGCCGGCGCGGTCATGATTACGGCGGTAAGCAGATGCTCGATCCGCACGCCGGCGATCTTCACATAAGCCGCCATCACCGCGCCCGAGACGTGCGCCATGCCGCTGGTCATGATGGTGAACAGCTCGGACTCGGTCATCCCGGCGATGAAGGGCTTGATGGTCAGCGGCGCTTCCGTCTGGCCCATGAAGATGCTGGCCGCCACGTTCAGCGATTCGGCGCCGCTGGCTCCCATGACCTTCAGCATCACGATGGCCATGCCCTTTACCACCCACTGCATGATGCCCAGGTAGTAAAGGATCGAGAAAAACGACGCGATGAAGATAACGATGGGCAGCACCTGGAAGGCAAAGACCACGCCGAAGGGGCCTGTCTTGATGCCCAGCGGCCCGAAGACGAAGTTACTGCCGGCTTCGGCGTAATTGAGCATGGCATTGACGCCGACGCCGATGCCTTGAAAGAGTTTGCCGAAGTCGGTGCGGAGCACCAGCACGGCAAACGCGAATTGCAGGCCGATGCCCCAAAGCAGGATGCGCAGCTTGATGGCGCGCTTATGCGCGGAGAACAGCCAGGCGAGCGCCAGCATGGCGGCGAGACCCAGGAGTCCGGTGAAGCGCTGCATCAGCGCCTTATTATCCCACGACTTCCAGAATCAACTCGCGCTCGTCGGGCCGCTGGGCCGAAATGCGGAAGGCGTCTTCCACCATCTCGGCGGCCTCTTCCACGCGATCTTCCTTGGTGTAATAGAGCCGGCACAGCACCGACCCGGCTTCCACCTTCTCGCCGACCTTCACTTCCAGAATCACGCCCACCGCCGGATCGATGGCATCTTCCTTGCGGTCCCGTCCGGCGCCGATCATGTTGGAGGCCAGCCCGATATCCGCGGCGTTGATGACGCTGACATATCCGCCGCGCGGGGAAGTCACTTCGCGCATGCCCGTGGCGTTGGGCAATAACTCGAACTTATCCAGGGCCTGCGCGTTGCCGCCTTGCGCTTCCACCGCCTGTTTGAACTTGCGGTAGCCGGAGCCATCCACCAGCTTCTGCTCCGCCAGCCGGCGCGCCTCTTCCAGCGATGCGACAATCTTGCCCAGGTAAATCATGCGCGCCGCCAACTCGATGCACAACCGCGTCAGATCGGCCGGGCCGGCGTTCTGCAGGGTCTGGGAGGCCTCCATAACTTCCAACGCATTGCCTACCGCATAGCCCAGCGGCTGGTTCATGTCGGTGATCAGTGCCTGCACGCGCTTGTCCATGCGGCGGCCGATGCCTACCATCACTTGTGCCAGGCGCCGCGCATCCACCTGCTTCTTCATGAACGCGCCGTTGCCCACCTTGACGTCGAGCACCAGGGCGTCCACGCCCTCGGCGAGTTTCTTGGACATGATGGACGAGGCAATCAGCGGGATCGACTCGACGGTTCCGGTAACATCGCGCAAGGCGTAGAGCCGGCCGTCGGCGGGCGCCAGTTCTCCCGTCTGGCTCATGAAACAGAGACCCACGCTGGCAAGCTGATTCCGGAACTCCTCCACGCTGAGGTTGGTGCGCATGCCGGGGATGGATTCGAGCTTATCGACCGTACCGCCGGTATGGCCCAAACCGCGGCCGCCCATGGTCGGCACGATCACACCCGCCGACGCCGCCAGCGGGGCCACGATCAGGGTGGTCTTATCGCCCACGCCGCCGGTCGAATGCTTGTCCACCTTCAGCCCGTCTATCCCGGAGAGGTCGAGCGAGCTGCCCGACTGCATCATGCATTCGGTGAGCCGGCTGACTTCGCGATCGGTCATGTTCGCGAAGAACACAGCCATGAGAAAGGCCGACATTTGGTAGTCGGGAATATCCCCACGCGTGTATCCATCGACCAGATACGATATCTCGTCCGGCGTTAATTCTCCGCCATCGCGCTTTCTCTGGATCAAGTCAACTGTGCGCATTATGAAGCACTTAGCGTACCATTTCAGGGAACGTAAAGTAAAGCGGAGGGTTATCCGGGGACGGCCGCCGACACCGGCGTTTGGCGGAAAGACTAATGTGCAGCATGCTGTTCGTAGTCGGCAATCCGGGGAATGAGCCTCTCTTCCATCTCAGTGTTCTTATTGCGCTCGGCGATTTCGAGAGCGTGCCTGGCGACTTCCGCGGCTTGCGCGAAACGTCCCACCTCGGCATACATCGCGGCTAACATCTCCAGGCTCTGCGGCTCTTGCCCCCCGGACAGCTTGACGGCTTGTTCGAAGTGCGGGATAGCGTCGGCAAACCGGCCGCGGGCTGCCAGGAGGCGCCCGAGATTGAAGCGATACTCGGGCGAGTCCGGCGTCCTGGCCACGGCTTTCTCCAAATGGGCGATCCCTTCGTCGAGCCTGCCGGCGCGCCCCAGTATGATGCCCAGCATGTTATGCGCGTCGGCGAAATCCGGATCGGCCTCCAGGGCGGTTTCAATATGCGCCACGGCCTGGTCGGTCTGCCCCTTCTCGATCAGCGCGGCGGCCAGGTTGCTCTGCGCCATGGCATTGGCCGGACGGATGGCCACCGATTGCGTCAGCGCTTCCACGGCGTCGTCCAGTTTGCCCTGGCGGCTTAACGCGATGCCCAGATTGGTAAATGCCGCGGCATTCTGCGGATTGATATCCACACTCTTGCGATACTCCGTAATGGCTTGCGGCAACTTTCCTTCGCGATCGAGCGTCAGGCCGAAGTTGTAGCGCGCCTTGGAATCTTCCGGATCCATTGACATGGCCTTCTGCCAGGCTGTTTCCGCCGCCGGAAAGTCGCCTTTCTCGGTGAGCCCCACCGCCACATCGAACATACGATAGAACTCGATGGCCGGAGTCTCGATCTTCTCGAGCCCGCCCGGCGGGATGTTGGCGAATTCGGGAATGTTCACCGCGCGATTGGCGGCCGTGGCATTTTCGATGCGAATCGCGGGACTGTCCGTGCCATCGGGATCGATGTGCGTGAGATACAACTGCGTGTAGAGGGATCGGCCCTTCGAGGAGAACACCAGCCAACGGCCGTTGGGCGAGAAACTATGCCAGGAGTTCATGCGCGGAGTGTTGGCCCGCAAGGGCCTGGCTGCGCCGCCTTCAAACGGCACAATATAGAGCCGGCTGTCGGGACGCATCAGCAGGCCGTTCTTGTTCTCGACGTATACAATCCACTTGCGCTCCGGCGAGACTTTCGGGAAATTGTTGCTCATGCCGTTCTGGCTGGCGCCCACCACCCGCTCCGCCTGTCCGCCGCGGCCTCCGTTGAAGGGGATGCGGTACAGGTCGTATTGAATCTGCGTTTCGTTGGGATCGTTCGCGTAGGTCGCCGGTTTCTGGCCCGGAGAATACGGGTCCTTGGCTTCCGCGCGCGAAAACACCAGATACTTGCCGTCGGGACTCCAGAAGGCGCTGGTCTGGACGTAGCGCGGATCGTCAGCACCAGGCAGAAGTTGCAGTTTGCCGCTGGCGCGGCTGTACCACGCCAGTACACCACGCGTGGGATAGAACACCTGGCCGAAGCCGTAGTTGTTATAGAATCCGTTGAACAGGCGAGCATCGAAATCGCGGATGCGCACGCCCGGAGGCTCGATGGAGGTAACCACATACTGGCCGTCGGGCGAGATCTGCGACATGAAGCCGAAGCGCTTGGTCTTCTTCTCTTCCGCGAACGAATTCCAGTGGATCACATCTTCATTGCGGATGTAGGTCACCTGGCGGACCGGCACCAACCCGTATAGACCCTTGTCGTTTTGCGGGCCGTCCACATCCAGCCCGAGGGTTTTGCCGTCGTGCGAAAAGGAGTGGCAATTGGCGCAGGTGGGCAGACCCGACATCATGACCTTGCTGCGCTCCTGGCCGATGTAGAGAAGGCGCCAGGCGATCAGCGGGATGGCCTCCTTCGGCAGCGGCATGATTATGCCCTTTTCGCCGCCCGGGAAAGGAATGAGCGGCACGTCCCGGTAGAACAGCGGCGCGCCGACCGGATCGCTGGAGGTATGGATGGTCACGTGCCCTTCGGAGACCGGCTCCGTGGCATTCTCGCTTTCAAATCCAGTGATGGTTATGGTGGCGGGATAGTGCACGGAGTGATGTTTGAGGGTTTCCCAAACGCTCGCCTCCGGCTTCCAGGAGTGCCCTTCGGCTTCCTGGGGCGTCAGCGTGGGGGGCACGGCGCCGGCCTTGGCGCAGCGCTCGTCGATCTCTCCGATGGGCATCTTTTCGCCGTGCGATGTGACGCGGATCGCGCGCGTGTGGTCGGCGAAGGTGATTTCGATCCGCCAGACTTTGGCGGCGCCGGCGGTATCGCGCCAGAGGACGGTCGGGGCAATGATTTCAGGCGGAAAAATGGATCCGTCGGCGGGATAATCTACGGTGATGCCGGCAGCCTGCGCAAGAATCGCGCATAAGCATCCACCAATCGCGAGACGCAGCATTTAGGTATATCGTATATGAAACTGCTGAATCGTGCATGCCCATGCTGGTAAGACCCGAGTTTACGGGCGCCGGGATACCGGTCAGCGGACCGTTTTCAGTTCCAGCCGCCGCTGCTTCAGCCACCGCAAGCGGCTCTGCTGTTCCTGAATCAGGGTTCCGAAGCCAGCCCAGTAATAGCCCGCCACGAACAGCAGCAGGAAGGGAATGGAGAAGAAGTTGTACGTGTCGATCGCGAAACCGATCATGGCCACGAAGTAAGTGCCGATAGCGATTTCGACGTACGGCAGAATTCCGCTCTTGCGCCGGTATTTCTTGTGCTCCAGATTGACCGGCCGGTCGCCGATGGCGTACTTCGGAGTGCGCACGAAAGCGCTCGATATGCCGCACAACGCCTCCAGCACGGCGCGCGTATTGATGACGGTAAGGGCCACCCCGATCGCCATCAACACGGGCAGCAGGCATACGGTTCGTTTCCAGTTCTTGGGATACAGTTCGCGCTCGGCAACGATATAAAAGGCGGAGATGGACCAGAACGCGGCCATGATCAGCGGCAGGTCGATGAACACCATCTGCCAGACGCCCATGTAGAACCGCACGATCATGACCGGCAGCATGAGCGCCGAGACCACAATCATGAGCGGGTAGGAGATGTTGGGCGTCAGGTGCATGAACGCCTCTACCTTGTGGCGGCGGGGGATGTCGGCACGGAAAACCATCGGCAGGAGCTTGCGCGCGCACTGCGTCAGTCCCTTGGCCCAGCGCGATTGCTGCACCTGGAAGCCGTGCATCTCCACCGGCAGTTCCGAGGGACACTCGAGACCCGGCACGTAAACGAAGCGCCAGCCTTTGAGCTGGGCGCGATAGCTCAGATCGGAATCCTCGGTGAGGGTATCGTGTTGCCAGCCGCCGGCGTCGGCGATCATGCTTTTGCGGAGGATGCCGGCCGTACCGTTGAAGTTGAAGAAATAGCCCGCGCGGGAACGGGCTCCGTGCTCCAGGATGAAGTGGCCGTCCAGGAGCATGGCCTCGACCTCGGTGAGGAAGCTGTAATCGCGATTGAGATAACTCCAGCGGGTCTGCACCACGCCGACCTTGGGGTCGGCGAAATGATGGATGGTACGGGTAAGAAAATCGGAGGGCGGCACGAAATCGGCATCGAAGATGGCCACGAATTCGCCGGTCGCGGTTTTCAATCCTTCCTGCAAGGCGCCGGCTTTGAAACCCTCGCGATTGGCGCGGTGATGGTATTCGATGGGGAATCCCAAGGCGCGGTAGCGCTCGACGAGCGCTTCGGCAAAGGCAGCCGTGTCGTCGGTGGAATCGTCGAGCACCTGGATTTGCAGGAGTGCGCGCGGGTAGTCGATGCGTGTCACTTCGTCGATCAGCCGCTCGATGACATACCGTTCGTTAAAGATCGGCAGTTGAACGGTGACCGGCGGCAATTGGGCGAAGCGCTGGGGTGGCTCGACGGTGGCCTTCTTACGGTGCTTAAAGTACGTACGGATGATCTCGTAGCGGTGGACGCCGTAAATGGAGAGCACGATCAGGATAGCGAAATACGGAATCAGGATGGCCCAGTCGAACCAGCTCAACTGATGGACGCCGCTGAAGGTGTCATCGAAGAGGCCGCGCACCATGCGGGAAGCGGCCGAACTGGCCAGCAAAGCAATGGGAGGCAAGGCTAACATATTTTAATGATTCGAGGGGTTCTCCGCAAAATTATGTTAACAAATATGGGATGTGAATGTATGGATTAAGTACCACAAAAAGGGAGCGCCGGAGAAGCCGCCACTGGCAGGCTGGCGGCCAGGCGATTCTAGTTCTGAGGCGGCTTGTCCTGATCCTTGGTTTGGCCTTGCACGGTTTCGCCGGGGCGCAACAGGCTGGGCGCCTTTCTCTTCCCGCCTTGCCTGGCTTCCTTGTCGGTTGCGGCTTGCTTCTGCTCCCGCTCGGCGGGGGTCATCTCGGCGTTCCGTTCCTTTTGCTCCTTGGCCTGTTTGGCGGCCACCGCCGCGGCACGCACAGCCGGATCTTCATTGGCCGAGTCCAGGCTGTCCGAAGTGGCGTCGAGGGATGCCCGCAGAACGAAATCGTATCGTGAAATGTCCTTGGGCTGGTCCGCCTGAATCTTCTGCAGATGAGCCAGCATTTCTTTCTCGGCGGACGCTACCCCCTTAAGGCCGACCTTGACATCGACGTGACGCTGCAAGGCATCGTCGGTGACGGTGTCGATGGCGTCGATGATGTTGGAATAATCATCCAGGGCGTCGTGAATGAAAACGGAGCGGCCGGCCTTATCATGCGCCAGCCAGTGATCCACCTGACTGAGGCGCTGCCGTGCGAAGCGGATGTAAAGCGCCAGCCGGTCGTTAGGATCCTGCGCCTCGCGGATCTGGTCGGCTTCGTCCACGGTCAGAAAATCACGCTGCCGCTGGGCGGCCAGCGGCACCGCCAGCAAGACGCAAACCAGCAGAGTCCTCATTGTGTTTTGCCCTCCAATACTCCGAGCAAAAGGCCATCATGCACCTGCTGCACCCGGGCCTTGACTCCATCCAGCAGGTGCCGGTCGTCAATACTCATCTCCTGCTGAAATCCATCCAGGCGGCGCAGCAATTCACGCGTGGAGCTCTCGGCGCGTTTGAACCATTTGGGCCGCTTCCGGGGATTCTTCCCCGTCTCCCGAAGAGACGTATCGGCCAGGTCCACGGATTCCTTGATTTCGGCTGCCAGGGCCGCGACACGCTTATTGTCACCCTTGTCGTAGGCGTCGTGGGCCTGCGTAAGCGCCTCGGACGCGTTCTCGAGCGCCAGCATGGCGCGCTTCTCCAGGTTGGGCTCGGCTTTCGCCTGTTGCAGGTCGGCGCGGAGTGGAGCGAACGCGATTAAAATCCACAGTGCGGCCCAGGTGGCTGAAGTCATCGTTTGCTCAGCTCCCTCTCCAACAGCTTGGCGCGCTGGCGGGCTTTCCACTCTTCGTCCGGAAACTTGCCGTTGCTGCGGGCCAGGAATTCGCGGTAATAGTCCAAAGCCGGCTTCAAGGCGCGCAACTTGTCATAAGTGATGGCGTGGAAATAGTAATTCGCCGGCGTATCGTCGCCTAACTGGTGGGCTTTGTCCAGCGCCGCCAGCGATTCCGGGTACTTCTCCAACATATAGAGCATGCCGGACAGCTCGTTCCAGGCCTCTCTCGAATCGGGCTTCAGCTTGGTGGCCTGGAAGAACTGCACGGCGGCGGGATCGTACTTCTTGCTGTCGCGCAGCCCGCGCCCGTACATCATGTGCAGCCCATAATTGTTCGGCTCCGCGGCGACGCTCTGCGCGAGCAGCGGCAGGGCCTTGTCCAACTGCTTGTTGAACAGGTAAGCCGCCCCTAAAGCCGCGCGGTTGGCCGGCGTGGGGTCCCGCTGCATGGCGGCCTCCAGCGGCGCGATGGCATCGGCGGACTGTTTGCTTTCGAGCATCAGTTGGCCGAGATGCTCCTGCGCGCCGGCATTCTCCGGGAACTGCTGATAGATGGCCACGGCTTCCGTGGTCTGGTGATTCTTTTCGTACAACGACGCCAGCTCCAGCAAGGCGTCGCGATACTCGCGGTCGAGCTGCGCGGCGGTACGGAAATGCGGCGCGGCATCGGCCAGGCGGTCCTGACGAACCAAAGCATGCGCCAGGCCCAGTTCGGCGGCGGCGGATTTGGCGTTCAGCTCCAGCGCCGTGCGGTATTGCGCCTCCGCCTTGACCGCGTCGCCCGAATCGAGCAAAGCTTGCGCGCAATAGAACTGCGGCCGGAATTCTTTGGGCTTGGCTTCAACGGCTTTCTGGAGATAGGGCAAAGCCTCGGCGGGCTGTTTGTCCCGGATCAGCAGAATGCCCAGATTGAGCTCCGCTTCGTACAAGCCGGGCTTGAGTTCCAGCACCTTTTTGTATTCGGCGATCCCGTCGCCATCCTGCTTGAGCATGCTGTCGGCCAGCGCCAGATGGAAGTGGGCGGCGTAGTCTTTCGGATCGGCGGCGACGGCTTTGTGAAACAGGTCGGCGGCCTGATCGTACTTCCCGGCTTCAAGCGCTTTCATCCCTTCCGCGGTATAGTCCGGAGCTTGCAGGAAGAAAAGCAGCGCCGCGCAGGCCCACATAACTCTATTTTACGCGTGCCCGGCGGGCGAAGCCGCCTGGGCAATCGCCGGTGCAAGATATTGGCCTGTATACGAGGCGGACACCTGCGCGATCTGCTCCGGCGTGCCGGTGGCCACGATATAGCCGCCGCGGTCGCCGCCTTCCGGTCCCAGATCGATAACCCAGTCCGCCGCCTTGATGACTTCCAGGTTGTGCTCGATGACCAGCAGGCTGGCGCCGTTGTCGATCAGCCGGTTAAATGCCGCCAGCAGCTTGGCGATGTCGTCGAAGTGCAGGCCGGTGGTGGGTTCGTCGAAAATGTAGAGTGCGCCTTGGCAGGATGCCTGCGCCAAATGCGCAGCCAGTTTCACGCGCTGGGCTTCGCCGCCGGAGAGCGTGGTCGCCGACTGGCCCAGCCGCAGATACCCGAGGCCCACATCTTCGAGCACCTGCAGCTTTTGCACCAGGCGCTTGTTGCCATGGAAAAAGGCGATGGCTTCATGCACGGTGAGCTGCAGCACCTCGTGCACGTTCAGCCCGTTGTAGCGGATATCCAGAATGCCGCTCTTGAAGCGGGTGCCTTTGCATTCGTCGCAGATCAGCTCCACATCGGCCAGGAACTGCATCTCCACCGTGACGGTGCCGTCGCCTTGGCAGGTTTCACAGCGGCCGCCGGGGATATTGAAGGAGAAGTGGCCGGCGGTGTAGCCGCGCTTCTCGGCGTCGCGCGTCGAAGCGAACAGCGCGCGGATCAGGTCGAAGGCTTTGATGTAAGTCACCGGATTGGAGCGCGGTGTGCGGCCGATCGGAGACTGGTCGATCATGATGGTCTCGCGGATCGTGTCGGCGCCCTCCAGCTTGCGGCACGTGAGCTTCAAGGCCGGCTCCAGCGCTTCTTGTGCGGGATCGGCGGGTTCGGTCCCGTTCATGGACGGGGCTTTATGCAGCGCCTGCAGGGACTTGTAAATTACCTCGTGCACCAGCGTTGACTTGCCCGAACCGGAGACGCCGGTGATGACCACCATGGCGCCGAGCGGGATCTCCACGTCGATGTTCTTGAGGTTGTGAACGCGCGCGCCGAAGAAGCGCAGGCGCCTGGCGCGCGCGACCTTGTGCCGGGCGCGCGGGATGGTGACCCGCAGATCTCCGCGCAGATAACGGCCGGTCAGAGAGGCGCGGTCGCAGAGCAGGTCGCGGTAAGAGCCTTCATAGATGATGTAGCCGCCGTGTTCACCCGCGCCCGGACCAAGATCGACGATGCGGTCCGCCGCGCGCATCACGTCGGGATCGTGTTCCACCACCAGAATGGTGTTGCCGATCTGGCGCAACTCGTGCAGGATCCGGATGAGGCGGCCGGTATCGCGGGTGTGCAAGCCGATAGATGGTTCGTCGAGCACGTAGCAGGCGCCCACCAGCCGCGATCCCAGGCAGGTGGCGAGCTGTATGCGCTGCGCTTCGCCGCCGGAGAGCGTGGCCGAAAGCCGGTCGAGCGTCAGATAGTCGAGGCCTACGTCGTAGAGGAATTTCAGGCGCTGGCGGATTTCGACCAGGATCTTGCCGGCGATGGCGGTTTCCGCGGGCGAGAGTTCCAAGCCGTCGAAGAAGGCCACCGCCTCGGCAATGTTCATGCGCACTACGGCGGCGATGTTGCGGTCGGCGACACGGATGTACAACGCTTCGCGGCGCAGGCGCGCGCCGCGGCATTCCGGGCACAGCGCGTAGCCCCGATAACGGCTGAGGAACACACGGACATGCAACTTGTACTTCTTGGTCTCGAGAAAATCGAAGAAGTTGCGGACCGCGGCAAAAACGGTTTCCTGTTCCTTCTCGGTGAGGTCGCAAAATGGCGCCTCCATGCGGACGCTCTTGCTTTTGGCCGTTTTGCGGAAATTGCCGAGCCAGGAACGGTACTTAGGCTTGGACCAGGGGTCTACCGCGCCCTCGTTGAGGCTGCGGTTGCGGTCGGGGATGACCAGGTCCATGTCGAAGTCGATGGTATTGCCGAACCCCTGGCAGCGGGGACAGGCGCCGAAGGGGTTGTTGAAACTGAACAGGCGCGGCTCGGGTTCGGCGAAGGCGAGGCCGCATTGCTTGCAGGCGAATTTTTCGGAGAAGCGCAGGGGACGCGCGTCCGTTTCGGAGGCGTTCTGCAGCACGATCTCGCCCGCCTCGCGGTAACCGATCTCGACCGTATCCACCATGCGCTGGCGCAGCTCGGGTCCCGGCTCGGCGGGGATCGCCAGGCGATCGACTAGAACGAAGACAGGCTTGGAGAAGTCGATATCCAGCAGCGATTCCGGGGTGGAAAATTCGAAGGTGCGGCCGGCCTGGAAAAGGCGGTTGAAGCCCTTCTTGCGCAATTCGAAGAGATGATCGCGCAGAGCCTGGGTATTGGGATGCGCCTCGGCGCTGACGGGAAACAGCGCGTACCAGCGCGACCCGGCGGGCAACGCCAGAAGGCGCTGGGCCACCTGGTCGACCGTGTCGGGCTGCACCCGTATGCCGCAGTTGGGGCAATAGGTGTGTCCCACGCGGGCGAACAGCAGCCGCAGAAAATCGTAGCACTCGGTGGAAGTGGCGACCGTGGAGCGCGGGTTGCGGCTGGTATTCTTCTGGCGGATGGCGATGGCCGGAGCGATACCGTCGATCTCGTCCACGGCGGGTTTCTCCATGCGCTCCAGAAACTGGCGAGCGTAAGCCGACAGCGACTCCACATAGCGGCGCTGGCCTTCGGCGTAAATGGTGTCGAACGCCAGGGACGACTTGCCGGAACCCGATACACCGGTGACCACGGTAAGCTGATTATGGGGAAGAGAGAGCGAAATGTTCTTCAGGTTGTGGACCCGCGCGCCACGGACCCGGATGTATTCTTGCAAGTTCACTCTTAGTATAGAGCAATGATTCGTTTTCGGTTGGCCGGCCTGCTGCTGGCGACGCTGATGGGTGCCGTTCCCGCCAAACCGCAGATCGTGGTTATCGCGCACCGCGGTGAGCACCGGGCGCACCCGGAAAATACGCTGCCGGCCTTTCAGGCCGCCGTAGATGCCGGCGCGGATTACTTCGAACTCGACGTGCGCACGACCGCCGACGGCCATCTGGTGCTGATGCACGATGCCACGGTCGACCGCACCACCAACGGTTCCGGAGCGGTGCGCCGGTTGACCCTGGACCAGATCCGCAAGCTGGATGCCGGCGCGAAGTTCGGCCCCCGGTTCGCCGGGACGCGCGTGCCGACGCTCGCCGAGGCTCTCCGCCTGGCTCGTGGCAGGATCGGTGTGTATGTGGACTCGAAAGACATCGCACCTGCCGAACTCGTCTCGGCCCTGACCAACGCTGAAATGCTGGATTCCGCGGTGATCTACGGCGGCGCTGGTTTTCTCCGGCAGGTGCAGGCGCTCTATCCTTCGCTCAGAGTCATGCCGGAAGCGGGCAGTGCCGGCGCACTCGAGAAACTGGTGACCGGCATGAAGCTGCGGGTAGCGGCATTCGACGCCGTGGATTTCACCGACGACGTAATCGCGGTGGCAGTCAAGGCCGGCGTGGCCATCTACGTGGACCGGTTGGGACCGGCAGACAATCCGGCCGGCTGGCAGGACGCGGTGGATCGCGGGGCGGCCGGCATTCAGACGGATCGTCCCGCCGATCTGCTTGGCTATCTGCGCTCCCGCAGACTACACAAGTAAACGCCGCTATTTCTTGCCGGCCTTGTCCGGCGACTGCAGCGCCTTGATTTCGGCTGGCAGATCGAAACGGCCGGCGGGAATATCCGGGTTGTGCTTGATACTGTCGATCTTCACCAGGATGTCGGCGTTGGGAACTTTCTGCGTAATGGTGTGGGGTACTCGGATGCCGCCCTCATCCCGATAGTCGCTTAAGCCAAGCTCGACGGTGACCGGACCGTTCGGCGTGGATGTGGGCAGGACCACCTTGACCAGATAGCCGGTGCTTTTGTCGTAGTATCTGGTCTCGGCGCCGCCTTCGTTGGGCGTCAGAACGAGCTTATAACAGGGTTTGCCGTCGACATCCTCGGTTCCGTTCAGTTCGGCTTTCTTGTAAAAGTCCCGCCAATGCATCTCCACCTGCATGGCGGCGTTGCGGAAAGCCGTGGCGCGCTCATCGCCTTCCTTGATGCGGGCGCCTTCCATGGGGTTGATGGACCATGCCACCTGGCCGTCGGTCCCCTCTTCGATCTTGCCGACCCCTTCCAGTTCGATGGCCGTATAGCTTTTGCCGGCCTCGGCGCGGTAGCTGGTAAGCGTCCCCTTCAGTCCCATGCCGGTGATTTCCATGGTTCCGGTGGCCATGTCGGAATGGATCTTTTCGTACGCGGCACGTCCGCCGGTGGCTTCCACGTACTTGTCCAGGACGGCTTCCGGCTTGATGTCGTCGGCGGCGTAAGCGGCGGCCACTATCAGGAGCGCCGGAACGGCGGCGCGGAGACGGGAGATATGCATGGTGATGAATGCCTCTTGAATAATGTAGCGCCTTTCACGCTCGCGCACGGCCGCGGCCGGGCCGCCTGCGTGACGGGCTATGCTGATGGTATGAACGATCCACTGGCATTCCTCGGCGAACAGTTGGAGACCTGGAAGCGGGCTGGAACCTATCAGCGCCTGCGCGTTCTGGAGTCGGCCAGCGCCGCCGAATCGCGCTTCGACGGCAAGGACGTGATCAACCTGGCTTCGAACAACTACCTGGGCCTGACTACGCATCCCAAGCTGCGGGAGGCGGCGCTGGAGGCCACCCGGCAGTATGGCGTGGGATCGGGAGCCGTGCGCACCATCTCCGGCACCATGTCTCTGCATATGCAACTGGAAGAGCGCATCGCGCGCTTCAAGCATGTGGAAGCCTGCGTGGTGTTTCAGTCGGGATTCGCCGCCAACGCCGGCACCGTCGCCGCCATCCTGACGCCGGAGGATCACATCGTGTCCGACGAGTTGAACCACGCCAGTATCATCGACGGCTGCCGGCTGTCGAAGGCCAGGATCCACGTATTCCCGCACAAGGATTCCGCGGCCGCCGAGCGCAAATTGGCGGAGCTCGACGGGCAGCCCGGGCGCAAGCTCCTGATCACCGACGGCGTGTTTTCGATGGACGGCGATATCGGCCCGCTGCCCGGCCTGGTGGAGGCCGCCGAGAAGCACGGAGCGATCATGATGATTGACGACGCGCATTCCTCCGGTGTGCTGGGGCGCAACGGGCGCGGCACCGTCGATCACTTCAACCTGCACGGCCGCGTGCACATCCAGGTTGGCACGCTGTCCAAGGCGATTGGCGTCCTGGGCGGATACGTCTGCGGGAGCCGGGCACTGATCGAGTTTCTGTATCATCGCGCCCGTCCATTTCTGTTCTCGACCTCACATCCGCCGGCGGTGGCGGCCTCCTGCCTGGCGGCGTTCGACGTGCTGGAGCAGGAGCCCGAGCGCATCGAAAGGCTTTGGGAGAACACCCGGTATTTCAAGCAGGGCCTGGGTGCCGCCGGGTTCAACACCGGGGTCAGCGAGACCCCTATCACGCCTGTCATCGTGGGCGAAGCGCGTCTGGCCCACGCGCTCTCCGCCGCTTTGTTCGACGCAGGCGTATTGGCTACCGGTATCGGATTTCCCACGGTGCCCGAAGGCAAGGCCCGCGTGCGCACGATCGTAACGGCCACGCACACCCGCGCGGAACTCGACCGGGCGCTCGCGGTTTTCACCCGGGTGGGCAAAGGCTTGGGGATCTTGCGCTAATCCCGGGCGGTCAAACGTGCGCGGCAGTCGCGGTGCGGTCGGTTCGGGCGTCGCGGTGGGCGGAAAAGGCAGGCGGCACGGCGCTCGCCGGTGAGGGAGCGGCGGCGCGGTTGCGCCGGCGCTCGGCGCGGCACAGCCGGCAAACACGGCAGTAGCTGATCTTGGCTCCGCTCGCCGAGTTGCGCGTGCGCGCGTGGAAGAACTCGCGCGTGGCATACCATTGCTGGCCGCAACTCTGGCACACACGCGCCGGGGGGCAGTCCGGACGCTGGGCGAACTCCTGCCGCAGGCGTTCCCAGACGGCCTTCTTGCGCTCGCGCCACTGTTTCCATCGTTCCCGCGTGTGCCGGATAAAGGCCGCCGCGCGCAGCTTCTGCTGGTTATGAAATTCCTCGGAAGACCGGGCCTCCAGCCAGCTCAATTCGATACCCAAACGGCGCCGGTAGGCGGTCACGGTCTTCTGCGCCAGCCCCCACTGCCGCGCCACCTCGATACTGGGCAGCATGCGTCCCTCGACCGCCAGAAAGTGCTCGAACTCGTGGCGGCGGTCCGGATCGAAGCGGTGCGCCTGGCGCGCCCGTTCCTTGATCACCGGGTTGCCCAGGCCATGGCGTCCCATCATCTTGCTGATCGAATCCTTGGTGCGGCCCGGCAGCAGCCCCATTTGGGCGATGAACGAGGCACTGAAACCGTATTCCTGCGTGAGGCCCGTGAGCTTCTTCAGCTCGGGGAACGTCCAGGGCCTCACTTCGCGGCCCGTAAACGACCCGTTGAGCACTCCGGCGCGTTGCAGTCTCTTCCTCTGATTATTGATCGCGGCGCGCGACTTGCCATCGATTTCGATCTCCGGCAAGGGCCTTTTCTGCTGGACGATCTGATCGACCAGCGCATCAATTTGTATTTTGGACCATCGGCTCCCAGGCATTGCTTCGATTTCAGAATAGGCCAGGGGAGGGGGCCGAAGGTATACAGGCTTGCGGGTATTTTCGCGCGTTAGGCGTGTGATGCCACGGATTCTCCAAGCACGTCAAGCGCCAGATTGCCCGCGGCATCGAACTCGATTTCCTGCGCCGGGGAGATGATTTCCAGGGCCGGATTGCGCTCGATGGCCACCCGCAGGTTTTCGCTCAAAGCCATCTGGGAAAGCTCCATGGTGTTGCGGATCCAGCCGATGGTCACCTCGCCCATCTCGAACTTGCCAACCGTGGGCGCGATGGCTTCCAGACACTCGCGGTCCGTGGGATAGTGGATCGGGGTGCGGATAGCCGAAGGCGTGGAGGCGGTCAGCGAATTGACGCGCGTCGGCTTCCAGTCGATGCGGTTCACCAGGCGGTCGGTGGTGACGTCGGCCATCCCGATGCCCACGGCGTTGTTATACGTCAGGTCAGTCAAGTCCCGCACGAAAATGCGCTCGATGCGCGGCGTGTCGGGCCATGGATTGTACTCGCCGAAAACGCTGCGGTTGATCACCTTGGTGTCCATCCCGGCGCCGCTGATATTCTTGCCCATCTCATCCACGATGAGAATGTCCAGATCCATGGGAATTCGGCCCATCCAGGATTTGGCTAGCGCCAGCAACTCCTCCTCGCGTGCCTCCATGCCGGCGGCGGGCACGGCCTCCAGCATGGCCGTGTCGTGGTGCGCGTCTTCCAGAATGGCCAGTCCGCCCAGCACTTTGCCGGACGCCAGCACGGTGCGCCCGATCGAGCGGATGACGTTTTCCAGGCCCAGTTTGCAGGCGTACGTGTGGTAGTGCTGCGCGCCGGCGAATTTGCCCAGGCCGATGGCAATCATCTTGAACAGGCCGCTCTCGATCCTGCCGGCAAAATCGGTGTGCCACTTGACCCGCCCGCAGAGCATCACGCCATCGCTTTCGTAAGCGTTGCGGTCCATATAGGTCTGGATGCCTTCGGGCGTTTTGCCGAGCGGCGCCACCTCCAGCGAGCTGCGCACGGGGCATCCCATGGTGGCTTCCACGATGCCGTAATGCGCCAGCACATCGGCCTGACCTTCGGCCGTAGCCGCGCCGTGGCTGCCCATGGCCGGGAAGATGAACGGACGCATGCCCTGCGCCTTCCAGAACGCGGCCGTCGCCCGCGCGATGGTGGCGATGTTGGCGATGCCCCGGCTGCCCACCCCGATGGCCACGCTGGCCCCCGGCTGGAGGCGGGCGGCGAATCCGGAGGCCTGTAGCTGCCGCGCGGCTTCGGCGGCCACGTCGGGAAGGCGGCGGCCGGGAAAGTTCTGGCGGACGAGGAATAAACGTGGAAGTTGCATACCCTCCATGATACCCGCAGCGCGCCGCGCGCTGATGGATTTGAACGTGTTCAGATTTTACTTGACAGCCGCGCCCGCCAGGCGTAGCCTGATATTGAACGTGTTCAGATTTGGACGCGTTCAGAAAGAGAGAACAGCATGTACCTCGCGCTGGCTTCGACCGCCTACGTGGCCCTGAGCCTGGCGATCACTTTTTTGGCGGCCCGGCGGCTGGAGCGGAACGGCCGCGTCTTCCTGCGCAACGCCTTCCCGGACAACATCCCGGCGGCCGACTCCGTAAACCGCCTGCTGACCGCCGCGGTTCTCCTGTTCGGGGCCGGATACGGCATCGCTACGGCGCCTAAGAGCCCCGTCGAAAAGATCGCCATGCTCGCCCAGACCTGCTCCGGGATCGGCTGGCTCTTGTTCCTGCTCGGTCTGCTGCACCTGCCGCTCCTGTTCGTCCTCGGGCGCCTGCGTCCGCGCGGGCCCGTGCCCCATAGCCCGTGGGCCGAAAGCGCGCCCCTGGGCAAGGTGCTCGAGTGACGCACGCCCGCAGCGCGAAGACGCGCGCCCGCATCATGGATGCCGCCATGGAGCTGTTTCGCCGGCATGGCTTCGAAGAGACCACCATGCGCGACATCGCGGCGGAGGCCGGCGTGGCGACCGGCGCGGCGTACTACTACTTCGATTCCAAGGACGCCATCGCGCTGGCATTCTACGACCAGGCGCAGCAGGATTTGGCGCCGCTGATCGAAAATGCGCTGGCGGAACCGAAGCGGCTGAAGGATCGCCTGATCGCCCTGCTGGAAGCCAAGCTGAAGTACTTCGAGCCGAACCGGCGCCTGCTGGGGGCGCTGGCGGGGCACGCCGACCCGCAGCATCCGCTTTCCCCGTTCGGCGACCAATCGCGCGAGATCCGGGAGCGGGACGTCGCATCGTTCACGCAGGTGCTGGCGGGCAGCCGCCTGAAGGTGCCCGCCGACCTGGCGCCGTACCTGCCCCGCATCCTGTGGATGTACCAGATGGGTTTGATCCTGTTCTGGATCTACGACCGTTCGCCGGGCCAGGCGCGGACGCGCGCGTTGATCGGCAAGAGCGCCGGCATCGTCGAGCGGATGGTGAAACTGGCGGCCTTCCCTCTCCTGCGGCCGGTGCGGCGCCTGGTCGTCGATCTGATGCAAACCGTGGCGGAGCACGCATGAAGATCGTGATCCCCGGGGGCGCCGGCCAGGTGGGCCGTCTGCTGGCGGCGCATTTTCACGAAGCCGGACATTCCGTCACGGTGCTCTCCCGGCAGCCGCATCCAGCGCCCTGGCAAATGGTCGCGTGGAACGGCCGTGATCCGGGCGATTGGCACGACACCGTGCACGGCGCGGACCTGGTGATCAATCTGGCCGGGCGCAGCGTCAATTGCCGCTACAACCCGCGGAACCGGCGGGAAATTCTGGATTCGCGAGTGCAATCGACGGAGGCGGTCGGCCGCGCCATCGCGCGGGCGGCGGCCCCACCCGCCATCTGGATGAACGCCAGCACGGCCACAATCTACCGCCACGTCTTCGCGCGGCCCATGGACGAGAGCAGCGGCGAGTTGGGCGGGTCCGAGCCGGACGCCCCGGCGTCATGGCGGTTCAGCATCCAGGTGGCTACCAGTTGGGAGCGCGCCTTTTTCGCCGCGGCCACGCCGCACACGCGCCGCATCGCGCTGCGCAGCGCCATGATCATGAGCCCGGAACCTGGCGGCATCTTCGCCACGCTGCTGGCCCTGGTGCGCGCGGGCTTGGGCGGCGCGGCCGGCTCCGGCAGACAGTTTATTTCCTGGATTCATTATCAGGACTTCCTGGGCGCCGTCGAGCACCTGATCGCGCACACCGAAATCGCGGGCGTAGTCAATCTGTGCGCGCCGGCTCCCCTTCCCAACCGTGAGTTCATGCGCATGCTGCGCGAAGCCGCCAGGGTGCGCATCGGTCTGCCCGGCCCCAAACCGCTGTTGGAATTGGGGGCGCTATTCCTACGCACAGAAACGGAGCTGATCTTGAAAAGCCGGCGGGTGATCCCCGCACGCCTGGCCGGCAGCGGATTCATGTTTCGATTTCCCGCCTGGCGCGAAGCGGCGGAGGATCTACTGCGTGAGGTATTGCAGCGCGATAGCGACTAGGTTCCAGCCGACCACGGCCGCGAACCAGAAGTTCAGAAACACCAGCACCCGCTTCTTATGCATGAACACGGCGATGGCTGCCAGCCCGGCGGCCAGGATCTTGGATATGAGCAGACCTGTCAGCGGGCCGGCCTGCAACAGGCGACCGATGAAGCCGCTGCCTTCGCGCGCCCCAAAGTGCAGGCCGATCATGGTAGTCGCCACATCCAGGATTTGCAGGCCCAGGAACAGAGCTAGAGTCGAAGAGGGAAATTCCCTACTGATGGTCATTTCCCTGATTATGCCTGTGCCTGCCGGGCTGCCTCCAGTCCACTTTGGTTATCTGCTACTCCTCCTGTGAAAACCTCACGCTGGCCGGGGGACAGGGGTGAGCGTTACGGCCTGCCATTTGTTGTGCGTCACAGCGTCCGGACCACACTCGTACGCGGGCTCAACCCGCGCCAGAGCAGCTCGGCCTCTTTCGCCGCCCGGCTCTTCACCTACCTGAAATGCGCTTCTTTTTCATCCTTCGTGGTGGTCCGCAGGACCATGGTTCACTCGTAGCGGAGAGCCGTTACGGGGTCGACACGCGTGGCGCGCCGGGCGGGCAGATAGGCCGCGGCCAGGGCCACGGCCGACAATAACACCGCAACCAGCACAAAGGTAAGCGGGTCCGCGGGACTTACTGCGAACAGCAGGGACTTCATGAGCGAAGTCAAAATCAGCGCTGCGCCGATTCCGGCGATGAGCCCGCCGCCGATCAGCACCACAGCCTGGCGCACGACCATGCCCAGCACATCGCGGCTTTGCGCTCCCAGGGCCATGCGGACACCGATCTCCCGGTTTCGCTGCAAAACAGTCTGCGCCATTACGCCGTAGAGTCCCACCGCCGCCAGCAACAACGCAATGGCAGCGAACACCGCCAACAACCACACGGCGAAACGGCGGTTGGCCAGCGAGCCGGCTACGCGGTGATCCATGGTCCGGATGTCGAACGCCGGCACGTCTTTGTCCTGGCTGGATAATGCCTGCTGCACCGCATTCGAAAGCGACATGGGATCGCCGGCGGTCCGCACCACGAACTCCAGGGACGCCGAAGGCATTTGCAGATAGGACCAATAGAGGGTTGCCTTGCGCAACTGGCTGTCGAGCGCATTGTGCTGCACGTGGCCCACGATCCCCACCACGGTGGCCCAGGGGCGCTTTTCGCCGGGGCGGCGCAGATGCCGTCCGATGGGGTCCACGCCTTTCCAATATTGCTGCGCCAGGGCTTCGTCGATGAGGACCGCCAGCGGCGCGCCCTCCCGGTCCACGTCGTTCAAGAGGCGTCCGCGGCGCAGCGGAATTCCCATGGCCGCAAAATAGCCGGGCGTGACGATGCGCTGGTCGGCGTGCGGCGCCGTGCCGCCTTCTGGCACGTTTTGGCCTTCAATCAGAAACGAACCGGAACTGTTGCTGCCGCTGAACGGCAGCGGATTCACGGCGCCCGTGGCCTCCACGCCGGGCAAGGCGGACACGCGATCGAGAAACGCATGGAAGAAGCCGGCCGTACGCGCCGGCGTGTCATATTGCGCGGGCGGCAGTGCGACCCCGAAGGTCAGGACGTTGTGCGCGTGAAATCCGGGATCGACCTTTTCCAGGCCGGCGAAGCTGCGCAGCAGCAGTCCGGCCGCGACCAGCAGTACCAGCGACATCGCCACTTCGACCATGACCAGGGCGCTGCGCGTACGGTGACGGCGCAGGCCGCCTACCGCGCCGCGCGCGCCCAGCTTCAACAGATCGTGCAAGTTGGCCGTAGCCAGTTGCAGTACAGGCGCCAGACCGAACAGCAGGCCGGTGATCAGAGAAATGACGGCCGTGAACGCGAGCACGCGGCCGTCCATGCTGACTTCGTCCAGCCGCGGCAGTTGCTGCGGACCGTACTTGACCAGCAGGCCCACACCCCAACTGCCGAGTAACGCGCCGCCTCCGCCGCCCAGGAGGCCGAGCAACAGGCTCTCGGTGAGCAATTGGCGCGCGATGCGCCACTTGGCCGCGCCCAGCGCCGCGCGCACGGAGAGTTCATGGGTACGCGCCACCGCCCGCGCCAGCAGGAGGTTCGCCACGTTGGCGCAGGCGATCAGGAGCACAAATCCCACCGCGGCGAGCAGCACGAGCAAGGCGGGCCGCACGTCGCCCACCAGCAATTCATTCAACGAATCTACGCGGATGGCCCAGCCGCTCGAGGGCGGATATTGGTCCGGATAGCTTTTGGCCAGGGTGGCGCCGAAAGCGGCCATCCCGGCGCGCGCCCGCGCCAGGGAGACGCCCCGCTGCAAACGGGCCACCACAAACAGGTATTGCGTGGTGCGATGCGACGGCGCCATATCCTCCGCGGTGAAGCCGGTGGGGATCCACGCGTCCAGCGGCGCGAACCATTGCAGAATCGAGGGCACCACGCCCACCACGGTGTAAGGCTTGCCATTGAGGTGCAGCGTGCGCCCGATCACGCTGGGATCGCCGCCGAATCGGCGCTTCCACAGGCCCTCGGTCAGCACCACCACGCTGTTTCGTCCCGGCTGGTCCTCGTCGTAGGTGAATACGCGTCCCAGGATCGGCTGAACCCCGAGCACCGGAAACAGCCCCGAAGTGGCGATGCCGCATTGCAGACGCTCGGGACGATCGATGCCGGTCAGATTAAAGTCGCCGCTGTCGACGGCGGCCACCTCGGAGAACAACTGCCGCTGCTTGCGGTAGTCGAGGTAATCGAGGACCGAGGCGGAGGCGGAGTCCAGGCCGATGGCCTTGTACTGGTTTTGGATGGCCACGATCTGCTCGGGATGGGGGAAGGGGAGCGGACGCAGGAGGGTGGCGTTCACCACACTGAAGATGGCGGTGTTGGCGCCGATACCCAGCGCCAGGGTGAGTACGGCGGTGAGAGCGAATCCCGGACTCCGGCGTAGTATGCGCGCAGCATAGCGCAGATCTCTGAGCAAGGTGGCCATTGGTGGCTCTTGTGCAATTATCGTGCCGGGGATGAAGCGGCTCACGTGGCAGCGCATCCGCGAGCGGCGCCTGTCCGCTTTTGGGATGCGCTGTCCGCTTTCAATGCGCGATACTGGAGGGATGCCCGCTTCCTCGTCGCAGCCCGCTTTGTGTGTCCGCAAACTGCGCAAGGCATTCAAGGACGTGGTGGCCGTCAACGAACTCGATCTGGAAGTGCGCGCGGGCGAGTGCTTCGGCCTGTTGGGGCCCAATGGCGCGGGCAAGACCACGACCATCGAAATCTGCGAAGGCCTCACCGCGGCGGATGCGGGCGACGTCGAGCTGCTCGGCCTGCGCTGGAAGTCCGACGCGCAGGAACTGCGCCAGCGGCTCGGCATTCAACTGCAAGAGACCCAGCTCAGCGACAAGGTCACGGTGCTGGAGACGATCCGCCTGTTTCGCAGTTTTTTCCGCAACGGACCGGCGCCGGCGGAAGTGATCGCGCTGGTGGAACTGGAAGAGAAGATGAACTCGCGCGTCGGCGGACTTTCCGGCGGCCAGAAACAGCGGCTGGCGCTGGCTTGCGCGCTGGTGGGCGACCCCGACTTTCTGTTTCTCGACGAGCCGACCACCGGCCTCGATCCGCAGGCCCGCCGGCAGCTATGGGAATTGATCGAACAGTTCAAGCAGCAGGGCCGCACCATCCTGCTGACCACCCATTACATGGATGAAGCGGAACGCTTGTGCGACCGGGTAGCCGTGATGGATCACGGCAAAATCATTGCCCTCGGTACGCCGCGCGAGCTGATCTCGTCGATCGGTGTCGAGCACATGGTGGAGTTTTCGGCTGGTGGCGCGCTGCGGGCGCTGGAGGTTCCGGCCCTGCGCCGCATCGAGGGCGTGCGCGACGTGCGCACGGAGAATGGCACGGTGCAGTTGCAGGTGACCGAACTGCATCGGGCGGTACCGGCGCTGCTGGATGAGCTCGACCGCCAGGGCCTTCCGCTGACCGAGTTGCGCACCCATTCGGCCACCTTGGAGGACGTCTTCGTCACCCTGACGGGACGGCATTTACGCGATGAGTGACGTAACGGCGATACCCGAAATCCGGCCTCGTGAAGCGGCGGCCCGAGCGCCGCGCGATTCCGCCCCGGCGGACCATCCGCTGGTACAGTTGACCCTCACGCGGTTCCGCGAATTCCTGCGCGAGCCCGAAGCGCTGTTCTGGGTCTTCATCTTTCCCATTCTGCTGGCCGCGGGCCTGGGCCTGGCTTTCCGCAATCGTCCCGCGGACGTGCTCAAAGTGGCCACGGTCACGCCGGAGCTGGCGCAGTCGCTGCGTCAGGATAAGCTGCTCGACGTACAGCAATTGTCTCCGGCGGCGGCGGAGACGGCCCTGCGTACCGGCAAAGTCGCGTTGCTGGCGGAGCCGGGTGCGGGCGGCACGGTGGTGTACCGCTACGACAATACGAATCCCGAAGGCCGCACCGCACGCATGCTGGCGGATCGCGCGGTGCAGCGCGCGGCGGGCCGCGTGGACCCGGTCGGGTCCACCGACCGGCTGATGCGCGAGCCGGGCTCGCGCTACATCGACTTCCTGATCCCCGGCCTGTTGGGCATGAACCTGATGGGCAGCGCCATCTGGGGCATGGGTTTCGCCATCGTGGACGCGCGGCGGCGGAAGCTCATGAAGCGGCTGATCGCCACGCCCATGCCGCGGCACTACTATCTGCTCTCGTTCCTGTTCTCGCGGCTAATCATGCTGGTGGTGGAGGTCGGTTTTCTGCTGGGCTTCGGCGTGTTGATCTTCAAGGTGCCCGCGCGCGGATCGCTGCTGGATCTGGCGGTGCTCTGCGTTCTGACATCCCTTTCCTTTGGCGCTTTAGGCCTGCTGATCGCCTCCAGGGTAAAGACGATCGAGGCGGCCTCCGGCCTCATGAACCTGGTGATGATGCCCATGTGGATCGTCTCGGGCGTCTTCTTTTCGGCGCAGCGCTTTCCCGAGGTGATTCAGCCGGTGATCAAGGCTCTGCCGCTGACCGCGGCCATCGACGCCCTGCGCGCCAATATGCTGCAAGGCGCAGGCCTGCCGCAGGTCTCCGCGGAGATGATGGTGCTGTCCGCCTGGCTGGTGGTGTGCTTTCCGATTGCGCTCAAGCTGTTCCGCTGGCGGTGACCGCGGCGGCGAAACCGGCTGCGGACATGACGTCGCCGCGCAGCGGAAACAGCCGCTTGACGAGGGCGGCATGCAGCTCCGCATCCAGGTCCGCGCAACAATCCTCGATTACCGCCAGCCGGTAATCGGCATCGCAGGCATCCACCAGGGTCGAAAGCACAACGCCACTGGTGGCGATGCCGAACAGAACGAGTGTATCGATTTCCTTGGCGCGCAAAATCATGTCCAGGTCTGTTCCGGCGAACGCGCTAATACGATGTTTCGTGATCACGATGTCGCCCGGCTCCGGTCCGAGCGCCGGATGGATGGCGCCGGGCGGCCCTTGGAACAGCTTCTGATGCTGCGGAGACGACTTGATGGAGGCGAAGAGCTTGTTTCGTCCGCTCACCTCGGGCAGCCCCGGCCGGAATCCTGTCTGAACCTGTATCACGGTCATCCCTGCCTTTCGGGCGGCTCTGAGAACGCCGGCGGCGCGCGCCACGAACTCTTCCTGCGGTTTGGCGTAGATGGCCACGATGCCCGTTTGGCAATCCATCCCCAGCAGAGCGGTGTGCGCCGGATACAAGGACATATCAGCTCCTCTCGCGCCAGTCTACCTTTTTTATGCGCTGGTTCCACTGGGTCCAACTGACGACTCCCAATTCGGGTTGGGGCACGTCGGGCAGCATGGCCAGCAACTGGAGCATGTTCCCATCCGGGTCGCGGAAATAGAGGATGCGGCGGGCATCCACGCAATCACCACCGGTTCCGCCGCCGGCTCGCCGTGAAAGCCCAACGGATCGACGTGGGCCGCCCGCAGGCGCGCCGGAGCTTCCAGCACATCCTCGAGATCTACGCGAAACGCCAGGTGCAGGCTCAGTTTTTGCGGACCGGTGCCGGTCTCCCATAAACCCAACATGGCGTTGCCGCGCCCGCCGATCCAGTAAAACGCCACGCGCCGCTCCCAGGACACGTCCGCGAGCTCCAGCCCCAATGTCTGGCCATAGAAGGCCATGGACTGTTTCAGGTCTTGGACGGTGAGATGAGTTTCGAACAGATCGCTCAGGGGAATCATGCACGTCTCCACGTCTTGCTGGATGCGGGCGGCCCTGTGACGGTCGCAACGTATCGCGGTCATCTTAGAATTCGATGCGTGTTCGCGCGACAATGGTACTTGGCGGAAACACAGACCACCGAAGAGAAAGCCAGAGAGGCGCCCGCCACGGGAACCTTGGGTGTCGTGCGCATTTTCGGCGTGCCCGTGCGGCTGCACTTCACCTTTATTCTCCTGATCATCTTCCTGATCGCCATCGGCATCGGCGACCGGCAGTCGGGGCCGATGACCGCCATCTACGTCCTGGCGCTGTTCGCGTCGGTCCTTTTACATGAGTTGGGCCATACGCTGGTAGCGCGCCAGTGCGGCATCCGCACCATCGAGATCGTGATGTACCCGATCGGCGGCGTCTCGCGCCCGGAGCGCATGCCCAAAGGCCGCGAAGAGTTCTGGATCGCCATCAGCGGACCGCTGGTCAACGCGTCCATCGCCGCCGTCCTGTTCATCTGGCTGGCTACGCAACACCGGTTCGTGCCCATCGAATTGCTGCGCGATCCGACGGACGCCAACCTGGCCGAGCGGATTGCCACGGGTAACTTCCTCCTGTTCGCCTTCAACCTGCTGCCGGCGTATCCGATGGACGGCGGGCGCATCTTGCGGTCCCTTCTCATGCTGTTCAAACCGGAGGAGGAGGCCACCCGGATCGCGGCCGCCGCGGGCCAGGCCTTGGCCGCCATGTTGGGTCTTTACGGCTTGTTGTATTCCAATTTCGTCGTGGTGTTTATCGCCATGTTCATCTACATCGGCGCATCGCAGGAAGGCGCCTCGGTGCGGGGACGGCTGTTGACTTCCGGGGTGCCGGTGCGCGCCGCCATGATCACGGACTTCCGCACCCTGTCCCATGGCGATAGTATCCGGGATGCGGGCAACCTGCTGCTGGCGACCTCCCAGAACGATTTTCCGGTGGTGCATGGCGATACCGTGCTCGGGCTGCTCACCCGTGGGGCATTGATGCGCGCCATGCTGAGCGAAGGCCCGGACGCGTACGTGGCTTCGGCCATGGATCGTAACCCCAAGCAGATCTCGCCGGACGCACCGCTCTCCGAAGTGCTGCCCGAACTATCCGGCCCGCGCGCGTGTGCGCTGGTCATGGAAGGCGACAAACTCGTAGGGTTGCTGACCTCGGAAAACGTCTCGGCTTTCATCCTGCTTCGCCAGGTGGCCCTGCAGCAGCAGGCCCGGGCGCATCCCCGATGACGGCCTCCGCGCGGCATCGCGTGGTGCTGGTGGGCGCCGGTTTCGGCGGACTGTATACGGCACTGGCGTTAAAGCGGGCGCCCGTGGACCTGACGGTGGTTGACCGCCGCAACTTCCACCTGTTCCAACCGCTGCTCTATCAGGTGGCCACCGGCGGGCTCTCGCCGGGCGAGATCGCCTCGCCGGTGCGGCACGTGCTGAGCCGCCAGCGAAACACACGCGTCTGGCTGGCCGAAATGCGAGACTTGGATGTTGCCCGCCACGAAGTAATCCTGGATCGGGGTACCGCCGCCTACGATACCTTGATCCTGGCGGCCGGCTCGCATCACCACTATTTCGGGCACAACGAATGGGCGGCCCTTGCGCCGGGCCTCAAGAGTATCGAAGATGCTACCGCCATCCGCGGGCGCATTCTGGGAGCATTCGAATCCGCCGAGCGCGCGGCAGGCGACGCCGAGCGGCGCGCCTGGATGACGTTTGTTATCGTCGGCGGCGGACCGACCGGCTCCGAACTGGCCGGCGCCCTGGCGGAAATCGCGCGGGATACGCTGCGGCATGATTTCCGCAACATCAACCCGGCGGACGCCCATATCGTGCTGGTCGAAGGCGCCGACCGGGTGCTGCCGGCTTTTCCGCCGGATCTCTCCGCCAAGGCCGAGAGGGAGTTGATCAGCCTCGGTGCGCATGTACGGACCAAAGCCACCGTAACGGAGCTGGACCCGGAGGGTGTCACCGTGCGGTTGGAGACCGGCCCCGAACGCATCGCGGCGAAGACCGTATTGTGGGCCGCCGGGGTGGAGGCGTCGGAGCTGGGGAAGATCGTCGCGGACCGCACCGGCGCGCCGCTCGACCGCGCCGGGCGCCTGGTCGTGGAGCCCGATCTGACTCTGCCCGGGCATCCGGAGATCTTCGTCATCGGAGATCTCGCCCATTTCAGCCACCAGACCGGAGAGCCCCTGGCCGGCCTGGCCGCCGTGGCCATGGCGGAAGGGCGCTACGTGGCGCGTACCATCCGGGCGCGGCTGAATGGAAAGACTCCCGCCCGGTTCCATTATTTTGACAAGGGGATCCTGGCCACGATCGGCCGGAATCGAGCCGTGGCAGCCTTCGGCAAGCTGCACATATCCGGACCGCTGGCGTGGTTTGTGTGGTTATTCGTACACTTGATGTACCTGGTGGAGTTCGACAACCGGCTCTTAGTGTTGATCGAGTGGGTTTACGACTACATCACACGGAATCGCGGCGCGCGGCTGATCACCGGCGGCCGCTAGCGGAACCATGGCCACCAGGGTCGTTCCGCAACCGGCCCGCGAGCGCACCGAGAGGGAGCCGCGCACGGCTGCCAGCCGCTGCCGCATACCGGCGATCCCCAGGGCCGCTTCGGGCGCCAGTTGCGAAGGCGCGAAACCCACACCGGCATCGCGTACTGCCAGCCGGATGCCGCGCGCCGTGCGCGTGAGGGTGATCCAAGCCTGTTCGGTGCGGGCGTGCATCGCGACATTCTCCAGTGCGGCTTGCGCTACGCGGTACAGCATCGACGCGGTCGCAGGCGCCAGGCCGGTGGGAATGCCTCGGTGAGTATAGTGGATCCGGATGCCCTGTTTGCGCCCGAATGTCCCGGCATATTCGCGCAGCGCCACGGCCAGGCCGAGCCGGTCGAGCAGCGGCGGATGCAGGGCTTGCACCAACTGCCGCAGGTCGTCTTCCAGGCTGAGCACTGTATCCTGCAGGGATCCGGCCGGCGCCGATGGAACAGTCGAAGCCAAACGGTTGGCTTGCAAGGCCAGCGCCGCCACCTTCTGACCCAGGCCGTCACGCAGTTCCCGGACCAGCAGACGCCGCTCCTGCTCCTGCTGCTGAAACAGGTGCGCGGCCAAGCGCGCCAATTCATCCCGCTGCCGGATGGTGCCCTGCGTTTTCGACACCCGTTCGAACCGGCCGATGTCGCGGCACGCAATGGCGATCCGCCCGTTGGAACCGGCCTGGAGCTTCCGCGCTTCGCTCTCCGCCACAATCCAGGAGCCATTGCGGCTGCGCCAGCGGAATAAGGCCGAGTGGGTGGCATGTGGCTTGAGACGGCACTCCCGCAGCAGTTGGCGGACGGATTTGGCGTCGTCAGCGTGAACCAGCTCGCGGATGTCGCGGCCGGCCAGTTCCGCGGCACCATATCCGAAAAAATGCCGTGTCTCCGGTACCAAGTTTTCGATGGTTCCCGGCGCCCCGACCACCAGGAACGGATCCGCCGGGTTTTGTGACAGCGCATCGTAGCATTCCTGCACATGCCGAAGTTTTTCGGCGGTGACGGCGTGCGCTGTGACATCCGCGTGGGCCACCAGGATGCCCGTAGTCCGGCATAAGGGGCGAGCGGTGAGCCGGAACCAGGTTTTGCGGGAGGGACTTTGCCAGGGATAGTCCAGGCTGAAATGCGGCAGGTGACCGCGCAACACGAGTTCGAGACCGGCCGCCGCTTCCGACGCCAGTTCCGCGAAGGGGCCGGGGACGGCGCGGCAGACAGCTAAGTAGTCGGCGCCGATCCCGCATTGCCGCGGGCCGCCGCCATTAGCTTGCGCAAACTGGTCCCAGGCGCGGTTGGTCAGGATGATGGTTCCCAATTCGTCCAGCACGCAGACACGCTCGCGCAAGGAATCGAGAGCGATCCGGCCCAGTTCGTCCATCTGCAAACAAGGTTGGCGTAGCGGAAAGGCTCGGATCATATTGGACTGTGGTCGCGAAACAAGCTTACTGCACCACCGTCGCCCGGCGCTGATTGACCGCCGGCAGCGTCCGGCGCACGAACTTTGCCAGCCAGTCCGCCGAGCAAGACGGACATGCGGTGTCGCCGGGATGCGGGCAACACGCGCGCGGAGCGCTCAAGCCCAGCCTCTCAGCCAGACGGATCAGGCGCAACTCCGATTCCCGGCGGCGTTGCAGTTCGCGCAGAATATCCATACATGTAACAGCAGGGTTTGCATGCGATGGGTTTTCAGTGTGTGGCATATGCGTCACCCTGGAATAGTCGTTGAAGGCGGACGGTCAATTATCTGGATATCGGGCAGCGCGCAGAGCGCACGGATCAAGTCCTCTTCGGGGGAACCGTCGCGAAATCCCCGAGCCAGCCAGAATTCATAAGCCAAGGCCGCGATTTTCTCGTGACATTTGGACTTAATTCGGTGACGATTAATCGTGACAATCTTAGCCGTGCCACTGTTTGGCATCACCCGCCCCTCCATACATTGCGCCAATTTTGGCGCTACACTAAAAACATTATCTAGTAATTTGACGGCGACCGACGAATATGTCAACAGGACTTTTACCTGGGGAGGCACAGGGCATTTACCTTGATCGAGCATCTTCAACTACATTCTCACCGCCGCAGAGCCTGGAATGAGAAGAGCCCATGTCCGGTGTTCCCCGCGCTGAAGATCCGCTGGCAGACATCTTTGCGCTGATTCGCGCGGTCACGGGCACGGACTTCAGCCAATACCGCCGTGGCGCCATGATGCGGCGCGTCACCCACCGTATGGTATTTCACAAGGCCAACAGCCTTGTGCAATACATAGAAATACTGAAGTCCACGGCCGGCGAGGCCCTCGCACTGCATGAAGAACTGCTGGCGTTGGGCTCGAGCTTCTTCCGCGATCCGGAAGTCTTCCTCCAACTGCAGGAAACAGTCCTGCCCGCGCTTCTGAGGCAACGGCCGCCGGATGAGCCCATTCGCATATGGGTACCTGGATGCTCCCGAGGGGAAGAGGCGTACTCGATTGCGATATGCGTCCTGGAAGCCATGCAGACCGTGGGCCGTCCGGTTCGGGCGCAGATATTCGGCACCGACGCCAGCGAGCAGGCGATCGCCCAGGCGCGCACCGGCTGCTACGGCAAGAGCCTGGCAAGAAGCGTATCCGACGATCGTTTGCAGCGTTTCTTTTCGGCCATTAACGGAGCCTTTCGCATTCACGAAGGAGTGCGGAATCTGTGCATGTTCAACCGTCACAATGTCGCCAGCGACCCGCCGTTCAGTGAACTGGACATGATCAGTTGCCGCAATGTGCTGGCCGATATGGAGACACCTTTACAGGAGAAGATCCTGCTGCGATTCCGTTATGCTCTAAAGCCGAATGGCATCCTGGTTTTGGGTCCGTCCGAAGAGATCGGCCGGTATGACGATCTATTGGAATGCGTAGACAAGAGGTACCGGATTTTCCGGGCGGCCGGCACGCTGGATACCAGGCGGTTCCTGGCGCTCGACCGGATGGGCACGAAAACGGGGCGGGGCTTTCATCCATCGCCGCTTACCGGCGGGTTGGAGTTGCAGCGTAGCATCGAGCGAATATTAGCCTCCGAGTATGCGCCGCCGGGGGTAATGGTGAACGATGCGCTCGAAGTAGTGCAATACCGCGGCGACACGACGCCTTTCCTGATGCCGGCCACGGGACCGGCCAGTCATTCACTGGTCAGAATGGCGCGCGAGGGGCTGCGGCCGGTGCTGGTGTCGGCCATTCAAGAGGCGCGCATCTGCCGACGGCCGGTCCGCAGATCCCTGGTGCACCACCGCAGGCGCGACGGAGCGCGAGAATCGGCCCTCAGGGTCCTGCCGATGAAGATCGCGCCGGCGGCGGACGGTTTTCTGATTCTCTTCGAGCAGCCGCGCCCGGATGGCGCCGCGGCCGAGGAGGAGCCGCGGAACGGTCATCCCCCCGCGGCGGAGGTCCCGCCCACCGAATTGCGAAACCGGCTCGACCTGACGGAAGAGTGGCTGGGTTCGGTGATCGCAGACCGGGAGGCGGCCCACTGGCAGTTACACGCTCTTAACGATGAACTCCTCGCCAGCAATGAGCAACTTCAGAGCGTCAACGAAGAACTGGAGAGCGCCAAACAGGAACTGCAGTCGGCCAACCAGGAGCTCACCACGTTGCTCCGCGAAATGCAATGTCAGAACGAACAACTGGCCGCGCGGAACAACGAACTCGAGGATGTTCTGAACGGCGCGAACATTCCGATGCTGATCCTGGGCCCGGATCTGACGCTGCAACGGTTCACCAGGCAAGCTGCGGGGCTGTTCCAGATTTCCGAAGCGGATGTGGGTAAACCTCTGCCCAGGCTGGACGCGCGGCTGAATATGCCGGGCGTCGCAGAGATGTTGCTGGGTGTGATCGAGCAAGGGGATGCCAGGGAGTCCGAATTTCAGGATGCGCACGGCCACTGGCAGAAAGTGACGATCCAGCCGTATCGCACCGGCGGCGCACGTCACGGGGCCATTATGGCCATCATCGACATCGACCTGGTAAAGCGTACCGCGATTCGTTATCAGCAGCTCTTCGAGCGGACATTTCAGGCCCCGCAGGACGGCATGCTGCTGGTGGATGCGGCCGGCGGACAAATCCTGAAAGCAAATCAACGCATGATGGAAATGCTGGGCGCCGCCGAGGGGGATATAGACGGGCGGGAGATCTGGACGATTCCGGCGCTGCAACCGCTGGTGGAGGGCCCCGCGGAACTGAAGCGATTCGCCGAAGCGCCGTATTGGCGCTATGCGGATCGCTGGCTGACGTCCCCATCGGGCGCGCGGATCAAGGTGGACGTGATCAGCATCGTGCACGCGCTCGCGGAGAGAGACACGATCCAATTCGCATTCCACGAGGCGGCCATGCCCGAACGGTTGCCCGAAGAGCTGAGCAGGCGGGAGATCCAAGTCCTGGAGCTGCTGGCGGCCGGACATAGCACCAAGCAGGCGGCGGCGATGCTGGGAATAGCTTTCAAAACCGCGGAAGGCCATCGCTCCGCGATTATGGCCAAATTGGGCGTGCACGACACGGCCAGCATGGTACGTTACGCCGTGCGCGCGGGGTTCGTGAAACCCTGAAGGACGCGCCGTCCCTCTACGGCACGACCTCCAGCGTGGCTTTGAGCGGCAGGTCTGCGGAAGACCTCCCGGCCATGATTTCGAATTCGCCGGGGACCACGCGCCAGTGCATGTCACGATCGAGCAGTTGCAGATCGTCGGGGCCAAGGACAAAGTTCACGGTCCGGGTCTCGCCGGGCTGCAGGTCCACCCGTTCGAATCCGCGTAATTGTTTCACCGGCAGGGAAACCGGGGCCGCCATCTGGTGGATGTACAACTGGACCGTTTCCGTCCCGCCGCGGGCTCCCCCATTCCTGACCTGCAGGCTCACGTGCGCCGTACCACCCGGATGGATCCGGGCGGAGTCCAGGCGCAGACCGCTGTATTCGTAATGGGTGTAGCTCAGGCCGTACCCGAACGGAAAGAGCGGCGTGGCGGGCATATCTACATAACCGCGCCGCAGCGTCTCGATCCAATACGCCTTCGACGGTTTGTAGTTGTAGTATGCGGGCAACTGGCCCACATGCCGGGGAATGGTGATCGCCAGGCGGCCGCTGGGATTGTAGTCGCCGAAGAGAACGTCGGCGACCGCCTGCCCGCCGCGTTCGCCGGGGCGCCAGGCCTCCACGATGGCCGGCACATGCGCGGCGGTCCAGCGGGTGGATAGCGGCCTCCCATTCACCAGCACCACCACCGTCGGCGTTCCGGTCTCGTAGACGGCCCTCACCAGATCTTCCTGCACGCCCGTAAGGTCCAGGCTGGCGACGTCGTGGCCCTCTCCGTCCGTAGGCGGATCTTTCTCCTCCGGCACGCCGTTCTGGCCCTGGTTCTCGCCCACCACCACGATGGCGGCATCGGCACTCCGGGCGGCGGCAACTGCGGCGGGGAATCCGCTTTGGTCTTCGCTCAGCACATCGCAGCCTTTGGCGAAAACGACTTTGGCGCCCGGGGCGGCCTTGGCCCGGATACCCTCCAGAATACTGACGACGTGCTGCGGAATCTGGCGCGGCGAGTAATCGCCGAGCAGGTTCATGAGGTTCTCGGCGTCCGGCCCGATGACGGCGATGGTCCGCAGGTCTTTCCGCAGCGGGAGCGTATTCTTGTCGTTCTTGAGCAGCACGATGCCCTCGCGGCCGGCGCGCAGGGCCAGATCCTGATGCGATGGCGCGTGCACGATTTCGGCCGCGCGGCCGGCATCGGCCATAGGATGCTCGAACAGGCCCAGGCGGAATTTCAACTCCAGCACGCGCCGCACGGCCCGATCGATCAGCGCCATGGGCACTCTGCCTTCCTCGACATTCTCGACCAGCGGACCCATGTAGGCGGGTTCATACGTGATATTCACGTCAACGCCGGCTTTCAAGGCCAGCGCGCCGGCTTCCTTCTGGCTGCGCACTATATTCTCGTAGATCAGCGTACCGAAGCCGCCGCCTTCACTCACCACAATTCCCCGGAATCCCAGTTCCTGACGCAGCACGCCGTCCATCCATTTCCCGGACGCGTGCGCCGGCACATCTTCGATCTCCGGGTATCCGGCCATGACCCCCAGCCCGCCGGCTTTGGCGATCGCGCCGATCCAGGGTGCCAGAAAGTTTTCACGCAGGGAACGTTCCGATAACTCGATGGCGCCCCGTTCCAAACCTCCGGCGGGTTCGCTTTGGGTGGGGAAATCCGTGAGCACCGCGACGACTCGGTCCGGCGCGGAGATGTCGCTACCCTGGCTGCCGCGTACGATGGCATCCCCGATCCGCGAATACAGGTAGGGATCTTCGGTGTACGCTTCCTCGTTGCGGCCCATGCGGGGATCGCGGTCCAGTTCCATGACCAGCGTAGAGAGCATGTGGATGCCGACGGCTCGGGCCTCCGCCGCCGCGGCTGCATAAATGGCTTTCACCAGGTCGAGATCGAAGGAACTGCCGATGGCGAGACCTTCCGGAAAAATGGTGGCCCCGGGGAACATGGCGCCGTGGGTGCCCTCCTCGTCCTCCAGCACCGGGATCTTCAGGCGCGTCCGCGTGCACGCGATGCGCTGCAGCTCGTTGAAGTATTCGGCCTGCTGCTGCGCGCCCGTGTGCAGGATCTCATCCGCCAAAGTAAAAAAGCCGCAGCCCGGCCCGATCTCGGACGTGTAAGTACCTTCGGCGAATCTCTTGCACGCTTCCTGCTTGGCGGGAATATCTCTGCCCAGCTCGTTCACATAGACGCAAGGCAGATTGAGCTGGCCGACCTTTTCCTTAAGAGTCATGCGGCCCATCAGATCGTCGATGCGCTCCGCCATCGGCCGCTGCGGATCGAGGTAGATCTGTGAGAATGCGACGGGAGCGCCGAAGAGAAACGCGAAGGTTATGGCGGCCCGCCGGCACGACGGAATAGGCAATTCTCACCTCCAGAGCGAATCTTATCAGGGACGGGCGCGATGAGTCCGCACATATTCCCCGATCGTGTAAACCGTGTCGAGCCAGATGCCGCTATCCGCGCGGCGGGCATACTCGAGGAACTTTTCCAGTTCGGCCGCCTGCGTGGTTTGATGCGCGGGCGCGCCGATTTCGTGGCCGGCGAAGATCAGCCATCCGCCTTGCGCGGCCGCCGCCGTAACCAGGTCCCGCATCTGCTCGAAGGTGAGGCCGTCGGACTCCATCCCCAGCAGTTGCGCCAGGTCGCAACGGGCCGGGTCGTTGGGACCTTCGTCGCGAAAACCGCGGCCGGCCAGAAATCGCGCGGCCACCAGCGGAACATAGCTCTTCACCCGCGCACCGCGTCCGACGAATTTCTGCCCGCAGGGATAGGCGAAGGTCCGCGCTTTCACGCCCAGCAGGTGTTCGATCGCGGCGCTGGCGGTGTCCAGTTCCTTTCCCATCTTGGCCAGCGTGTAGCTCTCCAGGGCGTTTTGCGCCGAGAACGGGTAGTTCACCGTGCATGGATGCGTATTCGAATGGCTGCCGATCTCATGCCCGGCGGCCACCGCCTGTTTCCAGCCGTCCAGCCGGCTCTGCATATTGGGCGGATTTACATAGAAGGTGACTTTGGCGCCGTAGCGGTCGAGCAGCGGCAACCCCACATCGATCTGGCTGGTGCGGGCATCGTCAAACGAAAGGCTCACGGCGACGCGCTTGCCCGCGGGCCATTGGAATGGTTTTGGTTCACCCTTGGCCGTCGCCATAGCGGCCAGCCAGAACGCGCCCGCGCCGGCCAGAACGGAAATCATCACATCAAACTGCATAGCCTTCTCCTGCCCGCTACTGGGGCTTTCGACTGAAGGGCGCCTCCGCGCCCGCATGCACCGCGCGCAGATGCCGATGCGTGACCTGCAGGGCGGCCACCAGCTCCGCGTAGGGCTGGTCGGTTACGTCCACCAGGCCGATGTTGTAGTTCTCGCCGTCGGAGCGGCCGGTGTTCGGTTCGTCCATCCACTGAAACCAGTGCGCGCCGATCATGGCCGGCATGGCCGCGGCGTTCTCCACGTAATATCGGTACGCGATGCCCCGCTCCTGCTGATCGCGCACCTCGACCAACCCGGCCGCCATGCCCCGGCCGGGAGTGCCGAAGTGAAACTCGCCGATCAGCAGCGGACGTCCGCCGAGTTCGTAGAGCCGCGCGAGATCCTCCGGATTCGGAGCCACCGCGTAGATGTTGACGCTACAGACATCGAACACCCGCGCGGCGCGCGCGGCCTGCTCCGGCGGATGGCCGCCGAAGCGGATGCCCAGGTTCAGGTGATTGGGATCGTATTTGCGGACGGCGGCGGCGGTCATCGCCAGATATTTGTCAAACGCCGCATAGACGAACAGCCGGCGGCGTTCGGGCGTGTCGCCATCCGCCAGCCAGCGGCTCAGCTCGCGCCGCGTCGGCGTGTCCGGGCCCTTCAGGATCAGGCCGGCCAGCATCGACTCGTGCCCCGGCCAGGGCGGCTCATTGCCGATGAAGTAGCCCAGCAGCCAGGGGTCGTCCTTGCGCGGCGCGCACTGCCGGAGCGCGGCGCGCTCGCAGTTACGCGCGAACTCCTCGGAGTAAACGTCCGGCATGCCGAGGTAAGTCGCCTTGGTATACCAGCCTTCCAGCGGAATCGTGTAGGCCTTGCGGTGCGCGTCCCACAAGCGCGGATCCGACCAGTTGGCAATGGTGTTCAAGCCCCAGGCGTCCATGCGGCGGGCGGTGAAGTCGATCCACTGGGCCGGCCAGTCGGGGCCAAAGCGGCGCAGCAGATTCCAGGCATAAAAGGATGCCCCGCCATAGCGCCGATCCTCGCGATCCATGGGCCGCAGATCGGCGGGCGGCAACGCCTGGAATACGCCGGCACGATTTTCCGTGCTGGTGGCAATCCACGCGGCCGTGACATCCGCGCCGGTGGAGAGGAACAGATGTCCGTCCGGGTCCACGAACCACCACCTGTCGCCGATCTTCTCCACGCGGAAGAATCCGGTAGCCTTGGCGTGCGAATCGAGGTATCCGCCATAACGGCAATAGCCGAACTGTCCGGGCCGCAGGGAATCCTCTTCGCGCGCCCAACTCTTGCGGAGACCGTCGAGGGATTTGGCCTTGCCGGGCCAGCCATCGCCGATCCACTGCCCCAGCTCATCGACCAGCGGCCGGCCTTCGTTGAGAACCGCATCGCCAGGCGAGTCCTTGGCCAGGCGGATGGAGGCGATCTCGATGGCGGGGTCGCCGATGGGGTGTTCCATGCGGACGCCCACCGCCTGCACCGCGGTGAGCGGGCCGAAGGGGCCCCACAGACCCAGGAAGTAGCCGGCGCGGGACTTGTTGCCGACGGCCGCCATATCGGAACCCTCGCTGGGACGTTCCCACCAGGCTTGCAGCGGGATGGACGCGCGCACCCGCGTCCCGGCGAAGGGATGGATCAGCACGGAGCGGATGCCATCTGCCGTGTGGACGCGCAATTGAAAACGTTGCGGCGAAGAAGCGCGGAACTCCATCACTAAGTACCGGTACGCCGACCAGTCTTCCGGGAGATCCAATTGGCGGGCGCTCCACTGCTGCTCGAATTCGGGAGCGGAGAACACTGCCCTCAGATCCTCCGCGCGGAGTGCGGCGATGCCGGCTGCCAGCAGCAAGGCCAGGGTGAGCTTGCGGGACATACGGAAGCCGCATGGTAGCACTTGGGCGCAACCGTGATATATCAGGCAGAGGAGGAGGCCCGCGTGATATCCAGACGCGATTGGATCTCAACCGTCGGCGGCGGACTTGGGCTGGCCGCCGCCTCGCCGGCTGCCTCGGCGCCGGCTGCCGTCGATTTCCGGTATGCGCCGTTGCAGTTTCAGACTGCCTTCTGCTTTCCGGACGATCCCCACAAAAGCCTCGTCCGGCAGGACGGGGCGCTGCTCTACGGCCACGAACGCGGCCACGACCTGCGCCACTTCCACACCGTTGTCCGCTTCTCGCTGAACGGCATGGAGGCGGACCGGATCGTGCGCCAGGAACTGGAATCCCCCGGCGTGCCCATCGTGCACACGCGCCTGGAGCGGCCTTCCGCCACTCTGCAGTTAACCACGTTCGCCAGCAACCGAGAAGGCGAAGGTCGGGTGGACAACGTCCTGGTGGAAGTTCGCCCGCGCGCGGCGGGGTCGCGCCACGCCATGCCGCTGGCAGTCGTCCTGACGCGCGCGGAACTGGCAGTGGAGCGGTCCGGCCCCGCCACCCTGATCTATGCCGGCGAAGGCAAGGCGGCGCTGCTGTGCCAGGTGGATCGCGCCGTACGCCTGGAGGACGAAGGCCATGCCTGGACCGCTTTACTGCCTGACGAAATTGCCGGCGCCGGCCGTCCCCTCGAGTGCCTGTTCCGTTTTCCGCAGGAGGGCCAGCCGGCGGAGCGTTTAAGGCATGCGACCGCAGCCGAATTGCTGGAGGAAACGCGGGCATTCTGGCGGCGCTGGCAAGCCTTCGACGGAGCTGTCTCGTGGCAGTTGCCCAAGCCTTACGGCGACTTCCTGGTCGCGTGCGCCCGCAACATACAGCAGGCCCGCGAAGTGCGGGACGGCAGGCTGACGTTCCAGGTCGGACCCACGGTATATCGCGGTTTGTGGGTGGTGGACGGTCACTTCATTCTGGAGGCCGCGCGTTACCTGGGGTACGACGAGCAGGCGCGGCAGGGTTTGGAGACCACCTGGAGCTACCAGCATGCCGACGGCGGCGTCTTCGCCGGAGGCGGCACGCAGCACTGGAAAGATACGGCGATCGCCATGTTCTCGCTGGCGCGCCAGGCGGAGCTCAGCCAGGACTGGTCCTACTGCGGCGCGATCGAGAGCCAGGTACTGCGCGCCATCCGGTTTCTCGACGGGCTGCGTGGGCGAGCCCGCACCGAGGGCGGCGCAAACGGCAGGTACGGGCTTCTGGCGCGCGGTTTCGCCGACGGCGGCCTGGGATTCGGCGCCGAACTCACCAACACACTCTGGTCGCTGGCCGGATTGAAGGCCATGGCGGAGCTTCCGCCGCCGTCGAGCGCGGTGCGAGATCCCGCACGCCAACTCTACCAGGAACTACGCGCCGCGCTGGACGATGCCGCGCGGCACGAGATGCGCCGGCATCCCGCCGGGTTTGAATACCTGCACATGTTCCTGAAAGACGACCCGGCGTGGTCGGCCGGCGCGTGGGACCAACCCCGGCCTCAGTCGGCGCAATGGGCCTTGTCGCACACCATCTATCCCGGCCTGGTTTTTGAGAGAAGCGATCCCATTGTGCGCGGTCACCTGGCGCTGATGCAGGCCTGCACCGAAGAGGATGTGCCGATTGAGACCGGATGGATCCACCACGAAGGACTGTGGACGTACAACGCTCCTTTCGCCGCGCATGTCTACCTGTGGGCGGGTGTGCAGGATTGGGCGTTGCGGGCCTTCCACGGTTTCCTGAACCACGCGTCGCCGCTCTATTGCTGGCGGGAAGAGCAGCCCACCCGCGGCTCCGTGCTGGCCGGCTATGTGGGCGACATGCCGCACAATTGGGCCTCCGCGGAGTGCATCTTATTTCTCCGCCACATGCTGGCTCTCGAAGACGGCGGTTCGCTGCGGCTGCTGGCCGGGATCGGCGACCGGCAACTGTCCGGCCGGGAGCCGTACACGCTGCGCGGAACACCCACGCGGTTTGGACGCATCCAGGTGCAACTCGAGCCGGACGCAGCAGGGTGGCGTCTTCGCTTCGAACGCGGCCCGGGGCCGGCGCCGCACACGGTGGAACTGCCGGACGCGATGGGCGCGCATCTCCGCCTCGATAGCGTGAAAGGCGCGCACACGCGATCTGTCGCGGGGCGCATTGAGGTCGATCCTCGGGTATCTTCCTGGACCGCCCGCTGGGCAACGGTCTGACCACGGAACTATTCCGGACGTCCGGGTGTCAAATTCGTGTATATGGATGGCCTACCGAAGGACGTATCTTACGCGTTGCGGGGTATGTCCGCGAACCGCGGCGTTTTTGCCGTGGCGATCCTCACGCTGGCTCTCGGCATCGGCGCCAACACGGCGATGTTCAGCGTTATGCGCGCGGTCCTGCTGCGGCCGTTGCCGTTTCCGGATTCCGAACGCCTGGTCACGATATACGCCGAGATCCCGCACTTGAATATTTCCGGCGCATTCGTGGAGTACAACACTTTCGTCGAGTGGTGGCGTCCGCGTAACCGGGTCTTCGAATCCATGGCCGCGTACTCGCCGGCATCCGCCATCCTCGACACGGGCGCGGAGCCGCAACGCATCCACACGCTGCGCGTGAGCGCCAGTTACTTGTCGATGATCGGCGTGAAGCCGGCTCTGGGCCGCGACTTCCTGCCCGAAGAAGACCGGCCCGGCGCCCGCCCGGTCGTGATTTTGAGCGACGGCCTCTGGAAGCGCCGCTTCGGCGCACAACGCGATGTGCTGGGCCGCTCGATTCTGCTGGACAAGAATCCACACACGATTGTCGGTGTGATGCCGGCGGATTTCGATCTGGATCCCGCGGATGTCTACCTGCCGATCGCGCATAGCGGCGCACGCGTGCACGGCATGCCATCGGTGGGCGTGCATGCGCGCCTCAAGCGCGGCGTATCGCTGGCCGCCGCCCAAGCGGATATCGACAAGTTGTGCCGCGGCTGGATCGCTCAATACCACTATCCGGCGGACTGGGGCGCGCGCATCTGGAACCTGCACGATCACATGGTCCGCACCGTGCGGTCCAGCGTGATGGTGATGGCGGCCGCCGTAGCTTTGGTGTTGCTGATCGCCTGCGCCAATGTCGCCAACCTGCTGCTGGTGCGGTCCGGCGTCCGCCAGCGGGAGATTGCCATTCGCACGGCGCTGGGCGCCGGCCGGATGCGCATCGTGCGTCAACTGCTCACCGAGAGCGCCGTGCTCGGCACCATCGCCGCCATGCTCGGCGTACTGCTGGCCTGGGCGGCCACGCGCGCCATGATCGCCGCGGACATCCCCGTGCCTTTTTCGAAAAAAGTGACACTGGATGCCGCGGTCCTGGGATTCACCGTAGGAGCCACCCTCCTCACCACCATTTTGTTTGGGCTGGCTCCGGTGCTGGCGGCGCTCGATCCCCGCATAGCCGAACAACTCAAGGAAGGCGGACGCGCCGCCGGTGAAAGCGTGCGCGGCGGCCACCTGCGAACCGTCCTCGTCATCGCAGAAGTGGCCCTCGCCGTACTGCTGGTGATCGGCGCCGCCCTCACCATGCGCAGCCTGAGCCGGCTGCTGGCGGTAAATCCCGGATTCAATCCGGAGTCGGTCCTCACCGCCGACATCGCGCTGCCTGACGCGGGTTATGCCGATCCCTCGCGCCGCGCAGCCTTCTACCGCGATCTGCTGCAGCGCATCAACGCGTCGCCAGGTGTGATCCGCGCGGGCATGGTTTCCGATCTTCCTTTTGGCGGATCGAAAAGCGGGAGCGATGTGCGTATCGAAGGCGCACCGCCGCCCAATGCCGGTGACCGCCTGATCGCCTTTACGCGAACCGTGGACGCGGGCTTCTTCCCCACCATGCAGGCGCGCCTCCTGCGCGGGCGTTTCTTCACCGCCGCGGACGCTTCAGGTCCTCTCGTGGCGATAATTAATGACGCCATGGCGCGCCGCTGCTGGCCGGGTCAGGACGCGTTAGGCCGGCACTTCGCCCCGGGCTCGGAGAGTGGATCAGCGCCGGCGTGGTTCACCGTGATCGGCGTGATCGCCGATATGCGCAACACTTCTCTCGCCGATCCGCCGGACTTGGAATACTACTTTCCCTACGTCCGGTACCCCCAATCGCATATGTCGCTGGCGGTGCGGACGGCGCTTGATCCGCCGCGCCTGGCTTCGGCTATCCGTGAGGCAGTGCGCCAGTTGGACCGGGAACTGCCGGTTTCCGAGATCGGCACGTTGACCCGGACCATCGGCCACTCCACCGGCGAACGGCGCTTTTCGGCCGCGCTGCTGGCGGGTTTTGCGCTGCTCGCGCTGGTGCTGGCCACCGTCGGCATCTACGGCGTAGTGGCTTACTCGGTGACGCGGCGGACGCACGAGATCGGCGTGCGGGTGGCCCTGGGCGCCTCACCCCGGCGCATCACCGCCGGAGTGGTGGGGCGCGCTTTGATCTGGGGCACGGCGGGGGTGGCCATTGGCCTCGCCGCCGGACTCCTATCGACGCGCCTGTTGCGCAGCATCCTCTTCGGAGTCAGCGCCACCGATCCTCCCATCTTCGCGGCAGCCGCCATCTTTCTGTTGGCTGTCTGCGCCGGCGCCGCGTATCTGCCTGCCCGCCGCGCCGCACAGATTGACCCGATGGCCGCGTTGCACCACGAGTGACGCAACCAGCCAGCCGGCAACGCTATTTTGCGTTCAAAGTGCCGCTCTGGATCGCCAGCTCGGTGTTAGCGTTCGAATCGTTGTAGGTCATGGTAGCGTTCGACGGAGCCATGCTTACCGGGGCCGTAAAAGGTTGCAGCAAGGGTCTCGTGATCGTGCCGATCGGCATGATGACCACGGCCTTGATGGTGATACTCAGACCCAGTATGCGGAGCGGAGCTTCGATCGTGAACTGATCGAACTTGCCGGGACTGATTGCCTGGATAATGGTCGCCTGATTGCTTGCGATACTCACCGGTGTGCTGAGCAATCCCGAAGTAATCTGTCCGGTCATCCTCAGCTTGTTATAAGCGGCCCAGTTAGATCCGGTCTTGAACGGCACAGTCGCCGAACTGACGACCACGTTGATGTTGAATGGCTGACCGGCGAGTTTGAAGGTGTCCGTTCCGCTCATCGGAACGGCGGCGAATGTCCCCGAGGCGCTGTAGGTTATATTCGACGCCGCGGCAGCCACCCCGCCCGACAACGTAAGCCAGCCAATGACGGCGGCAGCCACTGCATGGACCCTAGCTCGTTTAGATATCATCGTTTAGTTATCCCTTGTTACGGAAGTAACTGCGCTGTCCCACTGGAGAAAACGCAACTATGTCCTTAGCATAGGGGCATAGGGATTACCATTCAAGCGATTGACTGGAACCTGGGTACTAGTATGCGGAAGTGCGGTACCACTACCGAGGTCACTAGCGCTGGCTCAAGCCGCCATCCACCGCCAAAATCTGGCCGGTAATGTAGTTAGTGGCTGCCAGGAAGTAGACCACCGCGCCGGCGATCTCATCGGGTGTCCCGCCGCGCTGCGCGGGGGTGGCTTGGATCAGGCGCGCCGCTTCGGGATCCAGCTCGCCGAACGGGATCACGCCGGGAGCCACGGAATTCACCGTGATCTCGGGCGCGAAGGCTTTTGCCAATGCTCGCGTCAGCATAATCACTCCGGCCTTCGACGCGCAATAGTGCGCATGATCGGCCCATGGGCGCAGGCCGCCCAACGAACTGATGTTGACGATGCGCCCGCTACCTGTTTTGCGCATCAAACGTGCGCCCTGCTGGCAGCAAAAAAAGACGGCTTTCAGATTCACCGAGTGGATGAAGTCCCAGTCGGCTTCGGTGATCTCGAGCGGATCGAAGCGCGTGAAGCGGGCCGCGTTGTTCACCAGGCCGTCCAAGCGGCCCAGCCTCCGCTCGATTTCCCCGAACATCTGTTCGATCTCCGCGACGCTTTCGAGATTCGCGCGAAACATCGGCGCGCCGCCGCATTCCGCAGCCGTGGCGCGCGCTTCGCTTTCCGAGCTGCCATAGTGAATCGCTACGCGGGCGCCCTCGCGGGCCAGGCGCAGCGCGATGCCGCGGCCGATGCGCTTGGCGGCGCCCGTAACGAGGATGACTTTGTCTCGCAGTTCAGATGGTGGGCTCGCCATGGACCTCCACATCTTCGGGCTGGATACCCGCGCGCGCCGGTTCGGGCAAGCGTCCGGTCCAATGCGCCCAACCCCAGAAGACTGCCGTGGTGGAACTGAGGACGCCCGCGATGGCGCCGATCGCGCGCGGATCGTAGTACTGGGAAGCAATGCCGGCCAGCATCATCGAAACCATCATGGTAGACCAGACCATCGACTCCATGGTGGCGAACACCCGGCCGCGGAATTCGTTGGCCACGTGCCGCAAAAGCTGCGACATGTTCAGCACCGAGCTGATGGCCACCGTGGCGCGGGATAGCGCAATGAACACCAGGGCCCAGCGGAAACTGCGCATCTGGCTGAACAGTACGTACGAGCCGCCGTGCAGGACGTAGCACACCACCACGGTGCGCTTGTACCCGTTGAAGCTGATGTGTTTGCCGATCTGGTGCGCCAGCACGCCTCCCACCAGCAGGCCCAGGCCGGCGCAACTCCATATGGTGCCGATCCCGGCGGGCCCGCGATTGAAGACGATCTCGCCAAACACGCTGAACAGGATCTGCGCCGCGCCGCCCCCGGTGGCCCATCCCACGCCGATCAGGGCGATGCCGAAGATGAGCGGATACGCGCGCATGTAGCGCAGGCCTTCCGTGTATTCGTGCCAGGGCCGGGCTACGTCGGCTTCGGTGAGCGACTGGCGTTTCGGGCGGAAACCCCGGCCCGGAAGGAACAAGCGCGAAATACAGATCGCGGAGACGACGAACGAAAGCGCGTTGCCGGCAAAGGCCCAATGATAGCCGAACTGCGCCACGCTGGCCCCGGCCAGAAAGGTGCCGATGGTGAGCGTGGTCCAGCCGGTGGTCTGGGTCAGCGAGTTGGCCGTGTGCAGCTCGGCCTCGGTGGCGATGCTGGGCAGGATCGCCGAGCGTCCGCTGGTAAAAAACGGCGATGCGAACATCAGCAGCGCGCTCAGCACGTAGAGCAGCCAGGTGCCGCGGCTGTGGATCGTCAGGATGAATGCCAGGGCCACGACCGCGCGGATCAGGTCGCTCGCAATCATGACCCGCTTGCGGTCCAGCCGGTCCAGCAGCACGCCCGCGATCGGTCCGGCCAGCACCGCCGGAATCGCTCGCGATAGCATCACGCCGCTCACCACCAGCCCCGAACGCGTGTTTGCCAGCGCCAGGCTGAACACGGCGATATTGTTGAAGTGATCGCCGATTTCGCTGACCACCTGGCCGATCCAGGTGTAGCGATAGTTGCGGTTGCCGCGCAGCAGTTGAAAAAAGGAAGCCATCAGCCGCGCTCCGCCAGGTAGACGCCGGAGAAGATCACCAGCCCGCCGGCGATCTCGGGCGCGCCCAGGCGCTCGTGCAGAATGGCGACGCCGAGTCCCAAAGCGAATACCGGCTGCAGATAAGAGAACGCCGACACGCGCGAAGCCGCGATGCGCGTCAGCGCGTGGTAATAGATCAGGTACGCGACCACCGAGGGAAACAGCGCCATGTAGGCGGCCGCCAGCCAGGCGGCGCCGCTGACGTGCGCCAGCGGGTGCCGGGCGGCTTCCCAGAGTGTTACGGGAAACAGGGTCACGCCGCCCGCCACATAGGCCACCGTGTTGACGGTCAGCGAATCGTACCGCTTGGTCGCCTCCTTGCCGAACACGGTGAAAAGCGCGAAGACCAGCGCCGCCAGGAAGACGAAGAAATCCCCCAGCCAGGTCGGACCGGCGGCGCTCGGCTCAAAAGCCTTCAGCACGCCGACTCCGGCGAGGGCGATCAACATGCCTATCAGCTTGCGGACCGTCATACGCTCGAGACCGCGCAGGACCGCCAGAATCAGCACCAGGATGGGACCCATCCCGATGATCAACGCCGAGTGCGCCACGCTCGTCCGGCTCAGGCCCACAATAAAGAACACCTGGTTCAGTGTGACCCCCAGAACACCAAGCGCCAGCAACTGAAGCAGGGATCGGCCGCCGGGCGGTCTGCCGCGCCACAACCACAGCGGCAGAATCATCAGTCCCGCCATGCCGATCCGCAAGCCCGCCAACAGCATCGGCGAAAACTCGCGCAGAGCAATCTTGCCGGCGATGTAATTCCCCGACCAGAACGCCACCATCAAAACGATGAGGGCGTAGAGTACCGCGGGTCGGTTCAACCGGCGGACTCCTCCCGAATGGTGAGCGACTTCATGTAATCGAGATCCAGGGCGTAGCCGAAGCCGGGTTCCTCGGAGACGCGAATGGTGCCCTGCGGCGTGGTCTCGACCGGCGGCACGATGATATCGCGCGCCCAGTAGCGCTTACTCGCCGACACGTCGCCGGGCAGCACGAAATTCGGCAGCGTGGAAAGCGCGATGTTGTGAGCGCGTCCAACACCGGATTCGAGCATCCCGCCGCACCACACCGGAATGCCAGCCGCCTGCGCTATGTCGTGTACGCGCCTGGCTTCGCGGAATCCGCCGACGCGGCCCAGCTTGATATTGATGATGCCGCAGGCGCGCAGCCGTATGGCCTGCGCCGCGTGATGCGCCGACCGGATGCACTCATCGAGGCAGATCGGCGTATCCAGTTTCGCCTGCAGCACGGCGTGGTCGATGATGTCGTCATGCGCCAGCGGCTGCTCGATCATCATCAGGTAAAACTCGTCGAGTTGCTTCAGCCGGTCGGCGTCATCCAGCGTATAAGCGGAATTCGCATCGGCCATCAGCTTGATCCGCGGGAATCGCGCGCGCACCTGGCGGATCGCCTCCACGTCCCAACCCGGCTTGATCTTCATCTTGATGCGCTGATAGCCGGCGGCCAGTTCGTGTTCGATTTTTTCCAGAAGCTGCGTAACGGAATTCTGAATGCCGATCGAGACGCCGCACGGAATCTCGTTCCGCGCACCGCCGCCGATCGCCTGCCAGAGCGGCTGGCCCGCCTGCCGCGCCGCCAGATCCCACACCGCCACCTCCAGTCCGCCGCAGGCCATCTGATGGCCGCGTATGTGCGCGGTGAGCGGGGCCACCTCTTCGGCGCCCGCCAGATCGCGGCCCAGAACGCGCGGGATCGCGTAATCGCGCAGGATCAGCCAGGCCGAATCGGTCCACTCTTCGTTGTAAAAAGGATTCTCGCCGGCCGTGACTTCGCCCCAGCCGCAGACGCCGCCGCCCGCGGCCTCCACCAGGATGATGTCCCGCTCGGTGGTGCGGCCGAAGCTGGTTTCGAAAAAGTGCACCAGCGGCATGCGGATCTGCCGCAGCGTTACCCGTTCGACTCGCATGGCCACCTCCCCAGCAGATACGTTCCGGAGTGCGGAGCGCGTTCGAAACCCACGATGGCCAGCCCGCGGTGGAAGCCATCCATCAGGCGCGCTCCCAGCGAGCGTTGAATCTCTCGTGCGCGGCGCGGTTCCGCGCGCCGGATCGCCGCAATGTCTGCGGGCACCTCCAGGCGCTCCTCAACCTGCCGCGCGGGCGGCTGACCGTCGAGGACGGCTTGGGCATGCGGGCTGGACAGCCACCATTCGGCCACACAGCGGTCCGTGGGCAGTCCGCCGTGCAGCGGGCTGCTGGTCATGCCGTACTGATTCTCCACGTAGCGCCGCACGATGGCGCCCAGGCGCTCCATATTGAAAAAGGCGTTTTTCAATTCCAGCGGATCGAAGGTCCATTCCACCAGGTGGATGCCGCGCGCCAGGGCGTCTTCGCGCTGGCGCAGCTTCAACATCCGGCCCACGCCTTTATTGCGATAGTCCGCCAGAACGCCCAACATGTGGCTGTGCAGGTACGATCCGCCGCCGGGCTTCAGGCCGGGAATCGCGAGCAGAAAGCCTACCATGCGGCCGCCGTCAAATGCGCCGAACGCCTGCCCGCCGACCTTGGCGGCCACCACGAACAGCCGTACAGGCAGCAATTCGATATCCTCGAAACCCCAGACGGTCCTTTGCAGTTCCACGGCCTCTTCGAACTGGCCGCTCCCGGTGAGAGCCCGCAACTCGATCATCGTTTGGCCTCCTCCCACAGCGCATCCATCTCGGCCAGGCTGGATTGCTCGGGCATCTTGCCGCGCTCGGCGAGCTTGCGCTCGATGTAGCCGAACCGACTGCGGAACTTGGCATTGGTTTTGCGCAGCGCCTGTTCCGGATCCACTTTGACGAAGCGCGCCAGGTTCACGAGGACAAACAACATATCGCCCAGCTCGTCTTCTATCTCCGCCTGCGACGCGCCGTTGCGCGCGGCTTCGAATTCGGCCAGTTCTTCGTGCAGCTTGCCGAGCACCTGCGCGGCATTCTCCCAATCGAAACCCACGTGCGCGGCGCGGGTGGTGATTTGTTGCGCTTCCACCAGCGCGGGGAGCGCGCGCGGCACGGCGTCCAAAAGGCCGGCGGCCGCTTCCCCTCGCTGCTTCTTCTCCTCGGCCTTCACCTCACCCCAGATGCGGCGCACGTCACCCGCGTTCTGCGCGGTCTCATCGCCAAAGACGTGCGGATGCCGGCGGACCAGCTTCTGATTGATGGCATCCAGGGCGTCTTCGATGGTGAACAGCTTTTCCTCGGCGGCCATCTGCGAAAAGAAGACGGATTGCAGCAGCAGGTCGCCGAGTTCGCCGCTCAACTCCCGCCAGTCGCGCGCATCGATGGCATCCATCACCTCGTAGGTCTCTTCGAGCAGATACGGTTTGATGGTGTCGAAGGTCTGTTCGCGGTCCCAGGGACAGCCGCCCGGCGCCCGCAACCGCGCCATGATGTCAACCAGTTTTTGGAATTTCTCGCCGGCGGTGGGGTGCAAGTTCTCAATTTAACACGCGACCGTCCGGAGCATACCGGCCCGGCGGAGTTGTAAAATAAACGGAGGATGACCGACATCGATACTCGAGGCGAGCAGGAAGGCCGGCCGTTTCCGCTGCCGCCGGCGTCCTTCGAATTTCTGGCTGAATCCCTGCGGCTGCAAGCTGAAATGCAACTGGGCCTGATGCATGGAGGCGCCGAGGACCAACCTCCGGCCGACTTGGACCTGGCGCGCCACACCATCGACCTGATGGCCATGCTCCAGGAAAAGACGCGCGGCAATCTCACCCTGGAAGAACAACGCCTGCTGGACAATTCGCTTACCTTGCTGCGATTCCGCTACGTGCAAGTTGCCGGCGAGGCGGCCAAGAAACAGACTGCCTGAATGGCGGCCGGCCTCAAAATTACAGTTCTGGGCTCCGGCACCAGTACCGGTGTGCCGACCATCGGGTGCCATTGCGATGTCTGCACCTCTGCCGACCCGCGCGACCAGCGCCTGCGCCCTTCGGTGCTGGTTAGCTACAGCGGACGCAACGTGCTCATCGATGTCACCCCCGACTTCCGCGCCCAAGCCTTGCGCGCGGGATTCGAGCGCCTGGACGCCATCCTGATCACTCACGAACACGCCGATCACATCATGGGCCTGGACGACGTGCGCCCGTTCAATTTCCGGCAGCGCGAACACATTCCAATCTATGCCTCGGCCCGCACCATGGAGGCGATCCATCGCTCGTTCCGTTATGTGTTCGACGGCGAGGAGAAGCCCTCCAGCGTGCCGCGGCTGGAATCCCGCACGCTGAACGGCGCGGCGTTCGACCTGTACGGCGTCGAGTTTCTGCCCGTTCCGCTGCTGCACGGCAGGACGCCGGTCTACGGCTTCCGCTTCGGCAACGCCGCGTACCTCACCGATCACAGCGAGATTCCCGAGGCATCGCTCGAGAAGTTGCGCGGCCTGGACGTCCTGTTCCTGGATGCGCTGCGCTATAAGCCGCATCCCACGCATTCGACCGTCGACTATTCCGTCGCTACCGCCGAACGGCTGGCGGCCCGGCGGGTCTTCTTCACGCACATGTGCCACGACCTGTCGCACGCGCGCACGGAACAGCGCTTGCCGGCACACATCCGCCTGGCGTATGACGGGTTGGAAGTCGAAGTCGGGGAGGACGGATGAGCCGGCCGGTGGGCGCGAGCTTTCGCGTGTTCCGCAGCCTCGACGCCGTGCCGCCGGACTTCGGCCCCGCGGCTCTCACGATCGGCAACTTCGACGGCGTACACGCGGGACACCGCACCATCCTGCGGCGGGTCAAGGAGGTTGCGGCGGAACGCGGATTGAAGGCCTCGGTGCTGACGTTTCATCCGCATCCGACCCAGGTGGTCGCGCCGGCGCGGGCGCCGCGCCTGATGACCACGCCCGAGCAGCGTTGCGCGTTGATGCGGGACGCCGGTATCGAGCAGGTGCTGATTCTTCCCTTCAACACTCGCATTGCCCGGCTCTCACCGGCGGAGTTCGTGGAGCATGTCCTGGTGGAGAAGTTGGGCGTACGCGCGCTGCTGGTGGGTCACGACTTCTGTTTCGGCTACAAGCAATCGGGCAATGTGCGCGTGCTGGAGGAGATGGGCGCGCAGGACGGCTTCACGGTCGAAGAGGTCAAGGCCGTGACACTTCGCGGCCATCTGGTGAGCAGTACGGCGCTGCGCCAGTTGATCGAGAAAGGCGCGGTCGCGCAGGCGGCGCGCTTATTGGAACGGCCTTATGCGCTCGAAGGGGACGTGGTGGCCGGACGCGGCGTGGGCTCCAAACAAACCGTGCCTACTCTCAATCTCGCCACCGCGACCGAAGTTCTGCCGGCCACCGGTGTGTACGTCACGCGCACGCGCGATCTGGAGGGCGGCCGCGCCTGGCCTGCGGTCACCAACGTGGGCTACCGGCCGACGTTCGGCGACAGCCCGGAACTCTCCGTCGAGACGTTTTTGCTGGCTCCCGTGCAGGGAGACGCGCCGCGCCGCATTCGCGTCGAGTTTCTGTGGCGCGTGCGCGAGGAGCGCAAGTTCGCGGATCCACAGGCGCTCAAACAGCAGATCCTGCACGATGCCGGCGTAGCTCAGGCGTACTTCCGCCGTGTTAGAAAATGGACATCCCGGTCGGATTTTCCGTCGGTTCCATGGCATAATGTAAGGTAACGCTTTTTCTTTGGAGACCTTGCCGCTAGGCGGCAACTATATCGCGTTACCACTCTATTCCCTAATCGAAGGAGATTCGTAAATGAAGTTGTCCGAGGGTAAGTTAAAGCACTTGAAGGCGCTCTCGAACCAGGCCGGCGTCATCGCCGCGGCGGCCATGGATCAGCGCGGCAGTCTGCAGAAGTCCCTGGCGGCGGCCCGTGGCGTGGATAAAAAGGAAATCACGCCCGAGATGATGAGCGAGTTCAAAACTGCCGTCACCAAGGTGCTGACACCGCACGCCAGCGCCATCCTGCTTGACCCCGAGTTCGGCCTGGAAGCCCGCCTCGCGCGCAGCAAGAATGCCGGCCTGCTGCTGGCCTATGAATTGAGCGGTTACGACAACACCCAGCCCGGCCGTCTGCCCGACCTGTTGCCGCACGTATCGGTGAAGCGCATCGTGGATTGGGGCGCGGACGCCGTCAAGATCCTGATCTATTACACGCCGTTTGAAGACGCCAAGATCAACGACGTCAAGCACGCTTTCATCGAGCGCATCGGCGCGGAGTGCGAGACCTACGGGATCCCGTTCTTCCTGGAGTTCGTGGGCTACGATCCCAAGGGCGGCGACGAGAAGGGCTTCGAATACGCCAAGAACAAGCCCGAGATCGTCAAGAAGAGCATGGAGGAGTTCTCCAAGCCGCAATACTTCGTGGACGTGTTGAAGGTGGAAGTACCCATCAACGCCGAGTTCGTGGAGGGCAGCGCGGTGTACAAAGGACAGAAAGCTTACACACGTAGCGAAGCTCTGACACACTTCCGGCAGGCCGCCGAAATCGCCAAGAAGCCCTTCATCTACCTGAGCGCCGGCGTCAGCAACGCGCAGTTCGTCGAGTCGCTGCACATGGCCGCCGACGCCGGTACGGATTTCTCCGGCGTGCTGTGCGGACGCGCCACCTGGAAGGAAGGCATTCCGGTCTACGCCAAGAACGGCGCGAAGGCGCTCGAAGACTGGCTCGCCAAGGAAGGCGTCAAGAACATCAACGCGGTAAACGACGCGATCAAGTCCGCCACCCCGTGGTACGCCAAGGTCGGCGCACCCGTGATGGCGTAGCAGTTTATCTGTGGGGCAGCCCCGGCTGCCCCAGTCTATTCCGGCAGAATCCGCGCATCCAGGCCCGTGATATCGGAATGGTAGCTGTGATCGCTGCCAAACCCGACCGCGAAGTCAATGACTTCGTCCGGATCGCAGGGCAGAGCCCGAATCAGAAAGTCGTGCCACACTCTTCTTCCGTCCATCCAGCCATCCACCAGCGGCACACCATTTTTTATGGCATGCACGTCGACTGAGGCATAGGCGAGCGTCGAGAATCGTCCTTCGACGGTGTAGTGGCCGGCATCCTTGTTTTTCCAGCGCACCACGCTGTATTCGCCCTTCGGTCCCGGGTGGAAGAAGAGCTTGCCGGTTGGAATTTCGACGATCTGCTCCCGCACATCCTGTCCGGATATGTTCCGAGCCACGAACGGACAACAGTGCTGCCCATTTTCCGGGCCTTCCCCGCTTTGCGACCAACCAAAAACGCCGACGCCCCAGTACATCACGCGAAAGGAACGGAGGTACGGATACAACGGGCCGCTCATCTGGCGTTCCCACCCGTACGACCATGCGCCGCCGGACAATTGGTCCGCCGCGGCCCGGAAGTCCAGGCGGGCATCGGCGACCGCTTTGGCGCGGCTCCAAGGCCAATCGCCGCCGGCTCTGCTTTTTAAGACTGCCTCGAAATCGGCGGACATGCGCTCCACCAGCGCCGCCGCCAAAGACTCCACCCGGGTGGTGTCATCCTGTGCGGTGATGGCGAAGCGTAAACCGCGGTCCTCGGTCGTGGTACCACCCGAAAGGTTGAGTTGGACGGTAATCCGGCTGCCCGTCCTTCGCGCCGAACCCTCCAGCGTAAAGCCGCGCGCCGACGGCGCCCTCCCGCTGTGGATGGCAGCCAAAAGCGAAAGGCGGTCGCGAACCATGCCGTCCACCGTACTTCCCGCACGCAACTCGAGCGGATCTCCGGCGGTCGCGAGCGTTGGCGTCAGCCACAGCGACGGCCGGATGGCGATAGCCTCGCTGTGCTTCTCGAGCAACCTGCCGCAAATGAAGCCGGCCAGAAAGGCGGCTGCAGTGGTGGCGCCGATCGTGGCCCACAGGCTGAACCGCCACCGGCGGCCGGTCTTCGGTTCAGCGTCCGCGTACGGGGTTTCCTCTTCAGTCTTCAAGTTCTGCGCGGGGGCCAAGATCGGGCAAAAAACGGGCACGTAGGAGCCGGGCGTCATCTCGATCCGCACCCCGCTGCGCGGTGTAGCATAGTATTCTGCAAGCCGCGACCGCAACTTGCGCGCCTGGACGCGAACGATATTGTCCAGACGCGGGTCGAAATCCCTGCCCCGGCGGAAAACCTGCACGCCCAGGTTGTACTCTTTCAACTCGTCTTCGTGGCCTGCGAGGGCGCTGGTGACGACATGCTCCAGGAGACGCGACAGCGATTCAGATCGGGAAAATTCCCCAGTTGCGAGAATAGCCCCGAGTGCCGCCAGAACTTCTTCTTGGGTGCAAGTGGAGTGCGTCACGTGTAGGATCGCGATTTTAATTATAGGCTATGCCGTACGGCTCGGCAGTCCCTCAGGTACGTTGCGGACTTCCAGTACCCCTACTCCAACTCTTTGATGCGCCTCGCCGTTTACGGTAAACTGTGTGCCGTTCACTTGTGCCGCGTCCAGCATCGCGACAGAATCAACTCCACGCGCGCAGAGTTGGCGATCTCGCGCTGGAGGGGTGCATGTTGAAGCGGGTATTTTCCGGATTCACGCTGTTTGCGGCGGTTTCACTATGGGCGCAACGGCCGGACATTTCATGGATGCGGGGCGGTCATTCGGGGGGTGTATCTCTGCTGGCTTATGCACCTGACGGCCAGACACTCATCAGCATCGGCGAGGATCTCAAGGTCTGGCGCGTGTCCGATGGCGTCCTGTTGCGCACTATTCGCTCGCCTTTCACACTGTTCTTTAGCCCAGGCTCGAACGCAGTCAGCCCAGACACGGGCACAGTGGTCTCGGCCGGTGCGGGCACGGTGATCGCGTTCGGCACTGCCGATGCCGGGGCTGCGCCGCTTTGGACAAACCCATTGGCGACGCCCTATTTGGCGTTTTCGCCGTCAGGTAGCCAGATCGTCGCTAGTGGAGCCTTCGGAAACGCGGCCATCTATTTCCTGAACGTCACCGACGGAAGCATCGCCCGAACGATCCCGTACATTCAGTTCCCGGGAGGAGTGCATGAACAGGCCGCTGGAGTCGTGTATTCCCCGGACGGCGCCACTTTGGCGGCGTGCAGCAGCGACGAGTCGCATTTGCTGGCCGTCCCGTCAACGGGAGACGGTACATCTTATTTCGATTTCGGTGTAGATTCATGCGCCGGCACCCTGGTGTGGTCGCCCGATAGCCAGTACGTTGCCGGGCGCGGCGCCGTTTTCGCGTTATCCGGCGCCTGTCCATCCAACAACCCGACCTGTCACCCCGCTGCTCCCGTGTTGGGCTTTACGTCGAATAATACCGCCGCGAACGCTTTCGATGTGCACCAAAACCTGGCGCACGGCGCTCCCGCGACGGCCACCACCAATTCGGCGCAGATCTACGACTGGACCGGAGCGGGATGGTTGGCGGGTCCGGTGTTCGCGCCTTCAAATCCCCAGGACCCGGAGTATATGGACGGTCTCGCCTCGTTGGCATACTCGCCGGACGCCAGTACGCTCGCGGTCGGATTAAACACCGCTATCCAACTCTGGAGCCAGGATGGCACCTTTCAACGCAACATCACCACAGACTGGGGACAGGTTGAAGCCGTAGCGGTTTCCCCCGATGGAACGATGGCGGCCAGCGCTTCGGCGGCCAATACCGGCACAGACAGCCTGGTGAACATCTACGATATGACCACCGGGAGGCTGCTGCAATCGATCGTGGCCGCGCCGGATATTACCGATGCAGGTGTTTTTACCGTCCACTTTACGCCGGATAACAAGTCCGTGGTGGCAAGCGCTGCATTCAACAGCGCCAGCGCCACTCGCGTCTTTTCCGTTGCCGACGGGTCCCAGCAGAAATCCTACGCCGGAGTCTCCTGCGCGGACCTTTCGCCGGATGGAACCTATCTCGTCAGCGGCGCGAACGTGTACTTGCTTTCCGACGGGTCGCTGGTCAGGCAAGGGACGGCGCCGCCTTTCGGTATCACCTGCTCGCACTATTCGCCCGACGGCCAGTACGTGGCCACTGCCACTCCGCTCGGCGTGTACCTCTACCGATTTTCGGATATGACTCTGCTGCGCACACTTTCCTCCGGACACTCTTACAACACGATGGCCTGGTCCCCGGACAGCACTATGATCGCAGCGGGCGGCTACAACAACGGTAATCCGCCGGTAGTAGATGTCTGGAATATCAACGGAACCTACGTGAAGGGGATGTCTGGCGCAACCGGCCAGGTGCGCGCACTGGGATGGTCCCCGGACGGTGGCTACATCAGCGAGGGCGGCGATGAGCCGGACTTCCGTATCTGGCGGTTATCCGATGGCGCGGTGGTCCAGAGCTACAACGAGGAAACCGGCGGTAGTCCCGCGGGAAATCCCAGTTACAGCATCAACCTGAAGTCTGTCACCTATTCTCCGGACGGGAAAACGATCTTCTACGGCCGTGGCGATGCAGCGGTGGTGGCGATGATCAACCCGGATTGGATTCCGCGGGCCACTTCGGTCACGGTGCCGTCGCCGGTGGTCGGAGAAAGCAGCGTGCAGGGCACTGTCAAACTCGAGGCCCCGGCTCCGATCGGCGCCGTCGTGACACTCACCAGCAGCCGGCCGGGAGTAGCCCACGTGCCTGCCACTGTCTCCGTCCCCGTAGGCAAAGCCGTCACGAAGTTCAGCGTACACGGAGGTACGGTAGGCATCCCCACGACGGCAACCATCAGCGCAGACACCTGGAGCACGCCGGTGACGGCGAGCGTCACCGTGAATCCGGCCGGCGGGTTATGGCTAACCGGTGTGTCCGCATCTCCCGCCAGCGTGCCAGGTGGAACGGCTTCGACCGGTACGGTCGCGCTGAACGTAGTGGCGCCCACCGACACCACTGTCAGTTTGAGCAGCGGGAACATCCTGGTGACGGTTCCGGCTTCCATAGTGGTGACTTCCGGCGCCTCGTCGGCTACCTTCCCTATTTCCACCGGCGCGGTCACCGCGCGGACCAACGTGGCGATCCATGCCTCTTACAATGGCGGCACCGTCACTGGGACTCTCACCCTCACTATCACTCCCGTGCTGCAATCGCTCACGCTGCGCCCCTCCAGCGTCACCGGGGGCCACACATCCACGGGAACGATTCGACTGACAGCGGCCGCCCCGGCGGGCGGCATTGCCGTTTCGGTCGCCAGCGACAACGCGGCTGCCTCCGTACCATCGATGGTGACCGTCAACGCGGGGTCCGCAACCGCGAATTTCACGATCACGACTACCGCGGTCGTGAGTCCCACCACCGCCACAATTACGGCGAGTTACAACGGCGTGGATGCACCGGCCACCCTGCAAGTGAATCCGTAGCTGACTCTACTGGTCCATCACGCAGCGAAAGCCGAGCGTACCGGCGCGGTCCTTGGACGGCGCCATCAGCAGATACTTGCCGTGCTCGGTCAGCTTGTAGGCCTGCGGAAAATACCACATGGACCCTTGCGGGCGGTAGTAGCTGCCGCCGCGCACGATCGCGGCGCGGGTGTGCTCGTCGCTGAACTCGTCGGTCCACTGCCAGACGTTCCCCGTCATGTCCATCACGCCGAACGGACTGGCGCCGGCCGGATGCGCGTCCACGGCCGCGGGTCCCGGCAGATCGCGTCCCTTGTAAGGCGGGGGGACGGCGTGCTCATCCCACGTGCTCCCCCACGGGTACAGGCGGCCACCGCTGCCTTGCGCTGCGTACTGCCATTCCCATTCGTGCGGCAGGCGCTTGCCGGCCCACGCCGCGTACGCCCGTGCGTCTTCGAGCGACACCCAGGTGACGGGCTTGTTCCCCCAGCCCGCCGGATAGTCCCCGTTGCGCCAGTCTTTGAGGAAATTGTGATCGTCCTTCGGATGATAATGGCTGCCGTCCATGAATTTCTTGAACTCGGCATTGGTCACCGGATAGCGGTCGATGTAGAACGGCTTTATGGCGAGCCGGTGGTGGTGCTCGCGGCGCGGCGCGTCTTCCCAGGGATACTGAACGTCGAGGCCGATCCAGTTGAAGCCTTCGATCTCGATGCCGGTCACCTGAAAATCGAAGTCGCCGCCAGGTATCGCCACCATGCCGGCGGGGGCCGCGGCCGGCGGCCTGGTGGGCGCGATCCCGGTCATCCGCTGGGGCAGGAACTTCCATTCGTGAGACAGGCTTGCGAGTGGCACTTGCGACCATTCGTGCATGCGCGCCAGAACCGTTTCCAAACCCGATTGCGCGGCGCCCGGCTCCAGCGCCAGCACCGCCCCGAAACCGTGCGCTTCGATCGGGAAGCTCAGCACCGCGCCGTCGCCCGCTATGCGCGGCGTCAGCTCCGCGCCGCTCCATAGATCGTAGTAGCGCGCGCCGGCCCGATGCGCCACCTCGATCTGCTCGCCCCGGACGTCAAACTCGTTGCGATTCACCACCGTCCACAGCGTGCGTCCCCCGCCCGGGAAGCGCGTGGCGAATACGCCGTACTGCAGAGTAGGCGCGTACGGCTCCCAATCCGGGCCGATCAGCAGATCGGCAAACTGCCGTTCGATATACGCCACCAGCCGCAGGGCTTCGGCATCCCGCGGGGTGATCTGGTTCCAGATGCCCCAGATGTTCTCCCAGCTTTCGTATCCCACGCCGTTGAAAAACGCGGCCTGCAGGTTATCGGTTTTATCGCGCGCCCAGCGGTCGCACACGTTGATCATATGCCGCGGTTCGAGCCATTTCAGTTTGCTGACCATGGGTGCGAACGGATATTTCCAGTAACCCCAGCTTTGGTTGTTCCACATCAATTGCTCGTCGGCGCGCGGCGATCCTTCGGGCTCGAAAACTACGGGATGGCCGGTCTGGTCGGAGGCGGTCCGGTAGGCGCGGGGCAGCCCGTCGAAGGTGTCGCCGTTCACGCCGTCAGCGCCGAGTTCAGCCATGAGTTGGGCAGCCGCGGTCCAATAGGGCACGCCGATGTCGCGTGTGCCGGTATCCCAGGGCATGGTCGGAAAGAACACGCGTACTCCGCGGCGGTGAAAGTCCTCCACCATGCGGCGCAGGGCGGGGATTCCCCCGGGAAGATCGCGCGCCAGGTCCCATTGGTTCCGGTTGTCGATGCCTATGTTGGGGTACACGTGCCAGATCAGCACGCTGTCGATGCCGCCGTAACGCTTGTCGACATCGTTCAGGTAACGGTCCACGGTGTAGGCGCCGGCTTCCGCATCGTAGAAATAGCGTTCTTCCGCCATCATCTGCGGCTGGATGAAGTTGCGCTGCGCCCACAGGAATTCGGGCCGGCGATATTCGGAGTCGTCGTATCCCATGCGGATCAGGCGCTCGTGCCGCCACTGCCGCAGATCGCGAAGCCAGGTGTCGTGTTGCCCGGCAGGCGCGATCTGCCATTCGCTCAATTCCTCGACCCAATCGGGGGTTGCCCGGCGGCCGGGGCCGGGGATCTGGCTGCCCTCCGGTGGATAACTGGTATCCTGCGCGGCGAGAGGGATCAGCACCACGAAAAACGCACTGACCAGTCCTTTTCTCACCGTTAGAACATATCATGCGGCCCTGTTTGTGGATTAAGGATTCCTAATAGCCTGTAACAAGGTAAAAGTTGCACAGCCGGTAAAGCCAATATTGAATGTGGTTACTGTCATCGCGGCAAGTCATTATAAATTAAGGGGATGTCGATCGGCGCACAAATTGCTAATGGAAGCGCCGGGAGTTGATTATGACACGTACTGCAATCGGCGCCGGCCTTCTGGCGGCAACACTGCTCGCCGGTGGTTGCGCCACTAAGAAATATGTACAGAACACGACCGCCCCAATCCAGGCGAAGGTCGACCAGGTTGGTGACCAGACCACTAAGAACGGTCAGCAGATCCAGCAGGTCCAGAGTGACCTGACGGGAAACCTGAAGGGCGTGGATGAGCGGGCGCAAAGTGGCATCAGCGCGGCGAAGGAACAGGCGATGACCGCCCAGAACACCGCGCAGGATGCCGCGAACAAGGCGAATCTGGCGTCGGATCTGGCCAACAAGGACTCCGAGGAGATCCGGAGCTTGCGCCACGTCGTCTCCAACCTGGACGACTACAAGCAGGTGGCCGATCTGACGATCCCGTTCGCGTTCAATAAGTTCATGCTGACGGACAAGGATAAAGAGGATCTTGACAACCTGGTGAACACCACGGCCAAAAACAAGCGCTTCTTCATCGCCGTGGAAGGCTTCACGGATCGCACCGGCTCGCGCCAATACAACGAGACATTAAGCCGCAAGCGCGCCGACTCGGTAACCGAATACCTGGTAGCCAAGCATGATATTCCGATTTACCGCATCCACATGATCGGGCTCGGCGAACAGAAGCCGGTGGATGACGGCCGTACCCGCGCCGCACGGGCCAAGAACCGCCGCGTGGAAATCAAGGTTTTCAGCGCCGACGAGAGCTACGCTCTATCGCAGGCTCAGAATCCGCAACCGCAACAATAGACCGCCGGCTTGCGCAAGGCCGTCGTTTCAGTACCGGGTGGGTTCCCGCGGGGACCCGCCCTTTTTTATTGGGTTAAAGCTCAGGGCGGGTGTGGCTCGCAGGGCTCGCCACCAGACATACATTCCCAGCAGGCCGGTCGAGACTTCCAGCATCGTTCCGCTCAGATAGAGACTCCGCGACAACTGGCGCAACTGCTCTCCCATAATCGCACCGGTCAGTTGCAGCCCCAAGCCGCCGCTCAGCAGCAGCAACTGGCGATCCGCCCTGCGCGCAGCCAGGAGCAGGGACCACAAAAGCAGGTCCAGAAAAACCGCGCAGATATTCAGATCCCGGCTGATCAAGGTCATCGTCCGGTTGAAATGAGGACCCCGATGGATGTTATAGGACACCACGCAAATGACCGCTGACGCCAGCACCAGCCAGTGACGTTCGATCACTCGCTGTTTCGAATGCCGGGCGGCCTCGTCAATGAACGCGATCACCACACAAAAGACCAGCACGTCCAGAATGATTTCGTCCGTCCAGTAATAATTGGCTCTGACTGTCGGCGGGAATTGCCGTGATGCAATTTCAATAATGGTGGAAAAGAGGAGCGCCACCGCGTAGGCGAAGACGAACGGGTAGCGCCGATAGACTCCTCGCAACAGGGCGGAGATAACCAGCGCGTTGAGACACAGCCCAACCGCCCAGGAGCCGATTTGAAGAGCCTCGCGCATCCCCCTCCCGCGTCAGGGCCCTTCCAAGCTGCTGGAGCCAGTCCGAACCGGTGCTTCAGGCGCTTCTGCCATCCCACGGGTCGGGTGGAAAGGTCGGGCCATGCGCTACTTTACCATCCCACGGATCGGGTGGGAAGGTAGGGCCATGAGCCACTTTGCCATCCCACGGATCGGGTGGGAACGTAGGTCCGTGGGCCACTTTGCCGTCCCAGGGATCGGGGGGAAAGGTAGGACCATGCGCCACTTTGCCGTCCCAGGGATCGGGAGGAAAGGTAGGACCGTGAGAGACACGGGGAGCGGCAACCAAGGCTCCCATCATCAGTACGATCGCCGCGACAATCGACCAACGAACGAACTTCCTTGAAACAACGTGCATATCAGCTCCTCTTGTTGCAAAATCCATCAGCTGTAACGGGTGATGCCGGGACCTTTGTCCGGCGCGAGCCGAACTCAGGCCGACGGTACCATCAATAGTGGCGCGGGCGCAGCCTTTCTCTTGACCAGAGAGTGTAGTACACTTTGCGTCCGCGCAGAACACTATATGCTGGATTAACCGCCATCGTCAGTACTGAAACGCTCACCTATTGTGGGGGTGCGATGCTATCTAAAGTTAACTGCCGGAAAGAAGTTAAGCGCCGGAAAGAGCGGCCTAGTCACCACGGGTAAACTGCTTCTGTTCCAGCAGGTTTCTCTCGTAGCCGCCATCCATGCGGAACGGCCTCTGGCTGAGTGCCTGCAGCCGCATATCGGCCGCCACTTCCTCTACCATCGGCATCGTCACGACTTTGCTCTCCAGGGCGAATGAAGTGAGCAGGAGGTTGTCACACATGCCATTAATCAGGCGGGGAATACCCTGGGTGCGGAAATGAATCTCGCGCAGGATTGCGGGTGGAAAAACGGTCTGTTCCTTCATGCCCGCGCGGGCCAGGCGCGATCCGATGTATTCCAGGGTCTCGTCGAGATGAAACGGACGAAGCTCACAACGCAGCGCGATCCGCTGTTTCAACTGCCGGAAATCGGGGCCCTCCAGTTTCCGGTCCAGTTCCGGCTGGCCTGCCAGCAGGATCTGCAGCATCTTTCCGCGCCGATTCTCGAGATTGCCCAGCAGGCGGACCTCTTCAAGTACGTCCCAGTCCAGGTTATGCGCTTCGTCCACGATCAGGACCGTGGTACGGCCCACGTTGGCGCGGTCGATGATCATCTCGTTGAGCGCAAAAAGGACTTCGGTTTTGGAGCTGCGATCGCACCGTAGCGCGAAGTCGTAGGCCACCATTTCAAAAAATTGCTGGACATTCAACCGGGAATTGAACAGCGAGGCATACGCGATCTGCTGGGTGGTAAGAAAGTCACGCAGACACTCCAGCATGGTGGTCTTGCCCGTGCCGACTTCCCCGGTGAGCACCACGAATCCCTTGCGGCTCTGTACGCCATAGATCAGATTCGCAAGAGCTTCCTCGTGCTGCACGCTCCGGTACAGGAACGCCGGGTCCGGGCTCATGTTGAAAGGATTCTCGGCGAAACCAAAGAAGGCGTTATACATCGGAAATTACCGCCGGCGGGACATCTCTTGCATCTTACCATGCGGGGTAAAACGGCGAACGAACCCAGTACGGCTCGCGGATTCGGGTTGGCTCTAACTTTTGGCGCCCTTGGTGGGGCTGATCAGGATGTGCGCATTGCGGCCTTCCAGCCGCGGCACGCCTTCCACGCTGCCATAGGATGCCAGGTCGGCGGCAAAGCGGGTGAGCAACTTGCGGCCGAGATCGGCATGGGCGATTTCACGTCCGCGGAACTGCACCACCGCCTTTACCCGGTTGCCTTCCTGCAGGAACCGGATGGCATGGTTCTTTTTGAAGTCGTAGTCGTGATCGTCGGTGTTGGGACGGAACTTCAGCTCCTTCACCTGTACCACGTGCTGTTTCTTCTTGGCTTCGTGTTGTTTCTTCTTTTGCTCGTACTGATAATGTCCGTAATCCACCGCCTTGGCCACCGGGGGCACGGCGGTGGGCGCGACGATGACCAGGTCGAGGCCCATGTCCTGCGCCTTGCGCAGGGCGGCGGCGGTCGGCATGATCTCGGCGGTGCCGTCCGGGAAGACCGCGCGCACTTCACGGGCGCGGATGGACTCGTTCACATTCTCTCTACGGGCTGGTCTACGAGGAGGTAAGTTTCTGCCTGGACCCATGTATGCTATTGAGCGTATTTTTCAGAAATTTTAGCGGACGCCCATCTTTGTACACAATCGTCCGCTGCGCCGAACGGCTGGAGGATATCGAAGCTGGAGGTTGACACCAATCTGATTCGCTGTCTTAGGAGTAGTGTACTGCGAACCAGTACTGCTTGTCCAGCGGAAGTTTGCCCCCCGAAATTGCCCCATGCCTCCCGGCGGCGGATCCGCTGTGCAGAATCCCCCGAGTGCCCGGATGCTAGAATGTCAAATATATGTTTGGGAAGTTTTTTGCGCTTCTTGCGGCGTCGTTTTCCCTCGCCTTGGCTTCCGACGTACACATCGTCGAAGAAATCGTAGCCAAGGTCAACAGTGACATCATCACCCGCGGCGATCTGGCGCGCACGCGCGCGGACCTCGAGGCCGAACTCAGCCAGCAGGGGCTCTCCGGCGTCAAGCTGCAACAGGCCGTCAACCAGAAGGCCGGCGATGCCCTGCGCGACCGTATCGATCAGCTTCTGCTGGTGCAGAAGGCCAAGGATCTGAATGTCAACGTCGACAGCGAGGTCACCAAGCAGATCGCCGAGATGCAGGTGCAAAGCAAAATCGACGATCCCGACAAGTTCCACGACTTCATCCGCGAGCAGACGGGCATGCCCTTCGAGGATTTCAAGCTGCAGCTCAAGAACCGGATCCTGACGCAGCGGGTGATCGGGGAGGAGGTCAGCTCGCGCATCAATATCCCGGAAGCGGACAAACGCAAGTATTACGACGAGCACAAGTCCGAATTCGTACGCGACGAGGAAGTCTTCTTGCAGCAGATCGTCATTTCCACGGAGGGTAAGACGCCGGAGCAGGCGGCCGCGGCCGAGAAGAAGGCCAAGGACATCGTGGCCCGCGCGCGCAAGGGCGAGAAGTTCGCCGATCTGGCCATGACCAATTCCGACGACCTGGAGACGGCCCGCAACGGCGGCGAACTGCCGGGCATGAAGCGCGGCCAGTTGATGAAGCCCATCGAAGATATCGTCTTCAAGGAGAAGAAGGGCTACATTACGGACCCCATCCGCACTCCGAGCGGATTCGTGATTCTGAAGATTGTCGAGCGCTACACCAAAGGACAGGCTTCGTTCGAGGAAGTCGAGAACGAGATCACTGAGCGCATGTCGATGCCGCAGATGAACACCAAAGTGCGCACATATCTCACCAAGCTGCGCCAGGAGGCCTTTCTCGAAATTAAGTCCGGCTTTGTGGATACGGGAGCGGCGCCCGGAAAGGACACGGCCTGGAAGGACGTCGCCCAACTGAAACCGCAGACCGTAACCAAAGAAGAAGTAGCCAGACATCGCCGGCACAAGAAGCTGCTTTGGGTGATTCCGCTGCCCTGGACGACGGGTTCCAAGAAGCCCAGCGGCAAATCCGCGCCGGCCTCCAGTTAGCCGTGCCGCGGCTGCCCCCATGAAATCGCCTTATGTGAACGAGCTCAAGCCGGATCAGGTCATCACCGGCAGCTTCCTGGTCTGCTCCAAGGAGATCCGGCAGAACAAGAAGGGCGACTTTTACCTGTCACTTCTGCTCGGCGACCGCACCGGCGAATTGGACGCCAAGATGTTCGACAAGATCGCCGAGGTGCGGGATACCTTCGACCGCGATGACTTTGTCGAAGTCAAGGGCCTGGTCCAGATCTACCACAACCGGCCGCAGTTGACCCTGCACACGATCCACCGGCTGGAAGACAGCCGCGTCGACTTCAGCGACTATTTTCCCGCTTCCGCGCGCGATCCGGACGAGATGTGGCGCGAGTTGCGGCAGTTGGCCGCCGCTATCGCCAACCCGCACCTTTGCCGCCTGGTGGCCGCCTTGCTGGATGACGAGGAGATCGCCGCGCGGTACCGCCGGGCGCCGGCCGCCAAGCAGATCCACCATGCCTACCTGGGCGGACTGCTGGAACACGTGCTTTCCATCTGCGGCCTGGCGCGCGAGATCGCCAGCCATTACCCCTACATCGATGTGGACCTGCTGCTGACCGGCGCTATCCTGCACGATGTCGGTAAGGTGTACGAGCTCAATTACGAACGCGGCTTCAGCTACAGCGACGAGGGCCAGTTGCTCGGCCATATGCTGATCGCCGTGCGCATCGTCGGCGACAAGCTGCGCGCCATTCCCGATTTTCCGCCGCGCTTGCGCGCCCTGGTCGAGCACATGATCATCAGTCACCACGGCGAGTTGGAATTCGGATCTCCCAAGACGCCCTTGTTCCCCGAGGCCCTGCTGCTGCATTATCTGGACAACCTCGACTCCAAGATGGAATGTATGCGCCACCTGGTCCAGACCGACCAGCAGGTGGAAGGCAACTTCACCAGCTACAGTCCGGCGCTGGAACGGGTGGTGCTCAAGAAACAAAAGTATCTGGACGAGCCGGCCCAACCGCGCGCTCCGGATGCGGCGCCCGCGGCGCGCGCGGCGGGCGCCCCGAAAGCGAACTCCGCGTTCGGCGAGAAACTGATTCAGGCGTTGCGCCCGGAGCAAGTGAAACAGGGAGACTGATGCGCAAGTCCGCTCCACGCGATCTTCCGCCGCCGCTCGAGTTGCTGTGCCTCAATGCGCTTTGGTCCATCGGCCAGGGCAGTGTCCGCGAAGTACGCCGCCTGGTGGCTCCCAGCCGGACGCTGGCCTACACCACCGTGATGACCGTATTGGACCGCCTGGCCCGGCGGGGCATCGTCACCCGCCACAAGCAGGGCCGGGCGTTTGTTTATGCACCCTCCGTATCGCGCGACGCCATCCGCCGGCTGGCCCTGAAGGAATTCCTGGATTCGTATTTCGAAAGTTCCCCGGAACAGCTCCTCCGTTTTCTGCAGGACGAACCGCCGGCGGTGCTACCCTTGCCCGTCAATAGCCTCGATCCGGCGCTCTTGTAACTTCGACTTACTGCGCCGCGCCTCCCGCGCGAATTGCCGTTGAAAAAGATCCGTTCCGGCCGCTGGCCCCGTATTCTACGTATTGATGCTCCAACGCGGCCACGCGCGTGCCGGGCCGCTCCGGATTCGGCGCCGGGGTGACGCGCGGCGAACCGGCAGTGACTGGACCATTTAGCTGAGTTACGATACGAGGATTCCCAACCGAATGCGGGCCAATGACTATCACTTTGTGACTCACTGGCGGGTCCGTGCCACTCCCGCGCAGGTATGGGCGGTGCTCGACAACGCGCTGGACTTGCCGCGCTGGTGGCCGTCGGTCTACCTTAAGGTCACCGAGTCCGCGCCGGGCGTATTCGACCTGCACACCAAGGGATGGTTGCCGTACACTCTGCGCTGGAGTTTTCGGGTGACCGAGCGCCATTATCCGCACGGCTTCAGCCTGGAAGCCTGGGGTGACTTCAATGGCCGCGGCATCTGGACATTCGCGCCAGAAGGCGAGTTCACCGGCATCACCTACGACTGGCGCATCCGGGCCGACAAGCCGCTGTTGCGATACCTGTCGTTCCTGTGCAAGCCGTTCTTCTCCGCCAATCACAGATGGGCGATGGCGCGCGGAGAGGAGTGCCTGCGCCGGGAGCTCGCCCGGTAGCGGCGGGGACAAATGGCTGTTTCCCGGTGTCTATTCTGGGTAAATGCTGACTACGATTCTTGTGCTATTCTTCCTGGCGCCGTTATCGCCGGATAACGCGCCCGCGGCTCCCACGGACGTGGAGAAAGGCCGCATCGCCTACGCCCACCAGGATTATGCCGAAGCCTTGACACGCTTTGACGCCGCCGAGCAGACTGCCCGCGCCAACAGCGATACCGCCGCCGTGCTGGTGTGCCTGCGGCTGCGCGCCGCCGTTCTCCGCGACTCCGGCGATTCCACGCACGCCGACCAGGTGCTGCAGCAGGCTGCCGACGAGGCCGCCAAGACCTATGGCGAGACCAGTCCCGAATTGGCCGGCGCGCTCGAGGAGATCGCCGTGTCCCAGCGCGCGCAAGGCCGGTCCGATCCCGCCCTGGCAGCCGCGGAGAAAGCCATCAAGATTCGCGAGGCGCAGACGGGCGCCGCGCGCGCGGGCCTGGCCCGCGACCTGACCCTGGCCGCGGAACTCCACCAGCAGGCCAATCAGGTGGACCAGGCGGTGGACCTGCTGAAACGCGCCGTCCAGGAATGGAATATGGCGCTACCGGGAGATCCCGGATGTCTGCCCGCCCTGGAGGCGCTGGCCGGGATCTATCGCGACCGCTCGCAGTACGCCGACGCCGAACCGCTGCTGGAGCGCGCCATCCGCCTGCGCGAAGTGGCCAGCGGCCCGGAGACGGCGGAGCTCATTCAGTCCGTGGATTCGCTGGCGTACGTCAAATTCGGTCTGGAAAAGTACTCCGAAGCCGAACCGCTTTATAAGCGTCTGTTGGAACTCTGGCAGAAGAATGCCGGCGAGGACCATCCCATGGTTGCCTTGACGTACGACAAGATGGCCGAGTTCTACGCCTTCCAGCACCGCTATGAGGAGGCGGAAAAGGCCGCCACCGCGGCGCTCGACATGCGCGCCCGGACTTACATCGCCAGCCTGAACCAGACCGGCCGCGTGCTGCTGATGGAAGCCAAGCTCGACGACGCGGCGGATCTCTACCGCCGCACGGAGCAGATCGGCGATCTGGCCAAGGCGCCGGACGATGTCATGGATCCGGCGCTGCGCATCTATGCCCGGATTCTGCGGGAAATGAAGCGGGATACGGAGGCGGCAGCCATCGAGAAACGCGTCAAAGAGGCGCTGCTGCGCAAGGCCGACAAGGAAGGCCGCCGGCCCTCTCCGGTGCGCTAGAAGGACAGCGTTCCGGTGCGGGGCTCCTCTTCGGCGTTCGGCAGATACAGCGTCTTGCAGCGCTCGCAGCGGTAGATCTCGGCATCGGCGCCGAACTTCTGCTTCACCTCGTCGCCGAAGAAATACCAGCGCTTCAGGTGCCCCGCGCACAACTTGCCCTTGGCGTCCTTCTCGTTGCAGGCCCGCATGCGCGGGATGCGGCGCTTCACCTTGGTTCCGTCGCTCAGGGTGGCGACCAGTTCGGCGACCGGGACCGGCTTATCGGAGACGGCATACTTCGGATTGGCCATAGGAAGCCCGAGTATAACAATTTCAGCGGCGGGACGCGCCGCCGGCTTCCACCACGCGGCGCAACGTACGCAGCCCTTGGACGATGGCGGCGCGCTCGGCAGGCTTGGCGCGGCGCAACGCCGCCAGCACCGGGTGCAGCTCGACCGCCGGCAGCGTGTCGCGCAGATAATCGCGAACCATTTTGCTGATCACGATGACGGTCGCGCGGCCATCCGCCGCATCCGGCCGGCGCTCGGCCAGCCCGCGTTTCGCCAGGCGGTCCACGATGCCCGACACGGTGCTGTGCGCCAGGCCGACTCGGCGGCTGAGTTCCTTCAGGCTCAGGCCGTCGGCGTGAACCAGCACCTGCATGACGCCGCGCTGCGGCCCGGTGAGGTTGCCGCGCGCAAATTCCGCTTCCACCGGCTGCCGCAGCATCTGCCGCACCGCGCCCAGGTGCCCTTCGATTTCCCGTGCCAGGCGGGCCAGCTCTGTTTCCTTCGCCATCGCCGGTCCGGATTACAACACGAACGGGATGAGCGCCTTCACCTCGCGCTCATACTCTATATAAGCGTTACCGAACTGCTCGGTCATAAAGCGCTCCTCGATTCGCGATTTGTTCCACCATCCGGCAAAGGCCAGCGCCAGGCCCAGAAATCCGCGCAATTCGCCCAGCGCCAGCGCGGTCCCCAGCAGCCCCAGCAGCCCGCCGGAGTAGATGGGATGCCGGACGACGGCGTAGGGTCCGCGGCGAACCAGGCGGTGGTCCTGCTTGACGGTTACGGTGGCGCTCCAGTTGCCGCCCAGCAGGACGCGGGCCCAGATCGCGATGGCGCATCCCGCGGCCGTCAGGACCACTCCCACCCAGGCCAGTGCCGGTTCCGCCGGCACCACGCGCCAGGCCAGCACGCCGAATTCCAGCCGCCGATAGAAGAGCAGGCTGAACGCCGTAATCATGAGCGCCAGGTGCGCCGCGCGCGTCGCCACCGGCTGCGTGCGCGTGGCCTGTTTCGCTCCCAGGGCGGCCGCCAGCCACACGATTCCCACGGCGATCCACAGGCCCTGGATGTACCCCATCACGCCGGAACTCATGCCCATCGCCTCGCCTCCTAATGTCGTATACGACGCGTCGTATACGACTTATATTACGCCCGCCGGACGCGCCTGTCAAGGGGGCTATGATGGGGTTTGGCGTATCCACCGCAACTGTTCCTCATTGACTCCTTCGGTTTCATCTTCCGCGCGTACCACGCGCGTGCGCGCAGCGCGGCCCCGCCCATGCGCACCAGCACGGGACTCTCTACCGAAGCCGTGTACATCTTCAACAACATGCTGCGCAAGCTGGCCAAAAGCTACGCGCCGGCCTACATCGCGGCTGTGTTTGAAAGCGGCGCGCCCGTGGCCCGCATGGCGGAATTCGCGGAATACAAGGCCAACCGCACGGAAATGCCGCCCGACCTGGGCGAACAGATCCCCCAGATCCGGCGCATCCTGGACGCCATGCGTATCCCGATTCTGCAGTACGAGGGCTTCGAAGCCGACGACGTGATCGGCGCCATCGCCCGCCGCGCGGAAGCGTCGGGCATGGAAGTCGTCATCGTCTCGAGCGACAAAGACATGATGCAGATCGTCAGCCCGCGCGTCTCCATGCTGAATCCGGCCAAGGATGACGAATGGTACGATCCGGCCAAAGTCAAAGAGTTCCTGGGCGTCGAACCGGCGCAGGTGCCCGACCTGTTCGCGTTGAAGGGCGACGCCATCGACAACATTCCCGGCGCCCCCGGCATCGGCGATAAGGGCGCGCGCGACCTCATCGAACGCTTCGGCTCGGTGGAGGCGGCCCTCGCGCGCGCCGCCGAAGTCGAACGCAAGATGTATCGCGAAAGCCTGCAAAACAACGGCGATCGCATCCTGATGAGCAAGCGCCTGGCAACTATCGATACCGCCGTGCCCATCGAATTTTCGCTGGAGGCGGTGCGCGCCCAGCCGCCGGACCTGGCGGCGCTGAAGCAGGCCTACAAGGATCTGGAGTTCTACAGTCTGCTGAAAGAGCTGGGACCGGCCGAAGATACGCGCCCGCGGGACTATCAGCCGCTCGACTCGGCGGAGGCCCTGGCGGCCTGGCTGGCCGCCATTCCGGCGGAGGCGCCGGTGGCGGTGGCCATCGCCAGATCCGGCGAAGGCGAACTGGCGCTGGGCGCCGTCGGCATGGCGTGGAAACCGGGAGAGGCGCGTACGGCGCCGCTCACGCTGGCCGTCGCCTTGAAACCCTGGTTGGAGGATGCCGCCCGTCCCAAGATCGCCTGCGACGTCAAATCCGCTCTGCTGGCGCTGGATGGACTGGGCATCTCCGGCGCCGGATTCGCGCACGACATCATGCTGTACGCGTTCCTGCTGGATGCCGATCCCTCCGGCTGCGCGTTGGAAGAACAGGCCCGCCGGCGGCTCGACCTGAAACTCGGCGGCGGACCGGAGCAGCATGCCGATATCATCCTCGAGGTTTTCGGGATGCTGCGGCCCGCCGTGGTGGAGCGCGGTCTGGAGAAACTGTACGCAGAGATCGAATTGCCCCTGGCCGGCGTGTTGGCGCGCATGGAGCGCGCCGGCGTACGGATCGACCGGGACGAATTGGCACGGCTGTCGGTCCTGATGGAGCGGGACATCGCCCGCCTGACCGGCGATATCCACGCGCTGGCCGGAAAACCGTTCAACATCAGTTCGCCGCAACAATTGGGCCGGGTCCTTTTCGAGGATCTGCACCTGCCGGCACCGGTGCGGTATGGCAAGGGCAAGACCATTTCGACAGCCGCGGATGTGCTGGAGGATCTGGCCGCGGATCACGAAATCGTACGCAAGGTGCTCGAATACCGCCAGCTCACCAAGCTGAAGGGAACCTACGTGGACGCCCTGCCGGCCCTGATCGACCCTCGCACCGGGCGCCTGCACACCAGCTTCAACCAGGCGGGTGCGGCCACCGGACGGCTGTCGTCATCCAATCCGAACCTGCACAACATTCCCATTCGCACGGAACTGGGCCGCGAAATTCGGGCCGCGTTCGTGCCGCGGCCCGGCTGGAAGCTGGTAGTTGCGGACTACTCGCAGATCGAGCTGCGGCTGTTGGCGCACATGTCCCACGACCGGCTGCTGGTGGAAGCCTTCCGCAACGGCGAGGACATCCACACCCGCACGGCCGCCGAAGTAATGGGGGTGCCGCCCCTCATGGTAACGCCCGAAGCCCGCCGCAACGCCAAGGCGGTCAACTTCGGGATCGTCTACGGCATCAGCGCGTTCGGCCTGGCGGCCCAGTTGGGCATTTCGCAGCGCGAGGCGCAGATCTATATCGATAGCTATTTCGAGCGTTATGCCGGCGTGCGGAAGTTCATCGAGGCCACCAAAGCCGAGGTGCGCCGCACGGGCGTGACCCGCACCCTGTTCGGACGCGAGCGCCCCATACCGGATATCAACAGCCGCAATCCCAACGCCCGTGGTTTCGCCGAACGCACCGCGGTCAATTCGCCGCTGCAAGGTACCGCCGCCGACCTGATCAAACTGGCCATGATCCGCATCGACCGGGAGTTGCATCGACGCGGCGGCGCGGCCGCCATGCTGCTGCAAGTGCACGACGAATTGTTGTTCGAAGCTCCGGCCAAGGAAGCGCCGGAGATCGCGGCCTTGGCGAAGCGCGAAATGGAACAGGTGAAAGAGCTGGAAGTCCCTCTTCTGGTGGATGTCGGCATAGGGGACAACTGGCGGGATGCCAAATAGCCGCCGCCCCCTCCGGCTTAGACCTTCCGCAACGTAAATTTAGCAGATTCCCGGTAAACTAACTTACCGTTAGTACTACGCGGAGTCACCCCTGGAATCAGCATCTGTTTTCTAATGGCTATTCCAGCCTTTTTTCTATCTGGCCGATCGGCCGCGAGCCTCCCGCAAGGCCCGCCAAACCGGCCAAAATAGGGGCATCGGGCGATTCTAAGAAAAAAAAGTTATCATTGGTTAATCTTACTCATTGAACTGTTAATTCTTTCGGGATATCATTATCGAGTTCACGGTTAATTATCTGTTTGCCATAGGAGGATGACAGTCCCAATGGTTAACGACGCAATGCAACTTCAGTCGGCTGAGTTCGAATTGGCCACCTTCGGCGAGGTGCTGTACGCCTTCAGCACTCTGCGATCCACCTCCAACCGGCGGCGCGGAACCCGTGTTACGGGCGAAATGCTGCCCTGGGATGAGAACCTGTTGAGCGCCGCGGCGGAACGTGAAGCTCAGAAAGTCCCGCCCAGAGCCCCCGCTTCCGCTCAGCCCCGTATGCATCCGGCTGCGCTGGAAAGGCCTGCCCGAACCCGGCGCGTCTCCGGACGCTGCACTTGCGGCCAGTGCCGCAATTGTCTGGAGAATGCCCGTTGGGAACGTATCTTCCAGGAAAAGTTTGCCAATGCGGACTATTACCACCACGACATCCGCATCCGTTACGCCTCGCCGCTCAGCAGCGTGTAAGCTGACCGGCCGGCACCCGTCTGCGCCCCTATACTGGATGTATGCCCGCATCCATCACGCTTGCCGACCCGGCGCAGAATGAATTTCTGGCGGACCTGGAAAAACGGTCCGGCCGCCCCAACCACTTCTTCCGCACCATGGCCAACCGGCCGGAAGTCCTTAAGAATTTCATTCCACTCTATGGCGCCATTATGGGGAAGGGTCCCCTCGAGCGGCGCACCAAAGAACTCGTTTACCTGACGGTTTCTTACGCCAACCGATGCGCCTACTGCACCGCCTCCCACGTCGCGTCCGGTCTTAAGGCGGGGGTGACCGAGGAGCAGATGCATGCCCTGCAACAAGAGCGGGATGAAGGGTTTAGCGCGCCCGAACGGGCCGCGATTCAATACGCGCGGGAACTGACGCGCACGGCGGATGCGGCGGAGACCCGGGCCGGGCTCGACGCGTATTACAGCGACGAGCAGATTGCCGAACTTACCCTGGTCGCCGCCATGGCCAATTTCACCAACCGCTTCAACAACGGGCTGGACCTGCTGCCGGAGCTGTAGCCGCGCCGATGGCCATTCTGAGCGGTATCAATCCTATTCTCGAAAGTTTGAAATCCGGGCGGCCTTTCGACCGAATTCTAATTGCCCGGGGCGCCGGCGGACCGCGTCTGCAACAGATCATCGAACTGGCGCGCCGCGGGGCCGTTCCCGTTCGCTTCGAAGAGCGCGCCTCGCTCGACCGCCTGGCCGGCACTCCCGCGCATCAAGGAGTGGTAGCCATGGGCGCCGCGCAGCGCTACGCGGACCTGGAGGACGTAGCCGGCGCGCCTCTGTTGGTAGTGCTCGATGGCGTCGAGGATCCGCATAATCTGGGCGCCATCGTGCGCACGGCCCATGCCGCCGGTGCGGGCGCGGTGCTGATCCCGGAACGGCGGGCAGCCGGCCTGACGGATGTGACGGCCAAAGCGGCGGCGGGCGCCCTCGAACACCTGCCCGTGGCGCGCATTGCCAACATCAACCGCGCCCTGGAAACCCTCAAACAGCGCGGCTACTGGATCTACGGGCTGGACGAGCGCGGCGCCGAGGACTACGACCGGGTCGCCTACCACACGCCTACCGTGCTGGCCTTCGGCGGCGAAGGCAAAGGTCTGCACGAGCAGGTGCGCAAGCATTGCGACGTGCTGGTGCGCATCCCCATGCAGGGAAAAATTCCGTCGCTGAATGTCTCGGTGGCCGCCGGCGTCGTCTTGTTCGAGCTGAGACGGCGGTCGCGCGCCACATAGTAGAATCATTATCTATGCGAAAACTGGCGTGGGCCATGTGCGCGGCGGCCCTTTTGCCCGCGTGGGCGGCCGAGCCGGTGCACGCGCGGCACGCCATGGTGGTTACCGTGGAACCCCACGCGACCGACGCCGGCGTGGCAGTCCTCCGGGCCGGCGGCAACGCCATCGATGCGGCGGTGGCGGTCGGCTTCGCGCTGGCCGTGACCCATCCCTCGGCCGGCAATATCGGCGGCGGCGGATTCATGCTCATCCGACTCGCCGATGGACGATCCGCCTTTCTGGATTTCCGCGAGCGCGCGCCGGAAAAAGCGTCCCGCGACATGTACCTGGATGCCTCCGGCAAGCCCACTCGGGATAGCGTCGTGGGCTATCGCGCGGCGGGCGTTCCCGGCTCCGTGCGCGGCTTCGAATACGCCTCGAAAAAGTACGGGCGGAAGCCCTGGGCCGACGTGGTGGCGCCCGCGGTGTCGCTGGCCGCGAACGGGTTCCCCGTATCCTACGATTTCGCCAAATCGCTCGAGCGCTCCAAAGCCCTGCTGGAACGATTTCCGGAATCGAAGCGCATTTTCCTGCGCGATGGCAAGCCTTACGAATTCGGCGAGACGCTTCTGCAACCGGAACTGGCCCGGACCCTGGAGCGAATTCGCCGCGAAGGGGCGCGTGACTTCTACGAAGGCGAGACCGCGCGCCTGCTGGCGGCCGACATGGAACGCCACGGCGGTCTGATCACGCTGGCCGATCTGAAGAACTACGCGGTCGTGGAGCGCCGGCCGCTGACCGGAACCTATCGCGGCTACGACATCATTACCGCGCCGCCGCCTAGTTCCGGCGGCATCGGCATTCTGCAGATGACGGGCGTATTGGAAGGATCCGGTTACGAGAAGTCCGGCTTCGGCTCGGCCGCGGAACTGCATTTTCTGGCCGAAACCATGCGCCGCTATTTCGCCGACCGCGCCGAGTACCTGGGCGATCCCGATTTCGTGAAGATGCCGCTCACCCAGTTGCTCGACAAATCCTACATCGCGCGCCTGCGCGCGTCCATCGATCCGCAGCACGCCACGCCATCGCGCGAGATTCATGCCGGCAGGCTGCCCGCCGCCGAGTCGAGCCAGACGACCCACTATTCCGTCGTGGACGGGGAAGGCAACGCGGTGTCCGTCACCTACACCTTGAATTTCGGCTACGGCGACGGCGTGACCGTGCCGGGTTTGGGCTTTCTGCTGAACGACGAGATGGACGACTTCGCGGCGAAGCCCGGGTCGCCCAACGGATTCGGCCTGGTGCAAGGCGAAGCCAATGCCATCCAGCCCAACAAGCGGCCGTTGTCGTCCATGACGCCGACCATCGTGACGCGCGACGGCAAGCTGGACCTGGTGCTGGGCTCGCCGGGCGGTCCCACCATCATCAACACCGTGCTCGAAGTGCTGCTCAACGTCGTCGATTTCGGCATGAACGTGCAGGACGCCGTGGACGCTCCGCGGATTCATCACCAGTGGATGCCCGACCAGCTTCTGATCGAGCGCGGCTTTTCGCCCGATACGATCGCCCTGTTGAAAGCCCAGGGACATCAGGTGAGGGTCATCGGCCAGATCGGCGAAGTGGCCGCCATAGAAGCACGCGGCGGGTGGCTCGAAGGCGCCGCCGACCCGCGGACCGAAGGCGCCGCCAGAGGATTCTAAGCATGTATCACGTTCTTTCCACGCACCTGTTCGTCAATCACCGGCTGACGGTTGCGCAACTCGACAAGGTCCAGCACGCGGGAATTCCGGCCGTGGAAATCTTCTGCGCGCGGCAGCATCTGGATTATCGGGATCGCGCCCAGATCACCGAATTGGGCCACTGGTTCCGCGACTCCGAGTTGAAACTGCATTCGCTGCACGCCCCGATGTACACCGATGAGATCTGGGGAAGATCCGGGCCGCACTCGATTCTGACGATCACCGAGCCGGTCAAGAGCCGGCGCCTCGAGATGGTGGACGAAATCAAGCGCGCGCTGGAGATCGCCGAGACCATTCCCTTCCGGTACCTGGTCCAGCACATCGGCGTATCGGAGGAGGAGTATTCCGAGCGCGGCGTGGAGGCGGCATTTTCGGCACTGGAGCAGATCAGCCTGTTCGCCAAGCAGCGTGGAGTCGAGGTGCTGATCGAGAATATCCCGAACGGTTTCTCCAGTCCGGAGCGGCTCATGCTTTTTCTGGAGCTCACTCACCTGGATCTGAATTTCGTGCTGGACGTGGGCCACGCGCATATCAGCCCGGGCGTGGAGGAAGCTTTTAACGTGATGAAGGAACGTATCCGCTCCACACACCTTCACGACAATGACGGCCAGGCCGACAAGCACCTGTTTCCGCTGTTGAGCGAAGGCGGCAGCATCGACTGGAAGAACACCATGGACCTGCTGCGTACCCGCGCGGACCAATACCCGCTCCTGCTGGAATTGAAGGAGGCGCCCGAGTTTACCCTGGCCTCCGCCGTGGAAGTTTTCGACCGTTTGGAGAATCTGTGACGGCCCTACCCCGAATCACCATTTCCGATGCGTCCCATCATGTCGGCGAGACCGTCCGGATCGCCGGTTGGCTCTACAATCTGCGAAAGTCCGGCAAGATCGTCTTCCCCATTCTGCGCGACGGCACCGGGCTGATCCAGTGCGTGGCGGTGAAGAGCGCCCTGCCGGAGGCGCTGTTCGAGACTATCAAGAATCTCACCCAGGAGTCCTCCATCATCGTCACCGGCAAGATCCGCGCCGACCAGCGCGCCACCGGCGGGCACGAAATGGATGTCGAGGATCTGGAGGTAGTGCAGCGGGTTCCGGAATCCGACCCGTATCCGATCACGCCTAAAGATCACGGTATCGAATTCCTGATGGACCACCGCCACCTGTGGCTGCGCAGCCAGCGGCAGCATGCCATCATTCGCGTGCGGCATGAAGTGGTGCGCGCGGTGCGCGACTACTTCGATTCTCACGGCTTCACCCTGGTGGATACGCCCATCTTCACGCCAGCCGCCTGCGAGGGCACCACCACTCTGTTCGAAGTGAATTACTTCGAAGACCACAAGGCCTACCTCACGCAATCCGGCCAGCTTTATAACGAAGCCACGGCTATGGCTTTCGGCAAGGTATACACTTTCGGGCCGACCTTCCGCGCGGAGAAGTCCAAAACCCGGCGGCATCTGACCGAATTCTGGATGGTCGAGCCGGAGATGGCCTACGCCACGCTGGAAGACGTGAAGCAGCTTGCCGAAGACATGCTGGTGTTCATCGCCGGACGCGTGCTGGAGAACCGGCGCGAGGAGTTAAAAGCGCTGGAACGTGATGTGACTAAGTTGGAAGCCATCCAAGCTCCGTTCCCGCGCATGACTTACGACGACGCGGTGAAAGTGCTGCAAGCGAAAGGCAGCGAGATCCAGTGGGGCGGCGATTTCGGCGGCACCGACGAGACCCTGTTGAGCGAAGGTTTCGATCGCCCGTTGATGGTGGACGGCTACCCGGCGGCGGTAAAGGCGTTCTACATGGCGCCCGATCCCGCGCGTCCGGAAGTGGCGCTGGGCGTGGATGTGCTGGCGCCCGAAGGCTACGGCGAAATCATCGGCGGCGGGCAGCGCCTTCACGATCTGGACCTGCTGCTGCATCGGATCGAAGAGCACAACCTGCCCAAAGAAGCCTTCGACTGGTATCTGGACCTGCGCAAATACGGCACGGTGCCGCACGGCGGCTTCGGCATGGGCATCGAGCGCTGCGTCGCCTGGCTCTGCGGCCTGGAGCATATCCGGGAGACCATCGCGTTCCCGCGTATGCTGTACCGGCTGAAGCCCTAAGTGCTGCGAACGACAGCACCATCCTGCTGCACGTCCGGCAATAGCCCGCTGGAGACGGGGCACAGTCGCTTGCTACACTCGTCTGTGCAGCTATGCGTCAGTCCCACATCGCCATCATCGGCGCGCCGCTGGACCTCGGCCAGGACCGCCGGGGAGTCGATATGGGGCCATCCGCCATCCGGGTGGCCAACCTGAACAAGCGGCTCTCTGCTCTCGGCTATCACGTGGAAGATCTCGGCAACGTGCCCGTGGATCAGCCCGAGCGCCTTCCGGAAGGGCCGGCCAGCGCCAAGTATCTGCCCCAGATCGCGCTCGCCTGCAAGCGCCTGGCGGGGATGGTCGAGCGCGCCCTCGCCAGCAAGGCGGTACCCTTAGTGCTGGGGGGCGATCACTCCGTCGCGGTGGGGACGGTCGCCGGCGTCTCCCGCCACTTCCGGCGCCAGAAGCAGGAGATCGGCCTGCTGTGGGTGGACGCACACGCCGACATGAATACGCCCGACACGTCGCCCAGCGGCAACGTGCATGGCATGCCGCTGGCGTGCTGCGTGGGACTCGGACCGACCGAACTGGTCGATCTGTTCAATTACGCGCCCAAGGTCAATCCCCGCAAGACCGTGCTGGTGGGTTTGCGTAACGTGGATCTGCTCGAAAGAGGCCACGTGCGCGAAACCGGCGTGCGGGCCTTCACTATGCGGGATATCGATGAGCGCGGCCTCCGTTCGGTGATGGACGAGGCTTTCCGCACCGTGACCGAAGATACGGCTGGCTTCCACCTGTCGCTCGACATGGACTGGGTGGACCCGCAGTTCGCCCCCGGCGTCGGCACGCCGGTGCGGGGCGGAGCCACCTATCGCGAAGCTCATCTGGCCATGGAGTTGATCAACGACAACGGCCATATGCTCTCCATGGAGGTGGTGGAAGTGAACCCCGTGATCGACGAGATCAACCGCACGGCGGATTTGGCAGTCGAAATGATCATGTCGGCGCTGGGCAAGAAAATCCTATGAAAACCAGAGTCGCCGTGATCTACGGCGGTCGCAGCGGCGAGCACGAAATCTCCATTCGGTCGGCGAAATCCATCCTGGCGGGATTGGATCGCGCGCGTTACGAGGTCAGCGAATTCTTCATCGAAACGTCCGGCAAATGGTCGCCGCGGGCCATTCTGCCGGAACCCGGCGCGCATCCGGATATAGACGTTGTGTTTCCCGTTTTACACGGAACCTTCGGCGAGGATGGCACGGTGCAAGGCTTGCTGGAGTTAGCCGGGCTCCCGTACGTGGGCGCCGGGGTGCTGGCCTCGTCGCTTTCCATGGACAAGGAGCTGATGAAGCGCGTGTGCCTGGAGCGCGGGTTGCCGGTAGTCGAATACCTGGCTCTCACGCGCGCGCAACTCGATCCGGCGCGGATCGCCGGCTGCCTGCCGTTTCCGCTGTTCGTCAAGCCGGCGAATCTGGGATCCTCGGTGGGCATCTCGAAGGTGCACAACACCGCGGAATTAGGACCGGCGCTGCGCCTGGCCGCCGAATTCGACCGCAAGATCATCGTGGAGCGCGGCATCGAGGGCCGCGAGTTCGAGTGCGCCGTGCTCGGCAATGACGATCCGATGGCTTCCCTGCCCTGCGAGATTCTGCCCTCGAAGGAATTCTACGACTACGAAGACAAGTACCTGCTCGATCGGGCCCGGTTCCGTCTGCCCGCCGAGCTGGGTCCGGAACAAACCGCCGAGCTGCGGCGGTTGGCCGTCGAGTGCTATCGCGCGGTCGGCTGCGAAGGCATGGCGCGCGTCGATTTCCTGTTGGAGTCCGCCACGGGCAAACTGTACCTGAACGAGATCAACACCATCCCCGGATTCACCTCCATCAGCATGTATCCCAAGATGTGGGAGCACAGTGGGCTCGGCTTTTCCGCGCTGCTCGACCGCCTCATCCAACTGGCCCTCGAAAGGGACGCGGACCGGAAGGCCACCCGCTTTACCCGGTAGGTTCGGGCCCACCCTCGGCAACAGGCATAACCGACTGGCTTGTCCTATACTGAATGCGAGGTTGTTCATGGCATCCAAACGCTTGCGGCAAATCGCCCTCGCCGTGGCTTTGGCGTGGGCCTGCTGGTGGGTATTCTTCGCGACCGCCGAAGCATTCAGCGATGGCCAGTTCACGGGTGCGGTTCTCTTCTTTGTGGCCATGTTCGGCGCCGTGACGCTGGCCTGGAAGTTTCCGGTGGCCGGCGCCGTGCTGTTGTTCGCCGAAAGCGCGGCAGCCCTCATCATGTATACACCCATGTGGTGGCGCCGCTATCATCTCGCCGGTACGGCGCTCATGTTTGCCTGGATGCCCCTGCCTCCGCTGGCATCGGGCGTCCTGCTGCTGATCGCGCGCCGGCGCCGAAGCCCGGCCGCCGCGGCATAGCAATCCCTCGCGGCGGAGTCCCCGGAACCGGTAAACTCGAATGTATAGGAGGGTACCGCCGTCATGAGCTGGCTGGGATCCCTGGAAGCGGTCTGGAAAGATATCCGTTATGCGTGGCGCACCATGCGCCAGCGGCCCGGCTTCTCGGCGACGGCCGTCTTCACCTTGGCCCTGGCCATCGGCGGCACCACCGTCATGTTCACCGTGATTCGCGCCGTGCTCATGAAACCGCTGCAGTATCGCGATCCGGACCGGTTGGTGCGCATCTCCGGCGGCGCCACACCCGCCCGATTTCGCGAGATGCAGGCCGCTGCGCGCTCTTTCACCGGCATCGGGGCATACGCCGGTTGGGAGGACCTCACGCTGTCGGGCGGAGCTGAGCCGGAAGTTCTGCGAGGCGCCTACGTATCGCATGATTTCCTGCGGATTCTCGGCGCCGAGCCGCTGTTGGGGCGTGGTTTTCGTCCCGAAGAAGATGCGCCCGGCGGCGCGCCAGTGGCTTTGATCAGCGCCGAGTTGTGGCGCCGGCGCTTCGGCGCCGATCCGCGCATCGTGGGCCGGACGGCGACTCTGGCGGACACGCCGTACACCATCATCGGCGTTCTGCCTCCCCGCTTTCAGTTTCCTTATGCCGGCCTGGACGTCTGGATGACCGCTCCCACGGAATGGGCCTCCATCCCGCCCCGGTCCCGCGCTTTGAGCCCCTATCTGACCCTGTTCGCCCGCTTGAAACCAGGCGTGAGCCTGGCCCAGGCTGACCCCGAACTGCGCGTGATTCGCCATCAATATGCTATGTCGCATCCCGCCAATCTGGATGCCCGTGACCAGACGCCGGCCGAGTTGATGCCGCTGAAAGACAGCCTGGTGGCCAATGTACGCATCATGCTCTGGATGCTGTTTGGCGCGGCTGGGTTCGTGCTCCTGATCGCCTGCGCCAATGTGGCCGGCCTGCTGCTTGCGCGCGCCACGTCGCGGACGCGAGAGTTCGCCGTCCGCGCGGCGCTGGGGGCGGGCCGCTCCCGCTTGATCCGCCAACTGCTGGCCGAGAGCGTCCTTTTATCGTTGGCGGGCGGGCTGCTCGGTGTGTTGCTGGCGGCCTACGGTCTGCGGGCGATTCCGAGCATCGGCGCCTTCCATCTGCCGCGGGCGTCCGAGGTGCGTCCGGATTGGATGGTGCTGGCATTTGCCGCGGCGCTCTCCCTCGGCACCGGCCTGATCTTCGGACTGGCGCCCTCGCTCGGCGCGTCAAGGCCGGATCTTTTCGCCGCTCTGCGTACCAGCGGCGCGGCCTCCGCTGCCGGCGGTCCCCCGGGGATTCTGGCGAGATTGCGCCCGCGGACTCTGCTTCTGGTGGGACAGGTGGCCCTCTCCGTCGTCCTGCTGATCGGCGCCGCATTGCTTATGGCGAGCGTCGCGCGCATGCGCCATCTCGATATCGGATTCGCACCGGCCAATCTGCTGACCATGAATGTTTCTCTGCCGCCGGTGCGCTACAACTCCGATCCGAAGACGGTCACCTTCTTCCACGATCTGCTGGCACGCGTGAAAATCCTGCCTGGAGCCCGCGCGGCCACGGTGGCCTGGTACCTCCCCATGATGGGTTACGCGGGAACTCCGGTGCAGGATGCCGCCAAGCCTCCGCTGCCGCTCAACCAGCGGACACTCGCCACCCTGATGATCGTGACGCCGGGTTACTTTCACACGCTCGGAATCCCCCTGCGGCGCGGCCGGGAGTTTGCGGAACACGACACGGCGGACGCACAGCGCGTGGCGATCATCGATGAAGCTCTGGCGCGGCGGTTTTGGCCCGCCTATCCCGCGGGCGAGGATCCCATCGGCCAGCGGCTGCTGATCGGCGGCGTGAATCCCAAGGCTGCCGAGATCGTGGGAATCGCCGCGGATGTACGGCAGGGCCTCGAAACCAGTGCCTGGCCGGAGGCTGTGTATACCGCTTTCCCCCAGAACGCTCAGAAATCCGCGGTGCTCGCCGTGCGGACTGCCGGCGCTCCCCTTTCCATGACGAGGGCCGTCAAGGATGAGGTACGGGCCTTGGATCGCGATCAGAGCGTCGCAGGCATCTCGACCATGGAGGACCTGGTGGAGCAGCAGGTTGGCCAGCGGCGTTCCCTGATGTTCCTGTTGGGAGCCTTCGCCGGTGTGGCGTTGCTACTGGCCGTGATCGGCATCTACGGTGTGATTGCCTACTCGGTGGCGCAGCGCACGCAGGAGGTCGGGATTCGCCGGGCGCTGGGCGCGCAGCAGGGCGACATTCTGCGCCTGGTCATTCGCCAGGGCCTGGTATTGTCGTCGACGGGTATCCTGCTTGGCCTCCTGAGCGCCGGCGCGCTGACGCGGGTCATGAAGACCGTGCTCTTCCACGTCAGCGCTACCGATCCGTGGATCTATGCAGGTGTGGCACTGCTGTTTTTGTCGGTGGGTCTGGCCGCCAGTTATCTTCCGGCACTCCGCGCCGCGCGGGTCGATCCGATGGCCGCTTTGCGGATTTGAATTGCATGCGCGCATTTGTGATACTGCTCCTCGCGCGATCGTGGGTGCCCGCGGTCCTGGCTCAGGCGGCCAGTCCCCAGGCGGCCGGATCGATTCGCGGCACGGTGACCGACCCGACGGCGGCGGCCGTGGCCGGCGCGCTGGTAACATTACAGGAGACCTCTGCGGCCAAGCGAGTCACGATTACCGGTCCGGCTGGTGCGTTCCGATTCGGCGCCGTCGCCATGGGGACTTACACCATCAGCATCGCCGCTGAAGGCTTCGCTACTTGGACGGCGTCCGGTATCGCCGTGGACCGGAGCGAACCCGATCGCGTCGTCTCGGCTGCGCTACACGTGGCTCCGGCCTCCACTGAGGTAGTGGTCCGCCTTCCGCCACGGGAACTGGCCGTGCAACAGGTCAAAGCCGAAGAGAAGCAGCGCCTGTTGGGCGTCTTCCCGAATTACTTCGTCAGCTACGAACCGGATGCCGCGCCGCTGACTGTGGCGCAGAAGTTCCAGCTCGGCTGGAAGACGCTGATCGACCCGGTGACCCTGCTCGGCGCGGGCGTAGTAGCGGGCATCGAGCAGGCCCGCAACAGCTATCACGAGTTTGGCCAGGGCACGGAAGGCTATGCCAAGCGTTTCGGCGCCCAGTACGCGGACGCTGTCAACGGCATCGTCATCGGCGGCGTGCTGATGCAGTCGGTCTTTCGCCAGGACCCGCGCTATTTCTACAAGGGCCGCGGCGGCTTCCGGTCGCGATTCCTGTATGCAGTCGCGACCGCGTTCGTCACCAAGGGCGACAACGGCCACTGGCAGTTCGACTACTCTGACATGATCGGCGGCCTGGCGGCGAATGAGATCGCCACCTTGTACTATCCAGCCAGTTCGCGCACCGGTTTGCGCCTTTTTCACGGTGTGCTGCTCGATTTCGCCGGGCGGGCGTCCGGCAATCTGTTCGAGGAGTTTCTGGCCCGCAGGATCACCTCCCACGTGCCCAAGACCTTGGCCACCATGACCCCCGCGGTCCTGCGCGAAGGCACGGCTGTCTCCCTCATCTCCGCCGAAGACCTGGCCTCCAAGACGGCCGCCGATTCCGGGCCGGTAGCCTTTGTGCTGGCGGGCGACATCGTGGTCGGAAGCGCGGTCGTGGCCCAAGCCGGTTCCAAGGCGCAGGGGCGCGCGGTTTTCGCGGGATCGGGCCAGGAAGGCGAGCTGCGCCGGCTGCAACTTGACGGCGTGCACATCCAGATCGGCGGCGCGGACGTTCCGCTTCGCAGCAGCCCGCGGCGCGGCGCCGGCGGTCCCCTTGATTACCACCGGGTGGAGGATACCGGCCGGATCGCTCTCACTCTGTACGTGGCGCGGAACGTTTCGCTGCCGCCGGGCGCACGCTAAGAATCCGTCAGGAAACCGCTGCGCCCGGGCTCGCGCATGATACCATCGGCTCACCATGAAGATCACGCGCGTGGAAGCCATTTATCTGCGCCAGCCCGACGTCCGTTTCCTCTGCGATAGCGGCCAGGACGCTTTGATCGTGCGCGTCGAAACCGACGCCGGAATCACCGGGATCGGCGAGGTGGATTCCAACCCCATGGCGGCCAAGGGCGCCATCGAAGGGCCGTTCTCCCACACCACCGCTACCGGCCTGGCACAGGCCGTCATCGGCGAAGATCCGTTCGAAACCGAGCGGCTCTGGCACAAGATGTACCGCGCCAACATCTACGGCGGACGGCGCGGCGTGGGTCTGCACGCCATGAGCGGCATCGACATGGCCCTGTGGGATATCAAGGGCAAGGCGCTGGGACTGCCGGTCTGGAAACTGCTCGGCGGCGGATTTCATCGGAAGATGCGCTGCTACGCCAGCTCTCTGTTCGGCGCCACGCCCGAGAAGACCGGCGAGCTGGCGCGGCGCTATCGCGGCCAGGGATTCACGGCCGTCAAGTTCGGCTGGGATCCCATGGGGCAGGATGAGAAAACCGACATCGCCCTGGTGCGCGAGGCGCGCGCCGGGTTGGGCGACGGGCCGGATCTGCTGATAGACGCCGGGCTGGTGTGGGATGCCAAGACCGCCTTGCAGCGCGCCCACGCTTTCGCGGAACACCGCATCTTCTGGCTCGAGGAACCGCTGCGGCCCGACGATTACGATGGCTACCGTAAGCTGGCCGAAGCCACCGAGGTGCGGATTGCGGCCGGGGAAGAGGAGAGCAGCCGGCTCTCTTTCCTGGAGTTGATGGATCGCGGCCGCATCGACGTGGTACAGGTCGATTTGACGCGTTGCGGCGGATTCACCGAAGCCATGAAGATCGCCGCGCTGGCCTGGGACCGCGGATTGCCGGTAGCCAATCACGGCTTCACCACCTACATCAACGTGACCGCCGCGCTACACTGGCTCAACTCCATCCCCAACGCGCTGATCTGCGAGTTCGTGGCCGAAGAGGAGACCAACTTGCGCGAATCCGTCACGCGGCAGAAGCTCCGCGCGCGCGACGGCTATCTGGATATCCCGCAGGAGCCCGGCCTGGGCATCGACGTCGACTGGGACGCCATCGCACGCTACCGCCTATAATCGTAGTTCATGAAAGCTCGCGTATTTGTTTCGCTGAAGACCACCGTGCTCGATCCGCAGGGCCAGGCCGTGCGCGCCGCGCTTGCGGGATTGGGGCACACCGCTATCACCAGCGTGCGCCAGGGCAAGTTCTTCGATATAGCCATCGCTGAAGGGATGACCCGCGAGCAGGCGCAGAAGGATGTGGAAACCATTGCGCACGAAGTGCTGGCCAATCCGGTCATCGAGGAGTATCGCGTGGAGATCGTGGAGTAGCGGGGGATGACCCGCCGCGAACTGCTCGCTCTGCTTCCGGCCAACGCCCTCGCCCAGATGGCCTCCCGCGGGGTGAAACCTCAGCCGCGCGGCAAACCGTCGGGCCTTCCCTTTCACGCGCATTTCACGGATGTGGCCGCGCACGCCGGCCTGCGGGATCCCGAAATCTACGGCGCCCTGGAGCGCAACCTGTACATCATCGAGCCGATGGGCAGCGGCATCGCCTTCATCGACTACGACAATGACGGTTGGATCGACATTTTCATGCTCAGCGGCACGCGCCTGGAAGGCGCGCCCAAAGGCGCCACCAACCGCTTGTACAAAAATAACCGCGACGGCACGTTCACGGACGTTACCGCCGCCGCCGGCCTCACGCGCAACGGATGGGCCTACGGCGTCACCATCGGCGATTACAACAACGACGGTTTCGAGGATATCTTCATCACCTACTGGGGCCAGAACGTTTTGTATCGCAACAACGGCAACGGCACCTTCACCGACGTCACCAGGGAAGCCGGCCTGCTGGCGCCCGGCGTTCGTTGGGGATCCGGCTGCACCTGGATCGATTACGACCGCGACGGCCACCTGGACCTCTTCATATCCAACTATCTGAAGTTCAGTTTCAAGACCGTGCCGCCGGCGGGCCAGGTGGCCAGTTGCAACTGGAAGGGCATCCTGGTGAACTGCGGACCGCGCGGCCTGCCGCCGGAAACGCACCTGCTCTATCACAACAACGGCAACGGCACGTTCAAGGACGTGTCGGTGGCCTCCGGGATTGCCGCGGCGAAAGGCAGTTACGGCCTCACCGCGGTCGCCGCGGACTTCGATAACGATGGCTGGCCCGACATATACGTTGCCTGCGACTCCACGCCCAGCCTCTTCTTCCGCAACAACCATAACGGCACTTTTTCCGAAGAGGGTCTGGAGCGCGGCGTGGCCCTGAACGAGGACGGCCTGGAGCAGGCCGGGATGGGCCTCGGCGTCGGCGACTACGACTGCGACGGCTACCTGGACGTCTTCAAAACCCATTTCACCGAGGACACTCCCGCGCTGTATCACAACGACGGCAAGGGCAACTTCACCGACGTTACCTTGCGCGCCGGGCTGGGCGTGGAGACCCGCTATATCAGTTGGGGCGCCGGCATCGTGGATCTGGACAACAACGGGCTGCCGGATCTGTTCTGGGTCACCGGCAGCGTGTATCCGGAAGTGGAAAAGAAGTATCCGGAGTTTCCCCACCGTACGCCGCGGGTGATCTTCCGCAATCTCGGCGGAGGCAAATTCGAGGAGTTGATCGGCGAGGGCGGCCCGGGCATCGAGGAGCTGCACGCCAGCCGCGGCGTAGCTTTTGGCGATTTCGACAACGACGGCGATATCGACATTCTGATCATGAATCAGAACGAGCCGCCATCGCTGTTGCGAAACGACATGAGCGGCGGCGATCACTGGCTGAAGGTCAAGCTGGTGGGCACCAAATCCAATCGCAGCGCTCTGGGCGCCACCGTCATCGCCAGTTACGGCGGCAGGAAGCAGGCGCAGGCGGTGCTCGCGCAATCGGCTTACATGTCTGTCAGCGACCGGCGCCTGCACTTCGGCCTGGGTCCGGCGGAGAAGGCCGACCTGGAGGTCCACTGGCCCAGCGGCGCGCGGGAAAGTATCCCCAACGTTTCTGCCGATCAACTGATCACGGTCAAAGAAGGCGCGGGCGTGGTGAAGCAGGATCGCTTCAAATAGCCGCGACCGTCTGCTGTCCCAGGAATTCCAGGATCCTGCGGTCCACCGCCTCGGCCTGCACGAACGTCAGATCGTGGCCCGCGCCCGGAATGATCTCCGCCCTTACTCGGGGAGCCACCCGGCGGAGCCGGCCCACGGCTTTTTTGGCGCTATATATGGTTTCGTGCTCGCCGGCCAGGAACAAGATAGGCACGGCCATGCCGGCCCACTCGGCATCGGTCAACACCGGCGGCACCGGAAGCAGGCGCGGCTGCAGACTCCGCATGCCGGTAAACAGCAGTTTGAGCGAGGCCTCGATCCATTGGGGATCCTTCCGCGCCATGTCTGCGAACATCCAGTGGACCATTCCCGGCAGGTATCGCCGGCTGGCTATGGCGGCCAGGAATAAACGGCAAATGAATACGCTGCTGAGCCGGAGAACCGTGGCCGCGGGCGCCAGCAGGACGGTCTTGGCCAGGCGCTCCGGACAATGCAGCGTATATTGCGCCGCCAGCCCGCCACCGAACGACATACCCGCCAGGTTGATCCCGTCCCGCAGGTTCAGCGCGTCGAACAGCTCGTTGAGCCAGCCGAAGAGGTCCTCGAACCGGCGGACCGGCCTGGTACACGTGGTGCGCCCGATGTCTCCAATCTGGTCCACGGCGAAGGTCCGGTAGACCCCCGATAGCATCTGAATGTTGGGCGCCCACATCAGCGACGTGGTGACCGCTCCCGGCAAGAGGACCAGCGGAGGCGCGCTGGTTGGTCCCGTAATGCGGACGAACGTCTCGCCATACGACGTATGGGCCATGCGCTCCTCCGAGGCCACCGGCCACTCCTTCACCACCAGTGAATCGTAGAAGGCGAGGAACGCATCTTTCGCCGCGGCGGAACGGTATGGGAAATAAGCGGGGTTCACGGCTTGCGCCTTGGCGGGCGGAGCTGGCCGCCGCTCGCCGGCGGCATAATCCGCGCTAAGCAGGTGAAACAGATCCGATACTGTCATATGCTGTTGAACCTTAGACACCCCATCCGCTCAGCCGGTTCCAGGGAATCCGCCGCCCCGGTATCCCTGCCTTGACATAATATGTGTGTTATGGCCATGAAAACGTTTACCAGCCGCTTTGCCCTCGGGATCGCGGCGCTCGGTTTTTTCGCCACCGCCGCTCAGTTGCCGGCGCTCGATAACGGTCTGGCGCGCACGCCGCCGATGGGATGGAACAGTTGGAACAAGTTCGCCTGCAACGTGAGCGAGGATCTCATCAAGCAGGCTGCCGACGCCATGGTTTCGAGCGGCATGAAGGATGCCGGGTATCAATACGTCGTGATCGACGATTGCTGGCAGGTCTCGCGGGACGCCAGGGGCAACATCGTGGCGGACGCCAAGCGCTTCCCCTCGGGCATGAAAGCGCTGGCGGACTACGTGCACTCCAAGGGCCTGAAGTTCGGCATCTATTCCGATGCGGGGACCGGCACCTGCCAGAATCGGCCCGGCGGACGCGGCTATGAATTCCAGGACGCCCGGCAGTACGCGGAATGGGGCGTCGATTACCTGAAGTACGACTGGTGCAACCACAGCACCCAGGATTCAGCGGCGTCTTACTCCATCATGCGCGACGCGCTGAAGAAGTCCGGCCGCCCGATTGTGTTCAGCCTGTGCGAATGGGGATCCACCAAGCCATGGCTGTGGGCCAAAGACGTCGGCAATCTGTGGCGCAGCACCGGCGACATCATCGACCGGTGGGAGACCAAAAACAAGTCCGATGGTCTCGGCGTAGTGCAGATTCTGGACCTGCAGGATGGCCTGCAGTCCTACGCCGGACCGGGTCACTGGAATGATCCCGACATGCTGGAAGTTGGCAATGGAGGCATGACCCCCACCGAATACCGCGCGCACTTCGGCATGTGGTGTCTGCTGGCGGCGCCGCTGATGGCCGGCAACGACATTCGCAGTATGAGCCCCGAGATCCGCGACATCCTCACCAACCAGGAAGTGATCGCCATCGATCAGGACCCGGCCGGTATCGAGGGCCATCGCGTAAAGCGCCACAACGGTTTGGAGGTCTGGACCCGGGAACTGCACGACGGCAGCCGGGCGGTCGCGCTGTTGAACCGTACCGGCGCCGAAGCCCGCATCACGGTGGACTGGCCGGACATCGGCTATCCGGCGCACTTGGCCGCCAAGGTCCGCGACTTGTGGGAGAAGAAAGATCTCGGCGAGATGTCCGGCAAATTCACGGCGTCCGTGCCCAGCCACGGCGTGGTGATGGTCACCATCAAGCCGTAGGGCGTGCAGGCGGAGCCGTAGGGCGTGGAAGCGAGCCCGGGGCCGGCCCTTACACTTTCTGGCGCGGCGGCACGTAGTCCGGCGGCAAGGCCGCGCCTTCGCCGAAGAAATAATCGTCCATCTGCTTCAGCAGAAACTCCTGCGCTTCGCGCGTGCCCAGGTTGAGCCGGTATTCGTTCATGATCATCTTCATGTGCTCAACCCACATCTTCCAGGCTTCTTTCGAAACGTTCTCGTAGATCTTCTGGCCGAGCGGATGGCCTTCAAACGGAACTTCGTCGAGCCCTTGCATTTCGCGTTGAAATTTGACGCAGAAAACCTTGTGCGCGCCTGCCGGCACTTCCTCACCGACCGGATTCACCGGTCCGCCACCACATGCCATTCGTTGTCTCCTCGTTAACCAGCATACCGCATCGTTCTTCAGCGCCCGCCGAACTCCAGCTCTTCCCGCCGCGTCACGTGCTTCTCCAGTTCTTTGCGGTCCAGGAAATAGGTGGGCTTGGCGAGGCTCTTGCTGAATAACTTTTCCGCCTGATCGTCGAAGTGCGGCGACTCGGGATGATCGCTCTCACCCAGCGGAATCACCATGTACGACTTGGGTGGCTTGGTCAGGATCACGATCTGGGTCGAGGTTTGCCCGCCCTCCCCGATCATCTGTTTGCCGTGTTTCTCGAAGCTGACCGCGCGTGGAGTGGCCATCCCCGCGTCCCGCAGCGTGCCTCCGCCGACGGGCCACGAGCGCGACACGCCTTCGCGGCCCACGCGAAAAAGAGTCCCGAACGTAGCGTCCGCGGGGAAGTCGGAGTGGAGCTGCGCTTCGGCTTTGGTCAGCGCCGAACGGACCTCATCGTCGCTGAGGTCGGCGGGCGGATCCACGGCGCGCGGATGAGCCCCGTCGAGCGCCTTCTTGAAGAGATAGAATGCCAGCGCCGGACGCGAATCGGCATCGGTGCGCCGGTTCCAGGACGCCAGCATTTTCCCGAAATCGCCATCCGGCGCAGCCTTGCGGATGCGATCCTGCCATAGCTCCGCGTGCCACACCTGCGGCGAGAACGCGATCCGCAGGGCCTGCTCCGCGGTGACGTCGTGCGCCGCGTCCAGCAGGTCCAGCGCCATGGCGGCCCGCTGATGCGGCGGCGTGCGGTGCTCGTTGTATAGATACGGGTGCGCTTCGTATTCTTCGGGCGCCAGCGGTGAGTCCTTCATCATGGCAAAAGGCGAAACATTGCAGTTCTGCATGTAGCCCTGCGGCGGATTGGTGATCTGCACCAGGTCCGCGAAAGGATGGATCCCCTGCCACTCGCACGTGCCGCTGGCTCCCGGCAGCGGCTTGGAGATGTCACACCCCTGCGGCCGCACCGGCACCCGCCCGTTCCGCACGTAGTATATGTCGCCGTCCACCGTCCCCACCATGATGTTCTGCGCCATGAACTGCAGCAGGGCCAGGGCCTTCTTCATCTCCGCCAGGTTGTGCGCCGTCACCATGCCCCAGCTCTCGTCCATCAGGCGGACCTCGTTGGCATACGGGATGGCAATCGAATATGCCTTGCCGTTCTTGTGCGCCACGATGGGACCGTGCAAAGTGGATTCGATCGCCACATCTTTCCAATCGACTTTATCGCCCACCTTCACGCCGATCTTCTCGTGGCGAATCGCGAGCGGCCGCCACTCGCCGCGAAACTCGTACTTGCCGTCGTGCACCTCTTCTTCGTAAACATCCGAAGTGTCCGGACCGCCGGTGGTCATGGCGATGGATGCGTAACGGCTGTGCCCCAGCACCGGAAACGGCAGCCCCAGAATCGAAGCGCCGGAGAATTCGAGCGCGCCGCCGTAAATCCGCATTTCGTAAAAGCGGAACGGACCGTACCAGCTCAAGTGCGGATCGACCACCGCAATGGGCACGTGCATCGCCGTGCGCGACGGCGCCAGCAGCATCTCGTTCGAGCCGTGATACGCAATGGGATCGGGCTGGATGCCCGCGCGCAGCAGTTTGCCGCCCGCCTCGCCTTCCGGCCAGCCCCAGATGATGTAGCGGCCCAGCGCGACGCACTGCCACGGTTCCAGCTTGGGCGCCCACGCCGGCACCTGTTCGGGATGCTCCTTCATGAACTGCCGTGTTCCCGCCTGAAAAGCTTCGATGATCTCCCGGCTGCCCGCGCTCAACTCGCGATAGTGCTGCTCGGCCACCAGGCGATGGCCCCAGACCCGCTGCCGCCAGTCATCGCGAAAGAACTCCGGGCCGAACGCCTCCGCCATGGTGCCCTCCGCGCGGCGATAGTTCTTCAGCAGTTCTTCCAGCCGATCCTCGGCCTGCGCATAACCAGAGCCGAAGGCCGCGCCGGCCGCATCGTGGGCGAAGATATGCGGCACGCCGTACTCGTCGCGCAGGATCGTCACATGTTCCGCGAACGCCAGCGGAAGGCAGCAGAGAAACAGACAGAGCTTTTTCATGGGGAGTCGGACCGGCTAACATTCTATCGCGCCGAACATTACAGCCGGAGCGCGTATCTTGTCGCCAGCAGCAGGAGGCCTCCGGCACTGAAGGCCATCGCCGTCAGCCAGGCCTCCCGGGCGGTGTTGAACTGATGGATCGGCAACTGGCTTTCGACCGCGATCTCGCGCGGATTCGACGGATTGACCCGAATATTGAGGACCGCATCGCGGCCGTGGCGGGCGGCCCAGACGTCGATCTGGTCGCGCACCTGCTGGGAGCGGTCGCTCGTCGTGTGGAAATCGGATTCATACCGGCGCAGGCCGAACTCGTAGTCCACCCGGCAGCGCAAAGCGTAGACCGTGCCGCCGCCGTTTCGCGAAAACGGATGGTAGACGTCGAGCCCGCACTTTTCGACGCGGGCGCTGGTCTCGCTCCAGCGCGATTCGATGATATGGGTCCGATAGGACCGCCATGCCCCGGCCACAAGCATGAGAATCGCACAGAACAGCGTGAAGCCGGAGAGCAATAGGGCGATGCCGCCGATCCCCGCTCTACGAGAGTTGGCTGTCGCGGCCATTGGCCCGATTGTCGCCGATCCGGCGCGGCAGGCGCGTGCTATCCGAGGTTATCGTCCTTTGCCCGCCGCCGGCGCCGGCTGCCCACGTAGTGAAACCGGACCAGGTAAATGTTCTCGCCTTTGCCGTGCTTGGCGATCTTCAACAAATCCAGCACCCCCAGAAAACCGGACTGGCGCGCCAGTTCCGGGGTGATCTCCGGAAAGCCGATCCGTTGGATGGAATCCACCTCGATCTCGCCATCCTCCATGCGATACCGCTTGCCGGCGCGCACATGCGGCTGCGTCCAGAAACGGATGCTGCACGTGATCTCTCCCCGGCGGACGCCGTCCCGGAGCCGCTTGGTAAATGTCATACGCGGTCAAATCCCCATGAGTTTGTTCAATTCCGGCGTGGTCGTGGAGCGCTCGAGAAAACCGAATTCGCCGGCATCTCGAATCTCCAGCGCCGCGGCGACAAATCCGGACATGGCCGCGCGATACAACGACGTCGCCAGGCTGATGCGCTTCACTCCCGCGGCGGCCAGTTCGCCTACGGAGAACGATTTGCCCTGGATCCCAACCATGAAATTCACCGGCTTGGAAACCGCGGCGCAGACCGCGCGTACCGAGGGCAGGTCCGGCAGGCCAGGCGCAAACAACACATCCGCGCCGGCTTTTTCGTACGCCTGCAGGCGGCTGATCGTCTGGTCCAGGCTCGGCGCCGCAAACAGGAAGTTGTGCGCCCGCGCCGTCACGGTGAACGGAAATCCGAGCTTTCGCGCCGCCTCGGCCGCGGCCGCGACGCGCTCCACCGCCAGGCCGGCATCGTACAGCGCGCGCTGCGGACCTCCGCTCGAATCCTCGATACTGCATCCGGCCAGCCCGGTCTCGGCCGCCAGCCGGATCGTTTCCGCCACCGTTTCCGGCGCCTCGCCGAAGCCGTTTTCGAGGTCCGCCGAAACGGGCAAGTCCGTGGCCCTGACAATCAGGCGCGAGTGCGCCAGCGCCTCCTCGCGCGTCAGCCCGCCGTCGCGCCGGCCGAGGGCGGAAGCCGCTGCGGCGCTGGACGTCGCCAGCGCCTGAAAACCGAGCCCGGCCAGAATGCGGGCGGACCCCACGTCCCAAGGATTCGGAATAACAAATGCGCCGGGGCCATCGTGCAAGGCCCGAAAACGGGCGGCTTTCTCGATCTGTGTCGCACTCATCTCACCACGTCCCCGATATAAGGCTCACTCACAAATTTCAAGCCCGCTGTCTCCACCAACTCGCGCGCTCGCTGCACTTCGCTGTCCGGAAGCCAACAGCCCCTGGGTTCCCCGCGCCATCCGCGGCCAAACCGGATTGAATCCAGACGGTCGTCGAGCGGGCGAAACGTATAGACCAGATCCACACGATCCGGCCCGCCGCGCACCACCACCTGCAGTCCGGACCGCGCCAGTAACTCGGGGACCTCTGGGCTCGGCCAGTCGATGACCAGCACCCTTTCTACACCCTCCAGCATGCTTCCACCCTATCATGCCGGCGTGAAATTGAACTACCGTATTCATCATGAGGAGCATTCCTGGCGCGTGCCTGCTTGCCATCCTGGCTGCCGCGGCCGCCTGGTCCGCCGGCGATCAGGCCACCTTGAAAATCAATTGGGATAAAGTGACGTTCGAGTCGCGCACCACGCCCACGCTGCAAGTGGTCGTCAACCCGCCCCTGCGCCGCGGATCGGCGATCCACGATCGCGCCTTCGCAGAGCTCAAACGCCTCGGCGCCGATTACGTGCGCTACGTCCCCTGGCTGCCGTATCCGAAACTGGCCGTACCCGAGTTGCGCCAGCCTGATGACACCAACACCTACTGGGATTTCTCGCTCATCGATCCCATGACCGTCGATTTCCTGAATGCCACCGCCGGCCATTCCGTCATTCTGAATTTCAGCACCATTCCGGCGTGGATGTTCCGCACGCCGGAATCCGTGAAGTACCCCGACGATCCCGACCAGGTGATGTGGGACTACACCAAGGGCACCGATCTGCGCGACGCCACGCTGCACGAGCTCGGCGAATACTACGCGCGCCTGGTAAGCTGGTACACCCGCGGCGGCTTCACCGACGAACTGGGCCGCAAACACGAGTCCGGACACCATTTCAACATCGACTATTGGGAAGTGTTCAACGAGGTGGATTTCGAGCACAACATGACGCCCGAGCAGTATACCGAGCGCTACGACGCGGTAGTCACGGCCATCCGCAAAGTAGCGCCGCAAATGAAATTCGTGGGGCTGGCGCTGGCGGACCCGAGCCATAATCCGCACATGTTCGAATACTTCCTGAATCCCAAAAATCACCAGCCGGGCATCCCGCTGGACATGATCTCCTATCACTTCTACGCCACGCCGGCGGCGGACGAAACTCCGGACGTGCAGCAGCACACATTCTTCGACCAGGCCGACCGCTTTCTGGCGACCGCGCGTTATATAGAAGAGATCCGGCGGCGCCTGTCGCCTGCCACCCGGACTACGGTAAACGAGATCGGCGCGATCCTGCCCGGCGATCCGGGCCTGCCGGGCCGCCCCCCGCAGCCCATCCCCAACTCTTACTGGAATCTGGCCGGCGCGACTTACGCGTACGTTTTCGCCAATCTGGCGGCTATGGGCATCGACGTCGCCGGGGAATCGCAGTTGGTCGGCTATCCCACCCAGTTCCCCAGCGTCACCATGCTCGACTGGGAAACCGGCGCTCCCAACGCGCGCTTCCGCGTGCTGGAGCTTCTGCATAAGCACTTCGCCCCCGGCGACCGGTTGGTCGAGACCGCTGCAAAGGATCCCTATATCTACGCCCAGGCGTTTCGCACGCCTGCCGGAAAGCGCAAGGTGCTGCTGATCTCCGAACGAAATTGGCCCGTCACCATCACTCTGGCCGAGCCCGCCGGCTGGGAGTATGTGGACCAGAATACAGGCGGTGGACCGCTGGGTACGGCTTCCGTTACCGGTTCGCTGATACTCAATGGTTTAGCCGTGGGCGTGCTAACTCTGGAGTGACCGCACGCCGGCGGCGCATCCGGGGCGGGGCGGCGTGCATCCAAAAGTCAAATGCCAGAAGCCGTCCTGCAGAGTTTGGAAGTGGAACATCCGGTATTGGACGTGATCCGCAAGCGGTGGAGTCCGGCGATATATTCCTCTCAGCCCGTCGAGCCGGAGAAACTGCTCAGCGTTTTGGAAGCGGCGCGCTGGGCGCCTTCCAGCTTCAACGCGCAGCCCTGGAGCTTCCTGGTCGCCACCAAAGAGCAGCCGGAAGACTTCGCTCGTATGCTGAGCTGCCTGGTGCCCGGCAACGTGGTCTGGGCGCAACACGTTCCGGTGCTGATGATCTCCGTCGCGCGCACGCACTTCGAGCACAACGGCGCGCCCAACCGCCATGCGCTGCACGACACCGGGATCGCCACCGGGTTTCTAATGCTGGAAGCCGCCGCCCTGGGCATCCTGGCGCATGGCATGGCGGGCTTCGATCCGGCAAAAGCACGCGAGGTCTACGGCATCCCGGAAACGCACGAAGCGGTGGCGGCCATCGCTCTCGGCTATGCCGGCGACGATAAGAACGCGCCCGAGGAACTGCGCAAGCGCAACGCGCATCGCCCGCGAAAGCTGCTGGATAGTTTCGTGTTTACGGGGCGCTGGGGCAACGCCCTCCCGTTGGTTGGCGGCCGGCCGTAGGCATGATCCAGGCGGTAACCCGGGCGCCCCGCGGGTTCACTGCCCTCCCTGATACTCCAGCACCAGCAGGGTGACGTCGTCGGCTTGCGGCGCGCCTTCGGTGAACGTTGAGATCGCCTCCGCCACGGCGTCCCGCAGTTCGCGGCTGGTGTCGGCATGGTGGGACATGATGGCTTCGCGCAGACGCTGGCGGCCGAAGAATTCGCCCTCCGGATTCTGCGCCTCCGTGACTCCGTCGGTGTAAATTACGATCTTGTCACCGGGCGACAGGGCCTTCTCCTGCACGTCGAACTGCGCCTCCTCCATCAGCCCCACGGGCATGCTGGTGGCTTCCAGCGATTCGAGCGTACCGCCCGGCCGCACGATGATCGCCGGGCAATGGCCGGCATTGACATAGTGCAGGCGCCCATCCCTCTCCAGCAGGCAATAGAACACCGTGGCGTATTTCTCGCCCGCCGTGCGCTCGTTCAGAAACGCATTGATCCGCGCCAGGCGTTGGTGGAGCGCGCGGTCGCCGTGGGTCACCGCCAGGAACGCGCCTTGCAGTAGAGAGGCCAGCAGCGCCGAGCTGACGCCCTTGCCGGAGACATCGGCCACTACGGCCGTCCAGGCGTGCGGACCCGCGGGAATCACGTCGAAATAGTCGCCGCCCACCTGGTGCGAGGCCACGCTGCTGCCGCAGGCGCGAAACCATCCTTCCGACGGCAGGCGGCGCGGCAGCAAACCCTGCTGGATGGCGCGGGCCACGGCCAGCTCTTCTTCCATCTTCTGCTTGGCGCGTTCCTCCTCCAGCAGGCGCGCGTTTTCGAGAATCGTGGAAGCCTCGATCGCCAGGGTCTGCAGCAATTCCCGGTTTCCGCCCGTGAGGTCCGCGGCGGCCAGGCGCGAATCCATGTACAGCACGCCCACGGTTTCCCCGGCAGTGGAAAGGACATTGGTCGAATCGCCGTGCGCCTGGCTGATGCGCACCAGCGGCACCGACACCACGCTGCGCAATTCCAGATCGGCCACGCTGCGCTCCGGATGGAACTCGCCCGTTCCCTGCGGATCGAAGTTCATGGACAACAGATCGCGGCGCTGCTCCAGGGCGCGCTTGATCACGCGCCGCGGCACCCGCAGATCGCTCTCCGCCAGCGCCTTCCCCTGGCGGTTGCGCGCCACCCGCGTCTCCAGCTCGCTGCCCTGGCGCAACAGCAAAAAGCCGCGCTCGGCCCCGGTTACGGCCAGGGCCGCATCCACCACGGAATTGAGGATCTCCTGCAGCGAAAAGCCGGTCTGGAGCGTGCGCGCTACTTCCAGAATCGCGCGCAGCTTGGCCAGATTGGCGCCGGCGCCGGGCGGCGCCCCCACCGGTCCGGATTTCTCATGCGCGCCGAACTGGTCGATCAGGCGGTTCAACTCCGCGCCGCCCGTGGCGAAGATCAGTTGGTAGGAGTCCGCAAACCCGAATTCGATCTTGTCGGACGTGTGCAGCACGTGGCGCGTCACGCGCTCGCCGTTCACGTACAGGCCGTGCCGGCTGCCGGCATCCTCGATCCGGAATTCGCCGTGATCCCGAACGATGGTGGCGTGCAGGCGCGATGCGCGGCTGTCGCGCAGAATGAGATGATTGTCGGCCTGCCTGCCGATTTTGAACGGCAGCGGCGTTATCTCCATCCGCGACCGGTGGCCGCTGGGGTCAATGACGATCATCGACGCCGTCGGAACTGCTTCCGTAGTGCTGGTGGCCATCAGGCGGTGCGTTTGGCGCGGGGGCGATGTGACGATCCGGCTTGCCGGGCGGCAGCCGTTGAAGGTTCGTCCGGCAGTTGTCCGTGCTGCCGCGCCTGCTCCAGCTCCAGCGCGCGCAGCGATTGGCAGTGGGCGCAGTATCCGCCAACCTCCGTGCGCGCCAGCAGGATCTGAAATCCGAAGTGGCTCTCGATCTGCTTGCGCAGCCGCTGCAGAGGCTCGCCGAAGAATTCTTCCACCTTGCCGCAGCGCAGGCAGATCACGTGGGCATGTTCCTGTTTCAGCCGCGTTTCGTAGTAATGCTGGTCGCCATCGTGATGCATCAGGTCCAGCTCATCCACCAGCCCGCCGTTCTTCAGCATCTTCAAGGTGCGATACACCGTCACCCGATTCAGCTTCGGATCGACTTGCTTGGCCAGTTGAAACAACCGCTCGGCGTCCAGATGCTGGCCGGTCTGGTCGATCAATTCCAGCAGAATCTGCCGCTGCCGCGTGAGACGCACACCTTTCTCGCGCAGCGAGCCTTTGATGGAATCGATGGCCATAACAGGACCCTATTATTTTAGCAGGATGGGCTTTGGCAGGCGTCCGTCAGCGCGCTCAACTCTCGCCGGCGCCGATTGCAGACCGGATTACCATGGCGTGATGGCCTTCTACCGCCGTCATCTCGCCGGTGAACTTGGGGGCGCCGTTCACCCGCACCACCACGTTCCCGTCCGCCCGTTTCCGCAGCACCATTACACTGCCCACCTGGAGATTCAGGTAGTCCTCCAGGCGCAGCGTCGACCCCATCACGCAGCAATCCAGATCCAGTGCCAGATGCGGCCCCAGAGATCGGCGCAACTGCTTTTCCACTTCCTGCGAAAGAGCGCCCCGCGACCCCCATTGCTGGTCGAGACGCTGGCGCATCGTTTTCAGGATGAGCGCCGGGATCACGATATTGACGATTCCGGTCTCTTCGCCGACCCGCAGTTCGATGGCGACGGCCACCACCGCCTCGTCCCGCGCCACGCGCCCGCCTAACTGCGGCTGGGTCTCGATTCCGGCCACCGCGAAGTTGATGGGCACCACCGAACTCCAGGCTTCCACCAGGTCGTGCGCGATCACCCGGAAGAACCCTCCGAGCACTTCCTGTTCGATATCCGTGATCTGCCGCCCCAGTTCCGTCTTGATGGTTCCGTTGCCGCCCAGCAGGTAATCCAGAATCGGAGAAACGAGCGCCTGATTGACCTCGACGACGCAATGGCCCTCGTGCGGCTGCATGCTCAGGTAAGCCAGACAACTGATCGATGGCAGGGCATCCAGAAAGGCGCCGTAAAGCAACTGGTCCACACTGATCAGGCTGCCCGATACGTAGGAACGAAGGTAGGCCGAAAGACTGGCCGTCAGGTTACGGACAAAGGCCTCATGCAGGAACTGAATGATGCTCAGTTGAGACTTCGGAATGCGGTCCAGACGTTTGAAATCCAGTGGCGCGGCGTCTTCGATCATGGGCGGTCCCCCTGGCCTTCAAACGCGGTGGAAACCAGCTTCACGGCATAGTTTCCGTCGGTGACTACAACCTGGCCATGCGCCACCAGTTTGCTGTTGATCCATATCTCCGCCGGCTCCGCGATCGTCTGCGGGAACTCGATGATCGCGCCCGTGGAGAGCCGGAATACGTCGCCCAGCGGCAGTGTCGTGCGGCCCAGCGTCACCACCATGTTCAGTTGCACGTCCAGTCCGGCCTGTGCCAACTTTTCGTGTACCGACTCGACGGCGGATCGCGGCGCAATTCGCGCGACCAACTCCGGACTGAACGCTATCCCGATCGGAAAGGGTTTCGTGCCCTGCAGGCCGACCGTTGCGGACATCGGCACGGCGGTCCGCGGCAGCGTGCCCTGCTCCATCGGTCCCGCATTTACGGACGCGCCGCACCGTTCGCCGATCGATTCCGCCAGGGCCTGGCCGGCCTGCGCCAGAAGATCCGTCCAGGTGTCGCGGATATCCTTCGCCGCCGGCGCCTGGATGCCGGCCTGTGCCAGCAGCCGCCGCGCCAGTTCCTGATGCGCCTCCGGACCGGCTCCTATCCAGATCGCCGGTCCTGGAACAATGTCGAGCTCCTGCCGCCACCAGGCGGGCTGGACGCCCGGCTCCGGCTCTGCTTCACCCTGGATACTGAGGGTGCAATCGGCATCCGCCATGCCCCGGATCGCCTGGGACAGGCTCGCCGTCCACCGTTCGGCAAGCCATTGCATGGAAATGTCGGGGTTCGTCGGCATGGCTCAGGCTCCGCTGACCGGCGAGGGATGCGGCACGCACAGGACCGGATCGAAATCCGTAATGCGAAGGGCCAGGCGGTTATCGATAACCACCACCTCCGCGGATCCCAGCCGCGTATTACCGGCGATCAGGTCGAGAGCCTCACCCGCCGGTTTTTCGAGAGACAGGACGGAATCGGGTTTCAACGCCAGGACTTCCTGCACCGAGATCGCGCGCGATCCCACCCGCGCCTCGATGATTACCGGGACGTCTTCGAATCGCTTCGAGTCGCGAGCCGTTTGCACATTGGCCATCGTCGGAACATGCAGCCAGCAAGACAGGTGCCATTGCTCCCCGGTTCCATCTAAAGCAAATCAGGTCCGTGGAACCCGCCGTCCGTCAATAGCGCGCGCGCCCCCATTGACGGTGTCAAAGCTTTGACAACCCCGCGGAGCGCCCGCACCGTGACGCTTTCGAGGGGCCGTGACGATCGGCCGTTGGCATCAAACCTGCTTGCATACGGCTCGATGGCGACCCTTGCACAATTACCGCAACCCGCTGCGGATCTCAGCAAACCCACCGAAACGCGTCCGCCCTCCGCCCTTCCGCAGACGGTCGGAAAACGTAAGGCCGCGGTCCTGCTCGCCACCCTCGATGACGAACTGACCGCCTCCGTGTTGCGCCAGCTCAGTGAAGAGGAGATACATGAAGTCACCCGGGAGCTCAGCCTCCTCACACGTGTCACGGAGGACGAACGCACAGCCATCATGAATGAGTTTCTGGAGACGGCTGACGGTTCTCGCATCCCGACCAGGGGCGGCCTCGAATATGCCACCTCCATCCTGATGTCCACGTTCGGACCCGAAACCGGCAAACGCATGGCGGAGCGGCTGATGAAATCCCTCGGCAACGAGATGCCTAGCCTCGATACGCTGCGCAAAACCGATCCCCAGCAACTCGCCAAGGTGATCTACCTGGAACACCCGCAGACCATCGCTTTAGTCTTGTCCCATCTCGGATCGTCGAATGCCGCGCGGGTACTGGGCGCTCTGCCCCAGGACGTGCGCATTCAGGTCGTCAGGAGAATGGCGTTGCTCGATCAGGTTTCGCCGGAAATGACCGACCGGCTGGCGCGATCCATTTGCGCCAAACTGAGGGTCGTGGGCGATACGAATATGGAATCGTTCGGCGGCGTCCGCGCGGTGGCGGAGATTCTCAATCAACTGGGAGGGAGCGAAGCCGATGAAATCCTGGAGAAGCTAAGTTCGGCGGACGAGACGCTGGCCGGAAATGTCCGCAACTTCATGTTCGTGTTTGAGGATCTTGTCAATATCAGTGCTCAGTCGATGCGCAAGCTGCAGTCCGCCGTGGATAAGAAGCTGCTGACGCTGGCGCTCAAAGGCACCACGCCTGAAGTGAAGAAGCACTTCCTGTCGGTAATGTCCCAACGCGCTTCCGAGATGCTGCAGGAAGACATGGATTCGCTGGGACCGGTATTGGTTCGCGACGTGATGGATGCGCAGCAGCAGATCATCGCCATCGCCCGCCGGCTGCAAGCCGAAGGAGCCATCAATCTCCAGGCGGGCGCCAACGACGCGTACGTTACCTGAGGATCCAATTCCTCAAGGGGCGCCCAGCAGGACAAAGCCGGCCCAGTAGAACGGATGGTGAAACTGGCCGGTAGCCAAAAGCTTCAGAGACGCCTGGCGCAAGGCCTCGGCCGCGCCCAGTCCCTGCCGCAGAGCCTCGTAGAACGCCACCATGATTGTCGAGGTGCTGGACGATTCCACCCGCCATTGGCTGGCCACCGTGGAGCGCGCGCCGGCCGCCAGAAATGCCCAGCTCAGGCCCACCGCTCCTTCCCCATTTTCGAAATGGCCGCGCGCGGTCTCGCAGCCGGACAATACCACCAGCGCGGCCTTGAGCTGCATGGAGCGCACCTCGCCGGCTTCCACCCATCCGTCGTCATCCGGATGATCCGGCGGCGATGCCAGCACGATATGCGAGGTCATCGGATTGCGGTCGTCGAACACGCCGTGTGCAGCTACGTGCAGGATGTCGAATTCATTGGCTTGCCTGCGAAAGACCTCGCTGGTGGCCGCCGGCCCCTGCCACATCCGGCTGTGGGAGCCGCCGTACAGGCGCATGATGGCCTGCGCCTCCCGATCGGCCTGTGGAACGTCACCGGAGGGATCTGCCAGCACCAGCAGCGAGCGTGGATGACCCGGCTGCGCCGGCCGGCCGCTGCGCAGTGCATGCATCACCGATAGCGACGGCGCATAAGACAGTGCCATGTCCTCGAGCAGGAAGTGTCCCGTGGGCGTCTCCAGCGCTTGAAAGGGCAGCCGCCAAAGCTCGCCGTCCGGCACGATGATTACGGCGGTCTTGCCGGCCAGTTCCCGCGCGGCCGGCTCCAGCAGCCACGCGTGCAGCTTCCGCGCGATCGTTCCGAAGCCCGGATCGCGGGAAGCGATCTGGTCGCGAAGGCGGACCACCTCGGCTTCCAGTCTCTGCCGGCCGATGGGCAGCACGTGCGCGCGCAGAACGGGTCCGGCGGGACCGCGCACGATCACGAACAGGTAGCTGCGCCGCGGCATCACCACGTATTCCAGCAGCGCCGCCGACGGGCCTGGCAGCAACTGGGCTGCCTGGGACACGCTGACCGGCTGCACGTCGCCGCGCGCGCCGCGCAGGTCCGGATGCGCCAGGTAGAGCGCCGAGCGAAAATCGGACAGCTCCAGACGGGCTTTCTGGATGCGCTGATCCAAATCGTGAATACGGGCCGCGGAGTCCGCTTCGTGAGATTCGGCGGCCGCGGCCCGCTGGGCACGCAGCACCGTGAGGCGCCCGCGGAGGCCTGTTTCCTGTTGGCGTTCGCCGGCCGTCAGCACACGCTCCAACGGCGGCCGTCCGCCGCGCAGCAGATCCAGCAGCACGCGCCCCTTGGCCTGTTCCGCCAGCCGGAACGCGGATTCCGTCTGATGTTCCTCCATATCGAGAGCCAGCAACTCGCGGTAGGCGTCCGTGTGCTCGGCCAGGTACGCTTCGCGCTCCGCGTCGGCGCCCCCGACGTTTTCGCGTATCTCTTCCACCGCGCGGATCGACTCGCTCAGCGCCGCCCGCGCGTCGCCGGACTTTCCCAACGCGTGGTAGGACTGCCCCAGGACCAGCGCCGCGCCCTCCAGCACCACCAGTCCGGAGGCTTCCCGCGCCAGGTCCCGGGCCTGCCGCGCGGCATCCACAGCCTCCGTGTACTGGCGCCGCGCGAACTGCGCTCTGGCCATGTCGGCCCACATATCGGCCTCATCCAGCCGTTCCCCGGTATCATGGAAGATCGCGCGCGCCTCCCGAAGCTGCGCCATCCCGTTTTCATAGTGCCCATCGCCCAATTCGACACTCGCGCTGACCTTCAGCGCCTGGGCCAGCCGCGTCTTCAGGCCTGCCTCCCGCGCCGTGCGCACCGCTTTGTCCAGCGTGCGGCGGGCTTCCGCATGTTGGCCCGCGTGATCGTAAGCATCACCCAGATTGGCGAGCGAGGAAATGGCATCGTTGGTGCGTCCCAGCGACTCCTTGATTTTCAGACTGCGCAGCCCGTACTCGATTCCCTTGGCGTAGTCGCCCTGGTCCAGGTACATGCCGCTGATATTGTTCAGCACGAAAGCTTCGCCCAGCTTTTCGTTCTTCTCACGGGCGAGCTTGAGGCTCTCCTGATACGCGTCCAGCGAGCGGCGAAAGTCGCCCAGTTCTCTGTAGATGTTGCCGAGTCCGTTGAGCGCGCGCGCCACCCGCACCGGATCGCTCGCCAGGCGGTCCAGTTCGAGCCCGTGTTGGCAATCCTCCAGGGCGCCCGTAAGATCGCCGAGATGCAAACGGCCGATTGAGCGGTTCAGCAGCGCGCCGGATATCCGGGAAGGCGGACTGCCGGCCTCCTGAAACTTGTCGATGGCGCGGCTCCAACTATCCACCGCATCGTAATAGTCCGCCTGCACGGTGAGGCTCGACGCCAGGGCAAACTCCGCCAGGCCCTCCGCTTCCCCAAGTCCTCCGCGCTGCGCCACGGCGACCGCCACCCGGGCCAACCGCTCCTGCTCGGCGGGATCCTGCGCGGCGGCGCCCAGTTTGGTGAAAGCCTGCACCAGGCCCGGCGTGATGCGCGCGCTCTCCAGTCCGCTGACGGCGGCCTCCACGCGATCGGCTGGAAGCGCGGCGATCTGTTTGGCTTCCTCAGCTTCGGCCGGCGTCGGTTTGGGTAGCTGGGCATACAGGACCGGCGCCAGGAACACCGGCAACCAGCGGGTCATCCACGCGAACCGGGGCATGTGGAGAGATTCTAGCATCCCCGGCATGCAGTATACTGAGTTTTATTCGCGACGCAGGCGGTCCCGGTCGAAAGGTTTCACCATGCGTTTCTTTCTTGCGGCATGCTGCGCGGTCGCCCTTCTCCCGGCTGCGCAGCATTATGCGGCCACCGGACTGGTTCTGAAAGTCGATCGCCCGCACCGGAGTTTCGTGGCGTCCTGCAAAGCCATTCCCCAATATATGGATGCCATGGTGATGCCCATTCCCGTGCACGATTTGAAATTGTTGGACAATCTGAAACCGGGCGTCGCCGTGGACTTCACGCTGATCGTGGCCGGCAGCGACGCCTGGGCCGAGGACATCAGGATTCACCGCTTCCAGAGTACGGAGCAGGACCCCTTTCAGGCCGGCGGCTTGCAGATGATCCAGAACTTCGGCAAGACGGGCCCGCAGGGGCACGAGATCGCCGTCGGCGAGGCTGTCCCGGATTTCACCCTGACTGGCGAAACCGGACGGCCCGTCAGCCTCTCGCAATTCCGCGGCAAAATCGTCGTGGCGGCGTTCGTCTACACCAGTTGTCCTCTTCCGAACTATTGTTTTCGGCTGTCCAACAATCTGGGACAATTGCAGAAACGTTTCCGCGCGCGCCTGGGCCGCGATCTGGTCCTGTTGAGCATCACCATCGACCCGGTGCACGACACCCCGCCGGTGCTCGCCCGGTACGCGCTTACCTGGAAAGCCGATCCCGAGGGGTGGCACTTTCTCACCGGACCGGAGGCCGACATCCAGGCGGTTACCCGCCGCTTCGGTGTGAACTACTGGCCGGGCGAGGGATTCCTGACCCACTCCCTGCACACCATCGTGATCGGCCGCGATGGCCGCCTGGCCGCCAACCTGGAGGGGAACGAATTCAGCGCCCAACAACTGGGTGACCTGGTGTCCGCCCAGATGGACCCGGCGCAGAACCTGAGCGGGCCGGGCCGCCATTGACCGGCGCCCGCCTGGAGGAAGCATGCCCGTCAGACCGCGTATTGCGAAACTCACCAACGCCTGCGCGCAACAGTTCGCGCTGGTCGATAATAACGGCAACCCGGTGGCTGTGGCGGCCTGGACGATCAATCCCGCTGGCGTGGGCCTGATCGATCCCGACGGCACTTACACCGCGCCGGACGGCATCGCCGCCGCGGCTCAGGTGACCGTCACGGCGACTCCGGCTGCCGGCAATCCCGCGACAGCCACGGTGGAACTGGTCCCCGCGGAAGTGATCCTCACCCCCGCCGCGGTCAAGCTGCGCGCGGGTGAGAGGCAGCAATTCGCCGCCGTCGTGCCGGGAGACCCCAACAATCGGGTCCAATGGAACTTCGCGCCGACCTTGGACGTGCCGCCCGGCGCGGAGTACCGGGCGCCCGACGCCATCGCCCAAAATCAGGAAGTCGTGGTCACCGCTACCAGCACTGCCGATCCGCACAAATCCGCACATGCCACGGTGACCCTGCTATCGAAGCCGCCACAGCCCGCCTGGACGTTCACTTTGACGGTGTATCTGATGGCCATCTTCTCTCTGGTGTTTCTGCTCATCAGGCTGTGGCCTCCCGGCTTATATGACCGCACGCAATTAGAGACCAAACGAACCGCCCGCATGGCGGACGAAACCGCCGAACGGCAGGCGATCGCGGCACAGAACGACGCGCAGGCGGCATTGACCAGGAGTCCCGCGGACCAGGCCCTCCAGAAGAAACTGGCTGACACCACGGCCGCCGCCCAGAAGGCCGCCCAGGTACTGAAGCAGGCCCTGGACGACGAGCAAAGCGAGGCCGAGAAGCAGCGCCAATCGGAGGAGACTCCGGTCTGGGTTCCCCTCGGCTCCGCTTCACGCGAGGTGAACCTGCTCTGGCTGGTGGTAGTGGCAGGCGCCCTCGGGAGCTTCGTTTATAGCACCCGGTCCTTCGTCGATTTCGTGGGCAACCGCATGGTACGGGCCAGTTGGAGCGTCTGGTACATCATGTACCCGCTGATCGGCGCGGCCCTGGCGCTCATCTTCTACCTCGTCATTCGCGGCGGCTTCCTGACCGCTGCCACCAAGGACTCGGACATCAACGTCTACGGCCTGGTAGCCATTGCCGGAATGGTAGGGATGTTTTCCAAACAGGCGACGAACAAGCTGGACGAGCTCTTCTCCACCATGTTCAAGTCGGAAAAGGACGACCGGAACCTGAAGGACAAACTCGACTAGCGCTCATCCGCCACGGGCCGCGGCCGCATCATCCATATCACACCGGCCAGGCAGGCCCGCGCCATCCAGAATGCCAGCGGGAACGTCATCGCCGTCATCAACAGCCAGGTCATGGTCAGGCTCCTTCACTGTCCGCCGGCGGTTACTGTCGCTGTCGCCGGCTCATCGCCGAAGATGCGGGCTACTTCATCGTTCGACTCTGCCACCAGTTCCACCTCATCGCCCACTTCGACCAATCCGAACAGCTCCTCCACGTCGGAATTCTTCATCCGGATGCAGCCGTGCGACGCCGCATGACCGATCGACCGCGGATCGCTGGTGCCGTGAATGCCGTAACCTTTGCGGCTGAGGCCGATCCACCGCGGTCCCAGCGGATTGTGTTTGCCGGGCGGCACCACTTTGTGCGGTCCATACCAGGTCGGCTCCGTGACGCGCTGGATCACGGTGAACTCGCCCAACGGGCTGGGGGTGGCCGCCGCGCCCACCGCCACCGGATAGATCCTGACCACCTGCCCGTCTTCGAGCAGCGCCAGCTTGCGGTCGGGTATGCTGACCACGATCCGCCGCGCGGCCTGCCGGTCCTGCGCCATCGCCTCGCCCGCCGCCACCACCAGCGCCGCCAGCGCCTGCCAATATCTCAAGTGCCACCGCGTGTCCCGCATCTGGTTGCCTCCGTTCACACCCGCTATAAGTGCAGTCTGTATGCCGCCGCTAACTTGCTGATTTGCTATGAGCCGTGTGTCCGCCGAGACACGGCGCGGGCGGCGGTCCCACGCTAAAATAAACCTGGAATGGAGAACAAGGAGATCGCCCGCATCCTCGCCGAGACCGCGGACCTGATGGAGATCGCCGGCGAAGATTCCTTCCGCATCCGCAGCTACCGCAACGGCGCCACGGCGGTCGAGAGCCATCCCGAGCGCATAGAAGATATCCTCAACGATCCGTCCCGCAAGGTCACCGAGATCCCCGGCATCGGCAAGGGTCTGGCGACGGTGCTGCAGGAGATCGTGGATCATCGCTCCTGCGACCGCCGTGATCAGCTCCTGCAGAAGTTCCCGTCCGGCGCGCTCGAATTCCTCAAAATCCAGGGCCTGGGTCCCAAGAGCATCGCCCTGCTGTTCGAGCATTACAAGGTTGGCACCATCGACGAGCTGGAGCGTCTGTGCATCGAACAAAAGCTGCGCGTGCTGCCGCGCATGGGCGCCAAGCTCGAAGAGAAGGTGCTGAAATCCATTGCGCAGTACCGCCTGCGCACGGGCCGCTACCTGCTGAGCTACGCCGAGGATATGGCGCGCGAGCTGACTGCCTATCTGGGCGCCACGCCCGGCATCGAAGAGATCACCCCCGCCGGCAGCCTGCGGCGGGGGCGCGAAACGGTGGGCGATCTCGATCTGCTGGTCACCGGTCCCGCCGCCGGCGAGGTGCTGGAGCGCTTCGTGCACTTTCCCAAGGTCGAGGAGCTGCTGGCGCGCGGCGAGAACAAGGCCAGCGCCAGGGTGGGCCGCGAAGGCCTGCAGGTGGATGTACGCGCGCTGCCCCGCGAGAGTTTCGGCGCCGCCATGCAGTACTTTACCGGCAGCAAAGACCACAACGTCGCCGTGCGGACGCGCGCCGTCAAGATGGGATTCAAGCTCAGCGAATATGGCCTGTATCGCAGCGCGGACGACGTCAAGGTGGCCGGCGAGACGGAAGCGGAAGTCTACGAAGCCCTGGGCCTCCGCTGGATTCCGCCGGAGATGCGCGAGAACCTGGGCGAAATCGAATTGGCGGCGGAAAACCGCCTTCCCGAACTGGTTTCACTCGCGCACATGCGCGGCGATGTGCACATGCACACGACCGAGAGTGACGGCCGCGCCACGCTGGAGGAGATGGCCGCGGCCGCCCGCGCGCACCGCTATGAATATATCGCCATCACCGATCACTCCAAGTCGCTGGCCATGACCTTTGGCCTGGATGAAGCGCGCGCGGTGGCCTTCGCGGCGCACGTCCGCGACCTGAACCGCGACGGCCTCGGCCTGCGCGTCTTCTCGGGCCTGGAGTGCGATATCCTCAAGGACGGCGCCATGGATCTCGCCCACGATGCCCTGGCCGAGCTCGATATCGTCATCGGCAGTGTGCACAGCCACATGAACATGGAAGCCGCGGAGATGACCGACCGGCTGCTGCGCGCGCTCGAATGCCCGTCGCTCAAGGTGCTGGGCCACCCCACCGGACGCATGCTGCTGCAGCGCGATCCGTACCCCTTCGATTTCGAACGGGTGGTGGATGCGGCCGTGCGCCGCGGCGTGTGGCTGGAGATCAACGCCAGCCCCGAGCGGCTGGATCTGAGCGCCAACATGATCCGCGCCGCCAAAGCGCGCGGCGCGCGCTTCATCATCTCCACCGATGCGCACCATCCCAAGCATCTCGACAATCTGCGCTACGGCGTCATCACCGCGCGGCGGGCGTGGCTCACCCCGGCGGACGTGATGAATACCCTGCCGCTGAAGGCCTTCGCCGCCGCCCTGCGCGCCCACTGAGTTATGAAAATCGTTTCCTCGCGTGAAGTATACAAGTGCAGTCTCTTCCGGGTGACCGAGGAGGAGGCCACCGATCCCGGCGGTTTCCACATCCAGCGCTCGATCGTGCGCCACCTGGGCTCCGCGGTCATGATGGCGGTTGACGAGAAGAAACGCATTCTGCTGGTGCGGCAGTTCCGGCTGCCCGCCGCCAGGAATCTCTGGGAGCTGCCCGCCGGCCGCCTGGATGAAGGCGAGAAACCGCTCCAGGCGGCGCGCCGCGAGTTGCGCGAAGAGACCGGTTACAAGGCGCGCAACTGGAAGCGCCTGGTCACCTTCTGGCCCAGTCCCGGATACGTCGGCGAGCACATGACCATATTTCTGGCCACCGGCCTGACGGCGGGCGAAGCCACTCCCATGGAAGACGAGCGCATCGAATGCCGCTGGTTCACCCGCGCCGAGATCGACGCCATGATTCGCAGCGGCAAGATCGACGACGGCAAAACCATCATCGGCTTTCTCGCCTGGATGCGATATCACTGAGAAACTCCCTGGCTGCTCGCCGCCCTGCGATAAACTGGTTATTTCCATGAAAGAACGTATACGGTCCACGACGGTGTTGTGCATTCGCCGGGACAGCAAAGTGGTGATGGCGGGCGACGGCCAGGTGACTCTCGGTCACGAGGTCCTGAAATCGTCCGCCAAAAAACTGCGCCGCATCTATAACGACAAGATACTGGCCGGATTCGCCGGCTCCACCGCGGATGCCTTCGCCCTGTTCGCCCGCTTTGAATCCAAGCTCGAGCAGTTCAACGGCAACCTTTCGCGCGCCGCCGTCGAGCTGGCCAAGGAATGGCGCACCGATCGCATGCTGCGCCACCTGGAAGCGCTGCTGCTGGTGGCCGACAACAAGAATACTTATATCGTCAGCGGCAATGGCGACGTCATCGAGCCCGATGAAGGCGCCGCCGCCATCGGCTCGGGCGGGCCGTTTGCCCTCGCCGCCGCCACCGCCCTGCTGCGCAACACCAAGCTTTCGGCGCGCCAGATCGCCGAACAGTCCATGCAGATCGCCGCCCGCATCTGCATCTTTACCAACGAAAGCATCACTTATGAGGAGCTCGCCTGACATGGTCATCTATCTGCCCGCACAGTCGGTGGATGAAGAGCCCATCCTGGACGAGCTCACCCCGCGGGAAATCGTACGCGAACTCGATAAACACGTGGTGGGCCAGGCCGAGGCCAAGCGCGCCGTAGCCATCGCGCTGCGCAACCGCATCCGCCGCCAGAAGCTGCCGCCCGAGATGGCCGAGGAGGTGATGCCCAAGAACATCCTCATGATCGGCCCGACCGGAGTCGGCAAGACCGAAATCGCGCGCCGCCTGGCGCGCCTGGCCAATTCGCCCTTCCTCAAGGTGGAAGCCAGCAAGTTCACCGAAGTCGGCTACGTCGGCCGCGATGTGGAGTCCATGATCCGCGACCTGGTGGATATCGCCATCGACATGGTGCGCGAAGAACGCCTGGACGAAGTCTCCGATCGCGCCGAGGCCAACGCCGAGGACCGCTTATTGGATCTGCTGATGCCGCCGCAGCCGGAAGGCGCTGAGAGCACCGAGCGCACCCGCGAAAAACTGCGCGAGCGCCTGCGCGAGGGCAAGCTCGACGAACGCCTCGTGGAGCTGGAAGTGAAAGACCGCGGCCCCAACTTCGAGATCGCCACCAACGCCGGCATCGAGGAGATGAGCATCAACATCAAGGATATGATTCCGAATATCTTCGGCGGCAAGACACGGCGGCGCAAGATGCGCGTGGCCGAGGCCGCCGACTACCTGGTGCAGGAAGAGGAACAGAAGCTCATCGACATGGACCAGGTGACGCGGGTGGCGCTCGAGCGCGTGGAAACCAGCGGCATCATCTTCCTGGACGAAATCGACAAGATCGCCGGACGGGAAAGCGGTCACGGGCCGGACGTCAGCCGCGAAGGCGTGCAGCGCGACATCCTGCCGATCGTCGAAGGCACTACCGTCAACACCCGCTATGGCTTCGTGCGCACCGACCACATTCTGTTCATCGCCGCGGGGGCCTTTCACGTCTCCAAGCCCGCCGACATGATTCCGGAGCTGCAGGGCCGCTTCCCGATCCGCGTGGAGCTGAAATCGCTCTCGGTGGAGGACTTCATCCGCATCCTCAAGGAGCCCAAGAATGCTCTCGCCAAGCAGTACTCCGCGCTGATGGAGACCGAGGGCCTCAAGCTCGTCTTCACCGACGACGCGCTGGAGGAAGTGGCCCGGTTCGCCGCCCAGGTGAATGAGAGTTCGGAGAATATCGGCGCCCGCCGCCTGCACACCATCATGGAGAAGCTGCTCGAAGAAGTATCGTTCGAGGGGCCGGACCTGAAAAAGAAAAACGTGAAGGTGGATGCCGCCTACGTCCGCAAGCAGCTGGCCGATATCGTGAAGGACCAGGATCTCAGCCGGTATATTCTGTAGGACTTTTTACCGGGCATGCGCCGCGGCCCAGCCCATGCGGGCATGCAGCGAGGTGATGTGGGCGGTGTGATGATCGCCGTGCCAGGCATACAGCGCCAGGTTGCGGTCGAGCGTCACCGGGCCGATTTCGGAGTGCAGGAACTTGCGGTCGAAATCCGCCGGCGTCATCGACCGCAGGAGCAGCACCCAGCGCCGGTGCAGCGATTCCACCAGAGCCAGGGAAACATCCACCGGAGCGGCGCAGTCCGGCAGTTTCGCCCAGGCCTCCTGATCGTAGCCCTTGACCGCGGGCGTATCTTCGGTTAGCGCCAGGCGAAAGCGCACGTAGCTGTTTATGTGGCTGTCCGCAACGTGGTGGACCACCTGACGGACCGTCCATCCATCCGGGCGGTAGGGCGTGTCCAGTTGCTCGTCGCTCCAGCCGGCGACGGCGGCGCGCAAGCGGGCCGGCAGATTTTCGATGCGGGTGATGAGGTCGCGGCGCTGTTCCTCGCTGCCGGCGCCCGCGTATTGGAAACGGCCAATCGGGTAACGCAGATCGCTCATGTGCCCAGAGTACCAGTTGCGCACGGGTATGCGCGGCATGGGAGAATGGCACTTACGCGATGGCTAAGCGAATCGCAGTCGTGGAAGACGAAGCCGAGCTGGCCGCCCTTCTGGACTACAACCTGACCCGCAGCGGTTATCAGGCCTGCACGCTGGCGGGCAACAAAGGCGCGTTGCGGGAGTTGGAATCCTGGCGGCCGGACCTGATCGTGCTGGACGTCATGCTGCCCGGCGAGGACGGTTTCGAGCTGTGCCGGCAGATTCGCAAGTCGCCGGTGCTGGCCCGAACCCCGGTGCTGTTTCTTACTGCCCGTTCGGACGAGGTCGACCGCGTGCTCGGGCTGGAGATCGGCGGCGACGACTATATGACCAAGCCGTTCAGCCCGCGCGAACTGGTGGCGCGCGTCAAGGCCCATCTCCGCCGCGCCGAGCGGGACGGCGAAGAGACTGTCGCGGTCGAATCCGGACCGTTCCGCCTGGATCGCAGCGCTCATCGCGTGTTCTTGCGCGGCGCGGAACTGAACCTGACGTCCACCGAATACAAGTTGCTGGAGTTCTTTCTGACCCACGCCGGCCGGGCCTACAGCCGCGATCAACTCCTGGAGGAGGTGTGGGGCCAGCAGCGTTTTGTGACCCCGCGCACGGTGGATGTGCATGTCCGCCGGCTGCGGGAGCATATCGAAAACGAGCCGGATAATCCCCGCTATCTCACCACGGTGCGCGGATTTGGCTATCGTTTCGAGGAGCAGCCTTAAGCCGGCGCGGGTTTTCCGCCGAATCCCCGCAGGATTAATCCTCAGTTCACGCATTCGTAACGCCATCTTAACCATCACCTGCTTACTCTTGAAGAGACTGCCGTGAATACAGCGGATGCTCTCATGAAGAAGATCGTCCTGATTGAAGATGACACCGATCTGTACGCTCTGCTCAAGTACAACCTCGAGAAAGAAGGGTTTTTCCTGACCGGTTCGCAGACCGGCAGGGGCGCGCTGGACCTGTGCCGGCAGGTGCGGCCGGATCTGATCCTGCTGGATATCATGCTGCCGGACTACGATGGCCTGGAGATTTGCAAGGCCGCGCGTAAGGACCCCGATCTGGCGGCCACGCCCATCATCTTTCTCACCGCACGAGCATCGGAAACAGACCGGATCGTCGGTTTGGAACTGGGCGCCAACGATTACGTGGTGAAACCGTTTTTCGTGCGCGAGCTGATCGCCCGCATCAAGCTGCAGTTCCGCAACCAGACCACTCTGTCGCGGGTCCTGGACATGGGCGGCGTCCAATTGGACCGCAGCAGTTGCCAGGTGCGCCTCAAGGGCAACCTGCTCAGCCTTACGGCCACCGAGTTCCGCCTGCTGGAGTTTCTGATGAGCCGTCCGGGCGTGGTCTTCAGCCGCGAACAACTGCTGAACGCCGTATGGGGTCAGGACCGGGCTATCACCGACCGCGCAGTGGACGTTTACGTGCTGCGGCTGCGCCAGAAGATCGAGGTCGATCCGGCCAATCCGGTGCTGATTCACTCCGTCAGGGGCTTCGGCTACACCTTCGAAGCGCGCGCTTCCGACGCCACCTCCGCGGCCTGAATTCCGCTACAATGGGAAGCGAAAAGGAGGCCACATGAGGTCCATTGGCTTTCCCGAGCTTTTAGTGATTCTCGTAGTCGTGGTGCTGTTGTTCGGCACTAAGAAGATTCCGGAGTTTGCCAAAGGCTTAGGCGAAGGGATCCGCAACTTCAAGGACGCCATGAAAGGCGACGACGACGGGAAGAAGCAATAGCCTTCCTGAGGCTGCCCGCAAGCTGGGTGGGTCTCATTTCGGTCACCGACATCTTACGAGCAAAAAGAAACCCCGCGAGCCGGACATCGGGCCGCGGGGCTTTCTATTTTTGCAGGTTTCGCCTACTTCTTCTTGGGCGGTACGATGGCATCCTTGGCGGCTTTCGCTACCCGGAACTTCACCACCTTCTTGGCCGGGATCTTGATCGTCTCGCCGGTGGCGGGATTGCGTCCCGTTCGGGCTTTGCGGTCCTGACGCACCAGGCGTCCCAGGCCGGGCAGCACGAATACCCCGTTCTTCTTCACTTCCGCAACCGCCATGCCGGCCAGCGAATCCAAGAACTGCCGCGCCACTTTATTGTTCACTCCGCAACCCTCGGCGAGGTTCCTCACCAGTTGCGTCTGCGTCATACGTTGAGTTGCCATAGATCTCCTTTAATTCTCACCATCGACTCTCACTACTCAGCCCCTGCTCGCCAGGGACTCGCAACCACGCCGTCCATCGAATAAAGGCGCTAGCCACACGCTCACTTACCGAACGGTGGCCCCGATTACGATATCAATCATAAGGGAGCCTGGGGTCGATGTAAAGAGAAAACACGCGCCAAAAGGGCCAATTTTTAAGGCTTTTTTGCCCCGCGGCGCTTGGGAGGCCCGTTAAACCGCCTTTTTGGCGGGTGCGTCGCCGCTGGAAGCGGCTGCCGCGGACTTGCGCGGCGTCTCCTGCCGGGCATCCAGACCCAGCACCTTGCGCAGTTCGGCGTCCAGATTCTGCGCGGTGTCGGCATGCTCCCGGAGGAATTGCCGGGCATTGTCGCGCCCCTGGCCGATACGCTCGCCCCGATGACTGAACCAGGAGCCGCTCTTTTCCACCAGGTTGTGCGCCACGCCGAGGTCTAACAGATCGCCTTCGCGGGAGATGCCTTCGCCATACAGGATGTCGAATTCCGCCTCACGGAACGGCGGCGCAACCTTGTTTTTGACCACTTTTGCCCGCGTGCGGTTGCCGATGGCGCTGTCGCCGTCCTTGATCGCGGCGATGCGCCGGATGTCGACCCGCACCGAGGCGTAGAACTTCAAGGCCCGCCCGCCGGTAGTGGTTTCGGGATTGCCGAACATCACCCCGATCTTTTCCCGGATCTGGTTGATGAACACCATGCAGGTGCCCGTGCGGCCCACCACGCCCGTCAGTTTTCGGAGCGCCTGCGACATCAGCCGCGCCTGCAGCCCCATGTGGCTGTCCCCCATCTCGCCTTCCAGTTCGGCTTTGGGCACCAGCGCCGCCACCGAGTCGACCACCACGGCGTCGATCGCGCCGGAACTGGTCAGCGCCGCGGCGATCTCCAGGGCCTGCTCGCCCGAATCCGGCTGCGAGACGAGCAGGTTGTCCACGTCCACGCCCAGCTTGCGCGCATAGCCGGGATCCAGCGCGTGCTCGGCGTCGATGAACGCGGCCACCCCGCCGGCCTTCTGTACCTCGGCGATCAGGTGCAGGGTCAGAGTGGTTTTTCCTGACGATTCCGGGCCAAAGATTTCGACCACCCGTCCGCGGGGAAAGCCTCCCACACCCAAAGCGTGATCGAGAGAGATCGAGCCGCTGGGAATCACCGCCACCGGCATGACCGCGGCGGATCCCAGCCTTTGAATCGTCCCCTTGCCGAACTGCTTCTCCAACTGTGTGAGCGTGACATCGATAGCATGGCGCCGTTCGCGTTCGTCCACGGATTCCTCCTTCTGGAAGCAAGATCGTGGATCAAACCGGTGCGTTCTCTCCGAAAATTTGCGCCGTACAATGGTTGAGCATGGACCAGGCGCAGGCGCACAAACCGCTGCACGTCCTTATCGTCGAAGATTCTCCCGCCGAGGCCGGCCGCCTGATCCAGGAACTGCGGCGCGCGGGCTACGATCCCAGCCACAAGCAGGTCGCCACCGCGGAGGCCATGCGCGACGCGCTTCGGGAGCGGCATTGGGACCTGGTTCTGTGCGCCTACGCGCTGCGGGACTTCGACTATCACAAAGCGCTGGCCCTGATGCGCGAGACGCGGGCCGCTGCGCCTGTGCTGCTGATATCCGACACGCCCGTGGACGAAGGCGCCATCTCTGCCGTCAAGGCGGGCGCCCGCGATATCGTCATGCGAGACCGGCTGTCGCGCCTGCCGCTGGCCATCGAGCGCGAATTGCAGGCGGCCCAGAACCGCGTGCGGCAACGCGAACTGGAGGCAGGCATCCAGCGCAGCGAGAAGCGTTTCCGGGCCCTCATCGAACACAGCTCGGACGCCATCTGCCTTTTGGATGCGGAAGCTCATATTCGCTACATGAGTCCCGCGGCGGAGCGCATCTTGGGATACGCACCGGAAGAACTGGTAGGACGCAACGCGTTCGATCTGATCCTGCCGGCCGACCGCCCGTTGGCCGCGCAGCGCCTGGGCGAGATGCTGGCGCTGCCGGCGCAGACGCTGACCGCCCAGCTACGCCTCATCCGCAAGGACGGCGATCTGATCTGGACCGAGCACCTCGGCACCAACCTGCTGGGCGAGGAGAGCGTGGCGGCCGTGGTGGTGAACTTCCGCGACATTACCGGCCAGAAGAGTTTCGAGCAGAAGCTGCGCGAAAACGAAGAACGCGCCCAGCGGGAACTGGCGGAACTGGAGCACATCTATCATACGGCGCCCGTGGGACTGTGCCTGATCGGCGTCGATTTCCGGTATCTGCGGATCAACGAGCGCCTTGCGGTAATGAACGGGCTGCCCGCCGACGAGCACCTGGGCCGCACGGTGTCGGAGGTAATCCCGGCGGCGGCGCCGCTATTGACGCGCATGCTGGCCCGGATCATCGGGTCGGGCAGACCGGTACTGGACTGGCACTTTCGCACGGAAAAGTCGCCCGCACGGGGGCCCCGCGATCTGCTGGCCAGCTATTATCCGGTCCGGACAGCTTCCGGCGCCACGCTGGGCGTGGCCGGCGTGGTGCAGGATATCACCGATCTGAAGCGCGTCGAGCGGGCCTTGCGCGAGAGCGAGCAGCGCTTCCGCGCGCTGATCGAGAACAGCGCCGACGGATTCGTGCTCCTGGATGCGGCGGGCCAACTGCAATACACCGGACCGCCCGTCCTGGGATATCCGCCCCAGAAGTTCCGCGGGCATAGTGCCCTGGATTTGATCCACCCCGACGATCGCAACGCCTGGCGGGAAGCGTTCACCGCGTTCGTGGGCCGGCCCGGCGCGGTGCTCACCACCGAGCATCGCGTGCGCCACCAGGACGGCTCCTGGCGCTGGATCGAGGCGGTGAGCAAGAATCTGTTGCAGGATCCGGTCATCTCCGGCGTGGTGGTCAATTATCGCGATGTGACCGAACGCAAGCGGCTGGAGGAGCAACTCCGGCAGACGCAGAAACTGGAAAGCATCGGCGTTCTGGCGGGCGGCATCGCGCACGACTTCAATAATTTGCTGACCGGCGTTTTGGGCAATGCCACGCTGACCCTGGATCTGCTGCAGCCCGGCCACCCCGTCCGGCCGCACATCGAGGAGGTCATCCAGGCCGCCGAGAGCGCCGCGCACCTGACGCGCCAACTGCTGGCCTATTCCGGAAAAGGGCGCTTCATCATACAACCGGTGGATCTCTCGGAACTGACCCGCGAGATGATCGCCCTGGTGCGCGCATCCATCCCCAGAAACGTGGAACTGACCTTGAATCTGTTGCCCGGCCTCCCGGCTGTGGAAGGCGACCGCGGCCAGTTACAGCAACTGGTCATGAACCTGGCGATCAACGGCGCCGAAGCCATACCGCCCGAGCAAAACGGCACGGTGGTGCTGACCACCGCCTTGCGCACCATCGCCGGCGATTCCACGGGTGAGACGTTTGCCGGTTCCGCGATGCACCCCGGCCTTTACGTCATGTTAGAAGTGAAGGACAGCGGCCGCGGCATGGATCCCGAAACGCAGACCAAGATCTTCGATCCCTTCTTCAGCACCAAGTTCTCGGGCCGCGGACTGGGATTGTCGGCGGTCATGGGTATCGTGCGCGGTCATCAAGGCGCCGTGACCGTGTCCAGCGTGCCCGGCGAGGGCACTACGTTCCAGGTGCTGCTGCCGGCCGGCGTCCGGCCGGTTTTCAGGCCGGCGGAACCTTCCGTGCGGGACAACCTGAGCGGCACGGGCACGATTCTGGTGGCGGACGATGAGGAAATCGTGCGGCGCGCGGTTCGCGGAGCTCTGGAACGGCAGGGTTATCGCGTGCTCCTGGCCGCGGACGGGCAGGCCGCCGTGGACCTGCTGCGGTCGCGCGATGACGTGGAACTGGTTCTGTTGGATCTGACCATGCCGGTCCTCGGCGGCGAGGAAGCCCTGCGTCAAATGCGGCTCGTGCGGCCGGACATCCGAATCGTATTATCGAGCGGCTACAACGAAGCCGAAGCTCTGCGGCGCTTCGCCGGCCAACAGTTCTCGGGCTTCATCCAGAAACCTTACACCGCCGCCCAACTCGCGGAAATGGTCAAGAGCGTGATCGGCGGCAGCGGGGACTGAGCCCACCGGCATCTATGGCAGCGTGAAAAAGAAAGTGGCGCCCTGCCCGGGCCGGGATTCCGCCCAGATGCGCCCGCCATGGCGTTCGACGACCCGGCGGACCGTAGCCAGCCCGATACCGGTGCCGGGGAACTCGGAGGCGTTGTGCAGGCGCTGAAAGGCCTCGAACAGGCGGCCGGCCTGGGAAGCATCGAAACCCGCCCCATTGTCTCGCACAAAGAATGTCGAGGCGGCGCCCGTCCGGGTGCCCCCGAATTCCACGCGTGCCTGCGCGCACTTTCCGGTGAATTTGACCGCGTTCCCCAGCAGGTTGGCCAGGGCCACCTCCAGCAGACAGGCGTCGCCGTGCACCGTTAAGTCCGGCTGAATGACAAATTCCAGGACGCGTTCCGGCTGCGACTCGCGGGCCGCGGCCGCGATGCGGCGGGCGATCGCCGACAGGTCCACCGCGTCCCGGTTTAGCGGCGCGCGCGCGACGCTGGAGAATTCCAGCAGGTCTTCGATCAAGCGGCCCATGCGCGCGGCTTCGGAACGGACGCGATCCAGGTAGCGGCGCCCTTCGGTATCCAGCCGGCCGCCGTAGTCCTGCTCCAGAGCCAGGCTCCATCCGTCGATGCCCCGCAGGGGCGCACGAAGGTCGTGGGAGACCGTGTAGGCGAAAGCTTCCAGGTCGTGGTTGGCGGCTTCGAACTGGGCCGTGCGTTCGCGCACGCGCCGCTCCAGGTCCGCATTCAAATCGCGGATCTCCTGCTCCACGCGCTTGCGCTCGGTGATGTCGTTGAAGAACAGGGAAACCCCTTCGGACGTCGGATAGCAGCGGGCCTCGAACCACGCATTCAACGGTTCGGGGTAATATGACTCCACCTGGACCGGGATGTTCTGCTCTACCGCCCGGCGGAACGCTTTTCCGAATGGGGAATCCACCGCATGCGGCCACATTTCCCATAGACTTCTGCCCAGCAGTTCCTCCGCCGTTTTGTGCAGCATCCGGGCCGCGGCCGCATTGACGTACAGATAGCGGCATTGCCGGTCAAGGACGTTGTAGCCGTCCGAGATGCTCTCCAGGACCACCGCAGTCCGGCGGTGGGCTTCCCGCAGATCGGCTTCCGCTTTGGCGCGCTCGGTGATGTCGCGGTTGATTTCCAGAATGCCCACCGGTTCTCCCGCGGTGTCCCGCTGCAGAACCTGCCGGCTCTCCACGGCGATGCGCACACCGTCACGGCGCGTGTGGACCAATTCCCCGTCCCAGCGGCCTGCCTGGCTCAGGATCGTATCGATCTGGGCGTTCGTTTGCGAAGCGGTGGTCTGCAGCAGGATGTGGGTCTTCTGCCCCCTGGCCTCCGCTTCCGTCCAGCCGTACATCTCCTGCGCGCCCGTGTTCCACCCCGTAACCGCCCGGTTCTGATCCATCAGGATGATCGCGTCATGCGAAAGATCGATGAGTTGCGCCTGCTGCCGCAAAGTGTCTCGCTGTTGCCGGATCTCGGCTTCCGCCGATTTTTGCGCGGTGATGTCCTGCGCGCACACCAGCACCGTCCGCTCGTTTTCCTGGAGACGGAGGGGGACCGTCGAAACCACCAGCCATCGCTGTTCCAGACGATCCGCGCGGGAAACCGCCACCCAACCTTCCACCCCGAAATGGGCGACACCATTGCGGACGGCGTCCAGAACAGACCGGCGGATCACGCAATCGCCGCAAGCGGGCCCATGGCCGCATCTCCGCGGATCGTCCAAAGCGTCCATGCATCCGAGGACGTCGCCGAGATCAATCCCGCATGCCGCCGAAACTTCGCGGCCGGCCGACTGCATCGCCAGCGGGTTGGCTTTGCGCACCCGCAACTGTTCGTCCACCACCAGCAGCAAAACAGGGGCGCTGTTCTGAATCGTGGCCAGTTCCAGAAATGCGGCTCGCTGCCGTTCGACCGAGCGGTGCAGCCATCCGATCAGGATGCTGGCACCTGCCCCAGTCACGGCCAGATCGCCCAGCCGGAGCCGCTCTACGGCGCCGGCAGCACCCAAATGCGTGCTGCCCGCCGCCAGCACGCAAAGGACGGTGCTGAGCAGGCCGGGTCCCGCGCCTCCAATCGCGGCGGCCGCCAGAATGAAGGGTACGAATGTGATGAGAGGGCTCAAGACCAGCGGATGGAACTGCGTGCGAACGAACTGCGCCAGCGCCGCCAATAAAACGGCTATGCCGTAGCCCAGGAAAGGCCCCCGGCTCACGCATCCCCTCCGGCCTGCGGGAACGACAACCGGTAAGTTGTGCCGGGCGGACCCGACCTTTCGACCTTGGCCGAAATCTGATCGGCGAACAATTGGACCAGCCGCATCCCCAGGGATCGCCGGGGCGCGCCGGCGGCGGCCGGTTCCGGAAATCCGGGACCGTCGTCCTCGACCACGATCTCAATCGTGCCGTCCTGGTGCGCCGTCAGACCCAGCGTGATCCCACCCCCGCCCTGTGGCAGCGCGTACTTCAGCGCGTTGGACAACAGTTCCTGGACGATCATGCCGCAGGCCGTTGCGGTGTCGGTGGCGACGCGCACTTCCCTGCGGTCGAACGCCAGGTGCAGCCGGTCGGAATTCACCCCGTACGAGGAGAACAGGCTGATCGCCACCGTGCGCAGGTACTCGCCCAGATCGATGGTGCTGAGATCCTTGGCATGGTGCAGTTGCTCATGCAGTTGCGCCATCACCTGCACACGATCGCCGCACTCTTTCAATACCTGCAAAATGGCTTCGTCCTGCAAAATGCGTGCTTGCAGCCGCAGCATGCTGCAGATGACCTGGAGGTTGTTCTTGACCCGGTGGTGCACCTCGCGCAGGAGGACTTCCTTTTCGAGCAGCGAGCGCCGGATGCGCTCCTCCGCCTGGCGGCGCTCGGTAATGTCGCGGAAGTACACCGACAAACCCTCGGCGGAAGGGTAGGCGTGGACCTCGAACCAGCCCGAGAACAGATCTGAAAATGCATCGAAATGTACGGCCGTACCGGTTTGCGCGGCATGCTCGAACATACGCCGGAATACGTTTTCGGGAAAGTCGTCCCAGAAATCGCGGCCCAGCGCGTCCTGGCGCGCGCGGCGCAGAAGACGCTCGGCCTGGGCGTTGAGATAGGTGAAGCGCCAATCCGGCCCGAGAGTGAAGAAGCCGTCCGTGATGCTTTCGAGAACCGCGAGGAGGCGGGCATTGGATTGCCGCAGGGCTTCGTCGTCGCGCCGTTGGCGCGCGGCGAATTCCTTTTCGATCTCGCGCCGTTCCTGGCGCGCACGCAATTCGCGTACTTCCCGTTCGACGGCTGCGGCCAGCCGGTTGAGGTGGGCTTTGTTGAGGTAGTCGTGCGCGCCGGCTTTCATCATGCGGACGCCGACATCGTCGCCAATGGCGCCGGATACCACCACAAAAGGTATATCGAGGCCGGACTCGAGGAGCACCCGCAGCGCCGCCGGTGCGTCGAAGCAGGGCAGGTGGTAATCGGCGATGACCACATCCCAAACCTGCGTTCCGAGGGCGGTGCGCATCTCGTGGACTTCCTGGACCCGGCGCGATTGCACGGCATAGCCTGCCTGCTCCAGGTGACGTACGACCAAGGCGGCGTCGCTTTCGTTGTCTTCCACCTGCAAGACCCGGAGTGGCCTGCTCATCGCGTCTCCCGAAGCCGAGTCTATGCGGGCGCCGCCGGAGCCCCCGCCCCGCGAAACCTGGTTCCCCATGATAAATCGGGCAGTTAAAGTGACGGAACCCGTGTGAATCCCGCGCCGCTGCCAGGCGCGAGCTTTCCGGACGCATGTTACGTTGGAGGCGATGAAGCCACAGGAGGTTCTTGCTCGAATCGCCGGCATTGGAATCGTGCCGGTGGTGCGCACCGTGAGTGCGGAAAGCGCCATACGCGCCATCGAAGCTATCTACCGGGGCGGCGTACGCGCGGCTGAGATCACCATGACCGTACCCGGAGCCGTGCGGGCCCTGGAACAGATCGCGGATCAATTCGGAGACAAGATCGTGCTGGGCGCCGGCACCGTTCTCGACCCGGAAACGGCCCGCATCTGCATGCTGGCCGGCGCCGAGTTCTTCGTCACGCCCAGCCTGAAGCCGGCCACTATCGAAATGGCCAAACGCTATGCGAAAGTCGTCTGTCCGGGTGCGCTGACGCCGACCGAAGTGCTGACCGCGTGGGAAGCCGGCGCCGATGTGGTTAAAATCTTCCCCTGCGGCAACGTCGGCGGACCGAAATACATCAAGGCGCTGAAAGGCCCCTTCCCGCAGATCGAGATGATCCCGACCGGGGGCGTGAACCTGGAGACCGCCGGCGAGTTTCTCAAGGCCGGCGCCTGCGCGGTGGCCGTGGGCGGGGAACTGGTGGATGCCAGACTGATACGCGAAGGCCGCTACGATCTGATCGAGGAGCGCGCCCGGCAGTACCTGGCGGCGATCGCCAAGGCGCGCGCCGAGATGCAGGCCGCCTGAGGCCCTTCGGCTGGCGGCACGGCATGTGCATGGAATGTTTCCGGAAGCGCTGGCCTCGCGGAAAGTGCTCGTCCTGCCAAGCGGCGCCGCAACTTCGGCAGTGGGAGACGTGCTGCTTCTGTCTGCCCCAGCGTAGCCGCCAAACGCGTTCGCCCGTCCCCTGCCGCGCGTAAACCCCGCCCTCTCAATCCCGGACGCAAATCCCGGCCAGGCGCCGCCGCAACCCTTCTGCTAAACTGCGCCAGGATTATCCGGATCGCACCCGTGCCGGTCCATGTTCCTTGACAACCGAATCAAACCCGCCTGTATATTGTTTTTGCAAAACGAACCCAATCCGGATCAGGGCCCCAAAAAACGGGCTCTTGAAAACACAACACTTATTGGCTTCGTTCGTACCAAAAACTGCGGGCCGGCGCGCCGTCGGGCCGGCCGACGAACCCAAAACCCCGCCCCGCGGCTTCGCCCACCGCCCACTGTGTCGTAAAATGGAATCACCTCCCCGCAGACCACGTTTGAAGGAAGGCCATGCCGGAAAACCCGTTCGTCCATCTGCACTGCCATACCGATTACTCCATGCTGGATGGGGCCTGTGAGATCGGTCAGCTCATGGATACCGTGGCCGAAATGAAGATGCCCGCCGTGGCCATGACCGATCACGGCAACCTCTTTGGCGCCGTGCAGTTCTACAACACGGCGAAGTCGAAGGGGGTGCATCCGGTCATGGGCTGCGAGGTCTACGTGTCGCAGCAGGGCCTCAAAACGCGCTCGGACACGGACCGCTACAATCACCTGATCCTGCTCTGTGAGTCGCAGGAGGGTTATCGCAACCTTATCAAACTGGTCTCCACCGCCTTTCTGGAGGGCTTCTACTACAAGCCGCGCATCGACAAGGACCTGCTGGCGCAGCATGCCAAGGGGCTGATCGGCATGTCCGCCTGCCTGCGCGGGGACATTCCCGAAATCCTGCTGGCGGACCGCTACGACGAAGCCCGCCGCACCGCGTACACCTACGCGGACCTGTTCGGCAAGGGTAACTTCTTCCTGGAGATTCAGGATCACCACCTGGAACAGGACAAGCGCGTGGTGCCGGCGTTGAACCGGCTCTCGGCCGAGACCGGGTTGCCGCTGGTGGCCACCAACGACGCGCATTACCTGCGCCGCGACGACGCCCGCGCGCACGAGATTCTGCTCTGCATCCAGACCGGCAAGACCATGAGCGACACGGCGCGCATGCGCTGGAACACGCCGGACTTCTACCTGAAGTCGCGCGCCGAGATGATGCAGCTCTTCGCCGAGCTGGAGGATGCGCTCGACCGCACCTGGGAGATCGCGCAGCGCTGCCAGGTCAGCCTGGAAAAAATCAAGGAGCCGTTCCCCAAGTTCGAAGTGCCGGCCGGGCATTCCACCGACACCTATTTCGAATTCGTGGCCCGGCAGGGCTTCGAGAAGCGGCGCGTGCGGCTGGAGGCGCTGCGGGCGGCGGGGCGGCTGAAGCACGATCTGGCGGAGTACATGGAACGGCTGGACCGCGAGATCCAGATGATCCAGAAGATGAAATTCTCCGGCTACTTCCTGATCGTCTGGGATTTCATCCGTTTCGCCAAGTCGCAGTCGATTCCGGTGGGGCCGGGCCGCGGCTCGGCTGCGGGCAGCCTGGTGGGCTACGCCATGGGCATCACGGATATCGATCCGCTGCAATACGGCCTGCTGTTCGAGCGCTTCCTCAATCCGGAGCGCGTCAACATGCCGGATATCGATATCGACTTCTGCATGAACCGGCGCGGCGAAGTGATCCACTATGTGACGGAAACCTACGGGCGCGAGCAGGTGGCCCAGATCATCACCTTCAACACGCTGGGCGCGCGCGCGGCCATCAAAGATGTAGGACGCGCGCTGGACATGAGCTTCGCCGACGTCGAGCGCATCACCAAGCTGGTCCCCAACGTGTTGAACATAACCCTCAGCGACGCGATGAAGGCCGAGCCGGGCTTCGCCGAATTGGAACGCAAAGACCCGCGCGTAGGCGAAATCCTGCAGGTGGCGCTGCGGCTGGAGGGGATGGCGCGCAACTGCTCGGTGCACGCCGCCGGCGTAGTCATCTCCCCGCAGCCGTTGAAGGACCTGGTGCCGCTATACCGCACCAACAAGGATGAAATTGTCACCCAGTTCGACATGAGCGGCCTGGAGAAGCTGCAGCTCCTGAAGATGGACTTCCTGGGGCTGACCACGCTCACCCTGATCGACGATGCCCTGAAGTTGATCCAGAAGCGCCACGGCGTCCACCTGGTTCCGGAAGAACTGCCGCTGGACGATCCGGCCACTTATGACATCTTTTGCCGGGCGCTGACCAGCGGCATCTTCCAGTTTGAATCCGAAGGCATGAAGGATATTCTGCGCCGCTATCATCCCAGCCGCATCGAGGATCTGACGGCGTTGAACGCGCTGTACCGTCCCGGACCCATACAGGGCGGCATGGTGGACGACTTTATCGAGCGCAAGCACGGCCGGCGCGCCGTGACTTACGACCTGCCGGAGCTGAAGGCGCTGCTCGAAGAGACTTACGGCGTCATCGTCTACCAGGAACAGGTGATGCAGATATCCAACGTCCTCGCGGGTTACTCGCTGGGCGAAGCCGATATCCTGCGCCGCGCCATGGGCAAGAAGAAAGCGGAAGAAATGGCCGCCCAGCGCGAGAAGTTTTACAAAGGCGCGCAGGCGCGCGGCTTCCCGCAGAAGAAGATCGAGAAGATCTTCGACTTGATGGAACAGTTCGCCGGTTATGGATTCAATAAGTCGCACTCGGCCGCTTATGCGTACTTAGCCTATGTCACAGCCTATCTGAAGGCGCATTATCCGGTCGATTTCATGGCCGCGCTGCTCACTTCGGAGACCGGCAACACCACCAAGGTGGTGAAGTACATCAACGAGTGCCGCGAGATGGGCATCACGGTGCTGCCGCCGGATGTGAACGCCAGCGATGCCAGCTTCACGCCGGACCAGTCCGCGCCCGAAGGGAAGGGCATTCGCTTCGGCCTGAGTGCGGTGAAGAATCTGGGCCCCAGCGCCGTGGAGTCGATCCGGTCGGCGCGGGAGAAGGTGGGACGCTTTCAGACCATCTATGAGTTCTGCGAGAACGTGGACCTGGGCAGCCTCAACCGGCGCATGATCGAGAGCCTGATCCGGGCCGGCGCCATGGATTCGCTGGAGGGCACGCGGGCCCAGTTGTTCGCCGCCACCGAAAGCGCAATGGAAGCCGGGCAGCGCGCGTGGCGCGACCGCGAATGCGGGCAGGGCGGATTATTCGGCGATCTGGGGGCCGGCGAGGCGCCGGTGGAGAAGCCCCTGCCGCAGGTGCCGTCATGGACCGCGCGGGAAAAGCTGCAAGGCGAGAAAGAGATGCTCGGCTATTACGTAACGGGCCATCCGCTGGACCAGTACCACAGCAAGATCCGCGAACTGGCCAGCCACGACACCAGCAACCTGGAGGGCCTGGAGAAGAACACCGAAGTGATGATTTGCGGCGTGCTGACGGGCATTCAGCGCAAGCGCAACCGCGAGCAGAAGCCGTGGGCCGCCCTGCAGATCGAGGATCGGGCCGGCTCGGTGGACGGCATGGTATTTGCCACCAGCTACGAGCGGCTGGCGCCGCTGATCACCGAGGATCAGGCTGTGCTGATCCGCGGGCTGGTGCTGCCGGAGGAGAGCGCGCCGCCGAAGATATCGATCCAGGACATACAGCCGCTCGAAACCGCGCGCTTGAACCTGCCTTCGTTGATTTCCATCCGGGTATGGCTGGGCCGCAACGGCGCCAAGGACAAGCCCGCCGCATTACAGGAACTGTTCCGCACCAAGCCCGGCGACGCGGAGGTGCGGCTGCGTCTGGAGATGCCGCGCGATTTCTCGGTGATTCTGGACGTGCCGTCCAAAGTGCGGCCGGACCGCGAGTTTCGCGCGGCGATCGAGAAGATCTGCGGACCGGATTCGGTGGAAGTGCTGGCCGGATAGCGGCTGCGGTTACCTGCTGCGGCTCAACCCCAGCGCCCGGATCCTCTTATGCAGGTTGGTCCGTTCCATGCCCAGGGCCCGGGCGGCTCCGGAGACGTTCCAGTTGGCCTCCTCCAGGGCGCGCAGGATGTGGTCCCGCTCGGCTGATTCCCGGGCCTCCTGCACGCTGGAGCGTGGGGCCGTATCGCGCTGCACGCGGATCTCGACCGGCACCGAGTCGCGCGTGAGACGGTCGCCGGCCGTCAGGATCGCCATGCGCTCGACGGCGTTGCGCAGTTCCCGCGCATTGCCGGGCCACGGATAGCTCTCCAGCAGCGGATACACCAGGTCGTCCAGTGTCTTAGGTTTGAAGTTGTTGCGCGCGCAGAAATCGTCGAGGAAGTACTGCGCCAGCAGCTTAACGTCCTGCGGACGCTCGCGCAACGCCGGCACGCGGATGGGCACCACGCTGAGCCGGTAATAGAGATCTTCACGGAATTTCCCCTGAGCAACCAGGGCGCCCAGGTCGCGATTGGTGGCGGAGATCACGCGCACGGAAACGCGGATGATCTGTTCGCCGCCGACGCGGTGGAACTCGCCCTCCTGCAAGACGCGCAGCAGCTTGGCCTGGGAAGCGCCGTGCAGATCGCCGACTTCGTCCAGGAAAATGGTGCCGCTGTCGGCCAGCTCGAACTTGCCGCGCCGCGCGCCGGCCGCGCCCGTGAAGGCGCCCTTCTCGTGGCCGAACAGCTCCGTCTCGAGCAGTTCGGTGGGAATGGCCGCGCAGTTCACTTTCACGAAAGGACCCGCGGCGAACGGGCTGTTCTGATGAATGTGAGCGGCCAGGAGTTCCTTGCCCGTGCCCGATTCGCCGATCAGCAGCACGCGCGCATCCGAGCGGGCGGCCATGCTGGCCTGCTCCACGGCCCGCTGAAATGCCGGGCTGGAGCCGATCATTTTAGGGCTGCCGCCCACCAGTTCGCGCAGCCGCTCGTTCTCCGCGCGGAGGCTCGAATGCTCGAGAGCGTTCTTCACCGCCAGCAGCACCTTGTCCCGGCTGAGCGGCTTCTCGAGAAAATCGAAGGCGCCGGCGCGCGTGGCTTCCACCGCGTCCGCGATGGTGCCGTGCCCCGAGATCATCACGGCGGGGGCCGGATTGCCGTTCTGCCGCACGGACCGCAACAGGTCGATGCCGTTGCCGTCCGGCAGCTTCACATCGAACAGGAAGGCGTCGGCGCGCTCCATGTCCGGGTGCGCGCGGAATTCCCGTATAGACCGGCAGACAGCGATGCCGTAACCTTCGCGCTCCAGAATCAGACGCAGCGAGCGGCCTATATTCTCTTCGTCATCCACGATCAGAATGCGCTTGGTTGCCATGGGACGCCACGGGCAGCAGCACGCGGAATCCGGCGCCACCCAATTCTCCTTTTACCAGCACAATATCGCCACCCGTAAGCAATGCTCCTCTACGGGAGATAGAAAGTCCCAGCCCCATGCCGCCCTTCTTGAACGAAATCGACGGCTGGAACAAAGACTGCCGAATCTGTTCGCTCAAGCCCGGACCGGAGTCGTGCACTTCGACCAGTACGTTACCGTTGTTCATGGCGGTCACGCCCAGGATACGCCCCCCCTCGCCGGCAGCCTCAGCGGCGTTCTCCAGCAGGTTCGTGAGGATGCCCTTCACCAGGTCCTGGTCGGCCAGGGCCATGGGATGGCTCCCGTCGAGGCGCAGATCGTAAGCCACTTCGGGGTGGCCGGTCTTGAGAAACGTGATGCGCTCTTCGAGCAGCGCGTTCAGGTCCAGCGGCTCGGGCAGCACCGGCGGCTCGGTGGCGAACTGCGAAAACGCGCGCACGCGCCGCTCCAGGCTCTCCACTTCTTCGGCCACGATCTGGGTGGCCTGTTCCATGAATGCCCGGTCGCTTTCGCCGTAGCGGGCCAGCATCTCTTCCACGGTCAGGCGGATGGGGGTCAGCGAATTCTTCAGCTCGTGCGCCATCTTGCGCGCCAGTGACTGCCAACTGCCCAGCTGCGTCAGGTAGACCAGGCGCTCGGTGCTGCGCTGCAACCGCTCGGCCATGTCGTTGAAGGCGCGGATGGCGCGCCCCACCTCGTCGTTCCGGCGGGCCTCCACGCGCGTTGAAAGGTTCCCGGCGGCCAACCCGGAAAGCCCGGCGGTGAGCTGTTGGATCGGGTGGCTGATGCGCCCCGCCAGGTAAATCAGCAGGATCAGCGACGCGATCCACACCGACGCCGCCAGCAGGACATAGGTGTAGGTGAAGCCGCGCAGCAGGTCGCGCGACTCCCTCTTTTCCACGATTTCGCGTGCGTGGCGATACTCGCGGGAGAGCTCATCCAGTCCGACGCCGCCCAAGACTGTGGACCACTCCCAAACATCGCCGCCGCGGCGCGACAGGTACTCGATCCGGTTCCCGTTGCTCCCGGAGATCAGGAAACGTTCGGCGTCGCTGCTCTCGTAGAAACTTCTCACTGGCGGCGGCCACTGGGACTGTGCGGCTGCCGTATAGCGGACCGGCGGCAGCCGCCCGGCCAGCGCGTCGGCCTTGACGCCGTCGCAGGCCTGCCGATAAAGTTCCTTTCCGGCCCTCTGCAGATAGTGGGACAATCGGTCGAGCTCGCCGGTAGAGGCGTAGCTCAGGCTGCGGTCGAATAACGAAGTGGTGATCCAAAGGGTGGCGGCCAGAGGCACCAGGGTGGCCGCCAGAAAGATCGCGATCAGCCTGTTGCGCAGCCGGTTCACAAAGCTCGGGCGGCGCGGCCCACCAGCCTCCGTACATCCATCAAGCGCATCGGCCCGGCCTCGGCCGTCCACTGGGGCTGCTGGTCGCGCGGACGGCGGCTGAAGATTTCGATCAGCCGCGTCAGGTTCAGACCGGACTCGCCAATCACCGCCGCCTCGTCCTTGGGCTCGGCGGCGCGCAACTCGAACCGTAACCAGAAAGGACGATCCTGCGGCAGGTTCGACGCGCTGATGGCCACATTGTCCAGGCACCAAGCTTCGGCCGCCGCCAGGGAGAGGTGGGAGGCCGTGCGCTGTCCTTCGCCGAGCTTCGTGACTGAGAATCTCTCTTCCCACACGTCGTAGCTGAAGACGAAACGGTCCGGCGACTGCCGCAGGCTGGTCCTGAACCCATCCGTAGTGAGCGTCAATTGCGTGAGAAATATCACGGACGCCCCGTCTTTCAGCCGATCCAGCGGCTTGCCGGACAGAAAATTCAATTGCGGCGCAGCCACGTGCAGGTCGTCGCCATCCCAGGTGACGTTGAGACGCTCCGCGGACCAGCCGCAAGACAGAGAAATACACACGCCCGCCAGGAGCCAGCGTATTCCGCCCAGGTCCGCTCCGTTACGGCAGCGGGTCAGTTTGCCTCGCGTCATCAAACGTCAATAATTCATGCCGACCATGAAAACCGGCTCGATGTGGCCTTCTTTGATAGGGAACGCCAGCGCCGCGTAGAGTCCGTTCGAACGGATCCCTACGCCGACGGAATGCCGCCAGGTAGCCGTCTGTCCCACATCCCATATTGTCCCACTGTCGTAGAAAATGTCGAACAGCCGGTACCGGTACTCTACGGTGTTGTACACCACGCGGTTTCCGCCCAGCGGGTCCAGGTCGAATCGGTTCCATCCCCGCAGCATGGTGCTGTTGCCCAACATAAAGCGTTCAAAAAGCGGCGCGCGGCCGGTGATCGCGCCCAGGGTCACCTCATCCATGATCTGGTTATGATCCCAAGAGTAGACGTATGCGGCATCGACCTGGTGACGGGCATAGACGAAATCGCTGCCGAGCATGCTGGTGGCCGCGCGCAGGCTATAACCTGCGTCCCATTCCTGCTGGTTGGCGCCGGAGCCTTCCACGCGACGATGGTAGCGCAGAGTTGTCACCATCGCGTGCGCCGACTCCGTGCGCGCGGCCGGAAGCTGTGGGTGAAGCTGTTCGAAGCTGGCTCCTACGGTCAGGTTGACCGCTCCGGGTGAGCCCCGCAGAAGTAGAAAAGTAAGCAGCGGTTCGACATTGTCCCGGCTCCGGTAAATTCCGGATGTATTCGCGTCGCTGCCGGGACGCGCCAAAGCGTCGGTGGTGGCCGGGTTCCACTGGTCATGGTAACTTTCGAAATCGAACCGGAAGCGTACCCGGTCGCTGCCCAGGCGTTTATCTTCGTAACGCGCCAGGATGCCGGTATAGCGCTCCGCCAGATCGTCTCCGTTGCTGACCACTCCCGCGGTAAACGCGTGCGACCCGACGGTAGCAGTCCCCTCCACGGTTCCGCTTATCCCGGCGTCCGACCGGTAGACCAATTGCGGCACGGAGGCGTCGAACCGGGCAGGCCGGCCCAGCACAACGAACACGACTCGTACGTGTTCCGGCTTCTGCCCGCGCAACAGGCGATGGGTCACCGCCCGCACATGCAACTCGTGCCGGATACGGGTGGCCAGATCATCGAGCGCGGCGGGGTTCAGCTTTTCGCCGACCATGCCCATCAGCTCTTTGTGCAGCGTTTTGCTGATGCCCGGCGGATTGTCGCCGGTCAGCTCGACGCTTTCCACGGTATAGCGCGCGTTGACATTCAGCGACTCCGCCGGGGCGCCAGCCCGCAGCAGACCGCACGCCAGGAAGCAGCCGAGCCAGGCAAATCTCATGCGCGGGTGCCTTGCAGGCTGTCGGCCAAAATATAAATGTTTGGAATGGAAGGGCTTAATAAATGAGGGCTGTGACTGTGATTCACAGGTGTGGGAAGGCGATTTTTATCAGGGCGACGAAGCCCGACGCTACAGAGCCTTGGCTAGTTCAGCGCCAAAAGCGGTCTTGGGCGCTGCGTCTTTGCCGCGCCGGGGCCGGCGCCCGTTGCGCTGCTGCGGACGCTCGACGTTCTTGGTGTCTTTACCCTTGGAAGGCTGCGCCGGGTTGGCCCGCAACAGCCGGTCTTCCAGAGGCGCGCGATCGAAGCGGCGGATGATCGCCTGCATCTCGTCGGCGGTGGGCGCTTCCACAAAGGCGAAGCCCTTGGATTCCTGCGTTTCGTGGTTGCGGATGACTTTAACCGAATCCGCTACCAGGTTTTCAGCGGTTAACCATTGCTTGATATCGTCGGCGGTGACCCATGTGGGCAGATTGCCCAGGAATACAGTGAAATTCATTCAGTGATTGATTCTCTCCGTTGGTTGGATTTGGCACTTCAAGGGAAGGATTCCGTGCTGCCATCTAGATATTATCAGACGGGACCACTGCTGCGCAAACCAAATTAACTCCGGATGCACGACTTTCCAACACGGCGAGCTACTTCCGCGCATCCAGCACCATGTTGGCGCGGTTTCGCAGGCCGAGCCGGCGCAAATACCGGTCGCCGAAGCGCACATACCGGTAGGCAACGTCTTCGCCGCAACGGCGCACCAGGCGCAGGCCGCGGGTCCAGGGAAGATCTTCGGTGTGCACTTCGGCGAACGGGACTACCGCCGCCAGTTGCCGCAGCGAAGCCGCCGTGAACGGACGGATGTGGGTGTAGTCGGCATAGAATGCCATCATGTCCGCCGGCGACGGCACCACGATGGTGCACAGACCGCCGGGCCGCAACACGCGATAAAACTCACGCATGGCGCGTTCGGGATCGGGCAGGTGCTCGAGGAGCCAACAGCAGAAGATGCCCGCAAAGTAGTTATCCGGAAAGGGCACGGCCTGCGCGCTGCCCAGTTGGATGGGGACACCTTCAGCCGCATAACGCGCCACCAGATCCGGCGCATTGTCGATCGCCACGATATCCTCCGGGCGCTGCCGGGTGAACCAGCACCGGCCGGGACCGACATCCGCGACCGGGCGCATACCGCGGAATCGCGAATCGTACCAGAAGCGCCCCCAGACGTTTTCAATCTGCCCGACCATTCCCTCGCCGGTCCGCAGGATGTACTGCCCGTAGGGGGTTTGGCGCGCGGCTGGGGGGCTCATATTTGGAAAAGTGGAACCGATCCAGTTAAAGTCTCAGCCTGCCTTCACCCCCGGATTCCGCCATTCGCCGGTATCCCGCCGCGCTTCGCCGAATGCCGCGAACCTTTCCGAACGAATCGCGTACGGCAGCTTGGACATGCTTATGAACCACTGCCTGGCGGAACTGCGATGCGTCAGTAAACGATTCGGTAAGCTGGTAGCGCTAGACCGGCTGGATCTGGAGGTCCGCAGCGGGGAACTGTTGGCCGTGCTGGGACCGAACGGCGCCGGCAAGACGACGGCGGTCTCCATCCTGCTCGGACTGCTGCGTCCGGATAGCGGCGAGGCGCGGCTCTGCGACCGGTTCCAGGTCGGGGCCATGATGCAGGAGGTCGGCCTGGCGGCTGAATTGCGCGTCCGGGAGCATATCGACCTGGTGGGGAGTTACTATCCGAACCCTTTGTCTCCCGCGTCGGTGATGGAATTGACACACACGGCGGCCCTGGCAAACCGCCCTTATGGGAAACTGTCCGGCGGCCAGAAACGGCAGGTCCAGTTCGGCATGGCGATTTGCGGCCGCCCCCGGCTCTTGTTCCTGGACGAGCCCACGGTGGGACTGGACGTCCAGGCGAGGCAAATGCTCTGGAGCACGCTGCGGGAATTGCTGCGCGCCGGAACTGCCGTAGTTCTGACGACCCATTACCTGGAGGAGGCAGAAGCGCTGGCCGATCGGGTGGCGGTCCTCGGCAAGGGACGCCTGATCGCCTGCGGGACGGTCGGCGAGATCCGCGCGGTGGTGGCGCGGAAGCGCATCATCTGTGAAAGCTCCCTGGCCGCCGAACAGGTGAGCGCATGGCCCGGCGTAGACAGCGCCACACGCGATCAACGAAGGCTGCAAATCACCGCCGGGAATGCCGAGGCGGTGGTGCGGCGATTGCTTGACGCCGATCCGCAACTGGCCGAGTTGGAGGTCCAGCGGGCGGGCCTGGCCGAAGCCTTCACGGAGCTTACCCAGGAGGCTCTGTCATGAACGCCAATCGCAGGTTGCACCCCTATCTCATGGAAGCCTGGTACGAATCGCTGCGCATGCTGCGTTCGCCTTCGTTTGCCGTACCGTTTCTGCTCATTCCGGTGTTGGTGTATCTGCTGATGGGGGTGGTGTTCTTTGGCGATGCCCTGGCCAAAGATCCCGCCGCGGCTATGGGAGCATTTGCCGGTCTGACGGTCTTCGGCATGATGGGACCCGGGATGTTCGGATTCGGCGTGGCGGTGGCCCTGGAGCGCGATCAGGGTCTGCTGCAGTTGAAACGGGCGTTGCCCATGCCGCGCCCGGCATACTTCGTGGCCAAAATGACGATGGCCCTGGTGTTCAACACCATCATCATGGCGACCATGATCGCAGCCGCGCTATTCGCCGCGCACCTGCGCTTGGGCGCCGCGCAGATCCTGGGCTTTGCGGCCGTCAATATCGTGGGGGCCCTGCCCTTTTGCGCCATCGGACTGTTTATCGGAGTATGGGTGAGCGGTCCCAGCGCGGCGGGCTTCGTCAATCTCGCTTATCTGCCCATGATGTGGTTCTCGGGACTCTTCATCCCGCTGCCGAAGTCGCTGCAGGGCGCGGCCCCGATCTGGCCGGCGTACCATCTGCTGCAGCTCGCCCTGGGCGCATTGGGACAGCGCTCCTCCGGCAGCGCCTGGACGCATGCCGGTTTCCTGGCTCTGCTGACGGTGCTGCTTTCCGCCATCGCGGTCCGCCGTCTGGCGCGCGCCGGCTGACTCGCCTTCCCGCCCGGGTGCCGCCGTATCGCGCTAGTTGGCCGTTACGGCGTACTTCAGTTGAGACGTCGCTGACTCCTTGCCTTGTTCCGCCGTGATCTGCAACTCACAGTCTCCCGGCCGCGTGGCCGCAGCCACGAACATCGGAATCGTGCCGGAGGCATCGGGGGCCGGAAGGTCCACCGTGGACTGCGCGAACACCTGCCCGGCGTTCCGGAACTCGACATGGATCTTGGGTTTCTCCGCGTTGGACTTGTCCGGATAGACTACGAAGTAGATATATCGCTTCTGGGCCGGGTTCACCACCGGGTCCACCAGGGGAACGACGTGCCTGCCCTTGAAGGTCAAGGGGTCCTCATTGTCTGCCTTCGGCCCGGCCGAGGCGATTTCCTGAACTGCCACCAGGCTGCTGATGCCGACGCCTTTGGATGGCGCCGGAACATCGATGGCCGTGTTGTTGGTGGTGGCCTGACCGCCCTCGCGGTCGACCAACGCGGTATCGACCGTATAGTGGCCGGGCGGCAGCTCCAGCGGATGCGTATAGGTGAGGGCGGTGGCGCGCACCGCGGCCAATTGGGCGTCGGGGATGGTGTAGGGCGTATCCACGCTATACTTATCAACCACCTGTCCGTTGGCGTCCCGCACCAGCGCGAACAGCGATACTTCAACCTTGTGGGCGCGGCGCTCCGGCTCCGGCGTGGCGCCTAACTTCGCTCCGGGCAGTTGAAAAGCCAGGGTGGCGCGAGCACCCGGCCCCGTGCCCGCGAAACTGAACGACTGCACACGGAAATCGAAAGCATGCGGCGGCGTCTGCGCATTCAGTACCGCGAGGCCGGTCAATTCCTCCGGTGTCAATGCCCCGTCTTTGAGATCGGGCATGGCGAAGTACCCGGTGCGGCTTTCCACCGTCCAGTCGGGGCGCGACAGCTTCACTTCGATCTTCCGCAGCCGGCCGTCAAATTTTGTGATCGTGGGATGATAGTCCAGCTCGTAGTGCGCATCCAGATTTTCGGTCAACTGCTGAAACGATTTGCGGAAATCGTTGGTATTGGCGATCAGGAATCCGCCGGTGCCCTCGGACAAGGCGCGCAGGCTCGCCTGGGTATCGGATGTGCGCACCGCCGCGATGGTATCGTCGCCCTGCCGGCTGCTGAGCTTCATCTGGGCCGCGCTGTTGTGCAGGTTGGTCTGCTGGGCACTCACCGACGCCATTTGAGCCAGAGCCTGCTTACCGGCCTGCGTGGTATCGTTCGTGGCGCTCATCTCCGTGCTGTCCAGAGCATAAAACGTGATGCCGTGCTTGTTGGCGTTGTTCAGAATCTTCTGGAAGCGGTCGGGATCGCCGGTGGTGACCAGGCCCGTGGTCACCAGTAGAACCGTCTTGCGTCCGGGCAGTTTGCCGATATCGTCGATCATGGTGATGATGCGGTCGGTTTCGTGCATGCCGGTGATATTGGCAAAGTCGCTGCGCTCCATCACCTGGTCGCCCCGCTGCCGGTTCGCCCCCGGGCCGTTGTCGACATCGGCGCCCGTAATCACCGCGTTGCTGATCTCACCGCCGGTGATGTTCATGTTCACGCTGGCGCTGTGCGTGGCGTTGTTTACGGTGGCGGCGATGGTCACCAGGTTCGGGCTGGCGGTCAACAAAGCTGCCGAAGCCCGGTCGAAGTCCAAGCCTCTTCCCTGGAAAGAAGCGTCGATGGTCCGCACCAGCTCCTCCCGATCCTTGGTGAATGCGTGCATCGGGATGAGCCGTTCGTTCAGGGTAAACAGGGCGATGTAGGTTTCCGGCGGCAGGTCGCTTTTCAGGAACTCCTTTACGATCTCGACCGCATGCGGGCGCGTCGTCGGGTCAATATTGTGGAAGACAATGCATAGCGCGTTCACCTCCGGCAGGGCCATCGCCTTGGTTGCCGGCTCGGCGACGGGCTGTTCTTTCTCCACCCGCCGGTGCTGCTCCTCACGGTTGACGACCAGCCGGAAGCTGCGCACGTCCTGACGCACGCCGTCTTCATAGATCTCGACCTCATTGGGTTTGAGGTTTTTGACGATCTTTCCCTTCTTGTCGCGCACCACCATGTCGAGCGCCACTTCCGTGGTAGTGACGCGGATGGTGGGGCCGGGCGGGGCTGCGACAGGCGCGTTTTGGGCGGCAGAAGGCCAGGCTATGGCCAGTAGGCAAAAAACGACGGAAGCGCCAACCTTGTGCATAGCACGATTCTATCTCTTTTGGGTACCAGCTATGCGTCCGGTTAATACCCGCGCGCTTTGTCGGCCACCACGCTGAGGAGCGGCTCGCCGCGGCGGTAGCGCGCGAAATTATCGAGAAACAAGCGCATGGCCCGCTGCTTCCAGTCCGGGGTGTGATCCGCCGCATGCGGGGAGAGCAGCAGGTTGTCCAGCCGGTAAAACGGGTGCCCGTCCGGCAGCGGCTCTTCGTTGAAAACATCCAGGGCCGCGCCGCCGATGCGTCTCTCCCGAAGCGCGGCGGCGAGCGCGGTCTCGTCCACCAGCGGACCGCGTCCCAGGTTGATCAGCACCGCGGAAGGCTTCATGGCGCACAATTCCCGTTCGCCGATCATACTCCGCGTCTCGGGGGTGAGGGGCGCGCTGAGGACCAGGTAATCCGACCGGGCCAATAATTCGCGTTTGCGTTCGGGCCCGTCGCTGCGCCGGAGCCCCAGCACCTGCATTCCCATGCTTTCCGCCCGCCGGGCCACGGCTTGGCCGATGTCGCCCAGTCCGATGATCCCCAGCGTCTGGCCCGAAATCTCGATGATATCGAACTGGTCCCAGACGCCGGCCTCCTGGCTGCGGACCATGCGCCGCAGTCCCTTAGCGAAAAAGAGCACCGCCGCGATCGCAAACTCCCCCAGAATCTCGCTGAAGACACCGCGCGCATTTGTCAGCATCACCGGGCTGCCGGCCAGTTCCGGAAAAAGAAGCTCGTCCAGCCCGGCCGAGCGCGAGTGAATCCAGCGGACGCGCGGCGCCATACCCCAAACTTCGCGCAACAGATCCCGGCTGCCGGTCCAGTTCAAAATGACGTCGGCTTCCGGCGCGGCATCCCCGAAAGCCTGGGTGCGATTCCCGGCCGCGATCCGGGTGCGGTCCGGCAGCGCATCCAGCATCGCCAGGAGGGGATCTGTAGGGTCTGCCAACACCAGAACTGTGCTATCTTCCATGAGGAGCAAGCTACCATGTTCGACCTTTCATTGGAAGTGCTGCGCGTGGTGGAAGATGCGGCCATCGCGTCGGCGCGGACCATGGGCATGGGGGATGGCAAGACTGCCGACCACGCGGCGGTGGAATCCATGCGTCATTGCCTGGACACCATCGCCATTGACGGCACCATCGTAATTGGCGAGGGCGAGCGGGATGCCGCTCCCATGCTCTACATCGGGGAGAAAGTCGGGGCGGCCAAGGATCAGCCCGGTGCGCTATCCGTGGATATTGCAGTCGACCCGCTGGAGGGCACCAACCTGTGCGCCACCGGGGCTGGGGGCGCCATCACGGTACTGGCGGCCTCCGAGCGCGGCGGACTGCTGCACGCCCCGGACTGCTATATGGAAAAGATCGTGGTGGGGCCCGCCGCCAAGGGCTCGGTGGATCTGGAAGCCCCCGTGAAGCAGAATCTGAAAGCCATCGCCCGCCGCCTGCAGCGCGGTGTGGACGACCTGGTGGTGGTGGTGCTGGACCGCCCCCGCCACCAGCAGTTGATCGCGGACATACGGGAGGCCGGCGCGCGCATACGGCTGATCGGAGACGGCGATTTGTCCGCCGGCATCGCCGCCGCGGTCGCCGGCACGGGCGTCCACGCGGTGATGGGGTCCGGCGGCGCGCCGGAGGGCGTACTGACGGCTGCGGCGCTGCGCTGCCTGAACGGAGAAATTCAAGGCCGCCTGGTGGTCAAGGACGAAGCCCAGAAGGAGCGCATGCAGGCCATGGGCATAAACGATCCGGCGAAGATCTATACCACCCAGGAACTGGCGCCGGGCCGCAGCATCGTCTTCGCCGCTTCCGGCGTGACGGACGGCAATCTTCTGCAAGGCGTACGCTTCTTCGGCGACGGCACGCGAACCCAGTCGATCGTGATGACGCACACGCCCGCGCGCGTCCGCTTCATCGATACGGTGCACCTGGAAAACAAGCCCGACGTCAAGGTGAGATTCCGGTAGCCGGAGAGCGGCGGCGGCTTCACTGCCAGGTGATCTCTTCCAGTTCCCATTGCCCGCGATTGTTGTAGTGGATCACGCAGGTGTAATTGTTGCGCACGGGAATGTCGTAGGCGCCCTGATAGTCCACAAATCCGCGGACCCGGAACCGCCCGGGTTGCACCTCGTCGATGTTCATCTCCTGTTCGTTGGAAAAATGCGCCAGACCCGGAGACATCAACTGTCCCTTGATAGCCTCCACCACGGCCAGACGGGCCTCGGAGGTCGAAGGATGATGGATGGGTATCGGCCGCCTGCAGGCGATGCTCAGCGAGACCAGCAGCGCCAGGATGAGAACCCGGTTCATCGAAGCACTCTACCATGCCGCGGGGGCCGCCGCCAAGCAGATGCCGGATTGACGGCCTTGAATTTCGCGTGTAATGGACTTAACATTTGGGACTGGACGGAGATTAAGATGAGACTGTCTTTTGCAGTGCCACTTCTACTCGCTGCCTCGTTCGCGGCGTTCGCACAGCAACCCGCACCTCGGATGACCTCGGTCGATCCGATGAACGGGAGGGTGGGGGATGAAATTACCGTGTCCGGCGAGAACCTGGAAAAGGCGCAGGTCGCCAAGGTATATCTTACGGATGGGAAGAACGATGTTCTGCTGGAGTTGACGGAACAGTCCGCGACCACGGTCAAATTCAAGATCCCCGCCAAAGCCCAGGCCGGCCGCTTCGCCCTCATGCTGCTGACCACCGGAAAAGAGCCGAAGCTGATCGAACAGCCCGTGAAGTTGACCGTCGAGCAGTAAATGGCGCGGCGCCCGCAGACTGTCCATCGCCCCTGCCGCCTCCCCGAGAGTTGCTATAAATAAAGTTGCGATTCCCGAAGGTGTTCCGATGCTGAGCGGCCAGTTGCGCGAGTGCGGCGTGGTCGGCGCGGGGGGCGCGGGTTTCCCGGCGCACGTCAAAGCCGCGTCGCGCGTCGAATACGTGATCGCTAACGGCGCCGAATGCGAGCCGCTGATCCACAAAGACGCCGAGTTGATGAAGCACTTCCCGCGTGAGATCCTCGCCGGCCTGACGGCCATGATGGAATCGACCGGCGCGCGTTCCGGCAAATTCGGGATCAAAACCAAGAACGCCGAATCGCTCCAGGCGCTCCAGGCCCAAGCGCCGCCGCAGAAGATCGAGTTTGTCATGCTGGGCGATTTCTATCCGTCCGGCGATGAGTTTGAGTTGGTGTACGCCGCCACGGGACGATTGATCCCGCCGGCCGGGCTGCCCCTGCAGGTCGGCTGCGTGGTGAACAATGTCGAGACTCTGTACAACGTCGATCAAGCCGCGCGCGGCATTCCGGTGACCCGCAAGTTCGTCTCGATCGCGGGCGCGGTCAATCAGCCGAAGTCGTTCTGGGCGCCGATCGGTACGCCTTTCCGCGAGCTGCTGGCAGAGGCGGGAGGGGCACGCGCCAGCGATTTCGGCGTGTTCGTCAGCGGCCTGATGATGGGATGGCTGACGCTCGATTTGGACGAAGTGGTCACTAAAACGACCGCCGGCCTGATCGTGCTTCCCCGGGACCATTACCTGGTCACGCGGCGCGAGCGGCCGCTCCACGAGATGCACCACATCGGGAAGTCCGCCTGCGACCAGTGCAGCTACTGCACCGAGTTTTGCCCGCGCTACCTGCTGGGATACGAAGTGATGCCCCACAAGGTGATGCGCAGCCTGGGTTTCACCCTCACCGGCGCGCAAAACTGGAATCAATGGGCCGAGTTGTGCTGCGCCTGCGGTTTGTGTACCCTGTACGCTTGTCCGGAGGACCTGTATCCCAAGGAAGCCTGCGACCAGGGGAAGCACGATCGCCGCGCCGCGGGGCTCAAGTTCGTGCAGGAGAAGCCGGTCCAGGTGCATCCGATGAAGGAATACCGGCGGGTGCCGCTCAGCATGCTGCGCAAGCGGCTCCAGGTGGAAGAGTACGAGAGGGAGACGCCTTTCGATCCCGCGGCGGCGCTTCATCCGAAGGCGGTGCGGATCAAACTGCGCCAGCATGCGGGCGTAGCCGCCAAGCCGGCGGTGAAAGAAGGCGCGCGGGTACGCGCGGGGCAGGCGATCGGGCGTATGGCGGACAACGAGCTAGGCGCGGACGTGCACGCGTCTATCGCGGGCCGCGTCCGCCGCATCACGGAAGAGAGTATCGAAATCGTGGCTTAGTTATGGCGAAGGATTCCATCGGGCTGATCGAACTCGGCAGCATCGCGGCGGGCTACCAGGTGTGCGACACCATGCTCAAGGCAGCGGATGTGGAGTTGGTGCTGTCCCGCTCGATTTGCTCGGGTAAATACATGGTGATGGTACGCGGCGAAGTCGGTGCGGTGCAGGCCGCGGTGGCTTCGGGCAACACTGCCAGCAGCTTCTCGATCATCGACTGCTTCGTCATCGCGAACCTGCACGAGTCCATTTTTCCGGCCATCGCCGGCACCGCCAAGGTGGAGCGGCTGGAAGCCCTCGGGATTCTGGAGGCATTCTCGGTCGCCGCGCTGATCGAGGGCGCCGACGCCGCGGCCAAAGCGGCGGACGTGCAGTTGATCGAGGTACGGCTGGCGATGGCGTTGGGCGGCAAAGCCTTCGCCACATTCACCGGCGATGTGGCCGCCGTGGAAAGCGCGGTGGCCGCCGGCGCGCGAGTGATCGGACAGAAAGGGCTGCTGGTCAACAAGGTGGTTATCCCGCGGCCCCGGCCGGAGTTATTGAACGAGATGATCTGACACCGTCCGCGTCATTCGCGCTGCCCGCAGGGCTCGGCTACCAATTGTACGCCCGGGACGAACAGGTTCTTTTCGAAATCCTCGTCACGCGACGGACAGCTCCCGCGATCCGCGGCCAGCCCGATCTGGAGAGGCGCCAGAGCCTGGGCATAACGCGCCCACGCTCCGGCTTTTCCGATAGCCAGTGCGGTGGGCTTTCCGAGATGCTGAGTGTCGAGAAAGCGCAACGCCGTCAGAATATCCTGTACCCGGTTGGCGTCGTCACTGGCATTGAACGTCAGGAAGAACGATTTGGATAGGTCGCGTACCGCCTTCGCGCGGCCGGTTTGAAACGCGTCGATCAGGAGCACGGCTTTCCCGGCATGGATCAGCGCGGCAGCCCGTGGGTCGCGGCGGCCGGCCTCGGCCCCTTCCGGATCCACCACCAGGGTCGGCGGGCCCGCGCCGGGCAGCCAGACACCCGGCACCCGATCGCCGCGTCCCGGCCGGCTGAGGATGATATCTTCGCCGTGGCGCTCGCTGCGCACTTCCGGCGGCCACTCCGCATGAAATGTGTCCAGCAGCAATTGGCGCCGCGCCGCCGGATCGAGCGCGGCCACGCGCTGGCGGCCCGTCTTCTTCCACTCTTCAAAAAGCGGCGCCTGGGTGAGCGCGTCCGGCGGCAGGCTGCGGCCTTCCCACACCAGCATCTGCGCCAGCGGCTCTACCTCCACGTTCTGCTCCGCGACGCTCCCGTCCGCGCCTCCCAGTTCCTTTTGGAAGAAACTGTAAACCGCTTCGCGGCTCTGCCGGTTGAAATTATGTTCCGCCCGGAACTGCACCACGGCTACCGCCTCGGGTTTCTGGTAGAGCTCGTAGATCGAGCGGATCGCGGGGAACTCTTCGTAGGGGACATTTCGTGTCCAGTCCCCCGTCGCCGACACCACCAGCATGGGCCGCGGCGCCATCATGGCCGCAATCTCGACGTTGGAGGCGCCGATCCGTAAGCCCGGCGCATTCTCGCACACGCACCCGCCCTGCATCAGGAAGGACACCATGTTGACCGGCGCGGAGACGCGCACCCGGTTGTCCACCGCCGCCAGCAGCATCGTCTGCGTACCCCCGCCCGAGGCTCCTGTTACGGCGAGGTCCCGGCTGTCGACCTCCGGCAGGGACTCCACGAAATCCAGCGCGCGGATCGAATTCCACAACTGCAGGCCCAGCGGCGTGAAGCTCCAGAGCTGATATTGGGGACTGGTGAACCGGTGCCCGGTCTGCAGCGTGTCGTCGTAGCCCACCATATCGTACGCAAACGCCACGTAACCCTGACGCGCGAGGCTGATTCCCAGGGCCTGGCCGGAGAAACTCTCCGCGTTCTCCAGCCTTCCGTAGGTCCAGTGGCCGTGCGGCGTCAGTATCCCGGGTACTTTTCCGTGGGGGTGTAGCGGCCGGTAGAGATTGCCGCCGAGATAGTAGCCCGGCATGGTTTCGAGCGCGACCTTCTCGATCGTATACTCGCCCCGCACGATGCGTCCGAAGACCAGAGGCTTGAGGGGTGTTCTTTCCGGCAACGGCGCAAGGCCGGCGGCCACCAGGATCTGCCGCCGGAGATGCGTTTTGCGGGCCTCCCATGCGGACAGGCTGGCGTACTTCGCCATGCTGAAGTGGAAGTCCGTGTGCCGGATGTCCACGTTGCGCGCATCCGTATCCGGCGCCTGCGCAAGCAGGTTGCCGGCGCATAGCGCGGCGATGCATAGAAAGATGGGTGACTTCCATTTCACCGGGGTCATGTTAGTCGGTCTTCACAGGGAGCCGTATTTGGCGAACGCGTCCGCCACCTTGACGCCGCGGCGCAGTTCCTCGCGCATCCCCCGCTCGCGCTCGAAGATATCCTCGGCGGCCACCAGAACATCCATAGTGATGGCTTGGGGAACGATCACCACGCCGTCGGTATCGCCAAAGACGAAATCGCCCGGATGGATTATGGTGTTGCCGATCCTGATCGGAATCTGCCACGCTACAATCGCCCAGCGTCCGATGGAACTGGCCGAACACTTGAACTTCGCGAACACGGGATAGTCCATGGCGTTGACGAAGTCCACGTCACGTACGCCACCGTCGATGACGGCGCCGGTCGATCCCCGCTGGCGCACGGCGGTCGACATGATCTCGCCCCAATGAGCGCAATCGGCGCTGCCGCCGGTGGACCACACCGAAACCGTATCGGGCGAGATGCTGTCCAGCATCTTGAGCCGCGCTTCGGTATCGTTGTTGCCGCTGTCGGCGCAGGCGTAGCCCTGGCCCGTGAAGGCCGGGCCGGCCACGCGATTGGCATGCGTGAAGGGCGTGATGTAGTAGGGCAGTACCTGGTTCCGGTATCCGTTCTTATCCAGGATGTCGGCAATCGCGCCGGTGTAGAGCCTTGCGTAACGCGCGGCAATTTCGGAAATGCGCGGAGAATTGACAGCCGTCTGCGTCATCTTTTGTTCCTGTGCCGAGCGTATCACGCCGCGGAAGAATGCAAGAATCGCCGCCGCTTACAGCTCTCGCAGCGCCGCCGCCACCTGCTCCACCGCCCGCCGCCCCTGCGCCAACACTCCTCCCAGCGAATAGAACGGATGAATCATGCCGGCATACCGCGTACACGTGGCCGCTACGCCCGCATCGGCCAGGCGCCTGGCATACGCTTCACCTTCGTCGCGCAGCGTATCGCACTCGCCGGTGATCACCAGGGCGGGCGGCAGTCCGTGCAGGTCCGGCGCCAGCAGCGGCGATGCGTACGGATGGGACGCGTCTTCCGCCCGCGCCAGGTAGTGGCCGCGGAACCATTCCATTTCGGCTTTCGTCAGATAGTAGCCCTCGGCGAATTCCTGGTACGACGGGGTATCGAAAGCCGCCAGGTTGGTCACCGGATACACCAGGATCTGCAAAGCCAGCGCGGGACCCCTTTCGTCGCGAGCCTTCAGGCACATAACCGTCGAGAGGTTGCCGCCCGCGCTATCGCCGCCCACCGCGATGCGCCGCGGATCTATGTGCAGCGAGTCCGCATGCGCCGCGGTCCAGCAGGTCACGGCATAGCATTCGTCCACCGCGGCCGGAAACTTGTACTCCGGCGACAGCGCATAATCCACCGCCAACACCACGGCCCCGGCGCGCCGGCAAATGGACCGGCAGACGGCGTCGTGCGTGTTCAGGTCGCAGACCACCCAGCCCCCACCGTGGAAGTAGACCAGGCAGGCAAATGGGCCGGCCCCTTCGGGCGTATAAATACGGATCGGAACCGGGCGGTGCGGGCCGGGCACGCTGCGGTCCTCCACATTCCCGACCGGATCGGCCGCGGGGGAAACCGATTTTAAAGCTTCAATCGCCGACTGGCGCGCCGCCGCGGGCGAAAGGGTCTCCATAGGGGGCGCGCCCTCGGCTTCGCCCGCCTCCAACAACGCACGTACTTCCGGAAAGAGTTTAGGTCTGTTCATAGGGGCCGCTAAGGCCTGATCCTAACATCTGGGCCGGCATCCGCGTTTCGTTGAAACTCTATCCACGGGATCGGATTCCCGGTCCGTGGTGGATTCTCGTCTGCGCGTTCGTGGCGTAAGAAATCTCTACGTTGCGGATGCCTCGGTCATGCCCTCGGTTCCACACGGGCACCCCAACGCAGTCGTGGCTATGGTTGCCCGCCGTGCTGCCGCGTGGATCGAGCGAAGCTGCGTTGAACGGCAGTAATGCGCGACAATTGCGATGTCGCCCGTTTTCTCTTCCCTTTCAGGTGACGTCATCGTCTGGTAACCGGGCGAACTCAGAGTTTAAAGCTGACTGCAGAGTTATCCGGGTGCAATCCGAGGTGGTCACAGGGGCATCCGACAGATCCTGGTGCACACCCAGGTAACGCTGTGGCCAAAAAGCCCCCTTGCTTCAAGTCCGAAGACGTGTCAAACTTTGGCATAGTATGGCTAGAGAAGCCCAAGTCGCAACATTCTTGCCCCTCTCAGCACCGGTGTTTCACATGCTCCTGGCGCTCAGCGAAGGAGAGCGCCATGGCTACGCCCTCAAGCGCGAGATTCTTCAGCGCACAGATGGCAAACTGAACCTGGGCTCAGGTGCTCTTTATGGCAACATCAGCCGGATGCTGGAACAGGGCTGGATCGAGGAATCGGAGGAAAGGCCTGATCCGCACCTGGACGACGAGCGCCGGCGCTACTATCGCATTACTCCGCTGGGGCGGCGTGTGGCCGCCGCTGAAGCCGTGAGGATGCGCAATCTCGTGCGTTTGGCGGAAAGCCGGCTGAAACTGCCTGAACTTGCTTGAGGCGGCCGATGCGCAATCCGAACCGGATCTATCGCTTGTTTCTCAAACTCTATCCAGCTCGATTCCGGGAAGAGTACACCGGCCCCCTCGAACGCCAATTCGCGGACGACTACCGTGACGCCATCGCCAGCGGTGCCACTCTTCCTTTTTGGGTGCGGCTGATAAAGGACCTGCTGGTCTCCCTCGCGGCTGAAATTCTCCGCGAGACTGCGCAGGATCTCTGCTATGCGTTACGAGTCTACCGGCGGCGCCTGCTGGTCACTGGCCTGGCGCTCACCGCTCTGACCTTGGGCATCGGCGCTACGACCGGCGTTTTCAGTGTGCTGAACGCGGTGCTGTGGAGGTCGCTGCCGTTTCGCGATCCCGATCGGCTCGTGGAACTTCGGGGTGGAGTGATGCGAAGCCGCGCAGACTACTACCAGTGGCAATCCACCAACACGTACCTCTCGGATGCGGCCACTTTCTCCAGCGGCGATATGAACCTCGACCTAGGCGGCGATTCTGTGCGAACTAAGGTTGCAGAAACATCAGCGGGTTTCTTCCGCACTCTCGGAGTTGAGCCCGTTTTCGGGCGCTCCTTCGCCTCGGATGAGGATCTCCAGGGCCATGACGCAGTCGCCGTCATTGGCTACGGCCTGTGGCAGCAGCTCTTTGCGGGTAACACGGCCGTCCTCGGCAAAGAGGTCATCCTGAACGGAACGTCCATGACGGTGATCGGCGTCGCTCCGCCATCATTCGATTATCCGGGCAGAACGACGGTTTGGATGCCCACCGCTTTCGACATCGAGAAAGTCCCGAAGAGTGGTGTAGTTTTCTGGAGGACTCTCGGCCGCCTCAAGTCCGGGCTCCCCCTGGTCCGCGCCAACAGTATGTATCGGGCTGAGATGCCACAGCTCAACCCACCGAAATCAAATCGGAAACCGCCGGCCGATTTTTCGAGGTCCGTGCCCGAGTTGGTCCCCTTGCGGGATCAGCTTGCCGGGCCAGTGCGGCAGGCTTCGCTGGTCCTCTTGGGCATCGTCGCATTTGTGCTTCTGATCGCCTGCGCGAACGTAGCGCACCTGTTGCTCTCGCGCTTCGCGGAACGCCGGCAGGAATTGGCTGTCCGGGCGGCGTTGGGAGCCAGTCGCGCCCGTCTGGTGCAGCAACTGATCACTGAGAGTACTCTGCTCACACTCAGCGCATCGGCTGCCGGCCTCGCGATCGCACGTTGGGCCGCGAAGGTGGCTGCGATGGTTCAGCCCGCACCGTTAGAGACGCAGGGCTATACCGTGCTGGATGGGCGCGTACTCGCCTTCGCGCTGGCGGTCGCGGCGCTCACCGGTATCCTGTTCGGCGTGCTCCCTGCAATCGTGATGGGACGCACGCAGCCTTCAGCCGACCCTCTGCGCAGTCATGGCGGTGCACAAGGCGCTGGCGTGAACCGCGTGCGCTTCACTCTAATCGCCATGCAATCCGCCCTCACGCTGATGTTGGTGGCCGGCTCGTTCCTCATGGGCCGCGCTTTCCTCAAGCTGCTCAACACGGATCTGGGCTTCCACACCGATCAGGTTGTCACTCTTAACGTCTCCCTATCAGGCACACGTTATGATGCAAACCACACCCAAGCCGAATACTACCGCCAGGCGCTCGAACGGTTGAGGGCAATACCGGGCGTGCAGTCTGCGGCGGCGGCGCAATTCCTTCCACTGGTCGAAAACAGTTACATGGGCCAGCAGTTCACTCTCGATTCCACCCATAAGGTACCGGTGACGCTCACTCTGCCGGTTTCCGCCGGTTACTTCCAGACGATGCGCACGCGGATTCTGGATGGCCGCGAATTCACCGTCGCCGACCGGGCCGGATCCGATGCCGTCATGATAGTGAATCAAGCTTTCGCCAGGCAGCTAGGCATGGGGGAACGCATCGTTGGCCGGAAGATATCCGGCTGGCGCGGCGACAAACAGTACACCATCGTGGGCGTTGTGGCCGACGAACGCCTCAGCGGTCCGTCATGGGAGCCACACCAAGCGGCCTTTTTCCCAATCGATCAGTGGACGCCGGGTTTCGTCACATTTGTAGCTCGCGTCCGGGGCCGGGCAGAGTCTTATTTGGCGGCCTGCCGCGATACCCTGAGACAGCTTGATCCGCACATACCCGTTTACGACTTGAGGACGTTCGACCAGCGCCTATCCGATAACCTCAAGCAGCCTCGCTTCTACACCATCGCGGTCCTGTTCTTCGCTGGCTTCGCGCTGCTGCTGGCTTTGATCGGCATCTATGGGATGGCCGCTTATTCGGTAACGCGACGCCGTCACGAAATCGGTGTTCGCATGGCGGTCGGGGCAAACTTTGCGCAAGTCCGTTTCATGCTTCTGCGGGAAACCCTGCTGCCGTTGATGGTGGGCATTGCAGCAGGAGTTGCTGCCGCGATCGCGGTCGCCAATTCCCTTAAAGCCCTCATCTACAGGGCACCCGCGCTGGACGGAGCCACGTGCGGTGGCGCGGCGTTTCTCCTCTCGCTTGCCGCTGTAGTGGCCGTCTGGTCGGCTACACGCCGCATTCTGAAACTAGACCCGATCCGTACTCTACGCGTTGAATAGGTTGCCATAGCGGCTCATGCCGCCGGAAATTCCCCCGCCTTCGCAAAACCTTTTCTTGACAGCTCTCTGAATAGCTCCCCATTCCTTGAGTACCCCTTCGCCTAACCAGCGACTAATCCGGGTGACAGGCAACGCCACCTGAATCGGCAACGGGCCTGCTGCCGCATAATCGTTGTATGGCCATCGCCTCCATCAATCCCGCGACGGGCGAAACGTTGCGTACTTTCGAACCGCTATCCGCGGCCGAACTGGAACAGAAGCTCGCACTCGCCGCCGCGGCATTCCCGGGCTATCGCAAGACATCCTTCACCGAACGCGCGCGCTGGCTCCTCAACGCGGCCGGAATTCTGGAAAAGGAAAAGCAGGAGTTCGGCCGCACCATGACGCTGGAGATGGGCAAGACGCTCAAATCCGCCGTTGCCGAAGCTGAAAAGTGCGCATGGGCCTGCCGCTATTATGCCGAGAACGGCGAGAGGCACCTGGCGGACGAGGCGGTCACGACGAATGCCTCGCACAGCTTCGTTCACTACCAGCCGCTCGGCTGTGTGCTGGCGGTGATGCCGTGGAACTTTCCGTTCTGGCAGGTCTTCCGGTTTGCGGCGCCCGCCCTGATGGCCGGCAACGTCGGGCTGCTGAAGCATTCCTCCAACGTGCCGCAGTGCGCCCTGGCCATTGAGGACATCCTGCGCCGCGCGGGTTTTCCGCCGGGCGCCTTTCAGACGCTGCTGATCGGCTCGCGCGAGACCGCGGCGGTGATCGCGGATGAGCGCGTGGCCGCCGCGTCTCTAACGGGTAGCGAGCCCGCCGGCAGTTCGGTGGCCAGCCAGTGCGGCGCGCGCATCAAGAAGACGGTATTGGAACTGGGCGGCAGCGACCCGTTTATCGTGATGCCCGGCGCGGATCTCAACGACGCCGTCAACACCGCCGTGAAAGCGCGCACCATCAACAACGGGCAATCGTGCATCGCGGCCAAACGCTTCATCGTAGACACGGCGATTTACGACGAGTTTACGCAGCGCTTCGTGGACGGCATGCGGGCGCTGCGCGTGGGCGATCCCCTGGCTCCCGAAACGGACGTCGGCCCGCTGGCGACTGGTCCCATCCGCGCCGAGTTGCACGGCCAGGTGCAGCGCGCGCTTTCCGGGGGCGCCCGCCTGTTGCTGGGCGGGCAGATGATGGCCGGTCCGGGCTGCTTCTATGAGCCGACGGTGTTGGCGGACATGCCGCGCCAATCCGAGGTTTCCCGCGAGGAACTGTTCGGCCCCGTGGCCATGCTGTTCCGCGCGCGGGGAGCCGCGGAAGCGATCGAGATCGCCAACGACTCTCCGTTTGGCCTGGGCGCCAGCGTCTGGACGCGCGACTCCGCCGAGCAGGCGCGTTTCATCGACGAGATCCAGGCCGGCGCGGTCTTCGTGAACGGCATGGTGGCCTCCGATCCGCGGCTGCCTTTCGGCGGCGTGAAGCGATCCGGTTACGGCCGCGAATTGGGCGTGTTCGGGATTCGGGAGTTCGTGAACGCCAAAACCGTCTGGTGCAAATAGAGCAGACGCCCGGCCGGGTGATTCAGTTGGCGGCTTCGCCTTCGTGATTGTCCAGGAAATGCTGATCGATGGGTTTGCGCCCGGCGAAACCCTCGTCCACACCGTGCCAGAACTGGATGGAGGGTTCGTCCAGTTTCCAGCAAAGATACACCTCTTCGCCGCGGAAGAGCGTCGGGAAATCGACCAGGCCCTTCTCCAGATCCTTCACCAGGCAGCCGCTGTCCTGAAAAAGCTGGAGCAGCCGCTGCAGGTTCTGGCCCGCCGTATCGCGGCGCTGCTTGTCCTCCGCGGCGCGCTCGCGGTTGGCCACGATGCCGCCCATCAGCGTGATCCGCTCCGCCAGCGCCTGCACCACCCGCTCCGCCTCGTCGTACTGCGATTTGGTCTCCACCGCCTCGCGCATCCAGTCGCGGATCTGCGGGAGCATTCGCTCGGCCTCCCATAGGGTGAAGTGTCGGGACATCTCAAGCCACCGGCTGGCCGTAGTGCGCCGCCACGTAGTCGTTTAGAATATCGATGAATTCGGCCACGATGCGATCGCCCTTGAGAGTGGTCATGAGCCGCCCGTCGACGAAGACCGGGGCCTTCGGCTCTTCGAACGTGCCGGGCAGCGATATGCCCAGATTGGCGTGTTTGGACTCGCCCGGCCCGTTGACCACGCAGCCCATTACCGCCACCTTCATGGCTTCCACACCAGGATGGTCCGCCTTCCACCGCGGCATCTGCTCGCGCAGGTAGGTCTGGATCTGGTCCGCCATCTCCTGGAAGAAGGTGCTGGTGGTGCGGCCGCAGCCGGGGCAGGCCGTCACCTGCGGCGTGAAACTGCGAATCCCCAGCGATTGCAGGATCTGCTGCGAGACGATCACCTCCTCGGTGCGGTCGCCGTTCGGCAGCGGCGTGAGCGAAGTGCGGATGGTGTCGCCGATGCCTTCCTGTAACAGAATGGCCAGGGCCGCCGTGGTAGATACGATGCCCTTCGATCCCATGCCCGCCTCGGTCAAGCCCAGGTGCAACGGATAGTCGCAGCGCGCGGCCAGAGCGCGGTAGACGTCCACCAGGTCCTGCACGCCGCTGACCTTCGCGCTGAGAATGATGCGGTCGTGCCCCAGTCCGTAGCGTTCGGCTGCGGCCGCCGATTCGACCGCGCTCACCACGATCGCTTCCAGTGTCACGTCACGTGCGTCCTTGGGCTCGGGCAGGCGGGAGTTTTCGTCCATCAGGCGGGTGAGCAGCGCCTGGTCGAGCGACCCCCAATTCACGCCGATGCGCACCGGCCGGCCGTATTCGATGGCGGCCTCGATCATGGTCCGGAAATTATCGTCGTGCTTTTTGCCGATATTCACGTTGCCCGGATTGATGCGGTATTTGGCCAGGGCGCGGGCGCACTCGGGATATTTGCGCAGCAGGATGTGTCCGTTGTAATGGAAGTCGCCGATGATCGGAACGCGCACGCCGAACTGATCCAGGCAGTCCACGATTTTGGGGACCGCCGCGGCCGCTTGCTCGGTGTTGACCGTCACCCGCACCAGTTCGGAGCCGGCTCGCGCCAGCGCCATCACCTGGTTCACCGTGCCCGTTACATCCGCCGTGTCGGTGTTAGTCATCGATTGGACGACGATCGGATAATCGCCGCCCACTTTGACACCTGCCACGTCTACTACCGCCGTCGCGCGGCGGGACGTCACTGCCATGCAACCTCCAAAGCGAAACGGGGCCGTCTGCCCGCACCGCCACAACTGACAGGAACCCGCAGTATCGAGCGGCGCGGGCCGCCCCGTTTGGCGTGTTCCTCAAAAGGGAACCCTTATTTTAGCAATTGGCGCCGCGATCGCGGCCCCCGCCGGTTATTGTTGCGCCGGTTATTGTTGCGAGAGGATCATCAACGAGTACGGGCCTATGGTCAGACTGCCGGAGTACGGCATGCCGGCGCGAGGCCCGCCATTGGCTTTCACGCTCGCCGAACCGGCGCCCGAGAACGTCGGGCTGTATGCCTGGCTATCGCTGTTGAAGCGTGTGATCCACACGCCAGACGAAGGGAACCCGACTCTGACATTCGCTTCGGTATTTCCGGTGAAATTAGCGGCGACGATCACAACGTCCGCCGATTTGGAGTCAAATCGTTCGTAAGCGATGAACTTATTGGCACTGTCTAACTGGTAGATGCGGAGGCCGTCGCCAGTCAGGTTCGGCGTGTGACCCGAGGAGTTCTTCCGCGCGGCTGCCAGGTTCGCCCACAATTTGCGGATGCCTGAAAATTGCGTTGCCAGCTTCCATTGAAGCGGCAGATTCACGGCCAACGGCTCGTTTTCGACGAATTCCTGGCCCTGGAAGATCATGGGAACGCCGGGCGAAGTGAACAGGATGCCGGCGCCCAGCGTGCTCTTCTTGAGCGCCAGCCAACCCGCCGGATCGCTCGGGTCGATCAGCGTGGTGAGGCGCTGGCCGCCGCTTACCTCGTTATGAGATTCGGTGTAATTCAGATTCTGCAAGTAGCTATCGTTGAAAGCCTGCTGGATGGCGCCGGCCACGGCGTTCATATTCACCGCCGAATCGCTCGATTGTGTGAGTTGCGCGCGCATCTTGGACACGAAGTTGCCGTTCCATTGGCTGGCAAAGCCCGCACCATTCTGCGCCGAAGGTTCCGTAACCGCGGCGTTGCCGGTAAGATCTTCCGCAATGTTGATAAATGCCGGACTCTCACTTATCGTTTGCCGGTTAGCATTCTGTAATAATGTCCAACCGTCGGGCAGATATGTCCCGGTGCCGCTGTTGGTGTTATAGATATTGGAAACCGAGTCCCAGCGGAAACCGTCGATGCGGTATTCCTCGATCCACATCGCCAGAGAGTCCAGGATATACTGCGCCACCCGGGCACTGGAGTAATTAGGCCTGGGTCCCCAGGGAGAGTTCCCGTCCGCGGAGTCGTAAAAGTAGATGCCGCCGGGATACTCGGTTGTGTGCCAGCCGTCGAATTGATTCGTGGACAGATCCCATGGCCCCCAGTGATTGTGCACGATGTCCAGGATCACGGCCAGTCCCGCCGCATGGCAAGCGTCCACCAACGACTTGAAATGATCCGGACCGCCGTAGGTTTCGTTCTCCACCGCGAGCTGATCGGTGGGGCCATACCCGATTCCGGCCGGCGGCGGATTTTCGTTGACGGGCATGATCTCGACGGCGTTAAAACCCAGAGACACGACCTCCTTCAGCCGGGAAATCGCGGACTGGAATGTGCCGGGCCCGCCCGCATTGGTGGAGAAAGTACCGATCTCCATTTCATAAATCATCAGATTCTTCAGCGGCGGAGCCGTGAATGGCGGGCTGGTCCAATGATAGGCGGCAGTGTCGTAGACGATCGAGTTGCCAAGGTTGTAATCTGCCGATGTCACCACACGGCTATAAGGATCGCGGCGGGTGACCGTCGGAAAGCCCGGCGTCGAGATGACATAGCGGTAAGTCTGGCCGGCTGTGGCGCCGGGCACGTCATTCGACCAATCGCCATCGCCATCGGCCACCAACGGATTCGCAGTGGCCGACCAGTGATTGAAATCTCCCTCCACGGATACGGCTGCTGCGTTCGGCGCCCACACGCGAAAAGTCACACCGCCGTCGTAGAGGATGGACCCCATGCCCGGCTGCGTGCCTTGAGCCAGGACGCAGCCGGTTGTCAAAGTGAGTAGCAGAAAACAGCGCAATCTATTTCGCCTGAATGGACTCGAGATAGCGGAGAAGGTTATCCGCGCGCAGCTTGGCGATGCTCTCGTCCGGATGCATGGCGCGGAAGACCGGTCCCCACATGGGCATTTCCGTGGAGCCGTGCGCCGGCGTCGAAGATCCGCCGCCGAGCAATTGCCGCACCGAACCGATCGGAAACTTCCCGGCGTGCGTCTTGGAGAGTTGCGTCAGATCGGTGGGCTGGGCCTTCAGTGCCGCCGCCGCCGGACCCGCTCCCTTGCCGTCGATCCCATGACACACGGCGCAGTATCTCCGGTACAGGTCGACACCCTTGGTCAGGTTCGTGTCGCGCGCGCCCGTGACTGCGAGCTTCTTCCCGCCTTGCTGGGCGAGCGCCGGCAAAACCGCGAGGGCAAGAATACTCGTGATAATTCGAGTTCTCATATGGCGTCCGTCAAAAAATCAACTTTAGCGCGAACTGCACCAATCGGGGATCGCGCGCCTGCAACACCTTGCCGAATGTGCCGCCTGTCGACGGGTCGCCGTCGGAGATATTGCCGTCCACCTTGGTGAACTGCGCGTGATTCACGATATTGAAGAACTCGGCGCGGAACTCCATCTTGTAACGCTCCGTGAGTTGGGTGTCTTTCATCATGCTGAAGTCGATGTTGTTGATGCCGGGACCGCAGCAGACCGAGCGCGGGGAACTGCCGATGGTGCCCAGCGCCTGCGGCGCGAAGTCCGCCGGATTGAAGGCCAGGTTCAACCCGTTCCGCGGATTCAGGCGCTGCAGCGGTGCCAACTGGTCCGGCTCGCCTGGGTAATAGAAGAACGCGCTGTACATCAGCTCCAGGTCATCGGAAGACTCAATCGGTATCGGAAAACCGCTTTGAAAAGTCACGATGCCGGATGTCTGCCAGCCGTTCAACAGCTTGTCCGCAAAGCCGTGCAGATCCTTGTGCGGGAACTGATACACGAAACTGGTCACCAGGCGGTTGCGCGCATCAAACAGCGACAGCGAGCGGCTGCGGCGAAAATCCAACGGGTTGAGCATGTTCTCGAAGCTCGAGGCATCGTCGATGGACTTGCTGAATGTGTAAGCCGCCTGGAATTGCAGGCCGTGGGAGAATCGCTTTTCGGCGCTGACCTGGAGCGAGTTGTAGTTGGAGTTAGCCACCGTGTTTTCAGTAAAGATGCTCGAGAACACGGGAACTCCATCCGGCGGGCAGCCGGATCCAGTCAGCGGATTGCAGTTGGGCGACGAATATTTGCGCAGGCCGACCAGGGTAATCGGATTGGGATTCGGCCCGGTTACGGTCGGTTGCGGCCCGTACGGCAGGTGCAACGTAAAGCCGGCGGGAATCTCGCCGGCGGCGATGGTGAAAGAGGAATCCGCGTAGAACGGACCGCAGGCCAGCGATGAGTCGCCGGTGGCGGTGTACAAGGCATTCAGGTCCAGACAGGTCTGCGCGTTGCCGTAGTTCAAATCGTAGGAAGCCAGCAAGCGATGGCCTTGCGTTCCCACGTATCCGATCTGGAACAACAGGTCACCCGGCAGTTCGCGCTGGATGGTGAAGTTGTATTGCACCGAATACTGTGTCCGCATGTTCGGCTGGAACTGGCCGTACAGAAGCAGCGGGCGGAAGGCGGACCAATCCACCGCCTGTCCCCGCTGGGGGTTCAGGATGCCGTTGAACGGATTGGGCAGCACGGTGCCGTCCTGCCCGACGAACGGCGTGTTGAACATGGGGTTGGTTACCGAGTTGCTCCCGCCGAAGGGCGGCTCCGCGCTGAACTGCTCCAGGACCAATTGTTCGATCGGATTGTAGAACATCCCCCAGCCGGCGCGAATGCTGGTCTTTCCGGGAGCGCCCACCAGCGTGCGCCAAAAGCCTGAATCGGCGGAGGGACTCCACGCCAGGCCGATGCGCGGCGCGAACGCCTTGTAGTAAGTCTGAGTCATGCCCGCTGGAATACCCTGGTCGCCGGGGAACACCAACCCGAGCGGGAATACCGCGTCTCCCGCACTCCCCTGGCTGCAATCCGTGGTTCCGAAGTCCGCAACCAAGGGATTATCCGCCGCAAGCTGGCACGGGTAGATCTTGGTTACCTGTCCCGGACGGAAAGTCTGCACGTGCTGCCCGATGTCAGTCAACGGCGTATCCAGCTCCCAGCGCAACCCGTAATTCAAGGTAAGATTCGGTCGGATCTTCCAGCTATCCTGGGCAAAAAGATAGACCGACGTGCTGCGGACGTTCTCATGCTGCGCCGAGCCTTGGGTGTAGGTATTCGGCAGACCCAGCAAGAAGTCCGGATATAGGTCGTCGGAGCCGATATCATTGGTACCGCCGCTGGTGAAGCTGAACGAACCATTCACGTTGTAGTACAGCGTCTGGTCGAATCGCATGCGGCGCACGTCCGCGCCGAACTTCAGGCTATGGTTGCCCATCACTTTGCTGACGCTGTCCGACCATTGGAAACTGTTGCCTATCTGCGGCAGTTCGCCGTTGTAATTGTTACCGATCGAGAAGCCTCCGCTCACGGAGATATATGGCACCCCTTCATGGTTGGGGCCGAGGTTGGGCGTGATCCCTGACCTCGGGTTGGATGGATCGCTAAAGCAATTACTCGCGGGCACCGCATCGCCGCACACATTATTAATCAGTTGCGTATTCTGCGGATGGTTGTAACTGAGCTGGCCCTCGCGGAAATAAGTAAAGCGGGCTTCGTTCACTACCGTCGGGCTGGCCGTCCAGGTCTCGCTCAGGTTGAACTGCTGATTGCGGATGCCGTAGGTCGCGCCGAACCCGGGCAGGTTGGCGCCGGACGCCTGAAACGTGGAGAACGGCGGCAACTGAGTATCGTTATCGAAGTAATAATAGAAGCTCAGTTGGTGCCGGTCGCTGAGATGCTGATCCAGGCGGAAAGTCGATTGGATTCCCTTCTCCGATTGATTAGGCACCGCCTGGTAGATATTGGATCCGCTGTTCGGTAAAGGCACGTAACGGTTCATCAGGGCCGCGGCGGTGGGGTCGAAACACTGCGTCGGGATTTGGTTGTTGGGGAATATGAAGCCCCAAGGCGTGCCTGCCGCCAGGGGAGCGCCACCCTCGGCCGCGACCGCGGTGGCGCACCCCGGCCGTTGATTCAAGGCGTTCGCCAGGAAGTCGTCGTTCAGGCACGGACCCTGGTCACAAGATAAGTTGGAAAACGGCGTGCCGGCCGAAAAGTCGCCGCTCCGTTCGGCTGCCGTCGGTACGGTGACCAGGTCGGAGGGGACGCCATTCACGATCTGCCGGTCCTCGACGGAAGCGAAAAAGAAGGTCTTGTCCTTCTTGATCGGCCCGCCGAAAGTGCCGCCGAACTGATTCTGATGCCAATCCGGCCGCACGGTGTCGAAAAATCCGCGGGCGTCCAGCTTGGTGTTGCGAAAGAACTCGTAAGCATCGCCGTGGAACGCGTCGGTGCCGCCTTTGGTGACTACGTTGACTACCGATCCGGAATTGCGGCCGTACTCCGCGTCGAATGTATTGGTAAGGACGCGAAATTCCTCGATGGTGTCCGGCGACGGTTCCACGGCGGGTATCGACACGAACTGGTCGTTGGCGTCGCCGCCATTGACATTGAAATTGTTCGCGCGCCCGCGGCCGCCGTTCACCGAAACCACGCCCGCGTTCTCACTGCCCGCGAACAGCGAGTAGCCCTGCTGCGACTGCACGCCGGGCTGAAGCTGCAGCAGTTGGTAGGTATCGCGCGTGTTCAGGGGCAGGTCCACCACCGCGCGCGAATTCATCACCGCGCCTAACTGGGTGCTGGTGGTCTCCACCAGCGGCGCCTCGGCTTCGGCCGTGATGCTCTGGGTGACTTGGCCGATTTCGAGCGTCGCATTGACCTCCACCACGTGGCCCAGTGTGACATCCACGTGCTGGACGAACTTCTTGAATCCGGTGGCTTCGACCTCCACGGTATAAGATCCAACCGGAAGAGTGGGCAGCACGAAATCGCCTTTCGCGTCTGTGGTCACCATGCGGCTGTTGGCCGTGCCCTCCAGCGTGGCTTTCACGTTAGCGCCGGCAATCACCAGCCCGGAAGGATCCTTAACCGTGCCGCGCAAGTTTCCCGTCGTCTGAGCCTGTAATCCGAAAGTGGCCCCGAGGGCGCACAGGATCCAAATTCCCGCCTTCATTTCTGCTCTATGCATGCGCAGTGATCTCCTTCTATCAGGGGCGCCACGAGGCCCAGGATCGGCCGGGTACAACCCGGCGCTAACGGGGAGCTCTTGTAATCTGATCGAAATATTATGACACACGGAGTGCCGTAGCCCGCCGGGTTTCGAGCCGTACCCGCCCGGGGGCGGGGGGCCGGTCGCTTATAATTAGTTATTAAAAAGCTTGGGGTATCCATGAAGCGAATTCGCGCCTTGATCGGCGCCGGCATTGTTTCCATTGCGGCTTTGGTCTTCCTTCTCGGCGCGGGCGCCTCCCGCGTGGAACAGGACGAACTAGGGCACTATCGGAACCTGGGCAAGGCCTTTTACGAGAATCCTACGACCATGCCGCAGGCGGTGGATGAGTTCAAGAAGGCGCTCGACCTGGCCCCCAATTCGCCGCGCGAGCGGGTGAATTACGGTCTGGCGCTGCTGAAGGCCGGCAGAATCAAGGAGGGCGTGACGGAGTTGGAGCGCGTCCAGAAACAGGACCCCAGCATCCCGCACACCTGGTTCAATCTGGGCATCGAGTACAAAAAAGAGGGCAACTACGATGGCGCCGTTGCCCAGTTCAAAGGCCTGCTGCGACTGGTTCCCGACGAGCCGAAATCCCACTACAACCTGGGGGTGATCTATAAGCAGGCGGATAAGCGCGAAGACGCGATCCGGGAATTTGAAACCGCCGAGCGCCTCGATCCCAACCTGGCCGCGGCGCATTTTCAGCTTTACAACATGTATCGCCAGGCGGGCCGGACGGCCGACGCCGCGCGCGAACTGGCGATATTTCAGCGTCTGAAAACGCTCACCGAAGGCGCGGTGATTCCGGAAGACGTGGAGTGGAGCTACTACGCGGAGATCTACGACCCCATCGCCGAGCGTCCGGAAACCGAGCCTGCCCCGCCGCCGAAGTTCGAGGATCGCAAGCTGGCGGACGGCTTGGATGCCGCCACCTCCGGCCTGCTGGTTTTGGATGCCTTCGGCGACCGCAAGCCATCCCTGCTGGTCTGGTCGGCCAATAGCGCGCAGCTTTATCGTAACGGCGCCGGCCGGGTGGACGACTCCGGCTTGAACGGCCTGAAGGATATCGTATCGATCGCCGCCGGCGATTATGATAACGACGGCCTGCCGGACCTGTGCATCATCACCAAAGCCGGCGCAGCGCTCTACCACAACAACAAGGGCCGGTTCGAAAAATCACCGCTGGCGCTGCCGCCCGGCCGGTTCGCGAAGGCCGTCTGGCTGGATTTCGATCACGACTACGACCTGGACCTGTTCCTGCTCGGCGAGGACGCGGCGTTAGCCCGCAACAACGGGCAGGCCGGGTTCAGTGACGATACCAAGGCGTTTCCGTTTCAGAAGGGTAATGCTGTCGACGCCACCATGATCGACTTGATCGCGGATACCAACGGCATGGACCTGGCGGTCTCCTACAGCGATCGCGCCAGCGTCATCTATCGCGACCGTCTGCTCGGCAAGTATGAAGCTGAGCCCCTGGATGCGCTGCCCCGCGGGGCCAAGGGATTGGCCGCCGCCGACCTCAACAGCGATAGCTGGACCGATCTGTCGGCCGCCGGCCTGGTGCTTCTCAATCATCGCGGCACGCTCGAGCCGTTGACCAGCTTGGATGCCGCCGGTCCGCTGGCGTTCGCCGATCTGGCCGATCGCGGTATCAGCGACGTCATCGCAGCCAACGGTATCTACCGTAACCTCGGTCTGAACAAGTTTGAGAAGCTCCCTCTACGCATTCCGCCAGCGGTGGCTTCCGTCGCCGCCGACTTCGATGGAGACGGCCGCACCGATGTGGCCCTCATCGCCGGCGACGGCTCTCTGCACCTGCTGCGCAATACGGCCGAGACCCATAATCACTGGCTGCGGGTGGAACTGTCGGGAGTGAAGAATCCGAAGCTGGCGCCGGACGCCAAGGTCGAAATCAAGACCGGGTCCAGCTATCAGAAGCAGACGTATCACGGTTTGCCGCTGTTGTTCGGTGTGGATTCCTACAAGACCGTCGATTCGGTGCGCATCACCTGGCCGAACGGCTTGATCCAGAACGAGCCGAATCAGGCGGTGGACAAGTCCACCGATTACCCCGAGGCCCAGCGGCTCTCCGGCTCCTGTCCCATGATCTTCACCTGGGATGGGGAGCGATTCCGCTTCATCACCGACGTTTTGGGCGTGGCCCCCTTGGGCGCAGCTTCCGGCGACGGCAGCTATTTCCCGGTGGATCATGACGAATACGTGCAGATACCGGGCGCGGCCCTGCGGGCCGTCGACGGACATTACGAGATCCGCATCACCGAGGAACTGCACGAGGTCTCTTACCTCGACCAGGTCAAGCTCATTGCGGTGGATCATCCGGCGGACACCGAGATATTCACCAACGATAAATTCAAGTCGCCGCCCTTCCCGGAATTTCGCCTGTTCGGAGTCAAGCACCGCATCTATGCGGTCAGCGCGCGCGATAGCGAGGGACGGGATGTCAGGGCACAGTTGATGAAGCGGGATCACATCTATCCCGACAGTTTCCGCCGCAACTACCTGGACGTGGCCGAACTGCACCACCTCGACCTGGACTTCGGCAAGGCGGCGCCTGACAATCGCGCCGTCCTGTTCCTGAACGGCTGGGTGGACTGGGCCGATGGCAGCACCTTTATGGCGGCATCGCAGGCCCACCAGGATCTGGTGCTCCCTTATCTGCAGGTAAAGGATGCTGCCGGCCGCTGGCAGACGGTGATCGAAGATATGGGCATTCCTTCGGGTAAGCCCAAGACCATCTCGGTGGATCTTACCGGCAAGTTCCTGTCGAATTCGCGCGAAGTACGTATCGTGACCAATCTGTGCGTGTATTGGGATGAGATCTTCCTCAGCGAAGATCCATCCGCCCCGGCGGTGCGCCTGGCTGACATTGCTGCCCAATCTGCCGATCTCCACTTCCGCGGCTTCTCGACCCCGGTGATTCATCCGCAGCGCAAGCAGCCCGAAGCGTTCGACTACGCGCGCTGGATGCCGGTCTCGATGTGGAATCCCACTAAGGGCATGTACACGCGTTACGGCGATGTGCTGCCGCTGGTGGGCGCCATCGACGACCGGCTGGTGATTATGGGATCGGGCGACGAGATGCGCCTGCTGTTCCCGGCCAGCGCGGCCGGTCCCGTACGTGCTGGATGGAAGCGCGATTTCCTGCTCTTCGTGGACGGCTGGGCCAAGGACGCGGATCCTAACACCGCGTACTCGCGCACCGTCGAGCCGCTGCCTTTCCACGCCATGTCGCAGTACCCGTATAAGGCGGGCGAGCATTATCCGGACGACGCGTTCCACAGCCAATACCGGGAGCGTTACAACACGCGTTCGGCGCTGCGCCTGATTCGCCCTCTGGTGGAGTCCGTGGGTTACTAATTGCTGACGCCGGTGCCCGTAATCGTCACCACTTGTGCCGTGCCCGAAGCGTCGGTGATCGTCAGCGTGCCGTTGTAGATCTTGGCCGTCTGCGGCGTGAAGCGTATCTTCAAGCTGCAGCTGGCCCCTGCCGCCAGTGTCGCCGGGCAGGAATTCGTCAAGTGATAAACAGGCGCCGCCTTCAGGATCACGCTGGTAATGCCCGCTGCCGCGACCCCCGGGTTCGCCACGGCGACGCTCATCGATACCGGCTTGCCGCCCGCGTTCACGTTGCCGAAGTTAAGGCTGGTGGGGGAGACCGCCACCAGCGTGCCGATGCCCGTCAGACTCATGGTGGTCACCGGAGCGTTGGTGAAATTGAAAGAGAGTGAGCCGGTCCGCGTTCCCCCCGCGGTGGGTGCGAAGGTCACCGTAACGACACAACTCAGCCCCGGCGTGAGTCCGGCGCCGCAGGTGTCCGACTCGGAGAAATCGCCGCTGGGGACGATGCCTCCGATGTTCAGCGTGGCCGACCCGATGTTCCTCATCGTGATGCTCTGCGTGGCGCTGGGCGTTCCGACTACCGTGTCGCCGAAAGTCAGACCGGTGGCCGTATATGTCGGCACGGCAGCCGGCGTGGCAGCCGGAACCGCATAGATGCTGGTAGGAGAGTCGAACTGCGGATAGGAGCCCGAGCCGTAGGTGGTCCAGGCGTCGCCCGCCATGTCATCCACCATGACGATACGATAGCTGCGGGAGTCGGTAACATAAATCGTTCCGTACGGATCCACAAACGCGCCGTAAGGATTGATGAACTGATTGCTGCCGGTGCCCAGCAAGGTCCAGTTGGTGCCTGACATGTCGTCGATGCGCACAATGCGGTTGTTATAGGTATCCGCGATATAGATTCGGCCGCTCGCGTCGAGCGAGATGGAAGTTGCGGAAGCGAATTGGCCCGTACCGCTGCCAGGGGTGCCGAAGGTGGTCCAGTTCGCTCCGGCCATGTTGTCCACGCGCACGATCCGTCCGTTGTTCGCGTCGCCGATGTAGATGTGGCCGCTGCTGTCCGCCGCGATGCCGCCCGGTGCGTTGAACTGCCCGGCGCCGCTGCCCGCCGTGCCCAGCGTGATCCACTGATCGCCGGCCATATCGCTGACGCGCACGATCCGGTTGTTGCCCGTGTCCGCCACGTAGATCCGGCCTTGCGGGTCCACGAACAATCCCGTCGGATTGTTGAATTGACGGCCGCCCGAACCGCAATGTCCCAGCGCCGTCCAGTTCGTGCCCGACATGTCGTCCACCCGCACGACACGGCAGTTGGTGCTGTCGGTCACATAGATTTTACCGGCTGAATCGACGGCGATGCCCCACGGCAGCTTGAACTGGTTCGTCCCGGCGCCGTACTTGCCCAACGTGTTCCAGTTGTCACCGCTCATATTGTCGATGCGCACGATCCGGTAATTGTAGGTATCGGTGATGTACAGCGGCTCGTAATCGGCGTTGACATACGTCGTCCCGCCCGAGAGACTGCCGGTCCCCAGCGTGCTCGTGGATGGCACCTCGGCCTGGCTGGTGATACCCGTGACTGCCATCGCCTGGCCATTCTGAGTCAGCGTTCCGGTAAAAGTCCCGGAAAACGAGTAGTAATAGGTGGTCGGATGATCGCGCCCGCCTCCCGAGGCAGTCTCGATCAGCGTGCCGGATGTGACTGTGCCGGTCAGCGAACTCAGCCCGTCAGCCGACTGTATGGTGAGAGTACCGCCGTTGCAGACCCACTCCGCGCTGTAAGTGCCCGGTGGAAGCGCGGTCGCCGGACAATCGAATGAGAACGTCCCGGCGGGACTGGCAACCGCGGAACCGGTCATTACCAGATCGGTACCCAGGCTGATCGTGCCGCCGGAATTTGCAAAAGGAGTCTGCTGCGCCGCCAAGCCGGAGGCGAGCAGAATGAGACTGCCGAAGAGTCTACAGTTCCTGGCCATGATCCCTCGCTACGACAGTGGTCACTCGGGTGTTTCCCTCTGTTCCGCCACCCGGTCACACTCTGACGATGTGTCACATTATCACACGAGAGACTCGGCTCATCCATGACATTGGTACATAACTTAGGTACTATTGGGAGGCCGGCGGCACCACGCCGGCCCATCGTGCGTATACCACGAGCTGCCCGTAATGCTCGCATATGTGCTCGATGAAAGCCTCCGCCAGCGCGGCTTTCTCGGGGTCCAGGCCGTCCTTGTGTCCGCGCATCGCCGCCGCGGCCCCCCGCGTACTATCGGCCAGGGCCACCGCGATTCGCTCCTTGGTCCCATACCTCGCCTTGGGTAGCTCGTTCGCGCTGTCATCCGCCTTCTCCCCTCGCATCGACTCGGCTACATACAGGTTCCAGAACGCCACATGCCTCAGTACCGCGCCAAAGGTGCGTATGCCCGCTACCGGCGCCGTCTCATACTTCTCCTCTGGAAACGCCTGGGCCAGGCCCGCCAGCTTGGCCCCGACCTGTTCCCAACGCTCGATCAACATATTCGAAACTGCCTGCCTTTCGGTGGTTTTTGCTGTCATACTCAGAGTTATAAGACAGCCCCGGAGGGTATTCTTGGCGAAAATTGCGGTCGTCCCCGATCCCCCGCAGAGGCCCCGCTCGCGGACCTTGGCGCGCGGTGACGGCTGGTCGGTCTCGGAAGTGATTTGCACTTTGGGTCCGCAGCACCGCCCCTTCGAGGAGCGCCACTCCTGGGTATCGATCTCGCTCGTCACAGCCGGCACGTTTCACTACCGTTCGCACGGCGGCGGCGACCTGATGACACCCGGTTCATTGATGCTGGGCGGCGCGGGGCAGTGTTTCGAATGCAGCCATGAACACGGTACCGGCGACCGTTGCCTTTCCTTCTCCTATTCGCCCGCGTACTTCGAACTGCTGGAAGCCGTTCCATCGTTCCGCGCCCTGCGCGTCCCGCCCATCCGTGCGCTCGCGCCCCTCACCGCCCGCGCCACGGCCGCTCTGGCCAAGGCCGGCGATGCATCCTGGGAGGAGATCGGCATGACGTTGGCGGCCCGGACGGTTGCGCTCGACCGCGGGTCTTCCCATCCGCCCTCTGCCGCCGGTCCGGGCGCGGCTGCCGCGGTTGCCCGCCTCGTGCGGACGATTCAGCACGATACCGCCGCTCCGCACGATCTGCGCGCGCTGGCCCGCGCGGCCCGGCTCAGCCCGTATCACTTCTTGCGCGTCTTCCAAGCCGTCACAGGTGTTACGCCCCACCAGTACATGCTGCGCCTGCGCCTGCAACAGGCCGCCGTCCGGCTGCGGGCCGAGTCCGCCAAAATTGTGGATGTCGCCTTCGATTGCGGATTCGGCGATCTCTCGAACTTCAACCGGATGTTCCGCGCTGAATTCGGCGTGAGTCCTCGCATCTGGCGCCGGTCTGTGCGGACCTGAACGGCTGCCCCGCACAATCATCGTCGCAGGCGCTGACACCGGCCTGAAAACCGTTGTCGTAACCGTTGTCCCACCCCTAAATACTTGTGGCGCAATGCGGCGCACGGCCATCCTCGAATCAGGAGGGGAAATGCGCGGAAGAATCTTAGACCTGTTTCTAGCTCTCATCCCAATCGGCATGATGGCTGCCGAATTGTCGTCTCTCTCGGAGAGACAGGCTCTCGACCTGATCACCCAGGCTCGCCGCGAGCGCGCCGATGGCTACTTCTACCGTTCCGAAGCGAAATACAAACAGGCCCTGTCGATTCTCCAAAGCACCGCCGGCCCCGAGAGTCCGGACCTGACGCCCGTGTTGAATGGCCTGGCTGAACTCTACTTCGACGCGAAACGCTATACCGAAGCCGAGGAACTCTCCCGCCGGTCCGCCGCCCTGGTGGAGAAGACGCTGGGTCCCGGGCATCCTTTGATGGCGACGGCCTTGCACGACCTCGCGGCCACCTATCACATCCAGGGACAATACGCCAAAGCCGAGCCGCTGTACCAGCAGGCCCTGGCGATCCGGGAGGCCACGTTGGGACCCAAGCATCCATTCGTGGCTATCACGCTGGCCGATCTGGCGGACATGGAACTGGGGCAAGGTCAATCCGACCGCGCCGCGGCGCATTTCGCGCGCGCCGTCGAGATCCAGCAGGATGCCTTCGGCGAAAACGACCCGCGGGTCGCGCGGACCCTGGCCTGCTACGCCGTAGCCCTCTGCAAATCCGGCCACAAGCATGCCGCGTCGCTGGCCGAAGCGCGCTCCCGCGCGATCCTGGCGCACGCCCGGCTCAGTTCCCGAGGCCCAGACGTTGCAGCAGCGCGTTGAATCGCGGATCGGAACGCAGCCCGTCGTAGTAGGGCATGACCTTGATATACGCCTGCAGTGGAGCCCGTTCCTGGAAGCTCTTCCGCAGCCACGCGAAAGCCCGGTCCTTCTCGCCGATACCGGCATACATCTGCGCGGCGAAGCAGGACTTGCCGGGCCGGTCGATCCGCACGCACTTCTGGATCCAGTCCTCGATCAGCGTGCACGCCTCGGCATGCCTCCCCTGGCGCGCCGCCAGGCGCACGCGCACGGTCGTGTCGTCCGCACCCGGAATCACCGCGCGCATGGCGTCACTCACGGTAACGGCGGCATCCAACCGTCCGCGCATGATTTCGACGGCCCGCATTTCGTCGTAGGCGTGGCCAAACCCCGGGTCCAGGTCGATGGCTTTCTGGAACTGCGCCACCGCGCGATCGTATTCCCTCTGGTACGCGTACACCATCCTGGCGGCGGTAATCTTATAAGGCGACAGAGGATCCAGCGTGAGTGCCTGCTGGCTCTCGGACAGCGCTTCGTCCAGCTTTCCCAGCGGCGTCAAATAGGTCACGCTATAAGCGAAGTGCACGTCCGCATCGCCCGGACTCAACTCCAGCGCGCGCTTGAACTCCCGCTCCGCGCCGGGCCAATCCCAGTCGTACAGCGCTTCACATAGCCCAGAGAAACGTGCGCCGCAGCCAGTGAATCGTCCAGCCGCAGCGCGTCGAGAGCTGCCTCCCGCGCCTGCGGCATCGCCTCCCGCGCCGGCGCGAAGCCGAAAACTCCCAGCCAGGTGTAACAATCCGCCATGCCGGCATATGCCGGCGCGTACGACCGGTCTTTCGAAATGGCCTGGGAGAAATATTCGATGCCTTTGCGCACGCTCTCCGGCCGCCATTTGTTGAGATGAAATCGGCCCTGTAAATAAAGGTTGTAAGCGTCCACGTCCGCCGTCGGCGATGGCGCCAGCCGCCGCCCGGGGTTTCCCGCCACCCGCACTTCCAGCGCCTGCACGATAGCCCGCGATATCTCGTCCTGCACCGCAAAGATATCCGCCGCCCGCCGGTCGTAAGTTTCCGACCAGACGTGGTATCCGTCCGCGACGCTGCTGAGTTGCGCCGTAATCCGCAGCCGGTCGCCCGACCGCTGGACGCTGCCCTCCAGCACGGCCGCCACGTTGAGCTGCCTTCCCACCGCCCGTATGTCCGGATTCTTGCCCTTGAACTGGAAAGCCGATCCGCGCGCCACCACGCGCAACCCCTGCACTTTGGTCAGGGCGTTGATCAGGTCGTCGGTCAGCCCGTCGCTGAAGTATTCGTTCTCCTTGTTCGAGCTCAGATTCACGAATGGAAGCACCGCAATCGACGAGGCATTGGGGATTGGCGAAGGTGTATGCGGGCGCCGCGCGGCCAGGTACCCGCCCGCCAGCAGCACCAGCGCCAACGGGGCAACCCATCGCCAGTCCCGCCACCAGTCCCGCCGCCAGGCCAGCCGGGAAGCCGGCGCCGGCATCTCGGTCGGCTCGCGATCCAGCAGTTCGAAGCTGGGCAGGTATCCGCCTTTCGGCAAGTCGATCCGGACCGCGTCGTCGGCCCCGTCGGATTCGTAATAGTCCTTTAACCGCGCGCGGAGCTTGACCGCTTCCACGCGTACGACACCATCCAGGCGTGGGTCGTAGTCCGCTTTGCGGCCAAACACTTCGACGCCGGCCAGGGTCTCCTTAACATGGTTTCCGGCAAGCGCCTGCTCCACCACGAAGCGCAGAAAACGGGTAGGCCGTTCGGACCCCGCGAACCCGCTGCTGCGCAGAATCTTCTCCAATTGCGCGCGGACGGATTCCGGCGACGGCTTGCGAGCGCTGGGGCCCGCTGGGACAGTCCCGTCTTGTTCCCTCGCCCAGGCTGGCACAGCTTTAATGGATGATACGAGGCTGCTAAGGGTTCCGTTCAATTTCTGCCGGCCGAGCCCGCCCAGCGCCGCCCCGGCGCGCTTTTTGTTATCCTTTAGTGGTTGCAATTCATACAGGTTCCCCACCCGGTCGAATGAGGCCGGGCCCCACGACGAGGTTTCGCCATGTCAGGTCATTCAAAGTGGGCGACCATCAAGCATAAGAAAGCTGCACTGGACGCCAAGCGCGGTAAGACATTTACGCGCATCATCAAGGAAATTACGATCGCCGCCCGGAGCGGGGGTGATCCGGATGCCAATCCTCGCCTTCGCACCGCCATCCTGGCCGCCAAAGCGGTCAGCATGCCCCAGGACAACATCAAGAAAGCCGTCATGCGCGGGACCGGTGAGTTGGAAGGCGGGCAGATCGACGAAGTCATGTTCGAAGGGTACGGTCCCGGCGGCGCTGCCGTGCTGGTCAAGGTCGCGACCGACAACCGCAACCGCACCGTCAGCGAGATCCGCCACGTCTTTTCCAAAAACGGCGGCAACTTGGGCGAACAGGGCAGCGTGGCCTGGATGTTCGAGCGGAAAAGCCATATCATCGTTCCCCTGGAGAAAGCCGAAGAAGAGCAGTTGATGAACATCGTGCTGGATGCCGGCGCGGAAGACCTGCGTAATGAGGGCGATCACTGGGAAGTCATCTCGCCGCCGGAAGCCCACGACACGGTGCTGGAAGCCCTGCACCAAGCCAAGGTCCCCACGGAGACCGGCGAAGTCGCTATGCTTCCCAAGAATCTGATTAAGTTGGAAGGCAAGAACGCCGCCGCCATGTTGCGCCTGAGCGAAGCGCTGGAAGAGCATGACGACGTGCAGAATGTTTATTCGAACTTCGATATCGACGAAAAGGAGTTGGAGGCCTTAGAGCAGCAAAGTGCTGGTGCTCGGAGTTGATTGCGGCACCGGGCGGACCGGCTACGGCGTGATCGAATCGGATGGCGCGGGTCACCGTTTGATCGCCGCCGGTGTCATCACGACCCGCGCGAAAGACCCGTTCGAAGCCCGGCTCCACGAGATCGCGCGCGGGTTGCGCGAGGTCATCCGGCGGCATGCGCCGGAAACGGCGGCGGTGGAGCAGGTTTTTTATGCCGCCAACGTCCGCACCGCGCTCAAACTCGCGCATGTGCGGGGCGTGGCTCTGCTGGCCATCGCGGAAGCCGGAATTCCGCTGGGCGAATATTCGCCGCTGGAGATCAAAACCAGCGTGGTGGGCTACGGCCAGGCTGCGAAACGGCAGGTGCAGGTGATGGTGCAATCTTTGCTCAGACTGGATCGGGCCATCGAGTCCGAAGACGCCTGCGACGCGCTGGCCGTGGCCATCTGTCACGCCACCCGCGCGCCGCTTGCCGAAGGCCACCGCCGGGGAGCGCTCTCCCGATGAAATGGTGCCTCGCGCTGGCGCTGTGCGCCTCGTTGGCTGCGGCGGATGCCCCGCATCTCTATTACTCCAAGTCGTTCCCCAACAGCACGCCTCCATTCGTAGCCGTCAATCTGGACAAAAACGGCGCCGGCGATTACAAGGAAGCCGAAAACGACGACAACCCGGTTCATTTCCAGTTGAGCCCCGCGGAGACCTCCGAGATTTTCGGCCTCGTGGAGAAACTGGGTTACTTCGACCACCCCCTCGAATCCGGACTCAAGGTCGCTTTTATGGGCACCAAGACGTTTCGCTACACGAACGGCAGCCGGACGAGCGAAGTGAAGTTCAACTTCTCCGAGGATCCGTCCGCGCAGGCGCTGGGCGATTGGTTCGACCGCATCAGCGAGTCCGAGCAGCTCTTGACCAGCCTCGAAGTGTCCGCCAAATACGACAAGCTGGGAATCGACAAGGCCGTGCTCATGCTCGAGATCGCCTACGATCACAAACGCCTGGTGGCCCTTCCGCAGTATCTGCCGCTACTCGATCGCGTGGCCCGGAACGAGAGTTACATTCACCAGGCGCGCTTGCGCGCGGCTGCGCTGGCAGAGCAGTTCCGCGCGGTGAAATGAGGCTCTTCGCCGCGGCATTCCTCCTCGCGTTCTCGCTCTGGGCGCAACATTCGCCGGGCCCTCCGCCCACCGCCAAACCGGCGGCGTCCCCCGAGGACCAGGAACTTTCGCAATCCATCCAGGAAGCCGGCAACAGCCGGGTCGACTTTATCCGCGCCCTCGAAAAGCATCTCGCCAGGTACCCGAACTCCCCGCGCCGCAATGAGATCGAGCGGGCCCTGGTGAAGGCCGCCATCGAGACCAAGGACGACAAACGCATCGTCGAATACGGCAAACTCGTGCTGGCGCGGGAGCCGGACGACATTCAGGTGCTGGACAAGATCGTGCGCGCACTGCTGGTGAACGATTCGCCCGAAGCCGCCACCGAGGCGCTCAAGTACGCCCGCCACTACGACGCCCTCCTGCGCGTCACGCGCGGCCAGCCGGCCCCCGGCCACTTGAGCGAGGCGCAGTGGCACGAGGAAGTCGACAAGGGTTTGGGACGCGTGCTGGCCTGCGAGGCGCGCGCCACCGGCAACCTGGGCAAGATCGAGGAAGCCATCACCCTGGCCCGCGCCGCTTACGAAACCTACCCATCCGCCGAGTCCGCCCGGGAGACCGGCCGCTGGCTCGTGCGCGCCGGCAAGGATCAGGATGCCCTGGTTCCTTATGCCGACGCTTTTGCTATACCCGACCCCCACAATACGGACATCGATCGGGCCAAAGACCGCGCCCAGTTGGGCGACCTGTATCGCAAGATCTATGGCTCCGAGAAGGGCCTCGGCGATCTGATCCTGGAGGCCTACGATCGCACCACCGGATTGCTGGCCGCCCGCAGCCTGCGCCTCCGCCATAACGATCCCAACGCGCAGGCCACCAAGGTCACGGATATGACGATCTCCGCCGTGGACGGCTCCAAACTGGCGATCGCTTCCCTGCAAGGCAAAGCCGTGGTCTTCGATTTCTGGGCCACCTGGTGCGGTCCCTGCCGCGCCCAGCACCCCCTCTATGAAGAGGTGAAGCAGCGCTTCCACGATTCGCAAGACGTGGTTTTTCTTTCCATCAATACCGACGACGAACGCGACCTGGTGGCGCCGTTTCTCAAAGAGAACCACTGGGGACAACAGGTCTACTACGAGGACGGGCTTTCGCGCGTTCTGGCCATCACTTCGATTCCCACGACCATCGTTCTGGACCGCCACGGAGAGGTCGTCAGCCGCATGAACGGTTTTGTGCCGCAGCGGTTCGTGGACATGCTCAGCGACCGTATCCGGGATGCGCTGAATAACTGAGCCGCGGCCGACTCACTCTCTGCCGCGCAGGCGCTCCATCCGGCGGCGGTTGCGCTTGGACGGCCGGCCCTCGCCGGGCAATTCGAAATACAGCGTGGTCCGGCGCTCTTCCGCCAGTTTGAGCCGCAATTCCCGGCTGGCCTCCGTTTCCCGGTAGAGAGTCTGCGCCACCGCTGCCGGGCCCCGCATGTCGCTCAGCAGCAGGACATCCAGGTGGAATTCGCCGCTGTCGTTCTTGACCCGCAGGCGGTCGCCGACGCGCACTTCGCGCGCCGGTTTGGCCGTCTGCCCGTTGGATTCGACCCGGCCCAGATCGCAGGCCCGCGTCGCCAGCGCACGCGTCTTGAAGAACCGGGCGGCCCACAGCCACTTGTCGATGCGCATCCCTCGCCGGCCGCCTCTAGGGCCGGTTGGTCAGCAGACCACCCAGAAAGAATCCAAAGCCAAGGATCGCATCGCAATGCGGGCAGGAGTACATGATCTCCTTCTTGACCACGCCGGAGACTTCCCGGTGCACGCCTTCGGGATCCGTAATGTCCACGGCATCTCGCCGGGTCTTGTCCAGGGTGACAACCTGGTGGCAGTAAGGGCACTTGGGCATAGTTTGATTTTGACGCGGTAACGGCGTTGGCGCCAGCCCCTTTGGTGCCGAGGCTGTAAAACTGGTAAAGTTCCAAGCGTCCATCTTGAATTCGCCATTTTCATGTGGACGTCCGCCCGTTGGATTCCGCGCGGCCAGGGTGCGCGTCTTTCGCACGCCTCCACAGCCACCGCTGGCGGCCCCCAAATTAGGATAAAAAGGTCTTGTGTCTGGGAGAAAGTCGAAGAACTTTGACCACCTCCCGACACTGAATCAGTGAAATGAAGAAGTTGACTCCCATCCCCCTAACCATGGAACTCACTTCGCGAAGTTGCGCCCGCTGCGGAATCCGATTCCAGACGCGTGTCAAGCATTATATCTGTCCGGCATGCCGCCAGTCTGGAAAGCAGGAAGTCCGTACGACCAAGCTGTCGCCCCGTGAACAACAGATCGTCACCCTCATCCAGGAAGCCAAGTCCAACAAGCAGATTGCCTTCGAACTCCAACTCACCGAAGGGACGGTCAAGGAGTATCTCTACCGTATATTCCGCAAGATGAACGTAGGCAGTCGAACCGAGTTGGCCTTGCGTTCCTACCGTGAGAGTTTGATGCCACCGATTCCTGACATGGCGTCCTTTCCGCTCCCGCTCGAACGCGCGCAGTAAGAGTTTTACACCTTTCATCCTCTGACCGGCAGGATCTCGCCCACCAGGTCTGCTAGAATCGGCTCAGGAGCGGACCATGCCGCCTCCCGTCCGACGCCTGCTCGCACCCGGTCTGCTGTTCCTTTTCTCAATTGCCCCGGCTGTTTGTGCGGACCTCTCCATGTCCGCCCAAGGGGCCAACCCCGGCGGGAGTATTCTGATTCCCATATCCCTTGCGAGCGGCGGCGAGTCCGTTAGCGGCATTCAATTCGACCTTCTTGCCGACAACCCGGCCCTCAGCCTGGTGCCGGTGATTGGGGATGCCGTCCGCAACTCCGGCAAGACCATCTACGTCGCCTCGCCGGGAGACGGTTCCACGCGCATTCTGATTACGGAGCTGAACCAAGACTCCATTGCGGACGGTATCCTCGTCAACCTGTTCGTCAACGTGGCGCCCACCGTAGTCCCAGGCTCTTATTCCATACACTTCAAATCGGCTGTCGCAACGGATGCCTACGGCGATCCGGTCGCGCTCAGCACGCAGGACAGCTCCATCACCGTCGCGCCAGGTTATGCCGCGGCCATAAAGCCGGAGGGCGTCTTGAATGGAGCTACCCTGCTGCCGGGACCGATTGCGCCGGGAGAGATCATCACCATAATTGGAGCCATCGGCGCGTCCCCGTCCTCGCCCAGCCTGGCGGTGAGCTTCGATGGCTTCACCGCACCCCAACTCTACGCTTCGTCCAGCCAAATCAACGCGGTAGTGCCCTTCGAACTTGACGGGGCGAGCAGCACAACTCTGGAGGTCGCCGGTCCAGCGGGCCGGCTCCAGGTCTCTCTCCCGGTGGCCTCCTCCGCCCCGGGTGTATTCACCCTGGGAGGCAGCGGCACGGGCCAAGGCGCGATCTTGAACCAGGACGGCAGCATTAATTCGCCTGCCAACCCAGCCCCGGCCGGCTCAATCGCCACGCTGTTCGCCACCGGCGCCGGCCAGACCAATCCGCCAGGTCACGACGGGATCGTCGCGACGGGCATTCTTCCCCAGCCGCGCCTTCCGGTTTCAGTCAAAATCGGCGGCTCCCTCGCCGATATCCTCTACTCCGGGGCGGCCCCCGGCTTGATCTCCGGCGCACTGCAGGTCAACTGCCGTATACCCTCGAAAACCGCATCCGGCAGTGTGCCGGTGGTGCTGTACGTGGGTGAGGAGGCCAGCCCACCGGTCATGCTTGCGATCAAATAGCCGGGCGGCAGCGCCGTCGCGGCCCAAAGGAAACGCGCCTGAACGACACGAACTCCAGGACCTAAACGATGATCGCGCTACGGCTGCACCGCCTCCACCGCCATGGTGACGACATTGCTTTGCAAGGTCCCGCCGCCCGCTTGGGCGTACTGGATCTGAACCGGTATGGCGGCGCCCGTCGGAGCTCCATCCGGGACAGTCACTAAGATGTCCTCCACACCCGGATTCGCCCCTTCGGCGGTAATGGACTGCACCGCGCCATTGACTCCCCCGAACGTCACCGACACAATGGCCGTGGTGGGCAAGCCAGTGACCCGAATCATCACGTTGTCGCCGGGTTGCGCGGGCTCGCCGAACACCAGCGGATTGCGCGCCACCGCCAGCATCGAGGTGCCTGGGAATCCGATCATTCCCTGACCCGCCCCCGAAGTATCCAGGCTGAAGATTCCCGGCGTCGCCTCCTGCATGGAGGCCTGGATGGCGCTCGTCTGTCCGGCGCCGGTAGTGAGCGAAATCTGCAATGCGGTGCCTGGATCCAACTGCGGGCACAGGAAGTCTACCCGCATTCCTGAGGCGTAGAGCAGCGGGACCGCGGCGCCGTTGACTGTGACCTGAGTGCCGCCGAATTGCTTGGCCGGCCCCTGCGTGTCGTACCAGGTCGAATCATCCTGTACCAGCCAACTTCCGAGCAGACTGGCAATCCCATCCGGACTGCAAGACAGGCCGGTCGCCTGGCTGGCACCATTCGTCAGTCCCGTGACGTTAGGCGTGCCGGGGTCCACTTCAATCGCCACGTTCTGCGTGGCGGTGAGGCCCAGCGTGTCCGCCGCGGTGAACACTACGCTGTATTGGCCCAACTGCGCCGGCTTCGGAGTCCATTGGAAGATACCGGTAGCCGTGTTGAAAGACGCACCCGCCGGCAACTTCGACGCAGATAGACTCACACTGCCGTTCGAATCCGCCGCGGAGACATTAAAGCTGACTGCCACGCCGGGCTTCGCTAACTGTTTGCCGGGGACGGCCAGCGCCGGCCCAGGCCCCGGAATGACGGACACGCTGTCCTTAACGGAATTGGCGCCAAAGTCAACCTGCACCGTCTCGGACTGCGGCTTCGCCCCGGAAGCCGTGAAGCTCAGGAAGGTGAGCGTGGATTGCATCGGCCGCGTGGCGATGGCTACCGGCACGGCAAGATCCGTGCTGCTGCTGGTTCCGCGCAAGGTGATCGAGTTCGGTATCTGATCCGAGTTGAGTTGTACTTCGCAGACGACCGGCTTTCCGGCTTGCACGGCTTTGGGCCGGCAGGAAACCGACTGCGGTTGGATCCCAATGATGGACAGGCTGGCCGTAGCCACCCCGCCCGGCAAAGCGGCCAGGATATCGGCCGTCTGGTTGCTATCCGAGATCCACCCGGTCGCCTGGAATTGGGCCGTGGTGCTGCCGGCCGCCACTAATACGCCAGCCGGTATCTGTAATCCCGCATCGGTGGCTAACAGAACGCCTGTTCCGTTCGCCGGAGCCGGCTGCGACAATCCCAGCGTGCAGGTCGATGTGGCTGTTCCCACCAGGGACGTCGGCGCACAGACCAGCGAGGTGACCGACACGTCGCCGGCGTTCGGCTGATTCTTGGTCGACACCTTGATCTTGACCCATTTCGACGCCTGGGCGAAACTGACAATCACCTGGAACTGGCCGCTGACGCTACCGGCGGTGATCGAGAAGGTCTGGCTCGCCGCGCCAGCCGGCATGGTGACGCTCGAAGGAACCAGCAGGCCCGCGCTGTTGTTGGTAGAGACGGCGAACGTCCGGTTGGCGGCCGCGGATCGGTTCGTGGTAACCGTACAGGTGCTGCTGGCTCCCCCGGCCAGGCTGGTGGGGTTACAACTCAGGTTGGACAGCGCCAGCGCCGCCAATAGCGTAACCGTGGTGGTCTGCGAGCTGCTCCCCAGCGTGGCCGTTACCACTGCCGTCTCCGTGTTCTTCATAGTGTCCACGGTGGGGGTGAAGGTCGCGCTGGTCGCGCCGCTCGCCACATTCACGGATGGCGGCACGGTGAGATACGAATTGCTGGCGCTCAGCATCACTGTGGTTACGCCCGGCGCCGCTTGATTCAGCGTGACCGTACAGCTATTGACGGTCTCGGAGCCCATGGTTGACGGGTTGCACTGCAACGACGCCAGGCCCATAACTGGCAACAGCGTCAATGAGGCTGTCTGCGAACTGCTGCCGAGGGTGGCTGTTATGACTACGGTCTGCGTGTTGCTGATGGATCCCGCGGTGACTGTGAACGTGGTGCTGGCCGCGCCGGCGGGCACGGTCACCGATGTCGACTCCGCGAGCATAGGATTGTTGTCAGTCAGTGTCACAGTGGTGTTGCCGGGCGCCGGCTGATTCAGACTGACCGTACACGTGGAAGTGCCGCCCGAGTTCACCGTCGCTGGATTGCACTGAAGGGAAGCCAAAGCTAACGGCGGCAGCAGGGTTACCGAAGCGGTCTGTGAACCGCTGCCCAATGCGGCCGTGACTACGGCCGTCTGCATGCTCGTGATCGTTCCCGCCGTGGCTGTGAAGTTGGCGTTGGTCGCACCGCTGGCCACTGTGGCCGAGGCCGGCACGGTCAGATTGGAGGTGTTGTCGCTCAGGGTCACCGTCGTGCTGCCCGGCGCCGCCTGATTCAGGGTGACCGTGCACGTGCTGCCGCCGCCGGAAGACAGGCTCGACGGGCTGCATGACACGGACGCCAGTCCCAGCGGCGGCAGCAGCGTTACCGAGGCGGTTTGTGTACTGCTGCTCAACGACGCCGTGACTACTACGGTTTGAGTGCTGCCGATCGTTCCCGCGGCGGTGGCGCTGAAGTTGACGCTCGTTGCGCCGCTGGAGATCGATACCGAAGCCGGTACGGTCAGACCCGTGTTGTTGTCACTCACCGTCACCGTGGTACTGCCGGGCGCTGGTTGATTCAGCGAAACCGTACAAGTGCTGGTTGCGCCGGCGCCCAGGCTGGTGGGGCTGCACAACAGGGACGCCAAAGCCAGCGGCGGCAGCAGCGTCACGGAAGCCGTCTGCGAGCTGCTCCCCAAAGTCGCCGTGACCGTCACGGTCTGTACGCTGCTGATCGTGCTGCCTGCGTTCGCACTGAAGGTAGCCGCGGTGGCACCGCTCGTGACCACCACGGAGAACGGTACGGTCAGGCCTGCGTTGTTGTCGCTGATCGTCACCGCGGTGTTGGTGGGGGCGGGCTGATTCAGCGTAACCGTACACGAGCTGACGCCGCCGGCGGCCAGGCTGGATGGGTTGCATTGCAGCGATGCCAGCGCCAATGGCGGTAACAGCGAAATGGACGCCACCTGCGAACTGCTGCCCAGCGTCGCCGTCACCACCGCCGTCTGTGTACTGCCGATCGTGCCCGCGCTCGCTGTGAAGGTGCCGCTGCTCGCGCCGTTGGCGATCGTGACGGACGCCGGCACCGTCAGGTTCGCGTTGTTGTCGCTAACGCTAACCGCCGTGCTGGCAGGTGCGGACTGGTTCAAAGTCAACGTGCAGATGCTGTTCGCCCCCGAGCTTAGGCTCGACGGGTTACACAGCACCGATGATAGTGCCAAAGGCGGTAGCAACGTCATGGAAGCCGTCTGCGAGCTACTGCCGAAAGTGGCGGTCACAATGGCCGTCTGCGTGCTGCCGACGGTGCCCGCGGTGACGGTAAACGTCGACGTTGTCGTCCCGCCCGCCACGGTGACCGACTGCGGCACCGTCAGATTGGTGTTGTTATCGCTCAAGGTCACCAGCGTGGTGCTGGGTGCCGACTGATTCATCGTGACCGTACACGTGGCCGATGCGCCCGAACTCAGGCTGGACGGCGCGCATCCCAGCGAAGCCACCGCCAGCGGCGGAAGCAGCGAAATGGATGCCGTCTGCGAACTGCTGCCCAACGTAGCCGTGACTACGGCCGTTTGTACACTGGTGATCGTGCCGGCAGTTGCGCCGAATGTGGCGCTGGTGGCGCCGTTGGCGACGGTCACGGAGGCCGGCACCGACAGACTCGAGCTATTGTCGCTCAGCGTAACCGCGGTTGTGCTGGGTGCGGGTTGATTCAGTGTAACGGTGCAGGTGCTGATGGCGCCGGAACTCAAACTCGTGGGACTGCAAGCCAGTGAGGTGAGCGCCAGAGGCGGCAGCAGCGAAATGGATGCCGTCTGCGAACTGCTGCCCAACGTAGCCGTAACCACGGCCGTCTGCACGCTGCCGATCGTGCCGGCAGTCGCGTTGAACGTGTTGCTGGTGGCGCCGCTGGCCACGGTCACCGAAGCGGGGACTGTCAGGCTGGCGCTGTTGTCGCTGAGCGTCACTGCCGTGTTGCTGGGCGCGGGCTGATTCAGTGTAACGGTGCAGGTGCTGATGGCGCCGGAGCTCAAACTCGTGGGACTGCAAGCCAGTGAAGTGAGCGCCAGAGGCGGCAGCAGCGAAATGGATGCCGTCTGCGAACTGCTGCCCAACGTAGCCGTGACTACAGCCGTTTGCACGCTGCCGATCGTGCCGGCAGTAGCGTTGAAGGTCTTGCTGGTCGTCCCACTGGCCACGGTCACCGAAGTGGGTACTGACAGATTGGCGTTGTTATCGCTCAAGGCAACCGTGGCATTCGCTGCGGGGGCCTCATTCAGCGTAACCGTGCACGTACTGGCTGCGCCGGAGCCTAAAGTGGTCGGACTGCATTGCAGAGACACCAATGCCAAGGGCGGCAACAGCGTCAGCGAAGCCGTCTGTGAACTACTGCCCAACGTGGCCGTGATCACCGCCGTCTGGGAGGTGGCGACCGTGGCGGCAGTAGCCGAAAATGAGGCGCTGCTGGCGCCGCTCGTCACCGTCGCCGAGGCCGGCAGCGTCAGGTTGGAGTTGTTGCCGCTGATGGTCACCGCCGTGTTTGCCGGCACCGCCTGATTCAAAGTGACCGTACAGCTCGAGCTGCCCGGGGTGATCACGGAACTGGGGCTGCACACCAACGAGCTCACGCCCAGCGGGGGTAGGACCGTCACGGTGCCGCCGCTCCCTGTCACCGAAACAGGGCTGCCCGACGGCGAAGCGCCCAGGGCATTCGTCACCGAAATCGCCGTACTTGTCGTCACCGTCGGTGACAGCGTTACGCTAACCGTGGCCGCGACTCCATCCCCCAGGACGGTATTATTCATGCCTGCCAGCAGGCACATGTACGTCCCCGTGCCCTGCACGCAGGCGACGGATTTATTCGCTGCAGTTGCGGCAGATCCCGGCGCTACCGTAATGGCGGTGACGTCCGAAGGGGAGTAATTCAGTGTCCACTGAAGACCGGCAACTTGGCCGCCTGAGACGGAAGTGAGTGACAAGCCAAGCGTTGCAGTGCCGCCCTGTGCGGTTGTGCCAGACGAAAGCGCCAGTGTATCCGACTGGCTGAAGGCGATCGGTTCGAAGCAGATCAAACAAAGGCTAAGACCGGCGAGTAGTTTATATGACGTCATTTTCCAGTGGCCCTTGGTTATGCCTCCGTGGTACGGACCACACATAACTGAGGCAAACAAAATGCTACTAGTATTATCGGTACCGAGGCACCTTGAAATTAGTTATGTTAACGGCAATAAACCTGTAGCAAAGAATGCGCCGGTGACCGCCATCTGCTTGGTAGGCAACGATGATCGAGATAAATAATGTGACTGCAATAAGTTAGTATTTTGGGATTGGATAGCAACGTTTGTATGTTATCCAAAGTTAGTATACATCAGGCATTTCACACCAAATTCTAAGGGCTGCATCGTATCACTCGCGTGTCAGTCCAAAGCGGCGTGCGGTACTCTCAGGGCGGCCATCGCCGGCGTCGCTTTACCGGCCGAAAGCATGGCTGCGGCGCCGGTCCAAAACCTGTCCCCCGGATGTGGTATCTTCATTCGAAGCACCGGAAGGGGAGCGGCCCTGGCAATGGAACATTTCGACGTGTTGATCATGGGCGCGGGTTTGTCCGGCATCGACGCCGCCCATCACCTGCAGAAGCTCTGTCCCCGCAAGAGCTATGTCATTCTGGAACAGCGCGAGCGCATCGGCGGCACGTGGGATTTGTTTCGCTATCCGGGCATCCGCTCGGACTCGGACATGTTGACCATGGGGTACTCCTTCCGTCCGTGGACCAGCACCAAAGCCATTGCCCCGGGCGAAGAGATTCGCAAGTACATTACGGATACGGCGCGCGACGATGGCATCGACCGCCACATCCGCTTCCGCCATCGGATCCTGACGGCGGCCTGGTCATCCCAGGAGGCCAAATGGACGGTGCAGGCCTTGCGGCAGGCGCCCGACGGCCGGGAAGAACCGGTCTCACTAACCTGTAGCTTTCTGTTCTCTTGTGCGGGGTACTACCGATATTCGGCTGGTTATCTGCCTGAGTTTTCCGGGATGGAGCAATTCCAGGGCCGGATCATCCACCCGCAGGCCTGGCCCGAGGATCTGGACTATTCCGGCAAACGCGTGGTCATCATCGGCAGCGGCGCCACTGCCGTAACGCTCCTTCCCGCCATGGCCCCAACGGCCGGCCATGTCACCATGCTGCAGCGGTCGCCAACCTATATTATTTCCTTGCCGGGGCACGACGCCATTTTTAATATGTTGCGGCGCGTCTTGCCCGACATGTGGGCATACAAGCTCAGCCGCTGGAAAAACGTCGGCTTCATGATCTACGTCTACCAGTTGGCGCAGCGTTTTCCGGATTACGTGAAGAACGGCCTCATCCGCAAGATAAGCGAGGAACTAGGCCCGGAATACGATGTGGCTACAAATTTCACGCCGCGCTACAATCCCTGGGAACAAAGGCTCTGCCTGGTTCCGGACTCGGACCTGTTCCGCGCCATCCGCGCGGGCCGCGCCAGCGTGGTCACCGGCCAGATCGACCGGTTCACCGGGAAAGGTATCCGGCTCACCTCGGGCGAGGAACTGGAGGCGGACATCGTGGTGACAGCCACCGGCCTGGTCCTCCAGGCCTTCGGGGGAGCCGGACTCTCCGTGGACGGACGCCCGGTGGAACTGGGCCAGGCGTTGGCTTACAAGGGTGTGATGTTGTCGGGCGTGCCGAATCTGGCCTCGGTCTTCGGTTACATCAACGCCTCCTGGACGCTCAAAGCCGACTTGATCTGCAACTATGTGTGCCGGTTGTTGAACGCCATGGACCGAAAAGGCGTGCGCCAGGTGACCCCGCGCAGCGGACCGGAGACCGCGGTCGCGCCCTTCGTCGAGAAATTCACGCCGGGATATATGCAGCGGGCGCTCGCGAATTGGCCCAAACAAGGGTCCCGGGCGCCTTGGCGGGTTTATCAGAACTATATCCGCGATGCCTTCACGCTGAAGTGGAGCCCCATCGAAGACGATGCCCTGGAGTTCTCCAATCCGGCGGACTTGCCGGCGCCGTCTCCCGCGCCGGGACTCGCGCACGCGGCCAGGTCATGAGAGTCCTCCTGCTGGCGTGCGCCGGCTGTCTGCTGGCCGCCGGCCAGGAACCGGGACCTCTCGAGTCGGCCCGCGGCCGGACCATCCTGCTCTTCACTCCGCATCCGGATGACGACACGTTCTGTTGCGCCGGTACACTTTACAAGCTGGCAAGGAACGGAAACACCATTCGCATCGTTATCTATACCAACGATGACAAGGGTTCCTACGACCCCGACATGACCAGCGAACGGCTGGCGCGCATCCGCATGCACGAGGAAGAAGAGGCCTGCCGCATCATCGGCATTCCCAAGGCCAACATCATCTGGCTGCAATATCACGATGGCATGCTGGAATACGCCAACCCACGCGACCTGGTCGAGCAGGTAACCGGCATCATCCGCCGGTACCGGCCCGACATCGTGCTGAGCGTCGACCCCGGCGCCGAATATGTGCGCTGGCACAAGACCGACCACCGCATGGCGGCCAACAATACTATCGATGCCATACGCGCCGCGGAATGGCACCTGTATTTCCCCAACCAGATCCTGCACGACGGGCTGCAGCCCTGGCAGGTGCCCGAGGAATACTACTACTACGCCGGCAAAGATGCCAATTACTTCGTGAACATCGACGATGTGGCGGAAATTAAGTTGAACGCCGCCGCTGCCCACGTCAGCCAGTTTCCGCCGGCGATCTCGCACTACCGTCCGGATTGGGACCCCGCGGCGCTCGAGAAGCTGAAGGCCGAGCTGCGCCAGATGGACAAGAAGGACGGTCACTACGTCGAGTCCTTCCGCCGAGCGGCCGGATTCAACCAGGAGTAGCCATCCCGGACCGGCAGGAACATGCCCACGCCGTATCGTACGCGCGCGGCGCATGATACCATATCGGTGAACCAAATCTGGATATCTGGTTCTTTAAAACAAACCTGATTCGGAGCCTTCTATGCAGTCCCGACGTACCTTCCTGGCCGGCGCCATGAGCGCCGCCGCAGCGGCCCGCGTTCTGGGTGCTAATGACCGTATCCGCCTTGGACTGATCGGCGCCGGCGGACGCGGCAACCATCTCATCCGAATGGCGAACGCCAACGGCGGCATCGAGTGGGTCGCCGTGTGCGACGCCTGGGATGTGCGGCGCGATGAAACCGCCGGACGGCTGGGCGTGCCGGTTAAGAAGTATGGCGATTATCGCGCGCTGCTGGATCACAAGGACATCGACGCGGTCATCGTGGCGACCTGGGATCACATGCACTCGCGCATCGCCGCGGACGCCTGCCGTGCCGGGAAAGATGTCTTCGTCGAAAAGCCCATGACCTCGCTGCCGTTGCAGGGAGTCAGCCTGGTGGAGGCGGTTCGCGAGACCCGCCGCATCGTGCAGGTCGGCGTGCAGCAGCGCTCCATGCCTCATTTCATCGAGGCCAAGCAGAAGTTCATCGACACCGGCGCCTTGGGCAAGGTCAACATGGTGCGCACGTATTGGAACGCCAATACCGGCTACCTGGAGAAGCCGCCGGCGGGTATGGACGCCAGGCCCGAAGGCCTCGATTGGGACACCGCGCTCGGATGGCTGCCCAAGATCCCCTGGGATCCCAAGCGCTATTTCAATCGTTTCGCGTATTGGGACTTCTCCACCGGCGGCCAGACCGGTGGCCTGTTCGTCCACCTGGTGGACGTCGTGCATTGGTATCTGGATTTGACGCGCGCCCGCTCCGCGGTGGCATTGGGCGGTATCTACCTGTATAACGACGGGCGCGACACGCCGGATAACATCGACGGCATCGTCGAGTATCCGAACAACCTGGTGGTGACATTCGAGGCCACTCTCACCGACATGATCGGCAAGGAGTGCGTGGACATCTGCTTCCACGGCTCCCATGGCCGGCTATCCATTTTCCGCGACGGCTACCGTTTCCTTCCCGCGGAGAAAGGTGCGCAGCCGGTGATCGGCGGCCCCTCCCGCGAGGAGGCCCACATGGGCAATTTCCTCGAATGTGTGCGATCCCGCAAACAGCCTAACGCGGATGTGGTTTCCGGCCACTACTCCGCGCTATCGTGCCATTTGATGAATCTGTCCTATAAGGAAGGCGGACGCGCGTTCTGGCAGCGCGAATGGGATGTTTAAGCCGGAGCCGCCTGCTCACCTAAGGAGTCATATGCCTATCTCGATCGGCGTGAACATGGAGTTTATCCGTCACGAAGATAAGCCCTTTGCGGCGGGATTGGAGCGTGCCGCGCAATTGGGCTTCCGCTACGTGGAGCCCATGGTGCACAACGGCCGTGAACTGCTGAGCGAAGCCGGCTACTTTCACTCCGTTTCGCTCGATGACGAGCCGCGCGAGATCCAGGATCTGCTGGACCGGTACGGTCTCCGTGCCTCGGGCCTCAGTGCGCATTGTCCCCTGATGCGGCCGGAGATCAGCGTACCCTACCTGCAAAAGGCGATCCGCTTCGCCGCGGCGATCGGCGCGCCGGTGGTCAATACCGACGAAGGCATCCGGCCGCCATGGATCGCCGACGACGACATCTGGCCCGTGATGCGCTACACTCTCACCGCGGCCTTGCGCGTAGCCGAGCGCTACGGTGTCGCGATCGGGATCGAACCCCATCAGAGCATCTCCCGCACGACTGCCGGACTATGCCGCATCGCATCCCTGGTGAACTCGCCCTGGCTGCAATTCAACTACGACACCGGGAACGCTTTCCTCGCCGGCGAAGATCCCTATGAGGGATTGAACGCCGTGCGCGCGCGCCTGGCGCACGTGCATGCCAAAGACATCGCCCTGGCGCACGCCGAAGCCGAACGGGGCAAGGTCACAGGCACGCCCGTGGGCTGCGCTTGCGGCGATGGCGTCATCGACTGGGCCCGCGTGATCGGAATTCTGGAACAGTCCGGCTGGACTGGCGTACTGAGCTGCGAGTGCGGCACCTCCGCGCAAGCCGCGCGCAGCCTGGCCCATCTGCAAGCGCTGGTTCCAAGAGTCGAGGCGCCCGCCTATGTATAAGGTTCCCGCTCTCCTCCTGGCCGCCGCCACGCTCTACGCCGCACCCATCCGTACCCTGATCCTCTCCGGCCAGAATAATCACAACTGGCGCGCCACCACGCCCTTCATGCGCGATCTCTTGTCGGCCACGCAGCGTTTCGATGTGCGCCTGGAGGAAGAACCTGCCGGGTTAACCGCCGCCGCGTTAGCGAATTACGATCTGCTGGTCGTTGACTATCAAGGTCCGCGTTGGGGTTCCGCGGCGGAGAAGGCGGTCACCGACTTCGTCGCCTCCGGCAAGGGCATGGTGGTCGTGCACGGATCCAGTTATGCATTCAGCGGGCTCGATATCCTCGGGCCGGGACATGTCAAAACCGGCCGCACGGAACCGCCCTGGACCGCCTGGGCGGAAATGGTGGGCGGCACCTGGGCCGGCAATCCGCCCAAAACGTTTCACGCGCCGCGGCATCTCTTCCAGTTGAAACTCAGCGATCCCGCCCACCCCATCCTGCGCGGTATCGGCGGCGGCCTCGAAACGCTCGACGAACTTTACCACGAGATGCGCTTCCTGCCGGGGGCGCACGCGATCGCCACGGCCTATGACGATCCGGCGAACGGCGGCACCGGCAAAGACGAGCCGATCCTGGTGACCGTGAACTACGGGCGCGGCCGCGTCTTTTACGGGGCGCTGGGCCACGAGGTGCCGGCCATGCAGGAACCCGCCTTTGCCATCACTTTCGTGCGCGGAGCCGAATGGGCCGCTACCGGCGAAGTGACGCTGCCGGCGGCGTACCCCGCACCTCATGCGGCACATCCCGTGCGCGTTCAACTGGTTACCGGCGGACATCCGTACGATCCGGAATTCTACGAAGTGTTTCTTCACCGTCCGGATCTCGAGGTGAATGTCACTGGCCACCCCGACGCTTACACCCACGATTTACGAAACGAAGCCGATGTGCTGGTGCTCTACGACATGGTGCCTGAAATCAACGATGCCAGGCGCGCCAATCTGCGTGCCTTCCTGGAAGCCGGGCGCGGGTTGGTCGTGCTGCACCATGCCATTGCCGATTTCAATTCCTGGCCCTGGTGGACCCGGGAGGTCGTCGGCGGCAAGTATCTCCTGCAGGCCGAGGACGGACTTCCCGCCTCGACCTACAAGCACGACGAAGATCTACTCGTGGAAGCCGCTGCGCAGCACTCGATCACGCGCGGCCTGGGCCCCCTGCACTTCCGCGATGAGGTGTACCACGGCATGTGGATCTCGCCGCGCGTACAGGTGCTGCTGAAAACCGCCAACCCGCTCAGCGACGGCCCCGTCGCCTGGATCAGCCCGTACGACAAGTCGCGCGTGGTCTATATCCAACTCGGCCACGGCCGCGAGGCGCACCAAAATCCCGATTACCAGGAACTGGTCCACCGGGCCATACTCTGGTCTGCCGGAAGGCTGCCGTAGAGCCACTACGTGGTCGGCACGCTGTACAGGTTCGGCATCTGAAACGCCCGGTAGTGCTCCGGACCCGAGAGGTTCAACACCTTGTTGGCCGCGCCCAACTGCGGTGCAGGAGGCGTTGGGGTGATCTCCAGGCTGTAGCCGTCGATCGTGCTCAGGTTGATCAGGATCGCCGGGTTCTCAAAGAAGTAATAGCCGCTTGAAAGCAGTTGCGCGCTGCCCATGGCGGTGGAGAAATTGCCAAGATCGAAACTGACCGTGGGCGTTACCGTCTTGGCGCTCTCGTCAAAAGTCACGGCCATGCCCCGGCTGTTGCAGTCGTACGGACCGCAGGCCAGACCCAGTCCTGGCACTCCGCCGGTGGAAGCTCCGGGGTTCGAAACACGAGTGTTGCCGTTGTCGAAGATGGTCATGACTCCGGAGCCCGCTCCCTCAATGGCAACGTCGTGCTGGTGTGAGAACCAGGGCCATACGTCGTTGTAAGTGTTCATGAAAGTGAAGTCGCCGCTGGGACCCATCCGCCACAAGATGTCGCCTGTGCCGGCTCCGTCACGGTAGTCGATCCGGAAAACCCAGTCCTGGTGCCGGCTCGACCATATGATGTCGCCGCCGGTCGAGTTGCCGTTCTGGGGGGCCGGCCAATAATAGAGCGAATTGCTGTGCAGCCAGTCGTGCGCCAGGGGAGCGGTGTTCCCCGCGCTGAGCAGGTAGACCGGCGGGCAACCCGCGGTGCTCACCCCGCAGGTATCTCCCAGGACGGCGGTGCGGGAAGCAGGCAATTGGGGATAACCATTGCCGCCACCGGCTGCGTCGAACGAATCCCAATACCACGTGATCTGCCAGTTGCTATCCACCACCAGGATCATGTCCCCGATGATGTCCACCGGTAAACCGCTCGTGTCACCCTGCGTTCCGGCCGGAAAGAGCTTCTCTTCGGATACAAACAAAGCCATCTTGCCGCCCGGCAAGGTCTGGATGGCATCGTGATGGAACCCGCCAATGCAAGCCGTGCCGACCGGCGCCGGATCGGGAACCGACTGGCACGGGACGCCGCCCGCAAAACCCTTGGCCAGGAGCTGCTGCTGGAGAGCCCCGATGTTGGTTTCTTTCACCACGTTGCCGGCCAGGTCGACCTGCCGCAGGTATTGCTGCGCGAAGACATTAGGATCCCAGGCGTAATCGTCCTCGACGGAAACCACGCCACCGCCCGTAACCGGGCGCACCGTCACCTGGAAGTGATCGACGTTGGTGGGCCAGTAATACCAGATGATATTGCCGGCCAGGTCGGTCGCCACGTTGGCGTAGGTTGTACCTCCTCCGAACTGGATCAAACTGTGCAGGATCACAGGATTAGGATCGTTGCTGCCGGCCGCGATCTTCACGCTGAAGCCGGGGAGCACCACGTTGCCGGGTATGCTTCCCGCGGTGAACACCCGGGTCGCCCCGTTGGTGATTTGGCTGCCCGTTTTGGTCTGGGCATGCATGTAGTAGCCGGTGGCCTGCAGCATCCCCCCGATTTCGAAATTCATGGTCGTCGAACCGCGGCAAGGCGTCCAATTCGTGTATGCAGCAGGGTGGCTCCCGTTCTGAATCTGGAAGGAGATCCGCATGGAACTGCCGGTCGGGCAAGCCGGAGCGCTGAAGATGGCGACCAGCGGGTTCGCCGTCGCCGTGATCACGGGATTGCTCCCGGTCGCCAGCGGCGTGGCCGTGTATTTTACTGTCTTTTTGGCACTCTCTCCGGTTCCGAAGTCCTTGACGACTACCTGGATTTCGTAGCCTCCCTCGCTCGAGATCGGTACCCAGACAAACGGCCGCGACGTCCAGACTCCGGCGTTGAGCGTGCCGGGGACAAAATCCTTCACCAGGGTGACCGCTTTACCTGGAGCAGCGACGTTGAACTGAAACGCCACGGGCCCCGCTCCGGTATCGCCGGCTTTGGCGGTCCAGGTGATGGCTGTGCCGAGGAGTTGCGGCGAAGCCATTGATGGCTTAAGGGTAATGCCCGATATGGTGGCAAAGACAGGCATGCTTGAGAGCAGAGTCAAGCCGAGGATATTAATAAAACCCAGGTTTGGAGATTTCATGGAATTTTTCTATTGTACATGCACGGCGCGACTGGCGTCCCGCCGTCCCAGGCCCATTAGTACCACCCCGAAGGTGAGATAAGATCTCAACATCGTTCTAACGATTAGCCGGTTCCATAGTCTAACTATGCAACTGCCCACGGCGTTTCGCCGCAGGGCCGGAGGATCACCGTTATGAATTGGATTCGCGAGCTGGCCAGGCGTCTTCGCATGCTCCTCGATCGCCGGCGGTTCGACTCCGCGATCGAAGAGGAGATGAGCCTGCACCGCCGGCTCCGGGAAGAAGAACATCTGGCCGGCGGCGCCTCCCCGGCGGATGCCCGCAACGCCGCGCAGCGGCGCTTCGGCAACGAAACTCTCCTGCGCGAGCGCAGCCGGAGCGCCTGGGGATGGAACTGGCTGGACACCTCGCGGCAGGACTTGCGGTACGCCCTGCGGACCATGCGGAAGAATCCCGGATTTACGCTGGTCGCTCTGCTTACCCTGGCACTCGGCATCGGCGCTAATACGGCGATATTCTCGGTGATTCACGCCGTGCTCCTGCGCCCGCTTCCCTATGCCAACCCCGGCGAATTGGTGACCTGGCGCAGCACCGAGTCCCAGCTCGATATCGATGACATCCGCGCGCAGAACCGGTCATTCTCCGCCGGCGGCGGCGTAAATCCGGAGGTCTTGGATTACACCGGCGGCAGCGAGCCGATGGGCGTGCGCGCCGGATATGTGGATGCCGGGCTGTTCCAGGCGCTGGGCGTCCCCGCCATGCTGGGCCGGACCTTCCTGCCGGAGGAGGATCGCAAAGGCGGGCCGCGCACGGTGCTCCTCGCCTACCAGTTCTGGCGGCAGTATCTTTCCGGTGACCCGAAGATCATAGGCAAAGTTCTGCCGTTGGGCGGCAACTCGTACACCGTGATCGGGGTCATGCCGGTGGGATTCACCGTACCCGAATACGATCTGGACCTGTTCGTTTCGCTGCGGGTCGTGTACCCCGAAGCCGCCGCCTACCGGGGTGTGCACTTCATGAACAGCTACTGGCGGCTGAAACCGGGCGTCACGTTGGCTCAGGCCGCCGCGGACCTGAAGGCGGTGGATGCTCGCCTGGCCGCCGATTATCCCGAAGAAGAGAAGAACCGCCACACTCTGCCCGTACCCCTGCAACAGGCGGTGACCGGTGACATCCGGCCGGCCTTGCTGGTCCTGTTTGGATCGGTGTGCGTGGTGCTCCTGATCGCCTGCGCCAATTTTGCCGGACTGCTGTTGGCCCGCACCGCGGCGCGCAGGCGCGAACTGGTGATTCGGGCGGCGTTGGGTGGCGGGCGAGGCCGGCTGCTCCGCCAGAGCCTGATTGAAAGCACGCTGCTGGCGATCCTGGGCGGCGCCGCCGGCCTGCTGGTGGCCCAATGGGGCACCCTTCTCCTGGCCGCGGCCAAGCCCGCGGCGCTGGTTCGCTTTCAGGGGATCTCGGTGGACGCGCCGGTGGTGGCATTCGGCTTCATCGTGTCCGTGCTGACCGGCGTGATCTTCGGACTGGTGCCAGCTATGCACGCCGCCGCACCGGACATCGCCGGGACCCTGAGCCAACGCACGCGCAGCGACACATTCGGGCCGGCGGCACACGGCTTTCGCCGCATTCTGGTCGTCTCACAGATGGCCCTTGCCCTGATATTGTTGGCCGGCGCCGGGCTACTCATCAAAGGTTTTGCCCGGCTGCGGGCGGTCGATCCGGGATTCAATCCCGCGCGCCTGGTCTCTATCTATATTCAATTGCCGGCCACTCGATACGCCGAAATCCCAAAACAGACAACCTTCCGGCGCGAGTTGCTGGACCGTTTGAACGCGATTCCGGGCGTGAAGGCAGCCATGGTAGGCGACGTTCCCCTCACCGGTTCGGAGGTGACCCACAGCCTGGCCTTTGACGGACGCCCGCCGGCCGCGGTGGGCAACGAACCGGAGGTCGATACTTTTGGCGTCATGGGGGATTACTTCCGCGTGATGCAGATCCCGGTGCGTTCCGGCCGTGCCCTGACAGACACCGACCGGGAGGGGCAGCCGCTGGTGGCAGTGATCAACGAAGCCCTGGCCCGCCAGTTTTATGCCCATCAGAATCCCATCGGGCAACGTATCCGTTGGGCGCGCGAAACCGGTCCGCCGCGTTGGATGACGATTGTGGGCGTGGTCGCCGACGTGAAACAGTATTCCCTGGCGCAACCGGCGTACCCGGGTGTCTTCACGCCCTTCGCGCAGTCCAACGAAGCCTGGAGGCGCTGGATGAGCGTGGTGCTCCGCCTGCCGGCTTCCACCGCCGGCCTGCTTCCCGAGGTGAAGCGCCGGATCTGGCGGCTCGACAGCCGGATTCCACTGAACCGCATCCAGAGCATGGACGAATTCGTAAGCCTGTCCTTGTCGGAACGGCGATTCAACATGCTTCTGCTCGGCTCCTTTGCGGCGCTCGCCGTCCTCCTGGCGGCGGTGGGACTCTATGGCATCATTTCATACAGCGTGAGCCAGCGAACCCACGAGTTCGGCATCCGCATGGCGGTCGGCGCGCGGCCCCGCGACGTGATGACCCTGGTGTTGGGCCATGCGGCGCGTCTGGCGGCCGCCGGCCTGGTTGTGGGTCTTGCCGGCGCGATGGCCCTGACACGCCTCATGAAGAGCCTGCTGTATGGTGTGACGCCCACGGATCCCGCGACGCTGGCGATCGTGGTTCTGCTGATGAGCGGCGTGGTGCTCGTCGCGGCGCTGGTGCCCGCGCGTCGCGCCACTAACGTCGATCCCACGGCCGCCCTGCGCCGCGAGTGACTAAAACGAAAGCCGCGCGCCTAACTGAAACGCCCGCGGACCACCAGAGCCGAAGATGTTCGGCGTCCGCTGCGTGGGGATTCCGAAATTCGGCTCGTTCAGAGCCGCGGCATAACCGGTCAGGTTGGCGATATTGAAGATGTTGAAGCACTCGCCGTAGATCGCCAGTTGTACGCGGTCCCCGTGCAGACCAATGTTTTTGGTGAGCCGCAAATCCTGCGAATTGAAACTGTGCGGGAACGAGTAACTGCCCGGCAGCGTCAGCGTCGGGATGGTCAGGCCGTAGGCATCCGCCTTGCCCGCATAGTTGGTGTTGAACTGGTTCACCAGTTGCGCCAGTTCGCCCTTGCCCGCGCTGACGTTGAACTGGTTGTAGCCGATTCCCGGAATCGGCGTGCCGCCCAGAATGTTCTCGCCTCCGGCGATGCTTCCGTTGCCGTTCAAGTCGATGCCGGCGACGTACGGTTGGAACGGCGGCGCGCTCTGAAAGGACGTGATGCCGGATACCTGGAACTTCCACGGCAGGTCGACCAGAATACTTCCGGTCAGGATCTGGTGGCCGGCCTGCGGGCCCCAGCTTGCGAAATAATTGCTTTCGTCGACGATGCCGTTGTACCCCACCTGGCTGGCGTAAGAATACGCCAGCGTCCCGGTGGTTCTGTGCGAGAAACGCTTGTCCAGTTTCAACAGCAGACCCGCGTAGTGAGAGCGCCCGCCGCTGACATTGGCCTCAATCACCCCGGCGGAGCACTCGGCGCTGGTATCGAGCTGCTGGTCGGCGCTCGTACATCGCGGGATCACCGGTCCGTGCACGCTGTAGTAGTGATTCAGGTCCGCGCCCGTGATGAGTTGGTGCATGTACTGCCGGAATACGAAGTCGGCGCTGACCGCCAGGTCGTCGCGCAACTGGTGCTGCACGCCGATGCTGGCATGCTCGGAATAGGGCAGCCGGAAGTTCACCGGAATCAGAGCGCTCATCGGCGCTGTTTTGAACAACTGGATGTTGCGCACCGCCAGGCTGGTGTTGCCCGGCGGTCCCAGTTCCGCCACCGCGCCGTTGAGGAATACCGGGAACAGACGATCGAACTCCAGCAGGGTAAAACTGGTCGGCTCGGAACTGAGCGCCGTCGGTTGAAAAGGTCCCGGCAGATTGGCGAAGCCGTTAATAGCGGCAATGTCCGGAAAGAACAGGCTGTCCGGCAACAGCGCGCGGCCGGTGCCTTGCGGACCCAACAGCGCGCGCTCGATCAACCGGTTGAACAGGTCCCAGGTGTCATAGTAGAGGGCCGCGCCGCCGCGCACCACCGTCTTGTTGTCGTTCGTGGGCGCCCAGGTGAATCCGATCATGGGACTGAAGTCGTGCGGCTGGTGCTGTTCGTGGCCCAGGCCGCTCGGGCCCAGGATAGGCGTCAGGTAGGTGGGCTTGGTCAGGTCGAAATTCAGCGCGTTGCTTTCATAAGACCATGCCAGTCCATACTGCAAGCTGAACCGCGGCCGGATCCGCCAGGTGTCCTCGGCATACACATGCAACAGATTGTCGTGGTCCGCGTTCCCCCTGTTCCACAGCGGCGGCTGATTGATGTCGCCCACACCCATTTCGAAACCGGCCACGGGAAGCCGGGCCAGATCGCTCACCGTATTGAACGTGGAAGGGATATGGATCTGGTAGGCGGACAGTCCGGCGGCGGCCAGTTCCTGGTCGAAGCCCTGCACCAGTTCCGGCGACCAAAGCACTACCGCGGCGGGAGAGGCGTAAGCATAAGTTCCGTAGCCGATCTGATACTCCCAGGATCCGCCAAACTTCAACGAGTGCGCGCCCTTCTGCCAACTCAGGTTGTCCGTAAAGATCTGGCGCCGCAGGATGCGGCTTTGCGGCGCGTTGGTCGCTGGTCCGATAGAGAAGTTACTGACGCCGTATATGCCGATGTTCGGTCCTCCCAGACCGATGCACGGAGCGGGACAATTCGCTGCGGTGGCCGGGTTGAGCCGGTTGGACCAAAACGTCATGGAGTAACGAAATTCGTTGGCAGTCGTGGGCGTCAGCACACTGACGAGCGAGAATACGCCCGAGTCGGCCCAGTTGGTGTTCAGGTTCCAGTCCGACGGCTGGTCGCCCAGCGCGGGAGGCGCGAACGAACTGTTGCCGTCGTGCGAGTAACGGACGAAGGCGGTGTGCCTGGCGCTGATCCGCCAGTCGATCCGCTCGAACAATTCGTTGGAATGCAGCGGGCTGGCGGCATTGACGCCGAACGCGCTGAAGAGCGGATCGCTCGGAAAGGAGCTGAAGACCGCCGTCTGATTGGAGTGCTCCAGGCTGGAGAAAAAGAACAGCTTGTCCTTCTTGACGGGGCCGCCCAGCGAATAGGCTTCGTTCTTGCGCTGGAAGAACGGGCTGGCCGGCTCGTTGGGATCCCGCGCCAGGTACGGATAAGCCGCCATGTTGTGGTCGCGATACACAAAGAGCCCATCGCCGTGAAAGCTGTTGCCGCCTGACCGCGACGCTATGTTCACCGTGCCGCCGGCGCCGATGCCATTCGACAGGTCGAAGTTGGTGGACGAAAGCTGGAACTCCTGCACCACCTCCTGCGAGAAGTTCTGTTGCGTGCCGCCCGTCACCGAATCCTGTACCGTCGCGCCGTCCACCGTGATGCGCACGGAATTATTCGTGGAACTGGCTCCCAGAATGGACACATTGAATTGCTGGTTATACTGGCCAGCATTACTGGCCGACACCGTAACTCCCGGCTCCAACATGGCCAGTTGCAGGAAGTCGCGGCCGTTCAACGGCAGGTTTTGGATGCGCTCGCGGGTGATGACCCCCGAAATCTCGTGACTGTCGTAAGAGATCTGCGCGGCTTCTCCCTGGACGCTGACCACTTCGGTGGCCGCCCCCACCTCCATCACCAGGTCAACCGTGGCGGTCTGGCCGACTTGCACTGTGGCGTTCTCCACCAGCGTGCGAAAGCCCTGAGCCAGCGCTTTCACGCTGTAACTGCCGGCCGGCAGTGACGCTGTGGCGAAAGAACCGTCGGCGCCGGTCGCGACCTGCCGTTCGGCGCCGGTATCCTTATTGGTCACGGTTATGGCGACGCCCGGCATGACTGCACCGCTGGTATCGTGAACCGTGCCGTTCAGCGAGCCCACGGGTGCTTGTGCTATAGCCTCGATCGCCGCCGCCGCGAGACACAACAGCCACACGGCGACCCGGGTTTGAGCGGCCATTCATTACCCTCCTGCCCTGAGTTGTCTACGTTGGGTTTAGGTTATGCCTGCCGCCGGGGCGCTGTCAAGTTTCGGACGGCTTCCATCCCGGAAAGCGACCGCCGGCGCGTTCAACCGTTCAGGAACGTCTCGATCTCCGCCACTTCCTCGGGGCTCAGCCGGAACTCGGCCGCGCCGATCACGCCTTCCACCTGTTTGGCCGAGCGCATGCCGACGATCGCTGCCGTCACCGCCGGGTGCCGCAGGGTCCACGCAATGGCGACCTCGCCCGCCGTGCGCCCGTGCCGCCCGCCGATCTCCCGCAGCCGCTCCGCCAGTTCCAGGTTACGGCTGAGCTGCGGCTCCTGAAAGGCCGCCACCCGCCGCCGGAAATCGTCCTCCGGGAACGCCGCCACGCGTTCCCGAGTCATGGCCCCGGTCAGCAGGCCCGATTTCATCGGCGAATATACAAGCACGCCGATTCCGTTAGCTTGCGTGTACGGCAGGACGGTTTCCTCGATTCCCCGCGTGAGCATCGAATAGGGCGGCTGCAAGGACGTGATGGGGGCAATGGCTTGCGCCCGCCGCATCTGGTCGGCGTTGAAGTTCGACACCCCGATCCACCGCACCTTGCCCTGGCGCCGCAAGTCCGCCATCGCCGTCCAGCCTTCTTCGATATCCTCCTCCGGCTCGGGCCAGTGGATCTGATAGAGATCGATGACGTCGAGCTGCAGGCGCCGCAGACTGGCTTCCACTTCGCGGCGTATGGAATCCGTCTTGAGGCTCCTGCCGATTTCGCGTTGTTCGTTCCACACACGTTCGCACTTGGTGAAGACGAACGGCTTTCGCGGCCGGCCTTTCAGCGCGCGCGCGACCACTTCTTCGGAATGGCCCAATCCATACACGGCCGCCGTGTCGATCCAGTTGAGCCCGCCGTCGAGCGCCGCGTGGATGGCGGCCACGGATGCATCGTCGTCCTGCGGCCCCCAGGCGAACGCCCAGCCGCCTCCGCCCATGGCCCATGCGCCGATGCCGATCCGCGTAAGATGCATGTCGCTGTTGCCGAGTTGTTTGGTTTGCATGCCAGATTTCATGATATCCATTCAACATGCGCCGATTGGAACCTGGAGTGGCACTAGTCACCGGCGGCGGACGCGGTCTGGGCCGGGCGTTCGCGGTCGCCCTGGCACAAAATGGAATGCGCGTGGCCGTGGCGGCGCGCAGCGCCGATCAACTGGCGGAAACGGTTTCGCTCATTCGCGCCGAAGGCCATACCGCCATCGCGATCCAAGCCGATATCACCGATGAACCGTCCGTGAATTCGATGGCCGAGACGGTCGCGGCGCGACTCGGCCCGGTCGACCTGCTGGTGAACAGTGCCGGAGCCGGGCCTCCGTTCGGTCCGACTTGGGAACTGGACGCCGGGCAGTGGTGGCGGACTGTGGAGATCAACCTGAAGGGACCCTTGCTCTGCTGTAATGCGGTCTTGCCGGGCATGACCCGGCGCCGGCGCGGGAGGATCGTCAATGTGGCCAGCGGAGCGGGCGCGCGCAGCATTCCGTACATGTCCGCCTATGTCACCAGCAAAGCGGCTCTGATCCGGCTCACCGAAGTTCTGGCGGATGAAGCGCGGCCATGCGGCGTTTCGTTGTTTGCCATTCAGCCGGGGACCGTGCGCACGGCTATGGCTGAGGAACTGCTGCAGTCCGGCGCCGGGAAGCGCTGGCTGCCCTGGTTTGGGAAGATCTTCGAAGAGGGCCGGGACGACCCGCCGGAGGCCGGCGTCGAGCTGGTGTTGTACCTGGCCTCGGGGGCCGCCGACGGCTTGTCCGGACGGTTCTTCGCCGCGCCTGGATCGCCCGCCGACATTCTCGCGCGGCAGGACGAAATCCTGGCGCATGACCTGCACGCGTTGCGCGTCCGCTTCCGCGCGGACCGCTAAGCGCGCCGTGATTGAAATCGCCGGGCTTTCTCGCGGTTGCCGCAGATGCGCATGTCGCACCAGCGGCGCGTGTGATTCTTGCTGCGATCGAGAAACAGCCAGCGGCACGAGGGGGCGCCGCATTCGTGAACCGCGGCGCAATCCGGGGAGGTGAGCAGCTCGGCGGCGGCTTCGACGATGAGAGTCAGCGGACCCGCGGCGGACGCGGCCGCGTCGCGCCGCCAGGCGAATCCATTTCGAGTGCGGATCAGCGCGGCCGGAGTCCGGGTTTTCGCCAGGAAGCCGTTGAGCGTTTGCAGGCATGGGCGGGGCGGCCTCCGCCTGCGGGCCGCGGCCTGTAACAGAAGGTACAGCGCTTCCCGCATCTCGATGGCTTTACGCAGGGCGCGCGTCCGGGCGCCGGGTGAGGTTCGCCGCAGCAGCCTGGCCGCCTCCGTCGCCGTGATGATTCCGGATTGCGCGGCGAATGCCAGGAAACGCTCGTAGCTGGGCAAAAGCTCCGTCAGGCGCGCGGCGTCGTAGCGGTTGTCGAGCGTATTGGCGAAATCCAGCGCCACGTGCCCCGCCACCAGTTGAAATTCCTCCGCCACCGCCCTCATTCTACCATAACCGTCAAAAATATGTTTTGATAGTTAGATGGAGGAACGCGGAACGCGGGCCAAGACGCTGGCGGCCTGGGCGGCGGTATACCTGATCTGGGGATCCACGTACCTCGCCATCAAAGTGGCCGTGGCGGCGCTGCCTCCCTGGTTCGCCGCGGGCGTGCGCTTCCTTACCGCGGGCGCGCTGCTCTATGGCTGGGCCCGCCTGCGGCGCGCCGCGCCTCCGGCCCGCGCCCATTGGCCTGGCATCTGGCTGCTCGCCGTCCTGATGTTCCTGGTCTGTTACAGCAGCCTGTTCTGGGCCGAGAAAACCATCCCGTCCGGCGCCGCCTCGGTGCTGGTGGCGACTCTGCCCGCGTGGGTTCTGGTGTTCGAAATCTCGATTCTGAAAACCCAACGGGCCACGCCCCTGATGTTGCTGGCGTTGGCTTGCGGACTGGCGGGCGTGGTGCTGCTCTCCGGCAGCCTGCGTGCGCGTATCGGCTCCAGCGCCTGGGCCCCGTGCGCCGCGATCCTGCTTTGTGAGATTTCCTGGGCCGCCGGATCGGTGCTCTCCAAGCGCATGGCCTTGCCCCCATCCCACGCCATCAATGCCGGCGCGCAAATGCTCTGCGGAGGCGTCCTGCTAATGGTGGGGTCCGCCCTGACGGGGGAGTGGCGGGAGTTGCGGCCGCCGCCGCTTTCGGCGGTCCTGGCAATGATTTATCTGATTGTCGCCGGATCGCTGGTGGCCTACAGTTCCTTCGTTTGGCTGCTGGGACGAATGAGTCCGACGCGGCTGTCCAGCTACGCGTATGTGAATCCCGTGGTGGCTTTGACTCTGGGCTGCCTGTTGGGCGGCGAAACGCTGGGCCCCACCGCCTTGGCCGGTTGCGGCCTGGTGCTGGCCAGCGTGGTGCTGATCCTCAACCGCAAGAGCGGGGCCCGGCCGCCCGCCCGCGCGCCGATAGCCGTGGCGCCGCTCGCGGAGCCGTGAAATCAGAAGGTGATCCGGGCTGTCTGCGCGGTCCCCGCGGAGTTGGTGATCTGCACCTGGGCGGCGACTACCTGGTCGGAATCGCCGGTTACCGGGAATAGCGCGTGCAGTCCGAACACACCGCCCAGATCCGAACCCGCAAAATACTGGGCAAAGGGAGCGGTCGCGGCTACCGTGATGTTCCCGGGCGCGATCACGCTGCCCGCCGAATTGAAAAAGGTGAACACGATCTGGGATGCGCTCCGCGTGTTGTCCCAGCCGTTGATCTGCAGCTCGACGTTGACCGCCGTACAATAGACCTCGGAAGGATCGCAGGCCACATCCCGCGCCGCCACCGCCGCGTCAATCCCGATTGACGCCGCCGGAATAGTGACACTGGCCTGCGCCGTGCTATTCCCGAGCGTTACGGTGAAGGTCAGTGTTCCGGCCGTGGTGCCTGTGTCGAATGAGATCGACGGACCGTTGGCGAACTGCCCTTGCGCGGACCCTGCCGCCACGGTGAACGCCGCCGAGCGGGCGCCGTCCGTGAAGGCGATCATCGGGTCGTCACTGACCCCGGCCACGGCCGATTGGAAGGCCAGCGTCACGGTCCCCGCGCCGCTGGCCGCGGATGCGGATGCCAGGCTCACGGAGATACTCCCTTGCTGGGCGCTGGCCGCCGTGGCGAGGGTCACTTGAATGGATGGTTTCGGATAGGCGGGCGGAGGAGGCGCCAGCCCGGTGCCCGTCAAAGGAATCGGGTACACGCCGACCGTCAGCGTGCCTTGCTGCGGTCCCGCGACCGTGGGGGTGAAGACCAACTGCAGGTTGGCGGACGAACCGGCGGGAACCGTGGCGCCCGCCGGCGAACTGCCGCTAATTTGAAAGGCGCTGCCTTCGATGGTGAGGGGTCCCACCGTCAGCGAATTGCCGGTCTGGTTCGCCAGGGTCACCAGCACAGACTGGCTCGCGCCCACCTGAACATCGCCGAACGCTACCGGCGATCCGGCGGGCACGGTCTGATTGGCGGCCACCACGGTGAATCCCGCGGTGGCATTGCCCAGCAGGTACACCACGCTCGAAGCATCGCCCACGGCCAGCGTGGCGCTGAAATCGGCAATCTGATTGGGTTGAAAGCGAACTGTGAAATTGAGGCCGCCTGGGGGTATGACTGCCGGCAGGGTCTTCCAGTCACTCTTTAGCACGGAGAAGGGCGTATCCTGTTGCAGACTGAAGTAAGTCAGGTAATAGGTCGTAGCGGTGCCGGTGTAACTGATATTGAATGCGACATCGGCGGTCGCCCAGCCGGCCGCCACCGCGCCGAACGGGACGACGCCGCCGGCAGCCACAGGCGTAGTCACACCGTTCACGACCGTCGAGAGAGTCACTTGCGCCGGCGCAGCGGCGGCCACGGCCAGCGCCACCAGGAATCCGGGGATCCGTCTCATGGGTGTCCTATGGTGATGACCGGTGAGCCGATACTGACCACCGAACCGGAGACTGTGGAGCCACTCGACTTCGCCGCGCGGCTCACACCGGCAAAAGCCGCCGCTCCACCGGCGGCGACGATCGCCAGCACGATCCACTTCTTGTGACTTCCGGTGCCCACCTTGGTGGTCGTGCGGGTGATTTCGCCGGATTGCGCCACCGGTCCCGATGCCGGCGGCTCGGTCTTACTCGCGGCGGCGGGTGCGGACGGCGGCGGCGCAGCGCCGGCGCTCTCGCCGACGTGCTGCACGCAAACGACTCCGGCGCGGGCCTGCTCTTTCGCGGCGGTGATGCGAATCCACAGGGGGCCGGCCGTGCGGTTGAGTTGCAGACTGCGCAGCGCGGCGCGTCCGTTGGCGTCGGTGATCACCAGGTCCGTGCGCAGACCGTTGGAGAAGACTCCGCTGGGGCCCTCCGGCGGAAGCTGGAAACTGACCGCGGCTCCCGCCACCGGCCGGCCGGTATCGTCGGTCACCTCCACCGTCAGCGGATGCATCACGTGCGCACCGGCGGGGTGCATGGCGCCCTCGCCTTCGATCACTTTGATCCGCATCCCGGCGATTTGAGCCATCGCCAAACCCGAAAACGCGCACACCAGTGCTGTCGTGACAAATGCCTTCATATGAGATCCGAACACGAGGCAGGCATGCGGCCTGCCCTCGGGCCTAAGCGGCCCGCAACAACACGGCCGTGATATTATCCGGCCCGCCCGCCTCGCGCGCCGCCTCGATCAACGCGCGGCACTTCTCGATCAGGGGCTGGTCCGCGGCGCCGTCGCGCAGGATCTCGGCGATCCGCGGCTCGTCCACCACGCCATGCAGCCCGTCGCTGCACATCAACACCATGTCGCCGGGCTGCGGCCGGATGTCCTGGTAGTATTTGATCTCCAGCGCAACCCCCGCCCCTATGGCCATGGTCAGCACGTGCCGCATCGGATGCGTGCGCAGGGTTTCCTCATTCAGCCCCAGCGGCCGGCCCACTTCGTTGACCCAGCTCTGGTCCTGCGTGATGGCCCGAAAGCCCTCCCGGTCCAGCAGATAAGCCCGGCTATCGCCTACGCTGGCGATCAACAGCTCGCCCTCCACTTCGAGCGCGGCCACCAGAGTGGTGCCCATGCCTTCGAGCGACGGATCGCCGGCCGCGGTCTCCAGCACCCGCCGGTTGGCTTCTTCCACGGCGATCAGGAGCGCCCGCGAATCCCGGGCGGCGGCGGAACGGATGCTTTCCGAAACCGTATCGACAGCCAGCCGGGAGGCCCGCTCCCCGGCTTTTGCGCCGCCCATGCCGTCCGCCAGCACGTACAATCCCATTTCCGGCTCGATCCGGGAATAATCCTCATTATTGGCCCTGACACATCCCTTATCGCTCAAGGCACAGGCTTCCAGCATGACGACGCGCTCCACAGTAGAATCAGCCACACACGCGTAGTCAATTTTACCCAACGGCGGACCGACTTCGCCGGGCCGTCGCCCAAAAGCGCAAAGCGGCACGTCTGCCTGCGCGCAATATCGGGCAGCGCGGGCCGACCCGTTTTGCGCGAGCGCCTCAAAACCTGTTTGCAAACTCGGTAGTGGGTTTAGACCCGTGTTACTCTCACACAGCTTCCTCGCTTCCGACGCGCGTTCACAGCACGACCGCCGGATGGTAGAGGTTCGGCAATACCGCTTCCCCGATAGCGATCAGGCCTTCTTCTTCCGAGACAGCTTTGACGTAGCGGGTGCCGGCCTGCACGCGAAACGGCGAAACCGGAAAGTTACGCCCGTGCCGGATCTGGCCGGCGCTCAACGGCTCCACATAGACGCTGGGGAAATCGGGGAGCATGCGCGCGGCGGAAATCAACGCTTCGTGCAGGCGATCCTCGGCGGCGAGCTGCTGGAGCTGGGCGAGTGTGCGGGCCTGTTCCAGCGAGAATTCGGCGGAAGAGATGCGGCGCAGGTCCTGGAGGTGCGCGCCGCAACCCAGGGCCTGTCCCAGGTCGTGGGCGATAGATCGCATGTAGGTCCCGCCGGAGCAATGTGCCCGCACACGGGCAGTGTCGCCGGCGATATCCAGCAGGGTCAGCTCATAGATCCTTACCGTGGCCGGAGCCAGGTCCACGGTCTCCTGGCGGCGGGCGAGGGTGTAGGCCCGCACGCCCGCCACTTTTTTCGCCGAAACCGGCGGCGGCGTCTGCGTGATTTCGCCGCGAAACGAATCCAGGACCCGTTCCAGGTCTGTCGCGTCGAGGCGCACCTCGTGGGCGGATGAGGCGGGTGCGCCGGCCCGATCGTAGGTATCCGTCGCGAATCCGAAACGGATTATGGCCTCGTACACCTTGTCGCTGCGGGTGTAGAACTGCGCCAGCCGCGTAGCGCGTCCGATGACCAGCGGGAGCACGCCGGTCGCGATCGGGTCCAGCGTGCCCAGGTGCCCGATCCGTTTGGTGTTCGCGATGCGGCGCATCTTACCCACCACATCGTGCGACGTCCAGCCTTCCTCTTTGTCGACGACAATCACTCCGTCCACGCTTAAGATTCTCGCACGGCACACTCAAGCGGAGCTGAACTGGGCCGGACGCCTCTAGAGGGCGGCGGCAGGCAACTGGGCAGGAGAACGCCCGGCGACGGGGGAGGGCTTCCGGGCGCGCGCCAATCTGGCCTCGATCTCCAACAGGATGTCGCGCCGTGGCGGGCACCGCTGCCGGCCCCGTCCCTTCCGCGCCGTGTCCCGGACCTTGGCGTCCAGCAGGGCCCGCGGCCTCTCGCGGTAGGTGTCGCGATACTTGGCGGTTCGAAGTGCGCCGTCAATGCTTCAACCAGCAGATCCGCCAGGCCAGCTCGTACGGCGACACACCCGCCACCTCGGTCCGGAACTCATCCTGCGTGCGGACTTCGTCGGCATGGAACAGCGTGTGGAGCAGCAGTCCGTAGGGGCCGGGCCGCAGCACCTCGAACAACAACGCATAGGTTTCTCGCCAGCGCACTCCGGTACTAAGTAGCAGGAGGCATCCAGGTGAACCGGATTGACTTCGTCCAGGGCACTGACTCGTTCGCGGCCGGATTTGGGCGTCACATAAAGCGCCAATTGTTATCCCGAATCCCGGCTCGATAACGTCAGCGCCCTCGCACGGCGGATCGCTTCGGCGATCCATGTCCCCGTACTCGGTGGGCAACAGGGTGGGGCTCGTGCATTCTGGCTCGGCTGCCAGCAGATCACCACCTATTGCGACAACCACCGGCTCAGCACCCGCGAGCGGCCGGAACTGTTCACGCACGTCTGCGAAGGAGTCCGGCACGCGCATCAGAACGCCATCATATTTACCCGGCTATTTCGGCGCCAATACTATTGTGGATGTGCTGTGGCCATATCTGACAAGTTATTAAAGTCGCTCGATAACGGATTCACCTACTCTGCTCCGAAAGATTTCCAGAACGTGCCCATCTCGGATCATGTCGTTTTCCAAGACGATGATATTTTTGCCTGGACCATCACGCTGAGAGTCTTGGCTTCCACGTGGGCCATAAGAGAACGCTGGTAAAAGCCAGCGATGCTCTCCATTTGGGTGATCTATCCACGTCCAGCCAGTACGGGAAAGCGAACGAACTTTAATCAGAAAACAGTAAATTTCCGGCGTCTCATTTTCGAAATATAGGAATGAACGCTTACCCGGAATCTGAAACTGCCGACGCCCAACCCGCCCCCTGGACCGAACGAGACTTTTCACGGCGGCGACTGGGCATTCGGCTCCTCAATCGACTGGGTTGGTGCGGGCTTCTGCCACCGGCTTCACGGGCAAGCATCCCAGCGGTAGCGTCGGACGAATGCTCGAATCTGGCCAGATATGACACGTTGCACGACGTGATCGCTACCGTGGCCAGACGTCAGCGGATTGCCAGGCACCTACGTGAGGTGAATGCTCCCGAGGTCGGAGTCTTCTGGTTCATCCAGCGGCCAAAATTTGCGCCGGAACTCTGCGCCTATTCTGTCGCGCTACAAGAAGGCAAGGCGTACGGAATGTATATCGATGGTCCGCACGACCATGACTCCGCCTGGCCCTGGTCCCAGCTGATGGATCCCTGGTTCCGAAATTCCGAGCCGAGGGACTGGCCCCGCGGCCGAGTGCTTTTCAATGTAGGACTGAGACATTTCGAGGTCGATCTTACAAAACAGTTGCTCCAGCCCCAATTCACAGCAGAGGTCCTGCGTCACTTCCATCTGCCTGAGGCTTCGACTGTCTTCAAACCTGACCCGCACTACAGCAAGACGCGTTTCGCGTTCAACGAAGGGCCGAGGGAACGTATCCGATGATCCAGCCCACGAATTCCCACCATTCGTCGAATCTTCTGGGCCGTGCAAGAGGAAAGCGGCGACGCCGGTTCTCCTGCCCCACCGTTGCGCTATGTCCGATGCCGAAAGCTACAGCAGCATGCTCCCTTGCGCCCACGGCTCTTGTGATATCCGGGAGCCGCTTCGTTCTTTATGCTGATATGCAAATCCTGAGCCGCCGCTCGCTGCTCGGGATAATTCGCGAAGAATTTCGGGTGCCGTTGCATCGAGCCGAAATGAAGCGAGATAATTATTACATCAGCACGCGATGGCTATTACCCGAAGGCCGTTCGGGAGAGCGAAACGCTACTTGAAGTGCGTTGCGTCATCGAGAACCTCGCGCGGCAGATCTTCTGAATTAGGTACCCAAAAGGAGCCTCAATTGTCCGAAATTACAAATAGCTGGCACTTTTACCGCGGCCTGAATAAGGATTTCATTTCGAAGTTGGGGATGTTGGCAAAGCCGGGCGGCTGGTTTGCCGACGTCCTCGCGGATACGGATTTGATCATCGGGATCCGGAACAACTACCTGCAGGTGTACTGGCGTGGGCAGTCGCTGTTCAGGATCGACCCGAGCGGCAAGTCGGGCCAACTGAGGGTCAGCACTCACCCCAAGTACCTGATCGATCCCAAGTTGTCCAAGGCGGTGAAACTTGAAAGCGCGGGCTTCGACGTCAAGGGGCATCAGGCGCTTATCACGCGTTATAGCGGTCCTGAGACGCTCAAAAAGATGAAACAGACTGCTAAGCTCTATTGCGGGGACGAAAAGAAAGGTGTACACGCGCTGATTCGTGCAAATCCTGACGTGATCGACACGGAAGTGGCGTTTAATAACAAGGCTAGGGACGACGAGGAAGAACGTCTCTTACCCCGCATCGATATCGCTTGCTTCGAGAGGGAAGCGGGGGGCGAAATCCGACTCTGTTTTTGGGAGGCGAAGCTGTATGAGAACGGAGAGATTCGCGCGGAGGGTGATGCGGAGCCACCGGTGCTCGGACAGGTGCGGCAATACCGAAAGCTAGTCGAAAAACACCGCGATGAAATGATCAACAGCTACCGAGAGGTTGCCAAGAATCTCATCGAAATCGCGGCTTTGGCCGGCTCCAAACGAAATGTCGGCGACTTGATTAAAGAGGTTGCGGGTGGCACGCCTTTCACAATAGACACCCCTCGAAGCGTCGGCCTCGTTGTCTACGGGTACGACGACGCTCGGAAGCGCAGCAACCGATTCAAGAACGAGATGGCAAAACTGGAGCGCGAGACGTTGATGACCCTCCGCCGCGTAGGTAGCCCAAAGGGCTTTAAGCTGCGCACGAAACACGGCTGACAACGCTTTAAGCGGTCGGCCCGAAGGAATTTAACCAGTGATCGATGTTCGCTTGACCGTCCACCGGTCCACACAGCAGATCGGCGGTAACTGCGTCGAGGTGAGCACGGCGGATGGGCACCGCATCATCCTCGACGTCGGTCGGCCGCTCGAGTCGCCCCAGGGCGCGCGGCACCTCTTGCCCAAATCCCTGGATTTGACCGCCGCGGTAGATGGCGTTTTGATTTCTCACCCGCATCAGGACCACTATGGACTACTTGAAGACGTGCCGGCCGAGTGGCCGGTCTACTGCGGCGCTGCTACCGAACGGCTCATCCGGCTGACTTCCACTGTTGCCGGTAAGGAGTTGCCGCATCTATTCAAGCCATGGAAGAGCGCCGTCGCCTTTCAACTTGGCCCTTTTACCGTGACACCCTTCCTGATCGATCACTCTGCGTTCGACGCTTACATGCTGCTAGTCGATGTGCATGGTAAGCGCATCTTGTATTCCGGCGATTTCAGAAGTCACGGCCGCAAGTCCGCTCTAACAAAACGATTGATGGCTGCGCCACCCGACAACCTTGATATTTTGCTGATGGAGGGCACGAACCTCGGCAGCGATAAGCCCTGCGTCACCGAGAGCAATCTGGAGGGCTGCTTCGTCGATCTCTTCCGATCTACCGCCGGTCGCGTTTTTGTCGCGTGGTCTGCCCAGAACGTCGATCGCACCGTGACTCTTTATAGTGCCTGTCTGAGGACGGCCAGAACATTGGTCATCGATCTTTACACGGCGGAGGTGTTGGAGTCGCTCGCCGAATTCGGAAAGCTCCCGAGACCTGGCCGGAGAAATCTGAAGGTCGTTGTCACCAGCGCGTTCGCACGGATGTACCGAACGACTGGCCGCGAGGCCTTTGTTAAGCAAATGGTGCCATACGGTATCTCCGCTGCCGCACTCAACGAGTCCCCGAAAAACTGGGTAGTGAAGGCACGCCGTTCACTCATCGGCGACTACGCGCGGAAGGGCGTCGCGCCAAATCCGGACGACGCTTGGTGCTGGTCGATGTGGCGCGGGTACCTGGAGAACGGAGATGGCATCCTGGTCAGCAAGTGGTTCGAAGAGGGAGGGAGCCGCGCAGCCCACATTCATACGAGCGGTCACGCTTCACCCGCGGCATTGAGGTCGTTCGCCCGCGCGATGAATGCCAAGCAACTCGTACCCGTTCACGGCGTCGCATGGGATGGGGACACGAACGGCTTCCCCTCGATCCGACGGCTGGGCGATGGAGAGACGGTCACGCTCTAGCTTCTAGCGGCACCCGATAAACGGAGGTGTGCCGGTCACGGAGACGTAGAGACGACAGATGCGTTGGCTCTAGCGCGGCGGCATGTCGCGATAGTAACCCACCAGATCCAGCTTGGGCGGCGCGTACCCCATGGCGCGCAGAAACCCGGATACCTGGCCGCGGTGATGCGTCCCGTGATTCACCACGTGCAACACCAGTTGCCCGGCCGGCTGCCTCCAGGGATTCCCGCGCATATCGCGATACGACATCTCCGCGCTTGACGCCTGGTCGGTCAGCGCCGCGGCCCAGTCCTTCCACTGCCGGTAAAGCACGGGCCAGTCGTTCTGCAGCACCGAAAGCCGATAGTCCGCGTCGGTCAAAAACTGATTTGCCGGCTCACCGGGCATACGGGCGAGCCAGACGCGATCCGCTCCGAACACGTGCACCAAAGTGCCGAGCACGCTCTTGTCCGCCGTGCCGAAATCCCGGGTGAGTTCCGCCGGCGTCAGTTGCGCGGCGGCATCCACCAGCAGTCCGCTGGCCCACGCCGTGTAATCAATATGGGACCGCACCACATCCGCCGGAATGAACATGCATCCGCCTCCTCAGAAGTGATGCCGCAGGTCCGCGAAACGCTCCAATACCAGCAGGCGGCCCTTGCCGGGCCGTACCTCCTGGCGCTCCAGGGTCCAGGTGTGGGGATGCGGAATGAAAACCGCGTTCAACCCGGCCTCCAATGCCGGGTTGATGTCGGATTTTGCGCTGTTGCCGGCCATCCAGGCGCAGTCCGGCTGGATACCGCGCGCCGCCACCAGGTTCCGGTACGCCGCCACATCCTTCTCTTTCACGATTGCGGTGTGGGCGAAATAGGCGCCCAGGCCGGAGCGGTCGATTTTGAGCTTCTGCTCCTCGGGATGGCCCTTGGTGAACAGCGTCAGATCATGATGGGAAGCCAGGTATTCCAGCGTCTCCGCCACGCCGTCGATCACCTGCATGGGACAATCCAGAATGCGCTCGGCGAAGGACATCACGGTATCCAGATCCTCCTCGCTGACGTCGCGCTCCGCCAGGTGCTGATAGCACTGCCGCAGATTCTTCCCGAAGTTCAACGATCCGTACCCATGCGTTTTCGCGTTGACCAGTTCAATCTCGTCCAGCACCCCGCGGATCTCCGCGGGAGTCAAAACCGAATGATCCAAATACTCGACGAACTCGTCGAACGCCCGCTCGAAATAAATGTTGTTCTCCCATAGCGTGTCGTCGGCGTCGATGATCAGGTACTGGCGCGTCATTTGGGGACCTTGGGGGCCAGCCGGAACGGAATTTCAAAAACGGCGTCCACCGCGATGGGTTTGCCATTGAGCAAAGCCGGCTCGAACTCCCATTTGCCGAGGGCCTCCTCGGAGCTCTTGTCCAGGCGATCGTCCAGGTGCATGAGCAGCTCGACGGAGTCCACATGCCCGTCCGGGCGAATCACCGCGGTCAGCCGCACGATTCCCTCGACGCGGTCGGCCATGGCCGCCGGATAGTACTTGGGATCCACCTTGCGCAATGGCACCGGCGGACTCAACACCCTGGGCGACATTCCCGGCGCAGGCTGACGTTCCGCAAACCAGATCATCCAGCTACCGGTGTAACTGGTGACGTTAGGCATCTGCACCATCATCTGGTACGTCTCGCGCCCGTTCAGCCACGAATCCGGCGCGGAGGTGACGCGTATGGCGTTGAGCCGCGATCCGTTGCCGGCTCCGGTCTCCGGCAGGTTGCCGCGCACGGCGGCGCGCAGGTTGGCCATGGATGTGGGCGCGGCCGCGCGGGCTGTCAGGATAGGCTGGTTGTCGGGCGTGGCATTGCGGATCATCAAGCCCGGCACGGTAAGCAGGGCGTGGTCGCTCGCGCCGCTCAACGCGCCGGTCTTGCGCGGCTCCGGTCCGGCCGAGAATTGCGCGTTCCGCGACCCTTCCGGTGACGGCGCGGGTGCATTGGTGCTGGGATTCAGCCCCACGATCGCCATACTGACCGTGGCCGGTTGTCCCGATTCCGGCAAAGCCGGCGCGGCGGGCAGCGGCGTGTTGGAGGGAGAAGAGGGCGCGCTGGCGGGGGGCGCCACGAAGTCGCGGGGGACAGGACGCGGAGCGCTGCCTAAAGCCGCTGGCGCGGCGCCGGTGTGGGCCACTGTCTGGATAGCCTCGGGAACGGGCAGCGCGGGCTCGCGTTTTTGCACCGGGTGGTCCGCGGGAGCCACAAAATTCCGGGGTGGCACCCGCGCCAGCTTGGTCGCGGGCGCGCGGGCGGAAAGGTCCTCGCTGGCGCGGATCAGCGGCGGCGCATCGATCTTCGGCGCCTCCGGAGCCGCTTTGGCTGCCTCCGGCGGCGGCACGAACAGTTTCGGCTTTGGTGGCGCTTCCGGCCGCGGGACGTGTATCGAGAGCAGGTTGGGCGACTTGAGTTCTTTGCTTAACGCCACTTTCGGCGCTGGCTGCCAGATCAACTGCGGCGCGTGAGGCGCCTTGGGCGGCCCCGCTACGATCTCCTGCGAAGCGATCTTGGTCTCCGCGCGGGGCGGCTTCACGGGGGCCGGGGCGGGTTTGGGTTCCGGGGAAACATCGGGGAGCTTCTGCCGGAAGTCGTACCAGATGACTTTGCTGATGTGCGGCTTGATCTCCAGGGTATAGAGCGATTTGGGTTTCTCGTAGACGGGGCCGGACGCCACCCATCCCAGGATCGACCCATGGATCAGCAGCGAGAACGCGAAAGGCGCCGGCCTGAATCGCCCAGCCATGCTTCCCTAGATGCCGGCGGGCTTGCCACCGAATCCGTTGCGTGGCGCCACCTGGCGTACCCGCGCGATGTGTTTCTGCCGCGGAACGTACTGCGACAGAAACTCGGCCAGCTCCCGCAGCCTTTGCGTTTCCGAACGCGTGCGCAACAGGGTGTTGAGGAAATCCACGTCCTGCAGCCCCTGCGCCAGTTGGAAACTGAGCTGCGGGTCATCCAGATCCGGCTCCGGCGTGGATGTCTGCATAATGCCCGACTCCAGCAGGCTCTTGTATTCCGTGAGCACGCGGTGCTGGATATCGAGCGGCGCGGGCTCGCTGTCGTCGTCATCGAAAAACTGCACCTCGCCGCGCAAATAATCCTTCTCCTCGTCGAGTATCAGGACCTCGAAACGGCGGCGGCCGCAGGTGAGAATGTCCATCTTTCCGTCCGGATAACTCTTGAGCAGCTTCTCCACGACCACCGTACAGCCGGCATTGACAATGCCATCGTCCTTGGCCAGCACAATGCCGAACTCGCTTTTGTCCGCCATGGCCTTGCCCACCATTTCCTTATAGCGTTCTTCGAAAATGTGAAGCGGCAGGTGCGTACGCGGGAAAACCACCACGTGCAGCGGAAACAGCGGGAGCAGCCGCGAGGACATGTTACTATTATTGCGTTTCAGGACAGTTCCAGCAAATCACCGAAATGCGGATCGACGGAAAAGTAGTCCTGATCACGGGCGCTTCCGAGGGGATCGGCGCGGCCTGTGCCGCGGCACTTCGGGCGCGTGGCGCGCGCCTGTCGCTGGTGGCGCGCTCGCCGGAGAAACTGGCGGCGATCGGCGGTCCGGACGCGTCGATTACGGCGGGCGATGTGACGCTGCCTGAGACTCGAACCGAAGCCGTAAACGCCACGATCCGCCGGTTCGGCGCGATCGATATCCTGATTAACAATGCCGGCATGGGATCGTACGATCCTTCCTGGAACACCCCCATGGCCGACGCGCGCCGGCTGTTCGAGTTGAATCTTTTTGCGCCGCTGGCCATGGTGCAGCTTGTGGCGCCGCACATGCGCGCGCGGTCGAGCGGCGTGATCGTGAATGTTACGTCCGTGGCGGGCAAAGTCACGCTGCCGTGGCTGACTCTCTATTCCGCCTCCAAATCCGCGCTCGGTTCGCTCACCGACGGCCTGCGCATGGAGTTGAAGAAAGATGGCATCCACACCATCACCTTGTGCCCCGGATATGTGAAGACCAATTTCCACGATCATGCTCTGGGCGGCGCGCCGCCTCCCCGGATCTCGCGCGGCAAGCGGTTTGCGATTACGCCGGAGCAGTGCGCCGAGGCCCTGGCGCGCGGTATCGAGCGCAATGCGCGGACGGTGATGGCGCCGCCCGGTTCCGGCTGGCTGTTCGTTCTGGCGGAGCGGCTGTTCCCATCCCTGGTGGATGCGCAACTCGCCGCCATTCTACACGACGTATGATCCTGAAGCTCAAAAACACGCCGGGGATCTATCTGGCCGGGTTCATGGCTTCCGGCAAAAGCACCATCGGCCGCCTGCTCGCGGACCGGTTGGGCTGGCACTTTGTGGATCTGGACGAAGAGATCGAGGCGGCGGCCGGGATGCGCATTTTCGAGATCTTCGAAACCGGCGGCGAGGCGGAGTTCCGGCGTGTAGAGCGCGACACCATGCGCGAGCGGGTGGGTGCCATCGAGCGCGGCCGGCCGACGGTGATGGCCTTGGGCGGCGGCGCCATAGTGGCGCCGGAAAACTTTGCCATGATCGAGGATAACGGCATCACGATCTGGCTGGATTGCCCGTTCGAGACCGTCTGCCGCCGGGTGGGCGAGACGTCGCATCGTCCGCTGGCGCGCGATCCGGATACTTTCGCGCGGCTCTATGAGGAACGCCGCGCATCCTATGCCCGCGCCGACTTCCGCATCCCGGTCGAGTCCGACGACCCGGCCATAGCCGTGGAGGCAATCCTGCACCTGCCGTTGTTTAGATAACGATCTGCGGGAGGCCGGCCCCTAATGTCCAGGCGGGGTGGGCGCCGGCGGCGGACCGGTAGTGGGCGGAGGTTTCGGGTTCGGATTTTTGTCGCCGCTGCCGGGTGTACCGCCGCTGGTGCCTACGGTGCCCGGCATCCTGGTGCGATACACGATTTCGTACATGGCCTGTTCGGCCTGCCGTAAGACGTTGCGGATCAGCCCGTCGTGATTCACGGCCGTCTGGGCCAGGGCCTGGTTCCGGAAGACCCGGATGGATTCGCCCTGGTTCAATATCTTCTCGGGCCCTGGCTTCAGCAGGTGCTGCACACCAACTTGTCCCTCTTCGACGCTCACGAGGGTGGTGTCGTCCTCGTCTTCGATGGCCACGTCGAATACGGTGCCGCGCACCGAGATCACCGCGGTGGGTGTGCGCACGCGATTGTAGTTAGGCTGTCCGCCGAGCTTCTCTATGTGGACTTTTATGCGTCCCAGTACCAGGTCCAACAAATCCCGCCAGGAGCCCGGATTCGCGCGAAATACGACGCGGGCATTGGAAAACATTTCGAAGGTGCTGCCATCGGCGATCTGGAAGAGCGCGTAACCATCCGGGCCGGTGACGATGATCTGCCCAGGTTCCACCGAATTGCCCACATTCAGCACCCAGGGGGAACCGTCGCGCAGCACCGAAACCTGGCCGTTCAGCGTAATGACCCTGGCGGCGCCGTCCTGGGCGCACATAGGCAAGCAACCCAATGTCGCTACTGCAACCAGCAGCCAGCGCGGCGTTAGTACTCGTCTTCGCCCGGACATTTGAAACAATCTTCGCTCTTCTGGCACCATAAGTAATGTGCCCGGTGCTTTTTCAAACCTTAGTCTAGCACCAAAGTTGCATGGCAACTCTCTGACCGCATTAAAGTTTCTTGCAAATTCCCTGATGTCAACTTATTGCAATAGGCGGCCCGCGCCCGATACGTTAAAATAGGACTCGGCCGTGTGTCACAAGGGAACAATCCGGTGGTGGCGGTACCTGTGGACGATGTCCCTGGCGGCCGGCATATTGCCGGGGCAATCCGTTCCGGTCGAATGGCGCCGTGTGGGAGGTCCGTCTGTCGAACTGGGGCTGGCGTCGCCCGCGACGGGACCCGTACAGTCGGTCTGGTACGCGCCCGACGGAGCGAAGTTGTATGCCCGGTTGGACAGCGGAAAGACGTTCGAAACCAGCGATTTCGACAACTGGACACCGGTGGAATCGGCGGCCGAGCCGGCTGATCCCCCGCTTCCCGCAGTGGACCGGATGCCGGAATCCGGCGCCAAGCTGGCGGTTGTGGCCAGCGCGCCAGGGCGTATCTATGCATTGGGCGCCCAACTTTACCGTTCGGAGGACGGCGGTAAATCCTGGTCGGATCTGACTTCTTTTCGCGGCCAATCGGTAATCGGGTCGGCGCAGCGCAGTCTGGCTGTCTCGCCGGCGGATGCGGACCAGATCGTGGTAGCCAATGACTTTGGCGTTTGGCGTTCTATGGACGGCGGGCTTTCCTGGACCGGATTGAACCGTTACCTGCCGAACCTGGAGGCCAGCCGGATTCTGGCTACGCCAGGGGGCGCGCACGGCACGGAAATCCTGGTGAACCAATTGGGTGTTATGGAGCTGGCGCCTGGCGCGGAGACGTGGAAGCCGGGAGCCGACACTCAGCCGGCCACCGAAGACGCCGTTATGCGGCGCCTTTCGCTGACCTTGGGCGCACACATTACCGCCCTGGCCTCCGCCGGTCAGACCGCTTACGCCGGCGCGGCGGACGGCCGCATTTGGGTGTCGCTCGATAGCGGCCGAAGTTGGGCAGTTTCGACCAGGCCGGGTTCCAACGGCCCGGTCGCGCGGCTGTTTGTGGATCCGGTCGAGCCGCGCGTGGCTTTGGCCGCGATCGGCGGGTCCGGCCCGCACGTGCTGCGTACCACCAATAGCGGCGGTTTCTGGGACGACCTGACGTCCAACCTGCCGGATACGCCGGCTCGTGGTATCGCCGCCGAGCGCACAGCCGGCGCCGTTTACGTGGCCACCGACAAAGGCATCTTCTACGCCACCGCCGATCTGGAGAATGCGGGCGCGACCACGGTGGCCTGGACTTCGCTTTCCGGCAGCCTTCCGGCCGTGGCCGCCAGCGACGTGCGGCTGGATCCGAACGGCTACCAGCTTTATGCGGCGTTGGATGGCTACGGTGTCTTCGCCACGCCCGCCCCGCATCGCCTGCGGATGCTGCGCCTGGTGAATGCCGCGGACTTCAGCACGCGGGCGGCGGCTCCGGGTTCTCTGGTCAGCGTGATCGGGGGCCTTGTCCGCACCGCAAATGCGGGTAGCTTGAGCTTTCCCGTACTGGCGGCGTCCGCGGGCGAATCGCAGATCCAGGTACCCTTCGAAGCCTCCCCGTCCAGTCTCTCATTGGCTTTACAGACCGCCCGCGGGCAATTCACGCTGGGCCTGCCTGTGCAACCCGTCTCGCCGGCCATCTTCGTGAGTCACGACGGTTCGCCCATGATCCTGGATGGCGACAGCGGCATGATGCTGGATGGCCGCAATGTGGCGCACTCCGGGATGCGTCTGCAGATCCTGGCTACTGGCTTCGGCAAGGTTCGGCCGGACTGGCCCACCGGCATGCCCGCGCCCCTGGAAAACCCTCCGCAGGTGGCGGCGACCGTGAAGGCTTACCTGGATCGGGTACCGGTGCAGGTGACCCGGGCCACTTTGGCCCCCGGGTATATCGGGTTTTATCTGATTGAAGTGCAATTGCCTACGATCGTCAACGCGGGCCCCGCGGAGCTTTATCTGAGCGCCGATGGGCGGGAGAGCAACCGCGTGCAGGTCGTGCTGCAGCCCTAATCGTATCCTCAAAAATGAAAAGGGCCCCACGGCTGGGGGCCCTCTCTCCGAAAACTGTTCTTTAGTATCTTCTAGACCCTGCTAACGTTCTCGGCTTGCAGTCCCTTGGGTCCCTGCTTCACCTCGAACTCGACCTCCGCGCCCTCATCCAACGTACGGTATCCGTTCGCCTGGATGGCCGAAAAGTGTACGAACACGTCATCGCCGCTGCTTCGCTGGATGAAACCATAGCCCTTGGCGGCGTTAAACCATTTCACAATGCCTTTTTCTTTCACTACTTCTTCTCCTGATCATTGTTCGCCCTCGGTTCCAAAAAAAGAAAAAGCTACAAGCCGAAGCTCGTAGCTCTCTGGACTTTCGGTGGCGCGGGACAAACAACCATTTCGAAACTTGCATTAGAATTATCGCATCTGGCAAGAGAGCGGTCAAGCCCCAATTCGTTATAAAATCTTGCGGAGGAACCAGATGCGAGGTACTGCGGGTCCTGGCGAGCAGTCTATCCTGGATACCGTTCGCCGCCGGGTGCGCCTGCCGCGGGGGTCTGGAGTGATCCTCGGGATAGGGGACGATTGCGCCATTTTTCGCTGTCCCGGCGCGGCCGAGGACCTGCTATTCACCACCGATTTTCTCCTGGAAGGCGTGCATTTCAATCACCATACGCACAGCCCGCAGGCCATTGGATACAAGGCACTGGCACGCGGGCTCAGCGATATAGCCGCGATGGGAGGTATCCCTCGCTTTTGCCTGCTCTCCCTGGCGGTAAGCACGAGCACGGACCGCCGCTGGATCCGCCGGTTCTTTGACGGCCTGCTGCGGCTTGCGGGCCGGACGTCTACCGTCCTGGCGGGTGGCGATCTGGCTCACGCTGAAAAGACTGTCTGCGATATCGTGGTCTGCGGCGCGCTACCGCCAGGCGCCGCCTTGCGGCGGGATGGCGCAAATGCGGGGGATGTCATCTACGTCTCCGGCCGGCTCGGCGGGTCCGCCCTGGGCCTGGCATCGCGGACTGGCCGCGCCTGGATCCGTCACCTTCGGCCCGAACCCCGTCTGCGGCTTGGCATTTTTCTGCGCCAGCGTCTGCGGGCGACTGCCGCTATGGACCTGAGCGACGGCCTGTCGCTGGATCTGCATCGTCTGGCCCTGGCGTCCGGCCTGGAAGCCGCCATCGAGCCGCCGCCCCGCTTTCCGGGCGCCAGCGACGAACAAGCGCTCCACGGCGGCGAGGATTACGAGTTGCTGTTCGCCGTATCGCCTGAAACGAAGGTCCCGTCCAAATTCGAAGGCGTGTCCTTGACCAGAATCGGCGTAATGCGCCGCGGGAAACCGGGCACCGTTTTCTTGTCCGGAGAACTCCTGCCGCCCTTAGGCTACGATCATTTTCGAGACCGGCGATGAATAGCCCCGATCCCGAGCCCGTTTTGGACCTCATCGACGCCTTCCGGCGCTCGAAGGCCATGTTCACCGCGGTGACGCTAGGGGTTTTCGAAGCGCTCCACGATCAGCCGTCCGACGCGGGGGACCTGGCTTCGCGGCTGGGCGCCAAGACGGAAGCCCTGGAACGTCTGCTGGACGCCTGCGTAGGCTTGGGACTGCTCGGCAGGCGGGGTGGCGTCTATCACAATCAACCGGTGGCCGAGACTTATCTGTGCGATGCCAGCCGCTTCTCCATGACCGGCTACGTCCGTTATTCCGACGAAGCCTTATACCCGATGTGGGCGCATCTCGATGATGCGATCCGCCAGGGGTCGCACCGCTGGACCCAGACCTTCGGCCGGCAAGGATCGCTGTTCGATCACTTCTTCCGCACCGAGGAGCGCCAGCGCAGCTTTCTGCGCGGCATGCACGGCTTCGGACAACTGACTTCACCGGCGGTGGCCGCCGCATTCGATCTTTCGCGGTTCGACCGGCTGGTGGACCTGGGCGGGGCCACGGGGCATCTGGCGATCGCCGCCTGCGAACGCTATCCGAATCTGCGCGCCGTCGTCATGGATCTGCCCGGAGTGATCGGCATGACGCGCGAGTTTGTGAGGGCATCCACAGTCGGCGAGCGGCTCGCCTGCCTGGCGGGCGATTTCTTCCGCGACGAATTGCCGCGCGCCGGTTTGTACAGTCTGGGGCGGGTCCTGCACGACTGGCCGGAGGACCGGATCCGGTTGTTGTTATCGAAAATCTACGATGCGCTGCCTTCCGGAGGCGCGCTGCTGATCGCAGAGAAACTGCTGGACGAGGACAAAACAGGACCTACCCCGGTCCACCTGCAATCCCTGAACATGCTGGTCTGCACCGAGGGCCGCGAGCGCACCCTGACGGAGTATGCTGCCGTTCTGCGCGGCGCCGGCTTCGAAAGCGTTGAAGGCCGGCGCACCGGCACTCCGTTGGATGCCGTCCTGGCAGTGAAGCGATAGCCATCATCGGACAAAAAAGGGGAGCCGGCGTCCCGGCTCCCCGCGAGGCTTCTTACCGATGTGGGGTCGAATCAGAAGATAAATTTCAAGCCAAGCTGGATGTTTCTGGGTCCCTGTGTTCCCGTAATCACACCCAACCCCCCGCCGACGGTCAGCCCGGGGGAGTTGAAGATCGGCGAGTTAGTCAGATCGATGAAGTCTCCCCGGAACTGAACCCTTTTCGATTCGGTGATGGGGAAGTCCTTTTGCAGGCTGATATCCAGGTCGCCCAGCCCCGGACCACGGACCACGCCGTTGCCGCAGGAACCGAACGTGCCGGCGGCGGGTTCGGCGAATGAGTTCGGATCGAACCACTGGACGCCGCCTCCGGAGTATGGAGTGTTCAGAATGTGAGTGGGCGCGAGGCAGTCCGCGCGGGTCGAGAACACGTTGCCCAGCCCGGTTCCCGAGGTGTCCGTCCAGGTGTAGGGCGTCATCGGGAACCCGCTGTGGAAGGTCAGAATCGCCGAAACGTTCCAGTCGCCGGCCACGGCGTTGAGCACCGGGTTGATGCCCTTGCCGTACTGGCGGCCTTTGCCGTAGGGCAGTTCATAGAGAGCGTAGCTGGTCAGGTCCTGCTGCTGGTCGTAGAAGCAGGGACCCCACTCCGACCTGGCGTCGTAAAGGTTCTGCCAGTAAGTGGGCCCCGGCCAGGCCTGCCCGCCCCAGCTTCCGTAGTAGCCACCGTTGTTGGTCATGCACTTGGAATAAGTGTAGGCTACCTGACCCTGCAGGCCGTTGGACAAGCGCTTCTGGAACACAACCTGCAAAGCATCGTACTCCTGGGTTCCCGCCGAGGACGTGCCGGCGATGAACCCGATCTCATTCGCCAGAGTGGGATTGCCGGAGATGTACGGGCTCGGTGAAGTGGTCCCATTCGGATTCAGATACAACTGGGAGTACTCTTCCGGCTCCATCAGGTGCGTGCCGTGTTGTCCCACGTAGCTGGCCTGCAACGTCGCACTGTTGCTGAACTCATGCTGGATGCTGAAGTTCCACTGCTGGACCGCAGCCGGTTTGTCGTTGGGATCCCAGAGGCGGAGCTCGGCGCCCTGGAACGGGTTGCCGGCCGGCGGCGGGATCAGCCCCTGATCCGTGGTGGTCGGGGGAAGCGGGCCGTTGGCGGCGATGGAGTAGGTAACCCCGAAGTTCGGCTGCCGTACCGGAGGATTCATGGGCAGCCGCAGGTTGGTGCCGGTGCCTTCCAGGTAGGAAGACAAGGTGTACGCACCGCGGAAGACGGTTTTGCCGCCGAGAGCTTTCGGACTCCAGGCAAAACCGATGCGCGGCTGGAAGTCGTACCCCAGATTGTAGGCGTTGTAGAGCGCCCGGCAATTGCTGAAGGGGCAGCTCTGGCCGGCCAGGTAGACCGTACCGCTGAACAGGCCGAAGTTGGCCTGCCGGTTGTCCACTTCAACCCAGGGCGTATGATTCTCGTAGCGCACGCCCAAATTGAGCGTCAAGGTGCGGGTGACATGGAAGTCGTCCTGCAAGAAGCCGGCAATGATGTTGGAGCGCTGGCCCCAGGTTCCGTTCTGGGCGCTGCCGCCGCCAAAGCCGCTGGGCAGTCCCAGGAAGAAATCGCTTTCGGCGATACCGGAATACTGGCCGCCGAAATTGATCTGACCCTGGTTGCCGTTGTTGCCGGCGTAGTACACATTGATGCGTTCGCGGAAGAACTGGAAGCCGGTGTGGAAGGTGTGCTGTCCCTTGGTGATCACCACCGTGTCGTCGGCCTGGATCACGGTGCTGGCGAACAATTGCTGGCTGCCGGAAATGTTACTGCCGAGGCCCGCCGCGTATCCGCCGTTGAAGTTGAGAGCCAGTAAGCCGGGCCCCACCGCGTTGGCGTCGGCGATGCCGATAGTGGTGCCGAAGTCGCCCAGCCCGCTCTTGGCGTTGTTGCCGTTGTTCACCAGCACATAATTCACGCCAGTGCGGAATTCGTTGACGATGTTGGGCCCGAACGTGTGCGTCCAACTGGCCACGCCGCTGTGGGCGTTGTCGTACACGAACCCGTCATCGAACAGCTTGAAGGTGTTGGCGGAAGGATCGTTGGCGTACAACCGGGAGTAGCGGCCCGAAATGCGGTCGTTGGTGCTCAGGTTGTAGTCCACCTTGGCATCGCCCTGGTCCTGGTTGATGGCCGAATTCGAACCGTAGACGTAGTTGTTCTGCAACCCGTTGTTGGTGCCGAGCGTATTGGGCGTGGGGTAAAATCCGCTGCCAAAAAGGTTCTTGGCCACCGGATCGATCATGGTGAGGGGGATCTTGTTTCCGGGAAACGGCGCCCCGCCGGCGAACGGGTTCGTGAGCGTGTAGGGGGTGGCCGCCGTCAGCAACGCGGAAAAATCGCCCTGGCGTTCGGCCGCCGTCATCACGCTGGTGGTAGCCAGCGACGTAGGATAGTCGAGACGCTGGCCCTGGTAATCCACGAAGAAGAACAGCTTGTCCTTGACGATGGGCCCTCCGAAGGTACCGCCGAACTGGTTCCAGCGCAGCGCGCCCTTGGGCAAGCCCTGCCAATCGTTCTCCCAGGAGTTGGCATTCAGAACATTGTTGCGGAAGAACTCGAAGACATCGCCGTGATAGGCGTTGGTGCCGGATTTCAGCGTGGTGTTGATAATGCCGCCCTCGAAGTTGCCGAACTCCGCCGAGGCATTCTGGGTGATCATATTGAATTCGGCGATGGCGTCCGCGTTGGGCGTGTAGCCCATCAGGTTGTCGGACACCTGGTTATTGTCCAGACCGTCGAGGAGGAAGTTGTTGGCCTGTTCGTGATTGCCGTTGATATAGGGGCGCGAGGCGTCGCTGCCTCCGGGTCCCAGGCCGGTGGTGATGCCATTAGTGAAACCGTTCGGGTTGGTCGTCGCGGCGCCCGGCGCGAGCAGCGTCAACTGCGCATAGTTGCGAGATCCCAACGGCAGATTGGTGGTCGTGTTGGAGTCGATCACGGTGCTTAATTGCGTGTCTTCCGTCTGCAGTAACGGAGCCGCGCCGGTCACTTCCACTGTTTCGGAGACCTGCCCCAGCTTCATCTGGAAGTCCACGCGAGCCGTCTGGTTGACGTCCAGCGTCAATTCCGGCTGCACGGAGGTTTGGAATCCGGTGGCCTCCGCGCGGACCTCATATCGTCCGATCGGCAGCCGCGGCAGGTTATAGACGCCCAAAGTGTTCGTTTCTGCCGGGTAGATGACCCCGCGGTCCAGGTCTTTCGCCGTAACCTTGGCGCCGGCGATGGGCGCGCCGGAAGGATCGTTGATGGTGCCCGTGATCGCCGCCGTGACCTGCTGCCCCCAAAGGGAGCCGGCCAGAGCGCCCAAAGCGATCGCCAAAGCCAGCCATCTGCTGCTGTGTAGCATTTTTGGTAGTTTCACGAGATTCTCCAAAGTCGTTAAGGAGAGCGAATCTCTCCAGCCTCTTTGTGCAAGCGAGCACAGTGCTATAGCGCACTAAACGCCCGCCAAAACCCCCTAGAACGAAAGCTATATAGCAGAAATCTGCTATAGTCGGCAGTATAAATCCAGTTGTAATGATCCGTCAAGCAAAAACCACCTAAAACTCTGGAATTTATTACCGATCGGCGCTAGAATGAATCCGTTAGCGCTCTATAGCACAATGAAATCGTCGCTCTATAGCACATACAGTCCTCGCATATTGTTGGTATCATTGCCCGGAACCACGGAGACTGACGACTGATGCTCGAAACGACCGAACCGGGGGGCCCGGTCTACCGCCGGATCCAATACGCTTTACAGAAGCGCATTGAGACCGGCGAACTCCAGCCCGGGGATGCCGTACCGTCGGAAAGGGAACTGGCGCGCACTTATGAAGTCAGCCTCATGACCGCGCGCCACGCGCTGGCGGAACTCGAACACGAGGGCCTGGTGTCCCGGCGCCGCGGCGCGGGGACATTCGTGGCGCTGCCCAAGATCCACTTCAACCGGCTGGCCAGTTTCACCGAGCAGATGGCCGGCCGGGGCTTGCCGGCGCGGTCTCGGATCCTGTGCGCCACCATCGTGGAGGAACCGGAGGCCGCCGCGCGTCTGGCGCTGCCGGCGCACAGCCGCCTGGTGAAGATGGAACGTTTGCGCCAGTCCGGCGAGCAGCCATTCGCCTTGGAGTGCTGTTATCTGTCGGCCGAGGAGTTCACGGGCTTGTTGAGCCTGCCCCTGGAACGCCGGTCGCTGTTCGCCACCCTGGAACGCGACTACGGGGTCGAATTGCACTATGCCGATGAGGAGGTGGACGCCACCCCAGCCAGCGCCCGCACCGCCGAACTGCTTGGCATCCACGCCGGCTCTCCGGTGCTTCGGATTCGCCAGGCGATTTACTCCACCGCGGGCCGCGCCAGCGTCTACGTGATCGGTTTCTACCGCAGCGATCGTCACACCTTGATGATCCGCCGCTTCCGGAAATAAGCGGCCGCCTTGGCACCGCCTCCGGCGTGGTAACCTGCCATCATGCTGGGACGTGCTCTCATTTGCCTTTCCCTGGCTTCCCTGGCTCCCGCCGCCGACTGGCCCCAATGGCGCGGCATCCATCGCGACGGGACCTCGGCCGAAACCGGGTTGCTCGACTCGTGGCCCAAAGGCGGCCCGCCGCTGATCTGGAAAATCAGCGGCCTGGGCGAAGGATATGCCTCCGCCGCGATCGTCGCCGGACGTCTGTTCATCCAGGGTCAACAGGGTAATGAAGAGTACGTGGTGGCCTTCGACGCCGCTTCCGGCAAGCAATTGTGGCACGCCCACACCGGAATACCGTTCCAGGAATCGCGCGGATATGGTCCGCGCGGCACGCCTACCGTCGACGGCGACCGCCTCTATGCGCTGGCCGCCGACGGCATGCTGGTCTGCCTGGACACCGCCACCGGAAAGCGCCTCTGGGGCTTCAATATCGTGGACTATTTCCATGGCCGCCTGCTGCACTGGGGCATGAGCGAGTCGCCGCTGGTGGCCGGCGACCGCGTCATCGTCACGCCCGGCGGTCGCGGCGCCGCCGTGGTGGCGCTCGACAAAATGAGCGGCCGGATGATATGGCAGTCGCAAAACGACCAGGCCGCGTATTCGTCTCCAATGCTCTTCGGGGCGGGAGGCGGGCAGAGTGTGGTGGTCTTTACGGGCGATGCGGCCATCGGCCTGGATCTCGCCAGCGGCAAGCTGTTGTGGCGCTACGAACGCGTGGCCAACGGCACCGCCAATATCGCCACGCCGATTGTGCACGGCGGGCAGATCTTCCTGTCGTCGGATTACGGCACCGGTTGCGTGTTGTTGAGAGCGCTGGCGGACGGAAGAGCTACGGAGGTGTACTTCAATCGCGACATGCGCAACCATTACAGCACCTCTGTGCTGGTGGGCGATTATCTGTACGGCTTCTCCAGCAGCATCCTGACGGCTATGAAGTTCGCGACCGGCGACGTGGCCTGGCGCAATCGCAGCGTGGGCAAGGGTTCGTTGATCTATGCCGACGGTAACCTTTATGTATTGGGTGAAGACGGCATAGTCGGATTAGTGGAGGCCAGTCCTGCCGGCTATCATGAGAAATCCCGCTTCGAAATCGCCAAGGGCGGTTATCCGGCCTGGAGCCAGCCGGTAATTGCCAACGGCAGACTCTATCTGCGGGATCAGGACAATTTGTTCTGCTACAACGTCAAGAAGTAAGATGCGATATGTCTGCGCCCTGTTAGTTCTGGCGGGATGCCTGACTGCGGCGGATGACTGGCCGCAATTCCGCGGCAATCCGCAGTTGACCGGCGTATCCGCCGGCGCGGTCCCCGCGAATCTCAAGCTGTTATGGACCTACGATGCCGGCGACGGGATCCAATCCTCCGCGGCCGTGGCCGATGGTGTTGTGTACGTAGGGGTGGAATCCGGCGATCTGCTGGCGCTCGACCTGGCCACCGGGAAGTTGCGCTGGAAGTATCACGCCGCGGACGGCATCGATGAATCGTCCCCGCTGTTCCACGAGGGTATCGTCTACGTGGGCGATATCGGAGGCGCTTTGCATGCGGTCAACGCCGTGGACGGCAAGGCGGTCTGGACGTTCAAAACCGACAGTGAAATCCGCTCTTCGCCGGTGTTTGCGGATGGCCGGATCCTTTTCGGCTCCTACGACGGCAACCTCTACGCGCTTTCTCCCAAGGACGGCAAACTGCAGTGGAAGTTCACCACCAACAGCTACGTGCACGCCACCCCCGCCACGGTTGCGGGAATGGTCTTCATCGCCGGGTGCGACGAAATCTTCCGCGCGCTGCGCATCAGCGACGGCAAGCAGGTTTTCGAGATCGGCTCCGGCGGATACACCGGCGCGTCGCCGGCGCTGGTGGGACACTGGGCGTTCTTCGGCACCTTCAACAACGATGTGGTGGGCGTTAATTTTCTTAAGAGGCGGGTGGTTTGGCGCTATGAGAATCCCGAGCGGCAGTTTCCTTTCTACTCGTCGGCGGCCGTATCGGGAAACCGTGTGGTGCTGGGCGGCCGCGATAAGTCGGTCCACTGTCTGAATGCCGGGACGGGCAAGCTCTTCTGGAAATTCGCCACGCGGGCGCGCGTGGATTCATCCCCCGCCATCGCGGGCGATCGCGTGTATGTCGGATCGAATGACGGGCGTTTGTATGTGTTGGATCTGGCCGAGGGCAAGAAGCTCTGGGACTTCGATACCGGGTCATCGCTTTCCGCCTCTCCCGCGATCGCCGGCGGGCGGGTGGTGATCGGCTCGCAGGACGGTAAGCTCTATTGTTTCGGATCGTGAGATGCAGAAGGAAGACCGCCGCCTCGTGCGGCTTACAAAAATCTGTCAGGCCCTGCCCGAGGCCGCGCGCGAGATGTGCGGCGTACACGCAAGCTTCACCGTCCGCAAGAAGGTCTTCGGTTACTTTCTGAATAATCATCACGGCGATGGGATCGTTGGCGTCAGTTGTAAAGTCTTTCCCGGCGAGAATACGGCGTTGATCGCAGCGCAGCCGGAGCGTTTTTACATGCCCGCTTACACCGGCCCTAGGGGCTGGGTCGGACTGCGCCTGGATCGTGGTGAGGTGGACTGGGACGAAGTCCGTGAGCTGATGACAGGCAGCTACCGGCTGGTGGCGCCCAAGCGCCTGGCGGCGATGGTGAAGGTCGAGCCGTGACACCCACCTTGGAGACCGCGCGGCTGTGGCTGCGTCCCCTGGAGCTGGCGGACGCAGGACAGGCGCAGCCTCTCTTCGCGCAGTGGGAGGTGGTGAAACATCTGTCGAACAAGGTGCCGTGGCCTTTTCCGTCCGACGGCGTCTACAGCTTCTATAAGGATGTAGCTCTGCCGCAAGCCGGGCGCGGCGAGGCGTGGCATTGGACCCTGCGCCTGAAAAGCGATCCGGGCAGGCTGATCGGCGCCATCAGCCTGCAGAAGAGCGACGAGATCAATCGCGGCTTCTGGCTGGGCGTACCGTGGCACGGACAAGGCCTGATGAGCGAGGCTTGCGATGCCGTGACGGATTACTGGTTCGGGACGCTCGGCTTTCCCGTGCTGCGGGTGCCCAAGGCAGTCGCCAACGTAGCTTCACGCCGTATTTCGGAGAAGCAGGGGATGCGAGTCATCGAGACGAAGGAAAGCGATTACGTATGCGGCCGTCTGCCGACGGAAATCTGGGCGATCACGGCCGAGGAATGGAAGATGCGAAGGGAGAACCGGTCATGAGACCTTTTCCGAGAGAACGCTTCTCTTCGGAGGTGATGCTGAGTCCCGCGGCGGCCGCGACGTATGCCCGATCGGCGGGCGACACCAACCCGGTGCATCACGATGCGGAGTTCGCCCGAAGCACGCGATACGGGCGGCCGATCGCCAGCGGAACCTACACGACCGCATTACTGCTGGGCTTGACCGCTTCGCACTATTCCAAGGCCACCGCGATGGTGGGCCTGGAGTATTGGGTGCGCTTCCGCCGGCCGATCTACTCCGACGAAACCATCCGTCTGGAGTGGCTGGTGATTAAGGTGACTCCCAATCGAAAGCTGAACGGCGACGTGGTGGAATTGCGCGGACGCATACGGAATCAGAACGGCGAAACGGCATTGAACGCCAAGGGCCGCGTGCTGGTCACCGATCGTTTGTAGTGGACGCCTTCACTCCGGCAGTTTGTCCTGCGCCGGCTCCGGCAGCCAGAAACTCGACACGAACCCCACAGCGTAGACCAACAGCGCGACGGCGCTGGCGGCGTAGGCCAGCTTGACGAATTGGGTTCCCCCCGGCGTGATGTTAGCCAATTGCGTGGTCAACAGCGCGGCCGAGGTGCCGATCATGCGTCCGCCGATATTGGCCGCGAAGCTCTCGCCGGTGCCGCGCAGGTGCGTGGGATAGACGCGCGGCAGGTAGTTGCCCCAGAAGCTGAACTGCCCGACGGTCAGCAATCCGGCCAGAAAGATACCGATCTTCACCATGCCGAGATCGTGCGTGGCCGGGTAGAAGAAAACGAAAGGCACCAGAAAAAGTCCGGGAAACTGAAATACGCGCAGCAGGCGCTGCCGGCTCACGATGCGCACCGCCAGGAACGCCAGTACGAAGCGTCCCAGCAAGCCGCCCATCTCCTGCAGAAACTGCACCTGGCTCACGATCTGCTCCTGCGCCGGACGCGCGAGGTGCACGACCTGGGGCAGTCCCGGCACGATGCGCGGAATATGCTGGATCGCGCCGAAGGCCGCGCCGTAACTGCAGGCGAACATCAGCGCGGTCAGCAAGGTGGTCTTGCGGTATTCCGGCCGGAACAGCTCCGCGAAGCTGGGCCGCTTCAGCGTGCCGCTGCGCTTCTTCGCCTGCCAGGCGGGCGACTCCGGGAGGAACGGCCGTATGAGGATCAGCGGAATGGCCGGGATGAGCCCCGAGATCAGCGTGTAGCGCCAGGCCGCGTGTCCTCCGTGGATGGCCGGCAGCCAAGCGCCGTAAGTCACCGCGACGTAGTAAGCCGCGCTGATCAGCAGGCCGCCTACCGACGAGAACGCTTGCGTGTAGCCCAGTACGGCCTCGCGCTGCCTGGGATCGGGAAAGAGTTCCGCGAGCCAGGCGACAGCGGCCACGAATTCCACGGACACGCCCACGAATGTGGCGCAGCGCAGCGCCAGAAGAGCGCCCGGCGAGTTCACGAATCCGGACGCCAGCGCCGAGAACGCGTATAGCAGGATGCTCCACACCAGAACGCGGCGGCGGCCCAGGCGGTCCGTCAGGTAGCCGCCGAGCAACCCGAAGATACCGCCGGCTACCGCGGGGACGTAAAACAGCAGTCCGACCCACGAGTTGAAGCCCGGCGTGCCGGGCTTGAGCCTGGCGATCTCCATCAGAGCCGGCCGCACGATCAAGGGCAGAACCAACAGCGCGTAGGTATCGAACGCAAAGCCGATGCCGGCGATCGCGCAGATCACCCACTGCACGGAGGTCAGGCGGTGTGTGGCCGCAGCGGGTCCCGGATAAGCCATGGTCGTCCTCTGAGTTTCCGAAGTTTCAGGTAGTATGGCATAGTCGAATAGAGGATTTCACTCGGATGGCTACAGTTGCAGTTGTTAACAAGACGAGGAAGGGGAAGCGTTCGATGGCGTGGATCGTTTTTGTAATTGGCGCGATACTGGCGTGGGGTGTCTACGGACCGGCGCTGCACAAGGGGCAGACGCAGCTCGGCAATCCGCTGAAGGCGCTGCTGTGCGTGGGTATCGCTTATTTTCTGATCGGGATCATCGTGCCGGTGGCCGGCTTATCGTCGCAGGGCGGCGTAGCCGGGTTCAGTGCCGGCGGATCGATCTGGTCCGGCATCGGCGGCGCGTTGGGGGCGGTGGGCGCCGTGTGCATTATCTGGGCGTTCAAAACAGGCGGCGTACCCAATTACGTGATGCCGCTGGTTTTCGGCGGCGCGCCGCTGGTCAACGTGCTGGTATCGATGGCCATGCATCCGCCCAAAAACGCGCCGAATCCGATGCTCTATCTGGGATTTCTGATGGCGGCGGCGGGCGGTGGACTAGTGCTTTACTTCAAGCCGTCGTAGCTGATTCTACTTACCAATCGAGTACAGAAACTTCGCGGTGCGGATCAGAATATGCCCGCCGGAAATGGCGGGCGAACTGAGCGTGTAGTCATTCAGATCGTTCTCCGCCAATACTTCGAACTGCGGTCCGGCCTTGAGGACGGTGGTCAGGCCGTCTTCGTTGGTGATGTATATCTTGCCGTCCGCCAGCACGGGTGAGGCGCTGTAGACCGCGGGCTTGATGCGTTTGCCGCCCCAGATCTCCTGGCCCGTCCTGGCGTTCAGGCACCACATAATGCCGCGGTCATTGACCGAATAGAAATAGCGGCCGTCGGTGACGGGCGTAGGCACGTCCGGCCCGTACATGAATTGCCACAACCTGTGCGATTGGGAAATATCGCCACGGCCGCCGGCGCGGAACGCGATAAGCGGCTTGACCCGCGTGGGCGCGTAGATAATGTCATCGAAGACCAGCGGCGAAGCGATCACCCGGTAGGCCGGATTCTTATCCGGATTGAAACCGGTGGCGCGCCACAGTTCGGCGCCCGTCTTGGGATCGTGCCCGGTGAGGCAATCGCCGCCGCTTACCACGATCTCCGCGCGATCGGCATACCGCAGCAAGGCCGGCGTGGTATAGGCATCGGGCGATTCGTGGACCGCATCGGTCGGCCTGGTGACGCGCCAGACGGTCTTGCCGGTCTGTTTGTCGATGCGCAGCAGATAGGAAGCATCGTGCGTTTTCATGCCGTGCAGCACCTGCACGTAGAGTCCGTCCTCGTAAAGCAGCGGGGAGGAAGCATAGCCCCAATTGAGGCCGAACCTGCCGTAGTCTTTCTGAATATCGCGCATCCACAGTTCGCGCCCGCTGAAGTCGAACGCCTTCATGACGCCGATGCCGGTCATGGCGTAGACACTCTGGCCGTCGGTGACCGGCGAGGGCGATGACATATTCTGCTTGTTGATCTTGTAGTTGCCGGTCGCTACCTGCTTCTTCCAGATGGGTACGCCATTGGATTTGTCGATGCACCACAGGTACAGGTCGTCGCCGTCCGCCACGTTGAGGAAGATGCGGCCGCCCCAAACGATCGGAGTCGCACCCGAGCGGGCGGGCATCTCCAGTTTCCAGGCGATGTTCTCGGCAGTGCTCCAATGTAAGGGAAGATCCTTCTCGCCGCTGATGCTGTTCAGCGTGGGACCGCGCCACTGCGGCCAGTTTTCCGCGACTGCGGGGACCGCGGCGGTGAGGATCAACAACAGCGGTAGCCGGGTGGACAAGCTGCTCCTCCTCTCGAGTCTGTTATGGAGGAGGATATCAGATTCTAGCGGACGCCGATCTCCTCGCGCAGCACCTTGTCCACTTTCATCAGGTGCAGGTTCTCTGCCAGGAACCGCGCCCGGTCGGCCAGGGCGGCGATATCATCCACGTCGTGGCCCGTGTCGTACCACTTCAACTCCTTCGGCCCGGTGGCGGCCAGATAGAAGTTCTCCGCGTCTTTGTGCGGCACGCCGGGATCGTACCAGGCGGACTGAAAGAGTTTGGGGATGGTGGGCGCCTGGCCGATGTAATTCTTGGCGTCGGCCACCGAGATCACTTCCAGAAAGTGCGGCAGCCCGCTGCCCAGTTGTTTGCGTACGCCCGCGGCCCAGGAACCCGGGCTGGTGGCGATATGAATGCTCATCCCCAGCAGGCCGCACTCGAATACGGCGGCATGAAACCGGTTGTCGACGGCGATTGCCACCGCGCCCATCATGGCTCCATAACTGTGGCCTACCAGGGCCAGCCGCGCGGGATCCACGTCGCTGCGCGCCCCCAGGATGTCCGCCGCCCGCCGCAGGCTGACGACATCCAGGATCAACTGGTCGCGGGCCTGCTCCGGCGTTCCCGAGGGCGTATCTTCGGCCTGGCCGATCAGAATGGACACCGCGCCTAGTTTAGCCATCAGAACCGCATCGCCCAGAAATTGAATGGCGCCGCCGGAATGCATCCAGACGATGGCGGGCTTGCGCCCGCCTCCATCCGGCGCCACCAGGTAACCGGGCACATGGCCGGTTTTGGGCAAGTCGTACCGCACGGAACTGAGACGGTATCCGGCGCGCGAATCCATCTCCGTCTGCTGCAGGTTCAGCGGCGCCGCGCGATCGTAGTTGTACAGCTTGACCAGTTCGTCGAACGACTGCGCCCTCGCATCCATTGCCATCAGAATCCAGAAAGCGATCTTGATACCGCTTTTCATAGCTTGAGCGCGGTGGGATGCATCGGTTGATAGAGCCCGATCCGGCCCCCGCCAGGCAGGCGAATGCTGGTCCGCACTCCCCAACGCTCCTTCTCCACCGGCGTGCAGGTGACATGCCGGGCCGCCAGCGACTCGATAGTGGACTGCAGATCGTCGCACATCAGGTAGAGCTCCGTGAAGGGCTCGCCGTCGGCGGGATGCACGGCGACCTCGGCCGGCGGCAGCTTGAAGATCAGCCATCCCTGGCCGGCATCCACGGAGGGAAACTGCAGCACGTCGCGGAAGAACGCGCGGTCCGCCGCCGGGTCCTTGGTGTAGAGAAGCACGTGCGCGCCGCTGATGGTCATGGCTTCTCTCCGATGGCGACCAGGTGCTTGCCGCCGCGCATGTACAGCACGCCATCGGCAATGGCCGGGGTGGCCATGACCGTCTCGCCCAGGTCGTTTTCGGCGATCAGCTTGTACTCGCTGCCGAGGGCCAGCACGTAACTGTGGCCTTCTTCATTGGTGATGTAGAGATGGCCGCCCGCAGCCACCGCCGAACTGGTGAAGCCGGAAGTGCCGCCGCCCAGCCGCTGCTGATACTGGCGCTCGCCGGTAGCCATCTTGTAAACGCTGAGGATACCGGCGTCGAAGCAAAAGTACCCCAGATCCCCGGCGATCAGCGGAGTCTGCATGTAGTTGCCGCCGCGCGGCTCCGTCCAGGCGATGGCCGACTTGCTGCCGGTGATGTCGCCCGCCGCATCCGTGTGGATCGCGAAGATCGGTCGGCCTCTGCCGTGCGCGTTGGTGACCACCACCAGCCCGTCGCCGAACACCGGCGTCGGAACCGGGATGTCGCCGCCGCCTTTCAGACTCCACAGTTCCTTGCCGGTCTTCAAATCGTAGCCGCCGATATGTTTCCATCCGTTCACCACCACCTGCCAGCCGCTGGCGCCGGTCCCGGTGTACGGCACGACCGCCGGCGACCCGAACGTCGGCACATCGCTACGCGGCGTGCGCCACAATTCCTTGCCGCTCTTGATGTCGAACGCCGCCAGAAACGAGTTCTTCTGCACGTCTGCCTGGATGATGACCATGTTGCCGTGAATCACCGGTGAACTGGCGAATCCCCACTGCGCGGCGGGCACCATGTAGAAACCCGAATCCAACACGCCGAAATCCTTCTTCCAAAGCAGCTTCCCCTTCAGATCGTAGGTAAACAAGCCTTCCGATCCGAAGAAGACGACCAGGCGCTTGCCGTCGGTGGCCGGCGTGGGGTTGGCATGCGTCGATTTGGGGTGCCGCATAATCTTCGGCGGACCGCTGGCCGCTGCCCGCTGCCACAGGATCTTGCCGCTCCGGCGGTCCAGGCAGTACACGTTGAAACTCTGTGCCGGCTCCCCTTTGACGGGTGCGATGTCGCCGTACAGCCCGACCTTGAGCTTCGATTCGCCGCTGGCGGGGACCGCGCTGGTGACGAAAACCCGATCGCCCCAGATCACCGGACTGGAGTGTCCCAGTCCGGGAATCTCGGTCTTCCAGCGGATGTTTTTGCCGGATTCGATGTTCCATTCGGTCGGCGGCGATCCCTCGCCCAGTCCGCTGGCCGACGGCCCGCGAAACTGCGGCCAGTTCGGTTCAGCCGCGACTGCCGCCGCCATGCTCAACAGGCAGATCGAGAAAACCCTCATCGAGCCAGTCTACCGCGCCAGGTCGTACGCGGCGATGGTATGGCGGTCGCGCAGGTAGAGCCGCGCGCCGACCAGCGTCGGCGGCGTCCAGGCGATGCTTTGCAGCACGGAGACCTTCGACAGCACCTCGAACTTCTGAGGCGTCGCCCGGCAGAGCGCCAATGTGCCATCCTGGTCGGCCAGGATGAGCTTGCCGTCGGCCCAGAGCAGTTGGGCCTTGGCGAAGCCGCGTTCCTGCCACATGATCTTGCCGGTCTTCAATTCCACGCAGGTCATCAGCACCGGACCGTTGTATCCGCGCGAGATGTACACGTAGCCGTCGCGCTGGATGGCGGTGCCGATGTGTAATTCCAGGTGCGGATCGGCCCAGATCTGGTCCACTTTGGTCTTGCCGCCGGACTGGCTGAGGTGCAGCGCGCGCGCGCCGGTGCCGTACGCCGAAGCTACGAACAGAATGTTGCCCGGCGCCCAGACCGGCGTGCTGACCGCCAGTCCGTAAGGGGTGACGTGCTCATGGGTCCACAGCAGCGCGCCGTTGTCGGGATTGAATCCGAAGACTGTCTTGGACGCGAGTACCACCACCTGCGGCTGGCCGTCTACGTTGATCAGCAGCGGCGAGGAGTGCGAATTGGTGAACTGGAGCGCTTTCCAGACCACCGCGCCGTCGCTCTGGCGAAAGGCGATGACCCCGTCGCCATTGCCGCCGGCCTGGTAGATCAGCATGTCTTTATACGGCAGGCCGTGGCAGGCATAGCCGAATTGCAGTGGGGTAGCGTGGAATTCGCGGTAGAGATCGTGCGACCACCTGGGCTTCCCGGTCTTCTTGTCGAGCGAGTGGATCTTCCCGGTTCCGCTGGCGGTGATGAGCCGGTCGCCCACCACTTGCGGCATGGCGTACGGTCCCGGTCCCACGGCTTCGGAATAAGAATTGGTGAATGGATTGTCGTAAGCGTATTCCCAGAGCGTCTTGCCGGTCGCCGCATCGAGCGCCGTGATCACATCGTCTGCATTACGGCGAAACGCGGTGTACAGCACCCCGCCCTCTTCCGCCACCCCGGAGTAGCCATCGCCCAGCGGACGGCTCCAGATCTTTTTGGGACCTGCCGCCGGCCACGAATCCGCCAGGCCCGAGGCTTTGACGATGAAGTTGCGATTCTTGCCGCCCCATACCGGCCAATCCTCGCCGGCCGGGGCGGCTTTGGGCGCGGGAGAGTTCCGGGCGGTCTTCCGGTGGACTGTTTGGGCCGGCAGGATCAGCGCCAGCAGGGACGAAACAAGGGCGAGGCACGCGTTTCGCATGATCTGATTGGACGGCGGCCGGGGCGGATTGTTCCAGGCCTGGCCGCAATTTTACTTCGCCGGCAACGGCCGCATCATCAGATTCCGAAACTCCACCACGCTGCCTTTGTTGTGCTGCTGCAGCGCCAGAAGGCCCTGCTGGTAAGTGTTCTTCTCATCCACGTAATCCACCACCACCTTGTCGTTGACCTTGATGACGATGTGGTTGCCGTCGGCGATCACGTCCTGCGTCCACCACGTGTCGTCGGGGATGAGTTGTTCTCTGACATCCGAAAATCGGTACAGACTGCCGGTCCGGCGCCAGTCGGAGTGCGTATTGTTGACCTGCGCTTCGTAGCCGGCCGGCCATTCCGGGCCGAACTTCGCCCGGAAATACATGCCCGAATTACCGCCGTGATTGATCTTCACTTCGGCCTTGAACTCGCAGTTGCCGCACTCATGCAGCATGTAGAACAGGTGGCTGCGCTCGCCATCGCCCACAATCTCTCCGTTTTTGACCGACCAGCTCTGCGGGTTATCGCCCGCCTTCCATCCGTCGAGGGTCTGGCCGTCGAACATCCGGATCCAGTTTTCGCCGCCGCCGGCCGCCGGCAGGCAGACCGCCGCCAGCAGCGCGGCCGCCGCCGCACACCACGCGAATCGCATCATGACCTCGCTTCGTGCGCCATTGTAGCGCACGGTCCTGGTATGCTGGCAGTACATGTTCCTGAAAATCCTGGCGCATCCGGTGTTCGTCAACCTCAACTTTCACATGCCCATGATCGTGGACCTTTCGCATCCCCTGGTCATGCTGCAAGGTGAGAACGGCTCCGGGAAATCGACGCTGCTGCACTCCATCAATTACGCCTTGCGCGGCCAAAAGGTGGACGGCTACGTGTACAAGCTGGAGCCCGGTAAGGTGAAGGTCGGCGAAGTGTACCTGTTTGACGCCGAGGCGCACAATCCGCGCACTAACTTGGACTTTTTCAAGAACGACAAGCGCCTCCACGAGTTCCTCAGTCTGGCCAGCCACGGCCAGGTGATGTTGAGCATGTTTCAGTCGAACTTCCCCAGCCTGCCGGACGGCACCATCCTGCTGTTGGATGAGCCGGAGATGGCCCTGTCAGTCTCGAATCAGCACCGCATCCTCAAAATGATGATGGAACTGGTGGACCAGAAGAAATTCCGCGTGATTTGCGCCACGCATTCGCCGGTCTTGATCGAGGCCCGGGAGACCTACACCATCAACCTGGATAATCACATCAATAAGAACGTGCTGGCGACGGATCTGGGAGTGCAGGGCGCCAGCACAATCCAGTAGCGCGCGAGATTTGCTGAAATGCACGCCGTGACAGTGCCGCCACGTTGCGGACGCAGGACTCTGCGTTCACACGAGGCGGGAAGCGGTATGACTACGGCGACAACCACGGTAAGATTACAGTTATCAGAGTTCGATCGGGAGGAGGTGAGCCGCGTGGCGCGCAGTCTCCCGAGCGATAGGAACTCGCCTGGAAAACCTGCGATACTGGCCTCATGCTACCTTCCGCATCCGTGATTTCCGCCCCGGACGCCTCCGAGTACGCACCCTATTTCAGCCGTTATATTTCGTTAGTGCCAGGCAACGACATCGTAACGGCCCTGGAGGATCAGCCCGGCGAGACGGTGTCCCTGCTGTCGGCGTTCAACGAAGAGCAGGGCGATTATCGTTATGCTCCCGGCAAGTGGAGCGTCAAGGAAATGCTCGGCCACGTCATCGACACTGAGCGCATCTTCTCCTACCGGGCTCTGCGTTTCGCGCGCGGCGATCAGACGCCCCTGGCGTCTTTCGAGCAGGATGACTTCGTACGTAACGCGGGTTTCTCGGCCGGCCGCTTGGCGGACCTCATCGCGGAGTTCGTCTGTGTACGTCGCGCTACGGTCTGGTTGTTCCGGTCATTGAGCGCGGAAGCCTGGATACGGCGGGGTGTAGCCAGTGGAAATCCCATGTCCGTAAGGGCCGCGGCCTATGTGATCGCCGGCCATGAACTGCATCACCAGCGGCAACTGCAGGAGAAGTATCTCACGGGGCTAAACTGAGCCCGTCGTCGCGACGGTCCACGTTAAGCACGCGCAAAAGGTCGGTTAAGAGCGTTAAGATGCAGGCCCGGGAGCCAACCTGCCCGCGCAGATCCGCGTCAGGCTTATCAGAAGGAGAACACTTTTGATGAAGAGACTCTCGAAATTGACGGTCGCGGCAGGCTTGCTCTCGGGGGCGCTGCTGGCGCAACGTCCTTATGGCACGGCGGTATCTCCGCCGGATCCGGCAACCATGGTGCAGCACCAGGTGGACCGGCTGACTTCGCTTCTGAGCCTGACCGCCACCCAGGTCAGCCAGGCGATCGCCATATTCACCAACGCGATGACCACAATCACGCCGCTGCGGACTACCTTGCACGGGTATTTCGATGCCATGCAAACGGCGGTCAAGGGCAATGCCACGGACACCATCGATCAACTGGCGGTTTCCATGGGCACGACGATGGGACAGATTACGGCGATTCAGAATAAGGCGAACGCGGCGTTCTATCTGATTCTGACGGCCACGCAGCAGGCTACCCTGAGCGCCAACCCCCGGGCGTTGGGTGGGCCGGGCTTCGGCGGTCCCGGACCGGGCGGTCCGCCTCCGGGCCCGCCGCCCGGCGGCGACGGGCAATAAGCGGCTATCCTGATGGGAGGGCAGGCGCGGTCCTGCCTCCATCGGGGGAACATGCCAGTCGAAGAGATTACACCCGGCGTCGCGCGCTTGCGGACGCTGATCGCCAATATCTATATGGCCGGGGAGCCGGGCGGCGCGTGGGCGCTGGTGGACACGGGCACGCCCGGCAACGCGGAGCGCATCCGGCAGGCGGCCCTGCAACGGTATGGGCCCGAAGCGCGGCCGGCCGCAATCCTGCTGACACACGGCCACCGCGATCACGCGGGCTCGGCGCTGGAACTGGCCGAGGCGTGGGATGTGCCCATCTATGCGCACCGGCTGGAGCGCCCGTACCTCACAGGACAGTCGGAGTATCCGCCCAAGGATCCGACGGCGGGCGGCGCTTTCTCTTTTTTGGGTCGTTTCTTTCCGGGCGCCGCGGTGAATGTGGGGGAACGGCTGCAGGACCTGCCGGAGAGCGGCGAGGTGCCCGGCCTGCCGCAATGGCGCTGGCATTTCACGCCGGGACACGCGCCGGGACACGTGGTGTTCTTCGAGCGTGACGAATCTGTCCTGCTGGCGGGCGATGCCTGCACCACCATGGATCTGGATTCGGTGGCCGGGCTCACCATGCAGGAGCCGCGGATTTCGCGTCCGCCGGCTATGTTCACATACGATTGGGAGCAGGCGCGGCATGCGGTGGAATTGTTGGCGGATCTGCAGCCGCGGGTCATCGGCGCAGGCCACGGCGAGCCGATGAAGGGTCCGGCGGTGGCGTCGGGATTGGCGCACCTGGCGCGGCATTTTCCGAAACCGCGGGGCCGCTACGCGCGGGAAGCGGCGCGCGCGGACGAGACCGGAGTGACCTACCTTCCTCCCGCGCCGCCGGATCCCCTGCCCAAGGTGGCGGCGGCCGTGGGGCTGGCGGCGGTCGCGCTCACGGCGGTGGTGGCGCTGTCGCGGCGCAAAGGGTAAAAGCTAATTGTTGAGGAAGATCACCACCGCGTCGCCATGGCAAACCAGGCGCGCCGGCGAGGACTCGCCGAATCCGAAGCCGTTCTTGCGGGGGCCGGCGGGCGTGGCGATTACCAGGTCCTTGCGGGTCTCGATGCGGCCGTACGCTACGGCCCAGTTGTCATAATCGGGGCTGCCGAAGGGCAGCTTCGTGAGTGCGGTGCCGAGCTTCACTTCGCGCAGCTTTTCCGTGAGCATCGCGGAATCCACCGCAAGCACGGTGGGGGGCTTGGGCGCGATGGCCGGATCGTAGACCAGCCATAAGGCATTGGGCCACTCCTGCCCGCCGACCGCCAGCCTTTGGGGACAGCGCTGTTCGCCGAGCCACCGGCCGGCCGCGCGCTTCGAAAATCGGCCGACGACGGCCACCACCTTGCCATCGTAAGCGGCGAGATCCTGCAGCACTTCGCACACCGTCACCGGGCGCAGGGGCGGCTCGGCCGCCGGCATGAGCGGGCACAGGAATAACCCGAGAAAAGTAGCAAGTCGCACGAGACCTGAAGCGATAACCCATTATAGGCGCGGCCGGCCGCCGGTGCGTTACGTTACCGGCGCAACGCCGGCCTTCCCTCCCGATTTCCGCCAATCTACCGCGCGTTAACTATGGTGGGGCCGGAAAGCGGCGCGTAATGTGAAATCGGAGGTGTCCACATGCGGATTCAGGTTATCTCGTTATGTGCGTTGGCGCTCTCCGGCGGCCTGGTCTCCGGGTCCGCCGCTGCGACTGCCGAGCCAGGACACGCGCACGACCGGATCGTGGTCTTGAGTCATTTCCCGTTGGCGGGCGGATCCGTCGGGCGTCTGGTCGCTGCCGGGCACTATAACCGGCATTATCTTTACGCGGAGCAGAATGGGAAGAAGCTCACCGTGATCGACATCACTGACCCGACCCGTCCGTTCCGGACAGCCGGTATATCCTACCCCGGCAATTCGGGCTCGGGCGATCTGGTAGCCGCCGCCGGCACCGCGGCGCTGGTGGTCAGTTCGGCAGCCGCACATTCGCCGGCGCCCGCGGAAACGGTGCGGATCATGAGCTTCGCCGACCCGGCGCATCCCAGGGTGTCGCGCGAATTTTGACGGCGTCACGGCCATGAGCCGGGATACCGCGCGCGGCTTGATCTTCCTGGCTGACGGCGATGGGATCTGGATCCTGCAGCGGCATCCCGCACAGGATCCGGCAGCCGCGGCGGCGTATGCCCGATACCTGATGTACAACCATTAGAGCGCGGAAGCGCAATGTTAAGCGCGATGCAGCCTGCCGGCGGCATCCACGCGCGTGGCGCGCCAGACAGGCAGGGAGGCGGCCAGCATGGCGATGGCGATGACCGCCGCGGCAGCGCAGACGAGCGTGGTGTAATTGCGTGGGGATGCACTCACTACCAGGTCGGCCAGCCAACGCGACGCGGCCCAGGCGCCCAGCGCGCCGATTCCGGCGCCCAGCAACGATAGCCGCAGCGCCTGGCGTCCCGCCCACGCCAGGATGACCGTGCGCGGCGCGCCCAACGCCATCCGTATGGCAATCTCTTGTTCCCGCACCCGCACCCAGTAGTTGAGCAAGCCATAGATCCCCACGGCGGCCAGAATCATGGCCAGAGCCGCGAACAACCCCAGCAGGACCGTGCTGAACCGGCGGCCGGCCATGCTGGCATCCACCATCTGCATAAACGGGCGCAAGCGCTGGATAGGCAGGTTGCGGTCCAGCGCGGCCACGTGCCGGCGGACTGCGGCAGCCAGCAGCCCCGGATCGCCGGCCGTACGGATCATCAGCACCATGGCATCCGGCGAGGACTGTGTGAGCGGCAGGAAGATCTCGGGATAGGGCGTGGTTCCCAGACCGAATTGACCGATGTCGCCCGCCACGCCCACGATCTGCAAAATGGGGCCCTCGCGATAGGGGCCGCCCGATTTGATGCGGTGCCCGACGGCTGGCTGATTGGGCCACCACTTGCGCGCCAGGGTCTCATTGATGATGGCCACCCTGGGCGCCGTGGAGCGGTCCTCTTCCGTAAACGCGCGGCCCGCGCGCAGGGGGATGCGCATCACGTTGAAGTAGCTGGCATCCGCGGTATTGAACAGCGAGATGGGTACTTCGGACTCCCGCGGTGCCGGGCGGTCCAGCACAGAGTAGAACCAATCGCCGCAGTCGCCGGCCGAGGGCGGACAGTTCACGATGCCCACACCCGCGACGCCGGGAAGGGTGCGCAGGTCCTGCTGGAGGCGGCCGTAGAAATCGCGGATGGCCTGCTTATCGTGATAGCTGGAGGAAGGCAGCACCAGTTCGAGCGCCAGCACGTGCTCGGGATCGTATCCGGGATTGCCGGTCTGGGCGGCGATCAGGTCGCGCAGCAGCAGTCCGGCGCCGAAGGCCAGCACCAGGGTGATGGCGATTTCGGCGACCACCAGCGTGCTGCGCGAGGCGTTTCCGCCGCGGCCGGTGGCGGAACGCGAGCTGTCCTTCAGGGCGGAGAGCAGATTCACGCGCCCGGCGGTAAGAACCGGCGCCAGCCCGGTGAAAATGCCGGTGGCGAGCGTCAGCAGCGATGCAAAAACCAGGACACGCCAGTCGAAGGTGGTCTCCGCCAGGCGCGGAATATCGCGCGGGCCGATGGCCACCAGCGCGCGCGCCCCCCACAGGGCCAGCAGGCCGCCCAGCGCGCCGCCGGCCGCGGCCAGGACCAGGTTCTCGGTGAGCAGTTGCCGGATCAACCGGATGCGGCCGGCGCCGATGGCGGCGCGGATGGCCATTTCCCGGACTCTCGCGGTGCTGCGCGCCAGCAGCAGGCTGGCCACGTTGGCACAAGCGATCAGCAGCACCATGCCGACGGCCGCCAGCAGGATCAGCAGAGTGGGACGCACATCGTGCGTCCGGGAGTCACTCAGAAAGGCGGCGGAGGCGCGATGCTGGCTCTCCGGCCCGGGATCGATCTCGGCCAGGTGGCGCATGATGGCGTCCAGGTCCGCGGTGGCCGCCGCCAGGGTCACACCGGGCTTGAGGCGCGCCAGCAGACGCATGGACCCATGGCGGGCGCGGTCGGTGATTTCGCCCTGCATCTGGTGGAGCGGGAGATAGAAATCCATGGGTTGTTCGAAGAAATGCAGATCGCGGGGCAGGACACCGATCACCTGGTAGGGCCGGCCGTTCAAGGTCAGTATGCTGCCCACTGCGCGATCGTCCGCGCCCATACGGTCGATCCAGAACTGATAACCCAGCACCACCGTGGCGGGCGCGCCCGGACGGTCGTCCGCAGCGCTGAAAACGCGGCCCAGAATGGGCCGGGCTCCCAGCAGGTTCAAAAAGCCGCTGGTCGCCACGCCGGCGCGCGTGAGCAGCGCGTCGCCGCGTCCGGTGAGCGTAAAGTGCGCGGTCTCGAAGCCGGCCATCGCCTCGAAGCTGTGATTTTCGTCCCGCCAATGCTCGAAGTTCACCCAGGTGACGCTGATGCCGTCGGCCTTGGGATCGGATTCGCCCAACCATACCAGACGCCCGGCGTCAGGGTAGGGCAGCGGACGCAGCAGGACGGCGTTCACCACGCTGAATAACGCGGTGTTGGCGCCGATGCCGAGCGCCAATGTGAGGATTACCACCAACGCAAAGCCGGGTGAGCGGCGGAGGCCGCGCAGGCCATAGCGCAGGTCTTGAGCGATGGTTTCGAAACGCGGGAAGCCCCAGGCCTCGTGCACCCGCTCCCCGGTTTGCGTGAGATTGCCGAGCCGCCGGCGCGCGGCCTGGCGGGCTTCATCCGGGGACATCCCGCGCGACAGGTTTTCTTCGATTTCGAAGTCCAGTTGCGCGGCCATTTCGGCGGCGAGATCGTCCGCCAGGGATTGACGGCCGGCCAGGACGCGGCGCAGTTTCGACCACCATTCGCGAATCATGTTCAGCCCTCCGATGCCAGTACGCGCCCCATGGCCGCGGCGAAGCGCTGCCAGCGGGAAGTGGCGGCCACCAGTTGTTTGCGGCCCGTGGGGGTGAGACGGTAGTATTTGGCGCGGCGCCCGTTGGGAGAAGTTTTCCATTGCGCCGCGATCCAGTCGCGCTGCAGCAGGCGCTGGAGGGCGGGATAGAGGGAGCCGTTATCCACGGCAAACTCGTCGCCGGATTGCTGTTCCAGAAAATGGGTGATGCCGTAAGCGTGGTTGGGAGCGAGTTGCAGGCTGCGCAGGATCAGGACTTCCAGGGTGCCTTGCAGGAATTCCAGCCGTTCAGGTTGATTGTCTACAGTAGACACTCTATCTATATATCATGCGCCGGGTAGGGTCGTCAAGCGGCGTGTGAAAACGGGAGCGGCGGCCGGCCGGGGTGAAGCCCGCCGTCCGTTGCGGCGTGTTACAGTATCCCAGAGCGGCCGGACACAAGCGTTCCTCCGCGGTGGCGGACCATTTCGCAAACTTGCGGAATGGGGCGAAGGCGGCTAGAATCAGGAATTTCGAATAGCGCAGGAGGAAGTATGGCATCAATCGCCGAGCGGGTGAAGCAGATTATCGTCGAGCAGTTAGGCGTGGACGAGAGCCAGGTCGAAGAAAACGCGTCGTTCGTGGATGACCTGGGCGCCGATTCGCTCGACATTGTCGAACTGGTCATGGCATTTGAAGAAGCCTTCGAATTGGAAATTCCCGACGAGGACGCCGAAAAGATAGCCACCGTTAAAGACGCCATTACTTACATCGAGAACAAGACCGGCAAGAAGTAGCCGCGGCGGCGTTTTTCCCAGGAGTATTTGTTTGTCACGCAGAGTCGTCGTAACCGGTGTGGGCTTGCTCTCCCCGGTCGGCATCGGGACCGAGGCAACCTGGCAGGCCGTGGTGGCGGGCGCCAGCGGCATCGGGCGTATCACCGCCTTCGACGCATCCCTTTTTTCCTGCCAGATTGCGGGTGAGGTGCGCGGCTTCGATCCCAGCCGGTACATCGAGAAGAAAGAAATCAAGAAGATGGGGCGCTTCATCCAGTTCGCCATCGCGGCGGCGGACTGCGCCCTGGAATCGTCCGGCCTGCGCATCGACCCGGCGGAAAGCGAGCGCGCCGGGGTGTATATCGGCAGCGGCATCGGCGGATTCGAGGTGATCGAACGGGAGCACCAGACGCTGCTCGAACACGGCCCGCGGCGCATCTCGCCGTTTTTCATCCCGGCGACTATCGTGAACCTGGCATCGGGTTATGTCTCCATACGGACCGGCGCCAAGGGACCCAATTCGGCCACCGCCACGGCCTGCACCACCAGTGCCCATTCGATCGGCGATTCTTTTCGTCTGATCCAGCACGACGAAGCCGACGTCATGATCTGCGGCGGCACGGAGGCGTGCATCACTCCGATGGGCATCGGCGGATTCGCCGCCATGCGCGCGCTTTCAACCCGCAATGCCGAGCCCGAACGCGCTTCGCGTCCCTGGGACCTGAATCGCGATGGCTTCGTGGTGGGCGAAGGTTCGGGCATCCTGGTGCTGGAAGATCTGGATCACGCGCGCCGCCGCGGAGCGCGGATTCTGGCGGAATGCGCCGGCTATGGCATGAGCGCGGACGCCTTCCACGTCACCGCGCCGCCGCCCGATGGCGACGGGGCTTTCCGGGTGATGCGGAACGCGCTGAAGGACGCCGGCATCCCACCGGCGCAGATCGACTATGTCAACGCGCACGGCACCTCCACGGATGTGGGCGACCGCGCCGAAACGGCGGCCATCAAACGGTGCTTCGGCGAACACGCGTACAAGGTGGCGGTGAGTTCCACCAAGTCCATGACCGGGCATCTGCTGGGCGGCGCCGGCGGCCTGGAGGCGGGTATCACGGTGCTCGCCATTCGGGACCAGGTGGCCCCGCCTACGATCAACTACGAAACTCCCGATCCGGAATGCGACCTGGACTTTGTGCCGAATCGTGCGCGTCCGCTGCGCATCGACTACGCCTTGTCCAACTCTTTCGGTTTTGGAGGCACAAATGGTGCGCTCATTTTCAAACGTTATACCGAATAGCCGCCAAGGGGCGGATTTCTCATGAAAATCATTGTCTGTATCAAGCAAGTCCCGGCTCGCGACTCGCAATTGCGCGTCGCTTCATCGGGCGTCTGGATCCAGGATACCGATCTCGGCTACGAGATCAACGAGCCCGATGCCTACGCCTTGGAAGAAGGCCTGCAACTCAAAGAAAAACACGGGGGCGAAGTGGTGGTGCTGTGCGCCGGACCCGCGCGCGCCGCACAAACCATAAGGGAAGCTCTCGCCAAAGGCGCCGACCGCGCCATACACATTGAAGAAGAAAACCTGGGGGCCTTCGATCCTCTGGGCGCCGCCCGCCTGCTGGCCGCGGCGCTCGCGCCCGAAAAGCCGGACCTGGTGCTGACAGGCCTGCAATCCGACGATCTGGGGTACGGGCAGACCGGCGTGATCCTGGCCGAGTTGCTGGGTCTGCCGCACGCCACCATCATCATGCAGGTGGAGAAGCAGGACGGCGCCATCCGCGTGAAGCGCGAACTGGAAGACGGCTGGTTCCAACACGTCGAGATGCCCCTGCCCGCGCTGCTGACCATTCAATCCGGCATCAACAAGCTGCGCTATGCCACCCTGATGGGCATCAAGAAGGCCAAGACCAAGGAAGTGAAGACGGTCTCGGCGGCGGACTTAGGCGCCGGCGCGGCTCCCCTGATCGAGCTCAGCCGGGTGTATCTGCCGGGCCGCTCGAAACAGACGCAACTTTTTGAGGGGCCGCCCAAGGAAGTCGCGGCCAAGCTGGTGGAGAAACTGAAGTTCGAGGCGCGAGTCCTATGAGCATCCTGGTGGTGATGGAACAACGCGCGGTCCAGGGGCCGCCGGCTTGGAGCCGTATGTCGTGGGAGACGCTGGCCGCCGGCCAGCAGCTCGGCCGCGAGTTACAGCAGCCTGTCTCGGCCGCCGTGCTGGGGCAAGGGATCGAGGGGCTGGCCGCGGAGCTGGCCGATAAGAAACTCGATCGCGCCTACGTGGTGGAGCACGAGTTACTCAAAGACTACACGCCGGACACTTACAGCGCCGCGGTACAGCAGTTGGTACAGCACGCAGGCGCGCGCATCGTGATCTTCCCGCACACCTACCAGGTGCGCGACTTTTTGCCTAAATTAGCCACCGCGCTGGGCCGCGTGGCAGTCAGCGATGTGGTGGCGCATCGCGTCGAAGACGGCAAGCTGGTGCTGGTGCGGCAGCTCTTTCAAGGCAAGCTCAACGTGGACGTGCGCTTTACCGGCGAGCCGCCCTATTTCGCGTCGCTGCAGGCCGGCGCGTATCGGGCCGACACTCTGGAGGCCGGATCGGCCGCGCTGGAAAAGTTCGCGCCGCAGCTCTCGCCGGGACGCACCAGGCCGCTCGAGTTGTTCCGGGAAGCGGCGCGCGCGGTAGATCTGACGGCTGCCGAAATCATCGTTTCCGTCGGCCGCGGGATCAAGGAAGCGGATAACATTCCGGTGGTGCAGAAACTCGCCGACGCCCTGGGCGCGGAGCTGGCGGCATCCCGCCCGATCTGCGATGCGGGCTGGCTGCCCATGGAGCGGCAGGTAGGCAGCTCCGGCCAGACGGTGGCGCCCAAGATGTACCTGGCGGTAGGCATCTCCGGGGCGATCCAGCACCTGGTAGGCATGAAGGGATCGAAGACCATCGTGGCCATTAACAAGGATTCGAACGCGCCTATTTTCGAGGTCGCGGATTACGGCATTGTGGGCGACCTGTTCCAGGTGGTGCCGGCGCTGGTAGAGGAGATCCAAAAGGCAAAGGCATAAGCGGCGGTGCCGGGACTGCCCCGCGGAAATGGTAAGATCTTCTCAAGACCTACCCGCGGGGAACTATGGACACCATGTACTCGAAAGCCGTGGCGCTGGCCGTGCCCGTCTTTCTTTTCCTGATCGCGCTCGAGTTCGTTGCCGATCGTGCCAAGCGCACGCATTACTATCACCTGGCCGACGCCATCAATAGCCTGAGCTGCGGCGTGGTCTCCACGGGGGTGCGCGTGTTCTTCGGCTTTCTCGGTATCTTCTTCTACGAGTGGATGCTCCTGCATGTGGCTCCCGTGCGTCTGCCGGCTGGACATTGGGGAACCTGGGTATTCGCTTTCGTTTTTTACGACCTCTGCTATTACTGGAATCATCGATGGGGCCACACCGTCGGGCTGTTCTGGGCGTCGCATGTGGTGCATCACCAGAGCGAGGAATTCAATCTGACCACCGCGCTGCGGCAGCCGGGGACAGGCGCATTCCTGGGCTGGATCTTCTATTTGCCGATGGCGCTTTGCGGAATTCCCGTGGGCGTCATGCTGATGGTGGGAGTCATCCAGCTCTTCTACCAGTTCTGGCCGCACACCCAATTGATCGGGCGGTTGGGGTTTCTGGACCGCTGGATACAGACTCCCTCGAACCATCGCGTGCACCATGCCCAGAATGACATCTACCTGGATAAAAACTACGTGGGCGTGTTCCTGGTCTGGGACCACATCTTCGGTAGCTTCCAGGAGGAGATGGATGAAGAGCCCTGCATCTTCGGCATTCGCGGGCAGTTGAAGAGCTGGAACCCGGTGTGGGCGAACCTGCATTACTACGCGGCCATGGCCAAGGACTGCTGGCACGCCGGCTCCTGGCGCGACAAGCTGCGGGTGTGGATCGCACCTCCCGGATGGCGTCCGGCGGACGTGGCCGCGCGCTATCCCAAGCCGGCCTACGATCCCCACGTCGATTTTGTAAAGTTCGATCCGCCGCGCAATGCGCTCTTGAGCGCCTACGGCCTGGCGCAGTTCGTGGTGTTGATCGCGGCGAACAGCCAGTTTCTAGCGCTGCTTCCCAAGCAGGCGCCCATGCTGAACGTAGCCTACTTCCTGTACATCCTGGGTACGCTGGTATGCCTGGGCGGTGTGCTGGAGAACCGGCGCGAGTTCCTGATCGCGGAAGGCGCCCGGCTGTCGGCCACCGGCCTGGCCGTGCTGATGGGCGGGACCTGGTTCGGCGGCGTGCGGGATCCGCGGGTGATTTTGGCGGTAGTCGCCTTTCAGTTCGTCTCACTGGGCTGGCTGTGGGTGGCCGCGCGGATGCGGCCGAAGACCGCACCGGCGGTCGCGGCAGCGTAAGGCCGAATCACCGGGTCGGCGAGAAGTCGGTGGGGTCCATGAAGACGGACTCCACCTTCATCACGATCTTGCCGTTGGCTTCCGATTCCTTTTGCACCTTCTGCCACTCCGGATCCTGGCGGAATTCGTCCCAGTTCTTTTTGGCCGCCTCGCGGCTGGCGTGGGCGATGACGTAGATCAGGGTATTCTGCGACGCGGGCGCGTCCTGCGGCACCCAATAGGCGATATTGGCCATGCCGTGCCGTTCGAAAATCCGGGCGGTGTGATTCCGGAAGCGCGCCAGCAGGTCCGGTAGTTTGCCTTCGTAGCAGGTGTAGGTGCGCAATTCGAAGACGCGGCCGGGTTCCGCGGCATTCCCGAAGACGGCGGTAGCGGCGGTGAGCGCCACCAGTGAAAGCACGATTTTGAGCGACATGCTGCCAGTTTACAATGGAGCACGGATATGAAGCGCTATTTTCTTCTCCTGCTCGCCGCGCCGCTGTGCGCCGCGCCGCCGGCGCCCACCGTCCGCGACGCCGAGAAGTTCATGAAGGAAGCCGAAGCGCGGCTGCTGGCTCTCTCCATTGAGGGCAACCGCGCCGATTGGGTCAAGTCCACATACATTACGGATGACACGGAGGCGTTGGCGGCCAAGGCGGACGAGCGCCTGATTAATGCCACCGTGGAGCTTGCCAAACAATCCCGGCGATTCGATGCGTTGCAGCTGCCGGCCGAGCTGGACCGTAAGATCAAGCTGCTGAAGTTGTCCCTGACCTTGGCCACCCCCGCCGATCCCAAGGAGAGCGAGGAATTGACGCGCATCGCCGCGGCCATGGAAGGCACCTACGGAAAAGGCAAGTACTGCCCGCCCGGCAAAAGCGAGTGTCTGGACCTGGAGGATCTCACGCGCGTGATGGCCAACAGCCGGAATCCGGCTGAATTGCTGGATGCATGGCGGGGATGGCATGCCATCGCCCGCCCGATTCGCCCGGAATACGTGCGTTACGTGGCGCTGGCTAACAAGGGCGCGCGCGAACTGGGTTTCGCCGACGACGGCGCGATGTGGCGGGCCAAGTACGACATGCCGCCGGACGACTTCGCCCGGGAGTTGGACCGCTTGTGGGAGCAGGTGCGGCCGCTGTACCTGTCGCTGCATGCCTATGTGCGTAGCAAACTACGCGAGAAGTACGGACCGGACCTGGTGCCCGAGAGGGGTCCGATCCCCGCGCACCTGCTGGGGAACATGTGGGCGCAGACCTGGGACAATGTCTACCCCCTGGTCGCTCCCACCGGCTCCGACCCGGGTTTCGATCTGGCTGAAATCCTGAAAAGCCGCAAAACCGACTACCGGCAGATGGTGCGCTATGGCGAAGGTTTCTTTACCTCCCTGGGTTTCGCGCCGCTGCCGCAGTCATTCTGGGAGCGCTCGCTGTTCCTCAAGCCGCGCGATCGCGACGTGGTCTGCCATGCCAGCGCCTGGGACATCGACTTGGTGGACGATGTGCGGCTCAAAATGTGCATCGATATCACGGCGGAAGACTTCCTCACCATACACCACGAGTTAGGCCACAACTTCTATCAGCGCGCCTATGACCGGCAGCCGTTTCTTTTCCGCGATAGTGCCAACGATGGATTCCACGAAGCGGTCGGCGACACCATCGCGCTTTCCGTGACGCCCGGGTACCTGGTGAAACTGGGGCTGCTGGACAAGGCGCCGGATACGTCCAAGGACATCGGCCTGCTGTTGCGCCGGGCGCTGGAGAAGATCGCATTTCTTCCGTTCGGCCTGGTGATCGATCAGTGGCGCTGGAAGGTATTCTCGGGCGAGATTCCACCTGACAAATACAACCAGGCCTGGTGGGAGCTGCGGCTCAAGTATCAGGGCATCGCACCGCCGGTCGAGCGCAGCGAAGAGGATTTCGATCCGGCCGCCAAGTACCACGTGGCCTCGAATACGCCTTACATGCGCTATTTTCTGGCGGATATCCTGCAGTTCCAGTTTCATCGCGCGCTGTCGCGCGTTGCGGGCTGCACGGGGCCGCTCAATCGCTGCTCGATCTACGGGAATAAGGAAGCCGGGCGCCGCTTCAACGCCATGTTAGCCATGGGGCTGAGCCGTCCGTGGCCGGAGGCCCTGGCCGCCCTGACCGGTGAATCGCGCATGGATGCGACGGCCATCCGGGACTATTTCGCGCCGCTCCAGAAGTGGCTGGACCAGCAGAACCGGGGCAAACCGGTGGGGTGGTAGGGCAGGCCGGATGAAAACACCTCGCCATTTTGGGTTTGTTCCGATTATTTTTGCCCTGCTCCTGGCGGGCTGCAAGCCGCCGGAACAGCCGGCCGTCACATCGATTGTGGGGGCGCTCCTGATCGACGGTACGGGCGGGCCGCCGATCTCGAACTCCGTCGTCACCATCGAAAATGAGCGCATCCGGGCCGCCGGTTCGCGCGACAGCCTGCCCGTCCCGGCGGAGGCGCAAAAGATCGACGGCGCCGGAAAGGTGATTGTGCCGGCGGTGGTGAACGTAGCGCAGCGGGCCCCGTCGCTTCCCAGCGTCTTCTCGCTCCGGGATGCCCGCACCGCCGTTGACGGGGGCGCCAAGGTCTGCCTGCACATGATCCGGGATACCGATGCCATCGATCCCGCCTTCATCGCCCGGTTGCGGGATCTGCAGGTCATTTTCGTGCCCATGCTGGCCGAGGAGCATGACCCCGTCCGGCTTTCTTTGGCGGAGCGGAACACCAAGCGGCTGGCGGAAGGTGGGGTAGCCATCGCAGCCGGGTGGGCCGGCGATCCCTATCCTGAACTGGAATTGCTGGAAAAAGCCGGGATTTCACCGATGGACGTGCTGGTGGCCGCCACGCGCAACGGGGCAATGGCCCTGCGCACCATCGCCGACGAAGGAACCATCGAGCCCAGCAAACGCGCCAACCTGTACATGCTCAATCGAAACCCGGCCGAAGATATACGTAACCTGTTGTATCCCAGCGCCACCATGTTCGCCGGGCAATGGGTCGGCCGCTGACCGGCCTGAGGGTCCGCAGCGGAAAACTACGGGAACTATCCCGCCGCTCCAATCGTATCTTTTCCCGTGAGGTGCTCTATGCGAATGCACTTGCTCGCTCTGCCGGTAGCCGCCGGACTACTCGCTTGCGTAGGATGCGACATCGACGATTGGGACGTGGGCGGTTCCGAACGCTACACCCAGGATTTTCACTACAGTTATCCCCTGCAGCCGGGCGGGCGCCTGACCGTCGAAAACTCGAACGGATCGGTCGAAATCTCGGGTTGGGATCAGAACACCGTGGACATCAGCGGCACGAAGTACGCCCGCACGCCGGAGCTGCGCGATGAGTTGAAGATCGAGATCGACCACTCGTCCGATGCGGTCAGCATTCGCACCGTGCGGCCCTCGTCACGGCGCGGCAACATGGGGGCCAAGTACATTATCAAGGTCCCGCGCCGCACCCAGCTCGATCGAATCGTCAGCTCCAACGGCTCCATTCACGCCCTGGATGTGGAAGGGCCGGCGCGGCTGCGCACTTCCAACGGCGGCGTGCGCGCGGAGAATCTGCGCGGCAGCCTGGACGCGCAGACTTCCAATGGCGGCATCGACGTGCAGAACCTGGAAGGCAGCGCGTCGCTGCACACCTCGAACGGGCGCGTGCATGCCGAGGACGTGCGCGGCTCGGTAGAAGCGGACACGTCGAATGGCGGCATCCACGTGCGGCTGGTGAAGCCGGAGTCCGGCCGTCCGGTCAAGCTGGAGACTTCCAACGGCAGTATCGAGCTGACCATGGAGGCCTTCAACCAGAACGAGATCCACGCGTCTACGTCCAATGGCGGCATCACCGTCCGTCTGCCGGGGCAGATCGCCGCGGACCTGAACGCCCACGCCAGCAACTCTTCCATCTCCACCGAATTCGAGGTGGCTACCCAGGGGGCGCTCGAGAAGCATCACCTGGAGGGCAAGATCGGCGCGGGCGGGCCGGCCATCGACCTGGACACTTCGAACGGCAGCATACGGCTCCTGAAGATGTAGCCGGACGAAATCAGGCCCGCGGCGAATCCACGATGTGATGCGCGGACTCGTCGAAATACACGGGCCGCTTGCGGAAGTACGATTCGTTCGCCATGTGGCAGGCGATGGCGGCGTGGTTGCCGAACACGGCATCTTCGGTGACGGGCTTACGGCTCTTCACCGCCTGGAAGAAGTTCCACAGATGCGGACGCACATCGTCCCAGTCGTTGCCCTTGTAGACCGTATCGTCCATTAAGGGCTCGTGGCCCGGCGTGACCGCATGCTCGGCCTCCCAGGTGCGGACGTATTCCTCGCGCATCTTGGCGGGAAAGCTGCTCGTATAGTAGCTGGGGGCCGTATCGACACCGCGCTGAGGCGAATGGCGCAGTTCGAATTCGCCGGCGTCGAGGATACCCTTCGGCCCCATGAAGCGCGCCAGTTCCGGCGTCTCCGTGCCCAGGCCCAGGCGGACATAGACCGGGATGCCGTGATAATCGAACAACACCACGTGCAGGTCCGGCATATTGCGGCCGTCTTTCCAGCGGAAAATACCGCCCAGCGCCTGCGCCGAGCGCGGCGCCTCGTTCCAGCCGAGCGTAACCAGCATGCCGCTGATCAGGTGGACCATCAGATCGCCGCCCACTCCCGTGCCGTACTCTTTCCAGCAGCGCCAGCGGGCGAACCGGTATTTGTCGAACGGGATTTTGGGCGCATCGTTCAGCCAGGTGTCCCAATCCAGGTTGGCGGGCGACAGATCGAAAGGCGGCGGATATTCCCAGGCGCCCGTCGGATCGTTGCGGCCGAGGGAAAGCTCCACCATCTCGATATCGCCTATGGCGCCCTCGTGGTACAACTCGCGGGCCTTGGCGCAGAGCACGGAACTGACGCGCTGCGATCCGATCTGCACGATGCGGCGGTTGGCTTGCGCGGCGGCAACCATCTCGAATCCCTGCTCCGCGGTGTGCGACATGGGCTTTTCGCAATAAATGTCCTTGCCCGCGTTGCAGGCATCCACGACCACCCGCTTGTGCCAGTGGTCGGGCACAGCCGCCACGATGCAGTCGATATCCTTGCGCTCCAGCAACTCGTGGTAAACCCGCGTGGTAGGCAGATTGGCGTTGCCAGTGATCTCGCGGGCCAGGGTGTGGCGTCCGTCATACAGGTCGGCGGCGGCCACGCACTCGATGCCGGGCAGGGCGATGGCGGCGCCAAGCAGGCCGGAGCCTTGCATGCCGATGCCGATCATACCGAACCGGATCCGGTCGCTGGCGGCCGGACGCGCCGCGCCGATAGCTTGCGGCGCCAATAGAATCGCGCCGGCGGTGCTGCCGCCCTGCAGAAACAGACGGCGGGAAAAAGATCTATTCATATCAAACTCTCCGCTGTCCAGAATATCGCGTGGCATGGCTCGCTGGGGCGGACCGGCGGATTTCGCCGGCCGAACGGTGCACATGCCACCGGAAACCCGCCAAAAGCGAACAGCCGGTCCCACAATCGGACACCGTAATTCACCCAAATTGCGTAGCCTCTCCAATAAGCAATGGAAGGGGAATTGCCAATGATCGATCTACACGATGATCCGCTTCAGAAGTGTTTTGGCCCTGCTGTGGGCCGGTTGCAGTTGCAGCGCGTTTGCCCAGACATCCGAGGTCTCCATTGCAGCTCCCAAGCCGCCTCCGGTGATCGGGCGCCTGATCACACCTTTTCATCCGGAAAAGCGCGTGATTTCACCGCCGCGGTTGTCCAACACGCCGCGCCTCGAGTCGCTGGTGCGCGCCGGGAACCTGTACTTGTCCGTGCAGGACCTCATCGCGCTGGTATTGGAGAACAATCTCGACATCGCGGTACAGCGGTATAGCCCCTACCTCGCGCGCGAGGTGATGCGGCGGACGGCAGGCGGCGGCTTCCTCCGCCAGGTGGACACGCCCATTCTTCCCGGGCCCACCAGCGTGAGCACCACGGGCATCAGCGTGAACGCCAACGGCCTGGCCGGAGGCGCCGGCCTGGGATCGGGCGGAGGCATTGTGAGCCAGATCGGTCCCGTGCCGCCCAATCTGGATCCCAGCGTTTACGTGAGCCTGCAGGCCGGGCACCTGACGACGCCCGAAACCAATACCTACCTGAACAACACCAGTGTGTTGACCAACAACTATCGCCAACTGGTTCTGAATTACTCGCAACAATTCGTTACCGGAACCAGCGCCTCCATGACTTATTACCAGTATCGCAGTCTGCTCAACAGTTCCGTGCCTCTGTACAATCCCTCCCTCAACGGATTCCTGGATCTGCAGATTGCGCAGAACCTGCTGCAAGGGTTCAATATCGCGGTGAATAACCGCGACATCCGGGTGGCTAAGAACAATTTGAAGGTGAGCGATCTGCAACTGAAGCTGCAAGTGAGCACCACGGTCTCGGCCGCCTTGAATCTGTATTGGGACCTGGTCAGCTTCATCGACGCGGTGCGCATCAAGCAGACCGCCCTGCAGACCTCGCAGAAACTCTATGACGACGATCAGAAGATGGTGAAGATCGGCGCGCTGCCGTCCGTGGAATTGACCCGCGCCGCCGCGCAGGTCTCGGTCAGCAAACAAGACCTGCTGTTCGCGCAGACCAACGTACAGCAGCAGGAGATCGTGCTGAAGAACGCGCTTAGCCGGAACGCCATGGCCAACACCTGGCTGGACGACGTGCATATCATCCCCCTCAATCACTTCGAGATTCCCAAGACCGACGAGATCCGGCCGCTGCCCGACCTGGTGGCGGAAGCCATGCAGAATCGGGTCGAGATTGCGCGCAGCAGAGTGAATATCGAGAGCCAGAAGATCCTGATCCGCGGCGATCGCAACGGATTGCTGCCCTCGCTGCAGGCTTTTCTGGAGCTGACGAACAACGGCTTGAGCGGGCCCATCAACCCGACGTATTCCGGCGCGGCTCCCGATCCGTATTTCCTCGGCGGAACCGGAAACCTCCTGGGCCAAATATTCCGCCGGAACTTCCCGAACTATTCGGCCGGCGTGGCGCTGACGATTCCGATTCGCAATCGCGCGGCACAGGCGGATTTCGTGACCGACGAGTTAACCCTCCGCCAGTCGGAGTTGCAGCTTCGGCGCGCCGAGAACCAGGTAACGGTGGATGTGAGGACGGCAGTCATCGGCCTCCAGCAGGCTCGCGCCCGCTACGAAACCGCGGTGAATACGCGGGAGTTGGGTGAGCAGGCGCTGAAAGACGAAGAGAACCGTTTCCAGCACGGCGTATCGACCGTGGCTTTGGTGGTGCAGGCGCAGCGTGACCTGGCCACCGACGATGACGCCGAAGTGCAGGCCATGGCGAATTACACGCACGCCAAGATCGCGTTCGACGCGGCTCTGGGCCGGACACTCGAAGTGAACCACATCTCCATGGCGGAGGCTGCCTCGGGTCATGTGAGCCGGGAGTCGGCCATCGCCGAACCGATTCCGGACCAGAAAGGATCGCGGCCATGAAGTTTCGACCCGTGGTCCGCGTCATGCTGGTCTGGATCTGCACGATGGGTACTTTGCCGGCGCAACAACCTTATCTGCAGCAGTCGCGCCTTCCGGTGCCCCTGCGATCTTACGCGGCTCCGGCGGTGCGGGTGAGCCGGAGCGGCAACTCCGTCCGGATCCGCAGCCTGATGCGCGCGGGAAAGCTGTACCTCTCGGTCGGGGACGCGTTGTCGCTGGCCATCGAGAACAATCTGAATCTGGAAGTGGACCGTTATGGACCCCTGCTGGCGGAATCGGCGTTGCAACGCAATCTGGCGGGAGGCCCGATTCGCGGCGTCCCCAGCGCCAGCCAGCAAGTGTCCAGCATCGATAGCGGACTGGGCGTTAACGGCAGCGTGCAGAGCGCCGGGCTGTCCAACAATTTCGGCAACAGCTCCGGCGGCAACGCCGGCAATGCCGTCATCCAACAGGTCGGAACTATTACGCCGAATCTCGATCCGGTGCTGCAGAACACGACCTTATTTCTGCATCTGAGCCAGCCGCAGCCCAACACGGTAGTCAGCCAGACCACCACCCTCATCCAGACGGAGCACTTGTACAACACCACCTTGCAGGAAGGACTCATCAGCGGCGGTTACGTGCAGTTCCGAAACTACGAAGCCTACCTGAAAGAGAACGCCCCGAGCGACTACCTGAATCCAGCGGTCGGCCCGCACATGGACCTGGCCATCCGGCACAATCTGCTGCAGGGGTTCGGCGTCGGACTCAACAACCGGTTCATCCGCATTGCGCGCATTAACACCCAGGCCGCGCGGGAGACCTTCCGATCCCAGTTGCTCGATCTCTCCGCGACCGTGCTGAACCTCTACTGGGACCTGGTGAGCGCCAACGACGAATTGAAGTTGAGGCGCAGCGCGCTGGATATGGCGCAGCAGTTCTACTCGGACACGCAGAGGGAGATCGCCGCCGGGTCCTTGCCGCGGGTGGAGCTCCCGCGCGCCAAGGGGGAAGTCGAGCTTCGCCGCCAGGATGTCCTGGTGGCCGAATACAACGTCCGGCAGCGGGAAGCCCAATTGAAGGATGCGCTGTTGCGATCCGTGGAGCCGGACATAGAGGCGGCTGAGATCGTCACCCTCGATCGCCTCGAAATTCCGGCTGCCGACAACCTGCCGCCGCTCCGCCAACTGGTGGCGACGGCCATGCAGAAGCGGCCCGACGTGGTGGTTTCGAAGTTCCGGGAGCGAACCTCCGAGATCGGCCTCAGCGGGACCGAGAGCCCGCTTTTGCCCTCATTGCAGGTGCAGGCGCAGACCTACAATCGCGGCTCGGCCGGCACCGCCCAGATCGTGAATGGCGCCGGGCCCGATCCCTACTTTGTGGGCGGCTACGGTACCGCGCTCAAACAGATCTTCCGCCGCGACTTCCCCAACGAAGTCGGCGCCGTCAGTTTTTCCGCCGCCTTGCGGAACCGGCAGGCGCAAGCCGATTACGGCATCGACCAGTTGCAGTTCCGGCAATCGCAGGTGAGCACGCAGCGGGATACGAACCAGATCGTGGTGGATATTTCGAACCAGCTCAGTGCGCTCCGGCAGTCGCGCGCGCGATACGACGCGGCCAAGGATACGCGCGTCCTGCAGGAAGAGATTCTCACCGAAGACCGCAAGAAGTTCTCTTACGGTATCGGCACCTTCAACGACATCATCGTCGACCAGCGGGCATTGGTGGCGGCGCAACTTTCCGAACTCACGGCCCTGGTCTCCTATACGCACGCGCGGGTATCGTTGGATCAGGTCTTGGGCGAAACCCTGGAGAAGAACAACATCTCCCTCGAAGAGGGACTCAGCGGCGCGGTCTCCGCGGCATCTAAGCTTCCCTGACCAGCTCGTAGACCGTGATCTCGGGTGGAGCGCCGATGCGCATCGGCACGCCAATGGTGCCGATGCCACGGTTGACGTACAGCCGGCCGCCGGGCTTTTCGAACCAGCCCGCTACGTAAGGCGTCACCAGCCGGCTGGGCGCGATCTCAGGACTGACAAACTCCAGCGCCAATTGTCCGCCGTGCGTATGCCCCGCCAGGCTCAGTCCAATACCTAACTCCGCGGCGCGGTCGAAGGTGTCCGGGTTGTGGCTCATCAGGATATTCGCCGTCCCGGGCGTCACCAGCGTCTCCACACCGGCCAGGTATTGCCGCACGAATTTCTCGTTGTACGGTCCCATGTGACGGCTGGTCTGAAAATCCACCCCGATCAGGTTGATCGTATCGCCGCCCACGGCGACCGGCACCTGCTGCTGACGCAGGATCCGGATCCCCACCCCATGGAACATCCGGGTGATGGAATCTTCCGTGCCCGACCATGCTTCGTGATTTCCCAGACAGCCGAAGATCCCAAAGGGCGCATGTAATCCGGCCAGGGCATTGACTACGGCGTGCTGCGTGGAAGGGTCCCAGGTTACGAAATCACCGGTCAGGGCGAAGAGATCCGGCTTCAGATCGTTGGCGATCCGGACATATTTCCGGATCTCGCGCTCGCTCATGAACGGCCCGATGTGAATATCGGAAAGTTGGGCGATCCGAAAGCCGGCGAACGCTTTTGGCAGACGGGCCAGGGCTACCGGGCGACGGGTGATCTGCAAATTGAGACGGCCATAGAACAGGCCGTAGGCGCCGGCCACGAAAGGCGCCGCGACCGCCGCGGACGCGGCCTGTTGCAGGAACTGCCGCCGCGGAGGCGCCCCGGGCGTGCCTGTGTTGTGCGTGGCGCGCCGCAAAGGCCACACGATGAGGGCCACCAGAAACCCCAGAACCGAGCTGATGACCCACCAGGCAAAGGGCGCCGAAACCAGGACGTCGTACCAGGTCAGGTGCGTGGGGCTGCGGCGCCGTGAGAATACGCCGAAGTTCAGCAGGAACAGGATCGAGTAGACCGCCAGCACGGCCGCGATCAGCCAGCGGCGTGCCCGCCGCGCCTGCGTCAGTCTCCGCGCCAGCGCGCGCAAACGCGTGAACCAATAGAGTTGGCTGCCCAGAAAAAGAGCAAACATGCCGCCGAGAATCAGCGCGAATGACATCGGAACCCTCTATGCGCGCTATTATGCCACATGGGGAAAATCGTGAAGAGCGGGTTGGCGATCGTCGTGTATACGCTGCTGGCCCACGCGGCCGGACCGGTAGGTCTTGAGAAGATCGCGGCTTATGCGGGGACATGGAAGATCCAGACCGAACATTTCAAGACCCGTTTCAGCGAAGCGGGAAAGGAGTCGAGCACACTGCGGAACGACTGCTGGCGGAGCGGCGGCTTCTTCGTCTGCGATCAGTTCGTCGATGGCGAGTCCAGGGATCTGATCGTGTACACCTACAACGCGAAGGACGACACGTACAACAGTTACTCGGTGCCGGCGGAAGGCGGCCGGGGCGGCTCCGGCACACTGCTGATCAGGGATAACGTCTGGACGTTTCCGTGGGAACGCACCCAGGACGGCAAAACTTATCATTTCCGCGTGGTGAATGTATTCCTGGCGCCCGGCACCATCGAGTACCGGCAGGAATTCTCCGAAGACCAAGTCCACTGGACGATAACCGGCAAGGGGCTGGAACATCGGGTGGAAGCGCCTCGATGAACGAACGCCTCGGCCTGGGCGGCGCCGGTCTTGGGCGGCGTCATGCTGCCGGCGCGTCAGGCCTGGCGTTCAGGCTCGAGACCGGCACCAGCCTGCCATCCCGCAGCAAATAATCCGCGCCACGCCAGCGGATGCTGCGGCGTCCGAAACTGCCCAGCCAGATGCAAAAGGCCAGCGCATCCCACAGCGGGATCACCCACATCTTCTTCCACAAGCCGCGTTGTTTCAGCCCCCAGGTTGCGATCTGCCATGTCATCGCCAAGCGCAGCGCCAGATATGCGCCCAGGTAGCCCGCCGCCACGGCCGCCGACAGGTGGATGGCAATCGCGGCCAGCGACCAGGGCAGGCCCTGTGTCAACAGCAGGCCCAGGTGGCCCCAGGGACGCATGTGCCGCATCACCACGATCCAGCGCATGCGCTTGTGGAAGAGATCGCGCATCGAGCCATAGTCCGCCACCGCCAACACGGTGTACCGCAGCAGTTCCACCTGGTGGCCCTGTTCGGCAATCAGGCGGCCGACCAGCAGATCGTCCGCCGGACGGTTCTCCAACGACTCATATCCGCCGAATTCCGCCAGCCGCGCGCGGGTTGTAGCGATCGTCGGACCCAACGCGAACTTCACACCGTCCAGTTGCCAGGCCACCAGGATGCCCGCATAGAAATCCGAGAACATTCCCATCGACTGCAGGCTGTCGGCGAAGGTGTGCTCGTCGGCCGGCACGTAGAAGCAGGTCACGGCGCCTACCTTGGGATCGGCCAATGGCGCCACCACCCGCCGCAGATAGTCCGGCTCCACGCGCACATCGCTGTCGCTGATCACCACGGTCTCATGTTCCGCCTCCCTAACCATGCGGGCCAGCTTGGCGACCTTGTCATTGGTAGCCACGCGGCCGGAACCGAACAGCACCCGGATGCGCCGTTCGGGAAAGTCGCGGATGAGCTTCTCGATCACCGGCAGCACCGGGTCGCCGCGATCGCCCACGCAGAAGACCAGTTCGTAATCGGGATAGTCCTGGCGGCAGAAGCTGGCGAAATTCTCGTAGGCTCCGGGATCCAGCCCGCGGATCGGTTTCAGATTGCTCACCGGCGGTGTGAACCCGCCGCCGCATTCTGAATCCAGCCGCGCCCGGGTAAAGTATCGCCAGGTGCTGTAAAGAGCGATCAGATAGTAAATGAAGGGGATCGCCGCTACGGCCAGGAAGAGATCTGTCACCGTCAGCTTCATCATATACCAGCGCACCGTATGTTACATTGAAACCTTGTGCGGCATCGCCGGCTTCACCAAGCTCAAATTCTCCCCCGGACCTGAGCGCATACGAAGCGCAGTCCACTCCCTCGATCACCGCGGTCCCGATCAGCAAGGCGTCTTCGAATCGCAGTCCGTGGCGCTGGGCGCAGCCCGCCTGAAGATCATCGATCTGGCTACCGGCGATCAGCCGATCATCTCCGAGGACGGCGACACGGTAATCGCCTTTAACGGGGAGATCTACAACCACCTCGAAGTGCGCGCGGAGCTGGAGCGGCGGGGCCATCGGTTCCGCACGCGATCGGATACGGAGACCGTTCTGGAGGCGTTCCGGGAATGGGATACGGAGTGTTTTTCCCGCCTGCGCGGGATGTTCGCGGTAGCCCTGTGGAGTGAGTCGCGCCGCCGCCTGGTGCTGGGCCGCGACCGCCTGGGCATCAAGCCCCTGTACATCGCGCGCCATGGCGCCGACCTGTTGTTCGGCTCGGAGTTGAAGACCATCTTCGCGCATCCGGAATTCGCGCGCCGGCTGAGCCTGGCCGGCCTGGATTGCTACCTGTCGCTGAACTACGTGCCGGGTCCGTGGACCCTGGTGGAAGGCGTGGAGAAGCTCACTCCCGGGTACTGGCTGGAGTGGCAATCGGGCGGCATACGCGCGGAACCGTATTGGCGCCCGCCGTTCGCCGCAGCGGTGAAACGCTCGAAAGCGGAGGCGATCGAAGAACTGGACCGGCTGCTGCGGGAGGCCGTGCGCGAACACCTGCTCGCGGACGTCCCGCTGGGCATCTGGCTGAGCGGTGGCATCGACTCCTCGACGGTGCTCCACTACGCTGCCACGCAATCCAGCCAGCGTCTCAAGACTTTTTCGATTTCATTCCGCGGGCGCAGTTTCGACGAGACGAAATATATTCGGGCGGCGGTCACGCGATACGGCAGCGATCACCAGGAATTCGACGTCAATCCCGAAGCCGGCTTAGCCGACGCGATCGAAGAGTTCGCCTATTACTTCGACGAACCGAATGCGGACGCGGGCGCGCTGCCGGTCTGGTATCTCTCCAAGATGACGCGGCAGAAGGTGACCGTAGCCCTGAGCGGCGAAGGCGCGGACGAGTTGTTCGGCGGTTACCTGACTTACCGCGCGGATGCCTACGCCCGCCGGATGCGCCGCCTGCCTCCCGGCTCGCTGCCGGTAGCGCGCTGGCTGGCCGGAGTGTGGCCGGTATCGGACGACAAGATCAGCTTCGAGTATATGCTCAAGCGCTTTCTGGAGGGCAGCCGGATGCCCTTCGCGCGCGCACACGTGTATTGGAACGGGACGTTTTCCGACGCCGGAAAGCAGGCTTTGTTGCGCACCGCCGGTCCCGGCACTCTGGATCGCATGCTGGCGGAGTTGACGCGCGCCGGCAGCCACCTGGGCGCTTACCTGTGGTTCGATCAGCGCTATTACCTGCCGGACGACATCCTGACGAAAGTGGATCGCATGAGCATGGCGCACTCCATCGAAGTGCGGCCGCCGTTTCTCGATCACCGGATCGTCGAATTCGCCGCCACGCTGCCGGTCGCATGGAAAATCCGGGGCTCGCGCCAGAAGGCGATTCTAAAGGACCTGATGCGCGGCAAGCTGCCGCCCCAGATTTTGCGCCGCGGGAAGACGGGCTTCGACATTCCCGCGCACCACTGGCTGCGCGGTCCGCTGCGCCAGTTGATGATGGACACCATTTCGGGCGGCGCCGCCGAGCATTCGAGCGTGTTCCGCCAACCTGCGGTCGAGAAATGCATGCGCCGGCACCTTCAGCGGCGCGAGAATCTGGGCTACCATCTTTGGGGATTGTTGATCCTGTTTCTGTGGATGAGGAAATGGCAGATCCAAACGGCTCCGGCGATCGCGCCGGAGCAGCCAGCCGCCAGCATCTCTACCTGTCTATAGACGTTCCGCGGCCGCCGAATCGGTGACCGAACCTGTCAGGGAACGGCGACCATGCGCCGCGCATGGTGTTTGCGTTCGTTGCGCGGGCTGCGCCAGTTGACCTGCGGCGGGAACAAAGATTCATCGATCCGGTCGCGATACTTCACCGCGATATTCATCAGCGAGTCCAGCAGCGACTCGCTCAGAAAGTGCGGCTGCAGGCCGAGATCGATCAGCTTGGAGTGCCTGGCGTTGTAATAGTGCTGCTCGGCCTCGACGCGCGGCGGCGGCAGATGCTCGATCTCCACGCGCATGCCCATGTGCTCACCCGCGGTCTTCACCATGCGCGCCAGGTCCATCACCGAGAACTGCTCGGTGAACTGGTTGAAGACGCGGCATTCGCCGCGCTCGGCGGGTGTCAGACAGGCCAGTTCCACGCAGCGCACCGTATCGCGCAGATCCAGGTAGCCGCGGGTCTGGCCGCCCTTGCCGTAGACGGTCAGCGGGTAGCCTACCGCGGCCTGCACGCAGAAGCGGTTCAACACGGTGCCGAAGACTTCGTCGTAATCGAAGCGATTGATCAAGGCTTCGTCGATGGCCACCTCGTCGGTCAAGGTTCCGTACACCACACCCTGGTTCAGATCCGTGGCGCGCAGCCCCCAGATCCGGCAACAGAACATGATGTTGTGGCTGTCGTGCACCTTGGACAGGTGATAAAAGGAGCCGGGCTGTTTGGGAAAGGGCAGCACGTCGCGGCGGCCGCGATGTTCGATCTCGATGTAGCCTTCTTCGATATCGATATTCGGCGTGCCGTATTCGCCCATGGTGCCGAGCTTCACCAGGTGGCAATCCGGCTGGTATTCACGGATGGCAAACAGCAGGTTCAACGTGCCCACCACGTTGTTCACCTGGGTGAAGACCGCGTGCTTCCGATCGATCATGGAGTAAGGAGCGGCGCGCTGTTCGGCGAAGTGGATCACGGCCTCCGGTTCGAACGAGTGCATCATGGAGGAAAGGAAATCGTAATCCGTAACGTCGCCGGTGAACACCTCGATGGTCTTACCGGTATGCTGCTGCCAGACGCGCAAGCGTTCGGCCAGCGGACGAATCGGCGTCAGCGTTTCGACGCCGAGTTCGTGATCCCAGAGGCGGCGCGAGAAATTGTCTACGACGGCGACCTGGTGGCCTTTCGCGGACAGGTACAGGGCAGTCGCCCAGCCGCAATAACCGTCGCCTCCCAAAACGCCAATCTTCATGTGTGTGCGAAAGCTCCTCTTCTTCCGGTGGGATCTGCGGCCAGCGCCCCAGTCTTGCTTGTGGAACTGAACGATCGTTTATGGTAACACGGCTGCGACTTATTCATAACGCAGGGCTTCGGTGGGATTCAGACGCGCGGCGCGGTTGGCCGGAAGCATGCCGAAGACCAGGCCCACGATCATGGATACGCCGAAGGCGGTGGCCACCGCGAGGCTGGAGATGGGTACCTGCACGTTGCCCACGAACAGCTTCACGCCCAGCGGGATGGCGATGCCGATCGCGATTCCGATCACGCCGCCCGAGAGACTGACCAACACGGCCTCCACCAGAAACTGCAACAGGATCTCGCGGCGGGAGGCGCCCACCGCCATGCGCAACCCGATTTCGCGGGTCCGCTCCGTGACCGTGACCAGCATGATATTCATGATGCCGATGCCGGAAATCACCAGCGCGATGGTCGAAACGAGCACGAGCACCAGGCTAAGGATCAGCGCGATGCGCTTGGCCGCGTTCAGAATCGCCGTCAGGTTTTCCACGTGATAGCTGGCCCCCGGCCGGTGGCGCGCCTCCAGGATTTGACGGATCGAATTGGTGACGGCTTCCACGTCCTGCGGCGAACGCACCTCCACGTACATGGGGTCGATCCTCTCCACCGGCGTGAAGTACTTCAGCACGGTGTACGGAATCAGGACGGTATCCTGGGACAACTCCGACTGGCCGAAGCTTTCCACGCGCTCCCGGAACGTGCCGGCCACCGTGAATTGCAGGCCGTGCAGCTTGATGACCTGGCCCAGGGCCCCGCCGCGCGTGCCATAAAGCCGCTCCGCCAGTTTGTCGGTGAGCAGCGCCACCTTCTGGCGCAGCGCCACATCGCTCTCATCCAAGAACCGGCCGGAAGTCACCACCAGATTGCGCACCGTCTTGTAATCCTGATCGGAGCCGTTGATGCGGACGTCGCGATCCTTGCCGGCGATGCGCATACGATCATAGCTGGTGGTGATTCCGGTGGCGGCCACGATGCGGCTGCCCAGCCGGTCGCGGACCGCCTGCACATCGGCCATCTTCACGAAGTCGGCATCGGCCTGCGTCTCACTCTGATTGCCGACTTCGTAATAGGCAAAGACGATGTTCGAGCCGACGCCTTCAATCTGTTCCAGGATGTAGTCGCGGCTGGTGAGCGAAATCGTTACCACCAGGATCACGGAGGCGGTGCCGATCACCATGCCGAGGCCGGTAAGGAAGGATCGAACCGGATTGGCCTTCAGGGCCTTGATGCTGAAATCGAGCGCCTCGGCGAGGAACATCGGCTATCCGCCGGAAGCTTTCTTCAGGAGCTTCTCGGCATCCACCCGCGGGGGATCGTCGGGGGTTAACTGGGCCCGCAGATACTGCCGCAGAAGCTTACGCGCGGTGTCCAGATTGCGGCCCTGCTGGATGTAAGTATCGGCGCGCGCGTACATCAGCCGGGGGCTGTTGGGCGCGATCTTCTCCGCCTTTTTAAAGTTCTGGTCGCTCTCCTGGTAGCGGCCCTGCTTGGAGAGGAAGCGGGCCAGGTCGATGAGACGGCCCACCTCCTGCGGCGCCATGCTGGCGGCCACGCGCAGGTGATGCTCGGCGGAATCGAACTCCTTGTGCCTCTCGTCCAGACGGGCCTGGGCCCAGTGGCCCTCCCCCGGATCCACCGATTCGATCCGGGCCGCGATCCGCGCCGCCTTCTCCATCCCTCCGCCCATGAATCCGGGCGCTTCCAGATAATACTCGAACAGATCGGTGAGGGCTTCCATGTTGCGCGGATTCAGTTGCACGGCCTTCTCGAAGTGCTGGCGCGCCCGGTTGGCTTGCGGCAAGGCCGTAAAGGGGCTGGCGGTTTCGGCCCGGCGGCCGAAGGCCCGGCCCAGCCACAACTCGTAGTCCGAATTCGACGGGTCGATAGCCACGGCCCTCTGGAGGCTCTCGGTGGCCTTCTTGTAATCGCCGCGCATGTATAAGTTCTGGCCGATCAGAAGATACACCGCGCCGTCTTTTGGCTCCATTGCCTGCAGGAGCTTCAACGAGGCGTCGTAATTGGTCTCGTGGTAGAGCTTGCGGGCTTGGTCCAGGTCGCTGGCTGGCGCAGCGAAGAGCGGCCACACCGCCAACGCCGCGGCTAGGGGGAGGCGCATCGGGTGTCTGAAAAGTCTAACCTCCATTTTAGCTCTAACTACAATGATGCATTTGGGGAACGGTGGTTTCAGCCCGGTGCGGGCTTATCGGCCGCGCTATCGCCGCTCGTACCGGCCCATATGCTGTGTCTCGGCCAGGACGTGGCCGCGCATGGCCCGTTCCAGGTCCCGGCGCCCGGCGCCCGGCCGCAGCCCCAGCGACTCCACATCCAGCGCATATAACTTGAAGTAATAGCGGTGGGGTCCGTGGCCCTTCGGCGGGCAAGGTCCGCCGTAGCCGGGCCGGCCGAAGTCATTCACCCCGCTGAGGGCGGGCCGGGCCGCCTTGTACCCTTGCGGCAGAGACCGCAGGGAGGAGGGAAGATCGTAGAGCAGCCAGTGAGTCCAGACGCCGCCGGGGGCATCCGGATCATCCACGATCAGCACCAGGCTGCGCGTGTTGGCCGGCTCGCCGGACCATTCCAGCGCAGGCGACAGATCCGCGCCATCGCAGGTGAGTAATCGGGGGATGGCGGCCCCGTTCGCGAATGCGGAACTATAGATCTTAAAAGCCATGCCCAATATTAACGGATGGCCGGCCGGCGCGGCAGACTCGCATGCTTGGCGCCGCTATTTCAATTGATGTCGTAGGTGTGAATGTCCTGGCCGTCCAGATACTTGTCGAACCACGCCACGATGTGCTGCAGGCGCTCCACCCGGTGCACGGGTTGGCCCGAGCGCGACAGTTCGTGGGTCTCGCCCGGGAATCGCACCATCACCACCGGCTTGTGCAGGTATTTCAGGGCGCGAAACATCTGTTCGCCGCCGGCGCCCGGCGGTGTCCGCATATCGCTCTCGCCTTCGATGAGCATCAGCGGCGTGGTGATCCGGTCCACGTACGTGATCGGCGAGCGCGCCTTGAAGTCTGCCTCCTGTTCCCAGGGGGCGCCGCGAAACCAGAACGGGGTAAACAGAGTGAAATCGGCGTCGTACCAGAAGTCGCGCCAGTCGGCGATGGAACGCTGCGAGACAGCCGCCTTGAAGCGGGTGGTGTGGCCGATGGTCCAGTTGGTCAGCACGCCGCCGCCGCTGCCGCCGGTCACGCCGAGTTTGCCGGGATCCACCCAGCCGCGGGCGACCAGTTCGTCGACGCCCGCCATCAGGTCTTTGAAGTCGTCGCCGGGATAGGCGTACTGAATGATATTGCCGAACTCCTGGCCGTAGGTGGTGCTGCCGCGCGGATTCGGATAGAGCACCACGTATCCCTTGGCAGCCATCCACTGGAATTCGTGGTCGAACGTGTAGCCGTAGGCGGAATGCGGGCCGCCGTGAATATCCAGGATCATGGGATACTTCTTGCCTGCCACGAAATCCGGCGGACGCTGCACCCAGGCCTGGATCCGCCGCCCGTCAAAGCTCTTGTACCAGATCGTCTCCGGCTCGGTGAGATGCAGCTTGCCGAACAACTCTCCGTTAATGTGCGTGAGTTGCTGCAAGCGGCCGGAGGCGCCATTCATCAGGAAAAGGTCGCCGATGTTGGTCGGGGTGGAGATCAGCACGGCGGCCTGAGAAGCGTCCGGCGTGGCATCGTCATAAAAGACACTGTGATCGCCATCGGTCAGCGCCGTCACCTTTCCGGTGGCCGCATCCACGCGTTTCAAATTCGCGCGGCCTTGTTCGGCGGAGCTGACCACGATGCTGCGCCCGTCCGCGCTCCAGTAAGGCTTCGCGGGCGATGCGCCGCGGGGCGGCGCCTGGTCGCCGCCGACTCCGCCGCCGATATCGAAATCGTAGTCGCTGGTCAGATCCCGAGGCATGGATCCGGGCGCCACGGACGTGACGAAAAGATCCGGCTGGCTGTACGAGCGCTGGCGCACTCCGTCGCCACGATTGAGGGAGCCGACAAAGGAAATCCGGTCTCCGCCGGGGCTTAGCGAAATAGCGCGAATGGGCCCGTCGATCGCCGCGATTTGGGTTATCTCGCCGCCGGAAGCGCTCACGGCATAGATCTCGTCGTGCGGCGGCTCGTAGTAAGGTTCGCGGACGCGTTCCGAAGTGAAATAGATCTTCGCGCCATCCCGCGACCAGACGGGATCCGATTCGTTGAATTCGCCGGTGGTGATCTGCCTGGCTTTCTGCGGGCCCGCGGCGGCTTCCGGCACGGCGACCGTCCAGATGTGGTGGGGCCGGTCCGGGTCCAGGTAACCTTCGCCGTTCATCCGGTACAGGGCTTTCACGATGACGCGAACATCGCTTTCCTCTCCGTCGTTGTCCTTCTTTTCCTTTTTGTCGAAATCCTTGGCCTGGGTCGTGGAAAGAAACGCGAGGGAGTGGCCGTCGGGCGCCCATACGGGGCTGGCGGCGCCTTTGGGCATATCGGTGAGCGGCAGGGCTTCGCCGCCTTCCATGGACAGCAGGTAGATCTGAGCCGGCTCCGGCTTGCCGTTCTTGTCTTTTTCCGCGGGTGTGCGGAGGAAGGCGAGTTTGCGGCCATCGGGCGACCAGCAGGCGGCGGAATCGTGTTTGCCAGAGGTGAGATGGCGCGCCGCGCCGCCGCTGGCGGGAATGATCCAGAGCGAGGTTTCGTAATTATCGTGCTTGGCGTTGACCGTGACCAGCGTGTAGACGATGCGCGATCCGTCCGGCGAGATTTGCGGCGAAGCAATCCAGCGAAAGGCGTACAGGTCGGTTGGGGTGATGAGGCGCGGCGCTTCGACGGCCGGCAGCGCTCCGGCCAATGCCAGGACAGCCAGGAGAGTACGCATAAGGAGCATTTAAACACAACCCGCACAGAGGCTTCGCGCGGACCCAACGACCCGGCACATCCGGCCGGCTGGCGCGTCTAATTCTCCAATGGAAACTTTCTGGATGGACCTGAAGCACTCCCTGCGGCTGCTGCGTCAGAGCCCCGGCTTCACGGCCACGGCGATCGCCGCCCTGGCCCTGGGGATCGGCGCGAACACAGCCATCTTTTCGGTGGTCAACACCGTGCTCCTGAAGCCTCTGTCTTTTCCGGACTCGAGCCGCATCGTCACACTCGAAACCAAGACCCCGCAAGGCGCCTTTCCAGGCACCTCTGTGCCCAAATACAACACCTGGCGGCGGCAGACGCAAGTGCTCGAAGACGTGAGCGCCTACGATGCGGGCGGACCCGGTTTGAACGTCAGCGGCGGCGATCATCCCGAACAGCTCAAGGGTATCCATGTTTCGTACGAATTCTTCCATCTGTTCGGCGCGCAGGCGGCCCTGGGACGCACCTTTACCGCCCAGGAGGACCGGCCGCGCGGCGGCAACGTAGCGGTGCTTTCCCACGGGCTGTGGCAGCGGCGATTCGGCGGCGACCCGGCGGTCGTGGGCAAGTCGCTCACCCTCGGCGGAGAGCCGTACACCGTGATCGGCGTGCTGGCGGCGGGCTTCACGTTCGATCCCGCGCCGGACGTCTACCTCCCCTTCCAGGCCGACCCGAACAGCACCAACCAGGGCCATTTCTTCCAGGCCGCCGCGCGATTGAAACCGGGGGTTTCGTTGAGCACCGCCAAGGCCGCTCTCGACGTCGCGGGTGAAGAATTCAAGCGCCGCTTTCCCGGCGCCATGGATCCGAAGACCAGCTTCACGGCCGAACCCATGCAGGACCTCATGGTGCGCAATGTGCGCACCGCTCTGTTTGTTCTGCTGGGTGCGGTCGCCTGTGTCCTGCTGATCGCCTGTGCCAATGTGGCCAGCCTGCTGCTTGCGCGCGCCACGGGCCGGGCACGTGAAATCGCGGTACGTGCGGCCATCGGGGCCGGGCGCGGCCGCATCGTCCGCCAGTTACTGACCGAGAGCGTGCTGCTGTCGGCCGTCGGCGGTGTTTTAGGCCTCGTCGTAGGCGCCCTCGGTGTGCGCGCACTGCTGGCCGTGAATCCCGGCAACCTCCCACGCATCGGACCGGACGGCGCAGCGGTAACGCTCGACTGGAGAGTGCTGGCCTTCACGCTGCTGCTGTCGCTGGCCACCGGCATCCTGTTCGGGCTGGTCCCGGCCATGCAGGCATCGCGCGTGGATCTTAACGTGACGCTGAAGGAATCCAGCTCGCGCGCGGGCTCCGGACTGCGCCACAACAAAATGCGCGGCATCCTGGTGGTGGCGGAAATGGCGCTGGCGATCGTACTGCTGGTCGGCGCCGGCCTGCTCATCCGCACCTTCTCCGCGCTGCACACGGTGGCGCCGGGATTCGATCCCCACAACGTGCTGACCATGGACACCTCGCTCACCGGCACGCATTTCGACAAGACGGCCGCCATCGCCACCATGACGCGCGAAGCGCTCGACCGCATCCATGCGATCCCCGGCGTGGAGGCCGCCGCCGCCACGTCGTACCTGCCGCTCGAAGGCGGCCTGGGCCTCGGATTCGTCATCGCGGGCCGGCCCCTGACCAACGACACCGCGCACGGCGGCGCGTCGTGGAACTATGTCACCTGGCGTTTCTTCGACGTCTTCAAAATCCCCATCAAACGCGGCCGCGCCTTCACCGAGCGTGACGATGCCAGTGCGCCGCCGGTCGTCATCATCAACGAAGCCCTGGCCCGGAAGTATTGGAAGGACGCCGACCCCATCGGCCAGCGGCTGATCATCGGCGGCGGGATGGGTCCGGATTTCCAGCAGCCGCCGCGCGAGATTATCGGCATCGTCGGCGATGCGCGCGACGGAGGACTCAACAACGATCCGTTTCCCGCCACCTTCGTACCGCTGGCGCAGGTCGGCGATGCTTACATGGCGTTGAACAACCGCTTCATGCCGCTGAGTTGGGTGGTGCGCACCAAGGTGGCGCCCTTCTCCGTATCCGCGCCTGTCCAGCGGGCCTTTCAGGATGCCGCGGACCTGCCGGTGGCGCACATCCGCAGCATGGATCAGATCGTGATGAGTTCCACGGCGCGCGACCGGTTCAACACGCTGCTGCTGGGCATTTTTGCGGGGGTGGCGATTCTGCTGGCTTCGATCGGCCTCTATGGCTTGATGGCGTATGCCGTGGAGCAGCGCACGCTGGAGTTCGGCATCCGCCTGGCGCTGGGCGCCGACACGCCCATGTTGCGCAATATGGTGGTACGGCAGGCGATGTTGCTGGCCGCGGCGGGGATCGTGGTGGGCGTGGGCGCCGCCTACGGGCTGACGCGCCTGATGAAGAGCCTGCTGTTCGCGGTAAAACCCACGGATCCGGCGGTTTTTGCGACGGTGACCCTGCTATTCCTGGCGGTAGCTTTCCTGGCCAGTTATCTGCCGGCGCGGCGAGCCTTGCGGGTGGATCCGGTGGTGGCGCTGCGTTATGAGTGAACCGCGGCTTACATCTCCCGCCGGCCTTCCATGGCCTTCCACATGGTCACCTCGTCGGCAAACTCGATATCGCTGCCGACGGGAATGCCCATGGCGATGCGCGTCACCTTGACGCCCAGCGGTTTCAGGAGCTTCGACAGGTACACGGCCGTGGCTTCGCCTTCTACGGTGGGATTGGTGGCCGCGATGATTTCTTCGACCTCGCCGGCGCTGATGCGTTCCACCAGGCTCTTGATCTTGAGCTGCTCCGGCCCGATACCCTTGAGGGGCGACAGCGCCCCGTGCAGCACGTGGTACAGCCCGTTGAACTGCCGCGTGGTCTCGATACCCAGAATGTTGGGCGCCTCTTCCACCACGCACAGCACTTTCCGGTCGCGGTTCGGATCGCGGCAGAAGACGCATAGCTCGCCGTCCGAGATGTTGTTGCAGACGCGGCACAGGCCCAGCTTGTCCTTGACGTCAAGCAGCGCCTGCGACAGTTGCTCGGCATCCTCGCGGGACGCCCGCAGCACGTGGAACGCCAGGCGCTGCGCCGACTTCTGCCCGATGCCCGGCAGACGCTTGAATTCGGTGATCAGCCGCGCGAGCGGCTCCGCGAAATCCGGCATGGACTAGAACATGCCCGGCGGCAGGCCCAGCCCGCCCAACATGCCGCTCATCTTCTGCTGGCTTTCCTGGTCGACCTTTTTGGCGGCTTCGTTGCACGCGGCCAGCACCATGTCCTGCAGCATTTCCACATCGCCCGCCACTTCCGGGTCGATCTTCACGCCCAGCACGTTCTTGTGCCCGTCCATCTTGACGGTGACCATGCCGCCGCCCGCGGATGCCTCCACGCGGATCTGTGCGATCTCCTCCTGCATGCGCTCCTGCATCTGTTGCGCCTGCTTCATCATCGCCTGCATGTTGCCCGGTAATTTCACTTTGCTTACTCCTTTAGATTGCGGACCGCGCGCACTTCGCCGCCAAAGACATCCCGAAACCGCTGTACCTCCGGATTGGCCAGCGCGCGCTCGGATACATCGTCTTCCTTGTGCGGCGCCGCCGCCACCTTCTCCTGGGCGGCGACTTCTCCAATCGTAACTTTGATCTTAAGCGGTTTTCCGGCGATCTGCCGCACGGCCTGGCTGATATCCGCCTCGCGCATGGCCAGCGAAAATTCCTTGGGCGTGGTAAACCGCAGTTCGCCGTTGGCCTCCACGACCTCGGAGTGTTCTATGGCATCGGCCGTGAACGCCATGCCGAGCTGCATGAGAGCGGCATGCAGCTTATCGCGCCAGGAGCCGGTGGCCGGCGCCGCCGGCGACGGTGCGGCGCCCGCGGCCGGAGCGGAGTTGGCGGCAGGAGGCCGGGGGCTGGAGGGCCTGTTCGCCGGCTCGCCCGCTGGCGCCTTGGGCGGCGCGCCGCCGATCCCGGCGAGCGCCTCTTCGATGGATACCAGCCGGCCCGCGTGCACCATCCGGACCAGGCCCAGTTCCAGGTGAAAGCGCGGCTGCAGGGAAGTTTGCAGATCCGTGAACAGGTCCAGCGACAGTTGCAGGTACCGGGTGAGGTCTTCCTCGGAGAACTGACCGGCGACCTCGGCCAGCCGGGCGCGCTCGCCCGCCGACGCCGCGATCAGCCGCGTCTCACCCCCCGCGATCTTGGCCACCAGCAGATTCCGGAAATAACGCGCCAGCTCGCGGCTGAAGTGCTGCAGGTTCTGCCCGTCGCGCTCCAGCTCGTTGACCACCTCCAACATGCGCGCGGAGGCGCCGTCGATCAGCGCCTGGCTCACGTGGCCCAGGGCGTCCAGCGAAAAGGCGCCCAGCAGCGCCCGCACCTCGGCGGCGTTCAACGTCTCGCCGCAGCAGGCGATGGCCTGGTCCAATGCCGAGAGCGAATCGCGCACGCTGCCTTCGCCCGCCTGTGCCAGCACGGCCAGCGCTTCCGCGTCCGCCGTGATGCCTTCCTGCCCGCAGATCCAGGCCATGCGCGCCACCAGGTCCTCGAACTCCACCGAGCGAAAGCTGAACTGCTGGCAGCGCGACGCGATGGTCGCCGGAATCTTGTGCGCTTCGGTGGTGCACAGCATGAAGACCGCCCACGCCGGCGGCTCCTCGATCGTTTTTAGCAGCGCATTGAACGCTTCATTCGTGATCTGGTGCGCTTCGTCGATGATGAAGACCTTGTAACGGTCGCGCGCCGGCTGATAGCGCACGTTTTCGCGCAGCTCGCGCATTTCGTTGATGCCGCGATTCGACGCCGCGTCGATCTCGATCACGTCCACCGAGCCGCCCGCGGCGATTTCCTTGCAGCTTGCGCACACCCCGCAGGGCTGATTCGTCGGACCGTTGACGCAGTTCAAACACCGCGCCAGGATGCGCGCTACCGTGGTCTTCCCCGTACCGCGCTGCCCCGAGAAGATATAGCCGTGCGCGATGCGGTTCTGCGCGATGGCGTTTTCGAGCGTGGTCTTGACGTGCTCCTGGTTCACCACGTCGGCAAACGATTGGGGCCGGTATTTCCGGGCGATGACCTGGTACATGGGTGGGCGGAGGACCGGGCGCCGAGCGCTCCGGCCCGACAATTGACTATGGTAGCATCCGCGAAGTGGCGGAGCAGGCCGAGCGCCTGCTGTGGCGACGATCGCGAACCTATTCCCGCCCGTGCTGCAGGGGTATCCCGATCTGCAGCCAAAAGGAGTTGCCCACGGGCCGGTTCTCGGTCAGGAAGTCCTTTTCGTATTTCAGGATCAGGGCATAGTGTTGGAGGTGGCAGCGGATCTCCGGCCCGAACTCCATATTGCGCCCCCGGTTTCCGTCCAGGAAACGCATGCCGTTCTGCCGGTCGTCGGTGGTCTGCCGATCGAAGTAGCCGTTGAAGCCGATCGCCACGCTCTTGGTCACGTTGTGCATCCCGTCATATTCCCAGACGAATTCATTGCCGGACCGGCAGTTGGTGGCGTTGTTCTGGTAATTCACGATGTACTGGAACTTGGAACTCAGTTCCATACTGCCATGATGCGGCATGTAGGTGAATGCGCCCGAGGGAGCCGTCGCATAGTTGTGCTGGCCGATGTTGATCAGGTCGGTCTTGTTATAAGAGAAGCCGGGCGTGTAGACCTCGAAACCGTACCACCAGCTCAGTGCGCCTTTCTTGTAAGCGACGGCGGTTTCCAGGTCGGGATTGGCGAAGCCGATCTTGTTCGCCGAACCGAATGGAGCGCTCAGATGGATGTCCAATAGCGGCAAGGCCCCGGTGCTGACCAGGGTGCCGCCAAGCACGTGGAGGCCCCAGTTGTGCACCAGTTTACCGGCCACCGCGGCGACCCGGAGATGAAAGCCCGGAAGAATCGGCTGGCCGTTAGCGCCGACCAGTTCGTTAGCCTGATAGAAATTGTTGAATTCGAGGAGTATGGTTCCCCCCGGGCCGGGCATTCTGCCTGGCATGATGGTCTCCACCCCAGCAGGATACACACTGCTGCCGCCCTCGCTGGCATACATCGAGCCAACGGGCAATAGACAAAGGGCCAGACTCAGAGCCAGTCGACTCATTCGCTCCAGGCGATTTCTGCGCGAAATTGACATAGTGAAACTCCCGATTCTCATAACTCCAGAAACTTATCGGCGGATCAGCGGAAAACCTAAGGCCGGCACTCTGTCCTAATGTCCGCGCGGAGAGCAGTCGATCTGGAGACTGAAACGAATCTGGAGATTCGTTAGGGAAGATTAATTGATGCTCAGCAAAACGAGTGTACGGACCAAACTCTTTGTCTGTTTCGGTATTGTGGCGGCGGTGTCGGTTGCCTCGGCAGTCCATTCCCTGGCCACCATCCGCGATCTGCGGACCCAGCTGCGCGCCGATATCGTCGGCGGCGCCTCGCGTCTGGACCAGGCACGTCAGATTACGATCGGTTTGGCGAACATGCGAATCGCCATGCGCGGCGTGTCGTTGTTTTCCCTGATGAAGGCAACTCCGCAACTGAACAAGGCCCGTGCCAGCTTTGAAACCAACGCCGCGGACATGCAACACACAATCCGGGAGATGGAGGCCCGTGATTTGCAGCCGGAAGATCGAGCCCGGGTGAAAGAGATGGCGGCCGCCTTGGCGCAGTGGGTCGAGAGATTCAAACCGTTTGCGGATCTCAGCGCCGCCGGACATGGGACAGCCGCCAGCGACGCGGCCCTGCAATATACGACGCCACTCATGGATGCCATCCAGAAGCATGCCTCGGAATTCGGAAAAGCCAGCCGCGAACGGCGGGACGCCGCCGTGACCTCCGTCGAGGCGGCCATCGCGCGCAATGAAGTGATCACCTTATTCTTCGTGGCGCTCGTCTTGCTCGCCGGCGGCGGCGGGCTGTTTGCGGTGTACGGTCTTTCCCGCGAACTACAGGCCATCTCGGAATCCATAGCCACCGGGGCCGCGCAGGTGGCCCAAGCGGCGGCGCAAGTCTCCTCATCCAGCCAGACGCTGGCGCAAGGCTCCTCGGAAAGCGCCGCCTCCCTGCAACAGACGTCCTCGTCGGCGGAGGAGATTCGTTCCATGGCGCGGCAGAACACGGAGAACTCCCGCAACGTGGCCACCATCGTAGGCCAGTCGGAAGAGAAGTTCCGCGAAACCAACCGTTCGCTGGACGATATGGTGGGCGCCATGGATCAGATCAACGACTCCAGCCAGAAGATCTCCAAGATCATTAAAGTCATCGACGAGATTGCCTTCCAGACCAACATCCTGGCGTTGAACGCCGCCGTGGAAGCCGCGCGCGCCGGTGAAGCCGGTATGGGCTTCGCGGTGGTCGCGGACGAGGTACGAAGCCTGGCGCAACGCTGTGCCCAGGCTGCCCGGGATACCGCGGCTCTCATCGAAGAATCGGTGGCCAACTCCGGCAGCGGCAAATCGAAGGTTGACCGCATGGCGGACGCCATCCGTGGTATCACCGCCGAAGTGGCACAGATCAAAACACTGGTAGACGAGGTCACCGCGGGAAGCCAGGAACAAGCCCGGGGTATCGAGCAGATCAGCCAGGCGATCACGCAGATGGAGACCGCCGGCCAAAACACCGCGGCCACCTCGGAGGAGAGCGCCGCGGCGGCCGAGGAACTCATGGCCCAGTCCGCGGCTCTGACCCAGATCGGACAACAACTGCGCCAAATGGTGGAGGGCGGCGTGGCGGCTTAGTCCGCGCCCAACTCGAGTCATTCGCCGGCGACCGCATTCGTCCCGCGCCGCAGCGCGCCAGGATAAAGAAATAGTTAATTTGCGCATCCTGCTGCATTCGCTTTCTGGCCAAAAGATACATCCCGGCGCCGATACTGTCAGTTAGGATAGACAGTATGAGGCGGAAACGTTTTGAGGGCTTCCTCCGCCATTCAGGAGTAAGGTTTCCCATCGCCACATGACGTTCATTCCCGGGTATGGTTGCGCCCACATTTTCCAGACGGTGATCCGATGCATCGCTTGACACGGTGCCTGTGGGCGGGTGCAATTCTTTCAGCCTGGCTGGCGCGTGGCTCGGCCGCCCAGAAGATCGTCACCTGGCAGCAGGCGCGTGCGGAGTTTGAAAGTTCGAATCCAACGATGATTGCCGGACGCCTGGGCGTCGACGAATCGCGCGCGGACGAGATCACAGCTTTTCTGCGCCCCAATCCTGATTTCACGTTGCTTTTCGATCAGATCAATCCGTTCAGCAAGCAACCCTCGCCTAGTACCGGCGCCAACGAATACGCCCCCTTCGCGTATACAGAACCTTACTTCGCCTGGAGCTACCTGCATGAACGGCGCCATAAGCGCGAACTGCGGCGCGAGAGCGCCCAAAAAGCCACGGCCATAGCCCAGTCACAGTTAGCCGACCAGGAGCGCAACCTGATCTTCAATCTGCGCACGGCTTTCATCAACACCTTGCAGGCCAAGGCCATTCGCGCCCTAGCCGAGGACAATCTGGCTTATTACGACAAAGAACTGGCCATCAGCCGCGAGCGTTTCAAAGCGGGGGATATCGCGCGGGTGGATCTGGACCGGCTCGAGCTGCAGCGGGTGCAATATGAATCCGACCTGCAAACCGCCGCCGTCAACCTGCGTACGGCCAAAATTCAGCTACTGCAATTGCTGTACGACAAAACGCCGGTCGACCAGTTCGATGTCAGCGGCCCATTCGATTTTGCCGAACCCACGGTCACCCTGGATGAGCTGCACCGGACCGCGCTCGAGCAGCGTCCGGATCTGAGAGCCGCGGTGCAGGCCGTCGACAAAGCGCAGACCGATTACAAGCTGGCGGTGGCCAACGGTTCGACCGATCCCACCTTTGGCCTGGATCTGGGCCGCAATCCCCCGATTCCCGCGCTGATTGGCTTCAGTATCAACATCCCCTTGCGCATCTTCGACCGCAACCAGGGCGAGAAAGCCAAAGCCCGCCTGGATATCACGCGCAACGAGCGGCTCCGCGAGGCTGCCCAGTCGCAGGTCTTCAGCGATGTCGATTCGGCCTTCGCCACACTCAACAGCACTGTGATTCTCCTGCGTCCGTATAAGTCGACCTATCTGGCTACCGCCGCCCGCGTGCGCGATACGATCGCCTACTCTTACCAGCATGGCCAGGCCGCCCTGGTGGACTATCTGGATGCGCAGCGGGACTACCGTGCCGTGGAAGTGACTTACCTGAACCTCGTAGGTTCATACTTGACTGCCGCCGGTCAACTGAACCTGGCCGCGGGCCGCGAGGTGATCTCGTGACAACCAGCCGTGCGGAGGGCCGGCGCCATTCGTGGGCTGCCTTGGCTGTCTTTGCCCTGGGTTCCTTTCTGGCCGGCTGTACCGCCCAGGGCAAGCTCGACAGCCGCGCCGAGGCGCCGCCGCCGGCCGACGTCGAACACGTCCCCAGTGCCGGCCTGTTCAAGGTGGACGATCCCAGCAAGTTTCCCCTGGTCGCGGCGGCCGAGTACGATGCCGCGCCCGAACTCAACGTCACGGGCGTAGTCACCGCCGATGTCTCCCGCAACATTCCCGTCGTGACGCTGGCTACCGGACGGGTCACCGAAATCCATGCGCGTCTGGGTGACACCGTAGCCAAGGACCAGCTTCTGATGAAGGTGCAGAGCGCGGATATTGCCAGTGCCTATTCCGATTACCAGCAGGCGCGCGCCGATGAGACTCTGGCACACGCGCAGCTCGAGCGGGCCGCGCTGCTCTTCGACAAGGGCGCCATCGCGCATAAGGAATTGGAAGTGGCGCAGGATGCCGATACGAAGACGACCGTCGCCGTGAAGACAGCGCTCGATCACCTGCGCGTGCTCGGGGCGGACCCCGATCATCCCTCGGCTGTGGTGGACGTTCGGGCGCCGGCGGCCGGCGTGATTACGGATCAGCAGGTGACCATCGCGTCGGGTGTACAGGGATTGTCATCCCCCAATCCGTTCACCATCTCCGATCTCTCCTCGGTATGGATTATTTGCGATGTGTACGAAAACGATCTGTCCCAGGTGCAACTCGGCGAATTCGCCGATGTTCGCCTGAACGCCTTTCCGGACAAGGTCTTTCGGGGACGTATCGGCAACATCAGCCCGATTCTGGACCCCAGCCTGCGCACGGCCAAGGTCCGCCTGGAGCTGCATAATCCGGGAATGATGCGGCTAGGCATGTTCGTCACGGCCACGTTTCACGGGCTCAAGACCGAGAGGCACGCGGCAGTGCCGGCTTCGGCGGTGCTCCACCTGCACGACCGTGACTGGGTCTACGTCCCCGCCGGTGCCGGCCAGTTCCGCCGGCTCGGGGTGACGGGTGGAAAGATGCTGTCCGGCGGCCGGCAGGAAATCGCGGCCGGTGTGCGGCCGGGCCAACCGGTGGTGTCGAACGCCCTGGTCTTGCAGGCCACCGCGGAACAGTAATAGAGTGGAGCCGTCATGACGAAACAAGAGGTTCTGGCTCGTATCGAAGAGATCGGCGTCATTCCGGCAGTGCGCCTGAGCTCGGCCGAAGATGCCCGTTTTGCCGCGGAGGCGGTTTACGGCGCCGGTCTCCCGATCGCCGAAATCACCATGACCGTGCCCGGCGCGGCGGAACTGATCTCCGCGCTGTTGCGCGACTTTCCGGATATGATCGTCGGCGCCGGCACGGTGGTCGATGTCGACCGGGCGCGGCGCGCCATCGAGGCCGGCGCGCGCTTTCTCACCAGCACTGGTCTCGACGCCGAGGTTGTGCGGCTGGCCGCCGATACCCAGACTCTGGTGCTGCCCGGTGCGCTCACCCCCACCGAAATCATCAACGCCTGGAAGGCCGGCGCCGATTTCGTGAAAGTATTTCCCTGCGCGCCGCTGGGCGGTGACGATTACATCCGGGCCATGAAGACGGCGCTGCCGCATATCCGGCTGGTGGCTGGCGGAGGCGTACAACAGCACACCGCCGGCAACTACATCGCAGCCGGGGCCAGTGCCGTCGGGGTGGGCAAGGAGCTGATCACCCACGAGGCCGTCAAACACCACAAGGCCGAGTGGATTCAGGAACTGGCCCGCCGCTTCATGGCGGTGGTAAAGAACGCCCGCGCCGATTCGCCCGCCGCCAGCGTCGTCACGTTCAAATGAGGCTCCATTCCCACGGCCGGCGGGCGCCGGTTCCGGTCGCCGGAAGCCGTCTATGATCCGCGGCCTCATCGATTTCTCTCTCAATAACCGCCTCCTGGTGGTGGCGCTGGCCATTCTGCTCTTCGCCTGGGGCATCGTGGCGTTCAAGGGTCTGCCTATCGAAGCCTACCCCGATATCGCCAACAACTACGTCCAGATCATCACCCAGTGGCCGGGACGCGCCGCCGAGGAGGTCGAGCAGCAGGTCACCATCCCCATAGAAATCGTGATGAACGGCCTGCCGCACCTCCAGCACCTGCGTTCCACCTCGCTGTTCGGCCTCTCCAGCGTAATGCTCATCTTCGACGACCGGTCCCAGGACGACTGGAACCGCCAGAAGGTTCTCGAACGCCTGGCGCAGCTTGCGCTCCCCCAGAACTTGCAGCCGCAGATCGGCAGCGACTACAGCCCGGTCGGCCAGATCTACTGGTACACGCTCACCAGCACCAATCCCGAATACGACCTGATGGAACTGAAATCCCTGCAGGATTGGGTGCTCGAAAAGCAGTTCAAATCCGTCCCCAACGTGGTCGACGTGGTCAGCTTCGGCGGCATCACCAAGGAGTACCAGGTCGCCATCGATCCGAACAAGCTGGTGTCGTACGGCCTGAGCATCAGTCAGATCGAGCAGCAATTAGCGAACAACAATGTCAACGCCGGCGGCAGCTTCATCGAGGCCGGCCTGCAACAGATCAACGTGCGCTCGGTCGGACTCTTTGAGAACGTGCAGGACATCGGCAAGACGGTCCTCAAGACGCAGAGCGGTACGCCCATACGCATCTCGGATATCGCCACCGTCCGGCAAGGACCCCGTATCCGCCTCGGCCGCATCGGCAAAGCCATACACCGCAAAGACGGCAAGATCGTGGACGACGACGACGTGGTCGAAGGCATCGTCCTGCTGCGCAAAGGAGCCGAGGCCGAGGCCACCCTCGACGCCATCCACCAGAAGGTCGAAGAGTTGAACGATCGCGTACTGCCCCACGGGGTACGGATCGTGCCCTTCCTCGATCGCAGCAACCTGGTGCACTACACCACCCATACCGTGTTGCACAACCTCACGGAAGGCGTTCTGCTGGTGGTCATTATTCTTTTCATGTTTCTGGGCAACGCGCGCGGCGCCCTGATCGTGGCGCTGACCATCCCGTTCTCCCTGCTCTTCGCCGCCATCTGTCTCGACCTCAGCAAGATTCCGGCCAACCTGCTCTCTCTTGGCGCGCTGGATTTCGGCATGGTGGTGGACGGTACGGTGGTCATCGTGGAGAACATCGTGCGCCACCTGGGATCGCCCGGCGCCGCGCACAAGCCCCTCATCGAGCGCATCCGGGAGGCCACCCACGAGGTACAGAGGCCCGTATTTTATGCCCGCGGCATCATTATCACCGCCTATCTGCCCATTTTCACCTTGCAGAGCGTGGAGGGCCGCCTCTTCAAACCCATGGCCTGGACCGTGGCTTTTGCTTTGCTCGGCGCATTGGTCTTCTGCCTGGTCGTGGCGCCGGTGGCCGCCAGCCTGATCTTCACCCGCAACACCCGCGAATGGCACAATCCCGCGCTGGCCTGGATGACCGCCCGCTACCGCACCCTGGTGACCTTGGCCATTCGCCGGCGCCGGCTCACCGTCGGAACCGCTGCCGCCTGCCTGATCGTCACCGTCTGGCTGGCCATGAGCGGTATCATCGGCTCCGAATTTTTGCCGCACCTGGATGAAGGCGCCATCTGGGCGCGCGGCACATTGGCTCCCAGCACCGGACCCGCCGAAGGCACCCGGCTCATGAACCAGGCGCGTATCATCCTGGCTTCGTTTCCCGAAGTCACCCAGGTCGTTTCGCAGGTCGGCCGGCCGGATGACGGCACCGATACGACCGGCTTCTTCAACACCGAGTACTTCGTCGACCTGAAGCCCAAGGAACAGTGGCGCAAGGTCTTCCGCGAGGACAAAACGGAACTGATCGCCGCCATGGACCGCGAGCTCGAAAAACTCCCTGGCGTTCTCTGGAACTTTTCGCAGCCTATCGCCGACAATATGGAGGAAGCCGTCAGCGGCGTCAAGGGTGAACTGGCCATCAAGATCTACGGCAGCGACCTGAAGCTCCTGGAGCAGAAGGGCGACGAGATCGTCAACGTGATGCGCCACATTCGCGGCGTCGAGGATCTGGGACTGTTTCGGGTTATCGGCCAGCCCAACCTCAACCTGGTCGTGGACCGCGACCGCGCCTCCCGTTACGGCATCAACGTCTCCGACGTGCAGGACGCCATTCAGACCGCCGTCGGCGGAAACGCCGTGAGCCAGGTCTTGCAGGGCGAGCGCCGCTTTGACGTGGTGCCGCGCTATGCCGCGTCCTATCGCGACACGCAGGACGCTATATCCAACATCCGCCTGCTGGCGCCAACCGGGGAGCGTGTCTCGCTGGCGCAGCTTTGCCAGGTCCAGGTGCTGGACGGCGCCTCGGAAATCTATCGTGAAGAGAACTCCCGCTACGTGGCCATCAAGTATGGCGTGCGCGGCCGCGATCTGGGCAGCACCGTAGAGGAGGCTATCCAAGCGGTCGCCAGGCAGGTGAAGCTGCCGTCCGGCTACACCATCAGTTGGGCCGGTGAGTATGCCAGCCAACAGCGCTCGCAACACCGTCTGATGATTGTGCTTCCGGTCACGATCCTGGTCATTTACATCATTCTCTACACGATGTTCGGATCGTTCAAGTGGTCCAACCTGATGCTGGCGTCCATCGCCATGGCGCCCCTGGGCGGACTGCTGGCGCTGCTGCTGACCGGCACGCATTTCAGCGTATCGTCCGGCGTCGGCTTCCTGGCGCTTTTCGGCGTCTGCGTTGAGACCGGCGTCATCATGCTGGAGTACATCAATCAGCTCCGCGCCCGCGGACATTCCGTCCTGGACGCAGCCGTGGAAGGCGCGGTGCTCCGCCTGCGCCCCATTATGATGACGACCCTGGTGGCCACCCTGGGCCTCCTGCCCGCGGCCATGTCGCGCGCCATAGGCTCCGACTCGCAACGGCCTTTCGCCATCGTCATCGTGGGCGGCCTGATGCTGGCCATGGCCCTGAACATCTTCCTGCTGCCGACCCTCTATGTCTGGTCCGCCGGCAGCCAGGATGTCTTGCCGACCCCGGAATCCGGCTTCGAAGAATAACCGATCCGGCTGGACCTCAGAGCGTCTCGGCCAACCTCTGTAGGTCTGCCTCGTTGTTATAGAAGTGCGGCGAGACGCGCAGATTGCCGTGCCGCGCAGCCACCAGCACTTTGCGTTCGCGCAACGCGCGCGCGACCGCGGGCGCCGCGCGGCCTGCGAAGCGCGCGGTCACGATCTGCGAATCGAAGTGCGGGTGATCGTCGCCCGGCAGCACGGCCCCGGCCCGGCGCAGCACCGCGCGCGTCTTCTCCGCCAGATCCATGACCCGGCCCTCGATCGACTCCTGTCCGATCGACTGCATCATCTCGAGCACCGCGTCCATGGCATAGAGCAAAGCGAAGGAGAGCATACCGCCTTCATATTTCTCGGCCTCGGTGGCGAACCGCGGCGACCCGTGGCGCAGATTTTCGTGGTTCCGCCATTCGCGGTCGCTGCGCCAGCCGATTACGGCCGGCGCCAGCCTCTCGCGCAGCTCCGGGCTTACGTACATGAACCCCGCGCCGTTGGGCGATAACAGCCACTTATAGGCATCCACCGCGAACAGGTCCGGCCGAATCGCCGGCACATGAAACCGAAGCGCTCCGAGGCTCTGTGTGCCGTCCAGGTAAAACAGAATTCCACGCCGCCGCAACTCCGCCGCGATTTCCTCAAGCGGCGGACGGAAACCGGTGGAGTAGTTCACCGTGCTGATGGCCACCAGGCGCGTGCCGGCTGCCAGCGAATCGTAGAATCGTTCCCAAGGCGTCTCTACGAACTCCACGCCGCGGGACGCCAGGTGCGACGCGTAATAGTAGTGATTCGGGAATTCATCCTCCAGCGTGACGATGCGGTCGCCGCTCTTCCAGTCCAGCCCGCCCATCAGCAGCGACAGCCCCGCCGATGCGTTGGGTATGAAGGCGATGTCCGAAGGCTGGCAGGCAATGAAGGCCGCGATCCGCGCCCGGATCCGGTCGGCGTCTTCGAACCAATGCATGAAATCGGCGCACGCGAGCTCGTCGCGGCGCGCGAAATGGCGCGCTACGGCGTCCGCGGCCCGGCGCGGCATTTGGCCGAACGTGGCGGTATTCAGGTAAGTCCATTTCGCGAGCGATGGAAACTCGCCGCGTATTTCGTCCCAGTTAACCGGCATAGCTCTCCTTCAGACGCGTGGCTACCGTAACGGCCGCCTCCGCCGCGGATACGTCCGTTACCTGGTGGCCGTCCCGCTCCACCAGTTCCACCATCCCGGCGGCGGCTTTCCTGCCGACAGTGATCCGGAACGGCGCGCCGATCAAGTCCGCATCCTTGAACTTCACCCCCGGCCGTTCGTCGCGATCGTCGAGCAGCACGTCGATTCCGGCCCGCAGCGATGCCTGGTAGATTTCCATGGCGGCCGGGCGCTGCACGGCATCGCCGATATTGACAGGCGTGACGATTAGAGTAAAAGGCGCGATAGCCGGCGGCAGAATCATGCCGTCCTTATCGTGGTGCAGTTCCACCGCGGCAGCCAGGACGCGATCCAGGCGCATGCCATGGAATCCGATCAGCAGCGGCACTTCCACACCTTCCGCATTGGTTACGTGCAGAGCGGCATCGTGCAGCCGGCGCAAAAAAGCGATCTCCATGGCTTTCCGGACCTCCAGCGGCGCGCCGCAATGGACGCAGAGGTCACCCGGTTCGACCTGCCGCAGATCCAGGAACTCCGCCTGAAAGTCCTCTCCCGGTGTGACGTGGCGCAAGTGGTAATCGTCACGGTTCGCGCCGGCGATCATGTTGCGGCGGCCGCGCAGCGCATGGTCCGCGAGGATCTTCAGGCGGGTTACACCGACCGGACCGAGCGATCCCGGATCGGCTCCGAACACCGCACGGATCTCCGCGGCATTGGCGGGCCGGAAGGCCCGATCCCCGGTCTCATCGGCAAATTTGGCATCGCTCAACTGGTGGTCGCCGCGCACCAGCACCAGAACGGGCTCCCCATCGGCCATGAGCACGAGGCTCTTCATCTGCGAGCTGGCGGATAATCCCGTGAATTCGCTGACGTCGGCGATGGTCTTGCGGCCGGGCGTGTGAAACGCTTCCGGCTTAAGGTCTCCATGCGGGTCAGCCTCCGCGGGATCTTTGGGACGGGCCACCGCGCGATCCAGGTTCGCGGCGTAACCGCAGGCGCCGCAGGTAACCAGGTACTCTTCGCCGGTCTCCGACGGGAGCATCAGCTCCGCGGTGGGACACTCCACGCCGCAGCGTTTGAGGATACGGCGGTAAGCCGCGGCGTGGCTCTGCCGGGCCGCCTCCAGGCCCGCCGCATCCCAATGCAAGGACCAGGAATTCTGCCGGATATCGATCTCGTACCAGATCTGCGGAAGCTGCTTATAGCTCCGCAGATCGGCGCGCGCGATAGCGCGCACGGCGCCGGTCGAAAGCCGCATCTCCTGCGCGCCCATGGCTTCCATCTCGGCGCGCAACATCTGGGCCATCCGGGCCAGCGAACGTTGCCCCAAAAGCAGCCAGGCTTCCCCGCCTGGGCCCTGCCGCACATAGCCGGCCCGCACCAGAAGTTGACGGCTCACCGGGACCCCTTCCGCCGGGCTTTCGCGCAAGGTCGGGATAAAGGATACGCTCCATTGCATGCGGAGCGTCTATCTTATCACCGCGGCTCCGTGCGCCCATTAACAGCCGTCCTGTAGAATTAGAAGATACATCTTGCATGCACTCCGAAAACTACGAGCAGTTGCTCGATCTCGCCGCTCGTCTGTGGCGGGTCGACCCGGAATTCTGGGATATCTGGGGCCGTCACCACGTCACATCGGATGAAACCAAGCGTGCCATTCTGAAGGCATTAGGCGTCAACGCGGAAACCGCCGCGAGCCTGCGCGAGTCCATCGAGGCGCGCCGCCGCAAAGAATGGACGCGACTGGCGCCGCCCTGCCTGGTGGTAACGGAGAACTCGCCGCTGGAACTGCCCCTGCACGCGACCGGCGACCTGGCGCACGCCACTGCCTACATCGAGATCCGGGAAGAGAGCGGCGACCGGCAGCACTTCGATTTCGAGTTGGCCAGCTTTCCGGAGTGCGGCGCGGCCGATGTGGACGGCCGGCGTTACGTGCGCAAGCAGGTCCCGCTGCCGGCCAACTTGCCGATCGGCTATCACGACGTGGAAGTGCGGCTGGGCAGCCGGAGCCAGTTGACCCGCCTGATCGTCGCGCCCGCCCGGGCGTACGCGCATCCGGCGCTGGCCAACGGCGGCAAGGCCGCGGGCATTGCGCTGGCTTTGTACGGTTTGCGGTCCGCGCGCGCTTGGGGCTGCGGCGATCTGCGCGATCTGCGCTCCATCGTGGACTGGGTGGCCCAGGACGCGGAGGCCAGCTTCATTGCGTTGAACCCGCTGCACGCGATCTACAACCGCCGGCCGTATAACACCAGCCCCTATCTGCCGGAATGCATCTTCTATCCGAATTATCTCTACCTGGACGTGGAGGCGATCCCCGATTTTCAGCAGTCGGCACGCGCCCAGCGCCTGTGGTCGAACCCGGAAACGCAGCGGCAATTGGCGGCTCTGCGGGCGTCCGAGTTCGTCGAGTACGAGCAGGTAAGCGCCTGCAAACTGCGCTTCCTCAAGCTGGCTTTTTTGGAGTTTTTGCGCGAGTATCGTGCCGGATCCCCGCGCGCGGCGGAATTCCGCGGATTTCTCGGCGCCGAAGGGGATCTGCTGGACCGCTTCGCTACTTACTGTGCGCTGGATGAGTATCTGCATTCCCGGAATCCGGATCTCTGGACCTGGCCCGACTGGCCCGGGTCCTACCGCGATCCGGATTCGGCGGAGACTCTGGCGTTCCGCAAGAAGCACTGGCGGCGCGTCCTGTTTTACTGCTACGTGCAGTGGCAACTGGCTGTGCAACTTGCCGGCGCCCAGGCATACGCGCGGGAGAAGGGACTCTCGATCGGCTTGTATCACGACCTGGCCCTGGCTACGGATCGCTTCGGCGCGGACTTGTGGGCGCAGCGACCGTACTTCGTGTCCGGCTGCCGGGTAGGATCGCCGCCGGACGATTTCGCTCCCAAGGGACAGGATTGGGGCTTTCCGCCGCCATTTTCGGAACACCATCGCGAGAACGGCTACCGTCTCTTCACCGAGTCGATCCGTAAGAACTGCCGTCACGGCGGGGCGCTTCGGATCGATCACGTGATGCGGTTTTTCCGGTTGTACTGGATTCCGGAGGGCGCCGATGCCACCGAAGGCGCCTATGTAAGGGAGAATTACGAAGACCTGGTCAGAATCTTGGCTCTCGAAAGCGTGCGCCAGAAAGTGATCATCATCGGCGAGGATCTGGGTACCGTAGAACCCTTCGTCCGCGAAACGCTGGACCGTTTCGGCATTCTGAGTTACCGGCTGTTCTATTTCGAGAAACGTCCGGCCGGCGACTTCAAAACGTACCGCGAATATCCCGCGCACGCGCTGGTTTCTTCAACTACCCACGACTTGCCGACGCTGGCGGGTTTCTGGACCGGAGAAGACATCGAGGCCCGCCGCCGGGCCGGCCTGTTCCCGGACACGGCCATGTACCAGCGGCAGGTCGCGGAGCGAACGGCGGAGAAGCAGAAGATGCTCGACCTGCTGCACGGCTTAAGTCTCCTGCCGGATTATGTGCCGCGTTCAGCCGGATTGCTGCCCGAAATCACGGGCGACTTGCACAACGCCGTGATCGGCTTCTTGGCGCTGACGCCTTCGCAGTTGCTGGCCGTCAACCAGGAGGATTTAACCAAGGAAATCTCGCAGCAGAATCTTCCCGCAACCACTTGGCGATATCCCAACTGGAGCCGTAAAATGAAGTATTCCTTGGAACAGTTGCGGACAGAGCCCGCGGCGCGCGATTTCGTGGCCATGTTTCGGAACTGGCTTATCAAGAGTGGCCGGATCAATCGTAAGTGAAACTATGAGCACCGCGACCTCGGCCGGGTTTCATGTCATGGCGAAGCCGACCGGCGCGATATGTAATCTGGACTGCGCCTATTGTTTCTTTCTCTCCAAGGAGTCCTTTTACCCCGGCAGCAGCTTTCGGATGTCCGACCAGGTGATGGAAAGCTACATACGCCAGACCATCGAAGCCCAGCAAACTCCTGAGACGACCATCGCGTGGCAGGGCGGCGAGCCCACTCTCATGGGGCTGGATTTCTACCAGCGGGTGGCGGAAGCCGTGCGCCGGTACCAGAGGCCCGGCACCCGCATCCAGCACACGATTCAAACCAACGGCATTCTCCTCGACCCGGAATGGTGCGCCTTCCTGCGCCAAAACAACTTCCTCGTGGGGATCAGCCTGGATGGGCCGCGCGAATTACACGACCGCTACCGCAAGGACAAGGGCGGACAGGGAACCTGGGACCGCGTGGTGAAAGCCATCCGCCTGATGCAACGGGAAGGTGTGGAGTTCAACATTCTCTGCACGGTCAACTCGGCCAACGCGGACCAGCCGCTGGATGTTTATCGTTTCCTGCGGGACGATTTGCAGGCGAAATATCTCCAGTTCATTCCCATCGTCGAACGCATTAACGATAACGGCCTGACCTTGATCCAGCAGGGCAACCGGGTGACGGATCGCTCCGTCCAGCCGCACCAGTACGGACGGTTTCTGATCGAAATTTTTGAGGAGTGGGTCGGCCGTGACGTTGGAAAAGTCTTCGTGCAGATCTTCGACGCCACCCTGACCGTGTGGGTCGCCGGAGTATCTCCGCTGTGCATCTTTCAGCCGACCTGCGGCCGTGGCGTGGCGCTGGAACACAACGGCGACCTGTACTCCTGCGATCACTTCGTGGAGCCGAAATACCTTCTGGGAAATATCCTGGAGACTCCGCTGGTGCAACTGGTGGACTCCGTCGCGCAGCGCAAGTTCGGAGACGACAAGCGCGATACGCTGCCGCGTTATTGCCGCGAATGTCCCTATCTGTTCGAGTGCCACGGGGAGTGTCCGAAGAACCGGTTTCTAGCCACACCGGACGGCGAACCCGGTTTGAATTACCTTTGCGCCGGCTTAAAGGCCTTCTTCGGACACGTGGAGCCGTACATGCGGATCATGACGAACCTGCTGCGGCAAAAGCGGCCGCCGGCGGAGATCATGGACATGGTTCGCGCGGCGGATGCCCAGGCGTCCGAAACGAAGACGGTGGGCCGGAATGATCTGTGCCCCTGCGGCAGCGGACGCAAGTACAAAAAATGCCACGGCCGGCAGGCCGCCGGCTAATGCGTCCGCCGGCGCTTTACTAAACGGGCGGGATCCAGCAGATGTTTCGGCTTGTAGATCCGGCGTGACCACTTCTGTCCCTCATCGAACTGGACGCCGGCGAAGTAGCCGAGTGGCTGGTGGACACAGTGTCGGATCACGCCCGTGAAGCGGTGGCGTCCGAGTTGTAAGGAGATACGGGCGCCGGGAGCCACCGCCTGTTCCAGTTGCAGGCACGCGCCGGAGGGCGAAATATCCTCCAGATTGGCGGTCAGATCGACGGCGTCGTCTTCCAGACACACCTCGATCAGATCGGAGCACAGCAGCCGAGGTTCTGCCCGCCGCTCCTCCATGCGCCCGCTATTCGCCGATCACCGTCACCAGTACCTGGCGCTCGCGCACGCGGTTATCGAAATCGCAGAGCACAATCTGCTGCCAGGTACCGGTGCCTACGCGCCCATCGGTCACGGGGAAGCTGCGTGCGGCGCCCAGCAGCGCGCTGCGCAGGTGCGCGTACCCGTTGCCGTCGCCCCAACGGGCGTTATGGGCGTAGTCGTCGTTGGCCGGCGCGAGCTGTTCCAGAGCCCGCTGCAGGTCCGCCACACAGCCGGGCTCGAACTCCAGCGTGGTGATGCCGAGCGTGGAACCCACGCCCGCGATGTTCACGACGCCTTGCCGAATCCGGCTGTCGCCGACGATGCGCGTCACCTGTCCGGTAATATCCAGCACTTCGCCGTGGCCGCGCGTGGCGAGTCGAAAGCTCTTCTGAAAGACCGGCATGCGGCAGTAGGATATCACAGGTCGACGAACGTCACTGCGGGGCCCTGCGCGTCGCTGAAGAAGCGGTCGTGGGAGACCGCGACCACCGCGCCGGGATATATCTGTAAGGCCTGTTCCAGCGCTTCCTGAGCTTCAACCTCCAGATGATTGGTGGGCTCGTCGAGCAGCAGCAGGTTGGCGGTGCTGTTGAGGGCTCGCGCCAGGGCCACCTTGGTGCGCTCACCGCCGCTCAGCTCACGGAGCGGACGGTTCAGGCACTCGGGGCGCACGCGCAGGCATGCCAGCAGAGTTCGCGCGGCCGTGCCGGCGCCGCAAATCTCCAGTGGAGAGAGCGCGGGGTCCAGGTCATCCAGATCCTGGGCAATCATGAAGCGCTCGATGTGGGCGCCGAACCGTATGCTTCCGGCCTCGGGTTGTACGGTGCCGGCAAGGATCTTGAGCAGAGTAGTCTTGCCGGAGCCGTTCGCGCCGCGGATGACCAGGCGGCCGCCGGCGCGCACATAAAAACCGAGACCACGGAAAAGGGTGCGGTCGCCGTAGGATTTCGCCAGTCCCTCGGCCACCAGGACCAGGCCGCTCCCGCGGGTGACCCGTTCGAATGACAGACCCTCGATAGCCTGTTCTTGCCAGGGCTTTTCCACGCGGTCTTCGCGATCGGTCCGGCTGCGCAGGATGCGGGCGGTCCGTGCCACCTTGGCCGCCTTGCGCGCGTAGTGGTCCTTACCCCCGCGTATGCCGTCAGGCGTGCGCGCCACGCGCGCGGCCAGGGCTTCCCGCCGGCGGGCCGCCAGGGCCATGACCGCCCGCCGGCGCTCGAAGGCCTCGTAGGCCGCCCAGGCCTGCGCATCCAAGAGCGCGCGCGCCCGCCGGTAATCCATGTAGCTCCCTTCGAAAAGACGCACGTGTCCCCGATCGATTTCGACGATCCGTTCCGCGAACGCGGTCAGTAGCGACCGGTCGTGGGACACGATCACACAGGCGCCTGCCCGCCTCTCCAGGTTTTCCGCCAGCCAATCGCAAGCGGCGCCGTCCAGATGATTGGTCGGCTCGTCCAGGATCAGAAGATCCGCGGGAGTTGCCATGGCCCGCGCGAGTTGCGCGCGCATGCGTTCCCCGCCGGAGAGAGTCTGCACATCGCGTCCGAAATCCCCCACCGAAAAGCCCAAGCCGCAAAGCTGGCGCGCAATTTCAGCCTCCGCCTGGTACCCGCCCTTCTCCTGATATTCGTGGATGCGATCCGCGTATTCGGCGGGATGCGCCAGATCCTGTTCCAATTCGCCGATGCGTTTGCGCAGTTGATGGAGCGACGGCAGGATGCCGAATACGAAGTCGAACAGCGGCTCGGGAGTGCTGGATGCTCCCCACTGCTGTCCGGCCATCGCCATGTTCAGGCCGCGGCGGCGGGCGATGGCGCCGCGCGACGGCTCCAAGTCACCGGCAATCAGGCCGAGCAACGTCGACTTGCCGCTTCCGTTAGGCCCCACCAGCGCCATACGATCGCCCGGGTTGATGGATACCGTCACGTCCGTAAAAACAGGAGTGCCGCAGGCATACGCAAAAGAAACGTCGGAAAGACTCAGTAAAGACATGACACCTCGCGCGCCCGCTCTTGCGGCGGGCATCAATCGGGAGTTGGTCTTTACCGTTTCATCAGGGTCGCCGGGCGGCGACGTCTCTATGTTAGCAGCTAGTCGGAACCCGCTACAACAGGACGCACAGGTATATGCGGGTGCTGCTGGACGGGAGACGGAACAAAGAATACGGCTGCCTGGCCGGCTCCCCCATCGCGCACCACGTACAAAGGGCCGGAACCTTGGCTATTCATCAGGAATACGGACGCGTCCCCGAACCTGTCCAGACGCGTCGGAGTGAAGGCCAGGCTGACGCTCTGCGTGACCGTGCGGGAAGCCAGATCGTAGATGGCCAACTTCCGGTTTCCGGCGTTGGCCACCAGGAGGCGCTGGCCATCGGCGGATACCTGTACTCCAACCGGCACGTTCAGTCCGCTGTCGGCGGCGAAAATCAGAGCCGCCGGCGTGGTGGCGTAGCTCTTGATCTGCCAGACCTGCTGCGATTGATTGTCGGCAAAGTACAGGCTGCCGCCTGCCAGGGCCATGGCGGACGGGCTGGTAGCGGCCGCGATCCGCTCCGGCGCGGAGGAGCCACTCGCACGGAAGATACCTCCGGCATCTCCGGACACCGCCAGGATCGCGTTTTGCCCGTCGCAGAGCAGCGCCGTGACCGGTCCCGGCAGGTTCGACAGGTCGATCGGCGCACCGGCGGCCGGAGCCTTCTGCAGACCGGTCAGGATTTGAGCTTGACTGTTACCCGCGGAGTACACCGCCGCGCTGCCCGCGTCGGGCGCCCACGCCAGGCGGTTGACGCCTTGAATCGCACCCGCGAGGTTTTGCGTTCTCGCCCGCGAATCGCGCAGGCCGGTGTACAGCACCAGTTTGCCGGTCCGGCGCACGCCCAGCGCGGCGGAGCCATCCGGAGCCACCGCTACCGCGGACATTCCCGTGCCGACAGCGTAGCCCAGATAGGCCGCCCCCGGAATGCCCAGCATGGCGCGGATCATGCCCGATGTTTGGTCGAAGACGAAACCCGTGACCGGCCCCGCCACGCCGGTCGAACTCTGCGCCAAAGCCGAAAGGGCGAACGCCCCCAATGCCACGAATAATCCGAGTTTACGCATATGTAGATAGATCCCGCCGGAGCCTGAAATTCTCACGGCGCTCTCTGGCAGTATACCGCGCCGCGCTATCATGGACACCATGATGGTAGCCGTGGCCAGTGATCACGCCGGTTTCCCGCTCAAAGCGCGGGTGATCGAGGAGCTGAACAAGTTGGGGCACCAGACCGTGGACCTGGGTACCGATTCCACGGATCCCGTCGATTATCCGGATTATTCCCGCGCGGCGGCCGATGCCGTTCGCCAGGGCCGCGCCCAGCGCGCCATCCTGTTGTGCGGCAGCGGAGCCGGGGCGTGTGTGGCGGCCAACAAGTTCAAAGGCGTGCGCGCGGCCACCTGTCACGATCCGTTTTCCGCGCACCAGGCCGTGGAGGACGATGACGTAAACGTGATGTGCCTGGGCGCGCGCGTCGTGGGTCCGGAGCTGGCTGTAGACCTTGTGCGCCAGTACATGGGCGCCAAGTTCTCGGGTTTGGAACGTCACAAGCGCAGACTCGGCAAGATCGCTGGATTTGAAGACCAGTTCGGGCGTTAGAGGCCACCAAAGTGTGTGATTTCCGCCCGGACCCACCATCGTAAGCATGCGGTGTCATAACTGACGTGGATACGGTTATATCACCGGCACTTCGGCGCTAAGTCCCGGGTCCTGGAGTTATCATGGGGACTAGACGGTTTGTGTCCTGGGAATGAGGTTTTTCGAAGCACTCGCGAACGTTTTTCGTATCCCAGACCTCAGAAAGAGGTTACTGTTCACGCTGGCCCTGCTGGCGGTCTACCGCTTGGGGGGCCACGTCCCTACGCCCGGCATCCATCTCCAGCGTTGGGAGGACTTCTTCCGCCAGAGCCAAGGCACCATTTTTGGGTTCTTCGATCTCTTTGCCGGCGGTAATATCCGCCGTCTGACGGTCTTCGCCCTCGGTATCATGCCGTACATTACGGCTTCCATCATTCTGCAATTGCTGGCGGTCGTGGTGCCGAGCATCGAAAAGATGCAAAAAGAAGGCGCGCTGGGCCAAAAGAAAATCACCCAGTGGACCCGCTATCTGACCCTGTTGTTATCGATCATCCAGTCCTTCGGCATCGCCCAGGGCTTGGAGGCCATGGGTAACGGCATTGTAGTGGATCCCGGGCCCGGATTCGTTTTGCTGACGATCTGCTCGATGACAGCCGGCTCCGTATTCATCATGTGGCTGGGGGAACAGATCACCGACCGCGGTGTGGGCAACGGTATGTCGTTGATTATCTTTGCCGGCATCGTGGTAGGTTTGGGGCCGGCCATCGGTAACATCTACACCAATGTCTTCGTTACGCGCGAATGGAGCGCCCTCACGCTGATTGTGATCATCGCCATGATGATCCTGGTGGTTGCCTTCGTAGTATTCATGGAACGCGGCGAAGAGCGGCTGCCGGTACAATATGCCCAGCGCGTGGTAGGGCGGCGGATCATGGGCGGCCAATCCACCTACATGCCGCTTAAGGTTAATATGGGCGGCGTAATTCCGCCGATCTTCGCCGTCTCGCTGCTGGCTTTTCCGCAGACGATCCGAAACTTTCCTTTCGTCAAGCACAGTGTCTATCTGAGCGGACTCTTGTCCTCCTTCGGATACGGCGAACCCATGTACTATGTCAGCTTTATCGTCCTGAATATCTTCTTCTGCTTCTTCTATATTTCAATTATCTTCAACCCCATGGAAGCCGCGGATAATATGCGCAAGTACGGCGGATTTATTCCCGGCATCCGTCCCGGCAAGAATACCGCCGATCACATGAACAAGATACTCACGCGGCTGACCATGGTGGGTGCGTTGTACCTGTGCGCGATCTGCTTACTGCCGGACGTAATGATATCCGGGATCAAGCTGCAGCACCTGCCGCTGATCGGCAACTGGATGGATGCACATGCGCCGCGCTACCTGCTGGAGGGGCTGAACGTCCACTTCTTCTTTGGCGGCACGTCGCTCCTTATCGTAGTGGGTGTCGCCATGGATACGGTCGCGCAAATCGAGTCTCACCTGGTAATGCGCCACTATGAAGGCTTCACCACGCGCGCCAGGCAGCTCCGCGGCCGCCGCAGCTCATTCTCAGTGTGACGATCCTGTGGCCGGAAGCGCGTGCAGCGATTCCGCCTTGCTGAGTTGCGGCCAGCGAAAGCCGTACCAAGCGACAAAGGCAAAGCAGAACATAGGCACCGCGAAACCGCGCGACATATTCGACTTATCCGCCACGTAGCCCATCAATTTGGGTAATAAAGCGCCGCCCATGATAGCCATCACAATAAACGACGAGGCCCTCTTGCCGCGCGCCCCTAATCCGAAGATGCCCATGGCGAAGATTGTAGGAAACATGATGGACATGAAAAAATAGGTCAAGAACACGCAAATTACCGACAGCCAGCCGAGCTTGAAGAAGACCAACAGGGTCATCAGCACGTTGGCCGTGCCGTATATGCCAAGTATCTTGTGCGCCGAGAATCGCCGCAGCAGGCCGGCGCCCGTGAAGCGGCCGATCAGAAAACAGATCAGCCCGACAGAGGCCAAATTCGCGGCTCCCTTATCCGTCAACCTCACGATGCCGTCGGCCGTGTGGAACCATCCGGACAGCCAATTCTGCAGAAAGCCCGCGCCGGCGGAGACTCTCGTCATACCCGACTCCCAGGACGGGGGAATCGGCGGCACTTCGGCAATCATATAGTTGATAAAGAAACTGAAGATGCCCGCCTGCGCGGCCACGTAGAAGAACTGCGCCGCCACCGCCAGCACGAAATGCGGATGCGACCAGATGGAGTGCGAGACCTCGGCCGCCCTGTCATCCAGATGGTACTCGTCGGCAATCTTAATGTCGGGAACGCTGGCGAAATAGAAGATCACGGCCAGCACGGTAACCAGGACCGCGGAGGCGACATAGGGGACATACAGTGTCTGGCTGCCGGTATTGTGGCCCATCGCGTCTTTCGAATAGAAGAACATGCTCCCCACCACGGGTCCGATGATCCAGCCCACGCCGTTGCAGGACTGCGCCAGATTGATGCGGGTGGCGGCAAAACGCTTTTGTCCCAGCACCGTCGTGTAAGGGTTGGCGATGGTCTCCAGAAACGTCAGACCAGTGGCGACGATACAAACACCGGTAAGGAAGGCCACGAACGCGGTGTTCGGCGACACACGCCCTTCGTGTACCATCGAATTTACATAAGTGGCGGGCAGGAACGAGAATCCGCCAACCGCTACTAACAGGAGTCCTGTTATAATGCCGCCCTTGTACCCGAGCTTGGTCGCCAGCCAGCCGGCCGGCACTGACATCAGAAAGTAACCCAGATAGTGGGCGAACTGCACCCACGCGGATTGGGCCTTGGTCAGCCCTAACTCGTCCTGGAAATGCTTATCCATTACGTCGATCATCCCGTTGAGAAATCCCCAAAGGAGAAACAGGGAACTCACCAGGATGAAGGTGAAAAGCAGGTTCCGGCCGTCATCCGTGATGAACAGGCCCTTGTCTGTCTTGTTCACTTTACGTTCCAGCCTTCCACCTGTACGGCGGGCGGTCGACGGCCGGCTGCCTTATAGGTTGCGGTTACGGTCCGTTTTTCACCCGGCATCAGCGGGAAGTAATTGTCCTCCCAGAGGACCGGCAGGATTTCATCCTCCTCGCGCATCCCCTCCGTGTCGCGCCGGGCGGTCTTCACCATCAAGTGCACCGCAAAGGCCAGGTTGGGGGACGGATTCTCCACGGTCACGTGCGTGCGTCCCTCGCCGCCTTGTATTTCGGATTCCGCCGAATACTTCAGTTCCACCTGCGGCAGCGAATTCAGAGCAGTGAAATCGGCGTAGCTCTTCTGTGGTGTATAGAACCACGTGGAATTATCCCAATCCAGCTCGTCCGGCTTGGTGGAGAGCCAATAGAAGTTCGTGCTTACGACCTTCCCCGCAGGATCCTCCAGCGTCAGACGCAGGAAGTAAGTGGACGACAGTCCTTCCGCAGCCGGTATGGTGAATGCCCGGGTCGAACTATCCTCCCCCACATCCAGCGTGGCCGTCTTGGAGAACTTCTCGGCCATGTCGATGTTATACATCTGGGCATGCGCTTTCATTCCCGGAAATGACCGGTAGTATGCGTTGACTACGACTACCGATCCATCGTCGTAACTGTATTGAATGTGCAACGGCTCATTGGCCTTTTTGGCGCCGAAGTACGAGCCGCCGGGACGCAGATACCAGTCATAAAGGTGCCAGATCATGGAAGGCCAGGCGTTGTTGAGCATCCACTGGATGACTCCCGTGGAAGTGTACTTGTTTCGGCGGAAGGCCTCGAACATGGCCCGGTGACCTTCGTAGGCCATCGTCTGGGCCTTGCGCGCGAGCTCCTCCACGTTACCGGAGGGTCCGTAGCGCGCATCGAGCGCCGTGGTGAATGTCTTCAGATCTTTGAATGCCCCGCCGCCCGCGTGGTAGTCCCACCACGAGTTGACCGGCCACAGATGGTCTTCGGGCAGCATCCGGCGCAACGTCTCGATGGGTGGAATCGCCGGCCCCGGACCGGTCTCGGTATTGAAACCGTGCGCGCCGCCGCGTTTTTTGTCGAGCAGCCAGTAATTCGGCGGCACCCAGTCGTACGGCCCGGTCATCTTCACCCCCGTTTTGCCGCTGACGGCCGTGGGCTTTTCGGTGGCCGATGATTCGAACGGATTGGGCCAGTCCAGTTCCTTCAGAATCTCGATATACTTCTGCTCGACGGCCGCCACCGGTGGATTGTCGCTGCCGTTCATCCAGTTGAAAACCGACGGATGCCTGCGGAGGCGGCGGATCTGGTCGCGGAGGGAGGCCGCCGCAATCGAATGGTCTTCCTCCTTCCAGTTGGCCCACCTCTCCCAGTGATCGCAGCAACACCAGCCGGCTGTCACCAGGATGCCCATCTGGTCCGTCAGATCGAAGAAGTGATCGGTCTCCATCTTGCCCTCCAGGCGCACGGTGTTGAGATTCATATCCCGCACGTAGTTGAGCTCCTGCTCCTGGCGCTCCGGCGAGGAGCGCAGCAGCATGTCGAACGTGTACCCGGCGCCGCGGATCAGGATGTTCCGGCCGTTGATGCGGAAGAGGCGATGGTTCTGCTCGTCCAGTATGGAAGTCACCTCGCGGATGCCGAAGCGCTGCGAATGTTCGTCGGAAACCACGCCGCCGGTTTCGAACTGCAGTTTCAGCGGATACAGGTTCGGCGTGCCGACCTGGTAAGGCCACCATAGCCGGGGCTGGGCGATCGCCAATTGGGAGAACTTGTCGGGCGTGAACCTTACGACCTTGATCTCGTCCGGCGCCAGCCGCACTTCCTGTTCGAAGGTAATGCCTTCGATTTCGCCTTTCAGCCTCCCGATCACACTCCGCTTCGTGCCGTTGATCAATTCCGCGCTCACAGTCAGCTCGGCTTTGTCGTTGGCCGGGGGATTCAGGTGCGTGATCACCTGCGGATATCGGATCGCCACCGGCCCGGTGGCATCCAGGTGTACGTCGCGCCACAAGCCCATGCTCTTGTCCGGCGGCTGCGGATTCCAATCGACAAAGGTAATCGAGAGATCGTCGGGCAACGGCGCGAACACCTCCACCGCCAGGGCGTTGGCGGCGCCCGTGTGCACGGCGTCGGTCACGTTGTATTCGAACAGGCGCCAGGCTCCGGCCATATCGGAGGCATTCGCGATACGTTTGCCGTTCAACCAGACGTTGGCCCGGTAGTTGATGCCATCGAAACGCAGCCACAGGGTCTTGCCCTTATCCGCCGCCGGCGCCTGAAACTCCGTGCGGAACCACCAGGGAACGCGATAGGGGCTGCCCGGCGGCATGTGCAGGTTCGAGAAGTTCGAGCCGATCGGATAGCTGGTCCCGGCGAACGAGCGGAGGTTCATGCCGAAGCCCGGGTCGGGGTAGACGTGGTCGTTCACCAGGGTGGCGACCACCGTGGCCGGCATCGTGGCCGGATACCAGCCGGCGGTTCGATAGCCGGGCTGGGAAATAGCGCTGCCGGCATCGGTGACCAGCGTGGACGATTGGATGGCCCAATGATCGCGCAGCATCAGCGGGGATGCGGGCTGGGCCTGCAGCACGGCAAGCGCCAGCAGCGGAAGGCATAAGAGCGTTTTCATGGTTTAGAGTTCCGGATCAAGAGATTACTATATACGTATGCGCACCGTGATTGCGATCCTCTTCGCGGCCCTGTTGGCCGCATCCTGCGCGTCCGCCCAGACCGCCTGGAAGCTCGTTTGGAGCGACGAGTTCAACGGCGCGGCCGGCACTCCGCCGGACCCGACGAAATGGACCTACGACTTAGGCAACAACGGCTGGGGCAACAATGAGCTGGAGACCTACACCAACGCTGCGGAGAATGCGCACATGGACGGGCTCGGCAACCTGGACATCCACGTGGAGAATCCCGCTTCCGGCACATACACCTCTGCGCGGATCAAGACGGAAGGGCTGTTTGCGGCCCAGTACGGCCTTTTTGAGGCGCGCATCAAGCTGCCCATCGGACAGGGCATCTGGCCCGCCTTCTGGGTACTCGGTACGGATATCACGACCGTCGGCTGGCCTCAGTGCGGCGAGATCGACATCATGGAGAACATCGGAAGCACGCCCACGGTCAACTACGGCAGTGTGCATGCGCCCAGTTACGATGCCACGGCCACCGATCCGCTTCCCTTTGGCCGGGTTTATGCCGACGACTTCCATGTTTTCGATATCGAGTGGTCGGCGCAAGCCGTTACTTTCTACGTTGACGGGACGCCTTATGAGACCGTCACGTCTGCCGGCGCGGGAAGCGCCTGGGTCTTCAATACTCCCTTTTTCATCATCTTGAACGTGGCTGTGGGCGGCAATTGGCCGGGGTCTCCGGATTCGACTACCCGCTTTCCCCAGGACATGCTGGTGGATTACGTCCGCGTCTACCAAGCCGCTTCCGCTACGGCGACGACTCCCGTAATCACGCCCGGCAGCGTCGCCAATGCGGCTTCCTTCCTGGGCACGGTGGCGCCGGGTGGGTTAGCGGTGATCTACGGCAACAACCTGGCCGGCGGCACCTATTCCGGCACGCAGGTGACGGACAACGCCGGCAACTTCCTCACCACCGTCGGCGATGTCAGTGTGACCGTCGGCGGTACGCCCGCCGCGCTCACTTATGTCTCAGCGACGCAGATCAACTTCCAGATACCGTGGGAAGTGACTCCCGGCACCGCCGTGAACGTGCAAGTGACCCGCGCCGGAACGCCGAGTCAGAATGAGACCATCACTATCGCGGCTGACACGGCGCCATCGATGTTTCTGGAAGACTACACCACCGGCATCGCCTGGATGACGGGTCCGGGTTGTGAGACGAGCGAATGCGGCGCGCAAACCGGGGGCGTGTACCAGCTTTGGGCCAATGCCCTGGGACCGAAGAACGCGGCCGAACAGGATGGTGTCCCTGCAGTCTACGCCGGATCGCTGACACCGCTGGAGGTACCGGGCGGCAACGCCAGTTGCCAGTTGACGATCGGCGGCAAAGCGGCCGCGGTGGATTATTGCGGCGCGGCGCCCGGCGAGATCATCGACCAGGTGAATTTCACCTATCCGTCCGGCGTCTCGTCCAGCGCGCCATACGTCGATACCACACTGACCATCAACGGTGTTACCGGGAGGTTTCGCCTACCGGCGCCCGCGCAATAGTGTTCCTACTCCACGATCGCCACCGGCGCTCGCCAGAAGGCGGCCTTGCCGCCGGCGGGATCGAGCACCGTGATCTGGCAATCGTACCGGCCGGGAGCCAACCGCTGGAGCGGAACGCTGAAACTGACTGACGCGGTCTTCAGTTTGTTCTCCTGTTCTCCGGTTACGGCCAGCGGCGGTGTCTCGAATGACTTCCGGCTGTCGTGAAAAAACGTGGCGTACGCGATTACGGGCTGGCCCGCCAGGTACGTCTGAAAATAGACGTACATATCGCCGCTGTTGCGGAAAACCCGCGTCACGCTCGGAATCAGTTTCTGGCCATCCTGCAGCAGCGGATTGAAGGCCTCCGCCTTGCCCTTGTCTTTCGCCGCGTTGTAGATCGCTTCCTTCATATCCACGCGCTGGCTGCTGAGGACCACCGAGCTGATATGCACGCGCGCCTGCTCTTTGTTCAGATTCGGCACCGTGAACGCGGTCTGAAACGTGCCGATGCGGCCGGTCTCCGCATCGCGGGCCAGGAACTTGATGACGTACTTGCCGGGCAAAATGGTGAACCCCGTGTCATACTCGATCGGCCGCCGGGCGAGTTCCACGGCGGTGGAGGCGCTCAGCTTGATGTTCACCTTGTCGCGCACATTGGTGATGGTAGTGCCGTAGTCGTCCTTGATCTCGCCGATGAAATCGATCAACGTGTGTTCCGCGCCGCCCTTTCGCGCCAGCGCCAGTTCCCGTCCGGGGATCTTCACGGTCACTGGTACGAAATACTCGGCGCTGTTCAATTGAAAGTAATTCACCTCCATGGCGATGGTCAGTTCGGTGATGGGATCGCCCAGCATAAGGGCGTCCTCGAGCTGTCTCTCCTTGTCGGCGGCGGTGAACTTGCTGAATCTTTTGCCGGCATAATAGCCCTGCCGGTAATCCAGGCTGGCGGACAGGCCTTCGCGCAACGATATCTTGATGCGCCGAAACTTGCCGTCCAAGGCCGCGTTCGGGGTGTAATAGCCGAGAATGTAATAACTGGCGACCGCCTGCTGCGCGCGTACGATTCCCGACGCCAGATCGTTGTAGTCGAGCAATGCTTTGCCATGGGTGTCGGCGGCCAGGGCGTACAGCGTGTCCTGAGAGCGTTCGAAGCTGCCGCTGAAGGCCATGGCGGAAGCGCCGGAGTACATTCCCAGGCCACCCGGCGATCCGTGGGTGGCGTCGCCCAGCGGCGCGTCCGCCACCAGTCCGCGCGCGTCGATGGGCCAGAACGAGATATTCGCGCGCAGCGCCGCATTGATGGTGGCGTGCAGTTGCGCCTGGTTGTCGAGACCATTCAGCCGCAATCCGCTGGCGAAATAGATCAGCGATTTCTTCCCGGTAACCTGGCTCAGCATGTTGGCCGCGGTTTGCAGCGCGGACAGTTGGCGGTCGGTGTTGAAAATGTTGAATTCGGTGTCGTCCTGGCCGAAGGCGGCGCCGGTATCCGCCGCGCTTTCGTCGTCGTCGGCCTGCTCGAAGCCCTGCGCTTCTCCCACGATGAGCGTCTGGAGCGCGCGCAGCAGCTTGTTGCGATCGTCCGTGAAATCTTCGAGTACGCGTACGGCGCCGCCCTCATACATCAGCATGGCCAGCAGGTCGGGCTGCGCCATCTGGGTACGGATGAATTTCTTGGCAGCGTCGAGGGCGCGAATCTGATCGGGCGGCGGCATGGCGGTCATGTCGAAATAGATGACCAGAAGGCGCCGGTCGCGGTAGCGCGTGTCGCCCGGACGGTCGGGAGTGATGCGATTCCGCGGCAGCCGGCTGAACGGAGTGATGGATTCCGGTAGCGCAGCCAGCGGTTCCGGAGTGGCCGGAAGCGTCTGGTGTTCGAAGAAGCGGATGGTCTGCGGCACGCCGTCTTCGGTGACGCGGAAGTCGTTTGCGGTCAGGCCCTCGACCGGCTTGCCGTCTTTGTCTTTGACGGTGACGGCCTCCACCACAAGCTGCGTGCTGGTGCGAAAGGTGGCATCCTGCGCACCGGCGAGTCCGCACATCAGGAGTGCGCCCAGTGCCCGCGCCGCGCCGTGCATCCTTCTCCGGCTCATCTTCAGAACCTCAGGCGCAGCGTGGTGGAGATGCTGCGCATGGCGTTGGCCGCCACCGGCAAACCAAACTGCGCGCCGCCTATGGTCGTGTTCCAGCCGGTGAAGGTGACGTGGTTGAGCGCATTGGCGGAATCGAAGCGCAGGTCAATGTGGAACCGGTCTTTCCAGCGGAACGTGCGCGCCAACGAAAGGTTGATCGCCAATTGAGATGGGCCGATGATCGAATTGCGTCCGGCATCGCCCCACTCGCCCGGGGCCGGCGCCGCGTACGCTGCCGGATTCAGGAACAGACCGGGCGGTGCGGCGTCGGGCGGCGCGCCGGTGTAGTCCGGCCGGATGCTGCCGGTCACACCGGTCCCCGCCACCGGAACCAGGTAGATGGGCGTCTCGGGCAGACCGCTTCCGGCGGTGATCTGGGTGAGGACGGTCCACTCCTTGCACAGCGCGCCGCGCCACCCGCCGGCCAGGCCGCCGCCGGCCAAACCCATGCCGGTGGTGTACTGCAGCGTGGCATCCAATAAATGGCGCTGATCGAAATTCGAGAGACCGCGTTCGGCACTGAGATCCAGCCAGTTCTGCGCGATCACCGCCTGGCCCTGGCCGCGCCCGCCCAGCGCGGCATCGTCGATCGATTTCGAATAGGTGTATTGCGCGCTGGCAGCCAACCCGCTATGCAGCCGGCGCCGTACCTGTATCTGGCCCGCTTCGCGCGTGGCGTTGCCGTTGGAGGTCATGTAAGCGAATCCGCGCGGGCACGCCGGGCAGGGGTCCGCGGCGCCGTACGGGTAAGTGTTGGGCAGGAACTCCTGGACGCCGCGCGTACCCTTGATGCCCATATACGTCCCGGTCACCACCAGCGAGCCCGGGAAATCGCGCTGTACGGATGCTTTCCAGTTCTGCACGTAGCCGACGCGGAAATGCGGATCGATCGCAAACGTGTCCTGCGTCGTGGTGGGAGAGGTATTGAAGCCGCTCGCCAGCGTCAAAGGGTCGACGGCGCTGTTTTGCACGCTCAGGCTTTTGGAAAGCGGCGCCTGCTGCGCCATCTGCTCCGCGATCGTCTGATATACCGACGTGTTGTATTCGATCCCGTAGCCCGCGCGGACCACCAGCGACGATCCGGACAAAGGCCGCCAGGCGATTCCCACGCGCGGCTCGACCCCGTGCTTATCGGGATGAACCAGCGAATCCGGGTAGGGTGGCCCCGGCAGGACCGGCGCCGCCGCGGTGAAGCCTGGAGTGATATCCAGATTCACCAGGCGGTTCCGGAGCTCGGTGATGGGCGCGCCGTACTCCCAGCGCAAACCGGCATTGACGGTCAACTCCGGTCCGATGCGTATATCGTCGGCGACATAGGCATCGTACGATGACGAGCGAAAATATTTGTCCGCGTTGCCGAACGCCACGGCGCTCGCATCCGGAATGCCCGTGAGAAAATCGGCGAAGTCGTAGCCCGTCGCGGCGCCCGTGAAAGTAAATGTGCCGCGCGGGTTCTGCTGCGCCAGGTAGTTGAACTCCAGGCGGCGGTAATCGCCCCCGGCGGTAACGTTATGCCGGCCCCGATGCCACAGCAAAGAATAGGACACGGCGCTGGTCTGGTTGCGGTCATGCGATGCCTGCGCGTCGGAAAGACCGCTGATACCGCTGGCGAAGACCAGATTCGGCGGCCCCCAGTTCATGGCGTCCTGGTTGTTGCCGGTGATGCCAGCGTCGCCGGAGATATCCTGGCGATTCGCGAAGAAGGGCGACGTGCGCACGGCCATCCGGGTGAACTGATAGCCGAGATTGCCGTACAGCCGCGGGCGGATCGTATGCTGCCAGTGCACGTTGGTATTGATACCCAGTTTGTCGGTGGTGTCCAGAAAACCGAACAGATTGGGCGTATCGCTGCGTGTGCTCTGGAAGGCGAAACCGCCGTAGAACTGATTCCGGTTGTTGACAAATTTGTTGAGGCGCGATTGCAGCGCGTCCTGGTGCGTCGCATGGATAGCGGGAATCTGATAGTTGTAGCTGTGGCTGCCGGCGAAATTCGGTAACGGGTACAGATTCAGCAGGGCGCGGGCCTGCGGGCTGATGCGGCTCTGGGGTACATCGTACGCCTGGTTGCCGCCGCTGAACATACCCATGCGCATAGCGGCGTCCGGCACCAGCCCGGTCAGGTCGGTGGCGTCCCGATCCCGGGTCCACTGATAGCCCACAAAAAAGACAGGACCGCGCGGCATGACGTGCGGAATCTTCAGGACGCCGCCCAGGGTGGCCACGCCCTCCACGTGATTGTAGGCGGGCTTGGGCGTGTCCTGGCCGGTTAGCGAAAACGGCCTGGCATCCAGCGCGGAATTCTCCAGGATCACGCCTATGCCGCCGTTGAAGAGAGTATTGGGATTCAGGCGGTTGTTTCCGAACGCGCGGTCCATGGCGAACGGACTGCTCGCGCCGTTGTTTTCCGTGCCGTTCACCAGGAAGCCCGGAGCCGCCTGTTCGCTGAGATCGTCGGGCGGTGCGGGTGGCTTCTCGGGAGAAGCGGGCGCTTTCGATTCCGCCGCCGCCGGCGCCGGAGGCGGCGCGGCATGAGCCGCCAACGCCGTGGCGGTGGCTTTGATCCGATCCAAAGGCAACAGCGTCAACTCCCACCGCGCCGGCGGCGTGTCCTGCGAGATATCGACGTCCTGGGCAATGGGCGCAAAGCACAACATCCCGACTGCGACGTGCCACGTGCCATCCGCTAACCCCGGAAACGAAAAGCTCCCGCGCGCATCCGTAATGGCCGTGAGCTTCTGCGTGGCCCGCGACAGAGTAACGGTGGCGCCGGGAAGCGGCAGGCCGCCGTATTCCACCTGTCCGCGATAGTCGGCCGCCGGGAGCAGGCTGGCGGCCAACGCGGCGATGAAGCACAGTCGATACATGTGCGCGTCGTCCGGCGACCTGTCAGCCGTCAGTTCTCCGAAGCTCTCTCGATGTGATCGATCACCACGATTTCGACCGGACCTTTGGCAGCCTGCAGTTTCAGGCCTAACTTTTCCTGAAGGGCATCGGCGAGCGAAGGCCCGGTCTCGGCCGGCGGCGCACTGGGGTGGTCTCCGCCACCCGGCGGGCCTTTGAATAAGCCATCCTCAGTCTCATCGGGAGTCCACTCCAACTTGATGTCGTAGGTGCCCGTAATACCCGTGCGGTCGTAAACGTTGCGGCCCGTCACCCGCGACAGGTGGTCGGCAAATTGTGGCATAGTGGCGCTATAAAGCTCCATCTGGCCGGGCCGCATAAACTGCCGCTGGTTCTGGCGCGCGGTGGCGGGCGACGGCGTAAGCTTCGGCCCGTTCTTGGCAGCCACCAATTCAAAGATAGCCATTTCCTTCGTTTCGCGATGGATCGCCAGTTTGAAACGATCGGCCAGCAGAGTCTGCATCATCACCTTCAGTTGGTCCGGGTTGTCCGGACCGCTGGCCTTAGCCGTGATGTCATACCTTTCGGAATCGATCCAGTTCGGGCCGCCCGTTAGCTGATTCGGTTTCAGGTCGTAAGCCATGGTGATGAGTATCTTGGGGCTGACATTGCTGCATTCCACCCGTCCACCCGGCGTGATGCGGAACATCACGCGGCCGTCGCCGGATTTGTCCGGCTTGATGGATGCCACCTCGAATGCGGGTGGCGGCGTACCGGGCTTCGACTGGGCGAGCACGAGGGGAGCGTGTGCCACGCCGAACAGAACCGGTCCGGCCAACGCGGCCAATCCGGCGGCGGCCAGCAGCAGTTTCCTTCCCAGATCGAGCTGCCGCCCGATATGGCGCCTCATAATTCTCTCGATGCGCTGCTTCAGATCCGAGCCGGTGACGCCCGCCATGCACATCTGCGGCGATTCCACAAAGAAGCGGCAGGCCTTCAAAATGCTGTCGGCGTAGACCTCGGGATCGCTTCCCATCCGCAGCACTTCTTCGTCGCACGCCTTTTCGCGCTCGTCCATCAGGCGCGCGCGCAGCCACCACACCAGGGGATGGAACCAGAAGACCGCTTCCACGAACATGTGCAACGCGGCGGCCAGGTTATCGCGCCTGCGGGCGTGGCACAGCTCATGGGCCAGGATAGCTTCGAGTTGGGCATCGGTGAGATGGCCCGAGATCCCCGCCGGCCACAATAGGACCGGATGAAATAAGCCCACGATACCCGGCTCGAGGCGGTGGCCGGAGGCCAGCAGCGGCAAGGACCGCCGCACCCCTGCCATACGCTCGACGCGGCGCAGCGCTTCGAATTCGCGCCCAGCGGCGATCGGCGAGGCGGCGCGCACGGCTGCCCGCACCCGCCGCCAACTGAGCCACCAGCGAAGCAGCGCGGCCGCAAAGCCGGCGGACCACAGGACCACCAGGAGCGCCGGCACGCTGGAAGGCGCCGGCGAGGCCACGGCATGCACGACAGGATCAAGCGCGGGCGGCACGGAAGGCTGGCCCGGCCCCATGAACAGCCATACCTGGGAGTAAGCGACGCGCGCGTGGCGCCAGCCCAGACGGCCGCCGATGGCGGCCAAAGCCGCAAAGGGCACCAGGAACTTCACAGACGCGGCCAGCCAGATGCGGCACCGCCATTGCGCGGCGTTATCTTTGAGCGCCATGACCAGCGCGGCCGCCAGCGCCGCAAACAGCGTGGACTGCCACAAATGGTTAAGCACGAACGTCATCGTGATTCTCCTTCGTCGCCATTTCCTTCAGAGTTTTTTCGGCCGCTTGCACGTCGTCGAGCGTCAGCTTGCCGGATTCGATCAGGTGCGCCATCACCGGCTGGGTATGGCCGCCGAAGAGGGCCAGCAGGTCGTCGATCAGCCGGCGCTGGGCCGCGCCTCTCGAAACCGCGGCTTCGAAGATGTGCGCATTGCCGATCTTCCTGACGCGGCGGGCGGCTTGCTTGGCCTCCAGTCGGTAAACCGTGGTCTGGATGGTGGTGTACGCGGGCCGGCCGCGTTTGGGAAACGATTCCTGGATCTCCCGGATGGAGGATGCGCCGTGGTTCCAGAGCGCTTCCATGATCCGGAGTTCCAGCCGGGTGAGCTTGGGTAAGGCCATGTCGATCTACTATCCTTGTTTGTTATTCTACTATGACGCATCGCAACCGGGTTCGTTATGGAAAATCTTCGCGGTGCCGTTGCCGCGGAATAGAATGTTAGGGATGCCCACGAAATCCGTTTTACGCATGGCCGGGTTCGGCCTCCTGCTGGCGTGTCATCCGCCCGCCGGGGAGTGCGCGGTCCGGCTGCCGGGAGTGCTCAGCAGCCACATGGTGCTGCAGCGCGACCGGCCCATCCATATCTGGGGATGGTCGGAACCCGGCGAAAAGGTGACCGTCGCCTTTCACGGCGCCAGCCGCGAGACTACCGGTGACGGCCTCGGCAACTGGAGCGTTTTCCTGAGTCCGGAATCCGCGGGCGGGCCGTATGCGCTCACCGTTATGGCAGGCAATCGCATCACCCTGGACGATATTCTGGTTGGCGATGTCTGGTTTGCCTCCGGCCAGTCCAACATGGAAATGCCGTTGAAAGGCTTCATGGGCGCGCCGTTGAAGAACTCCGCGGAGGAGATCGCGCATGCGGACCAGGCGCAGATTCGGCTGCTGCACATCCCGAACAAGGCTGCGGACTTCCCCCTGCGCGACGTGGATGCTTCGTGGACCGTCTGCTCGCCGGAGACGGCTGCCGGCTTTTCGGCGGTGGCCTACTTCTTCGGCCGCGACCTGGCCGAGCGCGAGCACGTACCGATCGGGCTGATCGATTCCTCCTGGGGCGGCACCGTGGCGGAGGCTTGGGTGAGCCTCGAATCCATTTCCGCCGATGCCGCGCTGATGCCGGTATTCGCTACGCGTGCCCACATGATGCTGTCACAAGCTGATAATGCCGCGATCCTGGCCATGGAGCGAAGGGAGGACGCGGCGGCGCGCCAGGCCGGAAAAAAGCCGCCCAGCCACCCCTGGCGCCCCGATCCCGCATCCTGGGCCCCCGCCGCGCTCTTCAACGGCATGGTGGCTCCGATTACGCCCTTCCCGATCCGGGGCGTGATCTGGTATCAGGGTGAATCCAACAGCCGGCTGTCGTTCGCGCCGATGTATCAGCGGATTTTTTCCGCGCTCATTGCCGACTGGCGGGCGCAGTGGCACGTGGGGAACTTCCCGTTTCTGTTCGTGCAGATCGCCAACTTCAAATCCAATGCGACGGAAGCCTGGGCGGCGATCCGCGAGGCGCAACGCCGCACCTTGTCGCTGGCGAACACGGCGATGGCCGTGACGATCGACATCGGCAATCCGGACAACGTCCACCCGGCCGACAAACAGACCGTCGGCGCCCGGCTGGCGCGGGCGGCCCGGGTATTGGCTTACGGGGAAACGGTGGAGTATGCGGGCCCCATGTTCCGGCAGGCCGGCCCCGAGGACGGCGCGATGCGCGTGTGGTTCGATCATGCGAGCGGGCTGATGGCGAAGGGTGGCTCGCTTGAGGGGTTTGAGCTCGCCGGCGACGATCGCAAGTTCGTCAGCGCGGAGGCGCGGATCGACGGCGACACTGTGATAGTGCGCGATGCCGGTGTGACTGCTCCGAAGTATGTGCGCTACGGATGGGCGAATGCGCCGGTTGTGAATCTGTACAACTCGGATGGATTGCCGGCCTCGCCGTTCACGTCGGAAGATACCATCCCCGTTCCGTGAGCGGCGTCACACGCTACCGGTTGTCGAGTTTGCGGCCTGCATTCAGGCTATCGAAGTTCATAATGGCGTTGAACACCAGAAAGTAACTGCCCTTGGTCTCCGCGCGCCAGAACGGGTTGTCGGAAAACAGGACCACGTGCCCTTCGCCGTAGGGCGAATCGACGACCGCCGCATGCTGCGCCAGTTCGGCGCCGCCATCCAGCAGACCCGATACCAGCAGTTCCTTCGCATCGGCGTATCGCAGCACCACGCGCGGCCGCGCCGCCGGCGGGATCACGTAGATCGGATTGCGGAGCTGCTCGTCGGTCAACGGCAGCGCCTGCCATGGCTCGGCGTGCGGCTCTTCCGGGATTTCCGCGGGGGGCCGGCCCTGCGGCACGTCGGAATCGTCAATCGTTCCACGTCCCGTCGCCCGTTGGTGCTCTTCGGCGGGATTGCGGCGTCCGAAGCCGCCGCCGGCGACGTTGGACAACCCGAACACGGGTGGGTTCGAAGCGAAGATCGCAAGGTTATCCGCATAGCCGTACGCGATGGGGCTGGCGGCATCGACGGTCTTGGAGCGCAGCGCCGAGCCGGTCACTTTGAGCCGCGGCGCCGGAGCGATGCTGAGGCCGGGGGTAAAACCGAAAGTCACGGCGAAGTGGGCCGTTTCGCTGGCGACGATGAACAGACCGCCGCGGCGTACGAACTGCTGCAAATGCGCCAGACCGTCCCAACCCAGGCCCGGCCGCATGTCGTCGGTCTCGTCCGTTTTGCCCAGATTGGGCGTCAGCGGGGTCACCTTCCAGGGCAGCGGATTTCCAAACATCGGCATACCGCTGACCACGGCCTGCGGGTTACGCACTCCGGGCGGAAAGATAATGACATCGTATTTCGCGCGCAGATCGCCGGCCGCGGCTACGGTCTGAGTATTGATGTAGTCGAACGGCACGTGCAGCCGGTCGAACTCCAGGCGCCACCAGCCATCGTCCTGGGCATTAAACCAGGTATGCATGACGGCGATGCGGGGGGCGCGCAGCGGATGGGTCTTCACAACGGGCGCGGTGCCCACCGCATAAGCGCGGATTCCCAGTTCCGCGGCCGCCTGCTTCAAGTCTTCGGCGCTCACATTCCGCGCGATGAAGGATCCGCGGTTGAACTTGTGCCCATCGGCTTCAAACGGCTCTTCGGCGGCTTCGAACGATGCGTCGCGGAACCGATAACGAAGCGTGATCAGCGAATTGTCGGCATTGTGGTTGATCAGGAAGATATCGCCGGTTCCTTCCAGTCCGCCGGGGGCCTGCACCGGCCCCGGCACCAGGTCGGCGGCCGCGTCCAGCACTTTCACGTCCGTCACCCGCGCGACTTGTACGTTGCCCAATTCGCCGAACGTCCAGGCAGTATCGTCGTAGATGGCCTTCTGCGGATCGTTGGGGGACCAATACTGGTAGTCGAGCAGCGCGTCGGCGATGCGGCTGTAGGGCTGATCCATGCGTACGATGTAACTGCCGGCCGGAAACGCGCGCGGTTCCGGCTTAGGCTTTTCTTTGGCCTGGTGGTCGCCATTCTCCGCGAGCTTTTCGTCATGCTTGGGCGCTGCCTTCTTCGACGGCGGCATGAGGACCGTGAACGCCGCGCTGGCCCGGGTGATCTCGCAGCCTTGTTCCTGGAGCATGCGCAACAGGTCGGCCTGCGCGCCGGGCCGCGGATCGCCGGCGGGGAATACGTAAGCGGCGGGCCCTTCCGTGCGCGCCTTTTCGATGGAGCGCTTGGCCTTCAGATAGAAGTTGCGCAGGAACAGCTTGTTGTTGGCGCTGAAGTAGGCCAGCGCGGTGAGGATGCCGGTCTCTTCGTAATTGTTGTTATCCCGCTGCGACCATTTCGCCTTGGGCAGCGGCGGATTCTGTTTGTACCAGGTCCGCGCGTACTCCTCCGGACGCAGCGTGCGCTCCACGGTATCGGCGCCGCCGTTGCCGAACGTTTCGTAAAGCCGGCTGATGCCGTTGTGCATCGCGGCGATGAACATCAGGTAGCTGGGCGACCAGGTGTCGAAGGTACCGTGCGTGAAGACGCCGGGCATGCCGAACTTGGTCATCTCCTCCACGTTGTTGTAGCCCATCATGGCCCACTCGTTCGCCAGCAGGGGGTCGATCCAGGCATTGTAGGGACCGTCGCCGACGGTGTTGTCGTAAAGATATGGCACCGATTCGTGCAGATCGTGCAGCACCTGCGCCTTCCATCCCACGAAGGTGTGCAGCACATTGCGGGTGAGCGCCAACGTGAGCCCCATGGCGTCGCGATTGTTGTCGTGGCCCACGTAATGGCCCCAGTAGATCAGCGGCGGCCACTGCTTGCCGGGGTTCGCCAGGTGCCAGCGATAAATATCCACCATTCGGTCGCGGCCGTCCACTTCCACGATGGGGGTGATCAGCGTGATAACGTTCTCGCGGATGAACTTGATATAGGCGCTATCATCGACCGCCAGCCGGTAGGCCAATTCCATCAGCGCGGTCGGCGCGCCGGTCTCGGGCGAGTGGATGGTGCCGGTAATGTAGTAGATGGGCGCCGATGCGGCCACCAGTTTCTCGGCTTCGGCATCGTCCAGGTGAATCGTGCGTGGATCGGCCAACTTGGACAGGCGCGCGCGGTTTTCGTCCAGCCGCGCGAGCAGGCGTTCATCGGCCACCGCCACCGCAATCATCTCGCGTCCTTCTTCGGTGGTGCCGATATGGAAGACTTTCACGCGCGGGCTGGCCTTTTCCAGCATGCGCATGTAGCGGTAGACGTCCTGCGAATAGGGCAGAATACCGGGCGCGCCGGCGATGTCGCCCAGCACGGCCTTGGGTGTCGGTACGGTCTTCGACGCCGGCAAATAATCGGTCAGCGGAGAATTGAAGAACGGCTCGGTGGTGTACTCGTGAATCTTGCTGGTGTACTCTTCATCGACCGGCTGGCCGGGGTCGCGTGCAGGCCGCGGCTGGGCGCAGAGCACGGCGGCCACAGTGGAAAACAGAAGCCATTTCTTCATCAGAAGACTATAACGCGTGGTGCGCGCCGGTGGATCTGGCGTCCCACCGCCGGCCGTAGAACCACAGCGATACCAGCCAGGCGACGGCGGTGAGCAGCAGCACGACCGGTCCGCGCGCGGACTCCAGGAACCCGAGCGCCATCCCACCCATGGCCTGCAGCGCGCCGACTGGCAACAGGCGGCCGCCGGTGAACCGCCATCGCTGGTGCGGGATTTCCATCAATACGGATGAGTGGTGGCCGGCGGCCAGGGCGGCGAATCCCAAGGTCATTCCCGGACCGGGATCGAGAGGCGACAACAAAACCAGCAGCAGGGTCAGAAACGCCAGATCTTTGGCGAGCAGGAGCTGCCATCCGGGGAGCGGCAGCAGGCGATAGCGCGTGATGCCGGATCCGATGTCCAGTCCGAAGAGAGACTGCCCGTAGGTACTCAGCGACAACGCCACCAGGAGGCTCAGGATCGAGAATGCCACGGGATCGGCATGCCGGCCGGCTGCCCGGTAGAGTCCACCTCCCAGGCTCAATAACGCGGCGGCGTAAGGATCCAGCACGCTGAGCATCTGGCGCAGATCTTTGCGCACCAGCCCGCCGAGCCGTCCGGGAAGCACCGGGATGTCGCGCAATACATCCCAGTGGCGGTTGTGGCGGACGGCGTAGCGCGCCAGCGCCGCGGCGGCCTGGATAGCCGCGGCCAGCGCCAGAAACGCGAGCGCCAGCGTGGGCCGCGCGGTCCGCCACAGGATCAGCAGGCCGACCCAGGTCACCGGGCTGAGAGCCAGGCTGCCGAGACGGAGGCCCAGGCGCTGGCGCGTGGTCAGCGGCCATAACGACAGGCGCGACGGCGGTATCCGGCCGAGCGGGTCGGCGGAAAGCGGAAACAGCAGGAGGAAACCCAGCAGCACGAAGAACGGCTCCGCGCTGTGGGGCGGCTGGCCGCTGTTGAGCGCGCCGTAGCAGAGCAGCGCCACAAACAGAAACAGGTTATTGACGGTGATGGATTCGAACGTTCCCAGGTCCCGTCCGACTGCGTGCCGCAGCGCTTTCAGAATGGCGATGAGCGCAGCCAAGGCAGGTCCTCCTGGGGCGGGGTCTCCACCAGATCGAAATACAGCTCCTCGAGCGGCTGCGTCATCTCCGCCGTGGCCGCATGATACACGATGCGGCCGCCGCGGATCAGCATCACGTGGGTGGCGAGCTGGCCGATCATGGCCAGCGCATGGGACGTGACGAAGACCGTGATGCCGCGGCCGGACGCGGTCAGCAGGAGGTTGCGGATCTCACCGAGCCGATCGATTCCGATACGGCGGCGGCCGGCGACGTGGTGCATGCCAGGCTACGCGAGCTGATCCGGTATCCCAGATCCAGGAAGCTGCTGGCGGCGCGCGGCGCTGCCGTGGAAGGGCGCATCGTGGCTATGCAGCACTGGCTGGAGGCGCCGCGGCATTTCATATTCTCTTTGGCGCTGGAAAAGATCGAGACAGAGAGCGGGCCGCGTCCGGTTTTCGCCCGTTTGGAATTGGGCCAAAGAAAATCATTCGTGCTCCCGCCCATGGGGCAGTCGCCGCTGGTGGCGACCCTCTATTTCGAGACCAGGGAAGAGAGCCACCGGATCCCCGCCGGATACCAGATGGAATGGGTCACAGTCAAGCCGCCCGTGGAAAACCAGTGATCCTCCGTCGCGGCTGACATGCGCGCCCTTCTGCTCATCCCGGCTGCCGCGGCTCTCCTGGCGCAGATCCCGCCGGATGCCGCCAGTGGCCTGCGCCGGGCCCGCGAAATACTCAGCGAACGGGATCGCCGCCTGCCCGATTACACCTGCGTGCAGACCGTCGACCGCCGCCATTATCGCCGCTTGAATCCGCATCATCCGGCCGCGACCTGCGACCAGGTCCGCTCATTGAGCCCCGCTGATCTCGTTTTGACCACCACCGACCGCCTGCGCCTGGAACTGAAAGTCTCCAAGGGAGTGGAGATCGGCTCCTGGCCGGGCAGCCGGTTTAGCGAACAGAGCATCTTCAAGCTGATCGGCGGAGGAGCCTATGGGACCGGCATGTTGGGCGCGCTCATTGCGGATGTCTTCGTCAACGGCGGCGCCGCATACCAGTACCTGGGCGAGCGAACCAGCGGCGGAGCGCGCCTCGCGGCTTATGCCTATCAAGTCCCAGTCGCCGCCAGTCATTATCAGGTTAAAACCCGAGAGGATTGGACGGCCGTGCCTTTTGCCGGAGAATTCCGGCTGGATTCCGCTTCCTTCGCTTTGCGGCACATCACCGAACAGGCCGTCCGCCTGCCGGCGGAGACCGGCGCCTGCCAGGTGGACACCACGGTGGATTATCAGAAGATTCCGGTCGGGCACGGCGAGTTTCTGCTGCCCCGCACCAGTTCCATACGCACGATCATGCAGGACCAGACCGAAACGCAGATCGACGCCGCCTACACCGGTTGCCGGGAATATCGCGGCGAGGCCACCATCCATTTCGGCGAGTCTCCTCTTGCCGGAGCGGCCGCGCCGCGCGAAACGGACGTCGGACCGCTCCCCGCAGGTCTGCGCCTCTCCGTGGCGCTGGCCGCGCCAATCGACACGGATATCGCTGCTGCCGGAGATATCATTCGGGCCAGACTTCGCGCACCCATGGTGGAACGCGGGTCGAAGATAGTCGTCCCGGCGGGGGCCGCGGTCGAGGGCCGCATCCTGCGGATCGAGCATTGGGTACCCAAGCCGGGGCGTTTTACAATCGACGTAATGCTCGAGAAGATCCAGGTGGAGAACATCTGGCGGCCGCTGTACGCCAAAGTGGTGGCCTCCGCTTCGAAAGGCATCTGGCTCTCGCCGATTGGAATGCCGCCCCTGGTAGCCCGCTTTCCGTTCGTTACGAATGCCAGCCGGTATCGCGTGCCCGCCGGGTTCCGCGCGGACTGGATGACGGTGGCACCGCCCATGGAGGAGAACAAATGAGGAGTTTAGCAATCGCCGCTTTTTTGCTGGCCTCGATGGCCGCCCCCGCCGTGCCGCAAACACCGGTCACGGAAATCAGGATGACCGCCCGGAAGTACCAATTCGATCCCCACCGGATCGAGGTGAAGCGCGGCGATCGCGTGCGCCTGATCATTACCGCCACCGACCGCGATCACGGCATCAAGATCGAAGCGTTTCATATCGATCAGGAGCTGAAGAAAGGCGTGCCCGTAACGGTCGAGTTCACCGCCGGACAGGCCGGCACATTTCACTTCGAATGCTCCAAGTTCTGCGGTCTCGGCCACAAACGCATGCAGGGCGAAGTGGTGGTAGAGTAGCTTCGTGCATCGCCGGACTTTCTTTCGGTCGCTGGCCGCTGCGTCGGCGACCGCCGTGTCAGTGCCCCCGCGCGCCATGGGGGCAGTCCCCAAGATGAAGATCGCGCGTGTGCGCGTCTACGCGCCGCCGCAACCGAATCCGCTGTTCAACCAGAGCGACCTGGTGGTGACGGTGGAAACCGATTCCGGCATTACCGGCATCGGCGAAGGCGGGTCCAAAGACACGCTCGAGCAGTGCGCCGGCCGCCTCATCGGCCAGGACCCGCAGCACATCGAGCGCCTCTGGCAGGACATGTCGCGGTCCTTCTTCTATCCGCCGGGCCGCGAGAAAGAGCACGCCATCGGCGCTCTCGACCTGGCTCTGTGGGACATCCGCGGCAAGGCCCTGGGCCTGCCCGTGCATGCGCTGCTGGGCGGAATGGTGCGCAACTACTGCGAATGCTACAACACGGCTGGCATCATCCCGGGCATGCGGCACGGCATGTCGATCCGGGAGCAGGCCCAACTGACCATCGCCGCCGGTTACCGGGCCTATCGCATGGGCGCCGCCGACACGCCCGCCAACACGACCTACAACACCAGCGAGCGGCTCAACCAGCTCTACGACGATTGCGTCCAGGCGCGCGCAGGCGTCGGCAAGAACGGCGACTGGTGTGTCGACTTTCATCAGCGTTTCGACCTGCATGAGGCGGTGCGCGGCTGTAGCCTGATCGAGAACCTGGCGCCGTTCTTCGTGGAAGATCCCGTGCGCGCGGAAGCCTTCCAGCAGGACCTGCCGATTCTGCGCGGCATGGTGAAGGTGCCCATCGCCGCCGGCGAAGAGTGGGGCAATCGCTGGGACTTCAACCGGCTGGTGGAGAACCACGATATCGACTACGTCCGCGCCACCTTGCCCAACGTCGGCGGCATCACGGAAATGATGAAGATCGCCGCCATCTGCGAGACGCACTTCGTCGGCATCGTGCCCCACTTCACCGGTCCCATCGCCACGGCCGCCCTGGTCAATTCCCTGGGCACATTCTCCGGCCCGCTGCTGATGGAGTACAACTTCCAGGGGCGCACGCTGCCGCATCTGCCGGTCTGCCTGGATTTCAAGAACGGCAAGCTGTATCCCAACGACCGCCCCGGTCTCGGCGTCGAATTGGATTTCAAACCGCTGCACCGGATCGCCGAAATTACGGAATACACGACGAACCGGGCCCAGACTTACTTCCGTCCAGACGGCTCCATCACGAACTGGTGATCATGAAGAAACTCATTCCGCTCGCGTTGTTCGCTTCCGCCGCGCTGCAGGCCGGCGAAATCGACATGCTATGGGGTGTCAGGATTCCCCTGCGCGATGGCGTGCATCTCAACGCCACGGTCTTCAAGCCCAAAGCCATGACGTCGCCGCTGCCGGTGATCTTCACCCTGACGCCGTACATTGCCGACAGCTACGAAGATCGCGCCAGTTACTTCGCCCGCCACGGTTACGTCTTCGCGCTGGTGGACGTTCGCGGCCGGGGCAATTCGGAAGGCGATTTCGAACCGTTCGCCAACGAAGCCCGCGACGGCTACGATGTCGTCGAATGGCTGGCGCGCCAGCCGTGGTCCAACGGCAAAATCGCCATGTGGGGCGGCTCCTACGCGGGCTTCGACCAGTGGGCCACGCTCAAGGAGAATCCGCCGCACCTGGCCACCATCGTGCCCGCCGCAGCCGCGGCGGCGGCCGTGGATTTCCCGTTTGCCAGCGGCATCTTCTCCGGCTACATCATCCAGTGGCTCACGTTTACCAGCGGCAAAGCCGGCAACGCCAGACAATTTGCCGACTCCGTGTTCTGGACCGAGAAGTTCCGGGAGCGCTACACGCAGAACCGTCCCTTCCGCGAACTCGATCGGATCGCAGGCAACAGCTCGACGGTATTCCAGAAATGGATCGCGCATCCGGAGCCCGACGCCTACTGGGACGCCATGTATCCGACGCCGCAGCAGTTCGCGCGAATCGATGTTCCGATCCTGACCATCACCGGCGCTTACGACGGCGACCAGGCCGGCGCCCTGCACTATTATCACGATCACATGCGCTACGGCTCGCCCGCCGCGCGCGACCGGCATTACCTGATCATCGGACCCTGGGACCATGCCGGCACGCGTTCCCCGACCCGCGAAGTCGGCGGCTTGAAGTTCGGGGAGGCCAGCATGCTCAACCTGAACGATCTGCACCGCCAGTGGTACGACTGGACCATGAAGTCCGGCCCGCAGCCCGCGTTTCTGCAGCAACGCGTGGCGTATTACGAAGTAGGCGCCGAAGAATGGAAGTACGCGCCTACGCTCGAAGCCGTCTCCGGTGCGGCCCGCAGATTGTATCTGAGTTCGCTAAACGGCCAGGCCAACGACGTGATGCACTCCGGCACCCTGAAGCCGGAGAAGCCTGCCGGCGCAGCGCCCGACCGCTATACCTACGACCCGCTGGACCTGCGTCCCGGCACGCTCGAAACCGCCGACAATCCTAACAACCTTACCGACCAGACCGAGCCTCTGCACCTGTTCGGCGACGGCCTGATCTATCACAGCGCGCCGTTTGCCGAGGACACCGAAATCAGCGGCAACGTGCGCCTGGAAGTCTGGATGTCGATGGACGTGCCGGACACCGACTTTGCAGTCAATCTCTTCGAAATCCTGCCCAACGGCAACAGCGTGCAACTCACCGGCGACGTTCTGCGCGCCCGCTACCGCGAGTCGCCGCACCATCCCGTGCCCGTTCCCAGGGGCGAAATCGTCAAGTACGACTTCCACGGTTTCACCTGGTTTTCGCGGCGCATCGCCAAGGGGAGCCGCCTGCGCCTGATGCTGCGCTCGCCGAACAGCATCCAGGTGGAGAAGAATTACAACTCCGGCGGCGAGGTGGCCAGCGAATCGGCCCAGGACGCGCGCACCGCTCACGTCGTGCTATACCATGACGCGCAGCATCCCAGCGTGCTGGAGTTGCCCGTAGCCGGAACGCGCTGAAGCGCTCAGCTCTCGGGTTGGTACCATTCCGGCGACGGTCCCGCGGCCGCCTCGATGGCCGGCACGAAGCTCCGCTCCAGTTCCGCCACCAGCGCCGCCAGGTTGGCCACTATCTTCCGCCACTGCTCCGCATCGCCGATGGGATACTGCGCCTGCGGCACCGACTGCGCGCAGGCCGGCAGCGCCAGCGTGGCTTTGAATCCGACTCCCATAACCTTGAACATCGCCAGGACCTTGTGCCCCCACGTGCCGACGTCCAGGCTGAGCTCCGCCGTCAAGTTCGCGGCCGTACGGCGCCGCAGGGTGAACGTCCCCGACCCGCCGCGGCAGCCGTACCCCATCGGCTTGAATGCCTGCTCCAGCGCCGGTTTCATAGGCCCGGGCGTGACATGCTGGGTGCGCTGCCATGCCTCGGGTCCCGGTGGCGGCAGATCGTGGGGCAGAGCCGCCCGTTGCACAATCTCCGGCATGCGCGCCCGGTAGTCCAATACAACCTTATGGACCGCCTGCGCCGCCTCCGGATTGGCGCTCGGAATCAGTGCGCCCTGCGGCATACGGACCAGGGGGACCGGACCAGCGGGCTGGCTGTCCCCCGCCAGCGGCGCCTGGACCGTCCGCCGGATCTTTCCGCAGGCTGCCAGCACCGCCGCCACCGGGCCCGCCGGCGCCGGCAGTTTCTTGCCGCCTGGGTCCGCTTCCAAGACTACGCATGACGTAAGCCCCCGCTGCCGCCCATTCACCCACCAGTTGTCGGTCAGCAGTATGCCCGCCAGCATCTCGGCCGACCGCAGCAGTGTCGGCTGCAGGTCCCCGAACTGCGGCGTATGGAAGTGAATGGCGACGCCGTGAAACGGAAACGATCGCGGCACGCCGGCGGCGATGGCTTTCAGCGTCGCGAACGGCAGCACCTCGCCCGCCGCCGGGGAGACCGGTCCATTGGAGAGGCGTCGCGAACCCGGAAGTCCGCCTCCGGGAGACGCGGTGGTGACGAACCGCGCCAATTCCGGAAACCGTTTGATCACCCGGTCCACGCTGGAGACGGATCCCCCGACCGCTGCATCTCCGAAAGTGAACTGAATCACGGGCTCGCCCAGACCGGCATCCAGGAACGCCTGGTGAATGCGCTCCGTTACCGCGTCCAGCGGATCTTTCTTGCTGGCCGTGAACGTATGCAGCAGTGCAACGCGCATGCTGCACCAGCCTAGCACAACCTCGTCGCGTGCGGGCCGCGCACCCGCGGTCCGTCAATATGGCAGAATGGGCATTTAAACCAGTGGACTACCCAAGATCTTTATCCGAATTTCTTCTTTTAGCCCTTACGGCGGCGGCTCTGGCTGCCGCGCCGGTCGAGAGCCGGAAGATCACGTTCTCCCGAGACGTCATGCCGCTTTTGCAGAAGCACTGCCAGGCATGTCATCGGCCTGGCGAAGCGGCCCCGTTCTCCTTGCTGACCTATCGGGAGTCGCGCCCCTGGGCCAAGGCCATGAAGGAGGCGGTGCTGCTCAGGAAGATGCCGCCGTGGTATGCCGATCCGCGCTTCGGCAGATTCTCCAACGACCGTGCGCTTTCGCAGGACGACATCAACACCATCGCCGCGTGGGCGGATGGCGGCGCGCCCGAGGGCGACCCCAAGGATCTGCCGGCGCCGCGACCCTTCGTCGAAGGCTGGTCGATTCCGGCGCCGGACGTGGTTTACCAGTTCCCCCGTGCGTTTGCGATTCCCGCCAGCGGCACCATCGAGTACCAGAAGGTGATCGTTCCCTCGGGCTTCACCGAAGATAAATGGGTGCAGTTCGCCGAGGCGCGTCCGGACGACCGGGCCCACGTCCACCACATGATTCTGTATATCCGCGAGCCAGGCTCCCACTGGCTGCGGGGTGAACCCGCGGGCGTCTTCTTCGTGGCGCCTAAGGTTGCCGACGATACCACGGATACCAGCGCCTTGCCCAGCGACTTCCTGGTCGGGTACGCGCCGGGCCAGCCCCCCGAGATGCTGGAGCCCGGAAAGGGCAAGCTGGTCAAGGCCGGTTCGGATTTCGTCATGGAGATCCACTACACCACCAATGGCAAACCCGGCCTGGACCGCAGCAAGTTCGGCCTGGTGTTTGCCAAGACGACTCCCCGAACGCGCGTGCTGACGCTCTCCGCCACCAATGGAAAGTTCCGGATTCCCCCCGGCAATCCCGACTATCGCGTGGATGCCGAATTTGACATCGGCGCCGCGGTCACGCTGGCCAGCCTGCACCCGCACATGCACGGACGCGGCAGGGACTTCGAGTACCGCGTCGTCTTTCCGGACGGGAAGACGCAGACCCTCCTGCGCGTGCCGCGCTACGACTGGCACTGGCAGCTTTGGTATAACCTCGCTGCGCCGATCGTCCTGCCGAAGGGAACCCGCATCGAGTGCACCGCGCACTACGACAATTCGCCGAATAATCCGGAAAATGCGGACCCCACCAAGGAAGTGACCTGGGGCGACCAGAGCTGGGACGAAATGATGGTCGGTTTCTTCAACCTGGAGGTGCCGGCCGGCATGGATGTCAAACAGATCTTCGCCAGGGAGGCTGCCCGCAAATGACCCTGGCGAAAAGTTGCCTGTGGATGTCGGCGGTCTCTCTCGTCCTTCCCATCGCCGCGCAGACCACGCCCGCTCCGCGGAAGAAGTTGCTGGCGATTGGCGAAGAGAAGGGTTACCGGCACGAGGCCGTCTCCCACGCCCTGGCCACGATCGAACGCCTGGGCCGGCAGAGCGGGCTTTGGGACACCACCATCCGCACCGATACCGAAGCCCTGACCAGGAAGAAGCTCGAATACAACGCGCCCAATCTGAATAACTTTGACGCGGTGCTCTTCTATACCGGCGGCAACCTGGAAATGGACGCACAGCAGAAGGCCGACTTCCTGTCGTTCGTTCATGACGACGGCAAAGGGTTCATCGGCGTCCACAGCGCGACCATCACTTTCACGGACTGGCCGGAATTCGGCGAGATGATCGGCGGCTATTTCGACGAGCATCCGTGGGGCACCTTCGACGCCCCTATCATCGTCGAGGACCCTGGTTTTCCAGGCATGGGAGTGTGGCCCCATGAGTTCGTGCTGCGCGATGAAATCTACCAGATCCGCAACTACTCGCGCGACAAGTTGCGCGTGCTGATGCGGCTGGATCCCGACAAGCTGGATCTCAGCAACAAGCGTGTGCATCGCACGGACCGGGACTTCGCGGTGGCGTGGGCCAAGATGTACGGCAAAGGGCGCGTGTTCTATTCCACGCTGGGTCACGTAGTGGAAAACTGGGACCGTCCAGACATGCAGAAAATGTACGAGGAGGCCATCAAGTGGGCCCTGCGGCTGGAAGATGCCGATGTGACGCCCCGCCCGCTGGCGCGTCCATGACCCGCCGGAGCTTCGTCGGCGCGGCGGCGATCGGCGCGCTTGGAGTCACCCGCCTGGCAGCCGCCAACCGCCTGCGGATCGGCATCGGGACCTACAGCTACCACAGTCTCTCGATGGACGCGATGGTCGCGCAATTGAAGATCCTCAAGATCGCGGAGATCGAGATGTCGCGCGGCGAGTTCATGTTGTTGTCGCATCCGGATGCGGACCGTTTCCGACGGGCGCGCGCCTTGTTCGACCGCCACGGCATCCGTTGCGTCTCCTACTACGCGGCGACCATCCACGATGAACACGAGCTGGATCTGGCGATCGACTTCGCCAGGCTGCTGGGCGCGACCAACATTACTGGCGACGCCACCGGCGCCGAACTGCTGAAACAGATCGACGCCAGGTGCACGCGGGCCGGCCTGACTTTCGGCATTCACAATCACTACTTCAAAACCAGGTTCGCCTATGAAAGCCCGGAAGACGTTCTGCGCGCGCTGCGCGGCCTATCCGGCACGGTGGGCGCCACGCTCGACGTGGGCCACATAGCCTCTTGCGGTTATGACACCGTGGACGCCGTCCGCAAGCTCGGACCCTACCTGAAACTCGTCCATTTGAAAGATGTGGCTGCCGCGGGCGGCGAGGACAACGTGCTGCTCGGGCGCGGCATCGCCAAAATTCCGGAGGTGATGCACGAGCTCCACCGGCTGGAATTCGCGGGCCTGGCGGCCATCGAATACGAGAAGGAAGGCCCGGTGGAAGACGATCTGCGGCAGGAAGTCGCGTACGCGCGCAAGCTGGCTTAGAACCGGATCCGGATATCTGGAACAATATAGGTATGCGGCGGGCGCGGCGGCTCTCGCAGATCGCTTTTCTGCTTCTGTTCGCATGGCTGCTGTTCCGGCCGGCGGCCGCGGCGAACTGGTTTCTGGAGGCGGATCCGCTGGCGGCCGCGGTCCGGGCGCTGGCGACCGGCGCGCTCTATCGCGGCATGTTGTGGAGCCTGGCGGTCCTGATCCCTACCATGTTCCTGGGCCGCTTCTTTTGCGGCTGGATCTGTCCGCTGGGAACCCTCAGTCACTTCGTGAGCAGCCTGCCTTCCGACAGCAAGCGCGGCAAGCGCCGTATGGAATCGAATCATTACGCATCCTGGCAGACGGCCAAATACTATGTGCTGCTGGCTCTGTTGGGGGCGGCTCTATGCGGGGCCGGGATCGCCGGGCTGCTCGACCCCATCGCGCTCATGGTGCGGTCGCTGGCGCTATCCATCCTGCCGGCCGGGCTGGTAGCGGTGCACGGTACGCCGGCCGGCTCGCACCAGCCGTATTTCCGGCAGGCGTTCGTATTGGGGCTGGTGCTGGCCACCATCCTGGCGCTGAATCTGCGCATCACGCGATTCTGGTGCCGGGCACTGTGCCCTTTGGGCGGGCTGCTGGGGCTGGCATCCCGCTGGTCGATCTTCGGCCTGGAGAAACACGCCGGTCACTGCAGCGAATGCAACCGCTGCCTGCTCCGGTGCCAGGGCGGCGACGATCCGGTTCCCGGCCGGCCGTGGCGCAAGACGGAATGTCATCTCTGCTTCAACTGCGTGGCGGATTGCCCCGAAAGCGGCCTGCGCTTCCGGTTCTTCCCGGCGCGCGACGGCACACGGGAGCAGCCCGACCTGCGGCGCCGCAAAGCCCTGGCGGGACTCGCGGCCGGCGCTGTTGCGGTGCCGCTGCTGCGCGCCAATGCGGGCTTCGCGGTGGAGCGTCACGAACGGCTGATCCGTCCGCCCGGTGCGGCGGCCGAGCCGGACTTCCTGGCGCGCTGCATACGCTGCGGGGAGTGCATGCAAGCCTGCCCCACCCACGCCCTGCAGCCCAGCCTGGCGGAGGCGGGTATGGAGGGACTTTGGACGCCCGTGCTGGCTCCCCGGATCGGGTACTGCGAACCGAACTGCACGGCTTGCGGGCAGGTCTGCCCCACCGGTGCGATCCGCGAATTCACCGTCGTCGAGAAGAGTCACATACGGCTGGGGACGGCCTTCTACGATCGCGGGCGTTGCCTGCCGTGGGCCATGGCCACCGAATGCATTGTCTGTGAAGAGTGGTGCCCGACTTCGCCCAAAGCCATCTATTTGCGCGCGGCGGACCACGTGCGCCAGCCCTACGTCGATCCGGCGCGATGCATCGGCTGCGGCGCCTGCGAATACGCCTGCCCGATCCAGGACCGGCCGGCAGTCTATGTCACCAGCATCGGCGAGAGCCGTTCGCCCACAAATCAAATGCTGCTCGCGGGGAATACGTTGCCGCTGGGTGAGGTGCCGGGTTGGATCAAAACCGGCGCGACGCGGACTTTCGCCGCGGCCGATCTGTGGCAGTACATGGATGGCGGCGCCGACCGCTACGAGCGCGCCGGCGTGCTGCGGACGTATGTGGCGGCGTTTCGTAATCGCGACGGCCTTGATGTAAATGTAGAGGTACATGCATTCCGGACCCCGGCCGGGCCAAAGGCTATCCTGGATGCCGAGCCGGCGCTTGGCAGCCGTACTGTCGAGTTGGGCGATGCCGCGCGATTGTATGCGGCCAGCCTGGTCTTCTGCAAGAAACGGTATCTGGTCCGCCTGGTTTGTTATCAGGCAGGTGCAAAAGAGCCCCCGGCCCTGACGGCGCTGGGGCGCGCGGTTGACGAGCGCCTCGGCGATCCTTAGCCGCTTTAGCCGCAGTTTCGCCGTCAAGCGGCACGCCAGGCCGGGCTACTCTCCGACTTCCAAAAACGCTCCCGCCGGCGAACTGGTTCCTCCGATACTGACCTGGATCGTCTGCGGGCCCGGCTCCAAACCGCTCGGAACCGCGAATGTCACTTGGTACAATCCCGCGTAAGTAGGCGAGACTCCCACGTACAGCGGTGTTATGGGATTGCCGCCCAGAGTTACGGCGGCATTGCCCACCTGGGCCGCGGCAGCCGCCAGGACGCCGGGCGTCTGCGGCGGCGTGGTCTGGCCGAAGCCAACACCGAAAAGGGTCACGATTTCGCCGGCTTGCGCGGGCCTAAATGCCGCCCCGGCAATCAGGCCGGCCGCCCCGATATAGGCCCCGGTCGTGTTATCTACCGCGGCCACCGGGTTCTGCCCGTTCGCATTATGCACGAAGTAAAGAAACTCCGGCGCGGCTGGCGCCACCGAAACCGTCACCGGTGCGCTGGATGCCTGGTTGGGCTGCCCACAATTGCTGATCACCGACACCTTTATGCTGCCGCTGGCCGGAACCGCCGGCACTTGCGCGTTGATCTGCGTCGCCGAGACATAAGTCAGCGGCGCCATGGCGCTGCCCACCTCGACGCACGTATGCGCCGCATTGGTAACCAGGGCGCCACCGACTGCGGCGGGTTCGAGCGCTGTTCCGGCCGGCGCGAATCCGGCGCCGAATACGGAAAACAGGCCATTCGTGCTGATCGTGATCACCAGCGGCACGCTCAGTCCCGACCCATCCACGCTGGTAATGGCGGGGGACAGCGGCGCCGGCGTGAGCAGCCACACGATGTCGTTGAAGCGATCGGCTACGTACAGGTTGCCGGAGGGGACCGTCACGATTTGCCAGGGTTGGCTGATCGATACATGGGTGGCCGGACCGCTGTCGCCACTGTAGCTCCCGCCGCCGTCTCCCGCAATCGTGAAGATCGTGCCATTCGTCAGCACTTCGCGCACCACATTGTTGCCCGAGTCCGAGATATACAGGTTCCCCGATGCATCCAGCGCCAGGTCGCCCGGATTGTTGAATTGGGCGCTGCGCGCCGGGCCGCCGTCACCGGAATAGCCGGCCTTGTCCGGTTGCCCGGCAATCGTGGTGATGTTACCGCTCGGGTCTATCTTGCGGATGATGTGGTTGCCCATATCCGCGATGTATAGGTTACCGGCGTCGAAGACCACATCGTCGGGAAAAGTGAACTTGGCGTTGCTGGCGGGGCCGCCATCGCCTGCGTAGCCGTGTACTTGCGGCTGCCCGGCAATGGTCGTAATGATGCCTTTGCTGTCGATCTTGCGGATAATGTCGTTGCAGTTGTCCGCCACATAGATGTTGTGCGCCGCGTCCAATGCCAAACCGGATGGCTGGCAAAGCTTGGCATCCACGGCGGGGCCGCCATCGCCCGCGTACCCGCCGAAGCCCGGCTGGCCGGCCAGTATCGTCAGGGTCCCGGTAGCATCGACTTTCTCGATGGCGCCCGATTTGTCGGCGATATACAGGGTTCCGGCCGAATCGACGGCTAAACCGGCGGGTTGCATTCCGGAATCTAAGGCCGGACCGTTTTCTGGCGTCAACTTGCCGTTTCCCGCGTACGTGCTTATGGTGCCGGTCGACGTCACCTTGCGGATCCGGTTGTTGCCCTGGTCGGAGATGTAGATATTGCCGTTGGCATCCACGGCCACACCGAACGGGCCGGTCATCTCCGCGCTGGCGGCCGGTCCACCATCGCCGCTGTAACCCCGGTTGCTGTTGCCCGCTGCCGCAGAGATTGTGAACTCCGGCCCGTTCTGCGCCCAGGCGGCCGTGGCGAGAAACGCGATTCCCATCCAATACTTGGCCATCATGAGTGAGCTTCCCTCCGTTATGCAGGCGTAAATCCGCCGGTAATGCCCTCACGATGAAACGATGTGGAGGAATCGCAAACATGCGGCCGGCCTCCGACGAGACCGGCATTCTTAATGGGCCTGGCAGCGGCCGGTGGGCGCGCAATGGCGCGGCCGGCCTGGCCGATTTTCGGGGGCCTCGTGCAAGCCCGCTTGCGAACGCCGTCCGCGGCTTTGGAAAAGCCGTGAATACGAATCAAACGGCAATAGTGGTATAAAAGAAGCGTAATATCTGGTTTGTTTTTGGGGTGCCCGTATGCGTTTCCTGACCACCCGGCGGGACCTCCTGATGGCGTGCCTGGCGGCGCCGTGGCAGGCTCGCGCCACGCCGCCATCGCGCGTCGCGATCGCCCGTGAGCCCATGATGCGCACGGCCGCAGGCACTCCCGATTCGAGCCGCGTACTAAAAGCCCTGGATCGCGCCGTCGAGGGCTGCTGCGGCGGCTGGCACCAGGTGGCCCGTCCCGGTGAAACCGTCGGGCTCAAGGTGAACTGCCTGGCGGGACGCGGCGCCTCTACGCGGGTCGCCCTGGTCGAAGCCATCTGCGAGCGCCTGCAACAGGCCGGCACGCCGGCGCGCAACATTGTCATCTGGGACCGCTTGAACGCGGACCTGGAAAGCGCAGGCTTCCGTATTGAATCGCGCGCCGGCCACATCCGCTGCCTGGGCAACGACGCTCTGGGGTATGGCGGCGAACTGGCGATATTCGGCAGCGCCGGCAGCCTGCTCGCCAAAGCGGTCACCGAAATCTGCGACGTGGTGATTAATCTGCCGGTAATGAAGGATCACGGGATCGTGGGTGTCACCATGGCGCTGAAGAACGCGTTCGGCGCCATACACAATCCGAATAAGTATCACACCAACGCCGGCGATCCTTACGTGGCCGACGTCAACATGTTCGAGCCGATCCGCCGCAAGATGCGCCTGCACATCTGCGACGCGATGGTGGCGCAATACGAAGGCGGGCCGTCCTACATGCCGCAGTGGGCTTGGCCGGAGAACGCTCTGCTGGTCTCGCGCGATCCGGTGGCGCTCGATTACACCGGCTGGCAGATCATCGAGCGCAAGCGCGCCGAGAAGGGCCTCCCCACGCTGAAGGCTGCCCGCCGCGAGCCGGTCTATATAGCTTCCGCGGCGGACGCCGCCCACCGGTTGGGGACCAACGATCCGCGCCGGATCGAGCAGGTGGAAGTATGAACCGGCGCCGCTTCCTCATGGCCGCAACGCTGCCGTGTCTCGCCGCGGAGCCCGATGCGCAATTTATTCGCGAGGCGCGGTTCTACGACAAGCTGCCGCACAAGAAGATCAAGTGCCGGCTCTGCCCGCGCGCGTGCGTCATCGACGATCGGGAACGCGGCTATTGCGGCGCGCGCGAGAATCGCGGTGGCATTTACTACACGCTGGTGCACTCGCGGGTGGTCAGCGCGCACATCGACCCGATCGAGAAGAAGCCGTTCTTCCACTTCATGCCTGGCGCCATGGCTTTTTCTATGGCTACCGCCGGCTGCAACGTCAACTGCAAAATGTGCCAGAACTGGGAGATCTCCCAGGTGCGGCCGGAGCAGGTGCGGGCGACCTACCTGGCGCCGCGGGACGTGGCCGCCATCGCCAAACAGAACCACTGCCCGGTAATCGCGTACACCTACAGCGAACCGGTTATTTTCTACGAATACATGATCGACTGCGCGGAGGCCGGGCACGCCGCCGGCGTGAAAAGTGCGGTCGTGAGCGGCGGCTATATCCAGCAGGAGCCGCTCGAAAAGCTCTGCCCGCGCGTGGACGCGATTAAGGTGGATCTGAAAGGCTTCACCCAGAAGTTCTACACCGAAGTGGTGAACGGCGAGTTGAAGCCGGTGCTGGACGCACTGGTCACCATGCGGCGGCTGGGAATCTGGACCGAGATCGTGTACCTGGTGGTGCCCACGCTGAACGACACGGACGCGGAGTTTCAAAGTGCGGCGCGCTGGGTGCGCACGGAACTGGGTCCCGACGTGCCGCTGCATTTCACACGTTTCCATCCCGAATACCTGCTGAAGAACCTGCCCGTCACGCCGTTGAAGACCTTGGAGCGGGCCAAGGCTATCGGCGACGCGGAGGGCTTGCATTACGCATACATCGGCAACGTGCCGGGGCACCCGGCCGAAAACACCTATTGCCCAAAGTGCCGGCGCGCGGTAGTGGAGCGCACCGGTTTCATGGTGAACGGCATGCACCTGCACAACGGCAAGTGCGAGTACTGCCGCGAGATGATCGCGGGTGTGTGGTCGTAAGAAACTCGCAGGAGGAGGTCAAATGAGGACCCGAATCGCAGCCGGTATCTCGATCTCACTCGCTCTCGTCGTGATGCTTGCCCTGTTCGCCTGGTATTGGATGGGCCAACCCAACTACCGGCCGGGCCGGCTGCACTTGAGCGCGCTGTTGCAGCCTCCGCCGCAGGTGACCGATGGGGATTCCTGGAGCATGGGGAACAACATCCGGCTGCATCATTTCGCCGACGGGGCTGGCTCGAACGTGCTGGTGGTGCACGGCGGTCCGGGCTACCCGATGCATGAGCCGCCGGCCGGACTGCACGCGCTCGCCACCCAGCACCGCTTCCACTATTACGACCAACGCGGCTGCGGCAAGTCGAGCCGTCCGGTGGACCGCTTTGTGGCACACAGCTTCTACCAGAACTCCCTGGAATTGGAAGCCGCTCTGGGGTTAGGTACGCAGGTGGCCGATATCGAGCGTATCCGCCGGATACTCGGCGATGACAAGCTGATTTTGTTCGGTCATTCCTTCGGCGGATTCCTGGCGGCCCTGTACGCGGCGGAGTTCCCGGAGCACGTGAAGGCGCTGGTATTGGTGGCGCCGGCCGATGTGCTGGTCCTGCCGGCAAAAGGCGGCGGCCTCTTCGCGCAGGTACGCGCTGCGCTGCCCGCCGGACGCCAGGCGCCTTACAACGCGTTTGTGAGCCACTATCTGAACTTCGGCCACATCTTCAATCTGTCGGAAACCGAACTGGCCGCCATGAACCGCGAGTTCGCCAACTACTACGCGGAAGCCGCCGCGGCGCGCGGAATCGCGCTGCCGTCGACGGAAGCGCCCGCCGACGCGGGCGGCTGGATGGTGCAGGCCATGTACCTGAGCATGGGCCGCTGGCACGATTACCGCGATGCGTTGCGGCGCGTGGCGGCGCCCGTCCTGGTGATCCATGGCGCGCGCGATTTCCAGACCGCGGCCGAAAGCCGCGTGTACGCCCAGTGTTTCCCGCACGCGCGGTTCACGATCATCCAAAGCGCCGGGCATTTCCCCTTCACCGAGCAACCCGCGGAGTTCGCCGGGGTGGTGGGCCAGTTTCTGCGCGAACTCGATCAGGCAAATATATGAGGAGAGCCTACTCTTTGATCTTCCGCTGCGCCGGCCTCGTGCTGCTATTTCTGCTGTGCTCCACGGGCCACTGCAAGACGCGCGAATCCGAGGCCGTCCGTCCGCCCGCCGTAGCCGGCTCTTTTTACCCGGCTGACCCGGGCGAGCTCGCCCGGATGATCGACGGATTCCTCTCCAAAGCGGACGGTGTCCCCATCCCGGGGCTGGTGGCGGTGGTCTCGCCGCATGCCGGCTACATCTACTCCGGGCAAGTCGCGGCTTACACCTACGCCCAGTTGAAGGGCCGCCGGATCGAGCGCGTGGTGCTGATCGCGCCGTCGCACTACGATGCCTTCCCGTTCTCGGCGGTCTATGATGGCGCGGCCTACCTGACCCCCTTGGGCCGCGTGCCGGTGGATCGCGCATTCGCCGCGCAACTGGCCAAATCCAGCCGCCTGATCCAGCTTTCGAGCCGCGGCCACGTGAACTCCGGCGAGCGCGGCGAGCATTCCGTCGAAGTGCAATTGCCTTTTTTGCAGCGTGTCCTGGGCCCATTCCAGCTTGTGCCGGTGGTCATGGGCGACCAGAGTTACCAGGTCTGCCGTGCACTCGGCCTGGCTCTGGCCAAGATGATTCGCGGACCGGAGACGTTGATCCTGGCCAGCTCCGATCTGTCCCACTATCACACGTATGACGAAGCCGCGCGCATGGATCACAAGACGCTGCAGGCCATCACCGAGTGGGACTACCTCAGCATGTCCCGCAATTTCGATCTGCGCACCTGGGAGGCCTGCGGGGGCGGACCCATCATAGCGGCCATGATCGCCGCCGAACGTCTGGGCGCCAATCAGGCACGCGTGCTGCAGTATGCCAACACCGGCGATGTGACCGGCGACAAGAGCCGCGTCGTAGGCTACGGATCGGTGGTGATGAGCCGTGACTCCGGCCAGCCGGGCGCCGCTGCGCCCGCCTTTTCGCTCACCCGCGACGAGCGCGAGTGGCTACTCCAGATCGCCCGCAAATCGGTGGAGGCCGTGGTCCGCGACGGCAAACTGTACGAGTGCTCGCCGGGCACCTTCCAGGCCTTGGCGCGAGAGCGCGGCGCTTTCGTCACCTTGAAAGAGCACGGCATGTTGCGCGGCTGTATCGGCTACACCTCGCCCGTGAAGCCGCTCTGCGAAGCCGTGCGGGACGTGGCGGCGATGGCGGCCGTGCGCGACCGCCGCTTTCCGCCGGTAACGCTGAAGGAACTGGGATCGCTCGAGTACGAGATTTCGGTGCTGTCGCCCCTGCGCCGTGTGCTGGACGTAAAGCAGATCCGGCTGGGCCGCGACGGCCTGGTGCTGAAGCGCGGCGAGAGCGAAGGACTGTTCCTGCCGCAGGTCCCTGTCGAACAAGGCTGGGACCGGCCCACCTACCTGGAACAGTTGTGCCACAAAGCCGGGCTGCCGCCCGGAACCTGGAAAGACGACGAGGCTGACCTGTTCTCTTTCACTGCGCTGGTGTTCGGCGAGCATCCCACGCGGACCACCACATGGGCCCCAGGTTTGCCGCCGCCAGCAACAGGGCCGTATTCAGAAATCCAAATAGCGGGATCAGCCAGGCACTGAAGACCAGCGCACCCAGGCAGGACCCGGTGAGATCCAGCGCGTAAAGCTCTCCGGCATCGCCGTAGATACGCGCCGCGACCGGAAATTGAAGTCCGCCGATCGCGCCCGCGCCCAGGGCCAGGATCGGAAACAGAACCTGACTCGCCGCCGTGGAAGGCGCCACCACGGCGAACAAGGCGAACATCGCCAGCGGCGCTATAGCCGCGGCCAGTTGCGTGAGCGCCATGGCGCGGAGCGGTTGGCGCGGCGGCTTGTACCAGGTCCGCCAACTCCCCAGCGCCATGCCCGCCATGAATGCGGCTGTCAGGATCGCCAGTTGCTGGTAGACATAGCCGTAGATCGCTTGAAAGCCCAGCAGCAGCAGCATCTCGAGGCCGATCATGGTGGCGCCCATCACGCCCACGCACACGCCCGTGCGTATCTTCCGGCGCGACGCTTTGCGCGCCCGGGCGGCGATCACCGCGAAGATTACGGCGCCGCCGGCGATGAGCAACACACGATAATGCCGGTGGAAACGCGTGTTCCACAAAATCTCGTCGAAGTAATATGCCACGGGCGTGAAATCGCGGTTCACCGGGGTCGCGCGTTGGGGCAGGATCTGCGCCGCCAGATCGCGCATGCGGTCGGGAGCCATGCGGAACGGCAGGTAGTATTCGCGCACGTAGCTGGTCTGTAAGCGGCGCGCCCTGAGCCTGGCCAGCAGTGCGGGCGCATCTGCCGCCAGCCCGCCAGGCGCCGCCGTCGCTGCCAGGTGAACGGTTTCGCCGGGGACCGCTGCCACGTACGGAAATACCGCGCGCAGCGACTTATAGATCGACCGCAGGAAATTCGCGCGCGCGGGACTGATGTAATTCTCCGACGAGGCGAAATGCAACGACAACACGCCACCACGATTCAGCTTGCGCGCGGCTTCCTGGAAGAACTCGACGGTGTAGAAGCGGTTCAACTGCGCGGTTTCGGGCTCGGGCAGATTGACAATGATCACGTCGAAACAACTCTGGCTGGTGCGCAGGAACAGCCGGCCGTCGGCGTGGTGTAAGCGCACGCGCGGATCCGCGGTCAGCGCGCTCCATTCCCGCGGGAAGCATGCCCGCGCCAACTCGAAGATGGCCGGATCCAGTTCCACGTAGTCGACGCTTTGCAGAGGCGGATGCAGGAGCGCTTGCGTCACGCTCCCGTTGATGCCGCCGCCGATCAGCAACAAGCTGTGCGGCGCGGGGTGTTCCAGCAGGGCGTAGTGCACAGCTTCCTCGGCAGCGGCCGGGTCGGGCGAATTGGCGACCACCAGCCCGTTTTCGTACAGGCTGGCGCCGTCCTCGGTGCGCACCACGGCCAGATTGCCGTAAGGCGAGTTGCGCACTGCTACGAGATCCAGACCCCGCCACAAGCGCGCCCGCGAGACGGATTCCAGGCGCGGCAGAAGGAACGGGAAGATCAGCAAGGCCAGGATGGCCCACCGGCGCAGCAGCGCGGCTGCCGCCAGCAGATTCAGCGCGGCCAGCAGCGCGGCGATCTGGAACGGCGTCCAGAAGCGGACCAGCAGCAGGCCGGCCAGGAGCCCGCCGGCGCCCGCCCCCACGGCTTCCAACAGGTACGCCGATCCTGCATCGCATAACCGCGCCGCGGCCACAAAGAGCCCGCCGGAAACAAAGCAGAACAGGCTGAGGGTCACGAAAGTGACCAGGAGCATCGGCAGCGGACCGAGCACCTCGCCGGGCAGGGCCCCCAGGACACCCCTGGCGCCGCGCACGGCGAAAATCGAGAGGGGGAATGCGGCCGCCAGTACGCATTCCAGACCGGCCATCGAGGCGCGCGGACGCCACCGACGCGCGGCCAACCGGTCCAGGGAAGCGCTGCCCAGGGCGGTCCAGAGGAGCCAACTGCCGAGCATCAGCCCGAGCGAAATCTCGTTGCCGTAGCACACCACGATCAGCTCGCGCATCAGGACAACCTGGGCGATGAGCGAGGTGAAGCCGATCAGGATTATGGCGGCCGGCAGCATCAGGAAAAGCTGATGCGCAGCTTTTCAGGGTCCGCGGTACCCAAGCCGCGCGCGGCGGCGAGCTTCAGGTACGGCAATTGGGAAGCGTCCAGGTTCCACCAGGCACGCGCAGCCCAGGCGTCCACGGCCACCGGATCGACGCCTGCGATCAGCGTGTGCGCCGGCGTCACATCTTCCAGGTTGCCGCCGGTAGGCCCATTCCGCAGCAGCACCCGCCAGGCATCCAGCACCGTCAGCGTCGGCCGTACGAAAGCCGCCAGGTCGGCCAGGCATTCATGGATGCGCTGATGCAATTGCCGGCGCGGCCCGCCCAGCAGGCCGTACCAGTTTTTGATGCCTAGCGAGACACCGGTAAGCGAGTGCTGCTTGGCGACCGGCATATTGATGACCTTGTCGGCCTGCACCAGAGGTGTGAATACCGGCCATACGCCGAGCACTTCACCTTGCAGGTTCATTTCGCGGAAGTGGCGCGGCGCCGGCAGTATGATCGTGGCGCCGGCGGCCCGTGCCGCCGCCGCAATGCCGCTGCGGGCGAAGACCAGCCGGGCGTCGTGAATACTGACGTCGCTCACCATCACCGAGCGGGCGCCGGCTTCGCGGCACAACCGCACCATTTCGGCGACCACTTGGGGATTCGTATTGGCCGCCTGTTCCGGTGCGCGATCCCATGCCATGTTAGGCTTGATCGCCACCACGTCGCCGCGAGAGATAAAGCGTCGGATGCCGCCGAGGCTGTCCACGGCCCGGCGCAGCAGCGATGCCGGGTCATCGCCGCGAGCCACCGCCAGCGGCAGGGTGGCGTTGTCCGGAACTGTGAAATCGTACCGCTCGGCCAGCGCCGGTTCCCGCAGCGGCGCCTGGCCGTGGTAGCGCAGCCACAGGCCACCACCGGCCAATCCGGCCGACAATCCGCCGAGTTGGAACAGACGGAGGATCGCGTCGCGCCGGCCGGCATGGGCATCAACCTCAGCCACGGCTTTCTCCGCCTTCAATGTAACCGATTACAGATCGCGGAGCATGCCAGTCCGCGGTTTGCCCGCCGGCGCTATTCGCCGGTCAAGGACACGTACTGCACCGTGCCGGCGCTGTCGGTGACCTCCAGCGTTCCCGTAATGACGAATCCGGTGTAGATCCAGCTCACGTTGATGGTACAACTCGCCCCTGCGGCCAGCGCGCCGCAATTGTTGTGTTGTTTGAACTGTCCAACGATCTGTACCGACTTCACTGACGTGGGGGTAGTCAGCGGATTGGTCACCGTCACCGTCCCGCCCTGGCCGTCGAACATGATCAATACCGCCGGCGAAACCGTGATCAGCGCACCGCTTCCACTCACCGGGACTGACTTGCCAGGCGCGCCCTGCAGGGTGAACGCCACCGACCCTTTCCGCAGCCCACCGGCGGCCGGCTGGAAGGTGACGGTGGCCGTGCAGCTCTGTCCCGCGGCGAGCGTCGGCGGGCAGGTGTGGGTCATCGGAAACTCCGCCAGGCTGGACGTCACATCGGTTACGCTCAACGCCGCCAACCCGATATTGCTCAACATGGTGGTCTCCGCCGGGCTGGATTCGCCCACCAACTCGGTAGGAAATGTCAGGCTGGGTGGAGTTACCGCGGCCACCGGGACGCGCCTGGTCTCGCGCACGGCCACAGCCGCGTGCGGCAGGCTCAGAGCGCCCATACCGGTACCCGCGGTTCCCATGACGATCTGGTCGTCGTAGGTCATGCCGAAGAGCCTGTCGACGCGGTTGTTATTCGTGTCCGCAATGTAGATTCCGCCATCCTGATCCACGAAAATCCCCGACGGCGCCTCTACCCCGTTCAGGTAGAGCAAGTAATTGACGTTCAGCGAAACTTCGTTTGCGCCGGTGATGTTGTCCGCGCGGAGGACCTGGTTCTGCAGCGAGTCGGTCGTGTAGATCTTCCCCGCGGAATCCACGGCTACGCCGTCCGGAGTCAGGTAATTCAGCGGGAACTGCCACACCGCCCAGTTGGTTCCCAGCATGTCCGAAAACTCCACCACCCGGGCGTTGGCGTTGTCCGCAACATAGATGTTCCCCGCCGTATCGGTGGTTACCGCCGCCGGACTGCTGAACTGGCCCATCCCGTTACCCGGCGTCCCTAACGAAATGAAGTTCGTCCCGGCCATGTCATCCATGCGGACAATCCGGTTGTTCCCACTGTCGGCAACATAGATCTTGCCCGCCGGGTCCACCCATAGTCCTTCGGGACTCGAGAACTGACCTGCGCCCGCTCCGCACGTACCGTACGAAATCCAGTTTGCGCCGCTGATATTGTCCATGCGGACGATCCGGCAGTTCCCGCTGTCGGAAACGTAGACCTTGCCGGCGGAGTCCACTGCCACGCCCCATGGCGAGGTGAACTGCCCGGCGCCGGAGCCTGCTTTGCCGATGCTCTTCCAGTTCGATCCCAGAATATCCGCCGTCTGCACGATGCGGTTGTTCCCGGTATCGGCAATGTACAACGGTTCATATTGCTGGTTCGTGTCGATCAACCCGCTCTGGATCGTCCCGGTTGCCGGGCTCAGGGGCGCGCTCAAGGTCGCCAGCGTTTCGATAACCGCGCCCGCCACGGCGACGGAGTTCCCTTTGATCGTCTGGGAGGCGGAGAAGTTCGCATATAGTGCGTAGTTGTAGGAGTAGATCCGGTTCTTCTCGGTCTCGACCAACGTGAAGACCCCCGTGGTAAAGACGCCGGCGACCGAAATCGTTCCGTTCGCCGAGTGCAGCAGGAAACTGCCGCCGGTGCACAGCCACTCCGACGTGAAGCCGTATTGCGGAAGAATCGGCGTCAGATTACACGTCATCGAAACCGTCCCCGGGGGGCTGCTCAATGTCGATCCGCTGATGGTCAGAGTGGTGCCGCTCTGGTTCACCGTTCCCGCGGTGTTGTTATAGGAAAGTTGCGTGGCCGACAGGAAAGATGCGGCTGAGAACAGGGCTGCGCATTTCCAGATTGTCTTCATGTGTGTCTTCTTCACCCGATGATTTGCAGCGGAGCATCCCGCCGCCTGGTCGAAGAAGTATATCACGGCCGGCGTCAGTGCCGGGGTTTTGTGGCGTTCGCGCGGGCTTCGGCAATCGAGTCGAAATGGGGAGGCGGAAGTACGATCCGCCGGCCCGCAACGTCCTCTCCGTTGAAGAAATCGAATACGGCGTCCTGCACCTCCTGTGCCGGCAAGGTCTCATGAAAGCCGTTCTGGATCACAATGTGGACACCGTTCGGGAATCCCCAGCGGACCTTCTCCGCAGTGAACGGCGGCGTATTGGTGTCCAGGGTTCCACTCAGAAAGAGAGCAGGGACCTCGCTGTAGATGGGGAGGGCGTACTCCGGCCCGAGGTTGAATGAGCCGATGGCTTCCCGGCACACGCCGGGTTGGAGATGAAGGTTGCGCACGTTGTCCAGCAAGGAGCGCGCGGCCTCCTGGTGGACCTCGGCGATCCGCTCCGGCGAAAACACGGCCGCGCAGTCCATGGCGCGGCCCATCAGTGTCAGACCAGGCGTAAGGTCGTTGTAGGTTATCTCCACCAGAGGCGCCAGCACGGAGAAATCGCCTTCGCTGATGGTCCGCAACAGGGCTGGAAGGATTGACACCCGGCCGTTCAGCGCGCCGATCGCCAGTTGCTGCAAGCCCGCCTGACCCACCGATAGCAGGACCTTTTCTTTGGTATCCGCCCGGGTAATCCCGATCCGCGCCGGATTCCGCCCGAGCTTTTCCAGGCAGGTCTGCAACAAAGAAACCAGGTCCGGCGCCAACTTCGCGGCCTGCGGATCGAGAGATACGAGGCGCGCGATCTTCCGGAGTTGCACGTCGTATGTGCTGGGGAGAAGCGGGTAACTCTCCGGCGCTTGCGTGCCTTGAAAAACGGCGCGTTCCACCGAGTCCGGATGCCGGCGGATCGTCACCAGGCCCAGCTCGGTTCCGTAACTGGTGCCCAGCAGGCTGATTTTTCCGGTTCCCAGGGCGATGCGCAAATCCTCCAGATCGTCCGCGCTTTCGTTGGTGTTGTAGGCCGTCAAATCGATGCCCTGGCCGCGCCAGTATTGAGCACAAGCACTTACCGTTCCGGCATAGGCCCGTTCCAACTTGGGCGCGGTTTCCAGGGCATCGAGGGGAAAGGCATATGCCACGTGGCAGTCGTCCAGGTTGGGCGACGACAGGCCGACGCCGCGCTGGTCGAGAAGAATCACATCCGATATCCGGCGCAGGCGTTCAAAGAGCTGATAGAAGATCGGTATCCGGCCCATGACGATGCCCGGAACGCCTGGTCCGCCCGAAAGAAAGACGATCGGAGCGCGGGGTTTGCCGCTGGTGCTGCGCAAACGCACAAAGGCGATGCGCATCGAGGCACGGCTACTGCCGGCGTGATGCGCCGGCACCTCCAGGTGGCCGAGCTCCGCGGGGTGCGAGCCGCCATCGAACGTGGATAGCGTATACCCGGTGAGATCCAGACGGCCGGCATGATGGGTTTGTGCATGCAGACCGGCTGCGAGCGGAAGGAGAAATAGCGGCCACTGATATCTTGCGCGTTGCATTCCGGTATTAAAACATTACGCCGTAACCGGACCTGAAGAGGCGAAATAATTGTTAACTCTGGCCGCGTGAGACCCGCATTCACGGCGACGCGCTGTACAATCGCACGCGGTAGATACGGACCTGCCGCGGGTCCATCGTCAGTTGTCGACCCTGATTGCTTTGGTCGCCATTCAGCCTGGCAGTGACCGTCCAGCCGGCGCCGGCTCTGGAAACCTCTTCGATGCTCGCGATGCCGGCAATGCGCGAATCGGTGTCCGGGTCCCTGGTCATCTTGACGGTCAAGCCGCTGCCGGCGGCCAGGAATTCGTCCGGCCGGGACGCGATCAACAGCATGCCTCCGTCGTGCGCCAGGAGCGTGCCCGTGGACCAGGCGCGCGACAAGGACGCCTGGAACACATAGCCGCCCAGCACCACTGATCGGGTCGCGCGCGGACTAGTCGCGTGGTCCCCGCGTGCGGCCGGCGCTTTGTGCCGCGGGTAGCAGGTCCTCCAGGCTGGAGATGACCGCATAGACCTGCATGATCGCCGGTTCGCTTTCGGCGGAATCCGCCGGCGGATGGAGACCGTCGATGCCGAACGGGCAGAAGCCGATAGCTTTGGCCTCCCCGAACGCATAGAGCGCGTTCCAGGGTGCGCCGTCCATTTTGGCTTCCGGAACGAAGATCGGATTGTCCGGGATTTCGTATCTACTCGTCCAGTACTCGAATTCGGGCCAATAGCTGTCGGGCGAATAGAAATCGATCGCCGGCGTCAACGCGCTGAAGACGAACCAAAAGGCCAGGCTCAACAGAACGGAAACGCGACGGCGGCCCATCAGCGTGCCGCGCTCGGATCGCCGGTAGGCGCCGGCGCGTGATCCGCCGCGGCGGGCGGACCCAGCAGTTCGGTAAGGACCGGCTGCAAGGCATCCGCCCAGACCTGGTAACCCTTCACCGTGGGGTGCAGCTTGTCATGCGAGTTCATCATGCCCTCGTAAAGCTTTCCATCCCGGCCGGCGAGCTTGCCGTTGATGTCCAGGTAACGAACTGTCCGCTCGTCAGCCAAGTGGGACAGGCTGCGGTTGATCGTCTCGATGGTGGGCATCAAGGCCATGTTGTCGTTCCGCGGGAAGATCCCCATGACGATCACCGTAGCCGCCGGAGCCTTCTCCCGGATCACGCGCACAATTTGTTCGAGACCGTGCGCGACGTCTTCCGCCTCGGCGCTGGGATCGCCATGATACGCCGGGCTGCCGAGATTATTCGTGCCGGCGAGCAGGACGACTACCTTGGGATTCACCTTGTCCAGCTCCCCGTTTTCCAGACGCCACAGGATGTTCTGCGTCTGATCGGCTCCCCATCCGAAGTCAGCCGCGTTCCAGCCATAGAAATTCTGTTTCCAGTTGGCGAGCAGTTCCGGATAATCGGTTGCGCCCCATCGCCGCGTGATCGAATCGCCTTCGAAGTAGACATCGATGCCGCCCTGCTTGGCTTTTGCCAAGAGCTGCGCGTGAGCCACCAGCGAATTCGGATCCGTCCGGAACACCGGCGTGTCAGCGGGAAAATGCCATGGCACGCCACGAAAATCGAAGTACTTGTCCGCCCACGGGATGAAGTACTTCCAGTTAGGAGCGTCGGTGTGGCCGGCGTCGTGCTGCCGCCAGGCGAGTTGCCCGTCGAGCAATCCATGGTTCACGGGCGGCATCTGCGCGCTGTGGTAATCGTCAGTGACGCCCAGATCTTTGTCTCCCAGGAGCCGGAACACCGGCTGCGCGGCCACGGTAGCCATGAAGCTGCCGTGCTGGTCGAGCCACCGGGCGTCGCCTTTCTCCGGGACGCCGTAACTGATAAACGTCAGGCGCGGCGCGCACAGCGCAATCAGCTCGTTCGAATCGACCGGCAAATCGCCGGCATTCCGGCTGCCGAAGGTGGCCTGAGCCGCGCCGTACTTCAGGAAGTTGCCGGCCATCCAGTGATAGCCGCCGGAGCCGGTGAGGTTTTCCACCTCCTCTCCGAAATTGCGGCGGTGCGGTTTCACGCCGCCCTCGCCGGAGGAGCCGACCAGCACGACCGCAAAGCGGGTGTCGAAGGCCATGGTGACCAGCGCGGCCTTTCCGTAACGCGAAACCCCTTCGATACCCACCCGCCTGGCGTCGACGGCCTGGTCGGTTTCGAGGTAATCCAGAGCGCGGGAAGCGCCCCAGCCCCACGCCCGCAAAGCACCCCAGTCGTCCGGTTTTCGCGGCTGCCCCTTATTGGTCAGGCCGATGATCCCGCGCGTCAAACCCGCTCCGTTATCCGGCTGGATGCTGCCCGGATCGAGCAGCGCATAACCCCAACCCGCCGCGATCAGTTGTTCCATGGCGGGCGGATCGGTGCCCAGCATGCCCTTCAGCTCCGGCCGGCTGGCGAATATTTCGGCCATGCGCTTGAGAAACGCCGCGCTGCCGAACATGATCATCACCGGCACCGCGCCCTTGGCATTGGCCGGCGTCATCAGGGTCATCTGTATGTTGACGCTGATGGATGGGCATCCGGAGTTGTCCACGCTTCCCACGAGCTGCTTCTCGACCACCGGGAAGACGCCCACCTTCGAATCGGATGTGCTGGTGACCGTCCAGGTCACCTTGGGCACGCCCGGCGGGATGCGCCCCACCACCTCGCGCTCGAAATCCGCCACGATCTCCGGGCGGCGCTGATGCCACCACTCGCCAGCCGTCGTGACTTTCTGCCCGTTCTTCAACGTGAGCGCGTCGGGCAGATTCGGAAATGGATTGGCCTTCGATTCGTCGTAGTTGGCGTGATCGGGGGCCTTCTCGTTTCCGTTCGCGCCGGGACGCAGCGCCTGGATGCCGAGCTGCTCCATCATGTTGCGATGGTCCTGCTCGGTGGTCCAGCTCATCGGCGCGCAGGGCTGCTGGGCCGCTGCCATTTGACAGGCGAGGACAGCCAGAGCGCACAGCGAGGCGGTCCAGGACGTTCCTCGTATTGAGGATGCGGAGAAAATCATGTTGTGGCTCTCGATGAAATGTTACCGGAGATTGATCGATGTAGCCAACCCGTGTATTTCGTCCAAGTTTTGACGGTTGCCCGCGCCGTCAAGACGCCGACAGCTCCGGTCCACGCTATGTGATTGAAGAAACGCTACATCCGGTTGGCTAATCAGTTGCGCTTCTCCTCTTGCTTTTCCATCAGTGTGTCATGAATCGGCATCCACAGCCCTTGGCCGGACAACCCTCTGGAACCATTCCAGGCATGCTGGCGAATGCCCTGCGGCACCACCAATCCGGACGCTTGCCGGAAGCGGAGCGCATCTACCGGCAGATTCTGCGGATCAATACCCGGCATGCCGACAGCCTGCACTTGCTGGGAGTCATCCAATGCCAGCGCGGCCGTCCCGATCTGGGTGCGGACCTGATCGGCCAGGCGCTGCGGCTGGCCAGCGGCAATGCGATCTACCAATACAACATGGGCAACGCCCTGCATGCCACCGGCCGGTTGGACGAGGCCGTTGCGCACTTTGAGCGGGCACTGGCCGCCAACCCGAATTATGCCGATGCGCACAACAGTCTCGGCGCCGTGAAACAGGCGCAGGGAAAGATCGCTGATGCCGCCACACATTACCAGCGCGCGCTGGCCCTCAACCCCGGCAATGCCGACGTGCATAACAATCTGGCCAACATTTTCAAGGATCGCGGCCTCTTCGGCGAGGCCCTGGCGCATTATGAACGGGCGCTGGCCCTGAATCCCCAGCGCGTCGAGGTGCATTACAATCTTGCCGGCGCGCTGTTGGCGCTGGGGCGAATCGATGAAGCCTTGGCCCACTACCGGCGCGCGGTGGCCCTGAAACCGGATTACGCCGATGCGCACAACAATTTGGGGTCGGTCCTGCTTTCGCAAGGCAAGCTCGACGAGGCGATTGCACATTGCGAACGCGCGGTGGCGATCAATCCCGATCATGCCGAAGCGCACAACAATCTGGGTAACCTCTTCGCCATGCAGGCCAGGTTCGCGGACGCCCATGTGCAATACGCCAGGGCCATCGCGATCCGGCCGGACTACACCGAGCCGCACTTCAATCGCGCGGAGATCAAGACTTTCCAGCCCGGTGATGCCGAGCTGGCGGCGCTCGAGGCGCTGGCCGACCGGCAGGATTTGCCACCCAACCAGACGCTGTACATCCACTTCGCATTGGGCAAGGCGCTGGAAGACTGCGGCGACTACGATAGGGCGTTTGCCCATCTGGCCAAGGCCAACACGCTGAAGCGCAGCCTGATCGCCTACGACGAGCTGACCGTCGTCCGGCGCTTCCATCGCATCGCCACGGTATTCTCGAGCCGGCTGCTCGATCATTTTCGCGGCGAGGGCGATCCGTCGTCCGTCCCGGTGTTTGTGCTCGGTATGCCGCGTTCCGGCAGCACTCTGATCGAACAGATACTGGCCAGCCATCCGCAGATGCACGGCGCGGGTGAGTTGTCGGCTCTCTCGGAATTGGTCGCCGGCATAGTCGACCCCGGCCATCCGACGGTCCCCTACCCGGAGTGTGTGGCAGGGTTGACCGGCGACGCCCTGCGCCGGCTTGGCCAGGCCTATCTGGCGCGCCTGCCGGCTGTCGCGCCGGGCCAGGTGCGGATTATCGACAAGTATCCCAGCAATTTTCTGAGCATCGGCCTGATCCGCCTGATCCTGCCGAATGCCCGGATCATCCACACCATGCGCAACCCCGTGGATACGTGCGTGTCCTGTTATTCCAAGCTATTCACCAGGTCCGTGAAGTACAGCTACGATCTGGGGGAGCTGGGCCGTTATTACTACTGCTACCGCGCGATGATGTCTCACTGGCGATCGGTGCTGCCGCCGGGCGCCATGCTCGACGTAGCTTACGAGGATGTGGTGGATGACCTGGAAGGCCAGGCACGGCGCATGATCGACTATTGCGGTCTGCCTTGGGACGATCGATGCCTCAGCTTCCACCGGAGCAAGCGAGCAGTCAGGACCGCCAGCGTCGCTCAGGTCCGCAAGCCTGTCTATCGCAGTTCGCTCGCACGCTGGCGGCGGTACGAGAAAGATCTGGGGCCGTTGCTTCGCGAGCTGGAACCGCTTCCGGCGGGGTAGGCCATCACGGCCGCCACCAGACGGGCGGATCCGGCAGTTACAGGCGTGGGACCGGCGGTTTTACGGGCGCCCACGGCAGGACGCCTTTCCGGCGCATATGGCGGCGGAAGACTTTGTCGCCGGCCGTCACGTAAAGCGTCTCCAGTCCGGGACCGCCGAACACTACGTTGCTCAGCGGTCCTTCTTGCGGCTTGCGCAGAATGCCGGCCACGCGCCCCGGCTGATCGCAGATCTGGAGCCCTACCTTGGTCGTCACGTACAGGTAGCCTTCGCTATCCACCGTCATTCCATCGGCGCCGGTCGCCGAGGTGTCGTCCGCGGTTTCCAGGTGATAGAACGGCTCGCCATTGGCGAGCGATCCGTCCGGCTGCACCTGGAACGACCAGATCCATCGGCCATTGCTGTCATCCACCAACAGCAGCGATTGATCCGGCGAAAAGCGAATGCCGTTGGGGAACGAAATGCCTTCGTTAACCACGCGCTGATTGCCTTTGGCATCGATGAGCCAGACCTTGTGCGCAGCCGGGTCTGTGAAGTACACGTCGCCGCGCGCGCTGACCGCCAGGTCGTTGGAGCCCACGCCTTCGGCCAGCACTTTTTCGGCGCCGTCGGGCGTGTAGGCCACGATTCGCTTGCGGCCGTTCTGCGCCGCGTAAAGCCGCCCGTCGCCGCCGAACATCAGACCGCTGGCGCCGCCGCTATCCTCGCGAAACACGGCGGTCTTGCCGTCCGCGCCGGCCCGGTAGATTCGATTGCCGGGGATATCCACGAAGAAGACGTTGCCGTCGCGATCCACGGCTGCCCCTTCGGTGAACCTATGGCCCTGGCTGACGATTTCCCAATCGCTCGCCGGATCGATAATGGCGGCCAGCGCCTGGCTGCCGCCGGTGGGCTTCGCGATGGGCTTCGGATAATCGCGCCAGAGCCAACGCAGGGCGTCAGGCAGAATGGCGCCCCCATGCTTGCCATTGTGGCCTTCGTCCCCTACCACAAACTTCACTTCGTATCCCGCGAACTCCAGAGCTTTCGCCATATCCTGGTTGGCCAGGTACCAGCTTCCGGCGTAGATATTCAGATCGTTGCTGCCGTCCTGGAGGAAGACGCGCAGGGGCTTGGGCTCGGTCTTGCGAATCAGGTCGGGGTACACGTTGCCGCCGCGCAGGTCGGTGTAGCTGCCGATGAAACTGAGCACGCGATGGAATGCGTCCGGCCGGTTCCAGGCGGCGGTAAACGCGCAAATGCCGCCGGAGCTGAGGCCCGCGACGGCGCGCGCGTCCGGGTCCGGCGACAGATTGTAGTATTTGCCGGCTTCCGGAAGGATCTCTTCGATCAGGAACCGGGCATAGCGGTCGCCCAGGCCGTCGTATTCGAAGCTGCGATTGTAGCGGGCCTGCTGATCCGCTCCGGCGGCAGGCAACACGCCGGGGTTGATGAAGATGGCGATGGTTACCGGCACCTCGCCCTTCTGGATGAGATTATCGAGGACGATGGGCACGCGCCAGCTACCGTCTTCCTTCACAAACCCGCCGCCATCCTGGAACATCATCACCGCCGCGGGACGGCCGGGCGTGTATTGCGCGGGCACATAGACCCAATAATCGCGGACCGTACCCGGAAAGATGCGGCTGGTCCAGGAGTATTGGGTGACTTTGCCCTGCGGGACGCCGGGCTGGCGCTGGGAGTCCGGACCCAGGGTGTAGGTTTCGGCCGCAGACAGGGCGGCGGCCAGCAGAATGAAGATCGGAACGGTGCGCATGTCCCGTGATTGTACTACCCGGTGCGGGGCGGGAGCCGCGCGCTTCGGAGCGCCGCCCGTTCTCCTTGACATTCTAGGAGAGTTCTCCTAGGATGGCTAGAGGAGCAACCCATGGGCAAGCCGGTCGATATTCTGCAGGGCACCTTGGACATGCTGATTCTGAAGGCCGTGTCGCTGGGCCCGCTGCACGGCTACGGGATCCTGCTGCGCATCCAGCAGGTCTCAAAGGACGCGCTGCAGATCCCGCAGGGATCGTTGTATCCGGCGCTCTACCGGCTGGAGCACCGCGGCTGGATCGCCGCCGAGTGGGGCGAGAGCGATAACAGGCGGAAGGCCAAGTACTACAGCCTGACGGCGGCGGGGCGCAAACAGTTGCGGTCCGAGCGGGCGGAGTGGAAACGGCTGGCGGGAGCCATCGCCCACGTACTGGAGGCCTGAAATGCGGCTTTGGGGAAGAGCGTCCCGAGTGGCGCGGGAAATCGCCTCCGAGATGGACAGCCACATGGAGCGTTACGCCGCGGATTTGATGGCGCGCGGCGTGCAGCCGGAAGAAGCGCGCCGGCGCGCGCGCATCGAGTTCGGGAGCACGGCGGCCGTGGCCGAGGAATGCCGCGAAGCCGTGGGCCTGCGCTGGCCCGACGAAGTTGTCCGCGACTTGCGCTACGCCGCGCGCGTGCTGCGCAAGAGCCCGACCTTCACGGCCGCGGCGGGGGCCACGCTGGCCCTGTGCATCGGCGCGAATACGGCGATCTTCAGCGTGGTGGATGCCGTGCTGTTGCGCCCGCTGCCGTACCCCCATCCGGACCGGCTGGTCACGGTGGCCCGCTACTACTGGGGCACGGGCGAGAGCGGCTACAACATCCCGCAGACGGGGACGACCTGGGAAGCCGTGCGCGATGACGCTACTGCGCTGGACTCGGCGGCGTTCAGCTACGGATCTTCGACGGTCAACTTCGCGGCGGCGGCGAACGTCCAGAACGTGCGGCAGGGACGCGTATCGGCAGGCTTTTTCCGCGTGCTGGGGATCCCGCCGCTGATGGGCCGAGAGTTCTCGCCGATGGAGGACAAGGCCGGTGGGCCGGCCGTCACCATCCTGAGCTACGCGCTTTGGAAGCACGCGCTGCAGGGAGATCCAGGGGCGATCGGACGGGCGGTAATGCTGCGCGGAGAGCCGCACACGGTGATCGGCGTAATGCCCTCGGCGTTCCAGAATACGGCACAAGCAGACCTCTGGACGCCACTGCGGCCCTCGCGATCCGGTGAAGGCGGCGGCAGCAATTATTTGATCGTGTCGCGGTTGCGCGACGGCGTGACGTGGGCGCAGGCGGACGCGCAGATCGGCGCCGTGGGAGCGGAGGTGCTTCGCCGGCCTGGCCGGGATAATGTGCGGCTGGTCCTCATCTCGTTCCAGCGCGGTGTGACCGAGGATCTGCGGACACCGTTGTTCATCCTATGGGTGGCGGTCGGATTGGTGCTGCTGATCGGATGCGTGAACATCGCCGGGCTGCTGCTGGCCCGCGCCGCCGGGCGGACGCGCGAACTGGCCACGCGCCTGGCGCTGGGCAGCGGGCGCGCGGCGCTGATCCGGCAGTTGCTGGCGGAGAGCATCCTTCTGGGTATCCTGGGCGGCGCGGCGGGCACGCTGTTGGGCTGGTTGGGCGTCAAGGCCCTGCAGGCGCTGGCGCAAGACAGCCTGGACGTCTGGCAGACGATCGCGCTGAGTTGGCGCGTGCTGGCCGCCACGGCGGCCGCCTCTATTCTGGGCGGCGTCCTCTTTGGACTTTATCCGGCGCTGGTGGCAAGCCGGCTGGAGATTCGCGCGGCACTGGGCGAAGCCGGCCGCGCCGTCGCGGGCGGGCGCAATCCCTGGCCGAGACGGGTGCTGGTGGCGAGTGAAATCGCCCTCGGCGTGCTCCTGCTCGTCGGCGCGGGACTGTTGATCCGCACCTTCATCTATCTGCGCGGCCTCAATCCGGGATTCGACGCCTCCCACGTCATTACGGCGCAGGTTTCGCTGCAGGATGCGCGCTACGCCACCGCCGCCAGCGTCAACCGCCTGTTTAATCGGAGCCTGGATCGCATCCGCGAATTGCCCGGTGTAGAATCCGCCGCCGTCACGCTGAGCCTGCCGTACGAACGGGCGCTGAATACCGGTTTTCGCCGCCTGGACGGCAAGCAAGTGGACACCGACTCGCAGATCAGCAACTTCTTCTATGTCACGCCCCAGTATTTTCGGGTTCTCCGCATACCTCTGTTGCGCGGCCGTTTCTTCACCGCGGCTGATAGCAGCACCTCCACACAGGTGGCAATCGTCAGCGAGGCATTCGTACGGATGTACGTGCGCGAAGGCAACCCCCTCGGCTTGCATCTCGGCGGGGATGGCGACCGGCACGAAATCGTCGGCGTGGTGGGCGATATACAGCAAAAAAGCGGGTGGGGTGAGGAATACGGTCCAGTGGCGGCGATGCCCGACATCTACATCCCGGCCACCCAGACCGACGACAAGCTGCTGCAACTGGTCCATACCTGGTTTTCGCCGAGTTGGATCGTGCGCACATCGGGCGCGCCCGAAGGCATCATTTCCGGCATGCAGCGCGCCCTGGCGGCGGTCGATCCGCAACTGCCTTTTGCGGGCTTCCATAGCATGGGGGATGTGCGCTATCACGCCCTGGCCCAGGAGCGCCTGCAGGCGGTCCTGATGGGCGTCCTGGCGGGACTCGCCCTGCTGCTGGCGGCGGTAGGGACTTACGGATTGATCGCCAACTCGGTGACCGAGCGCACCCGCGAGATCGGTATTCGCCTGGCGCTGGGCGCAACCGTGGGACACGCTGTCCGCGCCGTGGCGCTGCCTGGCATCGCCCTCGCCGCTGCCGGAGTCGCGGCGGGATCGGTGCTGGCCGGTTTCGCATCGCGCCTGCTGCGGCACCTGGTGTGGGGCGTGCGTACGGGGGACCCTGCCACGTTCGCCGGAGTCGCGGTCGTGTTGCTGGTCGTGGCGGGCGCGGCCAGTTTCCTGCCGGCATTGCGTGTCACGCGGTTGAACCCGGCAGAGACGCTGCGGCAAGAGTAGGCGGCTAAGGCATCACGACTTTCTCGACCGCCTGGTTCTCGTAATCGTCTTCCACGCGCACGGCCAGGGTATGCTCGCCGGGAGTGAGGTGGTCGAGCGTCAGATCGTATGACAGCTCGCGCGAGTCCGAGAGACCCGTAACCGGCGCGGCCATGGTCCAGTCGCCGCCGTCGAGCGCGTACTCCGCGCGCTTGATGTTGCTCAGCGCATCGGTGGCCGTCCAGGTGGCGTGCAGCTTTCCCTCTGCCTGGCTGGCCTTCAGGTTGGCGATCCTGGGCGGAGTATTGTCGATGGTGAACGGATCGCTGATCGTCGAAGTCGAGAGCGCCTCGGCCGGCGGGTTACTGGGCGAATCCGACGCCGTTACGCGGATGCGATAGTCCCCGTCGGGAAACGCGGTCGAATCCCAGCTCCAATACTTGTCCTTCAATTTGTCTTTCAGCAGCTTCCAGGTGGTCTCGTGTACGCCGCGAATTTCCAGTTGATAGATCAGCGCGTCGCCGTTGTCGTCCGAGGCGGCCCAACGCGCGCCCACGTATCCCTTGGCGAATTGCATGGTGGGCGTGCCCGTCTCGATCGACAGAATAGATGGTCCGCCGGAGGGGCTCTTGCCGATGGGCGGCAGCGACAGGGTAGGGGTGGGGGCGATCAGAATGGCCGGCGCCGGAAACTTGTAATTAGCGGGCGTCACCTCGATGGTCTCGATGCGCGGCGCCACGTTGCGCGGCAGGTACGCCACATCCACCGATTCGAGCTCCGGCGATTGGGCGCCGCCCGCGGTGAGGGTGGCCTTCCATTGCACGAAGCGGGCGGCCGGGATCGCCAGGCGATCGCCCTCGCGGTGTGTAACCGGCGCGGACCAGGCGCTCCAGCTCTTCTGCGGCTGATCCAGATTGCCGCTGCGCGCGGCGATGGCCACGGTCCCGCCGTTCAAATGCGCTTCGAAGCTCAGACGGCCCCAGTGCGAAAAGAAACCGGCATCGAAGACGGTGCTCTCGATCGACCCTCCATGCGCCAGTCCGGGACCCAGCTCATAGACCTTGCCGACGCTCCCCGTGGCGGCATAAAGCGTACCGTCCGGGGCGGCTTGAAAAGCAATCACCTGCGTGGAGGGCACCGTGAGCAGGACCGTGTAGAGAACATCGGAATCGAGGCGATAGATGTATCCCTTGTTGCCCGTGCCCAGCACCGGGCGGCCCTGCGCGTCAAACGCGATGGCGTAGACGATATCCCGCGCGTGGGTCCAGACCTTTTCCGGATTGCCGCTGGGACCGATGCGATAAACGTCCGAGCCGGTCACCGAAACACCGCTGCCGGAGGGCGCCAGAGAAGCCGGCGGCGGGGCGGCATGGACCTGAATCTGGCCGGGAGCGGAGGGCGCCGCCGTGGGTGTGGGAGATGGAGCCGGCGGGGGCGGAGCCGATGCGGGTCCTAGTTTGCTGCCCACCCCCGCCGCATAGATGGCGCCATCCCGGGCCACCGCCACAGCCGTCACTTCATTCTTACTCATCTGGTACAGCACGAAGCTCTCGCCCGAAGGAGAGACGCGCACTACCAGGCCGCCCGGATCGGTCCCGAGAATAATATTCCCCGCCGCGTCGAGGGTCATGGAACGTACGTGGGTTTCGTCGCCCTGATACAAGACGGTGCCGTGGCCGTCCGCAGCGACGCGATACACCGCGCCCGGATCGCCCGTGGCCACCAGCAGATTGCCTTGCTTATCGAAGGCCAGCGCCCAGATGTACTTGGCCTTGGGATCGTAGAAGACTTCGGCCTTGCCGCCGGGCGCGACGCGATAGACTTTGCCATCCGGCGCGGTGGCGGCGTAGATGCGATCCTGTGCGTCGATGGCGATGGCCGGAATCTGCAGGCCGTCCAGATCGGCCAGCGTCTTCTTCTCGCCGGTAGCCGACAGCCGGTAGAGTTTCGCGCCGGGACCGCCGCCGGCGTACAGATTCCCGTGGGAGTCGCGCGCCAAGGCCCAGAGATAGGCGGAGGAGGTATCGTAGATCTCCTGGAATCGCGGCGCCAGCGTGAGCAGGCCGTCGCTGCGGAGCGACAGGTTCTTCAGATCGGCCTTGTCAAAATCGGCGTAGTCGCTGGCGGTCCAGATGCGCGTCTGGCCGGCTTGCGCGGCGATAGCCAGAGTGGCGAGTGTCAGCAGGGGCAGTGCGGCAGACCACCAAGAACGACGGCCCGCCGCGCGGGTTTTCAGTTGCATTCTGCGAGTTATCCGTTCCTTACTTGACGGTCAGCTTCAGCGTGTAACTGCCTGTGATGACATAGTCGAAGGGCAGCGACATCTGTTCGGAGGCGCTCTCCGGCGTGGTGATGACGGAGTGGTTGGGAGCGCGTCCCGCCTCCATCACGTTCAGCACCGAGGCGGGCACGCTGGGCAGCGTCTTGTCTTCATAATACGCGGTGGGGCTGGATTCGAGCAGTGACACGTACAATCGATTGTTACTGCGCTCCTGGTTGATGAGCGACACTGTCTGCGATACATCCATGTAATGGCTCGCCAGACCTGCCACCGTCTGCATGCGGTTAATGGTATCCGCGTCGCTCAGAACGATCTTATGGTCGCCCTTGGCCAATCCTTCGGGAATCTTCAGAGTGAAGTTACGCGCGATCTCTTCGCCGCGGTAGGGACGCAGAAAAACCTTGACCGCCACCTCGCCGCCGGGCCGCGCTTCGGAAGTAGCCAGCCAGGCATTTTCGATGCTGGCGATGCGCCGTTCCGGCAACAGGTCCACATTTACGGTGACCCGCTTGATGTTCGGCGGATTGACGGCGTTCAGATAAAGGCGGTTGAACTTATCGCCCCACCACCCGGCCAGCACCATGGGCGCGGGCATGGGCATCTCGCCCGACGCCTGCATGGTGGAAAGCGAGAGAGGGGGCCCGCTCCGCATTTCGACGTTGCCGGTGAGCCTGTAAGTGGCTTCGTCTTTCGATTCATTCAGCTCTGACAGTGAATTGAAGAGCGTGACCATCATCAGGTAAGGCGTCCACTTCTGCTGTTCGAAGACGTTGAAGCGGAAGTCTCTCCGGCTGTATACCGTGTTACTCTCCGTGAACGAGCGGACGTTGACCGTCACCGGAATCATGGCGGCCTCCTGCCCCAGCACGCCCATGATGCCGCTGTGCCGGTCCTGGTGGATGGCGCCCACGATATCCGTGGCGTTGGCGAACTTATTCGGTTGGAATGCGGAAGCCAAAGTCATCAGCACCTCGCCCTTGCTCATGGGCATGTCCACCGGGCCGAGGTCGAAGAAGGGATGGCCGAACGCCAGCACGTGTTTGCCATCGTTATAAGTGACCGTACCGAGTCCGGTAATGCTCATATCGCCGGAGACCAGCACACCCGCAACCGGATCGCCGGGGCGCAGGGAATTCTGCCAGCCATCCACCGGCCTGGCGGTGTAGGTGGTGCTGGAGGCGCCGCCGCGCACGGCGGCGATGCCCAATTGGTCGAAAAGCGGACCAAAATCGCGGAGGACATCGTCATGGAAGCCCGCAAAGACCAGCGGTGTCTCGATGGGAACCATCAGGGGCGCGCGTCGCGGCAGGTCGGGCGAAGCGCCGGCGGCCACCGCCTGCGCCAGCAGGTCGCCGGGGACGGCCACTTCGCGGCGCAGCGCGACTTTATCGGGCGTACGCGCTCCGGACGGCCGCGATTGGTCGAAGTCTTTGATCTCCATCATCAGTTCGGCGGGGGTAATCCCGCAGATCGCATCCGGCGAAAAGACGCTGATGCGCAGCGCGACCGCGCCCAGCAGTTTGCCGTTGATGTAGACCGGGCTGCCGCTCATGCCACCAGCCACGTTAGTGCGGACGGCTTTGCCACCCATCTTGGCCAGAATGACGTCCTGCCGCGGTCCCCACGCGTTCTTCCACAGGCCGATGATTTCGACCGGGACGGGTTCGGGGGTGGTCCCCGAAAAGACAGTCCACGCCGTAGCTTGCATGCCGGGACGCAGATCCGCGGTTTTGAAGATTTCGACCTTGCCGATTGGCGGGGGTGCGGGCGCGGGATCTCCAGCGAACAGGGGTAGTGCAAGCGCCGCAATCAACGGTACGACTGCGGTGATCCGATTGTTCATGGGGGTGTGGTGTTCCTTGTCACCTATTGTACTATGCGCGGGCGTGCAGGTCGCCTGAACGCGGCCCGGAACTGCCTCACCTGCGCGGCATGTTATAGCTGAATACCAGCTTGAGAATGACCCGGTCGCCGGTGAACTGGGTGGGAAACGGCGGAAACGGATGCGAGGCATCGATGCCCGCCACCGCCGCCCGATCCAAGGCCGGGGCGGAATGCGCCACGATCACCAGCTTGGGCACGCTGCCGTCCCGGGCGATCACGAATTGCGTTTCCACCCGGCCGCGCAGGCCCATACGAGCGCTCTCCGGATAGACCGCGAACCAGTTCCGGCGCACGGCCGTCAGCACCTGGATCAGATAAGGCCGAAAGTCCACACCCTTGGGATCGCTCAGCAGCTCCAGCGAACTGGCGGAGCGTCCCGGCGAGGGCGGCTGGTTCATCAGGCTGCCGATCCCGCCGACGCCGGCGTCGTTGGTGTCGTCCCCAACAGTCAGCCCGCCTTGCGACCCCGCGCGAGTCAGTTCCCGTATCGCCCCCGCCACCGACGTGTCCGGCCGCTCCAGGTGTCCCACGCCGCCGGAAGGAGGCGGGGCCGTGGGATTCTCAAATGCCAGCTTGGGCTTTTCCTGCTCCTGGATCTGGGGCGCCACCGGAACCGTGGGAGGCCCTACCGGCAGCCCTTTGGGCGACTGCACGTCGCGATTCGTGGCGTCGATCTTGGGAGGCTCCGGCAAGGGGGCGGCCGGCGGCTGCGGCGGCGCATCCATCTTCGCCGCGGGTCGGGTAAACGATGGCGGCGATTGCGGTACCTGTATGCGCGGACGCGGCTGCAAAGCCTCGGCCGTCACTTCCTTGGCGATCGGGCCTTTGGTGGGAGCCTTCTGAGTCAATTCCGTGGGCGGCTCGATCAGCGGCGTGATCTGCGCTTCCGCGCGCCGCGGCGGCGAAAGGAAACTGCGCGGCACCAACAGCAGCGCGGTGATGGCGGCCACGTGCGCGAGCACCGACAGCATGCCCGCCTCCCGGACGCGGCCGCGATCCTGTTCCCAGGAGGTCAGCAGATTCAATTCCGCCGTATTCTCCGCCGAGGAACCGACTACTGTTTCCATCCACTTGCCAAGGTCTGCGAGACTATCTCGGAGTGCTCTCTAATCTTATCAAGAATAGACAGAGCTACCCGCAATGTTTGACGCGCGGCGCGGCCCGAAGTATTCGGCGATTTTCTGGTTTCCAGGCTGTCTAAGAAAGCGTCGAATTGTAATCCCAAGGGCTCGCCTTTGGCCACTGCCAGGGCTTCGAAGGAAACCTTTCCATCGCATACCGAATAGATTACGGCGTCCTGCCGGGCGTAATCCAAGGATATGTATTGCCGGGGCTGAAACAGGCGCAATTTACGGACCCGTTCGGTCGAAACCCGGCTGGCCGTAAGATTCGCCACACACCCGTTGGGGAATTGCAGGCGGGCGTTGGCGATGTCTACTTTAGGGGACAGGATAGAAACTCCCGCTGCCCGGATTTCGGCCGGCTCAGCCCGGGTCAGGCTGAGGACGACATCGATATCGTGGATCATCAGGTCCAGAATCACGTCGACATCCAGGCTGCGCGGGCTGAATACGCTCAGCCGGTGGATCTCGAAGAACAACGGCAAGGCGATCCGTCCTTCGAGCGCCGTGACCGCCGGATTGAACCTCTCCAGATGGCCGACCTGCAGGACGCGGCCGTACCGTTCGGCGGCGGCGATGAGCCGGTCGGCCGATTCCAGGTCCGGCGCCATGGGCTTCTCCACCAGTACGTCGATGCCGTGCTCCAGCAGCCAGCCGCCGATTTCGGCGTGCGACGAGGTGGGTGTGGCCACGATAGCCGCATCCACCTTGCCTTCCAACTCGCGGTAATTGGCGAGCGGCGCGCGGGCCGGATCTACGTCCACTACGGCGGTCAACTCCGCCCGCGCCGACTGTTTTACGATCCGGCAGTGGTTTTGCCCAAACTGTCCCGCTCCTACGACAGCAATTCTAACCATTCACTCTCACAAAGCGCCGCCCTCGGGCTCTTGTCCGACGACGGCGATGTTCATCTCGTTCGCCCGTGCGATCATCTCCTCCCGGTCCAACAACAGCGTCCGGCCGGCATCCACCGCCGCCACGGTAGTACCGGTCTGGCGCATCACTTCGATGGTCTCCAGTCCGGCTACGGGCACGTCAAAGAGCAAATGCCGCCGCCGGTTGGAAACTTTCACCAGCGTCAGCGGACGTCCGTTTACCAGGCCGGCCGCGCGCCGCAGCATGGCGTCGGTGCCTTCCATGGCTTCGAGCGCCACGCAGGCGCGCTCGCAGACAGCGACGCTCTGCCCTACGTCGAAGCCGGCCAGCGCAGCGGCCACCCTCCGGCCGTAGGCGATATCCGCCTCCTCTCGCGTGTCCGGCTTGCGCCGGGTCATGGCGCCGCGGCCGGCCAGCAGTGGCTTCAGCAGGGCGGTCGAATCGCGAAGCTGGATCCCTTCGTCCGCCAGCACCTGCGCCACGCCGCCGATCAGCCCATCGGTATTTTTCGCCGGAAGCGAAGCCAGCAGTTTCACCAGGCGCCAGTCCGGGCGGATCGACGAGAAGATCTTCGTATGCTTCACCTGTCCCGCCATCACCACTTCGCGCACGCCCTCGGCTTTCAGCAGTTCGATCAGGCGGCTCAGTTGGCCGAGCGACAGCCAGTAGCATCTGGCGGCCCGCGAAGCGACTTCCGGCGAGGCTTCTTCTTCGATGGCAAACACCACCACTTCGTGGCCCAGCCGCGCTGCGTTCTCCAGGGCCAGAAGCGGAAACCGGCCGTTGCCGGCGATCAATCCGTATTTCATTTGACGACGCCGCGCGCCGAATCGGCGATGAACTGCAGCAACTCTTCGACCTCGGGGCAGTCCGGGAGCTCGCCGCGGATCCGCTCCACCGCCTGCGAGGTGTTCAGCCCGGCGCGGGTCAGCAGCCGCATGGCGGTCTGTAGCTTCTCGATGGTGGCGCCTGCGAATCCGCGGCGTTCCAATCCGACGTGGTTGGCCCCGTAGACCCTGATGCCGCGCTCGCTGACGGTGTTGGAGAACGGCAGCACGTCCTGGGTCACCACGCTGTAACCGCCGATGATCGCATGCCGGCCCACGCGGCAGAACTGGTGCACGCCGGTGGCAGCCCCGATCACCACCCAATCGCCGACCGTCACATGCCCGCCCAGCGTTACGGCGTTGGCCAGCACGGTGTGGTTACCCACGTGAGCATCGTGCGCCACGTGAACGTAAGCCATCAGCAGATTGTCGTCTCCAATGCTGGTGAGCGCCCCGCCGCCTTCGGTGCCGCGATGTATGGTGACAAACTCGCGGATCTTGTTCCGGTTTCCGATGCGGGTGACGGCGTGCTCGCCGTGAAACTTCAAGTCCTGCGAGACTACCCCGACCGTGCTGTAAGGAAAGAAGAGGTTGTCCGCGCCGATTTGGAGCGGCCCTTCCATGTAGACATGCGCCATCAGACGCGTGCCGGCGCCGATCGAGACTTCCGCGCCGACGATCGAATACGGGCCGATCTCGGCGGTCCCGGCGATGTTCGCCGCGGGATCGACAATCGCGGTGGGATGGACCGGCATCGATCAGGGAAGCGCTTCCGCTTCTTCCTTGTCGGCCAGCTTGCACATCATCTCGGCCTCGGCCACCACCTGCCCGTCGACCAGCGCGCGGCCGGTCATCACCGCGACGCTGGCCTTGCGCTTGAGCACCGCCATCTCCAGGCGCAGAGTGTCGCCCGGCACCACCGGCCGCCGGAATTTCGCGCTGGTAATCGAAGCCAGCAGCACCAGCTTGCGATGCCGGTCGGGCACGTGGCTCAGCACCAGTACGCCGGCCGTCTGCGCCAGCGCTTCCACGATGAGCACGCCCGGCATCACCGGGAAGTCGGGAAAGTGACCCTGAAAGAAGGGCTCGTTTTGCGTGACGCTCTTGATACCCACGATGCTCTCGGCTTCTAACTCGATGATGCGGTCCACCAGCAGCATGGGATAGCGGTGCGGGAGTATGTCGCGGATCTGGTTGATATCCAAAACGGGCATGGAAGTCGCTATTATAACAGCCGTGGATTCTTTACTCCGTGAAGCTCGCGTCCGGCAGAAACAGATCGTGGCGCTGACCCGGGAACTGGTCGAATGCGAGTCGCCCAGTGACGATCCGGCGGCTGTCAACCGCTTCGTGGACCTGGTCGGGGATGTCGCACCCTCTTTCGCCCGCGTCAAAACGATACCCGGCGGCCGCTTTGGCCGTCACGTGGTGTGCGAGTTCGATCTGTTCGGCAAGAAGCCAAAGGGTCAGATTATGGCTCTCGGCCACTCCGATACCGTGTGGCCGCTCGGCACACTCGCGTCCATGCCGTTCCGGCAGAAGGACGGGAGGCTCTGGGGACCGGGGGTGCTGGATATGAAATCCGGCATCGCTCTTTTCATATACGCCATGCGGATTCTGCGCGACCTGGAGATACCCGTGGCGCGCAAGGTGATCCTGCAGATCAACTCCGATGAGGAGGTCGGCAGCGAATCGTCGCGGGCGCTGACCGAAAAGAACGCCCGGCGCAGCGCCGCCGTGCTGGTGCTGGAGCCGGCCACCGGGTTGGAAGGCAAGCTGAAAACCGCGCGCAAAGGCATCGGCGATTACCTGGTGACCGTGCGCGGCAAGGCGGCTCACTCCGGCCTGGACTTCACCGGTGGAGCCAGCGCCGTTTTGGAGCTCGCCCGCCAGATCGAGCGCATCGCCGGATTCACCGATCTTGCGCGCGGCATCACCGTGAACCCGGGGGTCATCTCCGGCGGCACGCGCGTCAACGTAGTGGCCGCCGAGGCGCGCGCGGAGGTGGATATGCGCGTACTCCGGTTGAAGGATGCGGCGGCGGTGGACCGCAAGTTCCGCGCTCTGCGGCCGGTCGATAAACGCTGCACCATCGAGGTCACCGGCGGATTGAATCGTCCGCCCATGGAGCGCACGGCGGCGACCGTGCAACTGCTGCACAAGGCGCAGAGGCTCGCGCGCGAGTTGGGCGTCGAGTTGGACGAGTCCACGGTCGGCGGCGGTTCCGACGGCAACTTCACCGCCGCCCTGGGCGTGCCGACGCTGGACGGCCTGGGAGCCGTGGGCGAGGGCGCCCATGCGCTGAATGAAAGTATCCTGGTCGATCGCATCGCGGACCGGACGGCTCTGTTGGCCAAACTCGTGGCGGCGCTGTGAAGTGTTGTGCGCTTCTCCTGTTGACGATCGGGATGGTCTCTGCGGCCGACCTGAACGCTATCTTTGCCCCGCTCGTGGATACCCGGTCGCCGGGCCTGGCGGTGCTGGTTCGCCAGAAAGGCCGAACAATATTCGAGCGCGGCTACGGCGTGCGCGATCTGCGCTCGCTGGCCAGGATCGACGCGAAGACCGGCTTCCGCCTGGCATCCTTTACCAAGCAGTTTACGGCCATGTCCATAATGCTGCTGGTGCACGACGGCAAGCTGCGCTACGGCGACCGCCTGACGGATATCTTTCCGGAATTTCCGGCGTACGGGCGCGCAGTCACGGTCCGCCATCTGCTGACCCACACCTCGGGTCTGCGGGACTACGAAGAACTGATGGACGGCGGCCCCTGGACCGCGGAGCGCCAGATTCAAGACGCCGAAGTGTTACATCTGCTGGAACACCAGGACGCCGGAAAGTTCCGGTCGGGTTCCAGTTGGTTTTACAGTAACTCTGGATATGTACTGCTTGGGATGATTGTGGCGCGCCGGTCCGGAGAGACCTTCCCGCAATTTCTGCAGGAACGCATCTTCGTCCCCCTGCATATGCGTGACACACTGGCCTACGTCAAGGGCGTCAACACGGTTCGGAATCGGGCCTATGGACATACCCGGGCGGGCGACAGGTTCGTCGAAACGGACCAAAGCCCGACTTCCGCCACGCTTGGGGACGGCGGCGTATACTCCAATCTCGGCGATCTCGCCAAATGGGACGCAGCGCTCGCCAGTCATGCATTGCTGCCCGAGTCCGACATGCGGGCCGCCTTGACGTCCGTGACGCTTAACGACGGGGCAGAGCCGCATTGGCCGGTGCAGCCGAATGACGACAATCTCCATCCAGGTAAGCCGGTGGCGTACGGCTTCGGCTGGTTTTTGGACCCCTATCGGGGCCATCCGCGGATGTGGCACACCGGCTCCACCATCGGGTTTCGCACGGTCATCGAACGATTCACGCGGGAAGATCTGACCGTAGTGATCCTCTGCAACCGCACAGACCTGGAGCCCGACAACCTGGCCTTGAAGGTCTACGACGCGCTCAATCCGTAACTTCCCAATAAGTCTGATAGAGTTCGTCTTTGATGCCGCCGAACGGCCGCACGCGGATGTCGCCCGGCTCGCAGCGCGCCACATAGTCGTCCCCGGCCTTTTCGATCCGGGCCGAAGCCAACTGCCGCCGCGGCAGCTTGGGCTGATGGTCCGCCAGCGCGAACCAGACCTGCGGACCCCGCACCACCGCCACCTGCGCGGGAGTCTGTGCGTCTACCGGCTCCAGGCGCTCGCTTTGCGGCAGTTCCAGTTCGATCCGGTCGCCGGTCTTCCATCGCTTGCGCAACGGATAGAAGCCGGGCGTAAGCGCAGCGCGTTCGCGGCGGCCGTTCACCGAAACGGCCGCGCCCGAGCCGGTCCACGCCGGTATGCGCAGGTAGACGGTGAAATCCGCGGCGCGTGGCGCAGTCACATGCAGTGTGACCTGGCTGCTCGCCGGATAGTCAGTCTGCTGCTCGATCGTCCCGTGTTTCCATTTCAATCTCGACGGCACATAGAGAATGACGTAGACGCCGTCCGGCGCCTCCAGGTAGGAGCTGATTCCGTAGTCCGCCGTCAGCTGTGGAAAGGTGCCGGAGCAACACGGCCACCGGTCGTCCAGATCCCAGCGGTAGGCGGCGTCGGGGATGATGCGTAGGTAACTCTTCCGGGTGCTGGGATGATAGTCGGAATAATAGAACGTCGAGCCATCCTCCAGGATCGGCAGTATGCCCAGCGCGCAGTTGTAGAGCACCCGTTCCATGCTGTCGCCGTACCTGGCGTCCTGCGTGATCGAAAGCAGATAACGCATCAGCTTGAAATGCGAGTAGCTGCCGCAGCCGGATTCGAAGTGCCGGTGTGACTCGCGCAGGCTGGCGCCCAATTCGCCCTTGCCCGGTTCGACGAAACTCTCGTTCGGGCCCCAGCCGCCCGTGGCATAGCTCTGGTCTTTCAGGATCATCTCCGTGGCGTTCTTTACCGCGCGCAGATACTTAGGATTGTCGAGCTTCAAATATCCCTGGATGCCGGAGCTAAGCGCGTTCACGTGACTATAGGCATGCAGCCCGGGTAGCACGTTCTGGCCCTCCGCCAATGGATCGAAGAATCCCCGGTCCAGGAGGTAGCCCTTGCCTAAATCGAAGTACTGGCGATCGCCGGTCTTCTCAAAAGCCAGAAACAGATTTTCGGCAAACGTATAAGTTTCGTCCCAGGTGTAGGTTTCGTCCTTGTGCGGCCGCGCATGCATCTCCTCCGCAGTCATGGCATGGCCGGCCATGTGCGGCAGCGCCACGCGGGTCATCTTCGCAAGCACGTCCAAGGCCGTGGGATCGCCCGCGCAGAAATGCGCGTCGAGCAGGCCCAGCACCAGCTTGTCATAAGTGTAGCCGGGGTACCGGTGATCCACGAAGAACTTGCCCGCGGGGTCCAGTGTCTCGGCGAATCCGCGGACGAGCCGCCCCACCTTGGCGCGCGTCGCTCCGGAATCCGTGATCCGCGCGAACCGCGCCAGCGCCGACATGTACTGGCCGAAATGAGCGCCCGGACAGAAATCGTCGTACCAGCCACCCATGTCGGGCCCCGGCGCGGGCAGCCCCACGCGCTGCCGGTAAATCTTCAGCATCCGGTCTTCGCTGAGGTTCAGAAAGAAGGAGTGATTGGTATCGAGCTGGCGGCGCAAGGGACTCGCGAGCAGTTCGACCTGGGCGTAGTCGAACGTCGAGAGGAGCGCCGGCCGCGGACCGGCGCCCGCTTTGGCACAGGCCGCGGCGGCGACCTGCAAAAACTGGCGCCTGCTGGTCATACGTTAGATCTCCTTCACCACAGTCTCCGCCGCCAACACATCATGGTTGGCATTCAGGAGGACGTGCTTGGGTTTCTTCGGCAACCGGATCTTTGCTTCGTTGGACGTCATGTTTCCCAGCAGCGCCACCGACCCGGCGCGCACCACGTGTCCGTCAAAATCGAAATAGATCGGCACACTCATGACGAACCTCGGCGAGACGCCGCTCTGCGTGACTTTAGCCGTGAACATGTATTTGCCGCCGGGCTCGGGCGCCAGCGAGTACTCCATCCGGTAGCCGGGGATCTCCGTGCCGTAAACCCACTGGCGGAAAAACCAGTCCATCTTACCGTTCCGCTCCAGATCGAGGGCCGGTTTCATATGCTTTTCGACCACTGACTTGAACGACTCCGTCGAGGCGTTCTTATTCAGATAAGTAGCCACGAAGTCGTGCATCATGGCGATGAAGTCCTGGTCCCCGGTATCGCGCTCGTACATCAGATAGCGCAGCATGTGTACCACAAAGCCGCCCTTGGGGTAGATCAGGCGCTGGTAGGCGCCCCCGGTCTTGAACGTATTGAGCCGGAGACCCATCCAGAGCGGTCCCGCGTCGTTGGGACGGTTGCCGAAACTGTTCTTGGCCAGGATCTCCTCCCGCGCGCGGTCCCAGTATTTCTGGTATTTCGTGTTGTCGTGCTCGACCTGCTGCAGAAACAGTCCGGCGGAAAAATCCGCGAACCCTTCCGAGAGCCACTGATCGTGATAAGACGCCCATCCCACCATGTGGCCCCACCATTGGTGCGAAACCTCGTGCGGCGTGACTTCCTGTATAAAGTCCGCGAAGCGGAACGCGTTTCCGCCCATCAGCATCCATCGCTGCGTGCTGTCCAGAAACGCGCTCACCGGCAGGTACACCAGGGTAGGCCACGACTGGCCGAAGTTGAAGGCCGGTTGCTGCGTGATCGCGATGCGCCCGTAGGGCGCGTCACCGAACCAGGCGTCAAACAACCGGATGGCGTTCTGCGCGTCCACCAGCGCGCTCTGCGCCATGGCGCTGGGGGTCAGGCTCTGTTCCGGCGGGGGGCGCATGTCCCGATCGTACGGATTGTAGGGCGCCACGCTCACATTGTAGTGGCGGAGATAGTCGGGCACTTCGCTGGTGGCATAAGCTTCGATCAGGTAGTGCGAGACCTTGTCTTCGACGTATTTCCTTTTGAACAGGCCGTAATTGAACCCGGCCACCGCCAGGGGGACGTCCGAAACCCAGTGCGACGCGGCGTAGTCCTCTTCCTTCCATTCCTTTTCCAGCTTTCCAACACCCACCAGGGTGAACTGTTTGGGAACCTTGAACGTCAGATCGTAAGTAGCGCGGTCCGCGAAAGCGTTCAGGCTGGGATACCAACTGGTGCGGGCCCCCACCGAAAAATTACCGTTGCCCTCCTTGTTGATGACCTTGTCACCCTGATACTCGATGCCTATCTGGTAGCTCTGCCCGGCCGTCAACGCTTCCGGCATGATGACATAAAACGATCCGTCTTCTCTGCGGCCTTCCTGTATGAACGAGATATCCTTGTCTTTGTAAGTGACTCGCGTGACCCGCAGGCGGGGCAGCAGGCCGAAGCCGATCACGCGCACGCCATCCAGCCGGGCCTTGATCCGCACTTTGCAGACTGCGGATAAGTGATCGTTCCGGCCGATGGCCGTCTCGACCTGATAATGCTCCGCCGCTACCTTGTGACGATTCTCGGTGTTGCTGGCCTGCCCGGATTTCCACTCCTCTGCGTAATGGGTCAGATACCAGATGCCATCCTGCGTGCCGCCCGGATCCATGTTGACTAGCGCGACCTCCTCGGGCGACGGGAGAAACGGCATCGCGCCCCGCGGATTGACGAAGAAGCGCAGGTCGGCGTGCTTGTTGCCGTGGATGCAAGCCAGAAACTCGCCAGCTTCCTTGCGGTTGTAAAGTCCGCCCAGTATGTCGGCTTCGTAGTTCTTGATATCTTCGTCCTGCAGAAGGTATTCCAGGAAGCTGCGGGGATATTCAGTACGGTGGCGGGCGCGGCTATGAAATTCACGCCAGGCGCCGCCGGCCTGCGAGGCCTCATCGGTGGGCTGCGCCTGGCGTTTGATCTCATCGTAAGTGTCGTCGGTGAACCAGAAGACCACCGACCGGAAAGCTTCCTCCACCCTGCTCTCGCCGGAGATCAAGCGCAGGGAGGCGCGCTCGAGCGACACCGCGGGTTCCAGGCGGAATACCCCTTCGCCCGTAAAGACCGCGCCTGGCACGCGTCCCAACACGGGAGGCAGGAAGCTGAATTGACCGCTCGAGAAAGTAAAGGTAGCCACATCGCGCTTTAAAGTCAGATTGGTCACTCGAAACTGGGCCCCCGGACTGGCGTTCCGCAGCGCCACATAATTCGGATCCGAATTGGCATAGGGCGACCGCTTGCCCGCCACCTCGATCACCGTCTGCTGCACCGCGATCTTCAAAGTTATCGACAGAGATATCGGCGCATCGCCGACCTTGACCGGCTCCTCGCCGTCTTCAAAACCGTCATGCTGGACGGTGATCGTATAATTACCGGGGACGACGTCGGTGAACTGGAAGCGGCCTTGCGAATCCGTAAGGCCGTTCTGGGTTTGTAATGTCTCCGCGTTTTTGAGTATGATACCCGCGCCGGGGACAACCGCGCCGCTGGGGTCTTTCACTGTACCCTCGACGCGCGCAGCGCCTAGCAACGCCGGGAGTAACAGGAAGAGTAAGATCCGCTGGTACCGCACCCTTGCATTGTACTCTGCGTGCAATGCCGCGGGATATCTGTTTTAGACCTTTGAGAAACGGCGCAGGGTATAAGCTTCCGGATTCATGTTCTCGCGCTCCAACCGCCGCCAGTCGTCGTTCACGTGGATCAATTTGCCGCTGATGTGGTTGGATCGCTCGGAGGCCAGAAACAAAGCCAGGTGGATCTGTTTATCGGGATGAGTGCCGCCCGTCAGGCGGACGTCTTCAGCCTGTTCGATCTCCTTGGTTCCGGCCCGCTCGCCGGAGTGCAGGATCTCGTCGGTCATATGCGTGTATGTGCCGCCGGGAGCCATGCAGTTGACCTGCACGTTGCAGTCGCGGATCTCCTCGGCCAACGTCTCCACAAAACGGACCACGCCCGCTTTCGAGGCGGCATAGGCTGAGAAACGGGGCCGCGCGGAGGCCGCGCCCCCGCCGCCGATCACGATGATTTTGCCCCGGCGGCGTTCGATCATCTGCGGCAGCACGGCGCGGCAGGCGTGCATCACGCCCATCAGGTTGGTTTCGATGGTTTCAACCCATGCGCGCGGCTTGACGTCCACCAGCGGTCCGATCGGCCCTTGCACTCCGGCCGCCGCGATCAGGACATGCACGCCGCCGTAAACCGCGCGCATGCGTTCCACCGCCGCGCTCATCTGCTCGTAGTCCCGCACGTCCGAGCGGATGCGCAGCGCCATGCCGCCGGCATGCTCGATCTCCAATTTGGCCAGATCCAGTTCCGCCTGGCTGCGCGCCAGCAGCCCCACCCGCGCGCCTTCAGCCGCGAAACCGATCGCCAGGCGCTTGCCGATGCCACGGCCTGCTCCTGTAATCAGGACTGCCTGATCCTTGAGCGGCCGCAAGGTCTATTGCTCCACGTGCGCGTCGAACACGCCGGTTTCCACCGTACCGCCGCGCTTCATTTGGATGAAGATGCGGTAGTCCCCTGGCTTGGGAAACCCGTAGGGGAAGGAAACTTCGGGCGGCAGCGCCGCGGTCATGCTGTGAGCCATGCCGGGCATATCGGCCATTCCGGCCATCGCCATACCGCCGTCGCCGGCGTTTTGCGTCAGGCTGAGCGACGCCATGGGCACCGATCCGGAAGGATGCACGTGCGCGAATACGCTGCGGTCGCGTCGCACGAACGCGGCATGTCCCGGCATGCCCATGTACAGTTCCACGTCATGCGCCGGCTTGCCCGTAGCGTCTTCGAGTTTGAAGCGGAAAAATGTGGCGCGGCGCGCGTGCAGCGGACCGGGGTCACGCTCCCAGATCATGTGCCAGCCGTCCGGCAACTGCACGTTGGTGCGATTGGGATCGGCCTCGGCCAGCGGCGGACCGGAGCCGGCCGCATCGTCGCCTACCAGCGGATGTCCCGCGATGGCGGGCAGGGTCACTTCGGCGACCAGCGTTTCCGGCAGACCGTTTGCATGCACGATATCGCCGTAAAGTGCGTATTGTCCGGCAGCCATCTGCGGCAGGTTCTTGGCAAACACGCCGCTATCCACGCGGTCCGGATGCAGGTGCCAGACGTGATCCATTCCGGGCAGGCTGATCACGTAAAGGTGCATCAGGTGGCCGTGGTCCGGTACCAGGTCGTCGATCTTGCGCCACGCGGCCCACCCGGGATCGGACAGGTGCAACATGAGCCGGCCGCCGTTTTCGACGGTGGCCGACATTTGCAGCGGTTTGAAAATGTGCAGATCGTAGGTGGCCGCTTCGCTCTTCCACCACAGGCCGCCCAGCGCCGCCACCGCCAGCACGAAAAACGTCGTGCCGGCCATGACCCAGCGGGCGCGCACGATGCGCTTACGGTCAGGAACCTTGCCCGGATCCAACTGGCCCTCGCGGACCCCGGCGCCCACGATGCAGACCGCGCCCGCCACCAGCAGGAATCCCAGGAAGGCCAGCAAACCGGCCAGCGGGCCCTGCATCTTTTTGGTGGTGGAAGAGAGCGCGGGGACGGGAACCGAGAGCACGCCCCGGCCCTTGCTGCCCTCGGCCGTGACGCGCACCTGCCACGAGCCTGAGGTCATCATCCATAGCGATCCGGTGAAGAACTGCGGATCGTCCTTGGAACGCACCGCCTGGTCCGGCACCGGCGCGAACTTCGCTCCCGGACCGGTCAGCGGCGTGGGCACGATGTGCATCTTCTCCACATCGTTGGTGGCGCTGCGCACTTCGATATCGGCGACGCCCGGAATCACGGTGGGCGTGCGGATGGTCACCAGCAGCCGGTAGGGCCCGGCCTGGCCATCGTAAAAGACATCCGGACTGCCCACGTGCGCCCACGCGCCCGCGGCTGCCAGCAGGAAAACAACCAGTAGCCTTCGCATGAAATCACCGGCGGACGCGGCGCATCCAGTCGCCCCACGCGAATCCGATGCGCGTGGTCAGGAACGCGAACACCGCGGCCAGCGACATCTCGGTCCAGAAAACCCCCGCCGCATCCGGCCGCACGAAGACGTGACGAACATTGATGGAAGTCGCCCGCGCGTTGTAGTCGTAGATATTCGTGTGGAAGAACCAGTTTTTGGAGAAGTCCGAATTCAGGAATTCGGAGAAGTTCCATTGCACCGCGACGAGAACGCCGAGGAACACCAACCCGGAAACCGCCGCCAGCGTCCACTTGTTCCAGTTGCGCGTACGGCTCCACAAAAGATCCAACGCCAGCGCGGGGATGAACAGCAGCATCGGAAATTCCGGCGGCACGAACTGGGTGACCTGGTGGTACACCGGCCCCAGTTTCGGCTCGGCCGGGAACAGCGGCAGGACCCATCCCATGCCCGCCCAGAACAGCCAATAGACGCTGGCCACGGTGGTCGCGGCCCAGCGTTTTTCCGACGCGCGCGCCACGCCCGCCAGCACCAGCGGTATCGCCATGCACATCACGCGGTAATAAACGCCGCTATGCATAAGAGCGTGCCAGGAGAACTCCATCACCATCAGCATCAGGCCGATGAGAACCACGCCGCCGATATACAGGAACAGCCAGTTCAACTTGTCGCGAAACTCGGCGCGCGCGCGATTCATCATCCCCAGAATCAGAATCAGCGTGCCGGTGTTGACGGCCAGATTGCCGAGGATCAACAGCACGTGCGGCGGGCTCAGGATCTTGACGTCCAGGCCGTAGGCGTCGTGCCACCAGTTGTCGAACGGCGCCGAAGTCAGCATCGCCACGCCGCCCCAGGCGGCAATGAAAGCCCCCAGCGGTCCCTCAAATCCCCAGAGCTTGACGGACGTTTCGCGCAGGCGCGAAAAGTTGCCGAAGGTGGTGGCCAGGATCAGGTAGCCGCAAGCGATGCCGGCCAGCACGCCGCACAGGTAGATAGCCATGTGGGCTGGCGTCCAGAACGTATCGCGGCCGATGGAGCGGTGCCAGGAAATATCCCATTGGCCGCCGATCATGGCCGATGTCACCGCGAAAACAGAACACCAGACGTACCACGGCACCCGTTCGACAGCCGAACGCACCCCGACTGAAGTAATGGTGGTGGAAGAAATGGAAGTGGTGGTGGATGCCATCCTTACCCTCCGTACGTCTTTTGATTATAGCCTTGTTCCCGGGACGCGGGTGGAAACCTCCCCGGGCTCCGCAACCGGGTGGACACCGGGCCCTGCTGAGGCGCGCCATTGAGGCGGCGGATTCCGCCGTCCAGTCCTTGTTGCAACTCATTTGCTGATAACATTTGGAATGCTCGATATTTTTGGGTACCCTCGACTGTAAATGCAAATGGTTTGCAATAAGCTATGGATCGCGGCTCTGCTCCTGCCGCCCCCGATGTGGGCCGGCGAAGGCCCCTTCTTCATTACCTATACGCACCAGATGGAAGAACCCGGAAACCTGGAGCTGGCGACCAAAAGCGTGACGGGCCAGCCGGGCGGCGATCTGTTCTTCGGCGGAGCTACCGAATTCGAGTACGGCGCCAAAGCCTGGTGGACCACCGAATTGTACCTGGACGGGCAGGCCACCAGCGGCCAGGGCGGGCTCTTCACCGGCTACCGCTGGGAGAACCGCTTTCGTTTACTGCCGCGCGAACACTGGATCAACCCGGTGCTGTACGTCGAATGGGAGGACATCAACGGCGCCGACAAGAGCCTATTGGAAGTGGTCGGCCACGATGGCCAGGACGACCTGACCAGCCAGAACAGCGATGCGCGGGCGGAGAAGCAGCGGGAGATTGAAACCAAGCTCATCCTGAGCAGCTTTTACAGGGGTTGGACCATCGCCGAAAACTTCATTGCCGAAAAGAACGTGGCTCATGCGCCCTACGAGTTCGGCTATGCGGCGGGTGTCAGCCGTCCGCTGGCTCTGGCCGCCCGGCCGGGCCGTTGCGTGTTGTGCGCGGAGAACTTCGAAGCCGGCGTGGAAGTCTACGGCGGCCTGGGAACGCACCATGACTTCGGATTCCGCGACACGGCGCACTACCTCGCGCCGACGCTGGCCTGGGCTCTGGCGGACGGTCCCACGCTGCGCGTTTCGCCCGGGTTTGGCCTGACCGGGTCGAGCGTCCGCTTTCTGCTGCGCTTCGGAGTTTCTTACGAGATCGCGCAGGCGGGACGGATGGCGCGCAAGCTTTTATCGGGAGGCCGCCAGTGAGAATCTCCAGCCTGCTGATCCTGGGCGCGGCCGTCACGCTGGCCGCAGCCGCCGGACTGGTGGATCGGGTGCCGGTCTCGGCTGCCCAATTCTGCAACCCATTTGCAAATAGCGAGAGCGCCCGGCGCGCCGGCGCCAAGCTGTTTGCCAGGGAATGCGCCGCTTGCCACGGACGCCATCGCCAGGGGATCGGCAAGGCTCCGCCGCTCGATCAGCCCGCGGTGCGCGACGCCCCGGCGGGCATGCTGTTTTGGATTTTACGCAACGGATCGCTGCGCCGGGGCATGCCATCGTTCGCGCACCTGCCGGAGGCCCAGCGCTGGCAGATCGTTACGTACCTGAAGAATCCAGCGCCATAAAAAAAGCCGCGCCCCTTTTCGCGGAGCGCGGCCAAGTAACTCAATTGTGCCCGGACTTAGTAGTCCATGTCGCCGCCGTGGCCTCCGGGAGGTCCGGCAGGCGCCGACTTCTTCTCCGGAATCTCGGCCACCATGGCTTCCGTGGTCAACATCAGCGACGCGATGGACGCCGCGTTCTGCAGCGCCGTGCGGGTCACCTTGGTGGGATCGATCACGCCCGAAACCACCAGATCTTCGTACTGGTCGGTCTGCGCGTTGAAGCCGAAGTTGGGGTTGGAGTTCTCCTTGATCTTCTCCACCACGATGGCGCCCTCGGTTCCCGAGTTCACCACGATCTGGCGGACCGGATCCTGGCACGACCGGCGCACGATATCGATACCGATCTGCTCGTCGCCATCTGCCTTCATCCCTTCCAGCACCTTGGCCGCGCGGAGCAGAGCTACGCCGCCTCCCGGCACGATGCCTTCTTCCACCGCCGCGCGGGTGGCATGCAGGGCATCTTCCACGCGGGCCTTCTTCTCCTTCATCTCGACCTCGGTGGAGGCGCCGACGTTAATGACGGCGACACCGCCCGCGAGCTTGGCCAGGCGCTCCTGGAGCTTCTCCTTGTCGTAGTCCGAGGTGGTCTCCTCGATCTGACGGCGGATCTGCTTCACGCGGCCCTGGATGTCGGACGACTTGCCCGAACCCTCGACGATGGTGGTGTTCTCCTTGTCGACGACGATGCGCTTGGCCTTGCCGAGGTCGGCGACGGTGAGGTTCTCGAGCTTGAGGCCGAGGTCCTCGGTGATGCACTTGCCGCCGGTGAGGACCGCGATGTCCTCGAGCATGGCCTTGCGGCGGTCGCCGAAGCCGGGGGCCTTGACGGCGCACACGTTGATCGTGCCGCGGATCTTGTTCACGACGAGCGCGGCGAGGGCCTCGCCCTCGACCTCCTCGGCGATGACGAGGAGCGGCTTGCCGCTCTTGGCGACGGTCTGGAGCAGCGGGAGGAACTCCTGCAGGTTGGCGATCTTCTTCTCGTGGATGAGCACGTAGGCGTCCTCGAGGACGGCCTCCTGGGCCTCCATGTTGGTGGCGAAGTAGGGCGAGAGGTAGCCCTTGTCGAACTGCATGCCCTCGACGACGTCGAGGGTGGTCTCGATGGACTTGGCCTCCTCGACGGTGATGGTGCCGTCCTTGCCGACCTTGTCCATGGCGTCGGCGATGATGTTGCCGATGGTGTCGTCCCAGTTGGCGGAGACGGTGGCGACCTGGCGGATCTCCTCGCGGTCGTTGACCTTCTTGGAGACCTTGGCGAGCTCGGCGACGGCGGCCTCGACGGCCTTGTCGATGCCGCGCTTGAGGTAGACCGGGTTGGCGCCGGCGGTGACGTTCTTCAGGCCCTCGCGGTAGATGCCCTCGGCGAGCACGGTCGCGGTGGTGGTGCCGTCACCGGCGCTGTCGCTGGTCTTGGAGGCGACCTCCTTGACCATCTGCGCGCCCATGTTCTCGTAGGGATCGGGGAGCTCGACCTCCTTGGCGACGGTGACGCCGTCCTTGGTGACGGTCGGCGAACCGAATTTCTTGTCGATCACGACATTCCGGCCCTTGGGCCCGAGGGTGACCTTGACGGCGCGGGAGAGGAGCTCGACCCCGCGGAGGATTTTCTGACGAGCGGCCTCGTCGAAGAGGAGTTGTTTGGCGGCCATAGTAGTAGCTGAGTTTTAAGTTGTTTTAAGATTTAAGTTGCAGGGGGCGGAACGGTTCAGCCGATGACGCCGAGGATGTCGTCCTCGCGGACGAGCGTGAACTTCTGGTCGTCGATCTTGACCTCGGTGCCGCCGTATTTGGAGATGAGGACCTTGTCGCCGACCTTCACCTCGAAGGGCGTGACCTTGCCGTTCTCATCGCGCTTGCCGGTGCCCAGGGCGATGACCTTGGCCTCCTGCGGTTTTTCCTTGGCGCTGTCGGGGATGATGATCCCGCCGCGGACCTGTTCTTTTTCCTCGATGTGCTGCACAAGCACGCGATCACCGATGGGTTTGATGTTCACTTTAGCCATATTGGTATTGGTTGTGGGTTGAAGTTTGGTGGATGAAAAAACGGAACCCGTTCCTATAGCGGGAAGCGGGTTCGCGGGGAAGTTATTTCTTCTCGTCGTCGACGATCTCGACGTCGGCGTCGACGACCTTGCCCTCGGTCTTCTTGGCGGCCTTGGGCTCGGCGGACGGACCGGCCTCGGTGGTGCTGGCGCCCGGCTGGGCACCGGCGGCGGCCGAGGCGGCCTGGGCCTGCTGGTAGAGCTCGGCGCCGACCTTCTGCAGGTTCTCGAGCGCGGCCTTCATCTTCGCCGGGTCGTTGGACTCGAGGTCCTTCTTGGCGTCCTTGAGGGCGGTCTCGAACTTGCCCTTGGCGTCGGCGGGGAGCTTGTCGCCCGCGTCCTTCATGGTCTTCTCGAGCTGGTAGATGGTGGTGTCGAGCTGGTTCTTGGTCTCGACGGCCTCCTTGCGCTTGGCGTCCTCGGCGGCGTTGAGCTCGGCCTCCTTGGTCATCTTCTCGACCTCCTCCTTGGAGAGGCCGGACGAGCCCTGGATGGTGATCTTCTGCTCCTTGCCGGTGCCGAGGTCCTTGGCGGAGACATGCAGGATGCCGTTGGCGTCGATGTCGAAGGTGACCTCGATCTGCGGCGTGCCGCGCGGCGCCGGCGGGATGCCGTCGAGCTTGAACGTGCCGAGGTTCTTGTTGTCGCGGGCCATCGGGCGCTCGCCCTGCAGGACCACGATCTCGACGCCCGGCTGGTTGTCGCTGTAGGTGGAGAAAGTCTGCGTCTTCTTCGACGGGATCGTCGTGTTGCGCGCGATCATCGGCGTGGAGACGTCGCCCGCGGTCATGATGCCGAGGGTGAGCGGGGTCACGTCGAGCAGGAGCACGTCGCGCACCTCGCCCTTGAGCACGCCGCCCTGGATGGCGGCGCCGACCGCGACGACCTCGTCGGGGTTCACGCCCTGGTGCGGGGTCTTGCCGCCGAGGCCGCGGGCGATGTCCACGACCTTGGGCATGCGGGTCATGCCGCCGACGAGCACGAGCTCGTCGATCTTGGAGGCGTCCACGCCGGAGTCCTTGAGGCAGTTCTTGAACGGCTGGATGCAGCGCTCGAACAGCGCGTCGCAGATCTGCTCCATCTTCGCCCGGGTGAGCTGAAGGTTGAGGTGCTTCGGGCCCGAGGCGTCCGCCGTGATGAACGGCAGGTTGATGTCGTAGGTGGTCGCGGAGGAGAGGGCGATCTTGGCCTTCTCGGCCTCTTCCTTCAGGCGCTGGAGGGCCATCGGGTCCTTGCGGAGGTCGATGCCGTTCTCCTTCTTGAAGCTCTCGACGAGCCAGCCGATGATGGCGTCGTCCCAGTTGTCGCCGCCGAGGTGGGTGTCGCCGTTGGTGGCCTTCACCTCGAACACGCCGTCGCCGATCTCGAGGATGGAGACGTCGAAGGTGCCGCCGCCGAGGTCGAACACGGCGATCTTCTCGTCCTTCTTCTTGTCGAGGCCGTAGGCGAGCGAGGCCGCGGTCGGCTCGTTGATGATGCGGAGCACCTCGAGGCCGGCGATCTTGCCGGCGTCCTTGGTGGCCTGGCGCTGCGCGTCGTTGAAATAGGCGGGGACCGTGATGACGGCCTGCGTGATCTTCTCGCCGAGGTAGGCCTCGGCGTCTGTCTTCAGCTTGCCGAGCACGAACGCCGCGATCTGTTGCGGCGCGAACTGCTCGGCCTTGTCGCCGACCTGCACCTCGACGTAGGCGTCGCCGTTCTTGCCGGCGACCACCTTGTAGGGCAGGTTCTTGGCCTCCTCGCTGACCTCGGTGAATTTGCGGCCGATGAGGCGCTTCGCGGAAAAGATGGTGTTCTTCGGGTTGGTCACGGCCTGGCGCTTGGCCGCCTGACCGACGACGCGCTCGCCGGTCTTGGTGAACGCCACGACGGACGGCGTGGTGCGCGCGCCCTCGGCGTTCGGAATGACGACGGGTTCGCCGCCCTCCATGATCGCCATGCAGGAATTCGTGGTGCCCAAGTCGATGCCTAAAATCTTGCTCATGCGCGTGACTCAGCAATGCCTGTGCCTCAAGCGGAGGTGATTCTTTTAATCATGATTGGCAGCGAGTTATGATAAAATAGCCCGTTCGACGATCGCCCCACCCAAGCCTTTTCCGGGTCACCGTGACTCACCCGGTTTTGGGCCGTGTCACACTGTGCCACGAACGCGGGTTGATAATCCGGCCCCCCCGCCTACGGTTCCGGCATGGAGACGCTGCATGTGCCCGAGACCGTGCCGGTGATGACGCTGCCCAACACGGTTTTCTTTCCGCAGGCGCTGCTCCCGCTCCACATCTTCGAGGCGCGCTACCGGCAGATGCTGCGCGATGTGCTCTGCTCCAACCGGGTGTTTGCGGTCGCCCGGCTCGACTCCGCTCAGGCCGGCGAGCACGAGCCGATGCCCCGCGTCGCCTCCGTCGGCATCATCCGCGCGTGCCAGAAAGGCGAGAACGACACCTCCAACCTGCTGCTCCAGGGCATCTGCCGCGTGGAGGTGAAAAGCATCATCCGCGAGGCGCCCTACCGGATCATCGCCGTGAAGCCCATCGCCACCACCGCCGGCACCCACCACGCCGGGCTCGAGCTGCTGCGCCTCGAGGTCATGCGCCTGCTCAACCTCCGCCGCCGCCTCGGCACGCCCGCGCCGAAGGGCATGACGCAGTTCCTCGAGAGCATCGAGGACGTCGACACCTTCGCCGACATCGCGGCGTTCAACCTCTGCGAGGACAGCGCCCTCAAGCAACAGCTGCTCGAGACCCTCGAGACGCGCCGCCGCCTGCAACTCTTCGCCTCCGCCCTCAAGGCCGAGATCGAGGACCAGCGCCTGCGCCGCAAGCTGCAGGGTCAGCTGCCCGACGACCACATCGCGGACAACTGACTCAGCCGCTCACAGGTGAGTCATCCTGAGGTCGCAACGAGACCGAAGGATCCAGCGACTTCAGCTGGATTCTTCGCTGCGCTCAGAATGACAAACACCGTTCACCGCCAGTTCAGCACCTCGTAGGTCATCACCGGCTCGGAGCGGTTCTTGACCTGCTGCGGTCCCACGGTTCTC
>DATJYO010000065.1:0-173354 GCA_035499555.1 Bryobacteraceae bacterium
GTCGCCCTTGTAGGTCTGGGAGATCAGCTCGTCGATCTTGCCGTTGGAGATCTGGGCCAGGATGCGGTTGCCTTCGCCGATGGGCAGCAGGATGGCGTCCAGCATGGTGTTGACGCCGCGCACGATCTCGGCATAAGCGCCCTGGAACTGATCCGGCTTGCCGCGCTCGGAGAGCTGTCCGTCGTGCGAGGCGGCGGTGAGGCGGTTGAGTTCTTTCTGCAAGGTCTGGAGGACGGCTGCGACGTTGTTGACGGCGACCTTCATCTTCTCGTGGTCGCCCTTGTAGGTCTGGGAGATCAGCTCGTCGATCTTGCCGTTGGAGATCTGGGCCAGGATGCGGTTGCCTTCGCCGATGGGCAACAGGATAGCGTCCAGCATATCGTTGACGCCGCGCACGATCTCGGCATAAGCACCCTGGAACTGGTCCGGCTTGCCACGCTCGGATAGCTGTCCGCCGTGGGAGGCGGCGGTGAGGCGGTTGAGCTCTTTCTGCAAGCCCTGCAGCACGACCGCCACATTGTTGACGGCGACCTTCATCTTTTCGTGGTCGCCCTTGTAGGTCTGGGCGATCAGCTCGTCGATCTTGCCGTTGGAGATCTGGGCCAGAATGCGGTTGCCTTCGCCGATGGGCAGCAGGATGGCGTCCAGCATATCGTTGATGCCCTGGATGATCTCCCGGTGGACGCCTTCGAACTCCGCGGCCTTGCCGCGCTCCTCCAGCCGGCCCTGCCGGGAGGCATCCACCAAACGCAGGATCTCCTGCGATACCCGCTGCATCTCGCCATTTGGTTGGCCACCCGCGGGAACGCGCGCGCCGTGCGCCCCATACTCCAGGACGGCCGTCCCGCCGTCGCCGGATGCGGAAGACCGCGATCTCTTGCTCTTTCCGTTTACTGTACGTAACATGGATTCCTGTCCTTCTGCGTAAAGCTGTGAAACGCGGACTGCTTCCGCGCCGCTGTCTGGATGGCATTCTCGACCAGCCGATGCGGATCGAGGATCAGCGCCACGGTTCCGTTGCCCAGAATCGTGGCGCCCGAGATCATGGGAACGTCGCGATACAACCTTCCCAAATTCTTGATGACTGTCTGATGGTTGCCCAGCACTTCGTCTACGACCAGCCCATAGTGCCCGTCCTCGGCTTCGACCACCATGATCCGCTCGCGTTCCGGCGGACTCACCGCCATTTCGAAGTACTCGCTCAGCCGGATGTACGGGATGGTCTCGCCGCGCACGCTCGCCAGGCGATGGCCGTGCGCGGCCTGGATATCCTGCCGGGTCAGCTCCACGCATTCCAGGCTGGTGGCTAGCGGGAGGACGAAGTGGGTGGGGCCCACCCGCACCAGCAAGCCGTCGATGATGGCCAGAGTCAAGGGCAGCCGCAGGGTGACGGAGAGGCCCTCGCCTGCTTTGCTGGCAATGTCGATGGAACCGCGCAGGGCCTCCACATTGCGCCGTACCACGTCCATGCCGACGCCGCGTCCGGAGACGTCCGTGACTTGCGCGGCCGTGGAAAAGCCCGGCGCGAGAATCAGCGAGAACAGGTCCGGCTCGGAAAGCGTTGCCGCGGGATCGATCAAGCCCCGCTCGATGGCGCGCGCGCGAATGGCGTGCGCGTCCAGTCCCCGTCCGTCGTCGCTCACCCGGATCAAAACCTGCGCGCCGGAGTAACAGGCGGAGAGACGAATGGTAGCTACCGGCGGCTTGCCGGCGGCGCGGCGGGCCTCGGGCGTCTCAATGCCATGGTCCATGCTGTTGCGGATCAGGTGCACCAGCGGATCGTTGAGCTGGTCGATGACGGTCTTGTCCAACTCCGTGTCGGCCCCTTCGAGGGCCAGATCGGCCTGCTTGTGCAGTTCGACACCCAGATCCCGGACCAGGCGGCGAAAACGTTCGAAAGTCGTGCGCAGAGGCAACATCCGGATGCTCATGGAGTTTTCGCGCAACTCCGCGGTGAGCCGGTCGACCTGCTCGGATATGGCCCGCACTTCGGGATCGTCCCGGCGGGCCGAGATTTCGCTCAACCTGGCCTGTACGTTGACCAACTCGCCCACCAGGTTCACCAGCCGGTCCACCTTCTCGGCGGAGACCCGGATACTCGAAGCCGCGCCCGCCGCCGCGCGGGATGCCGGAACCGCTTTCGGCTGCGGGCCATCCCGCCCGGCCACGGCCTCGATTTGTAACTCGCACTCATCCTGCACGAAGATGAAGACATCCCGGATGGCATCTTCGGCAGCCCCCGTTTCGAGCACCACGTCCCAGGCGGTATAGCAGCGCTCCGGGTCGAGTTCCGCGAGCGGCGGCAACGCGGAGAGATCCGGCTTGACCTGGATGTTGCCTAATTCCCGCAGTTCGCCCAGGAGCAGCAGCGGATTGGTGCCATGCAGGATCACCTCCGGGCCGGGGCGGAAGCGCACGTGCCATACCCGCGGCGGGCCCTCGGCGCCGCTGCGCAGGGGGGCGCTCACGGCCGCCGTTTGGCTGCCGGTTCCGCCATCGGATCCCATCAGCCGTTGCAGTTCCACCAGGATCTGGCGGCCGCGTTCCGGATCGGCGGCCGTCCCGCCGACAGCCTCCTCCAACATCGACTTCATCTGGTCGGCCGCCGCCAGGGTCAGATTGATCAGCGGCGAACTCACCGCCAACTGCCCGTTGCGCAGACGGTCGAAGGCGGTTTCCAGCTCGTGGGCAAAGCCGGCCAGCTGGTCGAAGCCGAACATGGCGCCGGATCCCTTAATGGTGTGGAGCGCGCGGAAAGCCCGCCCCACCGTTTCGGCGTCGGGGTTCTGGTCCATTTCGAGCAGCGCGGCTTCCAACTCCGCGAGCAGCTCGCGGGCTTCTTCCTGAAAGGCCTGCTGGAAGCGGTCCATCATCCGATCAGCCTCTTGACCACCGCCAGCATCTGCTGTTTGGTGAACGGCTTGACGATCCAGCCGGTGGCCCCGGCGGCCTTGCCTTCCACCTTGCGCGATTCCTGCGATTCGGTGGTCAGCATCAGGATCGGGATGCCTTTGCAGGCCGGATTGGCCCGCACGCTGCGGATCAGCCCGATGCCGTCCAGGTTCGGCATATTGAGGTCCGTGATCACCAGATGCACCGGATGCGCCAGCTTCCCGAGCGCGTCCTGGCCGTCCACGGCTTCGATCACCGCGTAACCGGCCTCGGAAAGGGTGAACTTCACCATCTGGCGGATGCTGGCCGAGTCGTCCACGGTGAGGATGGTTTTGCTCATGCGCGATCCAGCAGCGGGAATTCGGGAACCTGGTCGAAACCCGCGCTCCGGACCGTTTGCAGAAATGCCTCGGAGCCGCGGCCGCCAATCCGTAGGCCACGGCGGGCCGCATCCCTGCCTGCCGCGGCTAACAACTGCAGGGCCGGCACGTCGATTTGGGCAACTTCCTGCAGATCCAATTCCAGATCCTTTCCGCTGGGCAGCCAGTCGACTAACAGGCTCTTCAGCTCCACCGCGCTGGCGAGCGAAATCTCGCCTCCCAGACGGATAGACCACTTAGATTCATGGGGTATTCGGACTAGCGCCATCTTACTAACTCAACTATCGGCGGACGAGGTAAGAAGGCTTATATAGTAAGTGGCGGCCATCTTCTTGAAATCTCCCTCCCCGAGCTAGCAGTCCGCCACTTCCTCCGCGCACGCGCAGAAGCTGCCGGCGCGCAAGTGGATCGCGGTGCCGTTTTCGTCCACGCGCACCACGATGCCGATTCCCCAGGTGGATAGCGCCTTATCGCAGCCGCCGGGCAATTCCACCTCCACCGTGATGCTCTCGCCGGGCGAAACGCGAAACGGGCGGTCCGGATGCACCAACATGCCCGAACTGCTGATGTTGACGGCCAGTGCCGGAATCCGCAGGCCGTTCTCCGGCACCAACAGGACCCGTGCGGGAATCGTGTAGCGGGGCGTCGCTCTTCGTTCGAAGTGCTGTAATTCCACTAATTTGCTCCAATCCGCGGGAGATGCTCTAAAGTGAGATCCGCTCCCTGTGATCTATATCGGCAGTTCATCTTCAAGCCGAACTGCCGATATATAAACAGAGCGAAGTTTCCGACAAATTTCGCCGCAAAATTGTGCCCATCGATTTGCCAGATTCGGATCCGCAGCCGGTGTTCCCGGCCTTGGCCCGGCTTCTTCGCCGCACGGCCCGCAGACGTTGGCCGTCCCACCGTCGCCCGGGCGGCCTGCCACCGCCCGTGGTGGCGGAGTTGGAGGCTTTGAGCCGGAGTACCGAGGAGGATTTCCTGGCGGTGGGCGGAAAGCTGGCGGAATTCTCCGCCGCCGCGCGGCAGATCTCTTCCGGGCTGGCCGAATTGAGCGAGCTGATGTCGGGCACGCGCACGCAACAGGCTACCCAGGCCCTGGCCCATGTGCAGGACCAACTGCGTCAGACCGAAGCCCGGTTGGAAGCGGCCGGCGGGAGACTGGCATCCGTCAGCGCCACGGCCCGGCGGATCGCGGCGGCTTTTGTTGACTTTCGGGGTACGGTGGCAGCCTTTCACGTCCTGGGGTCTTTGACCCGCATCGAGACCGCCCGGCTGGGAAACCAGGGAGCCGGATTCGGCAACCTGGCCGAAGAAGTGAAAGCCCTCACCGAGAGCATCGAATCCGGCGGGCAGGGGGTCTTGCAGGCTTCTTCTCTCCTGCGGGCCAAGATGGAATCCGCGGTGGCCGGGATCGCCGCCACCCGGGAGACCGCCATGCGGGAACTGCCGTCCGTGGTGGCGGAAATTACGGCGAGCATGGCGGCCCTGGCGGAAAACGAAAAGCGTGCGCAAGAGGCCTCCCGGCGCCAGGCCAGTGAATATAAGGATGTGTCCGCGGCATTCGAGGACCTGGTGGGGGCCCTGCAATTTCACGACATTACGCGCCAGAAGGTAGAACACGTGGTGCAGGCGCTGCGCCGTCTGGAGGCCGCGCCGCAGAGGGAGGCGGCCGCCGTCCTGCAACTCGAATCCGCCCAACTGGCCGACGCCGAGCGCGTCTTCGCCGCTTCGGTGGGCCGCGTCGAGCGGGACCTGGACGCCGTAGGACAACGTGTCGCGGAAATGGCCGGAGAGAGCGGCAGGCTGCTGGGGGATTCGGCGGACCATCGCCATTCGTTCTTCAGCTCCCTGGAGGCGCGCTTCGGCACCATCCTGGCCATCCTCAATACCTGTTTCGAGGCCGAAGCCGATACCCAGTCGGCCTTTGCCGGCCTGGACCAGGATGTGGGGCGCATGCGGGAAGCGGCTACGGAGGTGGGCGAGATCGGCATACGCCTCCGCCGTATGGCGATCAACGCCACCATACGCGCCTCCCAGATCGGCCCGGCCGGCCGCGCGCTGGACGTGCTGGCCGAGGTGATGCAACGCCTGGCGAACGATAGCCAGAAGCTGGCCGGGGAAGCCGCCGCGGCGCTGGATGCCATGACCGAAGCCACCGGCGCATCGCCCGCGGCAGAGAGTCCGGAGTTGTCCAGAGGCGACCGCAACGAGATTCTGCACGAGGTACAGCGCACGATCGGGCAAATTCGCGCGTCGGGCGAATCCAGCTTCGCGCGGCTCAGCCAGGTCACCGCGCAGGGGTCCGGCCTCCGGGAAGGTATCGCGCAGGTGCGCAAGCAGTTTTCGGCGGGGATCGGCCTATCGCAGGCGATCCGCCGCGCGTGTGCGTCGCTGGACGAGTCTGTCGCTCGGGCGAGGCTGGCCGCCGGGGGCGGCCCGTCCGTAGACTCCCTGGATGCGCTCGAGCGCCAATACACCATGCAGTCGGAGCGGGAGGTACACCGGGCTGTCACCCAGGAACCGCAAGAGCCGCCGCCTGCAGTGCCTGTCGCGGCAGGTGCGGTGGAGAACGACCTGGGGGACAATGTCGAACTGTTCTGACCCGGACACGTCTACTTCTCCGCGACCTTCAGGAACTGATCCGCCGCCACCTGGGTCAGCCGTTGGAGGTTCCCCCGCGGCCAGCGAATCTCGATCGCGCTGACCTTCCGCTCGCCGCCCAGCCCGAAGTACACCCGCTTGTCGCTGGACGACATCAGCCCGATGCTGATCGACACGCGATTGTAAAGCACGCGTCCCGCGGCGGTGGTCAGTTTCACGGTGGCGCCGATGGCGTCGCGATCGCTCCGGCGGCCGACCAGTTCCAGCACCAGCCAGTGATTCCCGCTGTCGGCCGAATTCATGAGGATACGCGGCGGCTGGTTCAGCGAGGTGACCACGATGTCCTCGAAGCCGTCATTGTTCAGATCGCCGAAAGCCGATCCGCGCTGGTAGCCCGGGCGCAGAAAGCCGGGGCCCATCTCCGCGGACACGTCGGCGAACTGCTTGCCCTCCAGGTTCTGGAACATGGTGTCGTGCTCCCGCCCCGCCGGGTCGATATTCTCGATGTCGCCGTTGGCCGAATATAGATCCTTCCAGCCATCGTTATCGTAATCGATGAAACCGATACTCCAGCCGGACAACTGGGCGCTGAGCGGACGCAGGCGGGTCTGCGGGGAGACGTACTCGAAAACGTCGCCCTGGTTGCGAAACAGCCCCCAGACCTGCCCCATCAGGTTGTTGTAGACGATATCGACGCGGCCGTCGTTGTCGTAATCGTTGGCGTCGCTGCCCATGGTCGATCCCGCCTTGGCGCTGTCGTCGTAGGCTACCCCCAGGGGCAGGGCCCGGTCCTCGAACGTGCCATCGTGATTGTTGATGAACAGCGAGTTGGCCTCCGTATCGTTGGCGATGAAGATATCCGGCCAGCCATCGCCGTTGTAGTCGGCGATGGAGATGCCCATGCCTTTGCCGAGGGCCTTGGACAGCCCGGATTTCTCGGTCACATCGGCGAAACGGCCGTGCCCCAGGTTGCGATAGAGGCGCGGCGGAACGCTGGGGGCGTAGAGCCGCGGATCGCAGTAGTATTCCACGCCTTCAGAGGTGCAACGGGGGTCGTGGTAAGGGTCCCACACGGTATAGTTGGCCACCACCAGGTCCGGCAGGCCGTCGCGGTCGTAATCGAACCAGGCGGCGCCCACGCTGAGGGTGTGGGGCGGCTTATCCAGGCCCGCGCCGCGGGTTACGTCGGTGAAGGTTCCGTTCCCGTTGTTGTGATAGAGGGCGTTGCGGCCGGCGCTGCAAACGAACAGATCGTCGTAGCCGTCGTTATCGTAATCGCCCACGGCTACGCCGTAGTTGTAATCCAGATCCGCGCCGGTCAGGCCGGCCTGGCGGGTGACATCTTCGAAGGCGCCGTCGCCCTTGTTGCGCAGCAGGCAGTTGAAGAAGTCCGGACCGGTCTTTTTCAGCTCCGGCAGCTTGGCGCCATTGGTGAAGAAGATATCCAGCTTGCCGTCGCGATCGAAGTCGAGCAAGGCCACGCCGCCGGCCAGCGGCTGGGGAAAGTACTTGCGCGGCGACAGGTCGTTGCGGGTGATATACGGAATGTGTGAACGGGGCGCTATATCCGTGAAGTGCGGCCGCTTGCGGGCCGGCCCGCCAGCCGCGGCCCAAAGGGCCCAGAGCAGCAACGCCAGCCATGAGATCGCCGCCGCGCGCATCTACTTCTTGGGGTTTTCGGCGCCCGAGATATTGCGATGCAGGGCCTTGGTATTGGCGTTGATCTGGTCGGCGGTGCTCTTTTGCAGTGCGAATTCGCGGGCGGCGTCGGCCTGGCGGCCCATGCGCTGATAGGCGGTGGCCAGCGCGAAATGGACCGTCGGATTCCGCGGCGCCAGGCGGGCAGCCTCTTCCAGCGGCGGAATCGATTCGGCGGTCCTGCCGGCGTCCAGCAGCGCCCGCCCCAGCCCGAATTGAGCCTCGGGAAAGGTGGGCGCCAGCTTCACCGATCGCGCGAAGTGTTCGACGGCTTCGGGCAGTTTGTCGTCCTGGCGCGCCAGCTCGCCGATGTAGTATTCCGCGGAGGCGTTCTGCGGATTGATCTTCAACTCTTCTTCAAACTCTTTGCGCGCCTCGGCCAGGGTGCCGGCCGCGCCGGGATGTTCCATGATCATGCCGCCGATGCGGTAATGGATGCCGGGGGTGCCCGGTGCGCGCTGCAGCAGGACGCGGTATTCGCCGATAGCTTTTTTGGGGTCGCCGGCCTTTTCGAAGTTCTCGGCGTTCAGTTGCAGGACTTCCAGCGAATCCGGCGCCACGCTCATCAACTGCTGGGAGTTGCGGTAGGCCAGATCCGAATACATGTGCACGGCCAGCAGCAGGATATCGGGATCGTTGGGAAACTGGCGCTGCAAGCGGTTCAGAAAAATGGCGGCGTCGGCCTGCTGGTTGAGCACCATGGCGCAGCGTACGCCGAATTTCCCGGCCAGGCGCTCCTGATCCTTTTCGGTAACCTTGGCGGCGGCCTGTTTGAGGAGCGGCATGGCCTCCGCGCAGCGGTCCGCCAGCGCCAGGTTGACGGCACGATCCAGGGGGCTGGACTGGTCCTGGCACCAGCCGGGGGACAGCATGAGCGCAAGCAGCAGCAGGATACGACGCATCCGTGCCCATCTTAGCAGGCATGCGGCGCCGGGCCGGGTAGCTGCAGCGGATGCCGCATTCCGCCGATGAAGAAGAAGAGCTATGAGATTTGCACACAAAATCAGCGCGCGGCTACTGTTTGGGTTTGCCGTCGCCGTATCGCTCATGCTGGTGCTGGGCTACTCCTCCATCCACGCGATTGGCGGACTGGGCGGCGCGCTGGACACGGCCGTGAACCGGACGTCCCAAAAACTGCAGCTCGTCGGCGACCTGCGCGCCGGTTTCCAGGAGATGCGGGTAGATGCCGCCCGGCTCGAAATCTCAATGGATAATCTGATGATCGGACGGCTGGACCGCAATTCCGGCTGCGGCAGTTGTCACACTCCGGACACCGTGGAGACACAGGAAAAGCGCTTCGCGGAAGTGGCGGTCCGCCTGCGCGGGCGGAGTGCCGAATTGGGCCCGCTGGTTTCGACGGCCGAGGAGCGCCAGGCTGTCGGCACGGTTGAATCCGGGATTACCGAATGGCTCAGTTTGTATCGCCAGTACTTGAAGTCCGCCACCGATCGAGACTTTACGGGGGCGCACCAGATCATGCTGGATCGCATCTACCCGCTGGTGGAGAGCATGGACAAAGCCGCGGAGCAACTGGCCGTGCGCCAGCGAAACCTGTTGGCGGAATCCAGCCGGGCGGCGCACAGCCAGGCCACTGGCAGCCGTACGCTGGCCATAATTCTCATGGGCCTTTGCCTGCTGGCGGGAGGCGGAGTGCATTGGACCGTGCGCGGAGCGACTCGTCTGCTGCGGCAACTGGCGGGCCAGATCGCGAATCTGAGCGGACAGGTCACCACGGCGGCCCGGCAGCTATCCTCCGGCAGCCAGGCTCTGGCGGAAGGGGCGTGCGAACAGGCCGCCTCCCTGCAGCAGACCACCGCCTCGGCCGAGCAGGTGCGGGCCACGGCGCAAAGCAATTCGGGCCACTGCCACACGGTCCGGGAAGCCACCGCCAAGGCCAACCAGCAGGTGCGGGAGGCGAATCAAAGCCTGGCCCAGATGCTCGATTCCATGCAGGCGATCAGCGTGTCCAGCGGCAAGATCTCGCAGATCATCAAGACCATCGACGGCATTGCCTTCCAGACCAATATCCTGGCGCTGAACGCTGCGGTGGAAGCCGCGCGGGCGGGGCAAGCCGGGATGGGTTTCGCGGTGGTCGCCGACGAGGTTCGCGGCCTGGCGCAACGTTGCGCGCAGGCGGCCCGGGACACGTCGGTGTTGATCGAAGAGTCGATCGGCCGCTCGCGGGAGGGCAGCGCGCGCCTGGAACAGGTGGCCCAAGCGGTGGGGGGCATCACGGCGGGGTCGGCGGAGGTGCAGAAACTGATTCAGCAGGTGGCCGCCAGCAGCGGGGAGCAGTCGCTGGGGATCGAGCAGATGTCCAAGGCGCTGGCCCAGATCGACCAGGTCACCCAGAAGACGGCCCAGAGTGCGGAAGAAAACGCCGCCGCCGGGCACGAGCTGAGTGCGCAGGCAGGCGCGCTGCACGAACTCTCGGAAAAGCTGAATTCGCTGGTGTAAGGCGCTGACGGTCAGCCGCGCGCTTCGCGGGGTTCCACCGGCTGCTTTTGGGCGGCCGCGTCCAGCCGCGCCTGGGCCCGCTGGATGGCGCTCAGCGCGACAGCCGGGTCTACGCCCAACGAGGCGTTCATCATCTGCTCCTCGGCCCGCTTCATGGCGGCTTTGGCGCGCTCCACATCGATTTCTTCGGCGCGCTCGGCGGCGGTGGCGAGCACGCGGACCTTGTCGCCCAGCACTTCCAGATAGCCGTTGTGCACCGCCAGGTACCAGCGTATGCCGCCAGCCTCGTAATTCAGGAAGCCGGTCCCCAACTCCGCTAACAGCGGCGCGTGGCCGGGCAGGATGCCGACATAGCCGTTGGCGGCGGGCGCCTGCACGGCGCTGACGTCCTCGTGCACCAGCAGGCGCTCGGGCGTCACCACTTCTAATGCGAGCGTGTCAGCCATCGATCAACCCTGCAGCGTCTTGGCCTTCTCCACCACGTCTTCGATGGTCCCCTGCATGTAGAACGCCTGCTCGGGGATCGCGTCGTGTTTGCCGTCCACAATCTCGCGGAACCCGCGGATGGTGTCGGCCAGCTTCACGTATTTGCCCGACACGCCGGTGAACTGTTCGGCCACGTTGAAGGGCTGCGACAGGAAGCGCTGGATCTTGCGGGCGCGGGCCACGGTCAGCTTGTCTTCGTCGGATAGCTCGTCGATGCCCAGGATGGCGATGATATCCTGCAGGTCTTTGTAGCGCTGCAATACCCCCTTTACCTGCTGCGCCACGTCGTAATGTTCCTGTCCGATAATGCGCGGATCGAGGATGCGGGAGGTGGATGCCAGCGGATCCACTGCCGGATAGATGCCGAGTTCGGAGATGGCGCGCGAGAGGTTCGTGGTGGCGTCCAGGTGCGCAAATGCAGTGGCCGGCGCCGGGTCGGTGTAATCGTCGGCGGGCACGTAGATGGCCTGCACGGAAGTGATCGAGCCGGTCTTGGTGGAGGTGATGCGTTCCTGCAATTCGCCCATCTCGCTGGCCAGGTTCGGCTGGTATCCCACGGCGGACGGCATGCGTCCCAACAGCGCGGACACCTCCGAGCCGGCCTGGGTGAAGCGGAAGATATTGTCGATGAACAACAGCACGTCCTGGTTCTGTTCGTCACGGAAGTACTCGGCGACGGTGAGCCCGGTCAGGCCCACGCGCAGACGCGCGCCGGGCGGTTCGGTCATCTGGCCGTAAACCAGCGCGACCTTCGATTTGGTGTAATCGTCGGGGTGGACGATGCCGGACTCCTGCATTTCGAGCCACAGGTCGTTGCCCTCGCGGGTGCGCTCGCCCACGCCGGAGAAGACCGAGACGCCGCCGTGTTTCATGGCGATGTTGTGGATCAGCTCCTGGATGATGACGGTCTTGCCGACGCCGGCGCCGCCGAACAGCCCGATCTTGCCGCCGCGCAGGTACGGCTCGATCAGATCGATGACCTTGATGCCGGTCTCGAACATCTCCTGGCGGGTGGACTGTTCTTCGAAGGAAGGCGCGGGGCGATGGATGGGATAACGCTTCTTGGCGCTGATGGGGCCCATCTTGTCGACCGGTTCGCCGATGACGTTCATCACCCGGCCCAGGGTCTCATTGCCGACGGGCACTTCGACCGGATGGCCGAGGCTCTCGGCCGTCATGCCGCGGACCAGACCCTCGGTGGGCTGCAGCGCCACGGTGCGCACGCGGCCTTCGCCGATGTGCTGCTCCACTTCGCAGATGATGTCGATGGGAGCCGGGACGTCGAAGCCCTGGCTGGTGATCCGTATGGCCGTGTAGACGAGAGGGATCTGGCCCTCGGGAAACTGGCAGTCCACAGCCGGGCCGGCGACCTGGACGACTTTGCCGATTACATGAGCGTTTTGCATAAGAACCTCTCAGCCTCCGGAGCGACATGACGATCAACCCATTCATCGGAATTGACCCGCACTTCCCCAAGAGGTAAACAGAACTCGTGACCGTTCAATGTCACTCCACCGTAAAACCTTTCTTAGCTATCACTCTTTCGTATCTGTCATCGCCTATTACGACATGGGTGCCGGCAGGTGCGTTGGCAGGGACCTTAAAATGGTTGCGGAGGTCCCGTTGGGCCTGCTGTTAGCAGTGGGAACCGGATAATCACCCATGACGATCTGTTGCCCCCGCGAGATCGAGACCAAGACGAGGGCCGATATGGCTACGACGATGGGCCGCATGATCATTCCGCGGCGGCGGCGCCGCTCACCACCTCGATAATCTCTTTGGTGATGCTGGCCTGGCGCACGCGATTCATATAAAGCGTCAGGGTGTCGATCATTTCCGACGCGTTGGAGGTGGCGGCGTCCATGGCGGTCATGCGGGCCGCGTGTTCGGCCGCCGCGTTTTCGAGCAGCGCGCGGTAGACTTCGGTCTCCACATAGCGCGGCAGAAGGCTGGTCAACATCTCCAGCGGCGGCTGCTCGAAGATGAAATCGAGCGGCTCGGACCGAGCGGGCAACTCGACCGGCAGCACCTGGGTCAGCGTGACCTTCTGCGACATCACCGATTTGAACTCGTTATAAAGGAGAAAGACCGCGTCGATTTCCTGATTGGCGAAGCGCTCCATCATTTTGCGGCCGATGCCGGCGGCTTCCTCATATTCCACCTTGGCCATGCCCAGGTGCTCGCCGGTGATGGATACGCCGCGTTTGCGGAAGAAGTCGCGGCCCTTGCGGCCGACCAGCTCGAAGTCGGTCGTGGCGGGCTGGTGCTCGCTCGCGAAGCGCTGGGCCGCCTTGATCAGGTTGGAATTGAAGGCCCCGGCCAGCCCCTTGTCGGAGGTCACCAGAATCAACTGCACGCGCGCGACCGGCCGGCGGGCCAGCAGCGGATGGGCGGCGACGCGTTCGTCGGACCCGGCCGCGGCGGCCACGTCGGCCAACAGGGCGCGTAGGGCCGACCCGTAAGGACGCGAAGCGATCACGCGGTCCTGGGCGCGGCGCAGCTTGGCGGCCGAGACCATCTTCATGGCCTTGGTGATCTGCTGCGTGTTGCGCACCGAGCGGATGCGCCGGCGGATATCGATCAGGCTAGGCATGCGCGGCGGCCGCGGGCAGCTCGGCGACGAAGCGGTCCTTGAACTCCTTGATCACCGCGCTGATTTCACCGCGGAGAGCGTCGTCCAGAGTTTTCTTTTCCAGGATCTTGGCCAGCAGCGGGCGGTGCGCATTATCCACGAAACGGTAAAGCTCCTCTTCGAACTTGCGCACCTGCTCCACCGGAAGATCGTCCAGGAATCCCTGCGTGCCGGCGTAGACGATCAGGATCTGCTTCTCTACCGGCACCGGCTGGAACTGTCCCTGCTTCAGGATCTCAACCAGGTGTTTGCCGCGGTTGAGCTGGGCGAGCGAGGCCTTGTCGAGGTCGGAGCCGAACTGGGCGAATGCGGCCAGGTCGCGGAACTGCGCCATGTCCAGACGCAGGGTGCCGGCGATCTGCCGCATGGCCTTGATCTGCGCGCTGCCGCCCACCCGGCTGACCGAGATACCGACGTCGATGGCCGGCCGCACGTTGGAGTTGAACAGGTCGCTCAACAGGTAAATCTGGCCGTCGGTGATGGAGATGACGTTGGTGGGGATGTAAGCCGAGACGTCGCCGGCCTGGGTTTCGATGAACGGCAGGGCGGTCAGCGATCCGCCGCCGTTTTCGTCGTTCAGCTTGGCGGCGCGCTCCAGCAGGCGGCTGTGGAGATAAAACACGTCGCCCGGAAAGGCTTCGCGTCCCGGCGGCCGGCGCAGCAGCAGCGAAATCTCGCGATACGCCGCGGCATGCTTGGAAAGGTCGTCGTAGATGCAAAGCGCGTGGCGCTTCGTATCGCGGAAATATTCGCCGATGGCGCAGCCGGCGTAGGGCGCCAGGTATTGCATGGGCGCGGGATCGGAAGCCGAAGCCAGCACCACGATGGTGTATTCCATGGCGCCGTAATCTTCCAGCGTCTTGACCACCTGCGCCACGGTGGAACGCTTCTGGCCGATGGCGACGTAGATGCAGATCACGTCGCCGCCCTTCTGATTGATGATGGTGTCGAGCGCGATGGCGGTCTTGCCGGTCTGGCGGTCGCCGATGATCAATTCGCGCTGGCCGCGCCCGATAGGGATCATGGCGTCGATCGCCTTGATGCCCGTTTGCAGCGGCTCCTTGACGGGACGCCGGTCGACCACGCCGGGCGCCAGGCGCTCGATGGGGTTGAACTGGGTGGTGTGGATGGGGCCCTTGTCGTCGATGGGCTCGCCCAGCGCGTTCACCACGCGCCCGACCATGGCTTCGCCCACAGGCACCGACATGATGCGGTTGGTGCGGCGGACCTCGTCGCCTTCCTTGATTTCGGTGTACTCGCCCAGCAGCACGGCGCCGACCTGGTCCTCTTCCAGGTTCATGGCGATGCCGGCCACATCGTGCGGGAACTCGATCAACTCGCCGGCCATCACTTTTTCCAGGCCGTGTATGCGAGCGATACCGTCCCCCACCGAGATCACGGATCCGGTTTCCGAGACGTCGATCGCACCTTCGTAGTTCTCGATCTCCTGACGGAGGAGAGTCGTAATTTCGTCTGCTCGAATCTGAGCCATAGAACCTCGTTACACAGAAGAAGCCGGGCCTGCGAAGCCCGCCCCTTATTCGGCTTCCAGGCGCCTCCCCAGCGATCGGAGTTGGCCCCTTACGGAGCCGTCGTACACCGTAGAACCGATGCGGGCCATCAGCCCGCCGATCAATTGCGGATCCAACGCAAAATCGAGACGCACCTGCTTGCCCGTTAAGCGCTCCAACTGGCGGGACAATGCATCGCGCTGGCGCTGGTCGAGCGCGCGGGCGGAAGTGACGGACGCGCGCGCGAACCCCAGCCGCTCGTCCAGCAGTACGTCGAAAGCCTGTAAAATCTCCGCCAGAATCGCGAAGCGGCGGTGGTCGGCCAGCACAAACAGGAAATTGCGGGCGACACGCGACAGGGCCAGCCGATCTCCGATCTTTCCGGCCACGGCGCGCTTGCGGGCGGGCGGCACGGAAGGCGAGGTGAGCGCGTTGCGCAATTCCGCCGAACTGGCGTACACCGCGGCGAAGGCGCGCAACTCTTCCAGGACGCGGCGCGGGTCGGCGGCTGCCGTCGGACCCGTAGCCACATCCACCAGGGCGCGGGCGTACCGGGAAGCTAAGGCGGATTGCGTCATACTCGGGATGCCATCCCGGCAACGAAGGTCATCACCAGATGGTCCTGCGTTTCGGGCGTCAGGCGCGCGGCGATCTTCTGCCCGGCCAGGCTGAGCGCCAGTTCCGCGGAGTACCGGCGCAACTCCAGGCGCGCGGATTTGGCGGCGGCGGCGATCTCTTCGGCGACATGGGACTGGATCTTCGCCATTTCGGCGGCCGCTTCCCTCCGGGAACGCTCGGCTTCAGCCTCCGCCTCCTGCCTGGCGCTCTGGTGCAGGGCCGCGATCTCGTCGTGCAAGTGCGCCAGCCGGCGATCCACCTCCGCCACCCGGGCATCGGACTCCGCCTGGGCGGCTTCGGCTTCCACGATCCCCTTGCGGATCTCCAGCGACCGCTTGGCAAAATACGGGCCCACGTTCTTTTTGATCACGTAGCCGAGGCCCACCGCCAGGATCAGGAAGTTGGCCCATCCCCAGAGCACCTCGCCGGCGCCATGTTCCGTCACGCCGGCGGATTCCTTCACCCGCTGGCCCATGGGCTCCCGCGACGGCTGTTCCTGCGCGGCCAGCGGCAGGCTGAGGATCGCCAGGAGAGCCACCGGGAACAGCAGGCGCTTCATGCGGCTACGCCTCGCTTGAGGATGGTCTCGGCAATCTGGGTCGCCAGGGCATCGCTGTCAGCAGCCAGGTCTCTCTTTGCCTGTTCGACTTCCGCCGCGAGTTGCGCCTTGGCGTCCCGGACGGCGGCTTCCGCCTGGGCGCGGGCGGCCTGCACCTGGGCGGCCTGTTCCTCCTGCAATTGGCGATGCAGATGTTCCTGCGATTGATAGACTTCGGCACGCGCCGCGCGGATGGCCGCCTCATATTCCGCGGTCTTGGCGGCGGCTTTGTCGAGACTTTCGGCGGCTCGCAGCCGGACCCCCTCGGTGGCCTCGTAGCGGGCCTGCAGCACTTTTCCTAACGGCTTGAAGAACATGTACTTGAGGTAAAAGTGGAGGAAGAAGACCAGCAGGAATGTGGGAATGGCGTGCAGTAGAATCCCACCTAAGGCGCGCAAAGTTGCTTCCATTGGGTTGGCTGGAGAGAACTGAAAAGATGCAGCTTAAGCCTCATAGCTTAACATTGGCGAAAAGCCCGCGTCAATGAGGCATTGCGGACCTGGATATCCGCGCGGCCTGGTCCCCGGAGCCTGGGGCTAGCGGCTGGCGGCCGGCGGCCTGGTCTGCCGCGCCGCGGCGCGCCGGTAGCTGGCGACGTTGCCATTGTGGGCGGCCAGAGTGTTGGAAAAATTGTGGCCCCCGGAGCCATCCGCGCGGGCGACGAAGTACAGGTAGTCGGCGTTGGCTGGGTGGAGGGCCGCCTGGATGGAGGCCAGCCCCGGGTTGGCGATGGGACCGGGCGGCAGTCCGGCGTGCTGGTAGGTATTGTAGGCGTTGTCGCTGGCCAGGTCGGATTTGTGGATGGCTCCGTCAAAGCCCCCTTCCAGCAGCGCGGCATAGATGGTGGTCGGATCGCAGTCGAGTTTCATGCCGATGGACAGCCGCCGGGTGAAGACCGCCGCGATGATCGGGCGCTCGTCGGCCAGCTTGCCTTCTTTTTCCACCAGGGATGCCAGGGTGACGGTGCGATGCACCGGTGCATCGGTGTGCAGGCTGCTCCAGACGGTGCGGAACCGGTCCGTCATGAGCCGGCACAGGCTCTCCGGAGTTGTCCGGCTGCCGAGGCGGTAAGTATCGGGGAACAGGTAGCCTTCGAGCGAGGGGGCCTCCGGGTCCAGGTCGCGGATCAGCGAGGGATTACGGGCGGCGGCCAGGAAATCGGCGGCGGGAAACAGCCCCAGCCGCTCGACTGCCGCGGCGATATCGAACATGTTCCGCCCCTCGGGGACCTTCAGCTCGTAATAAAAGATGTCGCCGCGCGCGATGCGGCCATAGATATCCCAGGCCGAATCGGATCCTTGGAAACGGTACTCGCCGGCTTGCAGGGTCGCGCCCGGGCGCAGGATGCGCGCGATCAAAAAGGTCCAGGAATGGCGAATGACGCCGGCGCCCGCCAGGCTTACGGCAATCTGGCGGGTGGTGGTTCCCTTGGGGAAGTCGATGAAAACCGGCTTCGCCAAGGAGCCGTAGGGCGCCAGGAGTTGATAGGCGACAAAGCCAACGGCGGCCGCAGCCACCATGATCCGCGATGCAAAACGACGGAGGAATCTCACAGGGAATCCAGGTAACTCTGTAACAGTATGACAGCCGAAAGCCGATCGACGGCGCGGGCGCGTTTCTCGATACCGATCCCGCTGGCGCGCAACACGCGGGAGGCTTCCACGGTGGTGAGGCGTTCATCCCACAGGCGCACCGGACATCCGGCCCGCGCTTCCAGCGCCTCGGCAAATTCGTGGACCCAGACCGACTGCCGCCCCTCGCTGCCGTTCATGTTCAATGGATTTCCGATCAGGATCAAAGCCACGCCGCGCTCGGCGACCTGGCGCGCCAACTCCGCCAGGTCCGCGCGTTTTGTGGTGCGCTCCAGGTTGGGGAGGCCCTGGGCGGTGAAGCCCAGCGGATCGCTGATGGCCATGCCGATGCGCCTCTTGCCCAGATCCAGCGCCAGGATGCGCGGCTTAAGGGATGACATAGGAACGAAAACCTATTATAAACGCGCCATGTTAGATTCGAGACAAGGATGTCGTCCTCCAGTGGCTAGCTTATTGAAACCGGTGCAGGCAGCCGGCCAGGAAGTCCGCGGCATTTCGCTTCCAATCATTGCGCTGGGTGTCGTCGTCGCCATTCTCTACTTCGGCCGGGTGTTTTTCATCACGTCGCTGGTGGCGGTGATGCTGGCGTTCATTCTGGAACCGCTGGTGACGCTGCTGGTGCGTATACGCTTTCCCCGCTCCCTGGCGAGTTTTGTGGTGTGTACCGCGGCGCTCGCCGGCCTGTACCTGATCGGGATGGGCGCATATTCGCAGGTGGCCGGACTGGTATCCGAGCTGCCCAAATACACCCAGGGCGTGGCGGAAGTGGTGGACGATGTGCGCCAGAAGATCGGGGTGGTGGAGCAGCACACCTATGAACTGCTGATGCCGGCCAAGAAGCCGCCGCCGCCGGTGGTTCCGGAGCCGCGAAAGAAGAAGCGGACGCCGGAGCCGGCGGTGGCAACCCCGGCGCCGGGCGTGATCCCGGAAGTGCGCATCCACGAAGAGCCGTCGCCGATCAAGGACTTCATTTCCGCGCGCTGGGGGTCATTCTATCAGGCCGCCCTCATGGCTTCGTTCGTGCCGTTCCTGGTGTATTTCATGCTGAGCTGGCACGATCACATCCACCGCAGCTTTCTGCAGTTCTTTCAAGGCGAGGACCGCGCGGCGGCGGCGCGCAGCCTGCGCGGCATCGCGGACATGGTGCGCGCGTTCGTGGTGGGTAATTCGCTGCTGGGTGTGCTGCTGGCGGCGTTCAGTTCTTTGGCCTTCTGGATGATTCATATGCCCTACGCGCTGCTGGTCGGGCCGCTCAGCGGTTTTCTGAGCCTGGTGCCGTACGTGGGTCTGCCGCTGGCGGCGCTGCCCCCGCTGTTTGTGGCGATCACCGCGTTTCACACCATCTCCGGCTACCTGCTGGTGCTGGCGATCGTGTGCGGCTTTCACCTGCTGGCGCTGAACCTGCTGTACCCCAAGTTCGTGGGATCGCGCGTGCACCTGAATCCGCTGGCCGTGACGTTCTCGCTGATGATCTGGGGCTTTCTGTGGGACGCGGCGGGATTGATCCTGGCGATTCCCATGACCGCGGCGTTCAAGGCCGTCTGCGACAACGTGAAGGGCCTGCGCCACATCGGCAGGTTCCTGGGCGATTGAGCGCGATTTTCATGACATTGACACGGAATTTCTCCTATAACTGATATATGCCCCGCTACGCGGCCATCGATATCGGCAGCAACTCGATCCGTATGGCTGCCGCGGAGGTGTTGCCGGGATCGCCGATGCGCGCCCTGGTGTCCGAGCGCGCGGTCACGCGGCTGGGAGAGAGCGTGTTCCGCAACGGGGTGATCGGGCAGGATGCCCTGGAGCTGACCTGCAGCGTCCTGGCGCGCATGGCCCAGCAGTATCAGAAGCTGGACGTGATCGGGGTGCGGGCGGTGGCCACCAGCGCCGTACGCGATTCGCGCAACCAGGCGGAATTCGTGGAGCGGGCCGGGCGGGCCATCGGGGCCCCCGTCGAAATCATCTCCGGGCGCGAAGAGGCGCGCCTGATTCACCTGGGAGTGCAGGCCCGCTGGCCGCATCCGGGACGCAAGCTGCTGATCGTGGATATCGGCGGCGGCAGCGCGGAACTGATCGCCAGCGAGCACGGCGAAGTGCGGGACGCGGTGTCGAAACCATTGGGGGCGGTGCGTCTGCGCGAGATCTTTCTGAAGGACGATCCGCCGCTGCCCAGCCAACTGCACCAGATGCAGGAATACATCGAAGAGAAGCTGGCGGCCACCGGCCGGCGCTTTGCCAATGGGGAGCACTGGGACCGTGTGGTGGCGACTTCGGCGACGGCCTCGGCGGTGATCTGCGCGGTGAACCGCATCCCGCGCACCAAGCGCGACCAGGCCGACCGCATGCGGGCCTCCGCGCGCGAGGTGCGGCGCATCTACCGGAAGTTGAGCGAGATGGATCTGGCCGCCCGGCGCAAGTTCACGGGGATCGGGCCGCGCCGCGCGGAGATCATCGTACCCGGCATCGCCGTCCTGCTGCGCGTGCTGGAGGATTTCCGGCTGCCCTGCCTGTACTATTCCGCGGCCGGCGTGCGCGACGGCATCATCGCCGACCTGGCCGCGCGCGGCGTGGGACGCGAACTGGCGCAACTGAGCCGCGATCAGCGCAAAGAGGTGGAGCAGATGAGCCGGCGGTACGGAGTGGCGCTGCCGCACGCGCGCCAGGTGGCCGCGCTGGCGCACGCCCTGTTCAGCGACCTGCATCCCCTGCACCAGTTGCCGCCGCAATACGGCAAGCTGCTGGAGGCCGCCGCCTACCTGCACGACGCCGGGCATTTCGTGGCGGATTCCAACCATCACAAGCACTCCTACTATCTGGTCAGCAACTCGGACATGCCCGGCTTCACCAACCGGGAGCGGGAGCAGATCGCCAACCTGTGCCGGTATCATCGCAAGAGCATGCCGACGCCGGTGCACGCGAACTGGCAGTCGCTGAACGCCGACGAGAAGCGCGCGGTGATGCTGCTGATCCCGCTGCTGCGCCTGGCGGATAACCTGGACGTCAGCCACGAAGCGCGCATCGCCGCGCTCAGCTGCCGCATCCGCGACGGCCAGGTGGTCCTGGACGCCTCCTCCGGCGCCGATATCAGCCTGGAACAGTGGGCCGCGGAACGCGCCAGCGACGCGTTCCGGCAGGTGTACAGCCGGGCCATTGTGATCCAGAAGACCGTGGCTGCGGCGGCCCGCGCGTTAAACTAAAAGTCTGGGCGTCGTCTCGCGCCGGCTCATGTGGAAATTCCTGCCTGTCGCGCTATTTCTTTCTCTCATCGGCTGGGTCGCGTGCGGCGGCGGTGAGTCGCGCGCACCGGCCATCGGCGAGGCCTATGCCGGTCCCGCGAACTTGTCGCTGCGCAAGGATATTCCCCTGCAATCGCCGGTGGTGGCGGCGGCGAAACACGGCGAGCAGCTCGAAATCGTCCGCCGGCGGCGGCGTTTTGTACTGGTGCGCACTGCCCGCGGCGTAGAGGGTTGGACCGAAGATTACCTGTTGCTGAGCGCCGATGAGATTACGGCGCTGCAGGATGTCGAGCGGCGCGCGCGTCAAATGCCCTCGCAGGGGGCTGCCAGCACTTACGAGATGCTGAACGTACACACGCAGCCCAACCGGTTCTCGCCCAGCTTCCTGCAGATCAAAAAAGGCGAGAAGGTCGACGTGGTGGCGCACGTCAGCGCCCCGCGCACGGCGCCGCCGCGCAAGCCGCTGATTCCGCCGCGGCCGAAAGCCGCCGCCCTGGTGCGCAAGCGTCCCGAACCGCGCATCCCCCTGCCCCCCATGCCATCCCCGCCGTCTCCGCCGGCGAACTGGATCGAGCTATCCAAGACACCGCCCGAGGTGCAGCAGCAAATCGATGCGAGCCATCCGGCGGCGCAACCGGTCCCGCAGGACGACTGGAGCCTGGTGCGTAACGCCGCCGGCGAAAGCGGCTGGGTGCTTACCCGCCGGCTGTTCATGGCCATCCCGGACGAAGTGGCGCAGTACGCCGAAGGTCACCGCATCACATCCTATTTCTCGTTGGGGGATGTGCGCGACGGAGGCGAGGTGAAACACGAGTGGCTCTGGACTACCATCGGCGGCGGCGACCACCAGTATGATTTCGACAGCTTCCGGATATTCACCTGGAGCCTGCGCCGCCACCGCTATGAAACCGCTTATATCCAGCGCAATGTGGAAGGCTACTTCCCGGTGCTGGTGCGGCCTGGGGGATTTTCGCTTTGCCTGGCGTCCAGCGGCGGCGGGCGTGTGCGCCGCAGTTATACGTTCGCGGCGAACATGGTGCGCGCCAGCGGCCAGCAGCCGTGCGAGGCGGCGGAGAACGTGCTGGGCAGCCCGTCCACGTCCGGACCCGGCAGCCGGACGCCGGCCGCGCCCGTCGGGAATCGCTCGCTTTACGCGCGCCTGAAAGCTATCGCGCGGCGATGGTTCCGCCACTGACCGAAGTGGACGCCGCCACTGCTACAATAACCCACACGGCATTCAGCCGCACAAAGGAGGTTTCATGGAGCGCCGTCATTTTCTGCGCGCCGCGGGAGCGCTCGCTTTTCTCCGTCCGGACGCCACCCACCGCGCTTTGGCCGCCACCGTCGGCAACAGCCGCGCCGCCGGGGACCTGGCGCGGGACGAGGATTTCTGGCGCGACATCCAGTCCGCCTTCACCCTCGACCGCAGCATCATCAATCTGAATAACGGCGGCGTCAGCCCGTCGCCGCGGGTGGTGCAGGACGCCATGCGCCGCTACCTGGAATTCAGCAACATCGCGCCGGCCCGCACCATGTGGGCGGTGCTGGAGCCGGAAGTGGAGATCGTCCGGCAGCGCCTGGCCGCCGATTTCGGCTGCGATCCGGAAGAGATCGCCATCACCCGCAACGCCTCGGAATCGCTGGAGAACGTGCAACTGGGGCTGGATCTCAAAGCCGGCGACGAGGTTCTGACTACCGACCAGGACTATCCACGCATGATCACCACCTGGAAACAGCGCGAGCGGCGCGACGGCATCGTGCTGAAGATGATTTCGTTTCCCACGCCGCCGCCGTCGCTGGAGGATCTGGCCGAGCGCTTCGAGAAGGCCATCACGCCGCGCACCCGGGTCATCCATTTCTGTCACATCACCAACCTGACGGGCCAGATCTTCCCGGTGCGCCAGATCTGCCAGATGGCGCGCAGCCGCGGGATCGAGGCCATCGTGGACGGCGCGCATGCCTACGCGCAGTTCCCCTTCAAGCACGCGGATCTGGATTGCGATTTCTACGGCACCAGCCTGCACAAGTGGCTGCTGGCGCCCCACGGCACGGGATTCCTGTACGTGCGCAAATCCAAGATCGGCAAGATCTGGCCGCTGATGGCCGCGGGGCCGGACATGACCGGCAATATCCGCAAGTTCGAGGAGATCGGCACGCATCCGGCGGCGAACCACAATGCCATTTCCGACGCGCTGGAGTTTCACACGGCGATCGGCGTGGAGCGCAAAGCGGCCCGCCTGCGCTACCTGCGCAGCGTGTGGACCGAGCGGCTCACGCGCCTGCCGGGCGTCTCCTCGCCCACCAGCAACGATCCGCGCCTGAGCTGCGGCATCGGACTGCTGTCGGTGGCAGGCAAAGAACCCGGGCCGCTGTCCGAGCAACTGTGGGACAAGTACCGCATTTTGACGGTCGGTATTACGCATCCGCAGTTCAAGGGTCTGCGTGTCACGCCCAACGTCTACACGACGTTGCCGGAGATCGAGACCTTCTGCGATGCGGTGGAAAAACTGATCGCCTGAAGGAAAGCCGGCTCGCCAACGCCCGGCGCACCACGGCAGGTTCAGTCGCGATGACCGTCAGTAGTTCGCGCGGCGGAATCGGGCCGGCGCCCGCCCTGATCCCACTCCGGCAAGGCGCCTCGACATCGGCTGGTTTTAGCCACACCCGCGCCAAGTCGATCCTGCCGCGGCGATGATGTCTTCGTCCAACCCTACCGCCTCATCCCTGCTTGCAACGTTTCCACTTGCAGTGCTAAACGCTGGTTAGATCCCGGCGCCAGGGTGATCTCCTGTGCATCGCCGAGGTGGGCGCGCACGAAGTCGGTGTTTTGTTCCTCGCCTTCCGCCAGGCCCGTGAACGCAGCGATGTGGTATTCGCCTGGCGCGACGTCCGTCGAAAACGCAAATCCTCCGTCCTGGCTGCTCGGTTGTGAAAGAACGCGGGCGCCGTCCTGTGCGTCCTTCGGCATGAGGGCAACCACCGCGTCGTGTACCGGCAGATCCTCCTTGTCGGTCACCCGGCCCTCGACGATGGCGCCGTCGGAGCCGAGTAGGATGGAGATCGGGCCGGCCTCGGGGCGAAGGCCGGTGAGTGGGATGTCGCGGCCGTTCTGCGTGAGCTGTTTGACGTAGTAGCCTTGGGGCAGGCCGGTCAGCCGCAGGCGGTAGAGGTCGGAGAAAACGCTCTGGAACTCAAACGCACCTGACGGTCCCACATGGGCGGCTGTCCCACTGACGCTTATGGGCCTGTCCTCGAGAGGTGCAAGTTTCGCCGTTAGATCTGACAGGAAGCGCGGTGCTGTCGATGCGCCGGCAACGGCTACGGCACCGGTAAGTTGTATGACTGGCATGGCGGGCAGCACGCCTAGGGAGACGTCCCGGTCCGTGATTGCGAAATCGGTACGTGAGAAGGCCACGACCTTGCCGGCGGGAGTGGCTTCGGCTTGGTTTCTGCTCCAGATAGTGAGCCTATACTGCGCCGCCGGAAGACCACACATCTGGAACGCCTGGCCCGCCTTCACATCGGCCCTACCGATGAATGCTCCGCCGCTTTCCGGGGTTTCTCTAATCGACATGGTCGTGTTGTTCGCCCGGACCGTCGCGTCGAAGCAGAATGTCTCGACACTCCTCAGCCGCATGTCCAGTCCTTCGGCCTGTTGCCCCGGTTGCACTCGGATGGGCGTCGCGGCCTCCAGTGAGTCGGCGTTAGAGTAGAACATCTTCCTCACAACACCGAAACTCGCGGCCCGCTGGGCCGCTTTTTTGTTCCCGCTTCGCACCAGGGTGCGAGGCTTCAAGTTTCCAAGCAAGGCTTCCAGAACGTAGCCCTCGGTCCCAACGCCTGCGATCCGGTATTCGCCCAAGTCGTTGGTGTGCGCTTGACCGCGGAACCGGAGCGTCGGCTTGCCGTCCCGGAACACTTTTTCCCAAAGGTCCACCTCGACCCCCTGCATTGGGTCACCGTTCGGGTCCAGGACGCGGCCCGAAACCACTCCCTCTCTGCGGAGCAGAATATTCACCTTACCCACCCGTATTCCCATCTGGGCGTTGACCGCCCGGCCCGTGGCGGGCGCGTATCCCTCCTTCTCGGCTCCGATCATGATCAGTCCAGCGACCGGACCCTTGAAAGTATATGCGCCGCTCTGATCGGTCAGCACTTCATTGGTGGCCTTCTTGGTTCGGCACCAGACGGTCGCGCCGGGGATCGGGCCCGCATCATTCGAGATCGTGCCCTCGACAACCCACACCTGATCCCTCCCCGCGCGCGCTGGCTCCTGGCTGGTTTGGCAGCCCGTGGGCGGCGGTAGCAAGGCGATGCAAAGCAGGGTGGCAGTGGGAGCCGCTGCGGAGCGCACTCTCATCGGCTCACCCTCAGTGCCGCCCGCACCTGTTGACCGGGCGCGACCACGACGCTCACGGTCGAGTAGCGGACGCGGCAATTTGGGTCCAGGTAATCGGTGGAGAGAACATCCAGAGCGGCCAGCAGGTCGTAACGGCCGGGAGGCACGCGCAGCCGGAATTGACCGCGATCCCCTGTCGATGCGCCAAGCACGCCGGCGGTTTCACCCTCGCCTCCGTCTCCGGCCGGTAGCGCCAGCACTGCCGCGCCCGTAACCGGGTTGTTCGCGGCGTCCGAAACGATTCCCGAGACCTCACCCGTTCGCGTTCCTAAGAGCACGGTCATTGTGCCGTCTGCTTCTATCGAGACCGGTCCGGTTCCGGCTGAGGCCTGCCCCATCCGCACGCCAAGCAGGAAGCAGTCGCCTGTGAGTCCCAAAAGCCGTACCGTGTACGATCCCGCCGGGATGGACCGAATGACGAACCGGCCGCTCGGCTCGATGCCCGCGCTTAAGGATCGGCTGCGCGGAGCCGGATCGACGGGGCGCAGCTCGACTCGGGCGCCAGCGAGGCAACCAGCGTCCGGTTCTGCGCCGGGGGCAGACCGGGCCATGCCGTCAATATTGGCGGTGCTGCGCAGCGCAATCTCGATGTCTTGCACCTGCGTCGCGTCGACTCGAACGCGCCGGGAGCCTTGGAGTGGCTGCTGCGCCGGGGTCGGACGCGGCGCGCCCATACCCTGTACAGGTCCCCACGCCACCGCCTGGTAGCTCCCCGCGGGCACGCCGGTGAAGTCGAAATCGCCGGCTTCGCCGGCCGGGACAGTTGCGACCTGGGCGTGCAGCCCGGCTGCGGATAATAGCGTGACCGCGACCTGCCCAAGGCGCCAGCCCGGGGGAATATTGGCGACGCGGCCGCGAACTTCGCCAGTGCCGGCCTGTTGCTCACTCAGGTCCGTGCCGCTCCGGGACTCGCCCGCAGCCAACTCGAAGGACCGCGTCTCGGCGGGATCGAGCGTTCCCGGAAAGTAGACAGGCGCGAACCTGCTGCCGCCCGGCGAGTCACCGTCGGGAAGTACCACGACCGAGTAACAGCCTGGGGCAAGCCCGTAGATCCGGTAGCTTCCCCGATCGTCTGTCTCAACCGGGTCCCCCACAGGCAAGAGACGAACAGTGCCATTGACGTTGCGAAGGCCGACCGCGGCCACCGTCGCTCCGCGCACCAGCCGCCCCGACTCGTCATACACGTTTCCGCTGATTGCGGCGGCCCGGCTGAGGCGCAACCTGACCGGCGGAGTATTCGCGCCTTGTGCGAGGGCGACCGGCGAGGCGGCGCCGTGCATAACCGCTACATAGCCAGTCTTCTCCGCCGACACCACGTACGTGCCACTCAAGAGTCCGGTGAAAGCGAATCTCCCGTTGCTATCCGTGGACCCTTCCGCGATGACGTCGCCCCCCGCCGGGAGAGACAGGCAGACGTGAGCGTAGGGAATGCCAGCGCCGGAGGCGCCGTCTACGACCGTTCCCTGGGCTGTGACGCCGGGTACCTGTGCGGCGCCAACCGCTACCGCACACCAGAGCAGGAGCGCGTAACAGCCGAGGCTACCTGACGCAGCCTGCCGGCGCCCGCGCGCGCAACGGGTCAAACCGGTCGGCCGCGCGCCACTGGATGACGCCGAGCCGGGCCCGTGCACCATCGGAGTGTCCGGGCTTACAGAGTGACGCATACCATCGATCCCCTACCGTTCCCTGCCCAGGCTTCACGATGCTCGGCGCAGACCCAGGGGCGGGCGCCATCCTCTCCGCAGGTTGATGGAGCAGGGCAACCCGTGCCGTCATCCACGCAGGTTCCGTTTACCATGAAGCACCGCTCAGAGAACGGCTTCAACACGGCCGCTATGCCTGCCACTATCCCAGCGATTATGAGCAATCTTAGCATTCTACTCAACGTACCTGCCGCGACCGTTCAGCCCACGGATTCCTCGCACGGTCGCACCAGAAGACAATTCTGGACGATTACAACCGCAACCAGACAACCGATGGAAAGGCGCCGCCACCGCACTCCGCTTGCCGGAAGGATCACGGGAGGGACTCCAGAGCCGCCGCCATTGGAGCGGAGAATACCATGAGGCGAGATTCCGTACATATTTGTACATGTCAAGGCAAAGTAGAAATGTCGTGCAACAGTTCTATACACAGCAACAGTTTGTACAGCAGTTTGTACAAGAGTGTGCGACTTGCAATAGACGGTGTGGGCGCACAGCCGCGCTGCCGCCCAAGCGCGCCCGGATCGCCAGGGGCCTCAAACGCGGGTTCGATGATGACCCGGTAAGAAGCCTTCATCCCTCGGCGCGCAGCCCGCGGCTGCGATCCAGGAATAGGCCGATCTGCGCAGTTTCGATAAGGCTGCGCGCGCAAAAAAAATGACTCTGCAGAGAACTATTAATATTCCCGTTTCTGGTTGATGCCAGGTTGCGGCACCGGATACTTTCCGGCGGCATCGGCTACCAGCGGCGCGGGACCGTCCAACATCAGCTTGTCCACATCCGGCGCGAACTCGTGCTCGCACTGCATGATCTGGTCGAACGTAATGACTTGTCCGGTGTGCGCCGCCATGCGTCCCATGGACGCAACCAGGCTGGCTTCCGCGCCGCGCTTCACCTCGTTGTAGGGCTTGTCCTCGCGGATGGCCGCCGTCAGATCGTCCCACTCCCAGTCGTAAGGACTCTTTTCGGGCTGCGGAAACGCCCAGACCAGGTTAGGATCGTCGGGCGGATAGGTCTGGCCGCGCTGCCAACGGGGGATCGACTGGCCCTTGTAGATCCGGGTCCGGCCGGGCGTGTGCGCGGAGCTGGAGATCACCGCCGAACCCTTGGACCCGTGGGCGTAACTGGCGAATTCGTTGTGGCAACCCTCCATGCAGCGGCCATCGTAGAAGAGCTTGGTGCCGTCGGCGTAGGTGTACTCCACGGCGTAAGTGTCGAAATTCTGGTCCACGTTGTCGCCGCGGTAATGCCGCCCGCCGAGCGCCTGCGCCTCCACCGGCCAGCCGCCCTTCATCCAGGAGCATTCATCGATCTGATGGATGAAGTAGTCGCTGAATACGCCGCCGCTGGCCCACAGGAAGGAGTGGAACTTTTGGATCTGGTACAGCAACTCCGTGATTCCCTCCGGCTTGCGGGGGACGAAGCCGCCATTGCCACCCATGCGATAAGCGCGCAGCGCGACGATCTCGCCGATCTGGCCGTCGCGTATGCGATCGAGCAGCGCTTGCCGCGCGCGGCAGTGCCGGATCATCAGCCCGACGCCCACCTTCAGGTTCTTTTGCGCGGCGTCCTGCGCCAGTTTCAGCATCCGGCGCGTGGTGGGTCCATCGACGGTGACGGGCTTCTCCATGAAGACGTTCAGCCCGCGGTCGATGGCGTATCCGAAATGCACCCAACGGAAGGCCGGCGGGGTGGCCAGAATCGCCACGTCGCCCTTGCGCAGCGAGTCCATCGCATGGCGATATGCGTCGAAGCCGATGAACCGGCGATCGTCCGGCACATCCATGCGCGCCGCGTATTTGGTCTTCAGCGTGTCGTAGCTCTTGCTCAGCCTTTCCGGAAAGACGTCGGCCATGGCGACGACCTTGTACGGTCCTTCCGCCACCGAGAACGCATTTTCCACCGCGCCGGTGCCGCGGCCGCCGCAGCCGATCAAGGCCAGTTGGATGGTGCTGCTCTCCGCCGCATGTACGGCCGGAAGGGCGATACCGGATAAAACCGAAGCCCCCGCGATGCGCCCGGCATCGGCGAGGAAGCTCCGGCGCGAGGGGATACTGCTGCCAGCTTCGCTCATGAGATCTCCAGTCAGCATTAATCTAGCGCATGGCGGTGATGTTGGGAATGGGCTTCAGGGCCGCCGGGCATTCCATCGCCGCCAGATCAGGTACAGCACCACAAGTCCGCAGAGCAGTACGGCCGCCAGCACCAGATTGTGATGGATGCGCGCGGACACCACCTGCCAGCGGTCGCCCAGATAGTAGCCCAACAGCACGAAAGTGCCCGACCAGAGCAGCGCACCCAGATAGGCGTACAGCGCGAAGACGTGGGGGGCGGTGTACGAGACGCCCGCCGCATACGCGGTCAGGTGGCGCACGCCGGGCACGAAGTAGCCGAAGGTCAGGCTCCAGTGTCCTATCCGTTCGAAGAAGCGGTGCGCCTTACCCAGGCGCTCCTCGGTCAGATGCACATATTTGCCGAAACGGTGGATCAGCGCCAGGCCGAACGTGCGCCCCAGCGTATAACTCACGGTGATGCCGCACGTGGTTCCCGCCAGCACCGTGGCGTATGCCGGCGCCACTTTGAAATGCCCGGCGAAGATCATGTACCCGGTGAAGGTGAGCAGGGTCTCGTCGGGAACCGGGAGGCCCACGATACCGAGCATCAGGAGGCAGAATATGGCCGGATAGCCATAGTGTGAGATCCAGGCGAGTACCTGTTGTTCCATAGCGGGGGCGCGGGGACCCGCCTACACCACCAAAGTCGATACATCCACCTGGGAGCGGTTGCCCTCCACCACCACGATGCCCGATTCGGTCACGTGGTGGTAACGGCGGTCCTGTTCCAGGTCGTAGCCGATGCAGGCGTCGGCAGGCACGCGAACGTTCTTGTCGAGGATTGCGCGGCGGACGCGGGAGCGCCGGCCGATATCGCAGTTGTCCAGGATCACGCTGTCTTCCACCAGGGCGCCGGCATGCACCTTCACGCCGCGGAACAGCACCGAGTTCTTCACCGCGCCTCCAGAGAGGATGCATCCGCCGGACACGATCGAGTCGATGGCTTCGCCGCGGCGGTTCTCGTCGTCGAAGGTGAATTTGGCGGGCGGTTCGGGATAGCTCGCCGTGCGCAGCGGCCAGCGGCGATTATAAAGGTTGAGGGCCGGCTTGACGGAGCGCAAGTCCATGTTGGCGTCGTAATAGGCATCGATGGTCCCGACATCGCGCCAATAGGCGGCGCCATCCACCTCTTCGCCCTGTATCCGGTTGGTGTTGAAGTCGTAGGCGAACATCTCGGATTGGCCCACCAGTTTGGGCAGGATGTCACGGCCGAAATCATGCGAACTGCTCTCGTTGGCGGCGTCCTCGTACAGTTCGCGCAACAACGCGCGGGTGGAGAAGACGTAATTGCCCATGGAAGCGAAGACCCGGCTGGGGTCGCCGGGGATGGTGGGCGCGTCGGGGTTCTTCTCGTGGAAGGCCAGGATCCGGCCGTCGGGCGCGGCTTCAATCACGCCGAACTCGGCGGCGTGTTTCTTGTCCACCGGAATGGCGGCGACAGTGACCGTAGCGCTCTTCTGCTGGTGAAATTCCACCATGTTGGTGATGTTCATGCGATAGATGTGATCGGCGCCGAAGATGGCCACGACGTGGGGATCGGCCTGTTCCACCAGGTTGACGTTCTGGTAGATGGCGTCGGCGGTTCCCTGATACCAGGTTTCGCCCGCCGACCGCATCTGGGCCGGTACCGGGATCACGAACTGGGTCTTGAGCAGGCCGCCGAACTGCCATCCTTCGCTCAGGTGCTGCAGCAGCGACTGGCTCTTGAACTGGGTCAGCACGTAGATGGAATAGATGCCCGAGTTGATGAAATTGCTCAGGACGAAATCGATGATGCGATATTTGCCGCCAAACGGAACGGCGGGCTTGGCACGTTCCTTGGTGAGCGGATAGAGGCGGGTACCCTTCCCGCCCGCCAGCACGATTCCCAGCACGCGTAGCCGCATAGGTTTTCAAGCCTATACTATCAAAGCGGCCCGCGTTCCTGGCTGTCGTTTTCAGCCGGCCTTCTGCCGGCTCGGCCGGCAGCCGGCGACGTCACATGCGGCCGACCTGGGCGATCAGGTTCGATTCCCCCGACCGGGCTTCGGCGCGCAATTCGCGGCGCAGGATCTTGCCGACCGGGGTCTTGGGCAGGCTGTCGCGGAACTCGATCATGCGCGGCACCTTGTAGTTGGTCAGACTCTGGCGGCAGAGCCTCACGATCTCTTCCGCCGAAAGGCCGGGATCGTCTCTGACCACGAACGCCTTCACCACTTCGCCGGTAATGACGTCGGGCACGCCCACCACGCCGCACTCGACCACGCCCGGCACCCCGGCGATCACGTTTTCGATCTCGTTGGGGTAGACGTTGAATCCGGAGACCAGGATCATGTCTTTCTTGCGGTCGGTAATGCGGAGGCAGCCCGTTTCATCCATAATGCCGATGTCTCCGGTGCGGAGCCAGCCCTCGGCGGTGAAAGAAGCCGTGGTCTCTCCGGGCAATTGCCAGTAGCCGGCCATCACTTGCGGGCCTTTCACGCAGATCTCACCTTCGGCGCCGATCGGCAGTTCCTGGCCGGCGTCGTCCAGGATGGCGACATCCGTGGATGGCAGCGGCAGGCCGATGGTGGGCGAGTAACCCGCGTTGAACGGATTGCAGGAGACGAACGGCGAGGTTTCGGTAAGGCCATAGCCCTGCAACAAAGGATGTCCCGTGACTCGCTGCCAGCGTTCGCCGACGGTCCGATGCACGGCGGCGCCTCCACCCATGGCGAACTTCACGCGGCTGAAGTCGAGGGTGTCGAAGCCGGGCGTATTGAGCAGCGCGTTGAACAGGGTGTTAACGCCCGACATGACGCTCCACCGCGTCTGCCGCAGCTCCTTCACGAAGCCGGGGAGGTCCTTGGGATTGGTGATGAGCAGATTCACGCCGCCGATGGTGATGAACAACAGGCAGTTGAAGGTGAAGGAGAAGACGTGGTAGAGGGGCAGCGCCGTGACCACCGTTTCACGTCCTTCCTCCAGCAATCCGGTGGACCAGGCGCAGGCCTGCAGCAGGTTCGCCACCAGGCCGCCGTGCGTTAGCATGGCGCCCTTGGATTTGCCCGTGGTGCCGCCGGTGTACTGCAGCACGGCGATGTCGGCGTGAGTGGGCGAGGCTTCGTGGAACGGCGCGCGGGCGCCGCGGGCGAGAGCCGTACGCAGGCCGACGGTCGCGCCGATGTGCCACTCGGGAACCATCTTCTTGATATGGCGGATGGCGAAATTCATCGCGAACCGGCGCGAGGGCGCCAGCAGGTCACCCACCTGCGTGGTCACCACGTGACGGATCGCCGTGTTGGGAAGCGCTTTTTCCAGAACGTGCGCGAAATTCTCCAGAATGACGATCACTTCCGCCCCGGAGTCCTTGAGCTGATGCTCCAGCTCGCGCGCGGTGTAGAGGGGGTTGACGTTCACGGCGATGAATCCGCCGCGCAGCACGCCGAACAGCGCCACGGGGTACTGCAGGAGATTGGGCATCATGAGGGCGACGCGTGCGCCCTTGGCCAGTCCCAGGCTCTGCAGCCAAGCGCCGAAATTGCGGCTCAAACGGTCGAGACCGGCGTACGTTAGGGTGGTACCGAAGTTCACAAAGGCGGGCAGGTCGCGATACTTCCGGCAACTCTGGGCCACGACCTCGTTAATGGATGCGTATTCATTGAGGTCGATTTCAGCGGGAACTCCTGGGGGATAGCTTTTCAGCCAGATCTTGTCCATGCGTTAACCTCCCGCGGAGCAGGCAAAGCGGCTGGCGGGGTGCCAAGGCATGCCGTCGCGTGAGGTTCCCCGATGTCTGTCAGGGGCTAACGCGCGGATCGCGTCATCCCGAAGCCTCTGGGATGCCGCTCACACGGACGTGAGAACTCAACGCTTGTTTAATACCGTCAGGTCCGATTATACTGCAACGGCAAGGGCGCGGCCATCCGGGGTCTGCCCGCCCGGGGCCGCCGGGGCCGGGAGCGGGTCTTACGGCTTCCGGTATTGCTCTTCGGTGACGTGCTCCATCCAGTCCACCACCTTCCCGTTGAGCTTTTCCTGGATGGCGATGTGGGTCATCGCGGTCGTGGGCGTGGCACCGTGCCAGTGCTTCTCGCCCGGCGCGAACCAGACCACATCGCCCGGCCGCACCTCCTCAACCGGGCCGCCGTCGCGCTGCACCCAGCCGCAGCCCGCGGTCACGATGAGCGTCTGGCCGAGCGGGTGGGTATGCCAGGCGGTGCGAGCGCCCGGCTCGAAGGTGACGCTGGCGCCTTGCACGAACGCCGGATCGGGAGCCTGAAACAACGGATCGATCCGCACGGCGCCGGTGAACCAATCAGCGGGGCCTTTGACGGAAGGATGGGTGCCGGCTCGTTTGATTTCCATATTCTCTGTTCCTCTATCGTATTTTCGTCATGCTTCCGTTTCGCGCGGCATGATCCGGATTGTCGCGGAGCGGGCGCGCGGGCCGATCATGGGGCTGAGGTACGGGCTGTTGCCGTATTTCGCCCGGTAGGCCTCGTCGATGGGGTCGTTGACCGGTCCGTTCACCGGCTCGAAGGCCACTTCCCTGGTGATGCCCGCGGCGATGATGCGCCCCGCCTTCTGCCGCACCGCGGCCTGGTACCAGGTGGACTTCCGGCCATTGTAGCCGCGGACGTAAAGAGCGTCGCCGACCGCCACCGACCAGATCCACGTCGGCGTGCCGTAGGTGACGGCATCGTCACGAAACGGTGCAATGTGCAGGTCATCGGCCTCGGCGATCCTGCGGAGTTCGTCTTTGGGCCATGCCGTCATGGTGTTCTTCAATAGTGCTCCCAGGCGACGCGCCAATGCTCGTCCGGCCGCGCCGGCTTCACGATGAGCTGTTTGCCCGAGAATTCGTACGCCCGCGGCAGGTCTTTGCCGATCAGGGTCCGCACCAGCGCGCCCTCGACGTGGAAAGTGAACCGGTGCGCGCGCTCGTCGATCTCGTACCAGCCATACGAGGCCTCGTATCCGCCTTGCGAATACTGCTCCGGCCCGGCAGGGGTCCGGGCCTGCGGATCGCGCTCCATCACCTGCACCGACATGTGGCCGTCGCGTGTGTAGACCAGCATGCCGCAACAGTCGATCCGGCGCAGTTTGCCGTCTGCGCCGGGCTGTTCCAGCCAGGCCAGCCGCCAGGCTCCCACGAACCGGTCCTGGATGTTGCGGGTCTGGGTCACGCCGGGAACCGCGGTCAAAGCGATCCATACCCAGGCGGCGCCGATCGAACGAGAAGTTGCCACACTTCCAAAATAGCGGGAGACGCCTTCCGGGCGCTTTCCCGATCCTGCTGATTCTTTGCCTGATCCTGCTTGAGTGAGCCATTTTGTGCACCTGCCAACGGCTGGTGTAGTACACTGGCTCAGGAATGGCAGGTGGAGCGGTCGTAGCCATGCGCGCCGAACTGGCCCGCCGCATTGCGGCGCAAACGAAATCGGCCGGCGAGCATCCCACAGCGGTGCCGGGACTGACACTTTTTCGCCGGACGACGCCCACGGCCTGCTATCGCGCCGTGTACGAGCCCAGCCTTACCGTTTTCGTGCAAGGGCGAAAACGCATCAACCTCGGCGGAACGGAGTATCTCTGCGACGGCTCGTCCTTTCTGCTGTCGTCCATCGACGTTCCCGTGCAAAGCCAGATCGTCGAAGCGTCCCCAGAGGTGCCGCTGCTCTCCATGTTTCTGCGGCTGGACATGCCGATGGTGCGCGAGGTCTTGAGCCGCGAAGATGTACCGGCGCCCGCAGCGCAATCGCAGCGGCAGGGAGTGGCCGTTGGGGAGACCACCGCCGGGCTGCTGGGAGCCTGCGCCCGGCTGATCGAACTGCTGGAGACTCCCGAAGACATACCCTTTCTCAGCCACCTGATCGAACGCGAAATCGTGTACCGCATTCTGCGCACGCCGCAGGGCGAGCGGCTGCGGGCCATCGCCACCAGCGGCGATCTCAGCCAGCGGACGGCGCGCGCGATCGCCTGGCTCAGGGCCAACTATGCCAAGCCGCTGCACATGGAGGAACTCGCCCTGGTCGCACGGATGGGCGTGTCCACGCTGCATCATCAGTTTCGCGCCTTGACGGCCATGAGTCCGCTGCAATACCAGAAGCAGTTGCGGCTGCAGACCGCGCGGCAGCGGATGTTGATGGACGGCATCGACGCCAGCAGCGCGGCGTACGAAGTCGGCTATGAAAGCGTGAGCCAGTTCAGCCGGGAGTACCGCCGTTTCTTTGGCCAGCCGCCGATGCGGGATATCCAAGCCCTGCGCGACGGCAAAGTCCTGGCGATCGGCGCCGCTTAGCTGCAGTCCGTTCCTCATTGAAAACAGGCCGAATATTTCTCTTGACAGTTATAGCAGATCGCTATACGATTATAACGATCTGCAATATATGAAACTTGGTGAAAAGCTCCGGTACCTGCGGGAAATCGAGGGCGCCTTGCGCGGCCGGGATCGCGAGCTGACGCAGTCGGAGGTGGTGCGGCTGCTCGCGAAGGAGTTAGGCGAAACCATCAGCCAGGCGTACCTGTCGCAGATCGAGAGCGGTGCGCGGCCGCACTTGACCAATTCCAGCCGCATGCTGCTGGCGAAGTTCTACAAGGTGCATCCGGGATACCTGGTGGACGATCCGGAAGGCTACCAGGAGGAACTGGTTTCAGATGTGGGCGCGCTCGAAGACAAGTTGGATTTGTGGCTGATCAACGGCGCGGAGCGTTTCCTGCGGGACGCCGAGTTGAGCCAGGCGCTGCTGCGCGTGGCGCGGCACCAGGACACGCGCATGTGCCTGGTGTTGTTGGGCGCCATCCTGGATAATCCTGGGTTGGCCGAACGGTTGTTGCAGGTGTTGAAGCCTTCGCCGGCCGCGGCCGGGGAGGCTTCACCCAGATCGAGGAGACGTTCGCAATGACGTGGGCGGATTTTTATCTGATCTGTTTTCTGTTGGGCCTGGCGTTGAGCCTGCTGTCCGTGCTGACGGGCAGCGCGCATCTGCACCTGCCTCACATACACGTGCTGCATGTGCATGTGCCGCATGTGCATGTTCCGCACGTACATACGGGGTCTGCGGAAACGGAAGGCGTGCCGTGGCTGAATTTCGGCACTATGACCGCGTTTCTGGCGTGGTTCGGCGGCACGGGTTACCTGCTGGAGCGCTTCTACGCGGTGTGGTTTCTCATCGCCCTGGCGATCGCGGTTTTGAGCGGGCTAGGCGGAGCGGCCATCGTGTTCTGGTTCCTGGCGAAGCTGGCCTCGGGTGAAGAGGCGATGGATCCGGCGGACTACGACATGATCGGCGTGCTGGGCAAGCTGAGTATTCCCATCCGCCAGGGCGGCACGGGCGAGATCGTCTTTTCGCAGGAGGGCGTGCGCCACGCAGCCGGCGCGCGGAGCGACGACGGGACCGCCATCCCCAAGGGGGCCGAGGTGGTGGTGCAGCGCTATGAGAAGGGCATCGCGTATGTGCGCCGCTGGGAAGACATGACAGGAAGCGCGGAAGATTTCGCGGTAAAGCAGGGCTAGGCAGTACCAAGGAGCGTTATGGAAAAAGACATGGTAGTGGTGATTGTTTTGCTAATGTTGCTGGCGATCGTGCTGATCGCCTCGATGTTGGCGCGGCTCTATCGCAAGGCCGGTCCGCATGAAGCGTTGATCGTCTACGGGCGGAAGGGCACGCGCATTGTCAAAGGACGCGGCACGGTGATCTGGCCGGTGGTGGAGAGCTATCGTGCGCTGTCGCTGGAGCTCATGTCGTTCGACGTGGCGCCGCAGCAGGATCTCTACACCCGCCAGGGCGTGGCGGTGACGGTGGAGGCGGTCGCGCAGATCAAGGTGAAGTCCGATCCGGAATCCATACAGACTGCCGCCGAGCAGTTTCTGACCAAGACCGACCAGGAGCGCGAAGGCCTGATCCGGCTGGTGATGGAAGGCCACCTGCGCGGCATCATCGGCCAGTTGACGGTGGAAGAGATTGTGAAGCAGCCGGAAATGGTGGGCGACCGCATGCGTTCGACGTGCGCGGACGACATGAACAAAATGGGCCTGGAAGTGATTTCGTTCACCATCAAGGAAGTCCGCGACAAGAACGACTACATCTCTAACATGGGCCGGCCGGACGTGGCGCGCATCAAGCGCGACGCGGATGTGGCGGCCGCCGAAGCCGAAAGGGACACAGCCATTAAAAGAGCGGAAGCGACGCGCGCCGCGGCGGTGGCCAGGGCGCAGGCCGACCAGGAGCGGGTGCTGGCGGAGACCCTGTCGCAGGCCAAGCAGGCGGAAGCCTCGCGGGACCTGGATATCAAGAAGGCCAACTACCTGGAGACGGTGAAGAAGCAGCAGGCCCAGGCGGACAAAGCTTACGAGATCCAGACCAACATCATGCAGCAGCAGGTGATCGCCGAGCAGGTAAAGATCCAGCAGGTGCAGAAGGAGCACGAAGTGGCGGTGCAGGATGCCGAAATTCAGCGCCGCGAACGCGAGCTGATCGCCACCGTGCTGAAGCAGGCGGAGATCGAGCGCCAGCGCATTGAGACACTGGCCCAGGCGCAGAAGCAGAAGCTGGAGCTGGAGGCGCAAGGCCAGGCGGCCGCCATACGCACACAGGGCGAGGCGGAGGCCGAGATCATCTTCAAGAAGGGCGACGCGGAAGCCAGGGCTATGAACGTGAAGGCCGAGGCGTATCAGGAGTACAACCAGGCCGCGGTTGTGGACAAGCTCATCACGGGCCTGCCGGAAGTGGTGCGCGCGCTGGCCTCGCCGCTGGCCAACGTGGACAAGATCACGATCGTCTCGACGGGCAACGGCAGCTCTGCGGGAATGAACAAAGTGACCGGGGACATCGCTGCGATGGCGGCGCAAATCCCGGCGCTGTTCGAGACGCTATCGGGGATGCAGATGTCCGAGCTGTTCTCGAAGGTGAGACAGATCGGCGATAAGCCGAAGCCGCCGGAGGACAAAGCCAAGTCAGCGGCAAGCTAAAACGATGGACCGGGGCCGGGTTCGCCCGGCCCCACAGAGGAAGGAGAAGACAATGGCACTTTTAGAGAGAGTATCCACATTGATTCGGGCGAATCTGAACGACCTGATCGACAAGGCCGAGGATCCGGAAAAGATGATCAAGCAGGTGATCCTGGACATGCAGAACCAACTGCTGCAGGTGAAGACGCAGGTGGCTATCGCCATCGCCGACCAGCACGTGCTCGAGAAAAAGCGGCAGGAAAACGAGGAGAAGACGGCGGAGTGGACCCACAAGGCGGAGATGGCCGTGGACAGAAAGCAGGACGATCTGGCCCGCGTGGCGCTGGAGCGTTCGGTGAGCTTCCGCCGGCTGGCCGACAGCTTCAAGCAGCAGGTGGCCGATCAACGGGTGCAGGTGGAGAACCTGAAGACCGCCCTGCAGAAGCTGGAGCTGAAACTGGCCGAGGCGCAGGCCAAGAAAGACGTGCTGATCGCGCAGCACCGCCGCGCGCGCGCCGCCACGAAGGCCACCGACGCGCAGTTTGCCACCAGCAACCATGCCACGGCAGCCACCTTCGAGCGCATGCAGGACAAGGTCCGGCATAGCGAAGCGGTGAGCCAGGCCAAGACCGAACTGTTCAAGGACGACGTGGACGAGCAACTCGCGGCACTCGAAAAGGAAGACCAGATCGAGAAGATGCTCGCCGAAATGAAAGTGAAGCGCGGGTGAGGAGCGCACATGACGCCCCTGGAATTGTTGCTGCTTGTAGCGATCGCCGCGCTGGTCTACCAGGAGATCTCCTGGCGGGACAAAGCGCGGCGCATCGAGGCCGATTTCGAGAAACGCCTGTCGACTGAAGTGGCCATGGCGTACGAAGCCAGCCTGGCGGAGGGCGACGGGCCGGTGCGGGCGCTGACTTTTCAGGCCGAGAAGCAGGAGCCGCGCGGCCTGTTCCACGAAGTGACCAGGCACCTGTTTATTGCGCTGGCCATGGACGGCGGACGGGTGAAGTACGCCGCCGGGGATCTGAACGAGAGGGAGCGGTTTTCGATTCCGCCGGAGATCCGGCGGGCGCTGGAAGAGTTTATGTCGCCGGCGCGGGAAGTGGCGATGGGAGCTGGGCGGTAGGCGGAGCCGCCCGGCCCGCACTCAGACGTCTCTCCGGGGTCCAACCGCGGGCCGCCGTGACGTGACGCGCCAGCTTCATTTCACCGCCACGGTGATGTTGGCCTGGCTTCTGGCACTGCCCATCATGAGCACGAGCGGCTGTGGCCCCGAAGCCACCTGGGGAATCTGCACGTTCACCTGCATCACGCCGTTGACCAGTCCCGGCGCCGTTCCCGCATAGGCCACATAGGCGGACACCCCGCCGACAGTAGCTGTCGGGGTGATGACCTGGTTTTGGGCGTCCGTGGCGAGAGCGCCATCGATGCTGGTCCCGTCGGTCAACCCGCCGCCGGTCGCAAACACCTGCACGTAGCTGCCGACGGCTGCCGGATTGGAAGCCGTATTGACGCTGTAATCCTGGTTGAGGATGGCGCCCGGACCGGATCCGGAGGAGTTGAGCGCAAAGATGGCGGGAACGGCCTGGGTCACCGGCACGGTGACGGGAGTGGACTTGAGGCCGTTGAAGCTGTATTGAACCGTGGTAGTGTCGTGCCCCGCCACGGCGAACGGGACGACCGCGCTCGACTGGTTGACGAGCGCATAAATCAAAGGCGCGGCCTGGCCGTCGAAGAAAACCTGCACGTTGGCGAGCGAGTTGCTGAACTTGCCGCCGGAGACTTGCGCCGGGGCCAGCACCGCCGGTCCGAAATTGGCTCCGAAGACGGTCACGATCTCACCGGGCGCCACCGCCCCGGCCTGGTAGCCGGCGGCGTTGACGATCCCGGCGGCGGATAACGAGGGCGGCGTGGTGGTGAGCGCTTCCTGGATCCCACTGTAGGCGGACTTGGGTTGATAGTGCGCGTCAAAAGGCAGCGCCGCGCCATAGCCCGGGAAGAAGCTGGGGACCCAGGAGTATTTATCCGTAAATCCCCACGTCTGGATGGCCGTGCAGCCCGGATACTTCACGCACACGGCGACGATATCCCGATAACGCTGCTGCTGCGCGGCCAGGTCGCTCGCGGATGCGTTGCCGCTGGCATCCACGGGCAGGCGCACGTCGAGTTCGGTCAGGTGGACCTGCAGGCCGAGCGCGGTGAGGCGCGCGATATTGGCGTCCAGGCCGGCCGGCGAAACATAGCCGGGATCGGTGGTGATGTGGAGCTGCAGGCCGACCCCGTGGATGGGAACGCCGCGCTGCAACATGCCCTGCACCAGGCTGTACATGGCGTCGGACTTGGGGTTGTTGTCGGCGTCTTCCACGTTGTAATCGTTATAGAAGAGCAACGCATTGGGGTCGGCTGCGTGGGCCCAGAGGAAGGCCTGATCGATGTAGCCGGGGCCGGAGAGGCCGATGCCCGGCTGGTTGTACCAGATCGAGTCGCGCAGACCGCTGCCGTCGTCGGCCAGGGCCTCGTTGACCACGTCCCAGGCGAAGACCTTGCCCTTGAAGTGCTGTACCACGGTGGTGATGTAAGTCTGGAATAAGTTGTAGAGCTCGGTGGACGAGAAACCACCATTGGTCAGCCAGCTTGGATTGTTGGAATGCCAGCACAGATTGTGGCCCCGCAGCAGCATGCCGTTGGCTTGCGCGAAGCCGGCCAGGGTATCGCCCGGCGTGAAATCGAAGACGCCCTGAGCAGGCTCAATGGCTGCCCATTTCATTTCGGTTTCCGCCTCGATCATGCTGTATTGCTGAATCAGGGTCGCGGAGTAACTGGCATCGCCGGCGATGTAACTGGTGTCGACAGCCGTGCCCATCAGCACGCCGCGCTGGCCTCCCGATTCGCCTAGCGTCTGGGCCGAGACCGCCGCGGCAATGCAGAGAAAGACTCCGAGTGAGCGCATCTGCCGCAGTTTATCACTGCGTGCCGATGTTCGCCTGCAACCGCCGCATGCCGCGCAGCCAGCGATCGTAGTCGTCCGCTTTGCGGCGGAAATATTCGGCCACTTCCGGATGCGGCAGGATCAGGAAACGTTCCTCGGCCAGACCGGCGATCACCGCGCCGGCGACCTGCTCGGGCTCCAGCGCGCCCTCCCGCAGGAAACGGCCGGGTCCGCCTTCGGCGTGCGCCAGCATATTCGTGCGGACGCCTTGCGGACAAAGGCACGACACCCGGATTCCACGTGCGCCGTAGGTGACTGCCAGCCATTCGGCGAAAGCTACCGCCGCGTGCTTGGTCACGGCGTACGGCGCCGATCCGATCTGCGTCAGCAGCCCGGCGGCCGAGGCGGTTTGCAGGAAATAGCCTTCGCCCCGCGCCAGCATCTGCGGCAGTACCGCCCGCGCGGCGTACACGTGGGCCATGAAGTTGATCTGCCAGATGCGCTGCCACTGGTCGTCGGGGGTATCGGGGCCGCCCTCCAGGATGATGCCCGCGTTGCAGCAGAACAGATCGATGGCGCCGAATGCGGCGGTCGACTCCCCGACCAGCCGCCGCACATCGGCCTCGCGGCTCACATCGGCGGCGACCGCCAGCCCGCCGATTTCGCCGGCCACGGTCTCGGCGCCGGCGCCATCCAGATCGGAGACCACCACGCCGCGGGCGCCTTCCGCGGCGAACCGGCGGCACAGAGCCCGGCCGATACCGCTGGCGCCGCCGGTCACCACCGCCACCTTATCCGCGAGCTTCATGCGCGCGTGGTTCCGGGGTGTACTTCTTCAATTCCATCTTGGCGACGGCTTCGCGATGCACCTCGTCGGGTCCGTCCGCCAGCCGCAGCGTGCGGGCGCCGGACCAGGCGCGGGCCAGAAAGAAATCGTCGCAGACGCCCGCGCCACCGTGGGCTTGAATGGCGCGGTCGATTACGCGCAGTGCCATGTTGGGCGCCACCACCTTGATCATGGCGATCTCCGCGCGCGCGGTCTTGTTGCCCGCCGTGTCCATCATGTAGGCGGCCTTCAGAGTCAGCAGGCGCGCCTGTTCGATCTCCATGCGCGAATCGGCGATGTCCGCGCGCAGGGTACCGAATTCCGCCAGCGGGTGGCCGAACGCCACGCGGCACTGGGCCCGCCGGCACATGGCTTCGAGCGCCCGCTCGGCCAGTCCGATCAGGCGCATGCAGTGGTGGATGCGTCCCGGCCCCAGGCGGCCCTGCGCGATCTCGAATCCCCGTCCTTCGCCGAGCAGCATATTGGAGGCCGGCACACGGACATTGGCGAAGCTCACCTCGCCGTGGCCGTGCGGGGCATCGTCGTAGCCGAAGACCGGCAGCATGCGCTCGATGCTGACGCCCGGCGCGTCGAGCGGCACCAGGATCATGGACTGCTGCTTGTGGCGCGGCGCGGCCGGATCGGTCTTGCCCATGAAGATGCCAATCTTGCAGCGTGGGTCGCCCGCGCCGGACGACCACCATTTACGGCCGTTCAGGATGTAATCGTCGCCGTCGCGGGTGATGCTGGCCTGGATGTTGGTGGCGTCGGAGGAGGCCACCTCCGGCTCGGTCATGAAGTAACAGGAGCGTATGCGGCCTTCCAGCAGCGGCACCAGCCACTGCTGTTTCTGTTCGGCGCTGCCGTAACGCGCCAGCACCTCCATGTTACCGGTATCCGGCGCCGAGCAGTTGAACACCTCCGGCGCCATGACGGAACGCCCCATGATCTCGCACAGCGGCGCATATTCGAGATTCGTCAGGCCGGCGCCCCATTCGTGTTCCGGCAGGAAGAGGTTCCAGAGCCCGGCGGCGCGGGCCTTCGGCTTCAGTTCCTCGATGACAGGTACGGGCTGCCAACGGTCGCCCTCGGCGATCTGACGAAAGTAGCGGCGTTCGTTCGGGTAGATGTGGTCGTCCATGAAAGCGGCCAGTTGCCGCTGAAGTTCCTGGACCTTGGGGGAATGCTCAAACTGCATTCCCGGATTGTCTCACACGTCGTTCAGGCAAACGACCGTAGCCCGGACGGCCCCGAAATCGATGGTGGTGACCGAAGCCGGATCGATTTGAATACGGCCGTAGAAGTCCAGCGGCATGCCCAGGTAATGCAGCACGGCCGCCCGAATCACGTCGCCGTGGCTGAACACCGCCACGGTGGCATCCCGGTGCGCCGCGCCGATCCGTTCGAGCTCGGCGACCATGCGCGCCTGGGTTTCCAGCATCATCTCCCCGCCCGGGGCGCGCGCGCTGCCGCGGCACAGATTGAAGTGGTGCCAGGCGGGGTCGATATCCAGGTCGGCCATGGTTCGTCCCGTGAAGCGGCCGAAATCGACTTCCTTCAGGCCGGCGCGAATTTCAACGGTCAGGCCGCGGGCGGCGGCCAGAGGCGCCGCGGTCTCCATGGCGCGCTCCAGCGGGCTGCTGTAGATGGCCGCGATCGCCAGGCCGGTCAACCGTGCGGGCAGTGCGGCGGCCTGCGCACGTCCATGTTCGCTGAGCGAGACGCCCGGCAGCCAGCCGGCTATGGCGCGTCCGATATAATCGTGATGCGCATGACGGATGAGGAGTAAACGGGCCACGTAATAGCCACGATTATAACTGGCATGCCCGCGGCTGTTCTAACATAGAAATATACGCACCATTGAGGGCTCTTTTCATGTCTTTGGAAGTGGACTACAACAAAACCTATGACGCAATCGTAGTCGGCTCCGGCGCGGCGGGCGGTATGGCCGCGCACGTACTCACTTCGCACGGCGCCGAGGTGCTGCTGCTCGAAGCCGGCAAGCGCCTGGACATCAACAGAGAACTGCGATCCATGGAGTGGCCGTACGACCATCCGCGGCGCGGCGACATGCCGCCGGATTCGCATGCGCTCTCCGGCCGCGAATACACCATCCGCCAGCCGCCCTACGCCAAGGGGTCGAAGTACAAGCATGTCTACTCGTACGTCGAGGACGGCAACGGGTCGGATTACGCCAAGGACATCGTGGTGGACGAGAAGGATCATCCGTACACCGGCACGCAGTACGCCTGGGTGCGGGCGCGGTGCCTGGGCGGTAAGACCAATATCTGGGGACGGCTGGCGCTGCGGCTTTCCGACTACGATTTCAAAGCCGCGTCGCGCGATGGCTACGGCGAAGACTGGCCCATCTCCTACGCGGATATCGAACCCTACTACGACAAAGTGGACCGCTACCTGGGCATCTCGGGCCACAAGGAGAATCTGCCCTATCTGCCTGACGGCATCTTCCAGCGCGCGGTGCGGCTGAACCCGGCGGAAGCGCTCTTGCGCGAGAGCCTGCAGAAGTCCGGCCGCGTGCTGACGCCTTACCGGGCGGGCGTCACCACCGACGGCCTGGCGCACAACAAATACCGCAGCCGGTGTTACGGGCGCGGCGCCTGCGACCGCCGCGTGGGCGGCTGCGATATCCACGCGGCCTTCGATTCTCCCACGGGCCTGATCTTCCCGGCCATGGAGACGGGCAAACTGACCCTGCGCCCCAACGCCACGGTTCACGAGGTGACGGTCGATAAAGCCACCGGCAAGGCCAGCGGCGTCTCCTTCGTCGACACCGAGACGGGTACCACGTACACGGTGAAAGGCCGCTCCGTGCTGCTGGCGGCCTCTACGCTGGAATCGGCGCGGCTGATGCTGCTCTCGAAATCCAGCCAGCATCCGAACGGCATCGGAAACTCCAGCGGGCACGTGGGACATAATTTCTGCGAACACATCATGGGGCCGGGAGCCTACGGCCTGGTGAAGGACCTGGTCGGCAAGCCGCGCACGCTTGACGACGGACGGCCCGGTTCCTTCTACCTGGCGCGCTTCCGCAACCTGACCGACCGGAATCCGAACTTCATCCGCGGCTATGGCTTCGAAGGCGGCAGCGGCTGCGGCATGTTCCCGGACAACGCCTACGGCACACCGGGATTTGGCTCGGCCTACAAGAAGACGGTGCGCGATTACGCGGGCGCGTTTATCGGCATGGGCGGATTCGGCGAGATGCTGGCGCGCTACGAGAACTACGTGGATCTCGACCCGCAGGTGAAGGACCGCTGGGGCGTGCCGGTGCTCCGCTTCCACATCAAATTCGGCGACAACGAGAGGAAGATGGCCGCGGACATGGCCGCCACCGCGGGCGAGATGCTGCACGAAGCCGGGATCCAGGTGCTGAGCAAGAGCAGCGAACTGCTCACCGAAGGCTATTCCATACACGAATTGGGAACCTCGCGCATGGGTACGGACCCGAAGAAGTCCGTGGTGAATCAGTTTCAGCAGGCGCACGACGTGAAAAACCTGCTGGTGGTCGACGGCAGCACGCATGTCAGCGCATCGTGTCAGAATCCGACCTGGACCATCATGGCCCTGTGCTGGCGGTCGTGCGATCATCTGGCCGAAGAATTGAAAAGGGGGAATGTGTGATGGGTTGCGAATTCAACCGCCGGGATCTGATCCGCATCGGCGCGGGAGCCGTGCTGGCCGCGCCTGCGGCGTTGGCCCACGTGAACGGGCCGAAATTCTTCACGCCCGCGGAGTTCGCGCTGCTGGATGAATTGACGGAGATCATCATCCCCACCGACGAACACTCGCCGGGCGCACGAGCCGCCAAAGTCGCCGCCTACATCGATACGCGGGTAGCCGAGGCCTTCGAGGCCAGGGAGCGGGACGACTGGCGTCAAGGATTGAAACTCGTGGAGGAGCTTTCCCAGAAAATGAACGGCCGCGGCTTTCTGGAGTCCACGCCGGATGAGCGGGTCGCGCTGCTGCAACATATGGCCCGGAACGAAATGCACCCGAAAGCGCCGGAAGAAGTCTTCTTCCGGACCCTGAAACACGCCACCGCCCGCGCCTATTACACGTCGAAGATCGGCATCCACCAGGAGATGGAGTACAAGGGCAACGTCATGCTGCAGGAGTTCGTGGGTTACGAAGTGAAGTAGGGCGCGGCATCTGTGCCGGCTGCTCACACCTGTGACTGTCCCGCCTCGTTGTACCTATGCTTTGCATTGGCTAGAATGAACTTTTGTCCAATCTGCGATCTGGCATTTCGTCCAAGTGAAACTGTTTCCGGGAAGCCTACGTCTCCGTAACAGCGCAGAGTTAGAAAGGTATGCATTCATGAAGTGTTACAGGCGCGCCGGCCTGTCCATTGTCTTGCTTTGCCTCTGCGCTCTGGCACCTGCGGCACGCGCACAGAATCCGCCTGCGTCACCGCCGCCGGCGCAGCAGCAGCCGGCTCCCAAGCCGCCGGAGAAGCCCAACCCGCAGAACCCGTTTGAAACCGTGCCGGAGGCGCCCAAGCAGGAGCAGCCTCAACAGCCCAAGCTGGAAGCGCCCAAGCCCACGCCCGAAGCGCCGAAGGTGCAGGCTGGCGGGAAAGTCATCGAAGCCATCGATTTCCGGGGCCAGCGGCGCGTGCCGCAGGAAACCTTGCGCGCCCTGATCAGCACCAAGAAAGGTGACATCTACAACGAAGACGATCTGCACCGCGACTTCATGTCCTTGTGGAACAGCGGGCGCTTCGACGATATTACACTCGAGACTGAGGCTGGTCCCAACGGCGGCGTCATCCTCACCTGGGTGGTCACCGAGCGCCGCGTGGTGCGGTCCATCAAATATGAGGGCATCAAGTCGCTGACCGTCTCCGAGATCCTGGACCGCTTCAAGGAACGGAAAGTGGGGCTGTCGGTCGAGTCGCAGTACGATCCGAACAAAGTGCAGCACGCCGCCGTGGTCATCAAGGAGTACCTGGCCGAGCGCGGGCGGCAGTTCGCGACGGTGGACCCGGAAGTGCGCCAGATTCCGCCGTCATCGCTGGAAGTGGTCTTCAATGTAAATGAGGGTCCCAAGGTGCAGGTCGGCAAGATCACCGTCAGTGGCAATCACGCCCTGTCGCAGCGCGAGGTGATCCGGGCCATGAAGAACCTGCACCCCTACGGAATCCCGCACTCGATCCTTTTTGAAAACCTGTTCGCGCGGACCTACGATTCGAGCAAGCTGGACGAGGACAAGGAACACATCCGCGACGAATACCAGCAGCGCGGCTACTTCCTGGCGAAGGTTCTGGATCAGAGCACCCAACTGGTGGACACCGGCGGCCATGGTTTCCGGATCCCGCTCATCGCCATGCACAATCCGGGCAAAGCGGTGAACATTCAGATCCCGGTGGAGGAAGGTCGGCAATACCGTCTGAACAAGATCAACTTCGAGGGCGTGAAGCTGTTTCGCACGCCGGAGACGCTGATGCGTCCGCTGTTCGGCATGACCGAGGGCGACGTGTTCTCCACCGGCAAGCTGCGCAAGGGCCTGGAGAACATGCGCAAGCTGTACGGCGAATTCGGCTACATCGATTTCGTGCCGGAGCCCTCCTTCGACGTCATTCCGAATACCAACAAAATCGATCTGACGCTGACCGCCGACGAGGGCAAGCAGTTCTTCGTGCGGCGCATCGATTTTTCCGGGAACGTGACCACCCGCGACAAGGTCATCCGGCGCGAGATCCTGCTGGATGAAGGCGACATCTTCAACAACCGGCTGTGGGAGCTGAGTATTCTGCGCCTGAACCAGCTCGGCTATTTCGAGCAGTTGAAGGCCGAGGAAGCGGCCGATATCAAGCGCAACACGCAAACCAATACGGTCGATATCACGCTCAAGGTGAGAGAGCGCGGCAAGAACACCATCGGCCTGAACGGCGGCGTGTCGGAGATCGCCGGCAGTTTTGTGGGACTCAACTACGCCACCAACAATTTCCTGGGCCTGGGCGAGACGCTGTCCATCAACTCGCAGTTGGGCACGGCATTGCGCAGCGTGTCGTTCGGTTTCACGGAGCCCTACTTTTTGGACCGGCCGCTGCAGGTCGGGTTCGAAGCGCATCTGACCCGCTACGATTTCAACCAGGGACGGCAGGAGTCCATCCTGGCCGGCGAGAACCTTATTCCGTTGTTCAACGCTTTGGGCACCCAGAACCTGCTGAACTACATTCAAAGCGGCCACGGCTTCTCGGTGTCGGCCAGTTATCCGCTGAAGCGCAGCTTCTCCCGGCTCGGCATCACTTACGGCTACGACATTTCGAATATCACGGTGGAGACGCAGGCGGCGCAGTCGTATTTCAATTACATCAACTTCAGCGGCATCGCGGGTCCCAACTCGCTGTCCGGCATTCGCACCAGCCGCATCGTGCCTTCGTTCTCGTACAACACGGTAAATCATCCGATCACGCCCACGGGCGGCAAGAGCCTGTTCATCTCCACTTCGTTTGCGGGAAGCGTGCTGGGCGGCAACGTCAACACCATCGAGCCCGTCATCGAAGGCAAGTATTTCCATCCGGCGCCGTGGAACAAGAAGCACATCCTGGCGTTCCACGTCCTGGGCAGCATGATTACCGGCTACGGCGGCAAGGAGATTCCGCCCTTTTCCCGCACGTACATCGGCGGCGAACAAGACATCCGCGGCTTCCAGATCTGGGGTATCAGCCCCATCGCTTTTGTCCCCAGCGAAGCCACGATCAATGTGTTGAATAACGACGGATCCCAGCGCACGCAGCTCATCAAGAACAGCAGCGGGGTCCTGGTGCCGACCAACGTCACCATGAACATCCCGATTTATCAACTCGCTTTTCCGGGGGGCGATGCGCACGCGGTGGCCAACTTCGAGTACCGCATTCCGATCTTCGGGCCAGTGATCCTGGCGCCTTTTGTGGATGCGGGTGTCAACCGGATTTTGAAGCCGGGACAGCTCACCATGGATCCCAGCCGCATTGGTTATCTAAACAACAGCTATCCGACCGCGGGATTCGTGGGTAAGGCTTTGATTTATCCCGGCACCCAAGCGCCGCGCATGTCGACCGGCATCGAGTTGCAGGTGTTGCTGCCCGTGGTGCAGGCGCCCTTCCGCGTCTACTGGGCGTATAATCCCCTGGTGGTGCGTGAGTTTCTGCAGCCGCCCATCGTGGCGGACCGCTCGGTCTTTCCGAACCAGGCGACGTTTCTCAACGCCGTGGCGTCTTTCGGCCAGGCGTACCCCTTCTACGAGCAGCGCTCGATGTTCCGCTTTACGATTGGCCGCACGTTCTGAACGGGCACGGCGGGGTAGCAATATGTTAGTATCGAAACAAATCCAAGGAGTTCCAGCTTGATTAAGAACTGTATTTTCGCTCCTGTGATGGCGCTGGGCGCAGCCCTGCTGGCACCGGCGCAATCCGCCCCGGCCCCCGCGAGCGGAGCGGCCCAGACCAAGGTAGGGATCATCCACATCCAGAACGCCATCATCAGCACCAAGGACGGCCAGAAAGCGGCGGCCGAACTGAACACCCGGTTTCAGCCCAAAAAGGCCGAGGTGGAGAAGAAGCAGAACGCCATCGCGCAGTTGCAGGACCAGCTCCGCAAGGGCAGCAACACCATGAGCGAAGAAGCCAAAGATAAGCTCATGCGCCAGATCGATCAGGATACGAAGTCGCTGAACCGGGAAGTCGAGGACGATCAGGCGGAGCTTGACCAGGCCCAGAGCAAGGTCTACCAGGAACTGGGGCAGCGCATCATGACGGTGATCGATAAGTATGCCAAGGACAATGGCTACGCCCTGATCCTGGATGTCAGCTCGCAGCAGACGCCGGTGCTGTACGCCACCAACAGTATCGACATCACGCAGGACATTATCGCGCTGTACGATAAGAATGCGCCGGCGGCGAACACGCCCGCAACCACCAGCAACGTGGCGCCCGCGGGCAAGACCGCCCCGACGGTGGCCAAGCCGGGTCCGTCAAAACCGTAGGTTCACCCTACCCGCGCGGGGGCCGGTACGACCTACTCCAAGCCGCCGGGGCGATAGGTCCGGCGGACGGTCGGGAATGCGGTCACCGGCGGAGGGGCGGGCCGGTCCACCGGCCTCTCGAGCACCAGCGACCGCAAATTGGGAATCGGCGCATTATTCTGGCGGCTGGGCTTCTCGGTGACCTGGGCCTGGCCGGCCGTGAGGTTCTTCAGGCCGAACAACGCCAGTTCGAAGCGGTCCTTCACCCCAACCTTCTGGAAGAGACGCGACAAGTAAACCTTGACGGTTCCTTCGGAGATCTGCAGGGTGGAAGCGATTTCCTTGTTCTTCAGGCCATGGGAGAGCAGGGTGATCAGTTGGCCCTCGCGCTGGCTGAGGACCACGCGTTTGGCCGCCAGGAAGCTGTCGGTGAGAGCTTTTTCAAACCAGAGCTCGCCCTCATAGACCTTCTGCAGGCACTTGACCTGCAACTCGGCAGGCAGGGTCTTGCGCAGGATGCCACGCACGCCCAAGCCCATGGCTTGAAATGCCAGTTCCGTGGAAATGGCGTTCACCCATAACACGAGTTTGGATTCCTGCACGACGCGCTTGATGTCGCTCAGCACGGCGAAGGTGACCTCCGGGGTCAGATCCAGTAGCAGGATGTCTGGCGGGGCGACTTGCAGTCGCTCCAGCAGCTCCGGAATTCCGGAGTAGGAACTCTCCAGTTGAAACCGCCCCGTGGCGATGAGGACGGCCTCCAAACCCTTGGCCAGGATGGGTTGGTCGCTGTACAGGTAAACCCGCGTCATTGCAGCCTCTCCGGCCTTGCGGCCCTCTTCCAAGAGAAGTCCGCCAGTTCGGCGCTGGCGGCTCGACGCCCGCTGTCGCGAGCGTCTGAATATGAATTGTTACTTTTGTATTGGCCAGTTGTCAATTGAAATCAGTAAAAAAAGTTGAGAATTTTATATCCAAAGTCCTACGAAGCCGGATCCAAGTGAAAGCCCTGCCAGCCCCTCCGCGCTATGCGCCAGGGGTCGTCGATAGCTCGCATACATTAGAAATTGAACCAGATATCGTTGCTGTACCCTATCGATAGTTAGCATTTTTGGCGCCCTCCGGCGGCCCTCTGCTTTCTTAGGGCAACCACATGCAATTAACTTCGGAAAGCAGATAGTTATCTCCTATTTACGGTATTGCACCTTGGCGGCCTGGACAGGTAGATTCGCATCGTGTACCCGGAAACCGTTGCCAGGATGAATCGCCGAAGCAGCACCCGGATCGCGGTACGGCTGGCGTGCCATGTTGTCTGGCCCCAGGGTGGCGAGAGCCATACCATGTTCACCGAAAACATCAGCCGGGACGGCATGTTGTTGCGGTGGGAGCCGTGCGGCGCGCCAGTGCCGGTTGTGGGCGACATGCTCATCGTCGAAGTGGAACTACCGGAACAGGAAGGTTTCGAGCGGCGTTGCATCCGCTGCCAGACCACCGTCGCGCGGGCGCATGGCGAACCCGGCGCCAACTTTACCTGGGTGGGATTACAGATACACGCGATGGATTTCCGGGTCGCGCAGACGATTGCCGGGGAACGCCCGGCCGCAGTTTACAACGGACGGAGCCGCGTCTTCTAGAACAGCCATGGCCGATACGAAGACCAACCCGGTGATAAGGTTGCTGCCCTCCATGACGGACTTCGCGTTCCTCATGCCGCTGGCCTTCATCTTTGCGGGCATGCATGGCGCCAAGACACTGCTGGGCGACGGCGATACGGGCTGGCATATTCGCACCGGCGAGTGGATCATGGCGCACCACCGCGTGCCACACCAGGATCTGTATTCCTTTACCAAGCCGGGCCAGACGTGGTTTGCCTGGGAGTGGCTGTGGGACGTGATGTTCGCCTGGCTGCACCAGCACTGGGGCCTGGCGGCGGTGGTGGTCGGCGGCGCGGTGGTGATCGGTCTCATGTCGGCCCTGTTGTTCCGGCTGGCGTACCGCAAATCCGGCAATCCGCTGGCGGCCATGGCGGTGACTTTCCTGGCGATCGCGGGCTCGTCGATTCATTTCCTGGCCCGCCCCCATCTGTTCACACTGCTGTTCTGCGTGGTGTTTTGTACCGTGCTGGAACAATACAGGGAGAAGCACAATGCACGGCTGCTGTGGCTGCTTCCGGCGTTGACGGTGCTGTGGACCAACATACACGGCGGCTGGTTCGTGGGCGTCGTCCTGATCGGGGTTTTTGGCGCCGGGGAGCTGGTGGATGGATTGTTCGCCGTGCGGCCGGGAGAGTTTCGCGCGGCGTTTCGCCGGATGTTGCCCTATTTCGGTTGCGCCATGGGCTGCCTGGCGGCCAGCCTCGCCGGACCCTATACCTATCATCTGCACGTCCACATCTGGCATTACCTGACGGACTCCTTCCAGCGCGAGCACATCCAGGAGATGCTGCCCATCAGCTTCCTCAACCCCGCCGCGCGCTATTTCGAAGTCATGCTGCTGGCGGGCGGCGCGGCGTGCATCTGGCACCTCCGCCGGAAGCGCTACACGGAGTGCCTGCTGATCGTGTTCTTCGCGCACCTGGCGCTGATCGCCTGCCGCAATATTCCGATCTTCGGGATCGCCGCGGCGCCCGCTATCGCCCTGGCCGCCACCGAATGGATGCAGAAGCTGGAGTTTGCCCCGGTGGCGGGCTGGCTGCGCCGGGTGGTGCACGGCCTGCGCTGCGCCAGCGAGTCGATCGCCAACATGGAGAGCGTCGGGCGCACCCATCTGGTCAGCGCCGCCGCCATGGCGCTGGTGACCGCTATTTTGTACGCTCCGGCGCCGCCGCCCAACTTCCGGGCGCGCTTCGATGGCGAGACCTTCCCGGTGAAAGCGTTTGCCAGCCTGCACGAGACGAGTCAGAATCGCATCTTCACCTCCGACCAGTGGGGTGACTACCTGATCTACAAGAATCCCAAGGGACAGGTGTTTATCGACGGGCGGAGCGATTTCTACGGATCGGCGTTCGTGAGGAAATACCTGGACATTCTGAACGTAAATTACAAGTGGCAGCGCTACCTGAACGAGTACGGCGTGGATACGGTACTGCTGTCCACGAATGCGCCGCTAGCCGGCGCGCTCAAGGAATCCAGCCGATGGCGGGTCGTTTATGACGACGGCCATGCCATCATCTTCCGCTCCGGCAGCCGGCCGGAAGAGGCCCAAGTTTCCGCCGCCAACAACGGCGGGAAAGATCGTGATCGCAAGATCACGAGCAACCAACCCAGTGATCGTACGATCACCAAAACCAAAACTTAGGAGAACAGTACACAATGACGACGTTATTGCGCAACCTGTGGCAGGACGATCAAGGCCAGGACCTGATCGAATACACGCTGCTCATGGCCTTCGTGGCCCTGGCATCGGCGGCTCTCTTCATCAGCTCGGGCACCAGCATCAGCCAGATCTGGAGCACGACCAACGTGAACCTCAGCCAGGCGGCTTCGACTGCCAGCGGCGGTTCCTAGAATCACCGGTGCCGGGGGTGGTTCTTACCGGAGCTACCCCCGGCACACATTCAGTGCTGTTGGCAGTAAACCGGTTGCTAGCGGGTCTGCAACCGGCAAGGAGAATTGAGGACAGAAATGAACCAACGATTCATCTCGGTATTGGTATTCGCTTTTGTGGTAGCCGGCTGCGCTAGTCTGCTGCTCTACCGGCTCACGGTGAGCCACGTGAACACACAGGCGGCGCCCTCGACGACTAAGGCGCTGGTGGCGTCGCGCAATCTGGAGCTGGGAGCGATCGTCAAGGATTCCGACCTCAAAGACGCTCCCTGGGTGGGCGCCTTGCCGACCAATGCCGTGCTGAAACGGGACGATATTATCGGACGCGGCGTGACCACCGCGATCTATCAAGGCGAGCCGATCGTGGAGAACCGCCTGGCCCCCAAAGGAGCGGGCGGCGGCCTGGCGGCCATGATCCCGTCCGGGATGCGCGCGGTGGCGGTCCGCGTCAACGACGTGGTGGGCGTGGCTGGGTTTGTAGTGCCGGGCATGCGCGTGGACATCCTGATCTGCGGCAATCCCCCGGGACCCAACAGCAGCATGGAAGGCAGCCTGACGCGCACGCTGCTGCAGAACATTGAGGTGCTCTCCGCCGGCCAGGATTTTAAGAAGGACAATGAAGGCAAACCGGTGGGGGCCCAGGTAGTGAACCTGCTCGTGACCCCGGAGCAGGCCGAAGAGCTCAGCCTGGCGAGCAGTCAGACCACGATTCAACTGGTGCTGCGCAATCCGCTGGACACGCAGGTGGCCAAGACGCCCGGCACCGCCGTGGCGGAACTGTTTGCCGGCGGCGGACCGCGCAAGAAACCGGAAGTGGCGAGAGTGCATGTCAAGCCGCCCGTGAAACCAGCTCCCGAAGCGGCCAAGCCGGCCCCGCCGGTGCGCGAGACCTTCGTCATGGAGGTCATCAACGGCACCAAGAAGAGCGAAACGAAATTCGATACCACTCCGGAGGTGAAGTAACGTGTCACGGAAAGTCATATTTGAGCGACTGCTCATCACCGCCTCCTTATGGGCGCTTTCGGCTTTGTGCATTCCTATGGCGGCGGTGGAGCTGCAATCCCAGACCGCGCCCCTGACGGTTACCGTCGGCAAATCGCTGGTGCTTGACAACGCACTGAACATCCAGCGCATCTCGCTGGCGAATGGCGATCTGGCCGAAGCCGTGGCCGTGAATCCGCGCGAGGTGTTGATCAACGGCAAGGTGCCGGGCGAGACCTCGCTGGTGGTCTGGCAGCAGGGCGGACCCCGCCTGCTTTTCGACCTGGTGGTGCGGGCCAGCGACAGCCGGGTCGACAACGTCCGCGGCGAGTTGGCGCGGGAATTGCCGGGTCAGGACATCAGTGTCTACAAGGAAGGCGACACCGTATTTCTGCATGGCACGGCCAAGGATCTGATCAGCGCGCAACGCGCCGCGGCCATGGTCGCGGGTTTAGGCAAATCCCTGGTCAATCTGTTGCACGTCACTACGCCGGCGGAGGATCCCCAGATTCTATTGAAGGTTCGTTTTGCCGACGTGGATCGCAGCTTAAGCTCCAACCTGGGCTTTAACCTGTTCAGCACCGGCGCGGCCGGCAACACCGGCACCGTCAGCACGCAACAGTTCGCCCCGGCCCTGGTCACCCCGCCGAGTTCGGGCAGCGCGGCCTCGGTGACTCTCACCAACGCCTTGAATATTTTCCTGTACCGTCCCGACCTGAACCTGGGCGCCACCATCGAAGCGTTGGAAGCCAAGAATATTTTGCAGATGCTGGCGGAGCCGAACGTGCTGGCGATGAACGGCAAACCGGCCAGCTTCCTCTCCGGCGGCGAGTTTCCCGTGCCCGTGGTGCAGGGAGGCGCGAATGTTGGCGCGGTGACCATTCAATTCCGTGAATTCGGCATCCGTCTGAACTTTCTGCCCACCATCACGCCGCGGGGAACGATCCGGCTGCACGTGGCGCCGGAGGTCAGCTCGCTCGATTACAGCCATGGCGTCGTGCTGAACGGATTCACCGTGCCGGCCATCGCTTCGCGGAAGGTCGAGACCGAGATCGAGCTCGGCAACGGGCAGACCTTTGGCATCGCCGGGTTGCTGGACAAGAACTTCGACGAAACGCTCAATAAGATTCCGGGTATCGGCGACATTCCGCTGCTCGGGAAGTTGTTTCAGAGCCGGACGCTCAGCAAGACCAATTCGGAACTGCTGATCCTGGTGACGCCCGAGATCGTGCGGCCCATTCCACAGGGGCAGCCGGTGCCGGAAATCCCCATGCCCAAGCCGTTCCTGCCGGCCATGCTTAAGAGCATGCCGCGTACACCGGGCGTGGAATCCACCGGTCCGGTACCGGTAAAGCCGGAGCGCGAGTCGGTCACCATGGAAGAGTTGCTGGAGATGCAGAAGAAACAACAGACGCCGGCTACGGGGACCAACCAGGTCGCCCCGATGCTCAATCCCGCGGGGGCACCACCGGCCGCCGCTCCGCCCGCGGGAGCTAACGCGGCGTCCCCGGACGGCAGCAACGGAACGGGGAACTAAAACGTAGATCGGAAGCGATTATGTACCTGCTCACGCTGGGACTGGCAATCGAAACCAAGGAACTCTGGAACGAGCTACAGTCCTGTCTGCCGGCTTTGCCACTCCGGCCGGTAATCGAGCACCAGGACATGTCCAATATGGGCAACTTCCTGGAGCGGCTCGAGCGATTGCGGCCGGAAGTGGTGCTGTTAGACGTGGCGGCGACCAAGGAACCGCTGTCGGACCTGATCCCTACGGTACGCTCCAAGGTTCCCGAAGCTACCATCGTGGCGCTGCATACTTCGGCGGATCCAGATGCGATTCTCAACGCCATGCGGGCCGGCGTCAACGAATACATTTATCCGCCGCTGGAGTCGGCGTTGCGCGGGGCGCTGGACCGCCGATCCACGGACGCCGGACGCCGCCAGAGCGGCATGCGCTGGGGTGGCCGCACCGTTGGGTTCTTTTCTTCCAAGGGCGGCTGCGGCGCGACCACGGTCGTATGCCACCTGGCTGTCGAGCTGGGGCGGCATGGGCAGAAGGTACTGCTCGCGGACCTGGATCTGGACGCCGGGCTCATCGGCTTTCTGACCAAAGCCAAGCCTGGCTACTCGATCCTGGATGCGGTCAACAATCTGCACCGCATGGATGTGAGCTACTGGAAGGCGCTGGTGTCGAATGGAATTCCGGGAGTGGAGATCATCGCGGCGCCCGGCGCCACGCAGGATAAGACTTATCCGCGGCAGGAGCAGTTGCGGCAGCTATTCAGTTTCCTGCGGTCCTGCTACGACTTCACCCTGATCGACCTGGGCCGCAGCCTCACGCGTGTAGGTGTGGCGGCGCTGGAAGAGATGGACGAAGCCTACCTGGTGAGCACGCTCGAAGTCCCGGCGCTGCACCAGGCCAAGCAGGTGCTGCAGATCCTGATGGACGCCGGCTACGGCAAGGATCGATTGAAACTGATCCTGAACCGGGTTCCCAAGCGGTCGGAACTGGCGCCGGAAGAAATCGAGAAGATCCTGGGGCTGCCGGTATACGCCGTGCTGCCCAGCAGCTATCCCGAATTACATGAGTGTTATTCGTTGGGCAAACTCCTGCCCGAGCGTAGTTTTCTGGGGAAGCAGATCAAGGAACTGGCTATGCGGATGGCGGGCGTGGATGAGCAGAAGCCAAAGAAGAAGTTCGGATTATTCGGTTAACAGGTGACAAATGGCCGAAACGACGACGAATGGATCGCTATACAAGACCGGGGAGAAGGAAGCCGGCTGGGTCAGCCGGCTGTTCACTCAGGATCGCGCGGCCTTGGAGCATCAGGAGCTGAAGTTCGCCTTGCACCGCAAGCTTCTGGATCGCATCAACCTGGAAGCCCTGGCCACACTGGGTGGCGAGCGTGTCCGCACGGAAGTGCGCGGCGCCGTCGCCAAGCTCCTGGAAGAGGAGAAGACGCCACTCAGCCTGCTCGAAAAGGAGCGGGTGGTGGAGGAAGTGCTGGACGAAGTGTTCGGCCTGGGACCGCTGGAACCCCTGCTGCAGGATCCCACCGTTTCGGACATCCTGGTGACCACGCCGCGGCTGGTCTACATCGAGCGCAACGGCAAACTGTTCCGCACGCCGGTGGAGTTCAAAGACAACGCCCATCTGCTGCGCATCATCGAGAAAGTGGTATCGCGCGTCGGCCGCCGCGTGGACGAATCCTCGCCGCTGGTGGACGCGCGCCTGCCGGACGGTTCGCGCGTCAACGCCGCCATCCCGCCGGTGGCGGTAGACGGCCCCCTGTTGTCCATCCGCCGTTTTGGACGCAGCCTCCTGCACGGCAAGGACCTGGTGTCGCGCCTCACCCTGACGGACGGCATGTTGGAGATGCTGCGGGCGGCGGTCCGCGCGCGGCTGAACATTCTGATCTGCGGCGGTACGGGCGCCGGCAAGACCACCCTGCTCAACGTGCTGTCCAGCTATATCCCCGAAGACGAGCGCATCGTCACCATCGAGGATGCCGCCGAGCTGCGCCTGCAGCAGACGCACATCGCGCGCATGGAAACCCGTCCGGCCAACGTGGAAGGCCAGGGCGCCATCAAGATCCGTGACCTGGTGATCAATGCCCTCCGTATGCGCCCCGACCGCATCATCGTCGGCGAGGTTCGCGGCGAAGAAGCCCTGGACATGCTGCAGGCGATGAATACGGGCCACGACGGTTCGCTGACCACGGTGCACTGCAACAATCCGCGCGACGCCATGTCGCGCCTGGAAGTGATGGTCGGCATGGGCAACGCCAACATGGGCGTGCGCGCTATTCGGCAGCAGATCTCCGCGGCGCTGGACCTGGTGGTGCAGGTGGCCCGATTCAGCGACGGCAGCCGCCGCATTACGCACGTAACCGAAGTGACCGGCATGGAGGTGGACACCATTACTTTGCAGGACATCTTTCTGTTTGAAAAAAGCGGCGTGACCGAAGACGGCCGCGTGACCGGACGCTTTCGCGCTACCGGCATTCGTCCCCGGGCGTATGAACGCATCAAGGCCTGCGGCATTCAGTTGCCCGCGTCGTTGTTCCAGACCGTGGTGGAGATCAGTTAATCATGTCCTTCTGGTTGTTTGGCATCTTCTTCCTGGTATTCGCGCTCATCATGGCGTTTGCCGTGTTCGCGTTTCTGGGAAGACAGCGTCACCGGCAGAAAGTCGTCAAGGACATGCTGCAAACCGTGGCGGGCAACCGTCCGGTGCCGGTAACCAGGTTACTCAAAGACGTGGCGCCGCAGATGAGAGGCTTGGCCAAGGTACTGGCCGCCGCCAACATCGCCAACCATCTGCAGAGCACCATCCGGCAGTCGGGCCTTAGCTGGACCCCTTCGACGCTGTTCATGGCGACCGTCGGGATGATCGTTCCGGGATTTCTGCTCGGACTGCGCTTTCCGGTCATCCTGAACGACGTACTTTCGTGCCTGGTCCTGGGCCTCGCAACCGCGTCGCTACCCTACCTGTACTTGCGGCGCAATCGCCGCAAGCGGCTGGCACAGTTGGAGGAACAGTTCCCCGAGGCCCTGGACTTCATGGCCCGCTCGGTGCGCGCCGGCCATGCTTTTCTGATCAGCCTTTCCATGGTTGGCGAGCACGTGCCGGAGCCGCTCTCCACCGAACTGCGCACGACGTTTAACGAAATCAATCTGGGCGCGCCCTTCAATAACGCCATGGATAATTTGACGACGCGCGTTCCGTTGCTGGACTTTCGTTTCTTCACCTCGACGGTATTGTTGCAGCGGCAGACCGGCGGTAACCTCAACGAAATCCTGGGCCGCCTGGCGCACGTCATTCGCGAGCGTTTCCGACTGAAGGGCGAAGTAAAGGCCGCCAGCGCGCACGGCCGGCTCACGGCGATGATTCTGACCCTTCTGCCGATTGTGACCGCCATGCTGTTATTGATCGTGGCACCCGGCTATCTGCAGGGCATGGCGAAGGACCCGGATGGTAAGTACCTGATTCTGGGCGCGGGGATCGCCGTGCTGCTGGGAAATTACTTCATCCGGCGAATCATCAAGATCAAGGTATAACATGCCGATAAGTCTGGTCGTCGTATTCTTTCTGCTCGTGATGGGAGCCATCGTGGCGTTCGGCTATCAGCGCTACGCGCGGCCTGGCCAGGTCTACGAACAACTGGGCGAGCCGGTCATCGAGAACCCCACGGCAGGCGTTCCGCAGGATGCGGAAGCCCATCGTCCTCGCGAATACAAGATCATCCAGAGGGTCGGCGAGCTGATGCCGGTCTCCACCGACGAAAGCTCGATGACAAAGAAGATGTTGACGTGTGCGGGCTTCCGCTCGGACAACGCGGTCAAGATCTATTATGGGATCCGGTTGCTCAGCACCGTCGTCATGTCCATTCTGGGCCTGACGCTTCGCAACGCCATGGGCGCCAACCAGGCGCTGCACGTGGTCTTCCCGCTGGCCATGGGCTTGGGCGGATACATAGCTCCCAACTTCCTGCTCGAGAAACGCATCAGCAAGCGGCAGACCACGCTGCGTTTGGCCCTGCCGGATGCGCTGGACCTGATGGTCATCTCGGTTGAAGCCGGGTTGGGGCTGGACCAGGCCATCAACTACGTCGCCACGGAGTTGCGCCACGCGCACCCTTCCCTGACGGAAGAGTTCCAGCAGGTGAACCTGGAGATCCGGGCTGGCAAGCGGCGCAGCGATGCACTGAAGAACCTGGGTGAGCGGACCGGTGAGCCGGAACTGCGCAAGCTGACCGCCATCCTGATTCAGAACGACAGGTTTGGAACCAGTATTGCGGATTCGCTGCGCCAGCATTCGGACTATCTGCGGGTGCGGCGCCGGCAGGAAGCCGAAGAACGGGCGGCCAAAGTCGGCGTCAAGCTGGTGTTTCCCATCTTCTTCTTCATCCTGCCGGCCATGATGCTGGTCTGCGCCGGTCCGGGCGTGTTGGGTGTAGTGAAGAATCTCTTGCCGTTGATGAGAGGCTTCAAATAACGGGTTTTTAGTAGCGAGTGCCACTTCAAAGAAAGGAGAGAGGTCATGAGTAGCGTAACGATGCAGATAGTGATCTGGGTTGCGGCTGGCGTAGTTCTCTTGCTGCTTTTGCAGCGCCGCCGTCGCCGCAAAGTGATGCGGTAATTGGGTACCTGCAGGTATTTGCTGGCTCGCAAGCATTTTTGGCGCGGGGTGGCGCCGAACCGTGAGCGCCCCCGCGCCTGATTTTTGCGGGAAGGGACGAGATTTGGGGACGGACGCGCTGAAGAGGATTCAGGCGGCTCAGAATCCGGATGGAGGCTGGCCCTACCACAAGGGCGGTTCATGGACCGAGCCGACCGTCTACGCGCTGCTCGCCAACCGGGCATCCGGAGGAGCCGCAGTGCGCCATGGCGACGCGGTGGCATGGCTGGGGGCGGCGCAAAGAAGGGACGGCGGATGGGCACCGCGGCGCTCGGTGGATCAGAGCACGTGGGTAACGGCGCTGGTCGCGCTGTTGCCTCCGGAAACGGTCGGCGCCGCGCCGCACGCACGCGCGATCGACTGGCTGCTGGGACAGACGGGCCGGGATGCGTCGCCATTTTTTCGTTTGCGCGAACTGCTGGCCACCGGAAAAATGCTTCCGCCGGCGGCGGGAACCGGCTGGTCCTGGTTTCCCGGGACAGCGGCCTGGGTAACGCCGACCTGCCTGGGCATCCTGGCGTTGCGGAAGCAGTACGCGCGGCAACCGGCGCGCGACCTGCTGGAACGTATCGATGCGGCACAGCGTTACCTGTTTTCGCGCCGCTGCGTCGATGGGGGTTGGAATTACGGATCGAACCACGCGGTGGGCTATGACCTGGATTCTTATCCGGAGACGACCGGTCAGGCCCTGCTGGCCCTGGCCGGCACCGACCCAGGAAAGCTAAGGGATACGATCGGCCTGGCGCAGCGATTTCTTCGGGAGCACCGGTCCTCCGGCGGGGCCGCCTGGTTACGGCTCGGACTGCTGGCTCACCAGCAGCTTCCGGCTGGCGCTCCCCTTTTTCGAATGCCCTGCCGCACCTTGCCCGATACGGCCTTGACGGTGATGGCGGACGCGGCGGCGCAGGGCCGCAACGTCTTCCTGGAATAGCACGATGACGCGCTACTGGACAGCCATTGCTTGCGTGACGGGCATTGCCGTGATGTCGCTGATCTTCGTGGGTCCGGGGCTCGATCATCTTCGGCGCGGCGATAACGACTTTCAGATGACCTACGTTTCCGGCGAACTGCTGATGAGCCGGCAGATTTACAATGCGCCGGTGTTCCAGTCCGCCGAACGGGCGATTATCGGGCGAACGAATCCGGATCTGCTGGATACGCGGCCGCCGTTTCTAGCTCTGTTGTTCTGGCCGTTGGCGCAACTGCCCTATAAGGCGGCTTGGCCTTTGTGGGCGGCCGTGCTGCTTGCCACGACCGTCGCGTTTATCTGGCTGTGGCCGGATCGGCGCGCGGCCGCGCTGGCGTGCTGCTGGTCGGGGAGCTTGTGGGCGGCGCTCTGCAACGGGCAGGATTTGGTGCTGATCCTGTTGTGGATCGGGATCGCGTTGCGTATCCGTGAGGAGCGGCCGTTCCTGGCGGGATTGCTGCTTGCGCTTTGCGCCGCCAAATTCCACTTGTTTGTGTTCCTGCCGGTGCTGCTGTGGCGGCATCGATTGTGGCGCGGGTTCGCGGTGGGCGCGGCGGCGCTGGTGGCGATTTCGTTTGCGGTGGGGGGATGGAACTGGCCGGCGCAGTATCTGGCGACGGTGAATGCGGAAGAGGCGTTCGCCCTGGCGAATGCCTCGGTCATGCCGAATCTGCATGGGCTGTTGGCCGGATTGCCTTACGCCAATGCGTGGGAGATCGCGGCCGGTGTGGGCGTGGCAGCGGCGGTGGTGATGACGGTTTATCGGGCGGACTTCAACACGGGTCTGGCGGCGGTGCTGGCGGGCGGATTGCTGGTGAGCCGGCATGCGTACCTGCAGGATTGCGCACTGCTTTTGCCGGCGCTGTTGCTGATGCTGCCGGTGGTGAAGGGCTGGGGACTGGTGGCGAGCGCTTGGTTGTTGGCGCCCCCTTCAGCCTTGGCCGTGTTGGCCGGACATCCGGCGGCGGATGTAACGCGCTTGACGACGATCGCCTTTCTGGCCTACCTGCTGAAGCCGGGCTTCCCGCGGGAGACCGAACTGGTGCTGCGGGAGAGAATGGCATGAGACGCCGCGATTTTGTGCTGGCCTCCGCAGCGGCCGGCCTGGCGGGCTGCGCCCGGACGCCGGCGCCGCCCCGCAGCCGGTCTCTGGTTTCGGTGACGCGGGCTACGGCCTACTCCCAGGATCTCTACGATACGGTGCGGCGCATCCTGGCCGAGCATAAGCTGCAGGTGCGCGGCCGGCGCGTGCTGCTGAAGCCCAACCTGGTGGAGTTCGAACCGGGCACGACCATCAATACGCATCCCATGCTGGTGCACGCCGCGTTGGAAGCTTTTCGGGAGATGGGTGCGGACGTCGCCATCGCGGAGGGGCCCGGCCACCGCCGCGGCACGCTGGACCTGGCCGACGCAGCCGGATACTTCCAGATCATTCCAGGTTTCGAAGATCTGTTCACGGATCTGAATCTGGACGAGGTCACGCGGGTCTGCTTACCGCATCCGGCCTCGCCGCTGCAGTCGTTGTATCTGCCCAATACGGTGCTGGGCAGCACTCTGCTGGTCTCCATGCCCAAAATGAAGACCCATCACTGGACCGGTGCGACGCTCTCCATGAAGAACCTGTTCGGGCTGGTGCCGGGAGGGGTCTACGGGTGGCCGAAAAACGTGCTGCACTGGGCCGGAATCCATCAGTCGATTGCCGATCTGCACTCGCTTTTTCCGCGGCATTTCTCGCTGGTGGACGGCATCGTGGGAATGGACGGCAACGGTCCCATCCAAGGAAAGCCGAAGCCGGCGGGTGTGCTGGTGGCCGGACGCGACCCGGTGGCGGTGGACGCGACCTGCTGCCGCATCATGGAGATCGAGCCGTCGCGGGTCTGGTACTTAACTCTGGCCGGCGGCTTAGATGGAATCGCAGAGCAAAATATCCAACAAATAGGGGAAAGCGTGGATTCCGTGGCCACTCGTTTCGAACTGATAATGGAACTGCGGAAGTTGCGGAGGCAGCAAGTTTGACTGCCAAATGGAAACGCGCGATCGTCGGCGGCGGGTTGTCCCTGGCCCTGCTGGCGCCTTGTTTCTGGCAGCCACGGATCGAAGCCGGCGATCTGTCCAGCCATGTATACAATGCCTGGCTGGCACAGTTGATCGAACGCGGACAGGCTCCCGGCCTGGCGCTGGTGCGCCAGACGAACAACGTGCTGTTCGATCTGATGCTGTCCGGGCTGATGCGCGGCGTTGGTATTACGGCGGCACAGCGGATCTCCGTGTCGGTCGCCGTGCTGATTTTCTTTTGGGGTGCGTTCGCGTTTGTGCGGTCCAGCGCGCGACCGCGGCGGGCGCCCTGGCAATTGGTCCCCTGCCTGGCCATGCTGACCTACGGATGGGTCTTCCGCATGGGCCTGTTCAACTTTTACATGGCGCTGGGGCTGGCATTCGGCGCGCTGGCAGCCGCGCGCCGGAACCGGCGGTGGGCTTGGGCTTTGGCTGCCGTGCTGGCTGTGGCAGGCTACGTGGCGCATCCGCTGCCGGTGATCTGGGCATCCGGCATGCTGGTTTACGAACGCGTGGCACAGGCGCTGCGTCCGCGGCAGCGTTCCGGGCTGATGATCGCGATGTTGGTCGTCCTGGCGTTGGCGGGCATCGCAGTGGGCATATTCTTCGAGACCCGCCGTGGCATCGACCAGTTGGCCGCCACTACCGGCGCCGAACAGGTCTGGGTTTACGGCAAGCCGTACGTGGCGATGTCCGTGGCTCTGCTGGCGGTTTGGGTATTGTGCTTCTTCCGGGTCGCGCGCCGGCGCGGCGCCGGCCGCCTCGTGTTGGATGTCCGTTTTCAGCTCTGGGCGCTGACCGGCGCGGCCCTGGTTCTGTTACCGGCAGGTGTGCTGCTGCCGGGCTACCGCTCGGGGCTGGATTTCGTGGCGGAGCGCATGTCACTGGCAGGCGCGGTGTTGCTGTGCGGGATGCTGGCGTCGTGGCGGCTGCCCGAGCCGCTGGTCGGGGCGACGGTGGTGTTGGCAGTGGCGTTTTTTGCCCGCTCCTATGTAGACGAACGCCAGTTCAACGGCCTGGAAACGCGCATGGAGCGGGTGGTGGCGCAACTGCCGCCCGGCCAACGGGTGGTCAGTGCGCTGGCGGATCCGGGCATACGGATTCCGGTTGAAGTGCACATGATCGATCGCGTTTGTGTGGGCCGGTGTTTCAGCTACGCCAACTACGAACCGTGCACCTGGCAGTTTCGGGTACGGGCGAAAGGTCCAAACTCGATCGTGGTCTCGAACTACGGCGATTCCTGGGACCTCCAGAACGGCCAATACCGAGTGAAAAGGCAGGATCTGCCGATGTATAAAGTGGGCCGCTGCGGCACGGCCGGCGGCGGGCTTTGCGTCGCCGCGCTGGAGCCGGGCGACACGTTACAGGGTAGTGGACGCCGGCCTGTTAACCAAGGAGAACGGAGCCTTTCGGCAAGCTCACGCCGATAATAGATGCAGTGCGTCGGACTAACGAGGAACGGAAATGACGGATGGAAGCGCGGCCACGCTAACGGCCAACTATAGCCCCGAGGCGGTGCGGAGTCCCCTGCTGCTGCGCCTCAAGTCAATCCCGTGGACGCGCATCCTGGTGGATGCGCTTCTGGCCCTGGGCTTTCTGTTTGCGTCGTCAAGCCTGTTGACGGTTCGCTAGCTCACCACGGGACTGGACCACGCACAGGTGGCCGAAACTCCCTGCCCGCACGATTAACGAAGGATAGCAGGCCGGCAATTGACCCGTTCCGCGGATAATGAAGGCGTGCAGGCCGCAGCGCCGATTGCAATCACTCAACCGGCAGAACACCGAAAATCATGGTTTAGCCCGGCCGTTTACCTGGCCGTCTCGCTGACCGTGTTGACGCCGTGTTTCTGGCAGAAACGCATACAGGCCGGAGACCTGTCGAGTCACGTCTATAATGCCTGGCTCGCGGGGTTGATCGGGCAAGGCAAGGCCAGCGGTCTGATCCTCGTGCCGCAGACGTGTAATGTGCTGTTCGACCTGATGCTGAGAGGGCTGATGCGCGCCTTCGGACCCGGGCCGGCACAGCGAATTGCGGTCTCCACCGCGGTCCTGGTTTTCTTCTGGGGAGCCTTCGCTTTGGTGTGGGCCCTCTCGCGCCGTTCCGCCCGCGAACCGCCCTGGAGTTGGACTCCGTGCATCGCCATGCTGGCCTATGGATGGGTCTTCCATATGGGCCTTTTCAACTTCTACCTGTCGTTGGGGCTCACGTTCTGGGTGCTGGCACTGGCTCTGCGGCGGGGTCGCGGCCGCATGCTGGCAGCCATCCTGCTAGTTCCTGCCTATGTGGCGCATCCCGTGCCGGTGGTTTGGGGGATCGGCGTTCTCGTGTATCTGCGCATAGCCAGAGCCATCGCGCCCCGGTATCGCCCGGTGCTGGCCGGTGCGTGCCTGGCGGCGCTGGCCGCGTCCGGCTTACTGATGAAAGCGTTGTTCCAGGCGCGCTGGGACTCCGGTCCGAAGCTGGCATTCACCGGAGCGGACCAGGTCTGGGTTTACGGTGCCCGTTACCTGCCGTTGGCGTTGGCTCTTTTGTTGATCTGGATTTTCTGGTTCCAGGCTGTGCTGGCGCGGCGGGGAACTCGTCGCACCATCCTCGACGTGCGATTGCATCTCGCGATTCTGAATGCGGCTGGCATTTTGCTGCTGCCCAGCGTGATCGTACTGCCGGCCAGCGGCCAGGCCGAGAGTCTGCTGATCGGACGGATGTCCCTGGCGGGCGCGGTGCTCTATTGTGCCCTGGCGGCCACTGCCAGGCAGCGCCGGTGGTTATCGGCCGGCATGGCGGCGGTGGGGGCGGTCTTTTTCATCTTCGTCTACCAGGATGCCGCGGCACTGAACCGCATCGAGGACCGCATGGAGCAAGCTCTGGCGCACCTGCCGCCGGGCCAGCGAGTGGTCAGTGCGTTGATGGACACCGACCTGCGCGAGTTTGCGCTGCTGCACGTGATCGATCGCGCGTGTGTGGGCCGTTGTTTCAGCTATGCGAATTACGAGCCGTCGGTGGGCCAGTTCCGTGTGCGCGCGGTACGGCCCAACGGGATCGTAATCGCGAATTTCCGCGACTCTTGGGCCATGCAGGCAGGTGGTTACGTGGTGAAGCCCCGCGATCTGCCGTTGTATCGGGTGGACCTGTGCGGCCCGGCGCCGCAGCAGTTATGCGCGGCGCCGGTAGCCGCCGGGATCACCTTACAGTGCCGATGGCTGCACGTGACGCCGGATCTGTGGAAACAATGAGCCACGATACCGGGTGCTACAATCGAATTTACAACGGCAATGCGCGTTCTCGAGCATGGTTTGGCGATCCTGCTGATCGTGTCCCTGGCGGGTTGCACGTTGCACCAGAAGAAGCAGGCCGCGGTGCCGCCGCCTCCCAAGCCGGCCGCCATCGCGCCGCCGGTGGCGGAGCCGCAGGCATATTCTCTTCCGCAGACCTCCGTGGTGCTGCCCAGCCCGCAGCCGGTGAACCCGGATGCGATTCCGCCTCTAACGTCGGCTGCGTCTCAGGCCAGCGACAAGGCGGAAGCCCCGTCGGCGGCGCCGCGGCCTCCGCGTCGCTCCGGCGGTGCGGCGAAGGCAGGAGCCGAGCAGGAAACGGAGGCGCCGGCGGTCGCCGACGAGCCGCCGCCGCCGCAGCCGCCTTTTCAGGCCATCGTGACCCCAGAGGAACAGAAGCAAATCGCAACCAACATTGAAACGCGGAAGAAAGAGATCAACGAGCGGCTGGACCGGGCCAAACGTCTCCCCGGCACCAATCAAACGCTGGTCCAGCGCATTCATACGTTCCTCACTCAAATGGAGGAAGCCCGGCAACACGGCGACTACGCCCAGGCCGATTCGCTTTCGGAGCGTGCCCTGATCCTGGCGCGGGAGTTGGGTGAATAACGAATTCGCGCGGCGTCGCGGCCTGATCAGCGGTGGGCTCGAGCACCGCCATCTGGACGCCATGCTGGTGTCGTCGCCCGCCAGCGTCCGTTATCTGTCGGGATTCACGGGCAGCAGCGGGATGCTGCTTTCACTGCCCGGCGAAACCGTGTTCTTCACCGACCCGCGCTACGCCATTCAATCCGGCCGCGAAGTGTCCTGCCGGGTCCGGGTGTGCAAAGGGCCTATGCTGGCGGCCATAGCCCAAACGGCGGTGCGCCACCGCGTGCGGCGGCTGGGGTTTGAACGCGCGCATTTGAGTTACGACGGATTCGATACTCTACGTTGCAAGCTGCCGGTGGGGGCCTCGCTGGAGCCGGTGTCCGGGTGGCTGGAAGCGCACCGCATGGTGAAGTCGGCGGAAGAAATTGCATTGATCCGCCGTTCGGTGGAGGTCAATTCGAAGGCGTTTGAATGGGCCGCGCGCAGAGCGCGGGCAGGCATGCGGGAACAGGACTTAGCCGCCGGGATCGAGCATGTCATGCGGCGCCTGGGCGCCGAGAAGCCTTCGTTCGACACCATCGTGGCGGCCGGCGAACGCTCGGCGCTGCCCCATGCGCATCCTACCCAGGCCGCCTTGAAGACCGGCCAGTTTCTGTTGATCGATATGGGTGCGTTCGTGGACGGATACGCCAGCGACATGACCCGTATGTTATTTCTCGGCCGGCCGGGCGCCCGCGCGAAGCGACTGTATCGCGCCGTACTCGAGGCCCAACTGGCGGCCATCGACGCGGTGCGGCCGGGCGTGACCACGGCGCACGTGGACCGGCAGGCGCGCAGGGTACTGCGGCGCTTCGGGCTAGACCGCGCGTTTGTACATTCCACCGGCCACGGCTTGGGGCTCGAGATTCACGAATTGCCGCGTATCGGGCGTAAGGATAAGACGCCCCTGGCCGCGGGCATGGCCATCACCATTGAGCCGGGTGCTTACTTGGAGGGCTTCGGCGGCGTGCGCATCGAGGATACGGTAGTGGTGACGGCCGGCGGTTGCGAAGTGCTCACGCCCACCAGCAAGGAGTTACGGGTTCTATAATGGGCTTCGTTATGCGAACATTTACGATCGGCATCGCTGCGCTGGCGGCGCTTATGGTTCCGGCCTCGGCGCAACGTCCGAGTCCCTTCGTTGGGCGATGGGACTTCAACATCAAGACCCCGCGCGGTACGGCTGCCTGCTGGCTGGGCATCGCCGAAAAGGGCGGCAAGCTGGATGTGTGGTATCAGCCTCCCGGCGGCAACGTTTATCAACTGCACGATTTCAAAATGAACGGTTCGCACCTGGTGCTGAACATCGCCAAGAACCAGACGTGGGATCTCTCGGCGGAAGGCGATAAGCTGGCAGGCGTGATCCGGCGCACCAACGGAACCAACCCGCTGGTCGGCGCGCGCGCTCCCGAAATGAAGCGGGCGGAGCCCACCGCCTGGACGGCCCCCGAGCCTCTCTTCAACGGCAAGAACCTGGACGGCTGGGAACCGATGGGCAATCCGGCCGACAATCACTGGACCGTGAAGGACGGGGTGCTGGTGAATGAAGCGCATGGCGATAATCTGCGGACTACGCGCAAGTTCGAAGATTTCAAGGTGCACTACGAAGTGAACTGTCCGCAGGGCGGCAATAGCGGCTTCTACCTGCGGGGACGCTACGAGGTGCAGATCGAATACGAGCCGTTGACCGAGAATCCGCCGGAGCGCCGTATCGGGTCGATTTACGGCCGGATTGCGCCGGGCGGGGACGTGCCCCGCACGCCTGGCAAGTGGGAGACCTTCGACGTCACGCTGGTGGGCCGCACCGTGACCGTGGTTCATAACGGCGTTACCACCATCGATCATAAAGAGATCGAAGGGATCACGGGCGGCGCGCTGGACGCCAACGAAGGAGAGCCCGGCCCGTTCTACATCCAGGGGGATCACACGGGCGGGCTGCAGTTTCGAAATATCACGGTATCGGTGCCGAAGTAGGCAACGACCCTGCGTTACGATCCGGCGGTTCTGAGGAAACGCCGGAACCTGGGAGTGTATCCTGGGAAGACCGTCGCGAGGTCACGGTTGCCGGATTGACTCGTCACCAGTTCGCCGAGCACATCGCGGAAGTCGGTGGTCACTGCGAGGTCCCGGCCTTCGTAAAGCTGCTCCGCCTCCATGCCAGGCCAGGAGCCGTAGACCTTGCCGCCGCGGACGTCGCCGCCCATCACGAACATGCAGTTGGCGTGGCCGTGGTCGGTACCGCGATCGCCGTTCTCGCGCGCGGTGCGGCCGAATTCAGACATAGTCACCAGGGCGACGTCTCCCATGGCGTCTCCCAGATCGGTCCAGAAGGCGGCGAGTGACTGGCCGAACTCTCCCAGGCGGGCGGCCAGTTGGCCTTGCGACGCGCGCGGTCCGACTTCGTTGACGTGATGATCCCATCCGCCCACGTCAGCGAAAGCCATCTCTACTCCCACATCCGCCTTGATGAGCTGCGCGATCTGGCGCAACGCATCGCCGAAGCGGCCGCGCGGATAGTTCGCGCCGGCCGCGGGCTGATACGGCCGCTGCTGGACGGACTCGAGCAGCGATACGGCCGCGAACGTCTCGCGGCCGGCGGAATTGAGCAACGGATCTTTGCTCTCCTTATATAAAGCGGCGAACTCGCTGGCGGCCTCCGGGTTGCGCACCTGAAATGCGCCCAGATTCTGGACGGCGACCGCGGGGTTCGGGCCGCGCATGGCGCGGGGCAGGGTGGCGCCCATGGCGACCGCGCGTACAGGCGATACGGTGGCCCGGCCCGGCAGGCGCGGCAGAGCCCGGTTCATCCAGCCATCTGCGGTAGCCTTCAACCCGGGAGTGCCGGACTCCATGAAATCCTGTGCGTCAAAATGCGAACGGGTGGGGTCCGGCGATCCGGCCGCGTGCACGATCGCGAGATGGCCGAGATCCCAAACCGGCTTGAGGGGCGCCAGTGCCGGATGCAGGCCGAAAAAGCCGTCCAGGTCAATGGCGGCGTCTTCGCGGGGGCCGGCGGCCTGTGCAGGGCGGGGCACGGCGATGGTCGGCCGCAAATCGTAATAGCGCTTTTCGGCGTGCGGTACGACGATGTTCAAGCCGTCGGCCGCGCCGCGCTGGAAAATGGCGACCAGGACCTTTTTGCGCGGGGACGGCGCATCGGCGGCGTATAACGCGCGCTGCAGCCATAATGGCGCCGCGCCGACTCCGACCATGGCCAGCGCGGAATCACGAAGGAATATGCGTCGGGTAGACATGGCGTTACTTCTTTTGGAAATCCGGGGAGCCCAATGCCACGCCCGCGTCCGGGCCGGCATTCTGCACTCTTACGCCGGGCACCTTGTTGTTCGCCAGCGCCACGGCAAAATTCATGCGCGCCAGCAGGCCCGCCGAATTCAGCCAGTCCTGGCTGGCGTTCGGGTAACCGGTGGGCTCGGCTTTGCGATAAAGCGGCTGGCCCAGTTGCGTCAACTGGCGGCTGAGGCCGAAGGTGAAATCCACGTCTGCGCCGAGCTTCCGCACGGAGCTGGCCACCATCTCGAACGGCGATTTGATCTTGGTGCGATAAGCGCCGCGCGACCAGAATTCGGGCGAATCGAGCATGGTTTTCAACACCGCGCGTATGTCGCCGTCCTTCTTCAGAAACGTGGCAGCCATGCGATCGACCAGCGCGGCCGGCGGATCGTCGGCGACGAATCGCACGGCCAGTTCCCGGGAGATGAAATGGGCCGTCGAGGGATGATGCGCCAGGAGATGCAGAACCAGGTAGCCGTCTTCGATGCCGCCACCGGCCGGTATGCGGGTGCCCAGCACGATCTTCTCGCCGTCATCGTGCATGCGCGGATTGAACTCGAACGCCGGCGCGAAGCGCGGCTGCCGGATGGTCCAGCCGGTGAAGCAACGGGCTACTTCGGTAACGTCCTTTTGCGTGTACCCGCCGCTGACGCCCAAGGTATGCAACTCAAGGAGTTCACGGCCGTAGTTCTCGTTCAGCCCGCGATGCTGGCGCTGGCCGGCGGGCGATTGTGCGCCGGCGGATTCCCAGTTGTCCAGATAGAACAGCATGGCGGGGCTCTGCGCCGTGGCGCGCAACAGATCTTCGAAGCGCCCCAGCGCGTGCGGACGGATGGCATCGCGCTCATAAGCGGTGACCAGGTAACGGTCGGCGCCTTTGTCCAGGAACACGTTGAAATGGTTGTACCAGAAGTCCGTCAACACTTCTTCCAGTTGGCGGTTGCCGTAGACCGCGCGCAGGAGCTTGGCTTCGAATAGATCCTGCGCCACCGCCGCCTGCGGACCGTTGGAGATGAGGATGCGGCGCCGCAGTTCCGGCGGCGCCGCGGCGTAGAGTTGCAGGCGCATCCCATGACCCATGACCTCCAGCAGGCGATCCTGGCGGTCGCGCGGCAAGGTCTCGAACAGTTCCAGCCTGTGTTGCGGCGTACTGTTGCGAAAAGCGCGGCGCTCCTCAGGCGTAAGCAGTGCCGTTAAGTCCGCCGCGGACTGTCCGCGATCGGACGGGCTGTTGTCCGCATCCTTCGCTTCCAGCCGTTCTACGAGACGGTGCACCATCATCTGTTTGTCGGGATCGTCGGGGTAGGGGAGTTTACCGGCCATCATGGCCTTGACGATGCCCGGCGACGGATATTTGCGGAGCAGGGCGGACGGACTCATGCGCAGCGTCTCGAGCGGCTGCAGCCTGGCGTCCAATGCGGGATTTTCCGCGATACTTTCGGGATGAAGCTGCCGGTCAATCCATTTCTTGAGTCCCACCTGCTTGACGTGCTCGATATCACCGGGCCGCGGACCGAAGGCCAGCCGGTTCAACGCCTGCTCCACCTTCTGGTCATTCGTCAGGGGCTGGCGGAACTGGGCCAAAGCGGACTGATCCTTGCGGGCATTTGCGGGAATGCCTACGCCGACTCCGATCGCCAGCACCACAAATATGGCGGAGAAGGTTTCTGTGCGCGGCATTTGAATGTATAAACGCAAGGACTTGGAGCAAGTTGCGCTGCAGGCGATTAACCTTGGTCAACCGGCGGCGGTGAGAAATCAGCCGCGCAGCCGCATCAGGAACCACGCCAGGCCGACGGCCAGCAGGATGGAAGCCGAGACGGGAACCGGCTTCAGGGCCGCCAGGCGCTTGCCCAGAAAGGCGAACGCGAAGCCGCAAGCCGCTACCAGGAGGACTTCGGCCAAAGCCGCGCCGAAAAGTACATAGGCCGCATGGTACCCGCTCGTGCGCAGGAAGAGCGCGAAGTACAGCCCATGAAAGGCGCCCAGTAGCGTGACGATCAACCAGCGCATGCCGGCTTTTGGCAGCACCAGAATCTCCATGGCGAGATACGCGATGGTGAGGGCGGCGGCCGCTTCCACGAATCGCGGCGCGGGTTGCCAGGCCGTCATCGGCACGAGGGCGGCCGCCGCGATCTGGCCCGCCAGAAACATGCCGGCGAGCAGGAGAAGCTCGCGACGGCTGCGCGCCGCCAGCGCCAGGCTGGCCAGAAACAGCACCTGTATCGGTCCGCCGAGCGCACGCAGGAAACCGCCGCCTGCCTGAGTCACGGCGGTTTCCAACGCCGTCGGCGGACGAAAGCGCAGCGTCGAGTGCGGAAACGACAGGTCGAAAACGGCCTGATCGCGCTTGCCGCCATTGTCGGCCCGCAGCAGATGCACATGGGTGGGAACGGTCACCGCGGCAAAGGTGCATTCGACGTCCAGGGTGTCCACCGGGGCGGCGAATTCGTAATCGGCTTCGCAGAGATAGGCTCCCTGCGGCGCATCCTCGCGGCAGGATCCATTCAACATGTGGGCGGGGTGGCCGGCGTTGACGAAACGAATATGGGCCAGGAGCGATTGGGCCGGCTGCGAGATATGCGCGATCTCGTAGAGCGGCATGCGCAAAACATAGTGCGCGCGCGTGCCTCGGATGGTCAGGTCGCCGGAACTCATGCTCAGCACGTGGGCGAGCGCGGGTGAAACCAGGAGCACGAATCCGGCCCCCAATCTCATGGGAGCCTGGCCGTCGCCGGCGCGGTCACGTCCACGGACAGGTGCTGCCGGCGGAAGCGACGGTAGACGACGCGGATCAGAGCCAGCACCGGAACCGATAGGAACGCCCCGGGAATCCCGGCGATCTCAGCACCGGCAAACACCCCGAACAAGACCAGCAGAGGGTGCAGTTGTACTCCGGAGTGCATCAACTGCGGGGACAGCACGTAATCCTGGAACACGCGAAAGACGAGCAGAAATATCAACGAGCCCAAGAACGGGCCGCCACTCACGGCGGTCACGATCAGGATAAGCACGCCGGCGGCAAGAGGGCCGATCATCGGCACGATCTCGAGTGTCGCCGCCACCGCCGCCAGCAGGATGCTGTACGGCACGCGCAGAATGCTGAAGAAGATGGAGTACGAGGTAAATGTGGCGAGGCAAAGGGTGAACAACGCCCGCATGTAGTGGGCCAGCAGGAGATTCACATCCGCCAGCAGATCGTCCACCAACGCCCGTTGGTGTTCATCGTCTATCAAATCCAGGAAATGCCGGGGGAATTCGCGCCCATCTTTCAGGAAGAAGAAACCCAGGATCGGAACAATCACGACATAGACCAGATTGCTTGCCGCGCTGAGAATCTTGGCACCCAGGTTAGGCAGATAGGCGAACAGACTGCCGGAGCTCTTGGCCACATGGTCGCGCACTTCTCTTAGGACCTGGGCCTTCAGCGAATTAGTATCCGACGGCAGCACGGCCTCCGGCTGCTCCAGTTTGTTCAGCAGCGCGGGCATGGACTTGGCCAGGGCATTCGCCTGATCGATGACCCGCGACCCGATCTGGGTCACACCCACGAACAGGACGCCGAGGAAGATCAGGTAAGCCAGCGCCAGAGCCCAGTTGCGGGTGCGGTCCGCGGGAATCAGGCGGTCGATCACGTTGACCAGGGGCGCCAGAAGGTAGGCAAACAGAAGCGCCACGATGAAAAGGAACAACGTGCGGCGCATCAGGTACACCAGGCACATGAGCAAAAAGACCAGGGCCGTGGTCCAGGCGTAACGCGCGGCGCGCTTGTCGATTCCGAGCATGGTGGCCTGTACGCATTCTAGCAAGCACCGGCAGCCGTCCTATCCGGGAGCAGCGGCGGGTTCGATGCGCACACGCGCGATCCGGTTCCGCTCCATTTCGAGCACGGTATAGCGCCGCCCGCCGTATTCCACATGCTCGCCGGAGCGGGGGATATAGCCCAGGCGATAAAGCAGGAATCCGGCCAAGGTCTCGAACCCGGCCTCGGCCGGGATATCGATGCCGTACTCGGTCTCCAGGTCGCGGATACGGGTGGCGCCATCGAGCTCGACTTCGCCGGAATCTGTGCCGGCCGCGCCGCGGGCCTGGCTGGTTTCGTCGTATTCGTCCTGGATGGGACCGACGATCTGTTCGAGCACGTCTTCCACCGTGACCATTCCGGCGATGGTGCCGAACTCGTCGACGACCATGGCCATGTGCGAGCGGCCCTGTTGGAACTCGGTGAGCATTTGGCCTACCGGCTTGGTCTCGGGGACCACCAGGTGCTTCCGCAGCAGCCGGCGTATGCGGAAGGCGCGGCTGGGGCGGCCGATGCGGACGGCCTCGCGCCGCTCCTCCCACACCGGCAACAGATCCTTATAATGCAGCAGTCCGATGATCTGCTCGGGTTTCTCTTCAAATACCGGCAGGCGGGAATGCTGGTGCTCGATCATGGCGTGTAAGACCTCGTCGAGGGTAGCCTCCACCGACACCGAGACGATGTCCTTGCGCGGCACCATGATCTCGCGCACCGACAGATCGCCCAGGTCGAGAACACGGTGGATCATGTCTTCCTGTGCCTCGGGCAGGTATCCCAGGCCGCGGCTGGAGGTGACGATGAGCTTCAGCTCTTCCGCCGAGTGTCCGCCGGTACGATGCGGTCCCCCGGCCCGTAACAGGTTTGTAATCGCGCCACTGGATTTCTCGATGATCAGCACGAAGGCAATCGAGGCGCGATAAAACACGAGCAATACGGGTGCCACGGCGATCGCCAGCCGGTCGGCGGAGGCGATGGCGAGGTTTTTGGGTACCACTTCGCCGATCACCACGTGCAGATAGCTGATGGCCAGGAAAGCCAGCACCAGGCTGACGGCATGGATCGCGGCGGCGTAGCCTGCACTCCACGCCGGGTGAAACACCGATTCAATAATGTGGAACAGCGTCTCTTCGCCCGCCCAACCCAGGCCCAGGCTGCACAGTGTCACGCCGACCTGCGTCAGGGAGAGCAGACGTGGCGGATTCGCAAGCAAGCTGAGGGCCGCATTCGCGCCGGATTTGCCTTCCTCGGCGAGTTGGCGCAGGCGCGAGTGGCGTACCGACACCAGTGCCACCTCCGCCGCGGCAAAGAAGCCGTTGCAGGCGATGAGCAGCGCCACCAGAACCAGGCGAAATCCTACATACGGTTGAAACATGAATCGGGCCGGGGCCAGAACTTCATTTTAGGCCGCGGCGGCGGTCCCGATTTCCAAGATCGCTGCTAACCTTCCCGGGCCTATATGCGTCCTTATAAGTAACTCCGTTACACCTGGCGGGCGCAGGCTCACCGTATCCCTAAGCTTCGCGCCCGCAACACCGTCGCCAATGCTAGGCGCCGGCCTGCCGCTGCCATACCACCGAGCCATTCACAATTGTTGCCGCCGGCCCTCCGCGGAACGTGTGCCCATGGAACGGAGAATTGCGGCTTTTGGATGCGGACTGGTTGACGTCGTAAGTCCACTCCACCGTCGTGCTGAAGAGGGTAACGTCGGCCGGCGCGCCCACGGCCAGGGTTCCGCGATCGAGACGCAGCACGCGCGCGGGGCCGGTTGTGAACAATTCGACCAGGCGCATCAGCGAGATCTTGCCCGGGTGCACGAGATGTTCCAATGCCAGTCCTAGCGCGGTTTCGAGTCCGATGATACCGAAGGGACACTTCTCAAACTCCTGCATCTTCTCGCTGCCGGGATGCGGCGCGTGATCCGTGGCAATGGCATCGACGGCACCGGAGACGATGCCGCCGATCACCGCTCCCGTATCGCAAGCCGTACGCAGCGGGGGCTTCATCTTGAAGTTGCTGTCGTAGGCGAGCATCTGCGAGTCGGTCAGCGCAAAGTGATGGGGCGTGGCTTCGCAGGTGACGGGCAGTCCGCGCTGCTTGGCGAAGGCCACCATGGCCATTGCATTGCGGGTCGAGATATGCGCCACGTGGAAACGGGCGCCGGTCAACTCCGCCAGCAGGATATCGCGGGCGACCATGACATCTTCGGAGGCGGCTGGAATGCCGCGCAGACCCAGGCGTACGGATTCGTACCCCTCGTGCATGTCGCCGCCTGCGCTCAGGTTCAGGTCCTCGCAGTGATCGATCACCGGCAGATCGAAGGAACGGGCAAACTCCATGGCGCGGCGCATGACCCGGGCGTTCATCACCGGACGGCCGTCGTCGGAGATGGCCACCACGCCCGCGGCTTTCATGGAGCCGATCGCGGACAGCTCTTCGCCCGCGCTGTTTTTGGTGATGGCGCCGATGGGGAAGACGTTGGTGACGGCGAACTTGCGCGCGCGCTCGATGATATAGCTGGTCACCGTGGCGTTATCGTTCGCCGGCACGGTGTTGGGCATGCAACAAATGGACGTGAATCCGCCCGCGGCGGCGGCGCGCGCGCCGGTCTCGATGGTTTCGGCGTGTTCGATCCCCGGTTCGCGCAAATGCACGTGCATGTCGATGAAGCCGGGGGCCACAATCAGGCCGGTGGCATCCAAAATCTCGGCATCGGCCACCGGCAGGTTCTCCCCCTGGCCGGCGATGACGCCGTCGCTGATCAGAATATCGGCCAGCTTGTCAGTGGCCGAGGCCGGGTCGATCACACGCCCATTTTGGATCAGGAGTTGTTTAGCCAATCACGCGCTCCAGTACCGCCATACGGACGGCTACTCCATTTTCGACCTGGTTGAGAATCACCGAGCGCTGCGAGTCGGCCACTTCGGACGACAGCTCGCGCCCGCGGTTGATGGGGCCGGGGTGCATCACGATGGCATCCGGCTTGGCCAGCGCCAGGTGCTCCAGGGTCAGCCCGTAGAACTGGAAGTATTCGCCGGAGGGAAATGCGGCTTCGTGCTGGCGCTCGAGCTGCACGCGCAGCATCATGATGACGTCGGCATCGCGGATCGCCTCCCGGATATCGTTGGTGAGGACGACGCCGGGCGCCATGGCGGCCAACTCGCGGGGCAGCAGCGACGCCGGGCCGCACAACACGATCTGCGAGCCGAATTTCGACAGTAAATATACGTTCGATCGCGCCACCCGGCTGTGGGCGATATCGCCGATAATGGCCACGCGCAAGCCTTCCAGGCTGGGACGGCGATCCAAAATCGTGCGCGCGTCGAGCAGGGCCTGGGTGGGGTGCTCGTGCGTGCCGTCGCCCGCATTGATAATGGGCATGGCCAGGTAGCGGGCCAGGAAGTGCGGCGCGCCGGAGGCCGAGTGCCGCATCACGATGGCATTGGGGCGCATGGCGGCCAGCGTGTTGAGCGTATCCACCAGCGATTCGCCTTTGGAGACGCTGGAGGCGGAAGCGGCGATGGAAACGGCGTCGGCGCCCAGGCGCTTGGCGGCGATCTCAAAGCTGGTGCGGGTGCGGGTGGAGGCTTCGAAGAAGAGATTGACAATCATCTTGCCGCGAAGCGTGTCCAGCTTCTTCTGGGGTTGATGCTGGACCGGTTGAAATTGTTTGGCGCGCTCCAGGATGGCTTCGATCTCGGCGCGATCCAGTTCTTCGATTCCGAGCATTCCTGCCGGCATGGCTAAACAGTTTCGCTCGCGGCGACTCGCTCGACCAGCAGCACCTTCTCCATTTCGTCGATCTCCTGGAACTTCACTTCGATGATTTCGTCGTCCGTGGTCTGCACATGGCGGCCGACGAACTGCGCTTCAATGGGCAGTTCGCGGTGGCCGCGATCGATCAGCACCAGCAGATGCACGCGGGCCGGACGTCCGTGATCGAACAGAGCGTCCAGCGCCGCGCGGATGGTGCGGCCGGTATAAAGCACGTCATCCATGAGGATGATGTTCTTGCCTTGCACCGGAAACGAAATCTCCGTGGCGCTGACCACGGGCTTGATGTCGACGGTAGTCAAATCGTCGCGATAGAGATTGATATCCAGGATGCCCACGGGGATGGCGCGCTGCTCGAGCGATTCGATCTTGCGCGCCAGGCGCTGCGCCAGGGGCACGCCGCGGCGGCGGATGCCGATAAATGCCAGCTTGTCGAGCTCGGGGTTCTTTTCCAGGATCTCGTGCGCCAGCCGTACCAGGGTGCGGTCGATTTCCGAGGCGCTCATGAGCTGGCCTTTGACGCGAGTGAGGGGCATGGGCTTGGTAAGCAAACAGCGTACCACGGGGATGTGGAGACTTTGGATCGCAGCGCCGGTCACCGGATGGATGCGCCCGGCCCGGCGCACGGGAGGCTAGCCGGCCCGGTTCAGGCCAGCGCTTTCTGGACGGCGGCGACCAGTTCGGCGGGCTGGTAGGGCTTCTTCAAAAAGCCCAGGGAGCTACTGCCGGAAGCCCCCGGCTCGCCATAGCCGCTGGATAAGACGACCGGGACGCCGGGCCGGATTTTCAATAGCTCGGCGGCGACGTCCTCGCCGTGCATTACGGGCATGGTAAGATCCAGCACGACCACCGCGACCTGCGCCGCGTGCCGGCGGAAGACCTCGATGGCTTCCCCGCCATCACCCGCAGTCAGCACCCGGTAGCCGTGCTGCTCCAGGATCGCGCGCGCGAGGTGACGCATGCCCCTTTCGTCGTCCACCACCAGGACGGTCCCGCGGCCCTCCGCGGGCGTGCCCACCGCATCAGCCGCCTGGGTTTCTTCTTTCTTGCCGGATGCCGGGAACAGCAGGCGGAAGGTGGATCCCACGCCCTTTTCACTGCTCACTTTCAGGGCGCCGTGGTGTGCGCGCACGATGCCGATGACCGCGGCCAGCCCCAGTCCGCGCCCGGTGAACTTGGTGGTAAAGAACGGATCGAAGATGCGGGCTTGGGTCTCCGGCGTCATGCCGCATCCCGTGTCGCGAACCTCCAGGTACACATAGCGGCCGGCGGGCAGTTGGTCGTCGAACCAGGTGCCGGCGAGATAGGCGCGATCGGCATCGATCACGCCCGTGGAGATCACGATGAGCCCGCCCCGGTCGCCGATGGCTTCCGCCGCATTGGTGATCAGATTCATGGCAATCTGGCGCACCTGGGCCGCATCCGCCTCGATGCAGGGCAGCCCTTCATCCAGCTCCAGGCGGGTCACCGTGTGCTTGGAGATCACGCTCTGCAGCAGGCTGGCGGTCTCGGCCGCCACGCGCGACAGATTCAGCACCTGCAAAGTGAAGCGGCCCTTGCCCGCGTAGGCCAACATCTGGCTGGTAAGCTCCGAGGCGCGGCTGGTCGCGGTTTCGATTTCGGCCAGCTTATCGATGACCGGCGAACCGGGCGGCAGGTCCAGCAGCGCCATGCGCGCATTCCCCAGGATGACGGTCAGCAGGTTGTTGAAATCGTGCGCCAGTCCCCCCGCCAGGATGCCGAGGCTTTGCAGCCGCTGCGCATGTTGTACCTGAGCTTCCAGCTTGCGTTTCTCGTCTTCGGCGCGCTTGCGGTCGCTGATATCGGCCACGGTGCCGATGCAGCCGCCAATGGCGCCCGATGAGTCGCGTTCCGCGGCCAGGTGGGTGAGCACCCAGGCGACGGATCCGTCGGCACGCACGATGCGGTGCTCCAGCGATCCGGTAGCGCCGCCTTGCACCACACGGCGCCATTCCACGGCCAGGCGGTCGCGGTCCTCCGGCTCCAGGACGCGGTCCCAGGTTCCCTGACCCGCCTCCTGCAGGCTCATGCCCACGATCTCAGTGGCCCGCCGGTTCAGATACACGCAGCGGCCGGCTTGATCGGTGCGGAAGATGCCCACGGGCGACATTTCGGCCAGGTCCTGGTAGTGCTGCTCAGACTCGCGCAGGGCCTCGTTGCTGCGCATCAATTCGACGGTCCGCTGGGCGACCCGCAAGGCCAGCTCGTCGCGGGCGCGGCGCAGATCCTCGCGATCCTGGCGCGCCTCGGTAACATCCACACAGGAGCCGATGTAGCCGGTGAAACGGCCGTCGGTGTCAAAGCGCGGCCGCCCGCTGTCCAGGATCCAGCGGTAGGAGCCGTCGGCGCGCCGCATGCGGCGTTCGAAATGAAACTCGCGCCGCGCGTTTACCGCCTCGAGGTAGTCCGCACGGCCGCGGGCGCGCTCATCCGGGTGAAGGTTCTCGAGCCAACCCCAGCCGAGTTCCTGCTCCAGGGTGCGGGCGGAGAATTTGAGCCATCCTTTATTGACGAAGACCCACTGGCCTTCGGCATCCGACATCCAGATGAAGACCGGCGCCGTGTCGGCCATATCCCGGAAACGCCTCTCGCTCTCCTTCAAGGCCTCTTCGGCCCGCACCCGGTCGGTGAGATCCTGGGCATGGCCCAGCACGCGTGCCGGGGTCCCGAGTTCCTCGAAGAGCACGTTGCGATAGAGCCAGATACGTTCGGAGCCGTCGCGCGCGACCAGGCGCATCAGGCCCGAATCGCTGCCTTTCCGCCGGATGCGCTCCAGGTACTCGTCGAACAGATGCCGGACGGCCGGGGCGAGAAACTGCCGCATGTTCACGCCAACGCCTTCTTCAGGGCGAAACCCGAGCGAGCGGGCGGCGGCCGGATTCACGATGGAAAGCACGCCGTCCAGGTCGTGCACGCACATCAGACCCAGGCTGTCCTCGAACAGTACGCGGTAGAGCCGCTCCTGCTGGCGGGCATTAGCGAGTTGGCTGGCCAGCAGTGCCTGATCGGTCGGCGGTGGGGCCGGGTCGTCACGCATGGGGGATGGACGTGTAATCAGGCTACCGCACTTGTGGCGGAAGCGGCAATACGCAAGCCGTTAAGGCGAAACGCTAAGCGGATTTGGCCTTGACGGCCGGCTCGCGCAGGGATTCGCGCGCATGCCGGACGAAACGGGTCATCGATTTTGAAACGTGGTCCAGTACCGTGGCCCACTCTTCCAAGTGCTGCTCACCCCGGGCGGTGAGCCGGTAGACGCGGCGAGCCGGTCCGCTCCCGTCGGTTTCCCACTCGGATTTGACGTTGCCGTTCATTTCCAATTGGCGCAGCGTCCGGTACAGCGCGGCCCTCTCGATCTCGGCATCGGTGAGGGCGTGTTCCTGCAAGTCGGTCGACAGGTCGTAGCCGTAGGAGCGGCCCTTCTTTTTGAGAAGCAGCAGGACTACCGGCTCGACAAAACGATAAAGGTTGCCCATGGCACAGGTACACGGCTGATTACTGCCATGCCGTTCGCAGATCCGTTTTGGCACTTGACCCTCTCCTGGCGCTCGCGTTGATCCCGCGCGCCTTTTCTTCATCATACGCAAGATAGATGCGAAAAGCATCTAAATTATGGCGGGAATTGAAAGATATGGTGCTAATATAATATAGATGTAAGTTATCTCTAATGAGGCGCACCAGGTGAGCCGGGTGGCATGTTTGGCGATTCTGACGATGGCGGGAATGGCGGCGACCCCCGCATTTCCGCATTGCCGACATCATAATGACTGCGACGGCTGCGGCGACGGCTGCTGCCATCCCATGATGCAGCGTTCCCGCGGCGCGAACGCCGGCGTCCGGGCCGCCGAGCAGTCGCTGGCCGGCAAGGTGGTTGAGGTCATCTATCTGCCGGGAGCATCCGAGGATACCGGTATGGTGGAGGCCCGGCTCATGGCCGGGACGCAAGCGGTCACGGCGCGCCTGGGGCCGAGCGGCTTCCTGCATCAGAACCAGATGGATATCCGGGAAGGGGACACGATCACGGTCACGGGCTACCGGGTGGCCGCCGGCGGGCGGGAGACAGTGGTGGCGACGGAGATGGTTAAAGACGGGAAAACCATTCGCTTGCGGGATGCCTGGGGCCGGTCGGCCTGGTGATGGATGGCGCATGATGGTCATCGCAGGATGGCCGGCTTTCCGCCCCGGATGGCCGCCAGGACCGGCGGGCGGCGGTTCTGCCCGAACTCGTCCCATCGAATGAGGCCGCTGGCGCCTTCGATCGGCGGCTGGGACGCCAGGGCCTCCCGAATCCGGGCACGGTTCAGGCCTCCCCTGCGTATCGCGCCTACGGCCACGGCGACGGAATCGTAGGCACAAGCGGCGGCGTAGTCTGGTGCGCGGCCGAACCGCGCCGTGAATTCCTTGACGAAAAATGGCGCCGGCGGGCCGACCCACGGAAATACCGCGCCCTCAGCCGCCGTGCCTGCCTCGCCGGCAAAGCACGCCCGGCCGAACAGAGGCCCACCGCCGATCGCGCCCGCGAAGCCCGCTTTCCGCAACTGTTCGACCAGGCGGGCGCTATCGCGGGCTCCGGCGATGACTACGATGGCGTCCGGCCGGGCATTCAGGGCGTCGCGAACCAATTCCGAGAGATCGGGACGGCCCGGCTCGAACTCCAGTTGCAGTTCGAGCCGGGCGTGTTCGCGGAGACAGGCAGGCTTCAGGTATCCGGCAAATGCGCGCGAATCGTGGTCGGTGGCCGCCAGGATCACCAGGCTTCGGTCGCCAAGCGCGCGCGCAAGTACGGCGGAGTGCAGGTCATCGCCTTGCACGACGGAGAACATCCACGGTACTCCCGCCATGTGGATGCTGCGATCCGTGGCTACCGGGTTGATCAGCGGCAGCAGCGCCTTCGCCACCACCTGCTCGGCCAGATGTGTGCCGGTGCCTTCGATAGAGCCGACGATCAACCACACGCGATCCACGAACGCCATGCGGGTGATCGAAGCGGCGCCGGCGCGCCAGGGATTCTCCGTCCAGGCGGCCACCAGCCGGAACGGCTTGCCTCTGTAACCGCCCTCGCGATTGGCCCGATCGATAGCCAGGGTGACGCCCTGCCATGGCATGCCGCCTTCCGGATGAGAATCGTCGGATGGTCCGTAGTAGCCGATCCGGACCTCCTGGACCCCGGCAGGCTCGGGCAGATCCGCGCCGGGCCCGGCAAACGTCGCCGGAACCTGGCGGGCGTCTTTGTACGGTGCCTGTGGCGGGGCGCCCCACAGCGTAGAACAGATCAGTAAGGCGGCAAGGCGCGTCATGAGCCCGCCGATTTCGTATACCCCAGGCTTTCCGGTGTATGGCTGCGTATCTTGGGTTTGGGAACCTGCAGATCCGCGCGCGAGTAATACTTCCACTGCCCGTGCTCGCATCGTGTCAGAAAGACCTCGCCGATATCGTCCATGGCGGGGCCGAACGGGATGTCGCCGGTGACACCCGGAAAAGGGTTGGTTCGGTAGGCCAGCACGTCCCGGATCTTGGCGCGGTTGAGGCCGGCGTTCTGGATCGCCCAGATGAGCATGTTCATGCCGTCGTACCCGTGAGAGGCATAAGTCTCGGGATCTTCACCGAAGCGGCGCCTGAAGCGCTCGCGGAAGGCCAGGAACTTCGGATCCTTCCGGTCGGGATTCCATGGATAACCGGCAATGACGCCCTCGGCGTTGGCGCCGGCCACCTTGACAAACTCTTCCGAAGCGGTGCGATCGCACCCGTAGAAGGGTTGATGCATGCCCATCTGTCGCATTTGGTTCAGGATCAGCGCGCCTTCGGCCGCATCGCCCCAGTGCACTACGGCATCCAGGTTGGCGGCCTTGAGACGATCGAGCTGCAAAGAGAAATCGGCCGCGCCGACCCGGTAGGCCATTTCGACGATGATGGGCCGCTTCAGACGCCGCGCGCTATCCCGGACCTTGCGCACGCCGAACCGGCCGTAACGGTTCGAAGAGCGAATGATCCCGATCCGCTGGTGGCCCATTTTCAGGATCATGTAGTCGATCAGCAGATATCCCATCTGGCGGTCGTCGCCGATGCAACGCATCACCCAGGGGATGTTGGTTTCGATGAAAGTCGGGTCGGTATCGCCCGAATTCATCATGACGACTTCGGTCTTCAGAGCTACCCGGATGGCGATGTGGCTGTTCGCTCCGTCGATGGTACCCAGCATGGCCCACACCGGATCCAGGTAGGACATCCGGATAATTTCGTTGCCGGAGGCGCCCCACAGGCCGTTATCGTTTCTGGTCTCGAGTTCGAACGGTATGTGACGCTGGAGGTAACCGCCGCGGGCGTTGGCTTCTTCGACGGCCAGGCGCGCGCCGCGCAGCATATTGATGCCGAGCGCTTCCTCGTGACTCTTGCCTCCCGTGGCCACCGAAACGGTGGACATGATCGGCCCGATGAAGCCGATCTTGACGGTCTTCAGCTCCGGCCCGGGCTCGGGAATGGCGCGGCCCGGTCCGTTGTATTCCATCTGGAGCAGGAAATGGCGTTTGTAGGGTTTGACTCCGCCATAGGGTTCCAGGTCTTCGGGAATGCCGGCGTAATTGGCGTCGGTTCTCAGCGGCAGATCCGGAGTCTGGTACGCCGTCAACGAGTTGATCGCCTTCAGAACTTTCTCGGTGGCGGGATCGTGCAGCACGATCCACGGCTCCAGGGGCGGGTCCGGCTTGTACTGGCCCAGAGCCGCCGCGGCGCCGACCATCGCCAGCAACCACAGGCGCGATCTCATCGTGAGCCTCTTTTCGGCGCCGCCGCTTGAGCAACCATCTTGGGGCGCTCGTGCAGGCCAGGATAATATCCGTCGCCGATACCCCAGCCCAACCCCTTCGCAGTAGCCAGCCAAACATCGTTGCCGTCGATGTCCGCGTTGATGATGAAACTGTGCGGAATGCCGACCGGCATGGCGACCGTCTCCAACACTTCTTTGTCGCGGCTCACAATCGCTTTGCCGCCCTTGTCGTTGGGATTGCGGGTGTAGGCGACCCACGTGTTTGTGGCAAAGTCGACGATTGCGCCCGCGCCTTTGTCGGAGCAGAACCAGGCCTCGTCGGCGCTGCGCGCCCGCACGTTATTGATGAAGTCGCTGGGCAGGCCGGAATCCTGGTTGTAGTACCCGCGCCAGTTGCGGCCATCGTACCGGCAACCGCCGAAGTAGCTCGATATCCACAGGACGCCATCAGCCTGCTGTGCGCCGGTGGTGATCACGTGGATGATTCCGTCGTCCCGGTAAAGGTCGATCTCCATCTCGCCGTCCGGATCCGTGTAGTCTTTCCAACGCTCGGCCTGGATGTCGTACTCCAGCACGCCGCTGCCCCAGATCGCCAGGAACACTTTGTCTTTGCCGTTATAGCTGGCGTTGTAGTTCCAGATCTCTTCCATTGGCGAATTCTTCTCGGTGAAGATGGTCCACTCGTGAGTCTTGACGTTGTAGCGGCTCGCGCCTGCGGTGGTGGCTGCCCATACGTTGTCGTTTTCAACCGCCACGCCGTAGACCACATCGTTGACCAACCCGCTGTTGAGCTGGTGCCAATGATCGAAGCGGCCGCCGCTGAAGCGCGCCAGACCGCCGCCGAACAGCCCCAGCCACACGTCGCCGGTCTTTTTGTCCACATCGATCGCCGTCACCGCGCGGAACGGCAGCCCGTCCTTTTCCTTCCAGCTTTTGATCCTGCCGGTGCGCTTGTCGAGCATGGCCAGCCCGTCCTCGGTTCCGATCCAGACGTGCGGGCCATCGACTTTCACGGCAAAGATGTGATCGTTCGGCAGCCCATCGTCAACCGTGAACTGCTTCCACCTGGTGTACACATAGGGCAGTTTCAGATTGCCGGTCTCGGCCGGTGGGCCGGCCGCCAGGGCCAGGCCAGCGAGTATGCCCAGAGCCGCTGCCGCGGTGATTCTCACGTTCGCCTCCTCACAGTGTTTTCAAATACTCGACCAGATCGTTCAACTGGTCTTTGGTCATGTCGTTGGTCACTCCGTGGCGGTCGTTCGGATTGTAGACGGTCCAGATCTCTTCCAGGGTCGCCGCCATGCCGTTATGCAGGTACGGAGCGGAGTCGTAGATGTTGTTGAGGTGCGGCGTATCGAAGTTGCCGCCGCGGTCCGACGGCTGCTTCGTGCCGACGTTGTGGACGTGCCGGTCGGTGAAGTAAGGCGGGAAATGGCACGTGATGCAACGGTCCTGTTGCGGGATCGTGCGGCCATCGTTGGTCATGGTGCGCTGAAAGATGACTTTTCCCCGGCGCTGGGCGGGGTTGAGCGGCGCGCCCAGCTTACGGAACGGGTTAGGCGGCCGCTCGATGGTAGTGATGTAAAGATCCAGGGTGGCCAATTGCTCCGGCGTGAAGGGCAGCAGCCGGGTGAAGTACACCGAGAGGCGCGCGCCGCACTGCCGGGAGAGGGTCGGATTGGTGCCTTCCCACTTGAAAGGCGCGGTATCCAGAATACCGCGCAGGGTGCGGTTGTCCACCGGGCTGACGCCGATTCCGTCCGCCTCGATGTCGTAGGTCATGCCGTCCACGTGGCCGTCCGGGTGGCAGGAAGCGCACGCGAATTGGTGCCGAAAGGTGATATCGGCACTGTGAAAGAGACGCTCGCCCCAGCGATGTTTGGTGATCTCGGGCGTTCCGCCCAGATCAATGCGCCCAACCGCCTCGAGCCGTTGCAGATCGATCACGCTAAGCGAATCGTCGAGCGAGTTGGCCACGTAGGCAAAGCGGCCGTCGGGTGCGATCCGCACACCGTGCGGGTTGTTGCGTACCGCAATGTGCTTGACGATGAACTCGGTGGGGTAGCCCAGGTGGTTGGGCAGGACGTGCCGGCGCTGGTACCCGGTCGCTCCCTGGAGCAGCGCCAGCAACCTGGCAATCTCCACGACCGCCACCCGGTCGGTTCCGGCGCTGGTGACCAGGGCATACCGGCCGTCAGGCGTGCATGCTACATCGCTGGCATCGGCGAAGCCCTCGTTCGGCTCGTCGAGCAGCACCTGGTCGACCGAGCCGTCTTTCCAGATGATCGCCAGTCCGTTGGTGATCGTCCAGCCCTGCAGCAGCCGCGTCATGGGCACCAGGCTCTTGGTGCGGTTCAGCGTGGCCAACGCGAACCGGCCACTGGGGTGCCAGGTGAGGCCCATCATGAGGTTGGCGTCCGCCACCACGGGGCGCTCGTCCACTTCCGCCAGATCGGTCTCGATCGCAGTCACTTCGGAAACGAACGGCGCGCGCAGGGCCGCGAAGCGCGCCAGCATGTTCGTCACCAGCAGGGTCTGGCCGTCGGGTGAGAGCGCCATGGACCACGGTCCCCGGCTGGCGCTCAGCGTCTTCAGGTAACGGAGCGAGGCAACATCGAAAACCGTCACGTCGCCGGACGTGGTGTTGGCGACGTAGAGATACTTCCCCTGGCGATCGGTGATCACGCCGTGCGGCTCGTTACCCACCGCGAGGGTAGCGACCACTTTGCGCGCGGCGGCATCGATCACCGAAACCGTATCGTCATGGCGGTTGGTGACAAAAGCCAGTTTTCCGTCGGGCGTGAAAGCGATGCCGATGGGCATGCCGCCGGTAGGGATCTCAGCCAACGGCCGGCGGGTTGCGGTATCTACGGCGATTACCGAGTCCGCCGCTTCGCACGTTACCCAGAGTTCCTGGCTGCCCGGCCGTAGCGCCAGGTTCAATGGATTCTTGTAGCGCGGTTCAGGGCTGGCGTTCCTGGCTACCGGGGGCTGGATAGGGTGGGCAATCTTCGCCATGCCGGCCGCGGCATCGAACTTGTCGCCATGGCACCGGATGCAGGTTTGGCGGTCGGGCATCTGCAGCCCGGCGAGCATGGCTCCCCGCTTGTCGCGCATTACGGCGTCGAACATATAGTCGCTACCGGTGCCGTGGCAGGCCTCGCAGGTGACGCCCTCGTCCACCGTCGACGAATCGGCGTGCGCGGCGCCATAGGCTGTGGTATGACACTTGAGGCACTCCGGCGCGCTTTGCGGGTCGCCTTTCACGCCTTTCTTGGAGGCCTGCTCGTATGCCGCCGGCGTGGACAGCGCGCTCCAGGCGCGCGCGTGCGGCCCCATGCGCCAGATGCTGTACTGATGGCCCATCATCTCGCCTCTGTGGCACGATCCGCAGGCCGCCGCGCCTACGTACTTGTGGCCCGCCTGACCCGCGGCGGGCGGCGGGAAGCCGGGGATCTTTCCGGGTTCGCGGCCGGTCTTGGGGAGCGGATGCGCGATCTCGATCAGAGCCTTCTTCACGTCGATCTGGGGCGACTTCAAAGCCGCCACGTGCGAGCCCTTTTCGATATGGCACCCCATGCAGAACTGCTCGTCGGGCATCCGTAACCCGGCCTTCATGGCCTCCTGCGGATTGCGCATCACGGCTTCGCTCATATACTCGCTGCCGGGGCCGTGGCACGCCTCGCACTGCACGCCGTCCTCAGTGCGAAAGCCGTCGTCCTTCTCCCAGGCCTCGGCGTTGTACGCCGTGGCGTGACATCCCAGGCAGATGGCGGCCTCCTGCGGCGCCTGCCGCAAGCCGCTGATGGCTACGATCTGCTTGGATTCGGGCCGCGCCAAGGCCGCGAACGCACGGCTGTGCCTGGAGTGCAGCCACAGGCCGTATTGGTTGCCCATCCCCTTGCCCGCGTGACAGGCGGCGCAGGCCCGCGACCCGACGTACACCGGCTCCTTGGGAGCCCCGTGCAGGGTCGCCAACATGGCGCCGGCCGCCACTACCGCTCCGGCCGGAGCCAGTCTCCCGGCTCGCATCATTGCTTTACTCCATTCGCCCTTGGTGCGGCTGCAGTTGCTGCATGCGCGTATTGCAGAAATTGGTTGGCCTTCACGTGCGGGTACCGTTCGACCTTTCCATCCGGCCAGCGGATCTCCACAGCGGCGGAATCCGCCTGAGCCAGTCCGAAATGGACGCGGCCATCGCCCGTCGACAGGAAGCCGCGGACCGGGTTGACATCTTCGATCTGCTTCAGAGAGCCGGTGGTCACGGTGACACGCGCGCCGATGGCCAGGCGGGAGCCGGTCGGGAACTTCAGCCGCGGCTCGACGCTCAGCCAGTGATTGCGATTGCCGCCATCGTTGCGCAGGATGCGCGGCGAATCGTTGAGGTGCGCCAGCACCAGGTCCACGTCGCCGTCGTTGTCCAGATCGCCCCACGCCGCGCCGCGGCCGACATATTTCTCGAAGAAGTACGGCCCGGAGCGGCGCGAGACATCCTCGAACGTGCCGTCGCCGCGGTTGCGCATCAGCGTGTCCTCCTGGACATACTCGTGGTGCGCATCGCCGTGGGTGGTGAAGATATCCAGCCAGCCGTCGTTATCGTAGTCGAACAAAATGCCCGCCCAGCCCACGTACTGGCCCATCACTTGCGAGAGGCCCGCCTGCCGGGTGCGATCCACGAAGCCGTCCTTTCCGTGATTCATGAACAGAATGCAGTAATTCAGGTTGGGGACGAACACATCCAGCAGGCCATCGCGGTTCACGTCGCCTGGAAACGGTCCCATAGACGAGACGCCCTGCCCGTTTTCGCCGTAGGCTACGTTCATCTCGAGCGCCTTCTCGACAAAAGTTCCCTTTCCGGTGTTCTGGAAGTAATACGACTCCATGGCGTCATTCGACGCCCAGATATCCATCAGGCCATGGTTCGAAAAATCGGCGGCGCTGGCGCTCATGCAGCGTCCACCCGGCTTCCATAGACCGGCTTCCTTGGTCACGTCCGTGAAGGTGCCGTCGCCGTTGTTGCGGTAGAGAATATTGGGCTGCCCATTGTAGCTGAGCGGGCCAGGGTAACCGTCGGCAGCGTAGAAATCGCGGAATTTACCTTCATCGTATTGCAGGTAATTGCAGACGTAGGCGTCCAGCCAGCCGTCGTTGTTGTAGTCCAGCCAGACGGTCGACAGGCTCCAGCGATTGTTCGTCATGCCGGCCTTCTCCGTCACGTCGGTGAAGGTGCCGTCACCGTTGTTGTGATAGAGAATGTTGCGCCCGTAGTTGAGAACGTACAGATCCACGAAGCCATCGTTATCGTAATCCGCCGCCGAACAGCCGGAGCTGAAGATGCCCTTGCCGCCGACGCCGGCCTTCTCGGTGACGTCCACGAACTTTCCGTTTCCGAGATTCTTGTAAAGCCGGTTGGAGAACTTACCGCGCAGGTCGCGGCCTTCGTTGCTGCTCACGCCCTGCGTCCAAGTGCCCGTCACGAAGTAAATGTCCGGCAGGCCATCGTTGTCGAAGTCAAACACGCACACGCCGGCGCCGGTGCCTTCCACGATGTTGTCCAGGTGATGGTCGCCGTAGCCGTGTTTGAAGGCGATGCCGGAGTCCTTGGTGATGTCCGTGAAGACCGGCAATTCGACCGGCTGCGCGCAGTAGACCAGGGCGGCCCCGGCGGCCAGCATGAGTGCCAGGAGCGTTTTCATCGATTACCTCCCATGCCGGGCAGGCCCTGGTAGTGGGCCCCCAGGTCGATCCATTCAAAAATGGCGCGCTTCTCATTTGCGGTCAGCGGAGCCGCGCCGGCGGGCGGCATGGTTTTGGGGCGGACACCGCGCCACGGATGATCCCACGGCTCTGAGGTATTGCGTCCCAGCAGGGCCCACACCAGCGGACTCGTGCGTGCCGTTCCCGGCGTGACGTAGCGGAACGTGTCGAACTGCGGATCCTTGCGGAGCAATTCCTCGTACGCCTTGCTGAAGCGCTCGCCAGCGCCGGTCAGCGTGGGTTGGACGGTCCCGCTGTGGCAGGCGGCGGTGGCGCACTTCTGTTGCAGTATGGGCGCGATGTCGCGCTCAAAATCGACTATGCGCCGGCGCTCGGGCGGCAACATGAGCATCGCCGCGGGGTGTGTCAACGCGTGTGCCATTGCGTTCTCCGGCGTGCGCTCGCCGTCCTCGTGGCAGCCGATACAGCCGCGCTGTTCCTTGTTCTTGGCCCAAATCCAGGCGCTCGACCGCAGAGCCATACCGTTCTCATCCAAGGCCTGGATTTGAACGGGCAGGCTGGCCGGCAATTGCAGGTGGAAAGAGCCGTCCGCGTCGACATCGATCTCGCCCAGGAACCGCTTCTGCAAGAGCGGCGACAGGGTCTCGCGCCGGGCGCAGGCGGCGCCTGCGCCGCTGCGGGACAGACCTTCGAGCAGCCGTATCCGCTTCACCAGGCCCGGCCGCCAGCTTTCCGGATCCAGGTCGCTATCGTTTATATTCAGGCAGTACAGCTTGGCCCATGGCTGTTTGTCATCCACCACTGACGAACGCCCATCCGGCACGGGCCGCGCCGCCAGGGCCTGGGCTTGGATATCGTGCAGTCCCCGGGAAGCGAAGACCAGTTCGGCCTGGCCCGTCCGGGGATCCAGACGGAAGATATCGAAAGTGCCGCTGCCGTCCGCCGGCCGGCGGGACACCAGCACCGCGCCGTCGGGCAGCGCGGAAGGTGAATGGTACAGGTAATTCGCCGGCAGCGCGAGCCGCCAGTAGGAGTGCAGGTTGCGGCGCAGATCGATGGCGGCCAGGCGCCCGGCGCCGTCCCAGGCCACCGTGTCCGCGTCCACGAAGACCACCAGCCGTCCGGTGGTGACGCACGCCATCTGTTTGACGGGACCGCCTTGGCCGCCCGAGAATGTGGCGTAATCCGTGCCGTCGATATTGGTGGCCTGCAACTCGATGCGGCCCAGCAGGCCGTGGCTGATTTCGTCTCGCTCCCAAGCGGAGAACAGCATGCGGCCGTCCGGCAGCATAACGGGATCGAACGCGCCTGATGGGTTGTAGGTCAGCCGCCGCACACCGCTGCCATCCAGGCGCGCCGAATAGATGGCGGTCGCGGGTCCCGGGCCGTATTCGGGGGCCACACCGGGCGCATTGCTGACGAACGCGATCTGCGGCATGGGGCCGGGATCGTCCAGATAGAAAATCGGCGGCTGGTAGATGGGCGCCCGGCAGTCACCCAGGTCGTGCGTAATCTGGCGGGCGCCGCTGCCATCCGCGTTCATTTCGTAAATATTCCAGCGAGTATCCGGACTTTTCTGGCCGGCGAACAGAATGTGTTTGCCGTCGAACGATACGGCCGGATCGGCGGCGCTGGCGAAATCCGGAGTCAGGACCTGGTGGGAGCCGTCGCGTTGCAGCAGCACCAGCCGGCCGCCATCTCCGTACGGAGCGCGCAGGAGACCGCCCGCCGTGGTCACCGACACCCGGATATTGGGAATCTCGGTGAACACGATATCCCACGGTAAGGATGCGCCCCGGCCGGCAGGGGGGGCCAGCAGCCACGGAAGCATCAGCGCCGCGCACACGCTAGGATGACGCATTCGTCCTCCCGATGACGAATCGGCAGCCGGGAACTAGGCGTTCTGCCGGAAGATAGCGATCGCTTCGATCTCGACCAACAAATCGGGGCGGCACAAATGCGCCTGGATCCCCGTGGACGCCGGCAGCGGATCCAGTTCCTGGGCTTCGTAGAATGCCGTCCGCTCTTCGTTGAAAGCGGCGTAATCCCGGTCGATGTCCCGCAGGTAGCAGGTCGTCCGGACCACATCCTTCCAGGTCGCGCCTTCGGACTCGAGCAGCTTCGTGATATTCAGAAACGTCCGCCGGCATTGCGCGCGAAAGTCGCCGATGTGCACGGAGCGGCCGCGCTCATCCACGCTGGCGGTGCCGGAAATCAACAGCAGCGCGGTATTGCCAAACTGCAGCCGCAGGCCGCGGGAAAAAGAACTCGGCTTTTCATAGCAGAACGCCTCGTTCAGTACATCCAGCGCGCTTACCGGCTTCTTCTCGATACTCGTTGCGCGGCTGATATCGGCCATGGCCTCGCTGACGGCCACCATAAGACCTCCTTGACACAAACTAGCCTCTAGATGTATAGTGCATCTATATTGACACGGCACTGGATGCGGTGTCAAGGGGTCGTGGTGAAGCAGGTGAGTAAGCCTATCTCAGTTCTGTTGGTCGAGGATCACACGCTTCTACGGAGAGAACTGCGGCGGACTCTCGACGGCGATTCCGACATCGCCGTGGTGGGCGAGGCGGCCAACGGCGCCGAAGCCTCCGAGCTGGCCGGCCGGCTGAAGCCCGACGTGGTGGTGATGGATCTGGCCATGCCGGTGATGGACGGTATCCAGGCGACGCGGCGCATGCTGGCGCGCGATCCGGCTACCGCGGTGTTGATCCTGAGCATGGACTCACGGGAGAGCCGGATTACGACGGCGTTCGCCGCCGGCGTCAGAGGTTACCTGGTGAAGGATGCGGCGGACCTGGATCTGCCGGATGCCATCAAAGAGATCGCCAGCGGCAAGCAGGTCTTGCATCGTGGAGGCAGCGCCCGTTGACGCCTCCCGACGCCATGACGTGGATCACGTACGTGCTCAACGCACTGCAGGCGGATATCGTGCGCGAAGCGGCTGCCGCCGACGAGTACCTGCGGCTGGCGCGTCTGCTGAGACAATCCTGCGATCCCCTGAGCCGGCACCAGATAGCCACCTGCGCCGCCAACGCGCTCTCCAACGCCACCGCTCTGGCGGCGGAGATCGTGGCGCTAGGCGGCGTGCCGCCCAGCGTCCCGCCCGCGCCAAAGGGTACGCCCAAAACGGCGCGCGAACATCTGACCGACGTGCGCTCGGCGCTGGCGCATTACCGGGGGCGGCTGGCTATGGCCCGGCGCTTCGGGCTGCCGCGCCTGCAGGAACTTTTCCGGAACATTATTCTAAGACACGAAAGAGACTTAAATGCGAATTGCAGTTCCCACTAATGACGGCGCCTCCATCTCGGAGCATTTCGGCCGAAGCGCCGGCTTCCTGGTTTTCGAGATCGCTGACGGCCAGATCGGCCGCCGGGAGGTCCGCAGAAATGCCGGGCAGCATACGCACGGCAAGGAAGGTTGCGGCGAAGGCGCGAAAGAGCACGGCGCCCACAACCATGCGGGAATTCTGTCGTCATTGACAGATTGCGATGTGGTTATCTGCGCCGGGATGGGACGGCGGGCGGCGGAGGCGCTCGAATCCGCCGGGATCGCCACCGTAGTGACTACGCAGCCGGCGTCCGCGGAAGAGGCAGTGCACCAGTATTTGCGGGGCGAACTCGCCGGCGCCGCGGCCGACTTCTGCCACTGCCGCCATTAGAAAGCGTCCGACCCCGCTGCTCTTTGTTGGCCGACGACGAAGGCTCCGACGTGCGCCAGCACGGCGGCACGCGTCTGGGCCAGCGACGTCATGAGGGAAGCTCTGGACAGGCGGTTCACCATGGGATCGATCACCCATCGCACCGCTGCCGGCACGTCCCGGCTCAGCACTATGATTTCTCTTTCCACGTACACGCCGCCATCGCGCTCTTCGTACCGCGAGACTGTGTACAGCCGCCAGATGTATCCGCTGCCTTCGCCTGCGGGGAGTTCCCGCTCCGCGGCCTCGCCGTAGTTCTCGATCTCCCGTACGCTCTCGCTCGACCCGGTGCTGTACCATCGCCGCGCGTCCAATCGAAAGTAGGCATCGTCACATTGGCTGCGGATGGCGGTCCGGGAGAAGAGGCTCTGGTTGACGATGACGATGGAGAACCGGTATTCCTCTCCGTCTCCGCCCAGTGCCTGCGAATCCACGATCAGCGGCTGATAATAATCTTTGTACCGGCCGTAGTCTTTGATCACGTTCAGCGTCTCTGCCAGCGTTGTATTGGGCAGGAACGCGGCGCCGATCCAGTCGTGAATCAATCCGTTGGCGACGCGCTTCGGATGGCTCGCACCTACAGGCGCCACCAGGATCTTACCGCGCCGGATCTGCGCGATCCGTTCGGGCGTCCCGTCGGCCCACAGAAACTGCCCGTCGGAACGGGCCTGTGGCGCCATCCGGGCGCGAGTCTGCCCGACGTAGTTGTTCCAGGCATCCAGGGTCCGTTGATCCAAGGTGGCAGCCTGGGCTAGTGCAGCCGCCGACCAAAGTGCCACTCCCGCCAAAGCCATCCGCATGTTCCGGTGCATCTCGTTGCGCCTCTCTGACGGCAAGATGCAAATGGCACCTGCACGGTGTCCGGGATTGCGGTTCCCTGCGTCAGGGGCCGTGCCGGCGCGCCAGCATCTTCTCGTACGCGGCCCGTAGACCGGCCATGGCTTCCGGATCGAGCGGCGGCAGGTCGTGGCAGTGGCCGAGCTGGCCGCAGAGCCGGATGCTGCGCTGCAGACTCTCGACGAACCGGATGCAGGGCGGGCAGCCTGCGAGATGGCGTTTCAGATCCGCGCAGGTAGCGGAAGGCAATTCCTCGTCCAGATACTCCGACAAGAGCGCAAAAACGCGCTCGCATTCGTTCTCAGTCATGTTCCGCCTTCTCCTGTACGCTGCGTAAGTACGACTCCATATGCCGGCGCAGAGCCAGTCTCCCGCGATGGACGCGGGTCTTCACGGCATTGATGCTGATCTCCAGCGCTTCGGCGGTCTCGTCCGTGGTCAACTCTTCCACATCGCGCAGCAGCAACGCCGTCTTGTAGACCTCGGGCAACTGCTGAATCGCCGACAGGAGGGCGCGGTGCAATTCGGAATCGAAGAGCAGATCGTCCGGCAGCCGCGACCAGTCGGCGATCTCCGGGGCGGCTGGATCGCCGTCCGGCTTCCGGGGCCGCAACTCGTCGAGTGACAGTTCCGTCTTGGGGGCGAACACGCTCTTCCGCCGCTTCATGAAGCATTCGTTCTTGGCGATGCGAAAGACCCAGGCCCGCAAGCGCGCGGGATCGCGAAGCTGATCGGCGCTTTCGAAGACCCGCAGCAGGGTCTCCTGGGCCACTTCTTCGGCGTCTTCGCGGTGGCCGCAGATCAGGAAGCTGTATTGCGAGAGCCGGGCGCGGTAGGCGTTCACGAATCGCGTGAACGCCTCTTCGTTGCCGGACAGCAGATCTCGCGCCAGTTGCTCGTCGTTGCTCAATTCACGCCGCCCGCGCTCCCTTCCATCGCCAAAGAAGATGCGGGGGGGTGGCTGAAGGTGACAAGCCGTTTCCAGCCGTGTCACCAAGGTTTCCGGAACTGCTTCTCCATCGGTGTCGGCCGCGGTGGCAGCCGGGCAAGCGAGGACACGATATGGGCAAAAATCGGAAACAAGCCGCGATTGGAGGAAGTTCTGTCATGCGCCGCGTCCGGCATTGGCTGGCGGCGCTAGTAGTTGTGGCGGCGTCCGCCGCCGGCGTTACCGCCCTGGTGTTGCTGGTACTGCTGTTCTTCATCGCCCGCCGGTAGCACACCCGGACGATCCTATTTCATCCTGTTACCAAAGCGATAGTTTCGCATCTGCATATATTAAAAATAGGGATGGCCTCCAGCGATCCAGCATGGTTTCCGGCACGCCACCGTTTCGTCAGCGAGCGAAGCTGGCTGAATTTCGGGTTAATCGGCGGACTGCTGGCTTTTGCCGCGGCGAGCGGATTAGCCATCCGTCTCCTGCCCTTTAGCGTTTTTTCCCAAACCTTGGTTCTGGTCCACACCCTGGCAGCGATTGCGGCCGTCCTGCTTTTCGGGGTGTGGTTGCTCAGCCACTGGCTGGGCACCCGGAAGGCGCCCCGCCGGCCGCGCAAAGTCTCGGCCTACATAGGCTTCTGGCTGCTGGCGGCGTGTTCCGCGGCCGGATTCGCGGTCACCGCGCAGGCGATCGCGGGACTGTACACGAGTCACGTCTGGGCGCAGTGGCACCTGTGGACCTGTATTCTGGCGATTCCATTCCTGGTCCATCACCTGATTCCGGGCGACGGCGCCGAAGAATCGCAGTCTGGCCGCCGCTTCATGTGGAAGTGGGCGGCCGCGGTCTTCGCCGTGCAATTGGCGCTGACCGCCGGGCTGGCATGGGGCGCTGCGCGCCTACAGCCTGAGCTCCCAGCGATGCATGGCTCCCAGGGGAACCCGTTCGCGCCCAGCAACGCCGCCACGGGGAGCGGACAGCCCCTGCCCGCGGCGGCGCTGGCGAATTCGGAATCGTGCGGCGCGGCCGGTTGTCACACCGCGATCTACCGGGAGTGGCGCGTGAATGCCCATCGCTGGTCGGCGGAAGACCAGTTCTTTCAAACCGTGCGCAGCGTGGTCACGGAGTTGCACGGAACCAGCGTCACCGAGAAATGCGGCGCCTGTCACGATCCTGTATCGCTGTTGTCCGGCAGCAAGAACCCGTCCCTGGGCGCACGGGCCCCCGGCTATCGCGAAGGCGATTCCTGCGTGGTCTGTCACGCCGTCGAGCGTGCCGACGAGCGCGGCATTGGAAGCTATGTGCTCCGGGTGCCGGCCCGGTATCTCTACGATGGCGCGTCCACGCCTTTGGCGCGGCAGATCAATCACTTCCTGATTCGCGCGTATCCGGCGCAGCACAGCCGCGACTATAACCTGGCGCCGGTTCGACAGGCCGAATCCTGCGCGCCGTGCCACAAGGAGTACGACGTGATTCTGGAGGCGCAGGGTCCGGTACAGGTCGAGACCCAATACGACGACTGGAAGCACGCGCAATGGAACACGGCGCACGATCCGCGAAAACGGCTCCACTGCCAGCAGTGCCACATGTACTACCTGGAAGCGCCTTCCGGGAACCTGGCCGATCCGTACGACTTGAGAGCCGGTCTCGGCCGCCGGCATCGCAATCATTTCTTCGCCGCCGCCAACCAGTTTATGCCCGAGGCCCTGGGCTCGCCGGACGCCGCCGGCCAGATCCAGCGCGTCACCGACTGGCTGCACGGCGACCGGGTAGCGCCGGAGATCGAACCGGCATGGCCGCGGGGGCCGGTCATGGCGCTGAAGATCGACGCGCCGGCCACCGCCACACGCGGCGGCAGCCTGCGGCTGCAGGCGGTGCTGACCAACCGGAAAGCCGGCCACGGTTTCCCGACCGGGCCGCTCAACATCGTGCGCGCCTGGCTGGAACTGACGGTGAGCGATGCGCGCGGCAGGGAGATCTTCCACTCGGGTCATCTCGACGAAGGAAACCACATCGAGGCCGGTTCCTACGTCCTGAAGCCCCTGGCGATCGATCTGCACGGCGCCATGATCCAGGAGCCGGATTTGTGGCATCCGTCAGGTCCGCGCTATCGCCCGGCGGTGTTGCCCGGTCAATCCGCGGCATACGACTACGAGTTCCGCGTGCCGGGCGACGTTCGCGGTCCCCTGGCGGTGCGCGCGCGATTGCTGTACCGCAAGGCGAACCAGTTCTTCATGGACTCCGTGTATCCCGATGCGCATCGCACGGCGCGGGTGACGGATGTCTCCAGCGCCGCGGCGGAGATCCAGCTTAGGGGGGGTCATGAAAACCACGATCAGCAGGCGCGATTGGCTGCGGCGGACTTCTCTTGCAGGGGCGGTCACCGCGGGCACGGCGAAAGCGGGGGAAGAGGCGCCGGCCGTGCCGGCCCGTCCCGGCTGGCAAGGCTCCCAGCGCGTCCGGAAGATCGCCACCAACTGCGAGATGTGTTTCTGGCGCTGCGGGGTGCTGGCGGAAGTCCGCGACGGCCAGGTGGCGAAACTGGAAGGCAATCCCGACCATCCGCTGACCGCCGGCCGGCTGTGCGCCCGCGGCAACGCCGGAACGCAACTGCTGTACGATTCCGACCGCCTGAAGCGCCCCATGCTGCGCACCGGCGCGCGCGGCGAAGGCAAATTCCGGGACGTTTCCTGGGACCAGGCCCTGGATTTCCTGAGCGCCCGCATGCAGGACCTCAAAGGCCACTACGGCGCCGAGAGCCTGGCCTTTTTTCCGCACGGCGTGGCTTCCAGTTTCTTCGCCACTCTGATGAAGGCCTTCGGCACCCCCAACAGCGCCGAACCGGCGTTCTCCCAATGTCGCGGCCCCCGGGAAGTTGGTTACGCCCTGACCTTCGGCTCGGGTTTGGGCTCGCCGGAGCCGGTGGATCTGGAGGAATCCAAGCTCATCGTCCTGATCGGCTCGCACATCGGCGAGAACGTATTTACCTCGCAGGTGACGGCCTTCGGCACGGCCCTGGAGCGGGGCGCGAAGCTGATCGTGGTGGATCCCCGGTTTTCCGTGGCGGCGGCCAAGGCCGACTGGTGGCTTCCCATTCGGCCGGGCACCGATATCGCGCTGCTGCTGGCATGGATGAACGTACTTCTGGAAGAAGGCTCGTACGACAAGGAGTACCTGGCGAGTTACGCCAGCGGGCTGCCGGAACTCACCGCGCACGTCCGCGAGTTTACACCGGAGTGGGCCGAGGCGATCACCGAATTGCCCGCCGCCAGCATCCGCGAGACTGCGCGCGTCATGGCCGCCGCCAAACCCGCGGTGGCCTTGCATCCCGGGCGGCACGCCACCTGGTACGGAGACGACACCCAGCGCGCGCGCGCCATGGCGATCGTCACCGCTCTGCTGGGGAGCTGGGGCCGCCGCGGCGGCATCTTCCTGCCCACCGATCTGCATACCGGCTCCATGCCGCTGCCTCCGTTTCCTAAGCCATCGCGGGAACGCGCCGACGGCGCCGGTACACGTTATCCGCTGGCCTCGGAAGAGCAGGGTCTCACCATGGGCCTGGTGGAAGCCACCCTCACCGGCAAGCCTTATCCAATAAAGGGCTGGATCGTCTACGGCCAGAACGTTCTGGAGAGCATCCCGCGGCGGGAGCAGACCCTGAAAGCCATCGCCGCCCTGGATCTGATGGTGGTGGTGGACGTGATGCCGGTGGAACAAATCCAATACGCCGACCTGGTCCTGCCCGAAGCGACCTACCTGGAGCGCTACGATCCGCCGGCGGTGGTGGCGAGCGCCAAGCGTCCTTTTGTGGCGGTGCGCCAGCCCGTCATCGAGCCGCTTTACGATTCCCGTCCCGGATGGTGGATCGCCAAACAACTGGCGGCACGCCTGGGTCTGGAGGCCTACTTTCCCTGGCAGTCACCGGATGAACATTTGGCGGCTCTGGTGCGCCCGTTGGAGGTGAACCTGCGCGAGCTTCGCACACGCGGTGCGGTGGCGTTCGCCGGCCGTCCCTACATCGACGAACGTACTCCCGACGATGGTCCCTTATTCGGCACCGCCAGCGGCAAGATCGAGTTGTACTCGCCCGCGTTGAAGCAGCTCGGATTCGATCCGTTGCCGCGGTACATGCCGGTGGCCGATCCGCCGCCGGGCTATTTCCGCCTGATCTATGGACGCGCCGCGGTGCATTCCTTCGCGCGGAGCGAGAACAACGCCTGGCTGGACGCTTTGATGCCGGAGAACCAGGTTTGGATCAACAGCGACGTGGCCCGTGACCTGCGGCTCGCCGACGGCGAACGGGCGGTGCTGGAAAATCAGGATGGGGTGTGCAGCCTGCCCATCGCGGTGCGCGTGACCCCGGGCATACGCCGCGACTGCGTGTACATGGTGCACGGTTTTGGCCAGGAGTCGCGAGGCATGCGCCGCGCCTATCGTAGAGGCGCTTCCGACACCCAACTGATGACTCGTGTGGGCATCGATCCGGTGATGGGCGGCACCGGCATGCGCGTGAATTTCGTCCGTGTGCGGCGTGGCCCGGAGAGGGGCTGAACATGGCGCGATACGCGATGGTCATCGACCTCCAGAAGTGCGTGGGCTGCCAGGCGTGTACGGTGGCCTGCAATTCGGAATGGGACGTCCCGGCCGGGTACGCGCGCACGCACGTGCGGCAGGCCGGGCCGGTCGGCAAACTGCCGAGTCTCCTGGCCAGTCCTTACATTGCGCAATGCAACCACTGCGACCATCCCACCTGCGTGGCCGCCTGTCCAACCGGGGCCACCTTTCAAACGGCCAGCGGCATCGTGAAGGTCAACCGCGACCTGTGTATCGGCTGCGGCTTTTGCGTGGATGCCTGCCCCTATGACGCGCGGTTTCTGAATCCGGCGATCCACAAGGTGGACAAGTGCGATTTCTGTGCCGATCGGCTCGAAAAAGGTCTACCGCCGGCCTGCGTCACCACCTGCACGGCGCACGCCAAGTACTTCGGCGATCTGGAGGATGCGCACGGCGACGTGTTCCGCCTCGTGTACGAGCGCGGGGGCCGCCGCAACGAGACCGCCGATGTGCACATCGGGCCGAATGTTTATTATCTGGGCAGAAAAGCCAACCTGGATCTCGCGCTGGCGACGTTTGCGCCGCGCCTGCCGCGTCTGGTTACCCCGGGGCGGCTGTGGCGTGGCTTGGTGAAGCCGCTGGTGCTGGCGGCCATCGGCGCGACGTTCCTGGGCCAGGCCGTCGCGTTCTTCTATCAGTTGCGATCCGGAGAGAAGCAATTCGACGATTAGGAACCGCGTATGTCCGATTTAACCATACCTCTGACCCCGGCCCCACTCACCGCCGCGCAGGCCGAGGCCATGAGCCAGAGGCAGTTCAAGAAGCACCATGTTGCCATCATCCTTTTGCATTGGTTCAACGCGACCGTGTGGCTGCTGGAGCTGGCCACAGGCGGCGCGCTGATTTCATCGCCCTACTTCCGGCTGGCGCCCGGCTGGTATATCGACATGCTCACCGCCATGTTCGGCTCGCGCGCCAACCTGCTGCATGTCCACATCGCGATCGGCGTGACCTGGACCGTGGTGTTCCTGGTGTATGGACTGTTCGGGTTTCGCACCTACCTGCAAATGGAAGTGCTGCAGCGCGAAGTGGGCCTGGACCGCGACGACTGGCTCTGGCTGAAGGTCCGCCTGGCGAACATGCTGCATCGCGCCCGGGACCCCCTGCCGCCGCAGGGTATCTACAATGCCGGCCAGAAGCTCTTCGCGGCCCTGATCTACGCCATGATTCCGATCATCATGGTCACCGGCGTGATCATGGCGTTCCACCTGGCCGGCACGGCTGTAGTGCAATGGGCCCTCGTCGCACACTTTGCCGCCGTCGGACTGGTGGTCTCGGGCCTGATCATTCATGTGTACATGGGCGCGGTCTTCCCCGAGGAAAAGCCCGCGTTCTTTTCCATGATCACCGGCACGGTGAACGAACTGTTTGCGTATCGCCACCACTTCAAGTGGTGGAGAGAGGTGAAAATGCAGGAACGAGCTTGGGAGCGGGAATGGGCGGATCCGCCCCGGGGTCCCGCGGAGCCGGCTTTTGCGGACATTGCCGCGCCGCCGGCGGCATCACCGTCCGAGGCCGCCGCCATGCCGGCGAGCGGCTGGATTCGGCTGGCGCTGCGCCAGCCGGCCTATTGGCCGCCGTACGTGGCCGGAACCGGACTCGGGCTGACGCTGCTGGCCGCCTTCCTGGTCATGGGCCAGGGACTGGGCGCCTCGGGTGGCTTTACGCGCTACCTGGTGTCCGTCATCGCCGCGGTGGCGCCGCACTACGCCGCCGGCCATCCTTACTGGAGCAATTACTATCAGCCGGGACAATCGCCGCTGCTGGACTTCCTGGTCTTCGAACTGATCGGCGCGGCCATCGGCGGATTTGTTTCCGGATGGCTCAGCGGGCGGCTCCGCATCAGTGTGGATAAGGGACCGCGCATCTCGGCGCGCACACGATATGCGCTGGCGCTGGGGGGCGGTATTCTGACCGGACTGGGAGCGCGGCTGGCCCGCGGATGCACCAGCGGCCTGGCGCTCTCGGGCGGGGCGGTGCTCTCGGCCGGCGCGTTCATCTTTATGATGGCCGTTTTCGCGGCCGGCTTCGCCGGCGCCTATTTCATGCGGAGGTATTGGTTATGAACGCGCCCTTCGTCGCCTCGTTTTCGGTGACCGTCTTCATTCTGATGTCGCTGGGGCTGGGCTTCTTCTTCGGATTCTTCCTGGAGCGCGCCGGGTTTTCGAGCGCCTTGAAGCTGACCGGCCAATTCTATTTCCGTGACTTCTCGGTGCTCAAAGTGATGTTCACCGCCATCATCGTGGCGATGGTGGGCATCGGGTATTTCGCCATGATGGGCTGGCTGGACATGAGCCAGGTATTTGTACCCCCCGCGTTCGTCTGGCCGCAACTGGTGGGTGGACTGCTGCTCGGCGCCGGCTTTATCGTGGGCGGCTACTGTCCGGGAACCTCGCTGGTCGCCGCGGCAGTCGGCAAACTGGATGCGCTGTTCTTCATCGGCGGCATTTTCATTGGCATCTTTCTGTTCGGCGTCACCGAGCCGGGATTCGCGCACTTCAATGTATCCGGCTCACTCGGACCGCTCACGCTTCCAGTCTGGCTGAATCTGAACACCGGCATCGTCGTGCTGGCAATCGTAGTTGTGGCGGTCACCGCATTCTGGGCGTCGGAGATGAGCGAAGGCCCGTGGCGCTTGTTTGCGCGCACCTACGGCGGCGCCGGGGAAGGAGAGAAGAGATGAGATTCGAACTGAGGTTGGCAGGTAAGCGTCTGGCGGCGGCCGTTATCGTGCTCCTGGCGGCGGTGCTGGCGCTGGCGGCGACCATAGCCAAAGGTCCAGGCGCGGGGCCGCTCGACGCCGCGGCCACCGCGCAGGCGATCGATGCCGAAAGGGACCACGTCACGCCCGGCGAAATGGCCCGCTGGATTCTGGAGAAGCGCCAGGACTATCAATTGATCGATATCCGTCCGGCATGGCAGTTCGACGATTACCATATCCCGACGGCGACCAACGTTCCGCTCACCACGCTTTTCGCCGAGAGCGGATTGAAGCAGCTCTCACGGGAAAAGAAGATCGTGCTCTACGGCTTTGGCGCCGGGCACGCGGCCCAGGCACAACTGCTGCTCAGCATGAAAGGCTACCAGGCGTACTCGCTGCGCGACGGCATCGAGGGCTGGTGGGGGTCGATCATGACGCCCTCCAGCATCCGCAGCGATCCGCCCGATCCTACCGGCTATCGTCAGGCCAAACAGTTGCGCGAGCGGTTCATGGGATCCTCCGCACCGGCGGCGGGGACGTCCGCGCCGCCGCTGGCGGTTCCGCCGCCGTCCACGGTTATACCGCCGAAAAACAAACTCAAACTGGGCCGGGGGTGCTCGTAGAACGATGAAAAGATAAAGGGGTCGTGATATCGTTTTATTGGAAACGGCAAGAATGGGCACACTTTCCATTGGGACTGGCAATCTGGTTTGGCAATATCCCCAGCGGCCGGATGGTGTCTTCGAGCTGCGTGTCGACGGAGCGGAGCTCGGTTGGCTTCGTTTCGAAAACCAGCCGGGAGCGGACTCAATCGCCGAACTGGATGGGCAGCGGTGGTCGCTCCGGCACACCAAAGGCTTGCTGCCGCGGGTGACGGTCCGCCGGGAGAATTCGAACGAACCCGTTGCCGAATTTGTTCCCGGGCTGACGGGCGGCGGTACGGTGACTTTTACCGCCGGGCCGCGGTATTGCTGGAACCGATCCAAAATCTGGAGTCCGACCTGGTGCTTCCGGCGCCTGGGTGAAGGCCAGGGTTCGTCGATTTGCGTATCGCAGGAGTCGGGGCCGCTCCATAACGGGGGCAAAGTACGCATTTGCGGCAATGCCGCGGGGTTGCCGGAGGCGCCGGTTCTTCTGCTCGTGGCGTGGTATCTGCGGGTGCTGGCGTTCGAGAAACTGGCCGAGAACATTCCGGCCACCAGCTAGGAACCGGGAGGGAGGGAATTATTGAACTCGCTTGAATTCAGCGCCTTGGTCTGCTTGGTGGCGGGCGCCGCCGGGTTTCTGGGAGCGCTGACCGGCCTGGGCGGCGGGGTGGTGCTGACTCCCGCGCTGACGCTGCTCTTCGGCGTGGATATCCGTTATGCCATCGGCGCGACGCTGGTATCGGTGATCGCGACATCCTCCGGCGCGGCCTCCGCTTATCTCAAGGAGGGCTTTTCGAACATCCGCATCGGGATGTTTCTGGAGATCGCCACCACGTTGGGCGCCGTGACAGGGGCTGTACTGGCCGTCTGGATTCCGACCTCCGGATTGGGCGTGATCCTGGGTGTCGTGCTGTTGTACTCCGCCTATCTTTCCATGCGCCCACATGCCGAGACTCACGCGACCGTCGCCGCGGATCCGCTGGCGGAGCGGTTGCGGCTCGATTCGACTTACCCGACTCCGCACGGCTCGCAGCCCTACAAAGTGCAGCGGGTGCGTACGGGATTCACCGTGATGTTCGGAGCCGGTACGCTTTCCGGCCTGCTGGGGATCGGTTCCGGAGCATTCAAGGTGATCGCCATGGACCAGGCCATGCGCATTCCTTTCAAAGTCTCGACCACTACCAGCAACTTCATGATCGGCGTCACGGCTGCGGCCAGCGCCGGCGTCTACCTGAACCGGGGATACATCCATCCGGCGCTGGCCATGCCGGTGATGCTGGGAGTCTCGGTGGGATCGTTCCTCGGCGCCCGGCGCCTGTCAGGCGCCGACGTCCGGCTCCTGCGTCTGCTGTTTGGCGGTGTGGTGGGCGTCCTGGCGGTGGAGATGATCTATAACGGATTGACCGGAGGGCTGTGATCGATGCCATGGAATGACGATCGAGTGGATCAAACCATCGGCGTGCTGCTGCGCGTGGGGGTCCTGCTGGCCGCGTCGGTGGTATTGGCCGGAGGCGTCTGGTATCTCGCGCAGTCCGGACGTTCCATAGCCGACTATCACAGTTTTCATGGCGAGTCCGCGAACCTGCGGAGCGTCACCGGGATATTGGGCAGCGCCTTTCGCGGCGGACCCAGCAGCCTGATTCAACTCGGCCTGTTGCTGCTGATTGCGACGCCCGTCGTCCGTGTGGGATTTTCGGTCTTCGCCTTTGCGGCACAGCGGGACCGCCTATACGTTTTCATCACGCTGGTGGTGCTGGCTGTCCTGTTCAGCAGCCTGTTCGGGATCACGGCCGCTCCGCGATAAAAGGACGCGGCAGCCTGCGGCCTACGGACGTTCTTCGGCCATCTCGGGCTCCACGGTCTCGATGGGAATCCGATCGATGATCGCCATAATCTCTTCGGCCTGGAAGGGCTCCTCCAGAGTCGCGAAGACGGCGCTGCTGTGGATCCGCCGTACCAGCGCTCCTTTGCGGACAGCCAACAGGATGCGGGCCCCCGCGGCCCGCTTGTCGGCGGCCAGGGCTTCCAGCAGCGCGATCCCCAGGTTTTCCAGAACCGCCTGATCGCAGACCACAAACGCCGGGCGGAACACATCGATGATCGCCGAAGCATCGTAACCGCGCCGCGCAAACCGAAATGCCACCGACTTGCTTTCCTGCCGGGCCAAGTCCTGAATCAGCTTTTCGTCCTGGGTGATCACCAGGACGTTGGTGGGCAGGCCATGCACCCGGCGGCAGTAGGGGCAATCCTGGCACGAACCCGTGCAGAACCGTTTCTGCGGAGCCTCGGCGCGGATCAGATTGGCAACCCGAAAGCACCAGGCCGCGCGCACCTTGAAGACCACGCAGTCCCGGCACTCGTCTCCCGGGCCATGATTCATATACTCCCAGCAGCGCATCGGGCGCGCGCAAAGAGCGGCGCGTTCCTCCCAAACCTTGTCCCGCCCGCGATCCGGTGAGAGTAGCGGCGCCAGATCCCGTTCCTCGACGCGATAGTGGCCGCCGGCGGTGCGGTGGGCGGGAAGCCGTCCGTTCTTGATCCATTTCAGGACTGTGTCCGGTTTGACGGAGCACAATTGCGCGGCCTTGCCGGTGGTCAGCGACGGAGCAGACACGGGCGTACCTCCTATTGCGTTGTCTATTTTATCCACAGTTCGCGGCCCAAATCAAGACCATCAGGCCTGGTTTTCTGGATTTGGTTAACGGGGTCGCCGCAATATCCCGATTTCACCGATCGCCATCAGCTAAGTCCATTATTATTGGGGAGATACGCCACATCGAGACACGCAGAATGTTAGTGACAAACTATGTGCGCGGCTATATGATTGAGGTGAATAACATCAGATAGACTGAATAATTGACTCCGGAAAGCAACTCAATAAGAGGAGGCTATGTTATGCATAACTTGATTCTTCCACATGGCGGTGGCGATCTCCGTCCCCTGCTGTTGGAAGGCGAAGCCAGGCGGGAAGAACTTAGCAAAGCGGAACGCCTGAAGAAAGTGCCGATGACCAGCCGGGAGACCAGCGACCTGATCATGATGGGCATCGGCGCGTTTACGCCGCTCGACGGATTCATGGGTGAAGCGGACTGGCGCGGCTGCTGCGCGTCTTACACCATGCCCAGCAAGAACGGATTGTTCTGGCCGATTCCGATCACGCTGTCCGCCGAAGAGGACTACGCCAAATCCATCGGAGCCGGCGCGGAAGTCGCCCTCTGGGACACTGAGACGGAAGCCATCATGGGCACCATGAAGGTGACCGAGAAGTACACCATCGACAAAGCATACGAGTGCAAGCAGGTTTTTCGCACCAACGATCCGGCGCATCCGGGCGTGCAGAAGGTGATGGAGCAGGGCGCCATAAACCTGGCCGGTCCGGTCAAAGTGCTCTCGGAGTCCTATTACCCCGAGATGTTCAAGGGCATCTATGAGCGTCCGGCGGAGGCGCGCAAGGCGTTTGCCGATCGCGGCTGGACCACCGTGGCCGCGCTGCAACTGCGCAATCCGATGCACAACTCGCACGCCTATCTGGCCTGGATCGCGATCGAAGTGTGCGACGGCGTCTACATCCACCAACTGGTTGGCAAGCTGAAGCCCGGCGACATACCGGCCGAGGTGCGGGTGAAGGCCATTGACGCGCTGGTGAACAAGTACTTCCGGAAAGACCGTGTGATTCAGGGCGGCTATCCCATGGAAATGCGCTATGCCGGTCCGCGCGAGGCGCTCCTGCATGCCGTGTTTCGCCAGAATTACGGCTGCACGCACCTGATCGTGGGCCGCGACCACGCCGGCGTGGGCGATTATTACGGTCCCTTCGACGCGCAGAAGATCTTCAACGAGATCCCTGCGGGAGCGCTCCTGCTGCAGCCGCTGTGCATGGACTGGACGTTCTACTGCTACGAATGCGGCACCATGGCCTCCATGAAAACATGCCCGCACGAGAGTAAGGCGGTGATCGACGAGAACGGCAACTATAAAGGCGGCGCGCGCCTGCTTTTGTCGGGCACCCTGCTGCGCAAGCTGATGAGCGAAGGCAAGCCGGTACCGGCCGAGTTCTCCAAGCCGGAAGTGATCGCGGTGCTCAAGGAGTACTACGACAGCCTCGAGGAGAAGGTGGAAGTCAAACTGCACGGGGCCGCTACGGGCGACGCAGCCAAGCGCTGAGATGAGGGACGGCGCGTGTCCCTCTTTCAGATAACCCCGGCAGACGAGCAGCGGGAGGGCGCCTCCCCACGGCCTGCGCATCCGGGCCGCGGCCTCCCGCTCGCCTCTCCCGCCGACAAGCAGAAAGCGTTCGCCAATTCCAAGAAGCCGGAGGTGCTGGCACGCCAGCACCTGCCGGTGCGCTTCCATGTGGAGGATCACGCCGTAGCGGACCGGCCGCGCCGCTTTCTGGAGGCGTTTGCCGCCATTCTCAAGCACAGCCATTACCGGCTGGCGCTCGAACACTATATCCGCGTCAGCGCCAAATGCGCACGCTGCGCCGTGGAGTGCCAGGTCTACATGGCTACCGGCGATGACCGCGATATCCCGTGCTATCGCAGCGAACTGCTGCTTTCCGTCTATCGCCGGCATTTCACGATATCGGGCGTCTTGCGCGCGCGCCTGTTCGGCGATCCGGGACTGACGGATGAGAAGGTCCAGGAGATGGCGGATGCATTCTACAACTGCACCGCCTGCCGCCGCTGTACGCTCGAATGTCCCATGGGCATCGATCACGGTTTGATCACCCATTTGGGCCGCTACATCCTGTCCGAGATCGGGATCGCGCCGCGCGCCCTGGTGGTCAGCGTGCGCGAACAACTGGCCGGCGCCACCGGCAATACCTCCGCGGTGCCGGTGCCGGCGCTGCTCGACAGCCTGGAGTTTCTGAGCGAAGACATGCAGGAGCAGACCGGCGTCGAGATTCCTTTTCCGATCGATCAGAAAGGCGCGGAGTATCTGTTTCTGGCGCCGGTGTCGGACTTCCTGATGGAGGCCGACACGCTCATGGGTATCGCCGCAGTATTCCGCGCCACCGGCGATGCCTGGACGATCGGTACGGGCTACTTCGACGCCATCAACTATGGCCTGTTCTACAACGACCAGATCCTGGAGCGGGTGGTGGAGAAGATCCGCGCCGAAGCCGAACGTCTGAGCTCGCGCAAACTGCTGATCGGCGAATGCGGACACGCCTCGCGGACAGCCAGGTATTTCTACGCCAGCTTTTGCGGCGGCTCGCAGGCCCTGCCGGTACTGAATATCCTCGAATACACGCACGCGGCCTGGAAGAGCGGACGGCTCAAGCTGAAGCCGGGTACGATTACGGAGCGCGTCACTTACCACGACCCCTGCAATCTCGCCCGCCCGGGGTGGATCGTCAACCAGCCGCGGGAACTTCTGAGAGCTTTCTGCGCCGACTTTGTGGAGATGACGCCGCACGGCCGCCAGGGTATCTGTTGCGGCGGCGGCGGGGGCACGGTGTCCATCGACGAGGTCAAGCCGTTCCGCATGCTGGTGGGCGGACGGGCCAAAGCCGAGCAGATCCGGGCCACCGGCGCCAAGTACTGCGTGGCGCCCTGCGCCAACTGCAAGAAGCAGTTGCGCGAACTGGTGGAGGAACACGGGATCGACTGCCAGATCGTGGGCCTGCACGATCTGCTGTACAAGGCGATCCAGTTCGACGAACAGGCAAGGAGTCCCCATGGAGAGTTGGATTGAATTCGGCCGCGGGCCGCTGTTCCGGTTCGCCTTCGTCCTGATGGTCCTGGGGTTGGGCCGGCTGGTGGTGCTCACTTTAGCCGGCTTGTGGGAGGTCTGGCGCGACATGCCGGATCGCCGTCTGCCCTGGCCGGACATACGGCGCAACACTTTAGCCTGGCTGCTGCCGGTGGGACGCCTCTGGCGCCGCCGCCCGGTCTACAGCACGATCTCTTTTGCCTTCCACGTGGGGCTGCTACTGGTGCCGCTGACGCTGGCCGCGCACCTGGTGCTCTGGAGACGATCCGCCGGCTTTGCCTGGCCGGCGATTCCGCAGACGCTCGCCAATTGGCTGACGCTGGTGGCAATCGCGGCCGGCGCCGCCCTGTTCGCCATGCGCGCCGTGCATAGGCCCACGCGCGCCCTGAGCCGCGCGCAGGATTTGATGTGGCCGCTGCTGCTCATCGCGCCTTTCGCCACCGGCTACCTGTGCGCCAATGCCGCGATCAGCCCACAGGCCTATCGCACCCTGACGTTGCTGCACATCTACTCCGGCGATCTGATTCTGTTGCTGATTCCTTTCACCAAGATCGCGCACTGCGTCTTAGCGCCCTTCTCGCAGTTGGTGGGGGCCATGAGTTGGAAACTATCGCCCGGCGCGGGCGAACGGGTGGCCGCCACGCTGGGCTATGCCAGCCAGCCGACCTGGATCGCCGAGTCGCGGCTGGCGGACAGCGGAGCGCGTAAATGATGCAAGCCGCGATTCTGACCGATACCACCAAATGCATCGGCTGTAGCGAATGCGCCCTGGCCTGCCACAAGGCCAACCATCTGGCTCACGACGTGCCGCGCCGCTGGGATCTCGACGATGGCCTTTCGGCGCGCAACTGGACCTACGTCGTAGAACCGTCTACGGGCAAGTACGTGCGCAAGCAATGCCGGCATTGCCTCCAGCCGGCCTGCGCCTCGGCCTGCCCGGTCGGGGCGCTCACCAAAACCGCATTGGGTCCGGTGGTGTATGACTCCAGCAAGTGCATGGGATGCCGCTATTGCATGATGGCCTGCCCCTTTGGCATTCCGCGATACACCTGGGACCAGCCGGTACCTTACGTGCGCAAATGCAACCTCTGCTACGACCGCCTGCAGGCAGGTGGACAACCCGCGTGCACGGAAGCCTGCCCGGCGAAGGCCACGATTTTCGGCGACCGCGCGGAGCTGATCGCGGAGGCCCGCCGCCGCATCCGGGAACAGCCAGGCCGCTACGTGCCGAAGGTCTGGGGCGAAGAGGACGCCGGCGGCACGTCGGTCCTGTACATTTCCGATATCGACTTGTCGTTCCTTTCCGGCAACCATACGCTGGATCCCACGCCTCTGCCCGAGCGCACCAGCCTGGCCATGCACGCGGTGCCTTTCGCGTTTGTCGGCGTGCTGGGCGGCATGGCGGGCCTGAACTGGATCATCCGCCGACGGATGAAGTTGCAGGAGATTCCCGAGGAGGCCGGCCATGAGTAGAGTGCGGCGGCTGAAACTGGTCCTTTGGATTCTGGCCGGCCTGGCGACCGCGGTGGCCTGCTCCCGCTTCATGTTCGGCCTGGGATCCACGACGAATCTGACGGATGCCACCCCCTGGGGTCTCTGGATCGGCTTCGACGTGATGAGCGGCGTGGCGCTGGCGGCGGGCGGCTTCATCGTCACCGCCACAGTCTACGTCTTTCGCCTGGAGAAGTTCCACGCCGTGGTACGGCCGGCGGTTCTGACTGCGTTTCTTGGATATGCGGCGGTGGTGGTAGGACTGTTGTTCGATCTGGGACTGCCGTGGAATATCTGGCACATGATCGTGTTTTGGAATCCGCATTCGGCGCTGTTTGAAGTGGGCTGGTGCGTGATGCTGTACCTCACGGTTCTGGCCCTGGAGTTCTTCCCGGTGCCGGCCGAGGAGTTCGGCGCCCTGGCGCGCATCCGCGCCTTTCTGCTGCGTTTTCGGTTTCCGCTGGTGCTGGCCGGGATCGGACTTTCCACCCTGCACCAGTCGTCGCTCGGCTCGCTATACCTGATCATGCCGTACCGCTTGCATCCGCTTTGGTACACGCCGCTGCTTCCGCTGATGTTCCTGGTGTCGGCGATCGGGCTGGGCCTGATGATGGTGATCTTCGAGAGTCACTTCACGGCGTACTTGTATCGCCGGCAGCCGGAGACCGCCGTACTGGAGCGACTGGCGGCGGCCGGGCGTTGGGTGCTGATCCTATACCTGGCGCTGCGTTTCGGTGATCTGGCGGCGCGCGGCCGCCTCCCGGAGTTGATCTTCGGCGGCTGGCAGGCGGCGTTGTTCTGGGTGGAACTCGGAATGATGGCGGTGGCGCCCGCGCTCATCTTCAGCTGGCCGCGCCTTCGGGCTTCCCGGCCGGGCCAGTTCATGGCGGCTGGTCTGGGAATCACGGGGGTGGTGCTGAACCGGATCGACGTCGGCGGCCTGGCGCATATGACCCGCGGCGCGGTGTATGTGCCTTCCTGGACCGAGGTCGCCCTTACGGCCGGCATCGTAGCCGGCGCCGCGCTGGCGTTCCTGTTCTTCGTGGAGCACTTCAAAGTTTGGGAAGAGCGGCCGGCCGATCCCGGCGCCGACCCTGTCCGCCTGCCGGAACTGGACCGGGTGGGCGCCACCTGGCTGGGCGCGCCGCACGTAGCCGCGCGTACCGTTTACTCACTGGCCTTTATCGTCGCCACCGCCCTGGGATTCGCGCTGTTGACCCCGCATCCGGCCGCGGGCCGGGGCGTCGAGCGCGAAACTGCGCAGCGGGCCCGCGGCGGCGATATCCTGCGCATCGACGGCAATCTCAACGGATTCGGCACGTCGTTCCCGCATCAGAAGCACATCGAAATGTGGGGAGGCAAAGCCTCCTGCCCGCGCTGCCATCACCTGAACCTGCCGCGCGACCAGGCCAGCGGATGCTATCAGTGCCACCGCCAGATGTACACGATCAGCGACGCCTTCGGCCATGACTGGCACGCCGCACCCGACGGCGGGAAGCTATCCTGCGGTGAGTGTCATCCGCGGGGCCAGGCGCGCGCGGCCGCTACCGCCAAGCCTTGCGCGAAGTGCCACCGGGACCTGGTACCGGCATCCGCGATCTACAAAGTTGCATCGTACGACGCCCGTGGCTACGTGGATGCCATGCACCAGCTTTGCGTCGGGTGTCATCGCCAGGAAGCGCCCAAGCGCGGCAAGCCGGACATGGCCCGCTGCGCCTGGTGCCACAAGGACGTGCGCGGCTTCGTGGACATCGCGGGCAAGCCGGGGGCCGAGTGGAGCGCCGGCCGGGTCATTCTTCCGGCCGTGCGCTGACGCGATCGCCCAGCACTTTCCGGCGCAGCGCGGCCAGGGCGGCGCGGTCATTGCTGCGAATCATGCCGGCCATGCCGCCGCGGTAGAGATCGCGCACGACGGCGCGTATGCGCGGACCATCCCAGCCGCGACTTACTAACTCGCGCCGTACGGCGCCGACGATACTTACTAAGTCGGCGTACTCTGCGCCGAACTGCGCGGCTAAGTCCTCCCGCATGACACTGGAGAGCGCGGGACATTGTCCTTCCGTCGAAACGGCGATAGTCAAGTCGCCGCGGCGTACCACGGCGGGCAGAGTGAAGGTGCACAGGGCGGGACGATCGACGACATTGACGAGGATGCCAAGCGACTGCGCATCCTGGGAGATCTGGGCGTTCAGTTCTTCATCATCCGTGGCCGCGACGACCAGCATGGCGCCACGGAGATCGCCCGCGGTATAAGGGCGCAGAAGCACACGAATCCGCGCGGCGGCCGCCAGGTCCTCGATGGGCTGCGCGATCTCCGGCGCGATGACCGTCACCTCCGCGCGGCCCTCCAGGAGGTCGTGGACTTTGCGGGAGGCGATGGTACCTCCGCCGACAACAATGGCGGGACGGCCGGCGACGGTCAGGTTCACCAGATAACTCATGCTCTACCGGATATTATCCTAGACGAAGACGCCGGCGGTGCGTGCGGCGCTGATCATGCCGCGCGTCCATTCGGGCGTGCCCAGGGCGTGCAGGTGGGTATAAGCCGCGTAAACGTGGCCGGCCACCACTCCGTCGCGGCCGGAGCCCGATCCGCAGCCGCGCAGCACGGCGCAGGCACTGGCGACGGAATCCCCGTTTGAAAGGATTCTCGAATAATGGAACTCGTGGCCGCGCAGACGGGTGCCGATGGCGAAGAACGGATTCCAACGATCCACCAGGAGCTCCGTGTAGCCGTGCCCCTGCGGCGTATCGCAGACCTCCACCTCGAACGGCAGCACACCGGCCATAGCGAACTTGGCGCCGCGCCAGGTGAGCGCGTGCGAGAGCAGCATCAGGCCACCGCATTCGGCATAGACCGGCAGTCCCGCCCGCGCGGCTTCGCGGATCGAAGCCAGCAGGCTCGAGTTCTCCGAAAGCGCCCGGGCATGGGTCTCGGGGAAGCCGCCGCCGATGTACAGCGCGTCGAGCCCGGCGGGCAGCAGCGCCGCGTTCAGCGCCGAGATCGGAACCAGCCGGGCGCCCGCGGCCTCCAGCGACTCCAGGTTTTCCGGATAGTAGAAGCTGAACGCGGAGTCGTTCAGGTAGCCGATCGCGAGGCCGGTCCCATCGCAACGGCTCGATAACGGCGGCGGCGGAGCGGGAACCAGGGGGGCTTGCCGGGCAGTCTCCAGCACGCGGTCGAAGTCCACATGGCGCGATACGAGCTCCGATAAGTTGCGGTTCAGGAGTTGGTGCTCCCGATGCTCTTGCGGGGTAATCAGGCCGAGGTGCCGCGTGGAGAGCAAGGTACCCGGCGCGGCGCGCGGAACCATTCCCAGCACCGGTATGCCGCAGACGGATTCGATGGCTTCCCGCACCAGGCGTGCGTGCCGGCGCCCGGCAACCTGATTGACGATCACCCCGGCGATCCAAAGAGCGGGATCGAGTTTCTGGCAGCCCAGCACCAGGGCGGCGGTCGTGCGCGTCACCTTGGTGGCGTCGAGCACCAGGACTACCGGAGCGTTCAGGGCCTTGGCCAGTTCCGCGGTGCTGTGCGTGCCCTGCGCATCCAGGCCGTCGTAAAGGCCCCGATTCCCTTCGACCAGGTTCAGACCTCCGGCGACGCCATGCCGCGCAAAGGAATGCGCGACGGCGTCGAAGCCCATCAGGTGCGAGTCCAGATTCCGCGCCGGTCTACCGGAGGCCCATCCGAGCCAGGCGGCATCGATGTAATCCGGACCCTTCTTGAAGGCGCGCACCGGGAGTTTCCGGCGTCCTGCTTCCAGCAACAACGCCAGTGAGACGAGAGTCTTGCCCGACTCTCCCGAAAGTCCGGCGACCACCAGGCGTGGCATGGCCGCCGCTGCCGCCGCCGTGCTTTCCACGCTATTTCAATCGCCTTGTTTAGGCGGAAGCTGAATGTAGGAACCTCCCAGATAGCTGTAGACACAGCGTCCGGAATCGATCAGCAGGCGGATGGCGTGCTTGCAATCGTCTTTGCTGCAGGCCGCTTCGCCGTGTTTGGCGATCATTTCTTTAGTGAGATCGCCGGCTTTCAAATTCCGTTTCCCGGCGTATTGGGAGATGAGCGCGTACATCTCGTCGGCAAGCGCTTCGACAGTAATCACCATGATGTGCTGGCCTCTTTCCAAAACAGATATCAAGGTCCAATTACATACTATGTGCGTGCATGGTTTTGGTCAAGCAGGGGAGCGATTTTGCGAATCTCCAGCAGGGCGGGGGACTGATGCAGAATGCCGGTGATGCGCACGGCGCGGCCCGCGTAAGGGCGCACGGCCGGCGTATCGCTGAGCACGTAGCTGGCGCCTTCGGTGTGCAGCACGAAGCGGCCTCGCATCGGTTGGGCCGCAATGGTGCCGGTCACTGTTACGGGGCGGCTGTCCACGGCGCGTGCCACGGCGTCGCCGGCAGGCGAAAACAGCCGGTTCAAACCGAATGAGCAGAGTAAGACGGCCGCGAAGACGGCTGTCATTACACGCCACGGATGTGGATTGCCGCGCATTGCTTGGACTACGAGATCCCCAGTAAAGATCAATTCTATTTTAGCGTAGGATCGGCATAGACCGCACGGCGAACCCGCGCCGGGAACTGGCCCGATACGCCTTCCACAGCCGTGTTGGTGAGGGCCACGACCGTTAGATCCTTTCGCCGATCGACAAACCAGGTGTGCCCGTAGACACCGCCCCAGCCGAATGTCCCGGCCGATTGCGGCGTCTCGGTCAAGGCGGGATCCATCACTACCGAAAGGCCAAATCCGAACGCCACGCCCGGCGCCGGACCCAGGCCGCCGGTCTGGTTCGCGGTCATCGCCTCTACACTCGGTCCGGACAGAATCGGACGGCCGCCGGCGCGCAACGCTTCCAGGAATCGTGCGAAATCGAGCGCTGTCCCCACCATGCCGCATCCGCCCGACGGATAGGAGCCGGGATGCAACGTCCGGGAAGGCGCAAAACGAATCGATCCGGGCCCGTACGCCATCTTGACCACCTGCAGACCCGCCATGCGCACCGGCTCCGGAGATCCGTCCGCGTAGGGGACCGCCAAGCGCGTGGGATCGGTGACTGTAAAGCCGGTGTCGTGAATTCCCAGCGGCATACTTACGAATCGGCGCACCGCCTCGGGCAGCGTACCGCCGCTGGCCCTGGCGATCACTTCTCCGAGCACATCGTGCGCCACCGAGTAGCCCCATGCGGCGCCAGGTTGATAAGCCAGGGGAACAGACGCTATTCGTTGCAGGTTCTCGTGGATGGAAAGTCCCGGCTGATCCAAGCCATCGGAGACGTTGGCTCTGTGGTAGGGACCATCGTCCGGTTCGAGGAACCCATACCCGAGGCCGGCGGTGTGATTCAGGAGTTGGCGCACCGTGATTTCGGGCTTAGTGCCGTCCGGCAGCGGCGGTTGAAACTCGGGAATCCACTGCGAGACGTTATCGTCCAGATGCAGTGTTCCCTGCTCGGCCATCGCCAGAACGGCGGCCGAAACCATCGGCTTCGACAACGACGAGAGGCGGAAGATGTGGCCCGGGCGCATGGCGATTCCGGCTTCCCGGTCCGCGAGTCCGGCGGCTCGCCGGTACACCGGTTCGCCTTTGTGCGATACCAGAACTACGGTTCCCACGATGCGCCGCTCCGCGATCGCCTGGTCGATTGCCGAGTCGAGTTTCCGTGCGTCGAACATCGCCATCTCTTTTTGTCGTCTGGTTGCTCACGAACGCTGACCGGCGATGTTCTCGTCCGTCCGCGGCCCGGCAGAGTCGGCGGTGAACTTATAATTGCCGGACAGAAACTGATCGGCGTACCAGTTCATCATCTCACGGCTGTTCATGTACATATCGAGCTGGCTGGAGCAGGCGATCAGGCGGCCCAGGATGTCGAGGCGCTCCGCAGTCTGATCGGCGGGCGCTTTGCGAAACCAGGCGTTGACCAGGTCCCCGCGGCGATCCGCGCGGAAACCGTGGCGGGTCAGGCAGCGTTCCAGGAAACAGGCGCGCAGGCTGCGCCGATTGCGGGACGCCCCGCCGCCTTCGAAGCGGAAAGAGATGTAGTTGTTGCCGGGAGTATCGGAGAGGCAGGCATCCACCAGGCTGTAGTGATACGCCAGGCGGGAGTTCAGGTTCATGTACTCGGCCGCCACCAGCAGATAGCTTTTTTCGCCCAGGGCGCGCATGCCGCCGGATTGCGGTGTGAGCGCATTGGCCAGGACCGAGGCCAGATCGCCGACGCTGGCCGGCATTTCCCGCAGCCAGGTCACGCCCGGATGGCTGACGCCCTTCCACAACGCCTGGAAGGGCCGCGACACGATCTCCGCCGGCTTGACGCGGCGCACGGCGCCATCGAGCGGCGCCAGGCCGCCGCCCAGATCGAGCACCGAAACATTCAACGGGAGCGGCGTATCCAGCGATCGCGCGGAGTGAGCGCTGCGCTCCAACTCCCGGTCGTTGACTTCGAACATCGCCTCGATGGCTTTCTCGTGGCAGTATCGCAGAATGTCGTGCGCCGACTTGCAGCCCGCCGGGCGGAAATTGTGCGCATTGGGGTCCAGCAGGTTGAGCGTGAGCAGCCGGTTGCTGATCGGGTCGCCGGCGCGTTCGCGGTAGCGCTCCGTGATGGACGCTTCCTTGCGCACCGGAGGCCACAGGACTCCGGGATAAAGGCGGGCTTGCACCGCGTCCAGGCTGACGGGATCGCCGGTAGCCAGCTTCTCGAAGGCGCCGGTCATCTGAAAGACGGAGGGAATCTGAAACTCGCGCAGCAGCGCCGCGGCGTGCCCCGCGATATTCCCCCATTCCGCTACCAGTCCGGCGATGCGGGGAAAGACTTCCACGATCTCGGGCGAGGGTTTGCGGATGAAAACGATCGCGCCGGAGGGGGCGCTGCCAATGTTCTGAATCTCGTCCACCAGGAACGCTTTCCCGGATGTCTGGCCCGGATACACCGTGCGGCCGCCGGCGAGCAGCGGTTCGCTCTTGGTGCGGGCGCGGGACTTGCTCTGGGAGGATTCGGCATTCACTAACTGGCGCGACTGCACCACCCAGAACTTGCCATCGCGGTCCAAAACCCATTCGACATCCTGAGGAGTATGGAAGTGGTCTTCCAGGCGGACGCCCCATTCGGCCAGAGTCCGCAGGCCTTCGTCGGGCAGGCTGGACTCGTCCTGCGCGCCAGGCCCCAGCGGGACATAGGCAACGCCTCCGCCGTCCTGGAGCACCAGTTCCTCCTGCTTGCGGACCAGGCTGCGCTCGACGACGTCGTGCGGCCGGGAGCGCGAGACCCGGTACAGGTCGGCGGGCACCCGGCCGCTGGCGATCTCCTGGCCGAGGCCCTTAGTGGCGGTGATCCACAGTGTTTTGCTCTTGGGATCGGCCGGATCGCGGGTATACATGATGCCGGCGGCGCGCGCGGGAACCATCATCAGGAACAGGGCGGCCATGGGATTGTCCACCTCCAGCAGGCCGGTCGAAAGCCGATAGGCCAGCGCGCGCTCGTTGAAGCGCGCGGCGATGACCTGCTTATAGGCATCCAGGGCCTGCTCCAAGGGCACGTTGAGCAGACTGAGAAACTGTCCGGCGTAGGATCGCGCGCCACCCTCGGCGCGGCCGCTGGAACGCACCGCCACCGAGCCGCCTTTGCTCAGCAAAGCCTCCGCGCGCGCGGTTATGGCCACCTCGACCACCCGCGGCAGCGGAAGCTCCAACGCCCGGCGCGTGAGCATCGCCGAGACGCGATGGATGGCTTCCAGATCGTTGGGATCCAACTCCCGCGTGGCGTCGCGGACTTCTTCCCAAAGAGCGAGTCCGCAATACTGGCGGTACGCTTCGGTGGTCAGGACAAAACCTTCCGGTACCGGCAGTCCCATCTTGTTGCGGATCTCGCCGAGCATGGCCGCCTTGCTGCCCGCCTCCCCTTCCGAGCCGGCATGTAATTCCGAGAGCCAGGCCGAGATGCGTGGACGGCTCATCTCGCCGAGCGAGGCGGCGTAGCGCTCCACTTCCTGCCGCTGAGAGGCGAGCGCCGCCGACAGCGCGGACTGGCGCAGTCCGGTGAGCCGCTCCAGGGCGTCGATCACGCCGCCCACACGGCTGAAGATGGTGCCGATGCGGTCGCCCAGCACATCCTGGCGCGGCGGCACGTATTGCAGATCGTCCTGCAGCCCGGCCATGAGTTCCAGGGATTCGTTATTGACGGCCAGCAGCTCGCGAAAGCTGGCGTATCGCGCGCGCACCCGTTCGGCAGCGCCGTCCGGCGCCTCCTGCCGATGATCCTTCGATCGCAGCCACTGCATATGATCAGAACCGCCTATAGACAATATCGCGCGGCACGCAGGTCCCCGGCACGATCAATGCGCCACAGCGCGTTTTTTGCCGAAGAGCCGCGTGGTCAGAAAATCGATACCGAATCCGGCCAGGGCCCCGATCAGAACGGCCGTCAGGCCATAAAGCGAAGCGCGGGTCTCGGCCAGGGACGCCAGCCACGCGGGGAAGCCGGTCCGGACGACGCTTAGGGGCATGACGATCGCGCCGTCGCGAACTTCATAGACGGTGACGGTATACTGCGCGGGTGGGGCCTTGGGCGGCCAGTGGAAGTGGAGCGAGTAGGGGACGCAGTCCTCATCCGGCTGGCCCATCGAAACACCCCGGTCGCTGAAGGCGTATGTCCCCTGGCTCCTTTTGAGCGCCAGATAAGAGGACCGCAGGGCCGCGTCCGCCGCCGGATCGGTCGGCGGATCGATGTGCATTCGGGCCTGCAACGACGATTCGTCCAGGCGCAGACTCGCGATGGTTTGTCTGTCGAGCAGCGCCGCTATGGGTCCGGCGGAGAAACGCAGGATGAGCGAGGGCGCACCGGAGATCCGCACCCGGCCGGCATTCACCCAGACAGGTCCGAAACGGACCTTCCGTTTGAAACGCTCCTGGCGATCGGGTCCGGTGATCGCGACAATCACCTGGGACCGCGGCGCGGATGCGCCCTCGATGCTCACCTGGGCGCCATCATAGAAGGCGCCGACCTGGATCACTTGAGGCGTGATGCGAAATACCGCCGGGGAGGGCGACGTCCCCGCGGCGAACAACAACCCGGCGAGTAGAGATATGGCGTTCATTTTTCGCCCTTACTCAGGTCAGTCCGGGTGACGTTCATCAACCGGAGAGCACGGCCCGGGTCGCGGTAGTAGTAGCGGATCTCATCCCCGGCTCGCCAGGCTTCGTCCGGCAGGCCACGGTATTGCTCCGGTACCGAGAACTCGATCAGTTGGTGGGTGCGCGCCCGATACACGGTGATGGTTCCTTTGGACTGGTCGTGTACCGGAAACCGGATCCGCCGTACCCGGGCGTCGGTTGCGGAGACGCCATCGTGGCGCGAAACCACCGTAATCTTGACGGTTTCGAAGCTGCTGGCCGCGGGATCGTAGATGACGGCGCGGCCGTTGGACGCGTCGAGTGCCAGCAGTCTGCCGGCCTCCGGCTCCGGCCCCATCTCCTTGGGATTCAGGGGAACGTGGACGGTTACAGGCGGCAGTACGTCAAAGCGCGGGTGCCCGGGATCGCGGTAGTTGGAATCGGCGATGAACGTGATCTCTCCTTTGTCCGGCAGATAGGCAACCACCTGTCCCTGGTTGACCTGCCCCAGTGGGCCGCAGCCGGCCAGCGCCGCCAAAGCGATGAAGATCGGAATTCGCATCGCGTATGGCTCCTAGGCCGCTATATGAGACAGATCTTTATGCTTCATCGCCAGTTCCTCTCTCACGCCGTGCAGGAACTTGAGGAAAATGTAGAGCGACAGAGCCCCGACCAGTCCCAGGATCAGGATCGTGGCCGCGCTCTCGAACACGGTCCGCACGCTTGGATAAGCAGCCGCGATGAGTTTCAGGACGATGGAGAGGGCGCAGCCCAGAACCGAAATCCCGAAGAACACCCGAATGCCGTAGCCCTTGACGTACTTAGTGGCGACCGCGCCGATCTGAGCGCCCACCGACGCGCCCAGCAGCATGATTACAGCGGCCAGCAGTTCCGTGCGGCCCTTGTAGCTGTAAGATGCCGCGCCGTACAGGCCGGAGATGGCCACCTCGAACAGGTCCGTCCCTACGGCGATGTGTGTGGGGCAGCCGATCAGGTAGATCAGCGCCGGCATGCGGATCAGGCCGCCGCCGATGCCCATGAATCCGGCCAGCAGTCCGGTCACGAAGCTCACCGAAATCGGCAGCCAGGCGGAACAGCGGATACCCGCCTTGCGAAAATAAACCACTGGCGGAATGCGGATCTTGTGCAGCGTCTTGTGCCACTCGATCCCGGTGGCCAAAGCATCTATGGTTCTCCCGGACGCCGCGGCCTCGCGTTCTTTTTTTTGCCGCTTGGCCAGGTCCGCAAAAACCAGCCACGCGATCAGCGCCAGCAGCACCAGGTAACCTGAGCGCACGTAAACGTCGACTTTGCCGATCCGTTCCAGCCACATGATGATCTGGGCGCCGCATTCGAAACCGGTGACCGTGCCGGCCACCATCGTGAGCCCTAACTTGTAATCCACGTTGCCGAATTTGCTATGCCGCAGGGTGGAGATCAGGGACGGCCCCGACATCTGCGCGATATCCGTGCCGATGGCGAAGGCCATCGGGAAGCCGAGAATATTCAGCCCGGGTGTCACCATCCACCCGCCGCCCATGCCAAAGAAACCGCCGATCATCCCGACGCCCAAGCCCAGGATGACCAGGCCGGGCCAAAAGATCGGCACCCCCGCGATCGGCATGAAAATGTGCAGCCAGTCCATTGTCTTTTGACCTCGTCAATGCTCCGCCAGCACCCTGGACTTCAGGTCGATTCCGATACGAGCCAGAAAGAAATCAGTGATTTTCCCCATAAGAAGGCTCAAAAGCGGTAAGGTGACGATCGTCGCCAGTGCAAACCAGAAATGGCTGCCGTTGTACAGGTCCGCCCACCAGGCCTCCCATGCCGCATACCGGCGGCTGTCGGCGACCAGCACCATGGGTTCGGCGGTCAGCGTGAGCGCGCCGGCCAGGATCAGAAAAATCGTTCGTATCAGATTCATGCGCTACCTGCCCAAATGCCCGGATTCCGGATGAACGCCTGTAGCATCCCCAGCAGCGGCTGGTGCAGATGCAGGCCGGCGTGTACCGTGGGGACCAGCAGATTTTTGGGCGTGACCAGAACGTCGAACACCATTTTCCCGGCTACCACCAACGCCAGGGTGGCCAGGATGATCAGCAACTGGTCGCCGCGCAAAAAGCGCGTCAGACGGGCGCCGATCTGCGCGCCGATGGTCGAACCGGCGGCCAGCATCAGGGCCAGCACCAGATCCACCGTGTGGTTGGCGGTGGATTGCATGTAGGTCACGCCCGCGCAGGTGAACAGCGTCTGAAACAGCGACGTTCCCACCGCGACGTGAGCGGGCATGCCCAACAGGTAGACCATCATGGGCACCATCATGAACGCGCCGCCCACCCCCATGATGGAGGCGAGCACGCCCACCACGGTGCACAGCAGGAAGGGCACCAGCAGCGAGTGCCGCACGTTGGACCGTTCGAAATAGACCTGTAGGGGCAGACGTTGCAGCCGCCCGCCGCCGGCCGGGGCCCGGTGCGCCTTCGTGGCCATGGGCCCGCGCCGCAGGTTCTTCAGGCTGGCCAGGAACATGGACCCGCCCACGGCTCCCAGCACCACGATGTAGGTGATGGCAATCAGCGAATCGGCGCTGCCCATCACGCGCAAGACTTTGATCACCTGCACACCCAAACCGGCTCCGGTCAATCCGCCGGCCAGCAGCGTGATGCCCATTTTGAAATCCACGTTTCCCAATCGGAAGTGGGCCGCCACTGCGGACGAAGACGCGGCCACGATCTGGCAGGAATCCGAAGCGGCAGCTACGGTGGGAGGGATGCCGACCAACATCAGGATGGGTGTGAGCAGGAATCCGCCACCTACACCCAGCAATCCCGACAGGAAGCCCACGAAGGCTCCCGCGGCGATCAAAACCCAGATACTGATGCTGATGCCGGCGACGGGCAAGAAGATGGACATATCTCCCATTCCCCTGATGCCGGATCATCAGGTATCAAACTCTGATATTCCGATTTGTATATAACACACTTTGCCGGGAGGGGCCACTGATTCGCAATTTTTTTTTATCCGCGGACTGGGTGAAAGTGTCGTGAGTCCTGTTGCCACGACGGGCGGCAGAAGACCGGCGCCGAGCGAAGAATCGATGGAGTGTCTCTTCCAGGATGCTCCGGGCGAGGGCGATTACGCCCTAAACCGGGCCATCAGGTCTCGAAACGGCTTGTGCCCGGGAGCGACTTATATCATACTTTGGTTGTCGAACGATTTATGCGTCTTGCCCCTGAACCGACGCCCCGCAACTGCGGGATAGGAATGGTGATACATGCCAACTAGCGCGTTGACCATAACCGATGGCCGTACTGACAAAACTTACACAGTCCCTATCGACAAAGGTACCATTCGTGCGATGGACCTCCGCCAAATCAAGGAGAACGCGGAAGACTTCGGGCTCATGACTTATGATCCCGCCTTCATGAACACCGCGTCCTGCCACAGCAGCATTACTTACATCGATGGCGATCGCGGTATTCTCCGCTATCGCGGTTATCCGATCGAAGAACTGGCCGAAAAGTGCACCTTCCTGGAGGTGGCATACCTGATCTTAAACGGGGAACTCCCCTCGGAGACACAGTTGCGGGATTGGGTGGACGAAGTCAAGCATCACACCATGCTGCACGAGACCACCAAGACCTTTCTGGAAGGTTTCCGGTACGACGCGCACCCGATGGGTATGCTGGTCAGCACGGTGGCGGCGCTCTCCACCGTCTATCCGGAAGCCCGCAACGTCCTGGATGCGCAGAATCGCCGCCTGCAAATCGTACGTTTAGTTGGCAAAGTGCCCACCATCGCCGCCTACACTTACCGGCATAGCTTGGGCCTGCCCTACGTCTATCCCGACAACGACCTGGCCTATACGGCGAATTTCATGAACATGCTCTGGAAGATGCTGGAGCCGAAATATGTGGCCAACCCGGTGCTGGCGCGGGCGCTTTCCATCCTGTTTATTCTGCACGCGGATCACGAGCAGAACTGCAGCACCAACACCATGCGCGCGGTAGGCAGCTCGCAGGCCGATCCGTACCTGGCGGTGGCCGCGGCCGCGGCGGCGCTATCCGGCCCGCTGCACGGCGGCGCCAATGAGCAGGTGCTGCGCATGCTGGACGCCATCGGCAGCAAGGACAATATCCCCGACTACATCGAGCAGGTGAAAGCCGGCAAGCTCAAGCTGATGGGTTTCGGCCACCGGGTCTACAAGAACTACGATCCGCGCGCCAGGATCATCAAGTGGGCGGCCGACCAGGTGTTCCAGGTCACCGGGCGCAACAAGCGGCTGGATATCGCGTTGGAGCTGGAGAAGATTGCACTCGAAGACGAGTATTTCATCAAGCGCAAACTGTATCCCAACGTGGACTTCTATTCCGGAATCATTTACCAGGCCATGGGTTTCAAACCCAACATGTTCACGGTGCTGTTCGCCATTCCGCGCACGGTGGGCTGGCTGGCGCACTGGGATGAACTGATGCAGGATGCCGAACAGAAGATCGCCCGCCCGCGGCAGGTCTACACGGGCGCGGATACGCGGCATCTACCGGCCTCCAAGCCGGCCATCGGCGTGCCTGTCCCGGCGTAAACGGAAGAGACCGTGGGGGCGGCCCATGGGGAGGCCCCCACAAGATCTCCGGCCCGGTATCAGGAGTGAACTGGCGAAGCCAGTTCGTCCAGGTTCAGTGATTTCACGCCGGGTACGGACTGGGCGATGCTGCGGATCTCACCGATCTCGCGGAGGCTCGGTACAGAGCCGCGGATACGCACCGCGCCGTCCGCGGCTTCGACTTCGAATTCCAGATGGGAAGTGGGAGCGGCCAAAGCCAGTTCCGCCCGCACGCGACTGGCGAGAGCCAGGCCGTCCATCGTCTTCTGGCAACACTCGGTGAACTCGAAGCACCTTTGGCGGGCCAGCACGGTTACGGTTTTGCACGCCTCGGTGATATCCATAAACTCCAGGTTCAGAACGATGTCGTAATTACTGGGATCGCCCCAATCGACGCCGTACAGATACTGCGTCCATTTGCGGCGGTCCTGGTCCATTTTCGCGATGTAATCTGCCGCTTCCGCGCGGCTGAATTTGAGCCGGTCCTCCGCCATTTTCAGGCGAAACTCCATGGGTGCGATGATGCGCACGCGCAGGATGTGCGGTCCCCCTTTGAGGAGCAGGTGTCCGGCGTTGCCGTGGTACACGGCTCTGCCGGCGCGCACTTCCTCGGCCAGGGCAGCCTGGATCAAAACCAGATACAAGTATTTCTTGTGCTGGAGCCGGTCGAACAGGCTGGGCGGCTTCTGCAGGGCATCCCGCAGCTCTTCCTGGGAGACGCCGTGCGCCGCGGCGCGCTCTACAATGACCTCCCGGTCCACGCAACGGTAGCCCAGCGATTTGGCCAGACACTCGGCCAACATCTTGCCGCCGCTGAAAGATCCCCGCGAAATCGTAATGACCGACATGAACCGCCCTCCCGCGGTAACTCCGCAGTAACTCCACAATATGGGAGTTAGAGATCATGTTATCATGTAATTCAGAGTTTACGCAGGCACAAAATAATTCGGGAGTTCTCGTGTCCCCAGGAAAAGTCTACCTTGTGGGAGCCGGCCCGGGCCATCCGGAACTGCTTACGGTGAAGGCCGCCAAGCTGCTTCAGTCTAGCGATGTCATCGTCTACGACCGTCTGATCCAGGAAGAGATCCTGTCCTTGGCAAAACCATCGGCGGAGCGGATCTACATGGGAAAGACCGTCGGCCTGCATGAGTCCCGGCAGGAGGAAATCCACGATCTTCTGGCCCGTAAGGCGCGGGAGGGAAAGAACGTGGTGCGGCTCAAAGGGGGAGACCCTTTCCTGTTCGGCCGCGGGGGTGAGGAGGCCGAGTTCCTGGCCGAAGCGGGGATTCCCTTCGAGGTGATTCCCGGTGTCTCTTCCGCGCTGGCGGCGCCTTTGAGCGCCGGTATCGCCCTGACTCACCGCGAGGCCGCCTCATCCGTTGCCATTGTCACTGGCCACGAGGCCAACCGCGAGCAAAGCCGGCTCAACTGGAGCGCACTGGCCGGGATCGACACATTGGTCTTTCTGATGTCGGTCCACAGTGTGAATCGGATCGCCGGAGAGTTGATGGCTCACGGCCGCGATCCGCTGACACCGGCGGCTATGATCCAGATGGCATTTTGGCACGGCGAGAAGGTGGTCACCGGTACGCTGGGCTCCATCGCCGCCGACGCGGAGCGGGCCGGCGTGACGGCTCCGGCCACCTTGGTGATCGGAGAAGCCGTAAGACTGCGGGAGAAACTGCAGCACTCCCAGCGCGATCTGTGCCGGCGGTTCGACGCCAGTTCGCATTTCGCTCCGGCCCCCGCGCCCGATCAGTTGTTGCGCATGGCGACCGCGGGCATTGGTACCCAGGTGCTGCTCTTCGCGCTCGCATCCTCCCTGTTTGAAAGGCTGCAGGAGTGGCGCACGCTACGGGAACTGGCGCAACTGCTGGGCCTCAACACACATGGACTCGCCGAAGTGCTGGAATGCCTGGTCTCGCTTGGTTTGCTCGAATGTGGGCCGCAGGGATACCGCAATCTGGAACTGGCGTCGCGCTACCTGGTGGAAGATTCTCCCCAAAGCCTGCGGCCGGCGCTGTTGGAACTGGCCGCCAGTCTGACGCCGGTGAGTTCGATCGGCCACTATGTGCTGAACGGCCGGCGGAACGGGGCTCATCCGGAGATGCAGGAATTGCACCAGCAGTCCTGCGAGTCCCTGGCGCGCTTCGCGGCGGTACACGTGCTCGACAAGCTGGACCTGGCCTCTTGCCAACGGGCCCTCCTGGTGGGGTGGGGTGGCGAGGCTTATCGCGACGCGGCCGCGCAGCGCTGGCCGGAGCTGAAACTGGAGGTCCGGAACCCGTTCGCAGCCTGTCCCGCGGGCGATCCGGCGGGCGCTGTTCCAACTGATGAAAAACGCTACGGCGCCGTTCTCCTTTCCGGGCTATTGGCCTCCTGCGAGAGGGAGCAGTTCCGGCCTACCCTGGCGCGCGCGGCTGGCGCACTCACCGCGGACGGCGTACTGGTGCTGCACGATGCGTTCCTGTACTCGGACTCCGTCACGCCACCCGAAGTGATGTTGTCGGCCTTGGGAAGGCACGTGATTCGAGGCGGTTGCGGGAACTGGCCGCTGGCCCGGCTGCGCGCCGAGTTGGACGCGCTGGGCTTCCGGGTGCTGCGCGCCGAGCCCATTCCCGGCGGCACGCAATTAGTGACTGCCAAGGTACTGTAGGATTCTCCTCTAGGATCCCCGAGTTTCCGCCTCCAAAATCCGCGAAATATGGATTCAAACGCCGGATCTTTGAGCAATCCCTGACCATTCTCCAGAGTTTTCCGCATTCAAGCTCGTCAAACTGCTGAATCGCCCAACGAAGCCGCAAACGCTACCCGGCCGCTGGCCGCCGCATGCCTGGGAAAGCCATAAATTCCATAAAGAAATCACTATTTAGGATTAACAGATCTTTTTGACTTGATACGATCTTGTGCCAATTGTTTCCCGGTTCTACATTCGAATTGGTCAAGCATTTCATGAGTGGGCAGCCGATGCAGCCAGCCGAATCGAAACCTGCGGCGGAAGCGATCACGGCGGATCTGAGCAACGAGTTCCTTTCGAGTGCGCGCGTACTGGCGTGGTCCGTGCGGGAAGTGATCGAACGGACGGTGCTGCGCGAGGTGGCCGGCGACCGGTTGACCTTCTCGCAGCTCAAGCTGCTCTACCTGGTGGCCCACACCGACGTGCTGAACATCGGCGACGCCGCGGCGTTTCTGGGCGTGACCTGCGGGGCCGCCAGCAAGTCGGTCGACAAGCTGGTCCGCCGCCGTTTGCTGCGGCGGGTGGCGCCGGCCGAGGACCGGCGATCCTTCCGGCTCTCGCTCACCGACACCAGCCGCAAGCTGATGGAGGCTTACCAGGCAGCCCGCGATTACCGGGCGAAGCTGGCCCTCGACCAGTTCCCGCCGGAGGATTTGCGGAAAACGTCCGAAATGATGGACCGGCTGGCCGGCGCCATCGTCAGCGGCAGCGCCGATCCCACGGCCGTCTGCATGCAATGCGAGATCTACTTTCGCGAACGATGCAAATTCGGTCAGTATGGCCAGCGAAATTGTTTCTATCAATATCACAAGACGCGGGACCGGAACTCTCAATCCGGGTCCGCGGAAAGAAAGGTGAACTGATGCCGAGCTACGTGAACGCGGACAAGTGCGATGGGTGCAAGGCGCTGGACAAGACCGCTTGCCAGCACATCTGCCCCAACGACCTGATGGTCCTGGACAAAGAAAAGCAGAAGGCGTACAACCGCGACGTCATGATGTGCTGGGAGTGCTACAACTGCGTCAAGATCTGCCCGACGCAGGCGATCGAAATCCGCAGCTACGCGGACTTCGTTCCGTTAGGCGCTTCCGCGACACCCATGCGTTCCACCGACTCGATCCTGTGGACCGTCAAGTTCCGCAACGGGACGGTGAAGCGCTTTAAGTTTCCCATTCGCACGACACCGGAGGGGAAAGCGGAGCCGGCGGGAGGCTTCCCGGCGGACGGCGATCTGAATTCGCCGGCCCTGTTCACGGAACCCGAATCGCTGGGCCTGCCCGCGGTTTTCAGCTTGAAGAATTGAGGAGAACAAGACTATGGCCGAATTTCAAACTGTCGTAGTGGAAACCGATCTGCTGATCCTGGGCGGCGGCATGGCCGCCTGCGGCGCGGCCGTGGAGGCCGCCCACTGGGCCAAACAACAGGGCCTGAAGGTAACGCTGGTGGACAAGGCTGCCGTGGACCGCTCGGGAGCGGTCGCCATGGGCCTTTCCGCCATCAACCAGTATGTGGGCCTGAAAGATGGCGTCAACTCCGTCAAAGACTACGTGGACTACGTGCGGAACGACCTGATGGGCGTCACCCGCGAGGACCTGGTGGCCAACATCGCCCGCCACGTCGATTCCACCGTGCACCTGTTCGAAAAGTGGGGCCTGCCGATCTGGAAGGACGAGAAAGGCAACTACGTCCACGAAGGTCGCTGGCAGCTCATGATCAACGGCGAATCGTACAAGGTGGTGGTGGCCGAAGCCGCCAAGAACGCCCTGCTGCAGTCGGGCGTGGGCGAGATCTTCGAGCGCGTGTTCATCGTGGGACCGCTGATGGATGGCGATCGCTGCGCCGGCGCCGCGGGCTTCTCGGTGCGCGAGAACACGTTCTACATCTTCAAGTCCAAGGCCACCCTGGTCGCCATGGGCGGGGCGGTGCACGTGTTCAAACCCAGGAGTTCCGGCGAAGGTATGGGCCGCGCCTGGTATCCACCATGGAACTCCGGATCGTCGGCTTACTTCACCATCAAGGCCGGCGCCGAAATGACCTGCCAGGAAGTGCGCTTCATTCCCGTGCGTTTCAAGGACGCGTACGGCCCGGTGGGCGCCTGGTTCCTGCTGTTCAAGTCGCGTGCCACCAATTCGCAGGGCGGCGACTACATGGTCGAGCGCAAACCCGAGCTGGAGAAGTGGGGACCCTATGGACGGGTGAAGCCGATTCCCGCGAACCTGCGCAATTACATGGGCATGCTGGACACCATGGAAGGCAAAGGCCCCATCTACATGCGCACCGAAGAGGCCATCCAGAAGATCGCCGCGACTTACCAGGGCGATGAGAAGGCCTACAAGAAGAAGATGAAGGAGCTCGAATCGGAAGCCTGGGAAGACTTCCTGGACATGACCATCTCGCAGGCGCTGCTGTGGGCCTCTACCAACACACAGCCCGAAGAGCGCAGTTCCGAGATCGCCGCCGCCGAGCCCTACTTCATCGGCTCCCACTCCGGGGCGTCCGGCGCGTGGGTCAGCGGTCCGGAAGATCTGCAGACCGACGACACCAAGGGTGAGTATTTCTGGGGCTACAGCAACATGTCGACCGTGGGCGGGCTCTTCTGCGCCGGTGACGCCTCCGGCGCCTCCAGCCACAAGTTCTCGTCCGGCTCGCATGCCGAAGGCCGCATCGCCGCCAAGGCCGCCATCAAGTACATCGTGGAACATAACACGATGCCCGTGCTGGATCAGGCCGCCATCGACGCGCTCAAGGCGGAGATTCTGAAGCCTCTCGATCACTTCGAGCAGTACAAGAACATCACCACCGACCCGGAGATCAATCCCAACTACATCAAGCCCCGCATGTTCATGTTCCGTTTGCAGAAGATCATGGACGAGTATGCCGGCGGCATCACCGCGCAATTCACCACCAACGAGGCCCTCTTGAACAAGGCCCTGGAACTGCTGGCCTTCCTGAAAGAGGATTCGCCCAAGCTCGCGGCGGCCAATCTGCACGAACTGATGCGCTGCTGGGAGAACATCCACCGCATGTGGCAGGCCGAAGCGCATGTCCGCACCATCCTGTTCCGTCAGGAAACGCGATGGCCGGGCTATTACTTCCGCGCCGACAAGCCGGCTATCGACGAAGAGAAGTGGCGGGTCTTCGCGAACTGCCGGTTCGATCCCAAGTCGAACACCTGGGAAGTGAAGAGCCGGCCCATACTGCATATATTCGCTTCGCAGCCGAAGGAACCCGCGCTAGTGGGCGCCTGAAGACTGCCGAGCCTGGCGGGAGGCAACCGGAGGCCTCCCGCCGCGTCTCCTGCGTTATGAAACCAGCACTCGAAACCCGATGTCCTCACTGCGGAAAGGCGATGTGCCGCTGGGCCAATCCCGACGGCAGCAGTTGGAGCGGCGCCTATCAGTACGTCTGCTTCAACGACGACTGTCCGTATTACGTGCGCGGGTGGCAGTGGATGCTGGCGCAGTACAACGTGAGCGGTTCGTACCGCCACCGGATGGATCCGGAAACCGGTGAGAGCGGTCCGCTGCCGGTCTGGTCGGCGGAAGACTTCCGCACCGACATCATTCCTGAATCCGAAGGGGAAACCAATCATGCCCTGTGAAACCGCCCTCTCCGCCGAAACCATTCTGCACGAGTGTCCGCGCCTGGGACCGGACGATTGCTTTACCTTCCGCTGCGGTCCGGACCTGGATTGCTTCGGTCACTGCTGCCAGGATGTCACCATCGTGCTGACGCCCTACGACGTCCTGCGCCTGAAGCGCGCCTTGGGCGTGGACTCCTCCGAATTCCTGGAAGAACACACCCTCGCGCCCCGCCTCCCCGGGCAGAAGTTCCCCATCGTGATCCTCAAGATGGACGAGGAGACCAAGAAGTGTCCGTTCCTGGGCGCCGCGGGCTGCGGCGTCTACGCCGACCGTCCGTGGGCCTGCCGCATGTACCCGCTGGGGACCGCCGAGCCGAAAGCGCCCACCCCCGACGACCGCGCTTTCCATTTCGTGATCCATGAGGATCTGTGTCACGGGCATGGCCAGGACGTACCCGTCTCCGTTCGCGAGTGGACCGTTCGCCAGGGCGCCGAAGAGTTCGAAATGATGAACGCCGGGTTCAAGGATCTCACGCTCCACGATTTCTGGGAAGGCAAACACAATCTCACCGACAAGCAGGCGGACATGTTCTACATGGCCTGCTACGACCTGGACCGGTTCCGCCGGTTTGTCTTCGAGACCCGGTTCCTGCAACTGTTCGACGTGGACGAAGCGCGCGTGGAAGCCCTGCGGTCCGACGACCAGGAACTGCTCGAGTTCGCCATGCAGTGGCTTCGCTTCTCGCTCTTCGGGGAGCGCTCGATGCGCCTGCGGAGGAACGGGAAATGACTCCCCAGCCGTCCCGGCGGGTGCTGGTGATCGGCGGCGGAATCGCCGGCCTGACCGCCGCCGTGGAACTGGTGGATGCGGGATGCCAGGTGGTCCTGGTGGAAAAGTCGGCGAGCCTGGGCGGCCGCGTGGCGCGCATGCACCAGTATTTCCCCAAGCTCTGCCCGCCGGGCTGCGGTCTGGAGATGCACTACCGGCGCCTGCGCGGCGAGAGCGCCATCACCGTCCTGACTTCGGCCGAAGTGACGGAGGTGACCGGCTCGCCCGGCGAATTCGAGGTTGCCGTATCCGTCCAGCCGCGATTCGTGAGCGAGGCCTGTACACTGTGCGGAGCCTGCGCGGAGGCCTGCCCCGGCGAGCGGCCGGACGACTTCAACTACGGACTGAAGAAGACCAAGGCCGCCTATCTGCCACACGGCATGGCATACCCGGCGCGCTACGCCATCGACCGCGCGGCGTGCGCTGCCGATTGCCACGCCTGCGTGGACGCCTGCCGATACGGCGCCATCGATCTGGCGGCGCAGCCGGAAACCCGCAAGTTCCGCGTCAATGCGATCGTGGCAGCCACCGGTTGGAAGCCCTACGACGCCGCCAGGCTGGACAACCTGGGATACGGAAAATATCCGAACGTGGTCACCAACGTGATGATGGAGCGCATGGCCGCCGTGGACGGGCCTACCGCTGGCCGCATCCTGCGCCCGTCGGACGGCAAAGAGCCGCGCACAGTGGCCTTCGTGCAGTGCGCCGGCTCGCGCGACGAGAATCACCTGCCCTACTGCTCGGCGGTCTGTTGCACGGCCTCCATCAAGCATGCCGCCTATGTGCACACGCTCTATCCCGAGACGGCCATCACGATCTTCTATATCGACATCCGGACGCCCGGCCGCCTGGAGGAATTTCAGGCCAAGGTGCGCGCCGGCGCCGGCGTGCAACTGGTCAAAGGCAAGGTCGCCCGCGTGGAAGAGAATACGGCCACCGGCGACCTGATGGTGACGGCGGAAGACATTCTGGCCGGCCGCAAAAGCACCCGGTCTTTCGAGATGGTCGTGCTGGCCACCGGCATCGTGCCGCAGACGGAGGGCTTGCCCGCCGCGCTCCAGCGCGACGAGTTCGGGTTCCTGGCCGGGCCCAACGGCAGCAGCGGATTCTACGCCGCCGGCTGCGTGCGGCGTCCCGAAGACGTATATTCCACCGTGCAGGACGCCACGGGCGTCGCCTTGAAGGCCCTGCAATGCGCCAATCGGAGCTTGTCCCATGCCGGCTAAACTGGGTGTCTACGTCTGCGCGGGGTGCGCGATCGGCGAAGCGCTGGACATCTCCAAACTCGCCGCCGTGGCCACCAAGGAGTCGAAAGCGCCGGTCTGTCGTTCTCATCCAGCGCTGTGCGGCGCCGAAGGTTGTGGCCTGATCCGGCAGGACCTCGAAAGCGGCGCAGTCGATACCGTGGTGATTGCCGGATGTTCGGCGCGCTTCAAGGCGGAAGCCTTCAACTTCAACCACGGCGCGGTGATCGAGCGGGTGAATCTGCGCGAACACGTGGCCTGGTGCCATCAGCCCCAGGACGAAGACACCCAGATGCTGGCCGAGGATTACCTGCGCATGGGCATCGCGCGGGCCCTCAAAGCCGAACCCTGGGAGCCGCTCTGCGACGAGATTTCGCGTACCGTGCTGGTGGTGGGCGGCGGCGTCACCGGCATCACCGCCGCACTGGAAGCGGCGGCGGCCGGGTACGAGGTCGTGCTGGTGGAAAAGGAAGAGGAGTTGGGCGGCCGCGCACTTCACTCCCGCCGGCAGGCGCACCTTCTCGAAGAACAGGCCGAAGCGGCGCTCTATAACCCCCGCATCCGGACCTTCTGCTCCGCGCAAGTGGTCAAGATCGAGGGCCAGCCGGGGATGTTCGATGTGCAGTTGTCCACCACCGGCGGACCGCAGACCATCCGCGCCGGCGCCATCGTGGTGGCCACCGGCTTTAAACCCTACGACGCGTCCCGCCTGGCGCATTTAGGCTACGGCGTCAGTCCGGATGTCATTACCAATGCGGATTTCGAGCGCATGGCGGCGGCCGGACCGATCCTGCGTCCCTCCAACCAGCAGCCGGTGCGCAGCGTGCTGTTCGTGCAGTGCGCCGGGTCGCGGGACAAAGACCATCTGCCTTATTGTTCGTCGGCCTGCTGCCTGGGGACCCTGCACCAGATCGGCTACATCCGCGAACAGGATCCGGAAGCGCTGGTCTACGTTATTTACAAGGACATCCGCACGCCCGGCCAGGACGAGCGCATCTACCGCCGAGTGCAGGACCACCCCATGAACTTCTTCACCAAGGGTGAAGTGGAATCGGTGCGGCGGTGGTCGGATGGCACGCTGGCGGTGACGGCGAACAATACCCTGCTCGGCGAATCCATCACCGTGTGCGTGGACCTGGTGGTGCTGGCCACCGGCATGGTGCCCAATTCCGGCGAGCAGATCCTGAATCTGGCGTATCGCCAGGGGCCGGAGTTGCCTGTCCTGCAGGACGGTTTCCCGGATTCGCACTTCGTCTGCTTCCCCTACGAAACGCGCCGCACCGGGATCTACGCGGCCGGCGCCGTGCGCGCTCCCATGGATGAGACCCACGCCCGGGAAGACGGCATGGGCGCGGCCCTCAAGGCGATCCAATGCGTGGAACTGGCCGCGCGCGGGCGGGCGGTCCATCCGCGCGGCGGCGACGGGTCGTATCCGAAATTCTTCCTGCAACGCTGCACCCAGTGCAAGCGCTGCACCGAGGAGTGTCCCTTCGGCGCGCTGGACGAGGATGCCAAGGGGACGCCCAAACCGAATCTCTACCGCTGCCGGCGGTGCGGCGTGTGCATGGGCGCCTGCCCGGAACGGATCGTCTCTTTCCACAACTATTCGGTGGACATGATCGCTTCCATGATCAAGGCCATCGAGGTTCCCGAAGAGGACGAAGAGAAGCCGCGGGTGCTGGCCCTGATGTGCGAAAACGACGCGTATCCCGCGCTGGACCTGGCCGGCTTCAAGCGGCGCCTCTACGATCCCGGTGTGCGGGTGATCCCGCTGCGCTGCCTCGGTTCGCTCAACATCGTGTGGATCGCGGATGCGCTCTCCCGCGGCATCGACGGCGTCATGCTGATCGGCTGCAAGTACGGCGACGACTATCAGTGTCATTTCACCAAGGGAAGCGAACTGGCCGCGCGCCGGCTGGAGAACGTCAAAGAGACCCTGCAACGCCTGCAACTCGAGCCCGAGCGGCTGCAATTGACGGAACTGGCCATCAACGAGTGGGACAAGCTGCCGGTCCTGTTTGACAGTTTCATGGAGCGGATTCGGAAATTGGGCCCGAATCCGTACAAGGGGTTTTAGGCGATGGCTGAGGCAATCGTGGTCCGACCCGATACGGCGTTCTTGAAGCGCGTCCTCGCCAGCGGTGGGAGCGACCTCAAGAAGTGCTATCAATGCGCCACCTGCGCGGTCGTATGCGAGCTGTCCGGGGACGACGCGCCTTTTCCGCGGAAGCAGATGATGGAGGCGCAGTGGGGCCTGGAGGACCGCCTGGTGTCCGATCCGGCCTTGTGGCTTTGCCACAACTGCGGCGAATGCACCAGGCAGTGTCCCCGTGGCGCGCGGCCCGGGGACGTTTTCGGCGCGTTGCGCCGGGAAGCCGTCCGCCACTTCGCTTTTCCCCATTTCCTGGGCGCCCTGGTGGCCGATCCGAAAGCCTTACCCCTGCTGTTCCTCCTGCCCGCGTTGATCTTCATGGCCGTAGTGCTTTGGGCGCCGCGGCCGGCGCCGGCGGCGCCATTTGAGTTCGGCAGCGTTTTTCCGGCTGCCGTGCTGGAGCCGCTGTTCTTCGCCGTATCCGGCTTCGCGCTGCTGGCGTTTGTGGTGGGCGTCGTGCGATTTGCCCGCGGTTTGCACCCGGGAGATGGCGCAACGACCGGGCTGCCGCCTGCGCTGACCGATATCGCCACCCATCGCCGATTCGCGGACTGCGACGATCCGTCCCTGCGGCTGCCGCACCTGTTGACGTTCTGGGGATTCGCCGGGCTGGCGCTGGTGGGCACCATTGCGGGTGTGGGCACCATGACCGGCCTCCTTCGCACTCCGCTGGCGCTTACCAGCGCCTTAAAGCTGTTCGCCAACCTGGTGGCGGTGGTGTCCCTGGCGGGAGTAACCCTGCTGCTGGTGCGGCGCTTCGGCGACCCGGTCCTCCGCGCGGCGAGCACCTATTTCGACTGGTTCTTTCTGCTCACCCTGGCGGGAGTCGTGTTTACCGGTATCACCGCGGAGATCCTGCGGCTGGCGCAGACTCACGCCATGTTCGCGGTGTACTTCATTCATCTTGTGCTGGTATTTGCGCTGCTGCTGTACGCGCCTTATTCCAAATTTGCGCACTTGGCGTACCGCACCGTGGCGCTGGCAACTCAACCGAAATCATCTGGACGTTCTTAGGAGAATCTATGGCTGAAAACGGAAAACCGAAGACCAAGCTGCTCGACGAACTGGAGAAAGGGCCTTGGCCGAGCTTCGTGACGGAGATCAAGAAGACCAGCGACGTCAGCCCCATGTGCGATGATCTGCTGGGACAACTCGAGCTCTCCTACGAGGAGAAGAAGGGCCACTGGAAGCATGGCGGCATCGTCGGCGTGCTGGGCTACGGCGGCGGCGTCATCGGGCGCTATAGCGACGTCCCCGAGCAGTTCCCCGAGGTGGCGCACTTCCACACCCTGCGGGTCAACCAGCCCTCCGGCTGGTTCTACACCAGCGACGCGTTGCGCACGCTTTGCGGCATCTGGGAGCGCCACGGTTCCGGCCTCACCAACATGCATGGCTCGACCGGCGACATCATCTTCCTGGGCACCAAGACGCCCGAGCTCGAACCGACCTTCGCCGAACTGACGGCCGCCGGATTCGACCTGGGCGGGTCGGGATCCTGCATGCGGACGCCTTCGGCCTGTGTCGGTCCGGCGCGTTGCGAATGGGCCTGCTACGACACCCTGAAGCTCTGCAACGACGTGACCCAGGCTTATCAGGACGAGCTGCACCGGCCGCCGTTCCCCTACAAGTTCAAAGTCAAGTGCGCCGGCTGCCCCAACGACTGCGTGGCCGCGGTGGCGCGCGCGGATCTCTCCGTCATCGGCATCTGGAAAGACGATATCCAGCAGGACGACGCCGCGGTGGCCGAGTACGCGGCCAACGGCGTCGACATCCAGCGGGACGTCTGCGACCGCTGCCCCTCCCACTGCATGCAGTGGGACGGCAAGAAGCTGGAGATCGAGAACCGTGAGTGCGTCCGCTGCATGCATTGCATCAACGTGATGCCGAAAGCGCTGCGCCCGGGCAAGGAGAAGGGCGCCGCGATCCTGATCGGATCCAAGGCGCCGATCGTGGCGGGCGCCCTGCTGTCGAGCGTGCTGGTGCCCTTCGTCCCCGAGGCGGAACTGTTCGAGACGCTGCAGGAACTGATCAAGCGCATTTGGGAGTTCTGGGACGAGTACGGCAAGAACCGGGAACGCGTCGGCGAACTGATCCAGCGCGTCGGCATGGCGAATTTCCTGGATGCCATCGGGCTAGATCCGGTGCCCGAAATGGTGACCGCGCCGCGCGATAACCCCTACATCTTTTTCAAAGAGAATTCTACCGAGGAGGCCGCCCAATGAGTACCCTGACTGCAACGCCGAAACGCATTACCGACATCGGCCCGCCGAACTACGAGAAGTTCCTGCCGCCGGTGGTCAAGCGCAATTACGGGCAGTGGAAGTATCACGAGACGCTGGCGCCCGGAGTGCTCTGCCACGTCGCCGAATCGGGAGAGAAGCTTTACACCGTGCGCGCGGGTTCTCCGCGCCTGCTCAGCGTCCACACCATCCGCCAGTTCGCGGACCTGGCGGATAAGTACTGCGGCGGATACCTGCGCTTTACCAGCCGCAACAACGTGGAGTTTCTGCTGACCGAGCCCGGCAACATCGAGCCGCTCAAGCAGGACCTGATGCGCGCCGGCTATCCGGTGGGCGGCACCAACAACTCCATCAGCAACATCGTGCACACGCAGGGCTGGGTGCACTGCCACTCCTCGGCCACGGACGCCTCCGGCCTGGTGAAGTCCATGATGGACGCCTTGTATCCGCACTTCGTCGCCGAGGATCTGCCGGCCAAGCTGCGCATCGCGGTGGCCTGCTGCCTGAACATGTGCGGCGCCGTGCACTGCTCCGACATCGCCGTGCTGGGCGTGCACCGCAAACCGCCCAAGGTCCGGCATGACGTGCTGCCCAAGATCTGCGAAGTGCCCACTCTGATTGCCTCCTGTCCCACGGGTGCGATCCGGCCGGCATCGGTGGATGGCAAGCAGTCCGTCGAAGTGCTCGAAGAGCAGTGCATGTATTGCGGCAACTGCTACACGGTCTGCCCCGCCATGCCGTTGAACGATCCGGAAAACGACGGCATCTCCATCTGGGTGGGCGGCAAGGTGTCGAACGCGCGCACCGCGCCGAAGTTCACCAAGCTGGCCATCCCGTTCCTGCCCAACAATCCGCCGCGCTGGCCGGAGGTAGTGGACGCGGTGTCGCGGATCGTGGAGGTTTACGCCGACCACGCCCGCAAGTTCGAGCGCCTCGGCGAGTGGATCGAGCGCATCGGCTGGCCGCGCTTCTTCCAGTTGACCGGCATCGAGTTCACGCGCTATCACATCGACGACTTCAAGCACGCCGGCACCACCTTCGCGCGCAGCGCGCATCTGCGATTTTAGGAGATAAGAATCCGTGATACCGAAAACAGCGGAGAATTCCGAGCTCAGCGCCATCCTGAAGGACTGGCAGGCGCTCGAGAACGCCACCATCTCGCACACTACCGAGGTCATCGGCAAGACCGCGAATCCGCTCATTCAACTTCTGATGGAGATCATCCGGCAGGACTCGGTGATGCACCATCGCGTGCAGCAGGTGCTGCTCGACAGCATCGAGAAACAGGCCTTCACGCTCACCCCGGAAGAATTGGGGGACATCTGGGAAATGATCGAGAAGCACGCCGAGATGGAGAAACAGACCATCGAGTTGGCGGACAAAGCCAGGAACAACTGCCGCCTGTTCGTGCAGAAGCACCTGCTGACTTACCTGATCGAAGACGAGAAGAAGCACGATCGATTGCTGGGCCAGCTCGAGGACTTCAAGCGCGGCATCTACCCCTACGCTTAGGAGCCGCCCATGCCGCTATTCAAAGAAGTCAAGAAGCCGGTCATCAAGATGGCCGCGCCGGCGGGTGCGGAGATCAGCCCGCAGCGTCCGTTCTACGCGGCGAAGCTCCCGCCGTGTGCCGCCGGCTGCCCCAGCGGCACGGATATTCGCGGCTGGCTGACCACCATCGCCCAGGCGGAAGCCTACGGGCGGACCTCCGAACAGGCGTATCGCATCGCGTGGGAGAGGATCACCGAACGGAATCCTTTCCCCGCGGTCTGCGGCCGCGTCTGCCCGCATCTCTGCGAAGATCACTGCAACCGGGAGCGCAAAGACGGTGCCGTGGCCATCAACGCGCTGGAACAGTTCGTCGGGGATTTCGGACTGGCGCAGGGGCTGGAGCTGAGCCGTTTGCCCGGGGAGCCCAAGACCGACCGCATCGCGGTCATCGGCGCGGGTCCCGCCGGACTCTCCTGCGCTTACCAGTTGGCGCGGCGCAACTACCCGGTGGTCGTTTTTGAAGCTTTCAGCCAGCCCGGCGGCATGCTGCGCTACGGCATACCCAAATACCGGCTGCCGCGGGAAGTGTTGGACGGCGAGATCCAGCGGATCCTGAAACTGGGGGTCGAGCTGCGCCCCAATACCGCCATCGGTACCGACATCACTCTCACCGAACTGCGGCAGCAATACAAGGCCATCTTCGTGGGGATCGGCGCGCACAGCGGGATCCGCCTGCGCGTCCCCGGTGAAGATGCGACCAACGTTTACACCGGAACCGAATTTCTCAACCATGCCAACAGCGGCGAACCGGTCGATCTCGGCCGCAAGGTGCTGGTGATCGGCGGCGGCGATACCGCCATCGACTCCGCCCGCATGGCCCGCCGCCTGGGCTCCCAGGTCACCATCGTCTACCGTCGCACGCGGGCGGAGATGCCGGCCATCAAACCGGAGGTGGATGGCGCGCTCGAAGAGGGCATCGCCATCGAGTACCTGACCGCACCGGTGGAGATTCTGCGCCGGAACGGAACGGCCACGGGGATGCGCTGCATCCGCATGGACCTGGGGGCGCCGGACGCCTCCGGCCGGCCACGCCCGGTGGCGCGCGCCGGGTCCGAATTCGATATGGAAGCCACCGCCATCATCGTGGCCATCAGCCAGCAGCCGCGGGTGGAGGGCATCGATTTCGCCAGCCAGGACGGTCCCTGGATCCGGGCAGAAGGCGCGCAGGTGCCCGGCATGGATGGGGTCTTCACGGGCGGCGACGACGTGGAATTGGGCCTGGTCACCATTGCCATCTCACAGGGCCGGTTCGCCGCCGAAGCCATCGACGCCTGGATCCAGGGCAAGCCCGTCGAGCGGCCCGCGCCGGTTCCCACCATCGGTCCGGAGCGCGTGAAACTCGACTGGTATCAGCCGGCCGAGCCGCACCATCGCGCGCATGTGCCGGTGGAGCAGCGCGCCGCGGATACCGAGATTCAACAGGGACTGACGGAAGCCGAAGCGCTGGCCGAGTCCAAACGCTGCATGTCCTGTGGGTTGTGCATGGACTGCGAGACATGTTGGATGTACTGCACCAACAACTGCTTCGTCAAGCTGCCCAAAGGAGAGCATTACAAAATCAAGATGGAACTCTGCAACGGGTGCAAGAAGTGCGCCGAAGCCTGCCCTTGCGGTTTCATCGAACTGAACTAGAGATAGAGGAGGTATGGAAAAGTGCCCTTATTCGAAGTGAACAACCGGAAGTACGATGTCGACGAAGATGGCTTCCTGCAGGAGCCGGGAGTATGGAACCAGGAGGTAGCCGCCGACTTCGCGACCACCGAGGGTGTGAACGAGCTGACCGAGAATCACTGGAAGGTGATCAATTACCTGCGCAACTACTATCTGCAGTTCGGCATCGCGCCCATGATCCGCAAGCTGTGCAAGGAGACCGGGTTCAAGCTGAACGAGATCTATCAGCTCTTCCCCTCCGGGCCGGCCAAGGGCGCCTGCAAGCTCGCCGGGCTGCCCAAGCCGACCGGCTGCGTATAGCCCCGGAGATCCAGCGTGCACGGCAGGGAGGCCATCGCCGAAGAATGGCTCGGGTGTGCGTTGCGCACGTACCCGGGCCGCGCCGCCGGCTTTCTGGCGGAGGTGAAAGATCCTTTCCGGAATCCGGTGGGTTACACCTTTAAGCACGCGCTCGACATCCTGCTGGAAGAGTTGCTGCTGGGGATGGATGCGGAGCGCGTGCGCGCGGCTCTGGATTCGATCGTGCAAATTCGCGCGGTGGACGACGTCACACCGGCACAAGCCCTGGAATTCCTGTTCCAACTGAAGCCGATCCTGCGCCGGCATGCGCCCGATCGGGATCCGGACCGGCTGGCCGTCCGTATCGACGAGATCGCCCTGCAGGCCTTCGATCTGTACATGCAATACCGCGAGCGGACTTATGCCGCACGCGCCAACGAAGCCCGCCGCCGGATCTTCGTCCTGGAGCGCAAGATGCAAAAGGAGCAGCCGGCGGCCTGCGCGTCACGAGGTGCCGAATGAGCAAAGCGCTGGGATCGCTCGCCGCTGTCATCGCCGTGGGCCTGGCCGCCGCGGCCGCCGGAAGCATCGCGGGCTTGCAGGCTGCCGTGGCCATCGCCATCCCCTACATCTGTTTCGCGGCGCTGCTGGCGGGTCTGACCTGGCGCGTGGTCCGCTGGTCGCTCGCGCCGGTACCGTTTCGCATCCCTACCGTTTGCGGACAGCAGAAATCGCTGCCCTGGATCAAGGCGGGTTGGCTGGAGAGCCCCTACACAACCCTGGGCGTGATCGCCCGCATGGCGCTCGAGATCCTCACCTTCCGCAGCCTGTTCCGCAACGTGCGGTCGCGGCTGGAAGCCGGTCCCCGCCTGATCTATGGTGAGGCCAAGTGGCTCTGGCTGGCGGCCATGGCCTTCCATTGGTCCCTGCTGATTATCCTGCTGCGTCATCTCCGGCTATTCGTCGAGCCGGCGCCCAAATTGGCGGTGTTGCTCGATCGCCTGGACGGTTTCTTCCAGATCGGCGCGCCGGTGGTCTACATCACCGACGCCATGATCCTGGCGGCTCTCGCCTACCTGCTGCAGCGCCGCTTCCGCGAACCGCAGGTGCGCTACATTTCGCTGGCCACCGATTACTTCGCTCTGTTCCTGCTGCTGGCGATTGCCTTCACGGGTGTGTGGATGCGGTACTTTGCGCGCACGGACGTGGTGGCGGTCAAGCAGTTCGCCATCGGCCTCGCGGTCTTCGGGCCGGTGGTCCCCAAGACTGCCGGAGCCTGGTTCTACGCCCACCTGGTGTTGGTGAGCACGCTCGCGGCGTACCTGCCGTTCAGCAAGCTCATGCACATGGGCGGCGTATTTTTGAGTCCCACCCGCAACCTGGCCAATAACAATCGCATGAAACGGCATGTGAACCCCTGGAACTATCCGGTGAAAGTGCATACCTACGAAGAGTGGGAGGACGAGTTCCGGGACAAAATCGAGGCGGCCGGCCTGCCGGTCGAAAGGCGCTGACCTATGGCGAACCCCAGCCCCCAGGATCTCGTGCAGATCGACTACCGGCCCGCCGGCCGGGACTGGACCGATCCCCAGGTGGAATTCCGCAAAGGGACCTTCTGCTACAGCGCCCTGCCCAAAAACCTGAAATACCTGGGCCTTCCCAACGCCCGCGAGTGGCAGCCCTTCGACCAGGACTGGAAACTGCCGGCCAACTGGAAGCAGATCATCCTGGACGGCATGAAGGAACGGCTGGACAAGTTCCGCTCGTTCCGTCTCTTTATGGACATCTGCGTGCGCTGCGGCGCCTGCGCGGACAAGTGCCATTTCTACATCGGCTCGGGCGATCCCAAGAACATGCCGGTGCTCCGCGGCGAGCTGATCCGCTCCGTCTACCGGCGTTACTTCACGGCCGCCGGCCGCCTGCTGGGCCCGCTGGCTGGCGCGCGCGATCTGACCGAAGACGTCATCAAGGAGTGGTTCTACTACTTCTACCAGTGCACCGAGTGCCGCCGCTGTTCGGTCTTTTGCCCGTATGGGATCGACACCGCGGAGATCACCATGATCGGGCGCGAACTGTTGAACCTCATCGGCTGCAACATCAACTGGGTGCTGGAACCGGCGGCCAACTGCTTCCGTACCGGCAACCACCTGGGCGTGCAGCCGCACGGCTTCAAGGACAGCATCGACTTTGCGGTGGACGAGCTGGAAGAGATCACCGGCGTGCGCGTGGATGCCTCCATCAATCGCAAGGGCGCCGAAGTGCTCTTCGTCGTGCCATCGGCCGACTACTTCGGTACCCCGCACTATTACACGTTTCTAGGGTACCTGGCTCTGTTCCACGAAATCGGCCTCGATTACACGTTCAGCGCCTACGCTTCCGAGGGCGGAAACTTCGGCCTGTTCAACTCGCACGAGATGATCAAGCGGCTCAATGCCAAGATCTATGCCGAGGCCAAACGTCTGGGGGTGAAGTGGATCCTGGGCGGCGAGTGCGGCCACATGTGGCGCGTCCTGCATCAGTACATGGACACCATGAACGGTCCGGCGGATTTTCTGGAACAGCCCGTGTCGCCGGTGACCGGAACGCGCTTCGAAAACGCCCGCTCCACCAGGATGGTCCACATCTGCGAATTCACGGCGGACCTGATTCACGAGGGCAAGCTGCGCCTGGATCCGGCCCGCAACAGCCGCTGGAACGTGACCTTCCACGATTCCTGCAATCCCGCGCGGTCCATGGGGCTGCTCGAAGAGCCGCGCTACATCCTGCGCCACGTGGTGCCGCAATTCCACGAAATGCCCGAAAACACCATCCGCGAGCAGACGTTCTGTTGCGGTTCCGGCTCCGGGCTGGGCACCGACGAGAACTTCGAGATGCGTATGCGCGGCGGTTTACCGCGCGCCAACGCCGTCAAGTACGTACACGATAAGTACGGCGTGAATCTGCTGGTGTGCATCTGCGCCATCGATAAAGCCACGCTGCCGCCGCTGCTCGAATACTGGGTGCCCGGCGTGGAGGTGGCGGGCATCCACGAGCTGGTCGGCAATGCCCTCATCCTGCGCGGAGAGAAGGAGCGCGCCACCGATCTGCGCGGGGAGCCTCTGCCGGAAAAAATTGCGGAACCGGAGGTGGCGCATGCGTGACCGGCCTGTCATCTACAGCGGTCTGCTGATATTCGTCGCATTTCTGACCCTGCCGGTGTGGCACAACCTGTTCGCCCGGGTCACCGCTAAAGGACCGGCCCCGGTGCTCCCGGCGGTCCAGAAACAGTGCGTCGCGCCGCTGGCCTACATGAAGTCCTCGCACATGAATCTCCTCTTCCAATGGCGCGACCAGGTGGTCCGGCAGGGCAGCCGCGACTTTACCGCCTTCGACGGGAGGCACTATACCATGAGCCTGACCAAAACCTGTCTCAACCAGTGTCACGGCGCCAAAGCCGATTTCTGCGACCGCTGCCACAACTACACGGCCGTCTCTCTGCCGTGCTGGGACTGCCATCAGGACTCCAAACCCCTTTTAAGGAACACGCGCAAAACGGGGCCGCCCGCGCCGCTTGACATTGCGGGTTCCGGTCCTTCATGGCGGCGCGGGCAGACGCGCCCCTTTGCCCTCCTGAGGAGCGCCCGATGAAGATTTCCCGAAAAGACTTCCTGCGGGTGAGCGGCCTTTCGTGTTTTTCGCTGGCATTCCGCAAACTGGCCGGCGCCGTCACGGGCACGCGCTGGGGCATGGCCATCGACACCGCCAAGTGCCTGACGAAGCCGGACTGCACCAAGTGCATCACGGCCTGCAACCAGGCCCACAATATTCCGGTGATCCCGGACCCCCGCCATCAAGTCCGCTGGATCTGGAAAGAGCCTTTCGCGCACGCCTTCCGTGAGCAGATCGACGAATTTTCAGCCCTACGCGCCGCGCCCGCCATGGTGTTGTGCAATCACTGCGACGATCCGCCCTGCGTGCGCGTGTGCCCCACCCAGGCCACCTTCAAACGCGACGACGGCATCGTGGCCATGGACTATCACCGCTGCATCGGTTGCCGTTATTGCATGGCCGCCTGCCCGTACGGGTCGCGCAGCTTCAACTGGGAGGATCCGCGCCCGTACATCCATCAGGCCACCCAGGACTTCCCCACGCGCACCAAGGGCGTCGTCGAGAAGTGCAATTTCTGCTCCGAGCGGCTAGCCGTCGGCAAGCCGCCGGCCTGTGTAGAAATCTGTCCGGAAAAGGCGCTGGTCTTCGGCAACCTGGCGAACCCGCAGTCGGAAATCCGCCAGTTGCTGGCGTCCCGCCGGCACATGCGGCGGAAGCCCGAACTGGGCACCCGTCCCCAGGTCTTCTACATCGTATGAGGTCCCGCCATGCTCATGTTTGAAAAGGCAGTCACCGGCGGCCGCAGATACTGGACCTGGCTGGCCTGCCTCCTCGCCGTGATATTCGCCGGTTTCCTGGCCTACCGCCATCAGTTGGATTACGGCCTCGGGATCACCGGGCTCAGCCGTGACGTCACCTGGGGTCTGTACATCGCCCAGTTCACGTTTCTGGTCGGCGTCGCAGCCTCCGCCGTCATGGTCGTCCTGCCTTATTACCTGCACCATTACAAGGCGTTCGGCCGGCTCACCATACTCGGCGAATTCCTGGCCATCGCCGCCGTGATCATGTGCATGCTGTTCATCTTCGTGGATATGGGCCAGCCCACGCGCGTCTTCAATGTGCTGCTCTACCCGACGCCCCACTCCATGATGTTCTGGGACATGGTCTCGCTCGGCGGGTACCTGGTGCTGAATGCCGTGATCGCGTTCATCACCTTGCGCGCCGAACGCGAAGGTGTAACGCCGCCGTCCTGGATCAAGCCCGTTATTTTTCTTTCGATTCCCTGGGCCGTCAGCATCCACACCGTCACCGCGTTCCTGTATAACGGCCTTCCCGGGCGGTCGTTGTGGCTCACGGCCATCCTGGCGCCGCGATTCCTGGCCTCGGCTTTCGCCTCCGGCCCCGCCCTGCTGATCCTGCTGGCGATGATCATCGCCAAAGCTACCCGCTCGCCCAACCCGCGCGAACCCATCCAGAAGCTGGCGATCATTGTTACCTACGCCATGGTGATCAGCGTGTTCTTCGTACTGATGGAGTTCTTCACCTCGTTTTACAGCCATATCCCGGAGCACACCGAATCGCTGCGCTACATGTTCGAGGGTCTGGGCGGACACGCGCGCCTGGCGCCCTGGATGTGGACCTCCATGATCCTGGCCGTGGCATCCCTGATCCTGCTGCTGGTGCCTGCGTATCGCCACCGCGACCGGCTGCTCGCGGTGGCCTGTGGCATGGTTTTTCTCTCGCTTTGGATCGATAAAGGCATCGGCCTGATCGTGGCTGCTTTTGTCCCCTCGCCGCTGGGCGTGGTCACCGAATACTCTCCGTCTCTCCCGGAGATGCTCATTTCCCTGGGAATCTGGGCGGTGGGCGCGCTGATCCTGACCGTGCTTTACCGGATTGCGCTCTCGGTTCGCGAAGGGACGCTGTTCGCCTCCGCGCCGCCCGTAGGAGCCGAGGTGCTCCCATGAAGCCAAGGTTGAACGAAGATTGGCTGGCCGTCTGGCTGGGCCTGTTCCTCTTCGCGTTGTCTCTCGCGACCTTTTTCGGCATGGATGTGCTGGGCTGGGCGGTCACCACCAAGATTTGGACCGATCCTGTCCACGCCCTGGCGCCTGCCTCCAAAACTTACGCCGCGCTCTCCGGCCTGATGTCGCTGCTGGCCACGTATGTATTTCTCCTGGTGCTGATGACCCTGGGCGCCCGGGCTCTGCGCCTGGACCTGAAGCGCTTCATCAAAGGATTCACCGGCGTCTTCGCCGCCGCCTACCTCGCCTGGTTCCTGGGAAGCTGGGCTTACATAGCCGCCACGCCGGACAAGCGTGCTGGATTCCACATCGGCTGGTCGCTCAACCTTACCAACGAAGCCGGTTTCATCGTCGCCTTGATCGTCGGGCTGATTATCGGCAACTTCCTGCCCGGTGTGGCCGCCCGCATGAAGGAAGCCATACGGCCGGAGTTGTACATCAAGACGGCCATCGTGATCCTGGGCGGCTTTCTGGGAATCACCGCCGCCGAGCAACTCGGGCTGGCCACCTCCGTGATGTTCCGTGGCCTGTGCGCGATCATCGAAGCCTACCTGATCTACTGGGCGCTGGTGTACTTCGTCGCCCGCCGCTACTTCAAATTCAGCCGCGAATGGGCGGCGCCCCTGGCTTCGGGGATCTCCATCTGCGGGGTTTCGGCGGCGATCGCCACCGGCTCCGCCATTCGGGCGCGGCCCGTCGTCCCGGTGATGGTTTCGTCTCTGGTGGTGATTTTTGCCGTCATCGAACTGCTGTTCCTGCCCTTCCTGGCCCAGACCTTCCTGTCCCACCAACCCATGGTGGCCGGCGCGTGGATGGGCCTGGCGGTCAAGACCGATGGCGCGGCCGTAACCAGCGGCGCGGTTACCGACGCCCTCATCCGCGCCAAAGCCGCGGCTCTTTACGGCATCCATTACAAGCCCGGCTGGATCATGGGCGTGAGCACCACGGTGAAAGTCTTTATCGACATTTTCATCGGCATCTGGGCGTTCGTGCTGGCCTGGATCTGGTCGGCGAAGATCAATCCGAAGCAGGGCGAGAAAGTACGCGCCGTCGAAATCTGGCAGCGTTTTCCCAAGTTCGTGCTGGGCTATATAGCGACCTTCGCCATCATTCTGGGCATCGGTCTCCTCGCGCCGGCGCTCGTCCCCAAGGCCAAGGCCGCCATGGCGCAAGCCAACGTGTTCCGCGGTATCTTCTTCGTGATGACCTTCTTCACTATCGGGGTGGTCTCCGACTTTCGGAAGCTGTGGCAGGAAGGCATTGCGAAGCTGGCCCTGGTCTACATTCTGTGCCTGTTCGGTTTCATCGTTTGGATCGGGCTGGCCATCTCCTGGCTCTTTTTCTACGGCGTCAAACCGCCTGTTGCGTGAGGATCGGTCATGAAGCTAACGCACCCTGTTGAAGAACACCAACCGGTGGAAGCGCCCCAACGGACGGCCCCGGCCAAAGCGGCGGAAGAACCCAAACTGGCGGAAGAGATCCAGAAGATGGAGTACGAGCCGCTGCTTCCCATCGAGAAGAAACTGGTTCTGTGGAGTGTCTTGCTGGGCCTCTTCCTGCTGGCGGTCCTGTTCGGCATAAGCCGGACCTTCTTCCACGGGTGAGCGCGGGGCGCGCATGCATTTCCCGGTCTCGGGTGTCGCGTGCCCCTTATGGCTGCCGCCCGCCGCCGCGTTCCTGGTGGCCCTGTTAACCGCGCCGGCCGGACTGTCGGGAGCCTTCTTGCTCCTGCCGTTCCAGATGAGCGTGCTCGGCTTCGTCAGCCCCGCGGTTACCCCCACCAACCTTATCTATAACGTTGTCGCGACGCCCGGCGGCATCGTCCGTTATATCCAGGAGCGCCGCATGGAGTGGCGATTGGCGCTGGCCATCCTGGCCGGGACGCTCCCCGGCGTCGCGCTGGGAGCCGTGGTCCGCATCCGCTACCTGCCGGACCCGCGCTACGCCAAGCTGTTCGTGGGATGCGTGCTGCTCTATCTCGGCGTCCGGCTGCTCCTCCACTCCCTGCGCGCAGCGGCCGGCAAACGTCCCGAAACCACCTCCTTCAATCCCGCGCTACTGGCGGCGGTGGCTCTGCCGGTTGGCGTGATCGGCGGTATCTACGGAGTCGGCGGCGGAGCCATCATCGCGCCGTTCGCCATGACCATCCTGCGCCTGCCCGCCCGGATGGTCGCCGGTGCGGCGATGGTGGGCACTTTAGTAACCTCGATTATGGGCGTAGCCACCTTCGAGATGCTCAGCCGTATGCCGTTGTCCGCGGGTGCCTCGGTGCAGCCCGACTGGATGCTCGGTCTCCTCTTCGGTGTGGGCGGCCTGGCGGGCAGTTATTTTGGCGCCCGCCTGCAAAAGCACCTGCCGGAGCGGTGGATCCGTCTGGTTCTGGGATTGCTCATTACAGCGCTGGCGCTGACTTACGTCATTCGCTTTCTGCTGACATCGCGCGTGATGCTATGAGGCCCGGCCGCTCCTTTCTCCGGTTGCTTCTTCCGCTGGTGGCAGCCGTTCCCGCGGCGGCGCAGTGCGTGGTCGACAATCCCGGTGGCAGCAAGGTGAACATCAACCGGCCGGTGGATGCGGACGTGCCCGAGGCCGGCTTCGAACCGGTCACGAAGCTCAACCAGCAACTGCCGCGTTGGATCTGCTTCACGGCTGGATATCGCGCCCGCCTGGAGAGTTACAGCGCGGGCAACTTCCAACCTGGTAATTCCGACACCTACCTGTTGACCCGTTTCCGGCTGGGCACCCTGATCAAGCCCACCAGTTGGTTGGGCGCCTACTTCGAATTGCAGGACGCGGACGCTTTCTGGAAAAAAGGCTCATTGGGGCCGCCTTACCAAAGCACCTGGGACCTGCGCCGGGCATACGTCGATTTCGGCGACATCGAAGAGGGTTTCTTCAGCTTGCGCGTCGGGCGCCAGGATCTGGCCTTCGGCCACCTGCGCCTGGTCGGCACCTCCTATTGGCGCAACGCCTCGCGCGGCTACGACGCGGCCCGGATGGTCTTCCACCGGGACTGGCTGCGCGTGAACGGGTTCGTCGCCGCGCCGGTCATCAGCGGAGACAACGGCCTCAGCCATCACCAGCCCGGAAACATCTTCGACGGCATCTACACCGTGCTGGAGAACCGGATTCCGTCTTCCACCATCGAGCCGTACGTCCTGTGGCGGTTGACCCCCGGCCTCAAGGTCGAACAAGGCGGCGTTGGCAAACTCGACGAGAAGACCACCGGTGTCCGCTGGGCCGGCAACGCGCGGAACTTCGATTACGACGCCGAGACCGCGGGTCAGTTCGGCCATATCGGTCCCGATCCGCTGCGCGCCTGGGCCTGGAGCGCGGTGGCCGGCTATACCTTCGAGTCCGCGCGGCTCCGGCCCCGCATCTTCGTCAAGTACGATTTCGCTTCCGGCGACCGGAACCCGAAAGACGGCGTGCACGGCACTTTCGATCAACTGTACCCTAACATTCACGACCATCATGGCCTGGCTGACGTGATCGCCTGGCAGAACCTGAAATCGGTTCGCTCGGGTGTGAGGGTGTCTCTGCGCCGAAACTGGATCGTTGCCAGCGCCTACAACGATTGGTGGCTGGCTAGCGCCAACGACGCTTTCTATAATGCCTCCGGGTCCGCCGTGGCGCGCGATCCTGCCGGCATGTCGGGCACGCACATCGGCCGCGAGTTCGATCTTCAAACATCCCACCGGCTGAACCGGAACCTGGAGCTTGGCGCCGGCGTGGGCTACATCCGGTCGGGCGACTTCCTGCTGCGTACACATCACGCAGCGTCGTATTTGTATCCTTACGTGATGGCGTACTACAACGTTTTCTGAAGCGGGTCCCGCCGCCCGGTGCCTTATATCGAAGATGCTCTCAGCGTTCGGCTTCACGTTCGAACCGCGGATCGCCGTGAAGGGCTTCGAAAACCGGATCTGCCGCCGGGCAGATACAGTGGAAGGGGCGGAATGCCTCTTCATATCGTATGGATAAATAGACGATGCCCTCTCGCATCGCGGCCGGCAGCCGCCCGCTCGCGGCCAAGGCTCATCCCGCACCGCCATGGCTGCCGTTTCCGAGCGGCAGCCGCACGACCGCCTGAGATCCCTTCCCGGGATCGGAAGCGATGCGGATCTCGCCCCCGTGCCTTTCTACGATCCAACGTGCGATGGATAGCCCCAACCCGGCGCCGCTGGTCCCGCGCGAACGGACTTGATCCGACCGCCAGAAACGATCGTAGATGTGAGCCAGGTCCGCCGGCGCGATTCCAACGCCGGTATCGGCTACCGTAACCTCGGCGTACGCATCGGTCACGCGAAGCTGCAACGTCACTCGTCCGCCTTCGTTCGTGTATTTCACCGCATTATCGAGCAGAATCAGGAGCAGCCGCGACAAGGCCTCGTGGTCCGCCAGGACCACGACGGCGGCTGGCACGATCTCGGTACAGACCGCGATGTGTCTCGGCTCTGCCAGTATGGCCGCCTGTTCGGCCGCATGGCCGGCCAACTCCGCCAAATCCGTCAGGGTAAGCTGGATCCGGTCGGTACCCGAATCGGCTCGCGCCAGCAGCAGCAAATCGTCCACCAGCCGGGAAGTGCGCGCCGACTCCTGCCGGATCTTCTGAATGGCGTCGAGCAGTTCCTCGCGCGTGCGTTCGCGGCGTAGCGAAAACTCCGCCGCCGTGTGTATGAGAGTCAACGGCGCGCGCAACTCATGCGAGGCATCCGCGGTGAACTGCACGATGCGTTTTACGGCGGCATCGATGCGGTCCAGCATTTCATTCAGGGTGACCGCCAGCCTCTGAATTTCGTCCTTCGCCGGCGGGACCGGCAGGCGGCGCGCCAGGTTGCCGATGGAGATGGAACGGGCCTCGCCTGTAATCCGGTCCACGGGAGCCAGGGCACGCTGGCTCATCCAGAATCCGGCCAGCGACGCCAGGATCAGGGCCAGCGGCGCCGACACCAGCAAGGCGGTCTGGAACTGCTCCATAGATTCCCGGAACTGATGCATGGGTTCGGCGACGCTGATCGTATAGGTGTGCGCATTGACGGTCAGGCGTTGGGAGGCGGCGCGTAGGGAGAGGCCGCCGGCGCGCAGGGCCTTGATGCGCAGCGTCTCCGAATTGCCGATCTGTATGGAATTGCCGCGGAGTCGCGGCGAACGATAGATCAGGACGCCGGCCTGATCGCGTACTTCGAGCAGCGGCCCGCCCAGGCCCAGGAGAAACTCTTCGCTCAGTTCCTCCTTCACGTCGTCGCGGCCGCCGCTGGTCTGATCGTTGAGGAAACCGCGGACTCCGGCAATTCTCATGAGCAGATTGCGGTCTACCGCCCGGATGATGCTGGACCGCATGGCCAGCCAGGCACCGCCACCGTAAATCGCCAACAGAGATGCTGTCGTGACCAAGTACCACGCCGTGGTGCGGAACCGCAGGGAACCGGCAAAACTCACGCTTCCGCCTGCCGCAGGCAATATCCGATGCCCCGCACGGTCTGGATCAGGCGTTGGTGTCCGGGCGCGTCGACCTTCGCCCGCAGCAGGCGAATAAACGCATCCAGATTGTTGTCCGGCACCAGCCGTTCCGCGCCCCAAACCTCCTCGATGAGGTGCTGTCGCCGGATGACCCGGCCGGGCGACCGGAGCAGGCATTCCAGAATGGCGAATTCGGTGCGGGTCAGGTCAATGCGCCGTCCATGCCGCCAGACTTCATATGTTTCGAGGTCGGCGACCAGGTCCGCATACCGGAGCCGCGACGTCTCGCCGGACCGGCCGGCCCGAGTGCGCGCACGGATGCGGGCCAGCAGCACGTCCAGCGAGAACGGCTTGGTCAGGTAGTCGTCGGCGCCGGCGTCCAGACCCCGCACGATGTCCTGGGGGGCATCGCGGGCCGTCAGCAGCAAAACCGGAGTCGTGATGTTCTCGGCGCGCAGTTTTCGGGTCACCTGCACGCCGTCCATACATGGCAGCATGACGTCCAGGACGATAATATCGAACGGCGCCGATCGCGCCGACCGCACCGCGGCAGCGCCGTCGGTCGAGATCGTAACCGAATTGCCCTCTTCCTCGAGCGTCCGGCTGACGTACTCCGCGAGTTCGCGATCGTCATCGACCAGTAAAATGCGCATGCGCGTGGTCTCAGGCATTAGTATACGGCAGCGTCTTTTCATGTTTTTTTCAGATTGGGGGCGTAGACTGGCGAATTATGGTGAGAACCGGAACCACCCCGCTGGTCGCGTTGGGGACCCTGGCCCTGGCGGCCTCCGAGATTCGCGTAAAAATGAGTGACCTGCCCCTGGCCGTGCAGAAAACGGTAAAGGAGCAGACCCGGGGCGCGCGGATCAGGGGGTTCAGCAAAGAGGTCGAGAACGGCAAGACATACTATGAGGCCGAGACGATGGTCAACGGCAAGTCCCGCGACATTCTGATGGACAGTACCGGAACGGTGGTGGAGGTAGAAGAACAGACGGACCTGAATAGCATTCCGGCCGCCGCGCGCAGGGCCTTGGACGGACGCATAGGTACCGGCAAGGTCCTGCGCGTTGAGTCCGTCACCAAAGGCTCTCAAGTCAGCTACGAGGCGCATATCTTGCGCCACGGCAAAAGATCGGAAGTCACAGTTGCGCCGGACGGCACGATTCAAGAGTGATCGACAGAGAGGAGAAAAGATCATGAAAAGTCTCATCCGACAGTTTGGAATCCTGCTGGCAGTGGCGGGATTGTGCGCGGCGGCGGAAGCGCCGGGCTTCAAGGTGGCCAGGAGGTTTCCGGTCCCCGGCGACGGCGGTTTTGACTACATTGTGTTCGACGGTCCAGCCAACCGTCTGTATGTCTCTCACGGGACGGAGGTCGACGTTCTGGATGCCGATTCCGGTAAGGTGCTCGGCAAAGTCGAGGATACGCCGGGCGTGCATGGCATCGCCATCGTTCCCGGCCTCCATCGCGGATTTGTCACCGACGGCAGGGCTGCGGCGGTCTCCGTCTTCGATACCAATTCGTTCGCCACGATCAAGAAGATCCCGGTCGACAAGGACCCGGACTTCGTGACGTACGATCCGCGTTCGAAGCGCGTGCTGGTGTGCCACGGCGATGCGGCCGAGATCACGGCGATCGACCCCGAAAAGGAGGAAGTGATCGGCAAGATCGATCTGGGCGGTGGGGCCGAAGCCGCGGTTCTCGACGGCAAGGGCTACGGATTTGTGAACCTGGAGGAACAGGCGGCCGTGGTGAAGTTCAACCCACAGGCCCTGAAAGTCGAGCAGAAATACCCGATTACCGGATGCAAGACGCCCACCGGGTTGGCGATGGACGTCCGGAACGCGCGGCTGTTTATCGGCTGCCGCAGCAAGGTGCTGGCGGTGATGGATGCCGGCAACGGAAAGGTCGTCGCCACCCTGCCGATCGGCGAGCGCGTGGATGCCGTGGCCTACGATCCCGATCACAAGATGATCTTCGCGTCTAACTGGGACGGCACCGTCTCCGTCATCCGGCAGAAGAACGCGAACGAATACGAGTCGGTGGGCGACATCCTCACCCAGAAGAGCGCAAAGACCATGGCATTCGATCCGAAAACGAAGCGGCTCTTCCTCTCAGCGGCGGAGATGGAATCGATGCCCACGCCGGCCGGCCAGCGGCCGCGCATGCGGGCCAAGCCGGGGACGTTCAACGTGCTGGTTGTGGAGCGGCAGTAGCAGGGTTTCCGGGGCACCGTGGCGGAACAACGACAAGCCTGTCTCACAACCGGCACATGCTCGCACATGGGGCGCGGGTATTGGAAGAAGAAGTATCGGCCCACCGCAGTAACCGATGCGCTGATCGCGGAGGCGTATCGCCGGCGGCGCCAGGGAGACCGGCGGGCCATCAAACTGGTTAGCGCCCGGCTGGGATGGCCGGCGCACGCGATTTCGCGGCGCGCATTAGAACTCGGGCTGGGACGGGTCAAGGAGCAGCCGTGGTCGGACGAGGAAGAACGGATCATCGTCCGATTCGGGCATCTGGCATATAGCGGCATTCAGCGGAAACTATCGGAAGCCGGCTTCCAGCGCTCCTGTGGCGCCGTTGCGGTCAAAGTGACTCGGCTGCGGATCAAAAGCAATCTGGACGGATTCTCGGCCACCTCACTGGCGCGGGCCTTTGGGGTGGATGCGCACAAAGTCCTGGCCTGGATTCGAAGAGGGCTGCTGGCGGCTTCGCGGCGCCACACGGATCGCGGGGCGGAGCAGGGTGGTGACACCTGGTGGATCCCCCGCGACCACGTCAGACGCTTCATCCTGCGCTGCCCCGAAGAGATTGACCTGGCGCGCGTGGAGAAGTTCTGGTTTCTCGATCTGATAACGGATGGCAAAATCTGCCGCTGAAAGAAAGCACCTCCCCTTCCGGAACAAACGAGAAAGGACGCTCGTCTAAACCGGACTATGTATGCCGGCCGCGTCGCTGGCTTTCCCGGCTTCAGGTTGCCGCTGAATCGAGGTGTAGCCGGCTCTCAGCCGGGCGGGCTTCCGGCGGACCTGGCCGCACACCCGACCTTCAGTTGGAGCCGAATTCTACCCTCTTCAGCCGGTAGTGATTGCTGCGGCATGAAAAGCGCAAGGCATGGTGGTACGTTAAGGGCGGCTGATGAAACTCTCCGGTGTTTGGGCCGCCGCGGCCGTCGGGTTGCTGTTGCCGGCCGGCGTCCGCGGAGCGCCGAGCCTTATCCGATGGCGTCCCGCCATGGAGCCCGGCAGCGGTGGATTCGTCGTGGCCGTCTCGGTCAGCCCGTGGGACGGCAAGCGCGTGCTGGCATCTGGCGATTTGCTGGGCATCACGCTGAGCACGGATGGCGGCGACAACTGGCAACCGGCGTTCGGCCTCCCGAGCTATGAGATGGGCTCCTTTACCTGGCATCCGTCCAATCCGAACATCGTATGGGCCGGCTCGATGAGTGGACCCTGCCGGAGCTTGGATGGCGGCCTGACGTGGAAAGCGATGCGCAACGGCATGTCCGCCTTCGCACCCTATAACTACTCCGTGCCAATCGAGAAAGTTCTGTTCGATCCGGCCGATGAGACCCACCTGATCGCTTTGGGCGGCAGCCACCGCAAATGGGAAAGTCCGCCGGGCAGCGACTGGGGCAGTATCTGGCAGAGCTACGATAGCGGCAGCTCCTGGGCGCGATTGAGCCGTGTCGGCGACGGAAGCCCATATGGCGTGATGGCCGGAACTTTCGCCGCGGGCGCCTTGTACATCGCGACAAGCGCCGGCGGCATTTTGAAGAGCCCGGATAGAGGCGCCACGTGGCAGGCCATCAATAACGGGCTGACGAATCTCGCCGCCAGCTACATCACGGCTGACCCGGAGGGCAAAACTCTGTATGCCGCATTTTTCTCCAGCGCTTCCGGCGCTCCTGGGGGCGTATTCCGATCCGTGGACGCGGGCGCGTCGTGGCATCCAATTCTGAGCGGCCTGACACAGTTCGCCGATGGCGGGTCGTTTTCCTCAAGCTATGCGACGGTTGAACTGGCGCCTTCTCAGCCGAGCCTTTTGCTTACCGCCGACCTGAGCTGGTTGGCGAATACCTGCTATCGCAGCACGGACGGCGGGGACACCTGGAAACCCGCCGCCGACGGTCCGCATTTCTACTGGGGCACGGCCACGGCTTTCGGGCTGGCCTTCGATCCACACGATGCCAACTCGGTATTCATGGCTACGATTGCGGCGATCAACCGTTCGCATGACGGTGGCTTGACATGGCAGGACGCGACCGCCTCGCCGCTCGATAGCGGGAACTGGGTGGGCCGCGGTTTTTCCGGTCTGGTAGCTACCAACGTGGCTTTCAATCCGTCGCAGCAGCAGACAGTCCTGATGGCCATGGACGACGGCAAATGGGTGCAAAGCGGCGACGGCGGCGCATCGTGGCGCTGGGGCGGCAACGGGCTGAATCACTATGAGGGCGGCGATGACGCAACCTTTGCGGGTCCGGAAGGCGAGACGGTTTACGCTACATTCGGCCAGCAAGGATCGATGGAAGGGTTGGCTAAATCAGCGAATGGCGGGAGGGACTGGACGTACGTAACGCCTGCCGGAATATCGGGCCAGCCGCTGGGCATTTATGCGCTCGCCCGGAATCCCGACCAGGTGTGGTTCACGGTGAACGGCGCCTTGTACAGCTCGTCCAACGGCGGCTCCACTTGGGCGCGTGTAGTTTCGAACGGAATCGGCCAGGATGGCGGCCTTAGATTCATCGCGGCGGCAGGTGACGACCGGACATTTTACGTCAACGGTGCGACCGGCGTGTGGAGCACGAACGATGCCGGCAGCACTTACACGCTCATGGCCGGCAGTCCGGCCGGGAGCGACCGGATGATCGTGGACCCGACCGATTCCGCACGACTATACCTGACCAAGTGGCGCACCGGATCGGGCGACGGTTTGTACCGCTATGACGGCCATTCCTGGACGCTCCTGCGCGCCGAATATGCCGCCCGTGGCGTGGCCGTGGACCCGACCGATGCACAGCGGATTCTTTTGAGCACGGATGACGATCCGTATCACGATGTCACCGCCGCTACGGGTGTATGGATGAGCGAAGATGGCGGCGCTACTTGGACCCGCCAGAACGAAGGCCTACCGGTCCTGCGCGGCCCCGTGATCCGCTTCGTTCCCTGGGATCCGTCGAAGGTGATTTTCGGGACCAACGGCCGCGGCTTTTGGGTCGGTACGATCCACCGGGTGGCTGACGGCAAAAGCGCGGATATCGGCGGAATCGTGAACGCCGCCAGTTTTACGTCCAACACGGCGGTCAATGGATTCATCACCATATTCGGCACAAACTTCACCAGCGCGGCAGCCAACTGGACCTCGGCGATTAGCGGCGGCCGGATTCTGCCGATTGAACTGGGCGGCGTGGAGGTGCGGATCAACGGGCGGTACACGTACCCGAGCTATGTGAGCCCCACCCAGTTGAACGTTCTGATGCCGGATGATCCGGACAGCGGGCCGGTGACCGTCGAGGTGGTGACCGATAACGGCGTGGCCTCCGCTACCGGTACTCAGTGGCAGGCGAGTCCGGAGTTCTTTGCGTGGCAGCAAGGCGGCGTGCGGTACGCGGTGGCGCTGTTCGCAAACTCGAGCATCGTGGTGGGCCCCGCGCAACCTGCGCATCGCGGCGACATTCTGCAACTCTACGCCACCGGACTGGGCCCCACATCGCCGCCGTGGCCGGCCGGATACGTTTTTCTGCCGGGCGAGTTCTATCCGCTAACCGATTGGGCCGCCGTGCAGGTGACTGTGGGCGGCCAGGACGCGCCGGTGCTCTGGACCGGCATGGTGGAAGCCGGACTGTATCAGATCAACGCACAGATTCCCGCGAGTACCGCCAGCGGCGATGTGCCGGTGAGTATCCAGGCCGGAGGCGTGCGGTCGCTCGGGGCGACGAGCCTGCGCGTATCCGATAGCCCGTCCATGGAATCACGCGGGAACCATGACTCCGCACCGTGAATTTGGCGCGAGTTCTTCGCAAACCAGCCAGGTCTCCTCAGTTTCGGGCGAGCGGCAAGCCTGGTCGCTTACGCCTCGCTTCCCGAGAGCACTTTTTCGGCGAAGCAAGCTCCCAAGACGGCCATCGTTCCGATCGTCTGTTCGGCTCCTGCCGGGCGGCGCTACACTGGACCCAGTATATGCGCCTATTGGCAACCTTGCTTGTCGTGCTGGCCCCCGCGTACGGCCAGACAACGAACCCCGAGCCGGAAGGATGGTGGGCCGGCGATGCCCACGTGCATTGTGATTGCGGCGTGGCTGGTGGCGCTTCCTTTACGCCGGCGCAGTTGCGGGAGGCCATGCAGATCAATAACCTTTCTGTAATCTCCATGCTGGCGGATATGGGCAACGGCGAGGTACGCGATGCGACCGCTGACCTGCCGCGGGTGGACGGCGAGGATGATCCCTTATCCACGCCGGAACGCGTTCTGCACTGGGACGCCGAATGGCATTTCGACCCGCGCGGTGTGACCTTCGCACAGAAGGCCATCGGCGGCCACTTGATCGTTCTCGGTCTGGGCCATGCGGAGCGGCGGTTTGCGGAGTACACCTGGCCGATTCTGGATTGGGCGCTCAAACAGCATGCCGTGGTGGGTTTCGCCCATATGCAATACCTGCCGGACGGCATTCCGCAGGATCTGAATTGCTGTGCGCCGCTGGAGTATCCCGTCGAGGTCGCGTTGGGAACGGCGTCCTTCCTGATGGAGGACGTGGACGGTTCCGACACGGCCATCGAGTCGTATTACCGGCTCTTGAATTGCGGCTTTCGCCCGGGGCTGGCCGCGTCCACCGATTTCCCCTGCAATTTCCGCAAGCCCATTGGCTCCCTCCTGACTTATGTGTACGTGCCCGGCGGCAAGTTGACCTATAGAGCATGGATCGAAGGAATCGGTCATGGCCGCACGGTCGTGTCGCGCCACGGCCACCGGGAGTTTTTGGAGGTGAGAGTGAACCATAGCGCTTTGCCCGGCGACGAGATCCGGTTGCCTCGGCCGGGGGCGGTTCCCGTTGATGTCCAGTGGCGGGCGACGGAGAAGCTGTCGGGCAGGCTGGAACTGGTTCGGAATGGCAAGGTGGTGGCGTCACGGCAGGTGTCCGCAGCGCCCGGCTCACCCGCGGATCTGCGCCACAAATTGGAATTCCGCCACAGCGGCTGGTTGTGCGCGCGGGTGATGGACGCGCAGGGTCACCGGGTTCATTCGGGGGCCGTCTTTGTGACGGTAGCCGGCGAGCCCACGCGAGCGAGTGCGGCGGACGCGGAGTTCTTCATGCGCTGGATCGATAATCTGATCGCCAGGACTACGCCTCCGGCGGATTGGAGTGTGTACCTCGCCCACGACCGCGACGGCGCGCATGCGCGTTACCAGGAGGCCAAAAGAACATATAAGACCATAGCCGCCGAAGCCCGGCAGCAGGAAAGAGCAAGATGATGCGGGCCATTATCGGTTTGCTGGTGCTCTTATCCTCAGGTGTATGCGCGCCGGCCCAGACGCGCATCATAGTCCGCCTCGGGCAGCGCTTCCAGGTGATCGACGGATTCGGTCTCAACTTCACGGCATCATATTTTCGCGACGACCAGAGGCACATGTTCGATATGTTCATCGACGACCTGGGAGTCACCATGTTCCGGGTGGTTCCCTACCTGGTCTACAGCGACTGGGAGGTGGTGAACGACAATGATGACCCCAACGTGATGAATTGGGAGTATTACAACGATCGATACTCCACGCCGGTCTTCGAAGCTTCCTGGAACGCCATTCGGTATCTGAATTCGCGGGGCATACGGCCGGTAATCGCCCTGATGGGTCCGGTACCCGCGTGGATGTTGGCCGGCCAATCGACCCCTCCGCAGCATCATGTGTGCGATAGCTCCAGCCGTACCCCTCCGCTGGCGCCCGCGATGTACGGCGAGTTTGCGGAAGAGGTGGTGTCGATGGCCATGTATGCCCGTTTTGCGGCGCACTTGGATTTCGGCTATTTCAGCCCTTTTAACGAGACCGATTGTTACCCGGCGGAGGGGCCGCGCGTCGACCCTGCCGATGCGCCCAAAGTGCTCGGCGCGGTGGCGGCGCGCCTCCGCAAAGAAGGCATGGGGGACGTGCGCCTGGCAGTCGCGGATCAGGCGGTCATCACCAACGATTACTTCACGCCGATTCTGCATGACACTACGCTGATGAAGCAGGTCGGCGCATTCGCCCTGCATACCTACGGCGAGGACTCAGTCGGCGCCCAAGTGGAGCGTGTCAAGGCCAGCCCGTATGCGCACCTGCCGGTCTGGCTCACCGAATACGGCGATTTGAACGATCAGGACAAGAGCGCTGAAAATGATTGGACCCATTTCTCGCTTGCGGCGAACCGGCGGGCACTGACAGCGTTGAATCAGGGTGCGAGCGCGGTGTTCTACTTCGACGCATTCGACGATTACGAAGAGTGCGCCCGCCGTCTGACCTTCTACGGGCTGTACACCAGCGCCGCGCACGTCTATGCGCCGAAGAAACGATACTATGCGACGCGGCAGCTCTATCATTTCGTCCGTCCCGGGTTTCAGCGTATCGCGGCTGACGCGAACTCACCCGGACTGACAGTTGCCGCGTTTCGAGATCCGGCGAGCGGCTCGCTGATCCTGGTGGGGGTAAAAGAACGAGGTCCCAACCGGGTACAAATCACCGTTCCGGCAGCGGAAAAGGCTCCCCATCGATGGGATTATTATGCCACCACGCGCAGTTGGAACTGCTTGCGGCTGGATTCGGTGGCGGTAGAAAACGGCACGGCGGAGTTGGTTCTACCGGACGAGGCTGTTTTCACCCTGGTGGGCCGGAACGATTAAGGACGAGAAGATCGGGCTGGTTCTACGGGCTGCCTCCAGTGGATGCGCGAAGGAGGCTGCGCGCGAAAAGAATCCGGTTCCGGATCAATCCGCCAGGGTCCAATTAGTAATGGCGACGGTAGTGCCGTCGGCGTAAGTAATAGTTCCGGAGCCCGATTGATCGATCGCCCCGGTAGCAAGCGTGGCGCCCGTACTTACCTGCGTTATGGTCAGGGTCAAATTGCGGACGGTGTTGTCGGCCACCGAAATCGCGAAACTCTGATCGTGAGCCGAATCCGTGAGTGTCCAGGCCGTCGGCGTCGGTGGGAAAAGGACGAACTCGGCCGCGCCCCCGCTGCAAGTGGTGGATGCGAACGTCGAACCGCCCTGGAGGATGAGGGACGTCGGCGATGGGTTCGTCAATTTGAGCGAGCCGAGCGGACCGGTGACGGCGGAACCACCGCCGGTGAAGGTGACGGGCGAGGTGGGGTCGCCGCCGTTGTAGGAAAGCGTCAGCGGCGTCACGGCGCCAATGGCCATACCGAGCGCCGGGAAGTCCTGCGCGATTCCACCGGCACAAGAGCCGGAAAACTCGGTCAGTGCGCAATATACACCCAACTGCACCGGCGTGCGTGCGCCGGTAGCCGGCGTGAAGAGCCCCAAACCGTAAACATTTACGGTGTAAGTGTCCGTGGCGATCTGGGCTGTCTCGTTTATGACCATGGTCCCGATAGTCGTTCCACTCAGGGAGTAATAGGTGGCGGTTTCGTTGATCACAAGCTGGCTACCGGACTCCGTCACAGTCAGGCCAGGCCCGGTGGCGACGTAAGGCCGTTGACAGTTGTTGTCGTAATAAACGGTCACGGAGGTATTTCCGCCGCCGGTCCGCAGGCTGCCGCCTCCATTGAGCGCCATGCAACTGGCCTGCCTTTCGGTAAATGCCAGCGCTATGCTGAACTGGCTTTGCAACACGGTGGAGGCCTGGCCGATGGCCAGCCCCGTCTGAGCCAGCTCGCGTTGGGCCACCGTGCTGACGGCGGGAGCCTCCAGACTTGCAGTCGGAATGGAAGTAAAAGACTGGCCAAAGCGAAGCCCCAGTACGGCCACATCTCCGGCGGAGACTTTAAATTGGGCCGAGCCGCGTTTTCCGAGCATTCCGGCCAGTCCCGGAAGAGTGCGCAACTCGGTGGCGATCTTGTTGTAGGGTGGCAGGGAAACCGAGGAAGTTCCGATCGTCTTGCCGTCCTGGTCCCAAACCGTCACGGCCACGTTGGCCGTGGTGGAGCTCGGATTCACGATGGCCACGGAGGTCGTAAAGCTCGTGTCGTCCCACGTCAGGGTGCTCGACACGGCTGCCGCGTCGGATAACGGCACGACCGCCTCCTGGTCCGGCTGTCCGGTCGCGCTGGCACGAAAGACGCCGTAGCCGAACACTCCGCTGGGAAGTGTAAACGCCGCGTATCCCTGGACGAGGGCGCCGTCGTTGGGTGCTTCGATGATGGCCGTGCCGTTGGCGGCCAGATCTACCTGCGCCGTGGAACCTCCGACCGACGGCAGGACTAGAGGGTTCCCCGTGCCGTCGATAAAATTCACCGGAAACGAAACGGCTGCCCCGGTGTTGTTGGTGAAATACAGCGCAGTGTACCAGCCGCCGCCAAATGCGATTTGCGGCAGGACGCTGGACCGTGAATTCGAATTGGAGGTATTCGCCGTGGTTGGAATGGAGGTAAACGACTGGCCAAAACGCAGTCCCAACACAGCCACGTTCCCGGTAGTGACTTTGAATTGGGCGGAGCCCCGTTTTCCAAGCATTCCGGCCAGCCCCGGAAGGGTGCGCAGCTCGGTGGCGATCTTGTTGTATGGCGGCAGCGCAATGGAAGAGCTCCCGATCGTGTTGCCGTCCTCGTCCCAAACCGTCACGGCCACGTTGGCTGCCGTGGAGCTCGGATTCACAACCGCCACAGAAGTCGTGAAGGCGGTCTCGTCCCAGGTGAGCGTGTTCGAAACCGCCCAAGCGTCGGACAACGGCACCACAGCCTCCTGATCCGGCTGTCCGGTGGCGCTGCCGCGGAAAACGCCGTAGCCGAACACTCCACTCGGCAGGGTAAACGCCGCGTATCCCTGAACCAGGTTGCCGGCATTAGGTGCTTCAATGATCGCCGTGCCGTAGGCTGACAGATTGACCTGGGCGCTGGTGCCCCCCACGGAGGGCACGGTCAACGGCTGTCCGTTGTCGTCGATAAACGTCACCGAAAACGAAATGGCCGATGCGGTCACGTTCGTGAAATAGAGGGCCGAGTACCAGCCGCCACCAAATGCGAACTGCGGAAGGACGCGGGTAATTGCGGGAAACTGGACGGCCGGCGTTTGTGCCGCGGCATCCGTGGCCGCGAATGCGCCTGAAGACGCAACGAGACCGAACAACAGGCAACCGGAAAGCAAGGTCCGGAGGGGATTCAGTGCAGGAATGGCGCGCATGGCGTTTTCCGAGGCCATCAACCAGGAGACTCGCTTCATGATACCAACCAGCCGACGGTCACTTGAGAGATTCGCGTTTGCCGCTTCGGGCTGGAACGGCCAGCACCAATGGTGGTTGCGGCACTTCGGATTTTAACATCTGGAATCATGTTTCACGGTTGGCAGTGCTTCCAGTGGGATAACGGCCGGCGACCAGCAACGCCGTGGGTCGACCCTGCCACACCTTGCGACTCATTAACCGCCGGGGAATTCCTGCCGTGTGGGCGCTCGCCTGCTTGGCGCCTCACCGGGCCAAGGCGCGGGCTATTTTGCGAGCTTAAACGGTTGTTCCAGAAATGGCGTCCCCGCCAGGTCCGCCCCTCCGGGCCGATCGGCGCATTTGGCGCCGCGTTCAAAAAAAGCTCGCATCATGGAACGGCCACGGGCATCACGACGGCGGGCGGGTTCTTCGCGGCCGCATGCCGCGGCAACCGGATGGTGAACGTCGAACCCATGCCTAACTGGCTGCTCACGGTGATGCCACCACCCATGAGCTGGCAGAACCGCTGGCTGATGGCCAGCCCGAGACCGGTGCCGCCGTATTTGCGGGTGGTCGATGCATCCACCTGCGAAAACGGCTGGAACAGCTTGTGCATCTGGTCAGGAGCAATGCCGATGCCGGTATCGGAGACACGCCACTCGATCCACTCGGCGCCCTCGCTATCTACGGGGACGACATCCACGTTGATACAACCGTTCCGGGTAAACTTGCAGGCATTACTGAGGAGGTTGCCGAGGCTCTGACGGAACTTCATGGCATCCACCCGTATGGGCCGAAGGCCGGACGGGCAGTTCAGGGTAAGCTTGTTGCCGTTTTGGCGCGCCAGGGCCCCCATGGCGCCGGCTGTGTCCTCCAGCAGGGCGGCGGGCGCCACGTCCTCCCAAAACAACTCGATCTTGCCGGCTTCGATCTTGGAAAGATCCAACACTTCGTTGATCAAGCCCAACAGATGTTTGCCTGCCCTGGTGATGCGTGCCAGGTCCGCCGACGCCCCCGGATCGTTCTTCGCCTCGGCTTCCTCGTACAACAATTCGCTGTATCCAATGATCGCGTTAAGCGGCGTACGCAATTCATGGCTCATGTTGGCCAGGAATGCACTCTTGGCGCGGCTGGACTGCTCGGCGACCTGCTGGGCGGCCAGCGCTGCTTCCTGCGCGTGGCGGCGCCGCACGATCTCCCGCTGCGACTTTTCCAACCCTTCGAGCATGCGGTTGATAGCGCCCGCCAGTCCCGACAACTCGTCGTCTCCGGATAGATAGACGCGCGCGGAGAGGTCGCTGCTCTCGCCGACGCTGGTGACGCCGGCGCTCAGCCGCGTCAGGCGGGAGAGGATGGCCCTTTCCAAGAGAACCAGAGTGACCAACCCGAACACGAAACCGACCAGGATGAGGGACAGCAGCAGGTACAGGACACTGCGCTCCCCGTGCCGGTAGATTTCGCGAGGCATATCCAGTTCCACGGCCACGACGGGCTGGCCGTAAATGTCACTGAGCGGGGCGTATCCGGCGACCAGGGACGGATTTAGAGCCCGGATCAGAATGGGATCCGCGCCGGGAGCGCCCGCCGCTGCCGCACCGGCTGGAACGTACGGGCGAAGCGTGACAGCGAGCAGCGTCTGCTCTCCCAGACGCCGCACCTCCGCGGCATCCAGGTAGCGGCCCATGATGAGAGAACCGATGATTGGACCATCTCCGGCGCTGGTCAGGACAGGCCGCGCGGCTACCAGCAGGGGGCCTTCCGGCAACATCAGAAGTCCGGCAGTTCCACCTGCGGCAAGCAGTCGGCTTCCCGCATAAAGGTGGCGGCGCAAGCTGGCGGGTACCGGGGTTTCCTTCTGCGCGGTCAGATTGAAGCCTTCCCCGAAGACGACTTCGCCGGTCGAACGGACGTAGATTTCGAGGTTGAGGCGACGGGCGGCTAGGTCGCTATAAGTGCCATAGCCGATCTCGGATTTAATAAAGTCAGGATAGGCGGTCTGGATGAAGCGGTAGGCCTTGTCCCACGTGGCCGCGTTGCGGCATTGCTGATTGAGGCCGGCGACGTCGCCGGCTACCGCCCGCAGTAGCCGTTCCACGTTGCGCCGGGCCTCACGCCGCTCCAGGTCGGCGAAGCTGTGGAGCAGGACCGCCCGCGAAGCCGCGAACAGAGCCACCAGAAGGCCCAGCAGCGTAGCGATGATAATAATGACAGTCTTCGTGCGCAACGGCATAACATGCCTCGCGCCAACGAACAGCTCCCAGGTAAGCGATGGCGCCTCTCCTGACCATCTGATAGCAGAGTGGCGCGCCGCGCGACAAGTCGGTGTTGGTTGCGATATCCATTGTTAACAAGGGCGCCGGAGGGGCTGCGGCCTTGCCTGAAGGGGGTTCGCGCAGGTGAGGTAGACCCGGGTTCTGGATCTGGAGAAACAACCTTTGGTTCGCCGAGGTGAGATGAGCTGAACACGGAGGGCAGGTATACGTTGGAGACGCGCAATGGGTTTTACGGGCCGGAACGTACGGGGCATCCGTCTCGCCCGTGTCCCGCGGGCGGAACTAGCGCGCCGCCGCCGCGCTCGCGCACCTGCACCCGCAGGCGTTATAGGATGCAAGGCGCAATTCTCAGGAGCGATGAATAACTCGCATCGATTGCCGTCAGTGCGTCGTGGATGGTCCTGGCGAACCATCGGACCAAGTGTGGACCAAAATCATGAAGACCGTCACCCGCTCTTCAGGATCGTTCGCAGCAATTACTGGAGAGCTGGGCAGATTGGCGCCCCAGCTTTTCTCAACATCACCCGCGACGAAAAACATGAGGTGGGGATGCCAGTTCCTGCCTGCATCGCTCAGGTACTGCTCCTTCGCCATCATGTAGCACATCGCTCCCGGAGCCAGCGAAGGTAGCCCCTTCTTTTCTAATGCGGACGTGGTGGCAGCCAGGATTTGCGCTTTCGATTTTCCCGCCAACACAAGTTCAGTCTTCTTCAGAAAAATGGGCAGAAACGTCTTGGCGGCGGCTGGATTGAAGCAATGCGGGGCGCGGACCTTAAAGTTCCAGAATTCCGGGTCATCGGTCGGCTTCCCCCAAGATCGCTCGACGATGCACACGAAGCCATTCGAGCCTTGCACGGCGGTTGCGTAACCATTCCGTCGCAGCACCATCACTTCGGCTGCACCGGAAATCGATACCGGCGCAGCACTGCGCGCGAGCGCGATCTCAGCTTTCTCGTCGGGAATCAAATAGCGATCGAGAGGAGCCATGACCGGATAGGACGCGTTCGCGGTTTGCGCTCGTGCACGGCCCGGCCAGAGGAAAAGAATCGGAATAACGCATGCTAACGCTGTAATCCTTATATGAGCCTTCTTCATGTCATTCTCCTATGACGAGCTGGTGTCAGGTTTCGAGCCGCTACCGAGAGCCGCCTGCCGCGCGTCTCCGCCGCGGCGTGCGAGCCGGCGCGAGGCCCATCGCCTCGCGCCCCTGCTCCGCATGTGTGCGATTCTTGGAACACGCGAGAATCGCTCAGCGGCTTGCCGTGGTCGTTGCTGCTGTGCCGAGTGCCGCTTCCAATCTGGCCAGACGCTCTTCAAGGGAGCGGATCTGCTCTTGCTGAGCTTTGATCGTGGCGTGCTCCTTCTGGAGTTCGTTCAGGAGCATGGGGTCCAGCAGTTGGTACTTCACTGTCTCCACCTGCCCATCCGCGGTGCGCGTCACCAGATCCGGGTAGACCGCAGCGACTTCTTCGGCGATCAGGCCGTACTGGAGCGGTTTGCTTCCATCTGCGTAGGCTTTCTTGTATCGGAAAGTGACGGGCCGCAGGCGCATCAACCCGTCGCTGGCGTCCCCCATGTCCTGAATGATTTCCTTGTAACGCCGGGAAGAAGAGATCGTACCGAGTTGGCCGTTGGAGTCGATCACGACCGGCACAGCATCGGCGTTCCCTGTTTGGACGCCGCGAATCCCTCCGGCGAAGAACGAGCTCTGGTTCGCTGGATCCCCGAGGGTCGTATTTCCTCCAATGCGAATGGTCCCGGTGTCGCTCGAGGACCCTACCGTCCCGATATGAATGTTGTTGCTGGAGAGTACATTAATCCCGGCATTCGCGCCGACAGCAATGTTGTTGCTGCCGGTCAAATTCTGATTGAGCGCGTGATAGCCGTAAGCCGTGTTGTCGTTGCCGCTGGTGTTGGCAGAAAGCGCGAGTCCCCCGCTGGCCGTATTGGCCGTTCCCGTGTTTGCCCCCAACGCGGACCAGCCGATGGCAGTGTTGCAGCAGCCGACGCTGTTCGATGAGAGGGCTGCGTTTCCGACCGCCGTATTATGGAAGCCACCGGTACCTAAGGCGAGAGCGCCTGCACCGATTGCGGTCATGCCGGTGCCCGCGGTGTTCGAAGGTAAAGCGCCGAGACCTAGGGCCGTATTTCCGTTGGCCATGCCACCGGGCACCTGGAGCAGGATGGTCCCTCCCGACAGAAGCTCGCCACTCAAATTAAGATTCCCATCCACCTGCGCTTCCCCATTAACTTCCAGCTTTGCTGCTGGAGTCGTCGTGCCGATACCAACATTGCCGCCAGTCGCATAGATGACTGAATTCCCCAAGGTCGTGCTGTTGGTCCAAATGGGAAGATACTTAGCGTGGCCCGTGCCCGAAAGGTCCGGCGTGGCTTGACTCATTTGCGGCTCTTGGGCCAAACCAGGCACGACGACGCTCGCGATCGCGGCCACTACCCGCATTACGAAATACCGTTTCATTTCCCCCTCCTCCTATTCACGTCTGGGCACGCTAACTGCTGGGTGCCGTTCCAGAGATTATAGCCCCAGTGTCGCGGCTTTTTTGGGATGTCGATCGACACCGCCGCGGACCGCCAGGATCTTACGGCAGCCGGACGCGAATGGCGAGTACGTGGAAGCGATTAGAACCAGTGCCACGCGGCACCGAACGTCACATAATCACGAGGCGTCCAAGAAGGCCAGAATTCGGGTTGACACCGGATTGACCTACGGGCCCCCGCAGGGAAGCATTATTGACGTAAGCACGGTAAGTTCGGCAGCCCTGGAACCGGTGCAGGGTATGAGAGTCAGGAAGGCGGGCAGAAGCACGGGCCTGACTTCCGGCGGCATCTTCAAGTGTGACGGAGGGACCAAGATGAGGCCTAAGTGGCGCGCGGCATGCTTGTTGAGCGTGCCGCAGTCGGCGCAGTCCACGCCGTCACACGGCCTCGTCGAGGACGCGTCTGCGCGGCCTGCCCGGAGCCCCGGATATGACGTAATGCGCGTGACTGGCGCCTGTCCGTGCTTTGGTCAGCGGGTGACCGGTAGAAACAGTCCCGCGGCGCTCTGGAAGCCGGCCACGGACATTACCACCGGTTGATCGCCTTGCGCCAGGTCTGGAACCTGCACGTTGATCTGGTACAACCCAGGGCCAATCAGTCCCGCCCATGCCACCCGCGCCGGCGCTCCGCCGATGGCCACATTTACGGGAGAGGCCAGAACAACGGGCTGAAACACCGCCTGGGACACCGGCACATCCGGCGAGGTGGCGCCGAAACCGGTGCCGTACACCTCGACGATCTCTCCCACGCGCGCCGGTTGGTTCGCGGTGGGTGGCCCGACCAGCGAGCCGTCCGCATGCTCGGCCGCGACGTAAGTCACGGCGCCTGGCGCCCACGTGAAAAGTTGGGGCGCCAGCCGCTGCAGCATAACGTTACCTGAATAACTCGCGCCCTGCCGAGTGGTCACCTGGACGCTGACCCGCCCGGAATTCGAATCGGCAGGCGCGAGCACGTTGATCTGCTCCGGGCTGACGTACTCGATGTATGCCGGCTGCCCATCGATGCTCGCCGAAACACCGTCAAGCGAGAGCGGCAACTGGCCGTGCACAAAGTCAGCCGATGTCCAGATCCTGATACTGGAACTGAAGCCGCTGCCGAAGATCGATACCCACTCGCCGGGCGCGATGGCGCCGGTGTAGCTGGCCGCGTCCGTCACCCTGTCCACGCGCGACGCGGGCGCAGCGGCCGGTTCCACACGTTGCAGCAAAATGCCGTCCATCGGCGCCAGCGTGACGGTCGGCGCCGCGGAGCCATCGTTATACAGGGCCGCGGAGTAAACATAAACCGCGTCGGCAATCAGCGAACCCGAACTTGCGCCATTATGCACGCGCAGCACCGGCGAACTGGCGGCTGTCAGATTGAGCCCGGATGCGATCACGTGCCATTGGTCGCCCGCGGCGGCACTGGATTGGTCCAGCGTAGTGGAATAGAGCACCTGGCCATCGTTGCCCACCAGTTCGTAGATCGCATCATGGGTCCAGCCGGACGCGCTCGGAGCGGCTGCCAGCCACGTTGAGAGCGAGTAGGTCCCATCTTCGGTTATGCCGAGACTCCAGACCGCTTCGCCTGGTCCGCTATCCAACTGGTGGCAGCCGCCGGCCCAGGCGTGATAATAAGGGCCGTTGACGGTTTCTCCGCTGGGTGTCCCGCCGCCGGAGTTGTAGATCACCGCCTTCCATGCCCCGGTGGAAACAAAGGCGGCGCTCGCGTCATCCACAATGTACTGCCAGCGCGGCGCCTGCGTCCCGTTGAAACGGCGGAAACCCGGACCGGGCGTGAACGTCTGCGGCACGGTGGTGCCGTTCAACAGGACTTTGCCCAGAGTAAAGTCGCGCGAATAAAGGTCTGGCGCCGCGGCCGTGATCCGGATGCCGTCAAGCCACACATTGCCTGCCTGCGTGCCCAGGTCGAATACCAGCAGGCCATCGGCGGCGGTCACCGGCGCGACGAAACCCAGTGTAAATAGCTGCCAGGTGGGAGCCAGACTGACCTCCGAGAACAAGCCGTAACTCGAATAGTCCGTGCCGCTCTGCAGCGCGACATCGATCAGGCCATCTCTATCTGAACGCGCCCAGAACTGTAACTGGTAGTTAGTGCCGGCGGCGAAACTGAGACTGCCCTGCGACAGATTGATGTGCCAATTCATCGTGCCCGCCGCCGCCACGTTAATCAGCGCCGAGTTACTGCCCTCCGCCACGATAATCGGGTCTGTAGACACGGTGGCAACGGCTTGGCCGTCAGGATCGACATAGAGATACCAAGCATCGAGTCCCTGCTCGAAGCTGCCGTTGCTGACCAGATTCGGGCCACCTCCCGAGCTTAGCCGGGTGGCGGGGCCGATCGGCGTACCGAGCACGAAGTTGTATTCGTCATACCACCAGTTGACGGGCGCGGCAGTGTCGCCCATGTTGGCAGTGAAGAAGCCGTCGTTCATCAAGGCTACGGCCAGTCCAAAGCGCATATTCGGATACCAGGTCTGCGCGAACTGCAGAACAGAGGGCAGCATGACGTTCGGCGGCGTGAATCCATACCCGTAGGCAATCTGATTGGGAGGTGAGGACTGCACCATCGCGATCACCGGCGCCCGGCCGCTGTCAAACCATGCGTTGTAAGTGCCCAGCAGGGAATCGAACGACGACAGACCTTCCCGCGCATCTACGGCGTCGAAAATCAGGCTGTCACCATTGAAGCTGGCCAGTTCGCCGGGATCAGGCGGCACCTGGCCCAAATGCCCGGACATGTAGGCGGCGGGCGCAAGCTGCCGAAAGGTCTGAAATACGCGGATGACGCCCGTGCGCCATGCGGCATCGAGTGTCGTGGCGGCGTCGGCAATTCCATTGTCGGCGGAACTAATCTGCACCGGATTCCCGTTTACGTCGGTGGTCTGCCAGGAAATCGAGAGGAACACGTTATCCCAAAAGATCCCGTCGCTGGTGCTCAGGTTCTGCAGCACAAATTGGTAAGCTTCGTTGGCCAGAAAATCGGCTACCTCGGGCTTGGTCAGGTTCAGCAGATAATAGCCGCCCGGCCAATCCTCGATCTTGTTGCCGTTGACGTCCTTCAGATAGTAACTGTCCGGGATGCCGGGCTGCGGCGCGAAGGCCGATGTAGCGTTGAAGGATGGCAGAATAATCACCTGTGGATTGGCGTTGCGCAGCGCAGTGGCAGTCGCACTGTCAAAGTACGGGCCGAGGTACAACTGGACTTGTGCGGCCTGTTCCGGCGCGGTGGCGTATTCATAGGCGCCGTTCCAGATGTTGCCGATGCGCGGAAAACTGCCGTCGCGCGCGGCCACATCGCGATACTGGACGGATTGGCTGTAGCTGGGATCGGCGGCGCAGCGCAGGTAAACCGTATTGACAACCGCCGGGTTGACGGCCAATCCCGCGACGGTTCCCTGGTGGGCCGTGGTCGGCTGCTGCTCGAAGGGCGCCATGGCATCCAGTGCCGCGTCGGGATCCATGGACCAGCCGCACGTGGTGGCCTCGCTCGAATCGAAGGAAAGCACGAGACTGCTGGTTCCGGAAGGGAGCAGATTACTGGCGGGAGTGATGTTGAAAATACTGAAACCCACGGCGGCATGCACCGCGAGTGCGGGGCAGATCAGCAGCGCGACGCTAGCAAGAAGGTGTATGATTGTCCGGCTCCTTCGCGCGATCTGATGAGGCATCGGTTGGGTACCTCCAATGTGGAGCCTTTCTGCTTCATCTGCATGTTATCGCGGTGCACACCGGGCTGTGCGTGACTGGCTTCTGTTCGCTTTCCCGAGTTTCTATTTTGGCCAGGCGCCACATGGTCGGGGGATTTCAGTCAGTGAGCGATTTGGTTAGCTTCACCCTGGAGAGCCTGCGGGCCGTGATGGTCACCACGCACCGCGTCATGAAAACTATTCCGGAACGATCGCAACCGATCACAAACGTCAGGGTACTACGTCGTTGGGAGGGGCGGGTGGGCAAACAAGAGGTGCGACCCACGCCCTGTGCTTGCCGGCACCGCACGACGCAAGTCCAAACCAAGGAAGTACTCGTCAGCCCGCGACAAGCATCGCCGCAACGGGTCCAACCGCTCCGGCGGCACCGCACCCTCCCAAGTCCAGATCGAAGAGGATGTTCTGGGCGACCGCGATGTCGCGCTCCTTCGCACTCGCCAAACGCCAGTTCTCCAGTCGGAATCAGGTTCAACTTCCCGTTCTGCAGGTTTGCGGTCCTTCCAGGCGCGCTCAAGTTTCGTAATCGGCGCAGTCAACTCGCCAGCGCCGTCCGCCCCGCCGCTGTCTCGCCTGCCACTGGAGACACTGGGGACCCCAGCGTCCACATCAATAGGGATGCGTTGAAAAGCCGGCTTGCATTGGCTCCCCGAGAGCGACATCGCGAGAAATTCTGCACCCGGTTCGGTAATATTGGCGTGGCGAATGCGAACCCTCCCGTTGCATTCATACTACGATGGCCTTAACCGAGCGGTTTAGCTCGGCGTGGACCTGGCGGCCCAAACGCACCACCAGTTGCGGCATCTCTTCGATATCGCCGGCCGAGGTCCGGAAATTCACGATGCAGAAACGCAGCGCAAACTTCCCGGCGATCATAGCATTGGAGATGAATGCCTCGCCGCTTTTCTCTATCGCTTCCAGCAGGCGCCGATTCAATTCGTTCAGATATTCTTCGGTCGGAGATGCCAGATCGGCCCGCAGCTCTGGAGGAACGTAGCGGAGTGTCGTGATGCTGAGTTGGTGCGTCATTGCTTCCAACTCGGGGTGGTCCGCTGCAAGGTCATACAGGTACCGCGCGAGAGTGATGTCATCTTGAATCATCTCCCGGTAGCCTGCTGCCCCGGCCTGCTGCAGGGCGAGCCACACCTTAAGTGCACGAAATCCACGCGAGTTCTGAGGGCCTATGTCGTAGTAG
>DATJYO010000066.1:0-15836 GCA_035499555.1 Bryobacteraceae bacterium
ATCAGGGCGGTGAGCTCGCCGCCCGCCGAGAATCCGATGAAACCGATGCGTGCCGGATCCACGCCCCACCCGGCGGCCCGGCTGCGGACGGTGCGCACCGCGCGTGCAGTGTCGGCTAAGGCGTCGCCGGGAACCGTGTAGTGTGAGTTGGGCGCGCGCGCCAGGCGATACTTCAGCACGAAGGCGGCGATGCCGTTCCGGTTGAGCCAATCGGCGATCTCCCAGCCCTCTTTGTCGATCACGAGCTGCGAGTGCCCGCCGCCGGGCGCCACGATCATGGCTGTACCGGTGGCCTTGCCTTCCGGCGGCAGGAACACGTAAATCGACGGATAATGCACCACGGTGAATCGCCGCGGCAGACTGGAACCGGGAGAGGTTTCAAAAACCTCCGGGGCAGTCTCCTTTTCCGAGCCGGGGGCGCCATGCGGCCAAAGGCGGATTTCCTCGCCCGGGGCGGCGCCGAAGACAGACACGCAAAACAAAGCGGAGAGACAGAGGATGCCGGAGCGCATGCGAATGGCCAGCGTATCACGCGCTCGCCTACCGCTTGGAAACCGGTTGCACTTCGGGGAATTCCCGGCGGAGCTGGTCCAAAGCGCCGGGCGGCGCGCCTTGCAGATGCACATCGAAGAAGGTGTGTACGTAAGCCCGGGTGATGGCGATTCCCCGGCGCGGATCGAGTCCTCCGCCAAAGAGCTGCAGCAGCTTGATGACGAATCGACTCTTGACCAGGATCTGATCGGTGAAGCTGAAGTGATTCGCGCCGCGGATCATCAGAAGCAGCTTCCCGTCCGGCGACCGGCTGCCAATCGAGGCGAGGTCCGCGTACACGGCGCGATTTTCCGGCGCGGCGAGATCGCCATGATCGCTCAACAGGAACAGAAACGGTTGGTTCACGCCGTCGCGGACGGCGCTGCCGTACGGCGCACCGTCCAGATCGATACCCGCCCGGCAGCGGGGATCGTCGTGGCAGAACTGCAACGCTGTGGCGCCGCCGAAGGAATGTCCGAAGATGCCGAGGCGCCGCATATCCAGACGTCCGGCGAACTTCTCCGGCGGGGCGGCGGCATTCAGGCGTTGCAACTGGTCCGCGACAAACTGCGCGTCGCCGCTCCACATGGGCAGCAGCCGGTTGATGAGACGGGTCTGCGCGGCGGGCGGCATGTCTTCGGGATTGGCCGCCGGCGGGCGCACCACCACGCGTCCGCCAGGAAAAACGGCCAACCCGGAACGGTAGGGAGCGTCGAAGCCCACCACCACATAACCGTGACTGGCCAGGTCTTCGGCGAGGCTGGTGACGTCTGTGGTGAGTGCTCCGCCCCCGGGACGGACGATCACCACCGGATAGGATGGCTGATCCGGCGCGATGGGCGGATCGGAGGAGCTGTGCGTGCGGACCACCGCCGGATCCCGGGTCAGAAAGTCGCTCATCAGGACGCCGTAGGTGCGCGCGCAGGCGGCCCGCCAGGAGGGCGGCAGGTAATCGGCCGACGGAGCGGCGGCGGAAGCCGCCGACGGATACCAGATCCAGACCATCACCGTTCGCTTTTCGGCGGACGGCGACAGTTCGTCGATCTGACGGCTATCGGTCCAGACATAGGTGGTGCGTCCGACCGCATAGCTGCCTGTGAGCGCCGGCAGCGTGAGCGGCGTCCGGTGCTCCAGCCAAAGCGCACCCAGCAACACGCCCAGGGCAGCCGTGGCGCAGGCGGCCAGGCGCAGCCCGATCCGGGCCAGACGGGCGGGACGGCTGCGGCGCGTCGGCACGAGCCCATGTTATGCGAAGTACTTTACGATGTCAAGCAAAGCGGGAGTTCTACAATGGAAGGATGTCGCCGGAGCGGCAATCATCATGACTGTAGCGGAAGAAATCAAACAACAACTGCAACCCTGCAAGCTGTTCATCGGCGGCCAGTGGGAGACGGCCCAGTGCGCCCGGACGATCGACGTCATCAATCCGGCCACAGGCGAACTGCTGACCACGGTGCCGGACAGCGAGGCCGGCGAGGTGAACCGCGCGGTTTCCGCCGCCCGCGCCAGCTTCGAGCGCAAGAGCTGGCGCGGCATGGACCCGTCCAAGAAAGAAAAGATCTTGTGGGACATCGCCGAAATTCTGCTGAAGCATCGCGAGGAACTGGCCGTGCTCGAGTCCATGGAGAACGGCAAGACTGTACGGGAGGCCGGCGGCGCGGACGTGGACCCGGCCATCGACGCGTTCCGCTACTATGCCGGCTGGGTCCGCAAACTGTACGGGGAGACCATACCGGTGGACGGTCCGTTTCTGAACTACACGCTGCGCGAGCCGGTGGGGGTGGTGGGCGCCATCGTGCCATGGAATTATCCGCTCCAGATCGCGGCCTGGAAGGTGGCGCCGGCGCTGGCGTGCGGCTGCTCGGTAGTGTTGAAGCCTTCGGAGTGGACCCCGCTGACGGCGCTCAAGCTGGCGGAATACTGCCGGGAGGCGGGGCTGCCGGACGGCGTCCTCAACGTGGTGACGGGCTACGGCCCGACCGCCGGCGAGGCGCTGGCCCTGCACATGGATGTGGACAAGATCAGCTTTACGGGCAGCATCCGGACGGCGCGGCGGCTGTTGGCCGCGTCTGGCGAATCGAACCTGAAGCGCCTGAGCCTGGAGCTGGGCGGCAAGTCGCCCAACATCATTTTTCCGGACTGCGATTTCGATGCCGCCATCAAGTCGGCGTTCTGGGGCATCTTCGCGAACAAGGGCGAGATCTGCAGCGCCGCGTCGCGGCTGCTGGTGCACGAGGATCTGCACGACCGCTTCGTGGAGGAACTGGTGGCGCGCGCGCGCAAGTTGAAGGTCGGCGATCCGCTGGACAAGAGTACGCAGATGGGCTCGCAGGTTTCCGGGCGGCAGATGGAGCGCATCCTGGATTACATCGAATCCGGCAGGCAGGAGGGCGCCCGGCTGCTCTGCGGCGGCGAGCGCGACACCGAGGGCGCCAAAGCCAAAGGGTTCTTCATAAAGCCCACCATCTTCTCGGATGTGACGCCGGGGATGAAGATCGCGCAGGAGGAGATCTTCGGTCCGGTGCTGAGCGTGCTGAAATTCCACGACGCGGATGAAGCCGTCGAGATCGCCAACTGCACGATTTACGGGCTGGTGTCGGCGGTGTGGACGCGGGATGTGAAGCTGGCGCACCGCATGGCCGCCGATATCAAGGCCGGCTCGGTGTGGATCAACACGTATAACGGATTCGACACGGCATCGCCTTTCGGCGGTTACAAGCAGAGCGGCTTCGGACGCGACTTGGGCTCCTACGCGCTGGAGCAGTACACGAATATCAAGTCCGTGTGGGTGGCTCTCTAATGGATCTGGAATCGATCCGGCGGCGCTTCGCGGACAATCATGTGCGGCACGTGAAGCTGGGCGCGTTCGATATCGACGCGACGCTGCGCGGAAAATACGTCAGCCTGGACAAATTCTGGTCGGCAGCCGAATCCGGACTGGGCTTTTGCGACGTGATCTTCGGGTGGGATATCGCCGATGTGCTCTACGACAACGGGAAGTTCACGGGTTGGCACACCGGCTATCCGGACACGCACTGCCGCATCGACCTGGGGAGCTACCGGTTGATTCCGTGGGAGCCGGGGACGGCCTTTTTCCTGTTGGATTTCTGCCGGCAGGACGGCGGGCCGCTGGAGATCGCGCCGCGACAGGTGTTCCAGCGCGTGCTGGAGCGCGCCGCGGACCGCGGCTACACCGCCTATTTTGCGGCGGAGTACGAATTCTTCATCTTTCGCGAGACGGCGCAGAGCCTGCGCGAGAAGCGCTTTGGCGGGCTGACGCCGTTGACGCCGGGCATGTTCGGCTACAGCGTGCTGCGCGCCTCGGCGAACGCTGAGTTAGTGGTGGGTCTGCTCGAAGGACTGGCGGGCTTCGACGTGCCGCTGGAGGGTTTCCATACCGAAACGGGACCGGGCGTGTACGAGGCTGCCATCGCGGTGGAGACCGGCGTTACAGCCGCGGATCGCGCGGCCCTGTTCAAGACCGCGGTGAAGGAGATCGCCGCGCGGCACAGTCTGACGGCGACGTTCATGGCCAAATGGAACGCGGCGCTGCCGGGATCGAGCGGGCACTTGCACCAGAGTGTCAGCCGGACCGGCGATCCCGGGAACCTGTTTTACGGCGAGAGCACCATGCCGGATGCCATGCGGCATTACATCGCCGGGCTGGTGACGAATATGCCGGGCCTGGCGGCGGTGTTTTGTCCTACAGTCAATTCCTACAAACGAACAGTGCCGGGCGCATGGGCGCCGGTGAACGCGACGTGGGGCCTGGATAACCGCACCACGGCGGTCCGGGCTATCCCGGGCGGCCGAAAATCGTCGCGCGTGGAACTGCGGGTGACCGGCGCCGATATCAACCCTTACCTGGCCATGGCTGCGTCGCTGGCGGCCGGACTGGACGGAATCGAACGGCAGTTGGAGCTTCCGGCGCCAATGGTGAATGCGTACGCGGGCGAATCGCCGGCGCTGCCGCGGACGTTAGGCGAGGCGACCGCCCTCTTCCGCGAAAGCAGCGTGGCGCGGGAGTGGCTGGGCGAGGAATTCGTGGACCATTACGCACGCACGCGCGAATGGGAAGTGCGACAGTATGAAAAAGCCGTGACGGACTGGGAGTTGGCGCGCTATTTCGAGTCGGTCTGACACGCGTGTGTCAGAACTGAACACGAACCTGTTCAGCGGCCGACCGTGGGCGGACTCGAGACCATCGACAAAAGCAGGCTAAGTATTACCAAAAGCGCGAGACCGCCGGCGATCCACATACAATCCTCACCCGAATTCAAGCAATTTCGAGTCCAAGCCGCATCGCTTAGCGCGGCGGTACCGTGGCCGCGGGCCGCGAGAGTGCCGCAAGCGCCGTCTTCCTGCTAAGATCTCGAAATGGAGGTTTTCATGCGCAGAATAACGATCAGGCCGTCGATCACATTTTTCTCGCTCGGCCTTTTGACCCTGGCTCTCGGATTGGTTCCAGCTCAAGCCAAAACCGACTTCAGCGGAACCTGGAAGTTGAATGCCAGCAAGAGCGATTTCGGGCCGATGCCCCCGCCCGACAGCCGTACCGACACGATTACGCACAAGGATCCGGACATCAAGGCTAACGTGGTGTCGACCGGTGGACCGATGGGCGACCAGAATTACGACGTAGTCTACAATACCGAAGGTAAAGAAACCACCAACAACCTGGGCGGCAACGAGATCAAAAGTACCGCCAAGTGGGACGGCGAAGAACTGGTGATCGACACCAAGGGATCGTTCGGAGGCAACGACTTCACGGCCAAGGAGCGCTGGTCTCTTTCGAGCGACGGCAAGACGCTCACCCGATCCAGCCATTTCTCCAGTTCCATGGGTGAAGCGGACATGAAGGTCGTATTCGACAAGCAATAGGCAGGTCTATATGCGCAAACGGCATTTCAGAATTCTCTGTGGGATGCTCCTGGCGGCGGCTTTCGCGCTGGTACCGGCACAAGCCAAGTCGGACTTCAGCGGGACGTGGAAGGCCAACACCGCCAAGAGCGATTTCGGTCCCATGCCGCCTCCCGACAGCATGGTGGAGAAGATTGTCCACCAGGACCCCAGCCTGAAGGTTAACGTGGCGCAGACCGGCGGCCAGGGCGACGAGAATTACGACCTGGTTTTCACTACCGACGGCAAAGAGTGCGCCAACAGCTTCGGCGGCAACGAATTCAAAACCAAAATGAAGTGGGACGGCGACGATCTGGTGGACGATACCACGGGATCCTTCGGCGGCACCGACTTCACCACCAAGGACCGCTGGACGCTTTCCGATGGCGGGAAGACCATGACCCTCACGCGGCATATTTCCACCGACGGCGGCGACTTCGACATGAAGATCGTCTTCGACAAGCAGTGAGGCGGTAGAAGGTCATTTCTCAGAACAGGGTTGGGGGAAGAAGGGTGCGAACGATCGTTTGGATTATGCTTACTGCGTCTCTTATAGCCCAGGGCGAGACGAAATCGAGCCTGGCGGGTGTCTGGAAGATGGACCCCGGGCGGAGCGACTTCGGTCCCGGGCCGGTATCCGAGAGCCGTCTGGACCGCATCACACTGGACGGATCCAGCCTGAAGGACACCATCACGCAGAAGCTGCGCGGGGGCAAAGAGAGAACCTATGACATGATCTACACGCTGGATGGCAAGGAGTGTACCAACCATGTCAACGGGAATCTGGTGAAGAGCAGCGCGCGGTGGGAAGGCGAAGAACTGGTGGTGGATAGCCGGGTGTTCGCATTCCTGAAGGCGGATATGAACGATCGCTGGTCGGTTTCGCCGGACGGCAAGATTCTGACCCTGGTGCGGCACATCACCGGCGCGCGGCACGCGGACCAGAAGGTCGTATTCGAGCGCCAATAAAACGGCGTCAGAGCGCCTTCCCGCGCCGCCAACGATCCTCGAACAGGCCGGTCATGGCTTCGCCCATAGCCTCGTGGTTGAACACCACGGCGGTCCAGGTGGGCCGGGTGATCACCGGGTCCAGCAGAGCGATCATGCCCTGCCGGCCGTCGAACACCGCCAGTTTCATGGGAACCGCATCCGCTTGCCGCACTTCCACGCCGGCGGCTTCGTAATCCTGGAGCCGTTGCCGGTGGGCTTCGTCCAACGTGCCCGCCTCCAGCAGCAGCCGGCATTTCACACCGGAAAGCCGTGCCTGCTTCACCAGTTTTTCGTCGAGCGGGTCCACCGCGTAGGGAGGACGGGAAAACTCGACATAATCGGTCTTGACCTCCGACAACATGCGCCGGTATTCGGCGGCGGTCTGCGCCGGGTCGCTGACGATCCGCAAAAAATCCAGGGTCCCGCGCCCTTCCTGGCCCTCCGAGTAAACCAGTTTCAGATCGTCGACCAGCCCGATGCTGGCACGGCTCTGTTCCGTCAGTTCCTGATCGAGGATTTGCCGCTTGCGCGTCATGTACCCAGGCAACGCCAAGCTGGGCTCCACCGCCGAAAAAAGCTTGGTGCGTTCCTGTACGACCTGTGCAAAACCTTTTTCCACCAAGCTATCCAGCACTTCATAGATTTTCTGGCGGGGCACGTGCGCGCGCGCCGCCAGTTCCAGGGCCTTGAATCGCGGGTGGCCCAACAGAACTAAATATGACCGCGATTCGTAGGCGTTCAGCCCGAGCTGCTGAAGCCGCTTCCAAAAGCGCTGAAACTCACCTTCAGCCCATTTTTCGCTCATAGTCCCTAACAATACCAAAACGCACCACGGAAAGCGGAATCGAAATCCAGTTGTGTCGTCTTCCGAACAAACCATTTGACATGGTACTAGTGCGACTTTAAAATGAAGCCTAGTACTGGACATATGTCAGAAACGAACGGCAACCCCGATTCCAGTTCTCCCGCGGCACCCGGCGAAACGGCCAAGATCCGTATCGTCGTGGCGGATGACCATCCCATTTTCCGGGACGGCTTATGCCGGCTTTTAGCACTGGAGCCGGACTTTGAAGTCGTGGCCCAGGCCCACGACGGCCGCCAGGTGCTCGATGTCCTGCAACAGCACGAGCCGGATATCCTGTTGCTGGACCTCAAGATGCCCGGTCTCGACGGCTTGGCGACCCTGCAGAGGCTGCAAAACAGCAAGCACAAAACCCGGGTGATCGTGTTGACGGCTTCCGAGGACAAGAACGAATTCGTCCAGGCCATGAAGTTGGGCACTTCCGGCATCGTATTGAAACAGAGCGCCACGGACCTGCTGATCAAGAGCATCCGCAAGGTGAATGCGGGCGAGATCTGGCTGGACTCGCATACCACCGCCGCGGTTATGCGTCAGTTCGCGACCGGAGCCGAGGAGGCGCCCGCCGGCGCGCCGGCATCCAGCAGCCGCGAACGGGAACGGTCACTGTTGAGCCAGAGGGAGCGCGAGATCGTGGCGTTAGTCGCGCAGGGGTTCAAGAACAAGGAGATGGCCGAGAAGATGTTCATCAGCGAGCAGACCGTGAAGAATCACCTGCACAACATCTTCGATAAGCTGGGTGTCTCCGATCGCCTGGAACTGGCGCTTTACGCCATCCATAACAATCTGCACATGGGCAAGTAGGCCGCGCCTCCGCCCGGCTGCGCCAGCCGGATCCCGGCGAAGCCTTATTTAATTCCCGTACTCCTTCAACTTGTTGTGCAGGGTCTTCAGGCTGATCCCGAGAATCTCGGCGGCGCGGGTTTTGTTGTTGTGGGTATGTTCCAAGGTCCGCAGGATCAGTCCCTTTTCCGCGTCTTCCACCGTAGTGCCGATGTTGAAGCGCACCGACTCGGCGTCGTCGGCCGGCGGAGCGTCCGCGGCCGGACCGGCCCCGGCGGCGGCCGCCACAGCGCGGCCCTGCAAAGAGGCCGGGATGTGCCTGAGTTCCACGGTGCCTTCACCCGCCAGAATCACGGCCCGCTCCAGGACGTTGCGCAGCTCCCGCACATTCCCCGGCCAATTGTGCCGTTCGAGCGTGCTCAGCACGTCCGGCGAGATACTCGTCACGTGGCAGTCGTGTTTTCGGTTCAGGTCTGAGATCAGGGCTTCGGCGATCGGCGCTATGTCCTGCTTCCGCTCCCGCAACGGCGGCAGGTGGATATGAAACACGTTCAGCCGGTAGAACAGGTCCTCGCGCAGATTACCGCCGCGGATGGCTTCGTCGGGCACCTTGTTGGTGGCCGCCACCAGCCGCACGTCCACTTCGAACTCGGCCTTGCCCCCCAGCCGGCGGACCTTGGAATCCTCCAGGATGCGCAGCAGCTTGGCCTGCGTCGGCAGCGGCATCTCGCCGATCTCGTCGAGCAGCAGGGTGCCGTGCTGCGCCAGTTCGAAGCAGCCCGCCCGCCGCTCGGACGCGCCGGTGAACGATCCCTTTTCGTGGCCGAACAGTTCGCTTTCGATCAGCGATTCCGGAAGCGCGGCGCAGTTGATGGCGATGAACGGCTCCTGGCGCCGCGGGCTCAGCTTGTGGACGGTGCGCGCCACCATCTCTTTGCCGGTGCCGCTCTCGCCGGTAATCAGGACGCACGCCTTGCTCGGCCCGGCCTGTTGCAGCAAGGCGAAAATCTCGCGCATCTTGGGCGATGTGCCGACCAGCTCGCCCAGCGAGCCGTTATACGAAAGCTGCCGGAGGAGCGTCTGCTTGTCATTGCGCAGGCTGGCATGCGCCGCGGCCCGGCTCACCAGGACTTCCAGCGTCTTGGGCTGGATCGGTTTTTCCAGGAACCAGAAGGCGCCAAGTTCGTGCACGGTCCGGACGGCGGTTTCGATGTTGCCGAAAGCGGTCAACACGATCGTCGGCGGCATATCGCCCATTTCGCGCAACCGCTGCAGGAATCCGAAGCCGTCCAGGCCGGGCATGTTCAGGTCGGTCAGAATTACATCCGCGGTCTCCCGGCTGAGCGCCTCCAAGGCGTCGTTGCCGTCCGCCGCGGTTTCCGGTGTCATTCCCCACGCGGCCACCATGGCAGCCAATCCGCTGCGTTGGGCGGGCTCATCGTCAACGATCAGAACTTTCAAGAGGTCCGCTCCTTCTTCCGTTTTCGTTCCCATTGTACCCGATGTACCCGACAGCATCACTCCAATCCGAACACTGTTAACCGGTGAAAAGTTGTGGTGGCTTGGCAATTGCTGGCTTTCTGCAATAATGTAAAGCAGCAGGGCTTCATGATCCTCGAAACGGTCCGCCGCGCCCGCATCCGTATCATCGCCAACCAAACCATCCGGTACGGTGTGTGGGTGGCCAGCGCGGCGCTGGCTTCTCTGATCGCGCTTCTGTTAGCCGGCACCCAGATTCTCGATTGGCAATGGCTGCTCGTCCTACCCTCGGTGAGCATCGCCGCCGGATGTTACCTGACGTGGCGGGATGCGCCTTCCCTGTACCGAACCGCGCAATACGTAGACCGGAACCTGAAGCTCGCCGATACTCTTTCTACGGCGCTCTACTTTTCCGGGGACGCCCGCGCTCCGGAACAGACGCGGCAGGCGCAATGGGCGCAGGCCGAACGCACGGCGGCGGGCCTCGATCTGCGGCGCGCCATTCCGCTGCGTATGCCGGGGGCAGCCTACACTGCCGCGCTGCTGGCAGTTGCCGCCGCCAGCCTTTTCGCTTTGCGCTATGGGCTGGATCGACGTCTCGATCTGAGTGCCCCGCTGGCGCGCATGGTGGCGGAGCATTTCGGTTATCCGCAGGTCCGGCAGGCGGCGCGCGATCCGCACCAACCGGCGCCGGAGGACCGTAAGCGTCCGGGAGAGACGGCCACGTCTCTCCAGGAGTCACAGCAGAAGGATGCCGGCGAGTTGGATCCCGCAACAGACGCCGCCCTGGACAGTCCTGGCGTACCGGAAGTGGACAAAGCCGGATCCCGGCCGGACGGTTCCAAGCTGGAGCAGTCCACGCCACTCGAGACCGGAGAGAATCAGGGTGCGCAGGCGGAAGGGGTCAACGCGAACCCCGGCAATCAAGACGCGGGCGGCGGAAAGCAGGGCATGGCGCCCGGAAAGCCGGGGCAGGCCGACGCTAAGCAGGGGACCGGCGATTCCGGCCAGAACTCCGGCCTGCTGAGCAAATTCCGCGATGCTATGTCCAGTCTGCTGAACCGCGTCCGCCAGCGCTCCGGAGGCCAGGGCGGGCAACAGCAGGCGGGGATGCAGGGCCAGCAAAAGAGCCAGCAGAGCGGCGCGGGGCAGAACGGAAAGCAGGGTTCGCAGCCGGGCGAGGGCCAGAAGGCCGACGGCCAGGAAGGGCAGCAGGGCGAGGACAGCCAGAACGCGCAAAATGCGCAGGCGGGCAGTCCCGGCGAAAGCGGGCAACAGCCGGCGACCAAACAGCCGGGCAGCGGCATCGGACGGCAGGATGGCAGCAAGGATATAAAACTCGCCGAGCAACTGGCCGCCATGGGGAAGATCAGCGAGATCATCGGTAAACGCGCCGCCAACGTGAGCGGTGAGATGACCGTGGAAGTCCAGAACAGCAATCAGCAACTGCGCACCCCGTATACGCAGAGCTCGACCCGCCATGCGGACGCCGGCGGCGAGATTCACCGCGATGAAGTGCCGGTATCGTTGGAGGCGTACGTACAGCAGTACTTCGAACAGGTGCGCAAGCAAGCGCCCGCCGGCGCCGGGTCGCGCGCGCACCGTCACACCGAAAGTTCCAAGCCCGGGCTTTGAGGTTAGAGGCGCAAAACGGGCTGCGGCCCGCGCCGCCAAAATGCGAGCCTCGGCTGTGTCCGGCGGCGCGGGGCACGCGCCCTTTGCGCTTCGAACCGGCCGGGCGAAATGCCTCAATCGAACAGGCTCAGTTGATCCGTTCTCTTCTTGGGGTGGGAAACGCTACGTCCGCCGAGAGACGGTGAGATTGCGCGTTCGTGCGCGACGATACCGGAGAAATTCGCCTCCGGCGACAGGTTCCGGCCGACAGCCCGCACGAACCGGTCCAGGCGTGCAAATCCTTCCAACTTCTCGGCGCCGTCCAGCCTGGCGCCGTCCAAAGCGCGCCGCAAGACCTCGATGGATGCGTCATAGGTTCGTAACGGCACGGGAAATGGATGGCCGTCCTTGCCACCCAGGGCAAAGGAAAAACGCGCCGGATCGGAGAAACGCGTGGGCGCGCCGTGTACGATCTCGGCGATCAGCGCCAGGGATTGCAGGGTGCGCGGCCCGAGGTTCTCGACCAGCAGCAGGGACGCGAAGTCGCGCAGATCGCGTTCGTAGGCGACGGCCAGCACCGCGCCCAAGCGCTTCAGGTCCACGTTTTCCGCGCGCACTTCATGATGCCGCGGAAGAACCAGGTGGCGCGCTTCGCGCAGTGTCGTATCCGGGTGCTCGTGGGCCATCGCCAGCATGGCGTCCTGCGCCGGACGGGCCTCCCGGTCCACCAGATTCATGATGGCGCCCTGAGGCTCTCCGACTACTGCCGCATGCGGTGCGCAGGTGAAATCGCGGACGGTGGCGGAATGCCAGTGGTAGCGGCGTGCCAGGCCGCTCGCCTCGTTCATGCCCTGTTGCACCACCGCCCAGTCGCCTGCGGCAGTCAGGACGAAGGTGTGCAGGTAGATCTGAAACCCGTCGGCGACGGCATTGTTGTCCACCCGCGCCGTGAGCCGGCTGGTGCGGACCAGGGCATCGCCGTCCAGTCCCACCCGCATGGCGACCTCTCGCAGTTCGTCCGGCGTGTGCCGCGAATGCCGCCCGCGCCCGCCGCAAATGTAGATCCCCAGCTCTGCGGCGCGGGGCGCCAATCCGCGCTTCAGGGCGCCCATTACCGAAGTCGTGATGCCGGAGGAATGCCAGTCCATTCCCATGACGCAGCCGAGAGACTGAAACCAGAACGGGTCGCTGAGGCGGGACAGCAATTCAGCGGGTCCGTAGTGCTCCACCACACTCTCGGCGATGGCCCCGCCCAGCCGCGCCATCCGCTCGGCCAGCCAGGCGGGCACGCGGCCGCCGTGTAAAGGCAGATCGGCGATGCCGGAGCGGTGCACGTGTCATATTATCGCGTCATTTCCCCGGGCCCGGCGCCGCGCCGCCGGCTGTACGTTTGTTCACGCGGGCCATTCGCGAGAGGACCGGCAATTGCATAGGATATAAGCATCGCATTCGAGGAGCGAGAATAATATGAAAAAACTGCTCATTTTAACGGTTGCCGCAGCATCCTGTTCGTCGTTGCTGCTGGCGGATTCGGCGCAGGAACGCCTGCGGGACTCGGCGGCAGTCTTCCGCGAAATCATGTCCGCCCCGGATCAGGGAATCCCGCAAGACTTGTTGAACAAGGCAAGTTGCGTAGTGGTCGTTCCCGGACTGAAGAAGGGCGCGTTCATAGTGGGTGGCGAATTCGGGAAAGGATTCGTGGTTTGCCGGCGCCGGGACGCGATGGGCTGGGAAGATCCGGCCGCCATACGCGTGGAGGGCGGCAGCGTGGGATTTCAGATCGGCGGCCAGTCAACCGACGTCGTGATGCTGATCATGAATGAAGGGGGCATGCGCAACCTGGAGAAGGACAAGTTCACGTTGGGTGCGGACGCCAGTGTGGCTGCCGGGCCTGTCGGCCGCACGGCCGAGGCGAATACGGATGCCTACATGCACGCCGAGATCCTCGCCTGGTCCCGGACCCGGGGGGTGTTCGCGGGAGTAGCCCTGAAAGGCGCCACCCTGCGTCCCGACATGGACGAGAACAAACAACTGTACGGACAACGCTTGACTACCCGCGAGGTACTGCACTCCCACATGGCCACCCCGCAGGCGGCCCGTCCCCTGATCGCGGAACTGGACCGCTATTCGATGCGCAAGCAGGGTTAGCCGCGAGAGCGGTAGTACCGTACCCAAGGCCGCGGATCCGCCGCGCCGGCCTGCCCCACCGCGCAGGGTTTTGGTGCATGATCGTAATATGCACTCCACGGGTAGGATCGCGGCCTTGGCTGTACTCTGTGCGGTTAATACCTGGGCGGGCGCCAGTCTCCAATTCGCCTTGCGCGATGCCGAGGGCGGCACTCATTCGCAGGCCGACTGGGCGCAAGCGCGCGCGGTGGTGCTCTTTTACGTAACGACCGATTGCCCCTTGAGCAACGGGTACGCCCCGGAAATGAACCGTATCGAAGAAGCCTACACGCCCCGCGGCGTGCGTTTCTACGCGGTGCAGGGAGACAGCACGATTTCCGATGCGGACGTGCGCCAGCATGCGCACGATTATTCCTACCGTTTTCCGGTGCTGCTCGACCCGCAGCAGATCCTGGCGCACTACACCGGCGCCACGGTGACGCCGGAGGCCGTGGTGCTCTCTCATGACGGCGCGGTGCTGTATCTGGGCCGCATCGACAATCGCGTCGAGGACTTCGGCAAAGTGCGTATCCAGGCCACGGAGTTCGATCTGCGGGATGCGCTGGACGCCATACTCGCCGGAAGACCGGTGCCCCATCCGCACACACGCGCTCTGGGCTGCGCGATCACCACGGGACACTAGAGGAAGCCGCGTATGCAACGACTCACGACGACCATCCTGGTGTGGCTGTCCGCGGTTGCCGCGCATGCCGCCACGCCCACGATCACCGCGAGTACGCCCACGTTCAACAAAGACATCGCACCGATCCTGTATCACAACTGCGCCACGTGTCACCGCCCCGGCCAGGTGGCGCCGTTTTCGCTGCTGACGTATCAGGACGCGGGCAAACGCGCAGATCTGATCGCGACCATCACCGAGAAGCGGGTGATGCCGCCCTGGAAGCCGGAACCCGGTTACGGCGTGTTTGCCAACGAGCGGCGTCTTTCCGACCAGCAGATCGCCATGATCCGCGCCTGGGCCAAGGCCGGCGCGCCGGAAGGCGACGCCAGGGACAAGCCCGCCGTGCCGGCTTTCGCGGACAGTTGGGAGGGCCGGGCGCCCGATAAGGTCCTGACCATGAGTCACGCTTACGAAGTCGCCGCGGACGGACCGGATCAGTACCGCTGCTTTGTGATGCCGCTGGGTGTGGACCACGACGTCTACCTGAGCGGCCTGGAGTTCCGGCCCGGCAATCGCCGGGTAGTGCATCACGCGCTCGTTTTTGCGGACGCCACGGGCACCGCGCGCCGCCTGGCGGCCGGCTCGCCCGATGGCGGCTACACCTGCTTTGGCGGTCCCAAATTTCCGCCGGCGGGGCTGATGGGCGGTTGGGCGCCGGGAGCATCTCCGCCGCCGGAATCGCCGGCTCTTTCCCAACTCATCCGCCAGGGCACGGATATCGTGGTGCAGATTCACTATCATCCTTCCGGCAAAACCGAGAAGGATCAGTCCTCTCTCGGGCTCCGGTTCTCGGGGCCACCCACCGAGGGCCGGGCCGGGATCATTCTCTCCAGCCATCGCATCGACATTCCCGCCGGTGCCGCCCACTACGTGGTGAAAACCGGCGTCGACCTGCCGCGCGCTGTGGACATCTTCGGCATTACCCCGCACGCGCATTACCTGGGCAAGGAGATGAAAGTAACGGCCACCCTGCCGGGCGGAGCCGTCATGCCCCTGATCTGGATCAAGGATTGGGATTTCAACTGGCAGGGCCAGTATCGCTACAAAGATCCGGTGCATCTGCCGAAGGGTACGCATATCGCACTCGAGTACACGTACGACAACTCGGATGAGAACCCCCGCAACCCGTCGCATCCTCCGGTGCGCGTAACCTGGGGCGAAGAGACCCGCAACGAAATGGCGGTCCTGTTCCTGGGCGTCGTTCTGCCTTCGCCGGACGATGTGCCGGAGTTCCGCCGGGAGATGCGCCGCGAGTACATCAGATCTTTCATCACCGAAGGCAACGGCGTCGCCGATCTGCCGCCCGGCATACCCGCTTTCGAACGGCAGTTGTTCACAAGGGTCTTCCAGATGTTCGACAAAGACGGCGACGGGAAGCTGGATGCCGGGGAGCAAGCGGCGCTTTTGGACTATCTGAACCGGCTGGACAGCAAGCATTAGTCTATAGGAATAGCCGACTGTTTGCATGCCTGTGTTATCATAGTCCAACGGGCGTTCAGAGTGCCGAAAATCGGGGCAAACGGAGTTAATTTACATTACATCACGGTCGGCATGGGACCCGACGTGGTGATGCTGCACGGGTTTCTGGGAAACCTGGCGGTCTGGCATCTGTACATGGCGCCGATTTTGCGGCGCGAATACCGGGTGACCACCTACGACCTGCGGGGCCACGGCTATAGCGACGTGCCGCTCACCGGCTACACGGCGGCGGACATGGCCGAAGACCTGCGCTGCTTCCTGGACGAGATGGGCATCGAAAAGCCTATCCTGATCGGCCACAGTTTCGGGGCGGATATTGCGATGTACTTCAGCCTGCTGTATCCGGAGCGGGTA
>DATJYO010000067.1:0-102165 GCA_035499555.1 Bryobacteraceae bacterium
GTCTCATTGCGCGCTCGGCGCCATCGCGGGGGACTGGGCCAGGTCCGGCCAGCGATCGCGTCTGCCGGTCAGAAAAACATCGCCCCAGATCTGCAGGTTCAGCAGGCGCCACAACTGGTCGCTGGCATCGCGGAAGCCACTGCGATGCTGTTCGATGAGGCACTCGAGCACGCTTCGGTTGGTATATTGCGCCAGCAGACCATCGGAGCGGCGCAACGCGGCGATCAACGGTCCGGCGCGCTCATCCATCAGCCACTGCCGCCATGGCGTGGGGAAGCCCATCTTTTTCCGGTGGACGATTTCGGGGGGAAGTAAGTCCGCAACCGCTTTCTTCAGGCTGTACTTCTGACACTTACCGCGGATTTTCAAACGATCCGGAATGCTCATGGCGAATTCAACGAACTGATGATCCAGAAACGGCACCCGGCTTTCGATGGAGCAGGCCATGCTCATCTGGTCCTGCTTCATGAGCAGTTCGACGAGATAGGTCTTTTGGTCGGCGTACAGCATGCGCGACAGCATGCTGTCGCGCGGCCGGGCGTTCCAGTAACGGAGGTAGGAATCGTAGATGGCTCCGGGCGGCGCCTGCAGCAGATGCTGCTGCTCGTCGCGGGAAAACGCGGCGTAGAAGTTATCGAGGTACAGGCTTTCCAACTCTTCGCCGCGTCCCAGGACAGAATGCTGTAATTTACGGCGCGGGCCGGCGGAGAGCAGGCGCGTACCGGCGATCGCGGCGCGGAGCCCCTCCCGCCAACGGCGCGGCGCATATCGATAAGCCCCGAGCAGCCGCCGGTTGAGCAGGTAAGTATGATAGCGGGCGTAACCGCCGAATAATTCGTCGCTGCCTTCCCCCGTGAGTACTACTTTGACCTGGCTGGCGGCCAGCTTCGAAACGAAATAGAGAGACACGCTGGAGGGCCAGGCGATCGGCTCGTCTTCATGCCAGATAAGATTTGGCAAGGCGTTGAAGAAGTCTTCTTTGCCGATGACCACTTCGTGGTGTTCGGTGCCGATCCGGTTGGCAACCTGGCGGGCATAGGCCAACTCGCTATAGGCCTGCTCGCGGTAGCCGACGGCGAACGTCTTGACGGGCCCGTCCGACATAGGCTTCATGAGCGCGGTGATAGAGCTCGAATCGACGCCGCCGGACAGAAACATGCCGAGTGGTACATCGCTCATCAGGCGGGTCCGGACCGCTTCTTCCAGGCGGGTGCGGCACTCCGCGATCCACGACCGGTCGTCGCGGCTTTCCGGTGAAGCCGGGCCAGGGATCTCCCAATACTGGCGGATCTGGAGTCCGTCCGGCGTGAGCCGCAGCCAGTGACCGGGCATCAGTTTGCGGATGCCGGAGAATAACGTCTGCTCGCCGGAGCAATAGCCGAAGTTCAGATACTCGGACAGCAGCGATTCTTCGAAGCGGGGAGAGATCTCGGGATGCGCCAGCAGCGCTTTGATCTCCGAGGCGAAAGCGAACAGCCGGCCGTCCCAATAGTAGTAGAAAGGCTTCTTGCCCAGGCGGTCGCGGGCACAGAACAGGGTGCGCGAGCGGCTATCCCAGATGGCGAACGCGAACATACCGCGGAAGTCAGTCACACAATCCGGGCCCTGTTGTTCGTAGGCGTGCACTACCGTTTCGGTGTCACAGCGGGTACGGTACCGGTGGCCGGACTTTTCCAGCGCGGGACGCAGGTCGGCATGGTTGAAGATCTCGCCGTTGTAGACGATGCGCAGCGAGCCATCTTCATTGGCCATGGGTTGATGGCCGTCGCGGAGATCGATGATACTCAGACGGCGATGCCCCAGTGAGGCGAAGGCGTCGCGGTAATAGCCGCAGGCATCCGGGCCGCGATGGCGGATGGCATCGGTCATGCGGACGAGCAGGGATTCCGGCCAGGCGCCGGGAGTGCCGGTCACAAATCCCGCTATACCGCACATATTTGGAATTTTCACATAAATGGGGGTCGCGGCCGAAGCCGCGGCTTTAGCGGTAAACTGATTCTACGCGATGTCCAACCGCCCGATGCCGCGCGGCGCCGCTGCTTATGCCGCTCCGCCTGCCGTCTTCATCCCACCGGCCGTAAAATCCACTCCGGTCCATCCGGCGTTTTACCTCACCGTGGCTTTCGTGTTCGTGGTGTACGCCCGCTTTCCGGAGATCCTGGACATGCTCACGGGATCGGTGTTGCACATGGCCCGGGTCCTGATGGTGCTGGCGTTTGTGTCCGCGGTACTGTTCGGCGGCAGCATGCGGGCGGTCTTCTCCAAAATCGGCATCGGCATGCTGGTGTTCACCGCCTGGATGTGCGTCTGCGTTCCCTTCAGCGTCTGGCGGGGGGGCAGTGCGCGCGCGATCCGCGATTACTGGATCCTGTCGCTGTTTTCCTTCGTGATCATTGCGGCGTCGGTCCAGGGACTGGATCAATGCCGGCGGATGATGTACACCCTGGGAGCAGCCACGGCATTCATCGAGCTGTTTACGATTCTGATCGGGCGCGTGCAGGCGGGCCGCATGGCGCTATTGGGCGGCACATTGGGAAATGCCAACTACCTGGCCATGATGCTGCTGATGGGCGTACCTTTTTGTCTGCTGGCCGTGCGCACCAAACCACCTGTATCCCTGTTGCGGCTCGTCAATCTGCTGGCGGTCCTGGCGATTCCGGTATCGGTGGCGGGAACCGGATCGCGCGGGGCGCTAGTGGCTCTGGGGCTTATGTTTCTGTTGTATTTCATTCCCCTGCCGCCCAGCCAGAAGCTCGTGAGCGCGATAGTGGCGCTGATACTGGCCGTCGTCGCCATCACCTGGTCGGCGCGCAGCGCCCTCGACCGTTACAAGACGATGTTCATCGACTCCGGCGACGTACACCTGACCGACTCCGAACGATCCGCCATCGATTCCAGCGGTTTACGCAAGCAACTCCTGCTATCGAGCCTGGAGCTGACTTTGCAGCATCCCCTGATGGGCGTCGGCCCGGGCATGTTTGCGGTGGCCAACGCGGACTATACACAGGAGACCAAAGGCCAGCCGAGCTGGAATGCATGGCACGAAACGCACAATACGTTCACCCAGCTCTCCTGCGAAGACGGCCTGCCGGGCTTGTTCTTCTACTGCGTGACACTTCTCCTTTGTTTCCGGGTTTCTTTCGTGCTTCCGCGGCGCGCCGCCGACAACCCGGCGTTGTCCGCGGTCGGGCCGATGGCGCTCTCTCTGCGTCTGTCCCTGATCGCGTTTACCGTAACCGCTCTGTTTACCAGCAACGCTTATGCGTATTACTTTCCGATGCTGGCGGGCGTCTGCGTGGCATTTGAACGGGCCGTTACGACGGAACTGGCGGCCGCAGCGGGTGGCGCCAAGCCGGAGACAGGGCCCCAGCCCCCGGCCTGGACACGGGTACGCATGCCGCGCAACGGCAACGCCGTGGCCCGGAAAAACGGGGCACCCAGGTAGCGTCCGCGGTGGCTGCGACTGGGACATCACGAAAACGCGGGTATCGGCTGGCGCTACTGTTCCTGCCGGCGGCGCTGTGCAGCGGAGCCATCAGCGACGTGCACGTCAACGGCGTCACGGCTACGCAGGCGATTGTCAGCTATACGGCGCCGGACCGGAATCCCTGCACCATTCAGGTCAGCGAGAACGGTTCCCTGACTCCGTTGGTACACGACGTGGATCCGGCGATCTTCACCGGCGCCGACCAGGACAACCGGCCGGGCAACATCTCCAGCGGGAACACGCGCATCGCGGTGATCGGCCAGCGCTCGGCGGAACTTGCCAGTGCGGGTGTCTACGCCGGGCTGCGCCACTTCTCGCGCGCCTTGCAGGCCGATACGCCGCACTATGGCCGGATTGTCTGCGGTTCGGATACCGCCACGTTCACCTTCAGCACCACAAACATCCCGCTGGGCAATACCTATGGCGATCCCTGGCTGCAAGACTCGGCGCATCCGGGCGATCAGCCCTGGCCGGAGTCTGTCGGCGGCCTCGACCCGGAGTCGTTCATCGATCCCCTGACCGGGGTTCTGCTAAAGCGAGTAGGGACGCGAGGACAGAACTGGGGATATTGGGCCCACATGCCCTTCGGGACGGCGTACAACCAGGGCGAGCTGCCCTGCGACTCCGCCGGGCCCTGGAGCAATCCATGCAGCCTGCTGAAGGATGACGGCGCCAACACATCGGTGGCCCACAGCACGGCATGGCTGGTAATCCGCGCACCGCTGACCAACGGCAACGCCTGGAACGCGGGTTATGGAAGCTGGGACTACGGCCAGGGTTGGACGCTCGATCAACTGGCGGTGAACATCAAAGGCTATGTGACGTCGAACGATGCGGGCAACCGGCAGATCGACGTCTGCCTGTCCTTGAACGGAGGCGCATCCTGCGCCAGCCAGATCCAGACCATCGCGCTCGGCAACAAATCCAACGGCGCCTTAGTGACTGCTGGACAGGCCGACACGTCGCAGTTGGGCATACTTCCCTGGCTATTGGACACCAATCCGCGATTCAACGTGCAGGAGTCTGCGCCGCACTATGGACGGGCGGATGTTTCGACAGACAATACACACCGCCCGTTCCGGCCGCGCGAGCAGCCGGGATCCGCCGCCCGCGCGGCCGATGCGCAAGGCCTGCTTACCTGGACGAGCGGCATGCCATTCAGTCTTTACTGGACCACCGGCGGTAACGGGCGCATACGCGTGTCGGCCAATGACGATGCCTGCATCACACCTCCGGCCTCCACCACCTCCCGGGAATTCGCGGTCTCGTCGTTCCTGGACGGGACGCATGCGCTGCTCGCCGGAACGCCGGCCGGCGGCAAGAATCTCTACTGGTGTGCGGATAACTTCGCGGTGATGGTACGGCGGCACCAGGCGCCAACGGACAGCTCGGTCGCCTATCTGAGCTATGCCGAGATGGCCGCCGTGGAGAGCAGTTCACCCACTTATCCGGATAACGGCACGGGTACGGCCTGCTTCAACAAGCTGGTGAAGGAGGGCTTCTTCTGCCTGTACGGGGGCCTGTACTGGATCAATCCGGCGAGCGGCGCGACGGCTTACTACGGCTACATGGTCGCGACCAGTAACGGCGTTGGCAACCCCTGGGGCACGATCGGGAACATTCCGGCCGGTGAATCCGCGGTCATCGATCAGAATCAGGATGTTTTCACGTTTTACAACATCGGCTTCGACCCATCCGGCGGCGGTCCGCTGGTCATTCGCGGGGTGTTCAATCCCGCCTCCATCGCGCCGCCGGCCACGCCGTACGGCAATGGCTCGCAAATCGGCAACGCCGCGGTCAAAAACACGTCGGCCTATTCCATCAGTTACACGAACGGACTGACCTTTACCAACCTGACACCACAGGCAACCGCCACTGCCAGCGTGGTCAATCAGATGGCCGGGTTCGATCCCACATTCAAGCCCGCCTATTTCAAGAGCGGGCCCAACGGCTGGAATTGCGCGCCGGCGGCAATGTCGGCAGGTGTGTTTTACTTCGATTGCCTCTCGATCGGCGGTGACAGCCCGGGATGGATCTTCGCTTTTGCTCCGGGCGACGGGGACCCGGCGCACGCCGGGCAGCCGGGAGGTCCGCGCATCGTCGGCGCGGTGAATACGTTCAACACGCCGAGCGGTCCGGTAGCGGCCGGCCAGACGGCGGCCACGGGTCGCAGCCTGCACGCGGTTTCGGAAACCGGCGAGACCGGATGGGTACAACTTCAGATGAATCCTTTTCCGGCCATCAACACTTCGAATATGGCGAGCGTTCCGGCCCACAGTTCCCCCTGCTCCAGCCTGGGGATCGATGGCGGCGGCGAATGCATAACGATCGAGATCAACAGCGCTGCAGCCGGTGGCGTGACTGGTTACGAGCCATACCTCGCCCCGCCTTACCGCCAATTTCAATTTACGGGCGCGCCCGGCGAATTACGGACCGCCCAGCCTGGCGACACGGCCTGTGTGGCGGCCAGTGCGGCGGGCGGCTGCAACTGGCAGATCCGCGCCAACGAACTCATGACGCTGGCGCAGAAGAATGCTGGCGGCCAATGGATCTTCCGGCGGAACAGCTACGGCGCCGAACTGGCCATCCCCCAGGGTCCGGTCACCTTATGGTGGTCGAGCGTACAATCGAGCATTCCGCCGGGCGGCACCACCGCGAACACCTCGCTGGCGGCCTACTGGAATCCGCTGGCCGGCTGCGCGGGCGCGCCCGATCCGCACGGCAATTGCATGATCCAGGACACTAACAACACCAGCGGACATGGCGAGTGGCGCGACGGCGGCGAAGCCGTTGCAACCAACGTGCCGGCGTGGGGACGGCCTATTTACGGCTGGCCCACCGATTACCAGACCGCCGTGGGATCGGTTCCGGGAATCCTGAACCTGCCCTTTGCCAACGTGACACCCAACCAGGCGGCGGGCGTCAACTATACCAGCACGAATCCGCCGTTTGCGGGCGCATACGGGGTACCCTGGGGTTTCGATGCCGGCAGCCACCCAAACGCGGCGGGAGCCGAAGCGCCGGCCAACGAGTCGATCCGGGCTTTCGATAACACACCGGTCCAGGGTGGAGCCTTCGACCCGGTCTTCGCTCCGGTCACCGAGCAACTGTACGTCGCCACGCCGGGGCAGGTAACCGATCCGGACGATATATTCGGTTCCGGCGGCGTGGCGCCCATCAATCGCAAACTCATGGCCACCGGCGCGAGCTGCGGATCGCATCCGCTGATAGACGTAAGCGGGCCGGATTCGCGGATTGCCGCCGACGCGGCGAGTTCGTACAACTATTGCATCGCCCGGGTAAACGGCGAATGCGTCTCCAACAGCACGGCCGGACAGATTTTCGTGAATTGTCCGGGAGTGGTCTGGGACCGGTGCGCGGGCAGCGGGATTCACGGCGGTACGCCGCTGGGGGCCGGGAACGATATCTGCGTGTCCAATATCGGGGCCGCGGCAAATGCCGTCCGTCAATTTACGCTGGACCACACGGATTTCGCGGGCGCCTTCACCCGCACCCTGGTGACTGCGACGTCGCGGCTGCGCATGGTGAGCGGATTCGAAAACAACCGCCTGCTGCCGGACAATTCCTGGCTTCTGTTCCGCGCGGAGTGGCTGAACTACAGCCGGGAAGAGATGTGGATGGCGAAGGTACCGCCTTATCCCGCGACCGACTCCATCGGGCGGGGGACGTTCGTGCCGATGGTGCTGAATCTGCAACCGCCCGCCGGCGTCAGCGTGAACAATGCGGTAGTGGAATTCGGATACGCCGAATATGGCGGGAACTGCACCAGCCGCCACGATCCGTGCCTGGCGAATACGGCGATGATCGGCTCCCCGCCGTTCGAATTTGCCAGCGAGAAGCCACCGGGTATGCCTTGTGCCGGCGGATGCACCATCGCCATCCCGGCGATTTCGCAACGGGTCTTGTATTACCAGGTGAGCTATCGCGATCAGTCGAACGCGGTGGTGAGCGCCAGCCCGCAGCAGATAGCCGCCGTCCCCTAGCGGCCGCGGGATATGCGCATGTCATACTGAGGACGTGCCATCTGTAGCGGTGTTGGGATTGGGGTACGTGGGCGCGGTTACGGCCGCCTGCCTGGCACGCCTGGGCCATCGCGTAACCGGTGTGGACCGGGACGAGCACAAGGTCCGCAGCATCGAGACCGGCAAAGCGCCGTTCTACGAACCCGGACTCAGCGAGTTAATCGACGAAGGTTTGCGCGCCGGACGGCTGTCGGCCACCTGCTCACTCGAACAAGCCTTGGCTGACGCGGCGATCGCGCTGATCTGCGTGGGCACTCCTTCGGAGCGCAACGGCAACCTGAGCCTGGAGCAACTGCGGCGCGTCTGCGGCCAGATCGCCAGCACCTGGACCGATCCGGCGCGCCGCCTGATCGTGGCCGTGCGCAGCACGGTCTTTCCGGGCACCTGCGAAGAATTGGCGGCTGCCTGCCTGGGCGGCTCCGATCGTTTCGCGGTGGTCTCGAATCCTGAGTTCCTGCGCGAAGGCAACGCGGTCCGCGATTTCCTGGAGCCTTCGCTGCTGGTAGTCGGCGGCAGCGACCGGGAGGCCGCGGAGAAGGTGGCGGCGCTCTACCAGCCGCTGGGCGTGGATGCCTGCCTGGTGTCTCTGCGCACGGCGGAAATGATCAAGTACGCCTGCAATACTTTTCACGCACTGAAGATCACGTTCGCCAACGAGATGGGCGCACTCAGCAGCGCGCTCGGTATATGCGCGGGCGAAGTTATGGACACCTTATGCCGGGACGCGCGACTGAACATTTCGCGGGCTTATCTGCGGCCCGGGTTTGCATTCGGCGGATCCTGCCTGCCGAAAGATCTGCGGGCCCTGGTGTACCGCGCCGGGCGCCTGGATTTGCAGGTCCCCTTACTCGAGACCATCCTGCCCAGCAACGATGAGCATCTGCGGCGCGCGATCCAAAGGGTAATGGATTTGTCCGCCGAACGGCTGGGAGTGTTCGGCCTGGCTTTCAAGGAAAACACCGACGATTTGCGCGAGAGTCCCGTGGTGGCGCTGCTCGAGCACCTGATCGGCAAAGGCCGGCAGTTGCGCGTGCACGATCCGCACATACGGATGGAAGAGATTTACGGCAGCAATCAGCGATTCGTGCTGGCCGCTATTCCACATATCGCGAATCTGCTGGAGCCCGATTTGGAGAAGCTGCTGGATTGGGCCTCGCACCTGGTGATCACGCAGAGACCCTCGGCGGCGGCGGCGGCACGGATTCAGAGTCGCGGGATTCCGGTGCTGGACCTGGCTTAGGCAAGCGCGGCGGCAGCCGCAGCAGGGAGCGAGCCTGAGCCAGGACCAGCTCTTTTTCTTCCGTGGTGGGAACTCCTTCGAACATCACGAACGCCAGGTAAACCAGGGAGAACACCGCGCCGCAGACGAGCAGGGTGATCAGCGGCCGGGCGCCCGCCAGGGACACGCGCACGGCGGCGGTGACCAGGAGGGCAGCCGCGGCGGCGATTCCCAGCTTCATTACGTCTTTCAATAATCCGATGTCCTGCCAGCCGACGCCCAGGATGTGGCCGAAACGTACCGCCGTGATGGCCCGCTCGATCACGTTCACGGCGACGACCACGGTGATAGCGCCGACCGGTCCGAAGCGCGTCGTCCCAAACCACAACCCGGCGACCAGCAGTGTGCAGGTGAAAATCCTGAGACGGACCAGGAAAAACCGCTGCGATTCATAAGCGCGGAACAAAGGATCCTGCAGCAGGATACTGACCAGCAGCAGGGTCAGATTGATCCGGAAGACCGGCACGCTGGCCAGGAAACGCCGTGTGAAGAAAAACGAAATCAGCTCCGGGGCGACCCCGATCAACAGGGCGTAGATCGGAAAGTAAACGGCCGCCAGCTTCCGCGCGGCACGAGCGATCAGCGAAACGATCGCGCGCGTGTCGTTGAGGTGTTGCAGGTAGCTCACGCGAGGAATCAGCACGGCGTTGGTGGCCTCCTGCAGCAAGGTGGTCAAAGGCAACTGCAGGGTCCCGATGGCGTATAGGCCGAACGCCGCCGCGCCCAGGCGATTGGACACGAAGTAATTGTGCAGATCGGTCTGTACCGTATAGAGTATGCCGGCCAAGCCAAGCGGCAGGGCATACGACAACTGGTGGCGCAGCAGGCCGGTATCGAGCCGGCGCCAGAAGCCGCGGAAACGGGATTGCAGGTACCATCCCAGCACGCCCGTCTGCAGCACTCCCTGCACCACGGCGGCGTACATCAGCGCGCGCACGGTGCCAAAGACGATTACGGCCCCCAGATACATCGCCGTACGCGTGAGCTGCACGCTGACGATCATGGCGCTGGCCAGTTTCATCTCACCGGAGGCAATGGGGATGATCTCGAGGGGCGAAGCCAGCATCCAAAGCAGGATCACCAGGCCCATCAGTGGACCGTAACGCGCCAGGGCGGGCTGATCGAAGGTCAGGCCGAGCAGCGACGGAAACAGGATCAGGGTGCCGCAGGCCAGGCCGCCGATCAGAGTATTGAACGCGCAGATGTTGAAGATGACTTCCGGCCGCCGGTCCGGTTCGCGCGGCAGGAAGAAATAGGCGCTCATGCCGAAGCCTAATTGCAGCACCGCCACCGAGGTGGCGATCATCAGGAATAGCTGTTTGTAAATGCCAAACTGCACCAGGTTCAAGCGGCGGACTACCAGAATCGGCAGCGCCAGGTTGAAGATGTACCCCGCCGTCTTGGCGACCATCAGCCAGGAAACGTGAGCGGTCAAAGATCCACCGTTCCCGGCGGTGCCGGCGCGCGCTGCGGGTTTCATGGCTCCGTCTTCAGCTTGTAAACGCGGCGCTCGCGCCACTGGTAGGCGGTCTGCAGCAGGCCCGGTGCGACGCGCACCAGGAACAGCACCAGAGTCAGCCGCATCGACTCAAAGTACTCATTCGCGCGGGACAGGTCACGGATGGCAGCGTTTCTGTCGCCGGCCAGGAACGCGCGCTTGCCATTTTCCAGCGCCAGGCGGGCGCGCTGATGCGCGCACTGGGATTCGATGGCGTCTCGCTCGGTCCAGGTCAGGCTGGGATCCTGCGCGGCCTTGGCCAGAACCGCCAGGAACCCTTCGATCATCCGCACCGAATCCGACGACAGGCTGCCTGCCTGCTTTCGATAACGGCCCAAGACGCGGCGCTGATAGATAATGTGGCCGCCGCGCTTCACCAGGCGCAACCACATATCGATGTCTTCGGTGCCGCGAAACGCCGGATCGAAGAGACCGGCATCCAGCAGCGCCTGGCGGCGCGCCACGCACACGCAGATGTTCACCGTGCATCGGCACATCACCAGGCTCTCGAAGGTCACTTCGCCTTCCGACGGCGACAACTCCATCACGGTGTGACCCTGCTCGGGCGCATCCCCAAAAATCCGGGCGTCCGCGTACACCAGATCGACGGACGCATCGCCGGCCAGCACAGGCACCTGCGCCGCCAGATGGTCCGGCTCCCACAGATCGTCGGCATCCAACAGCGCCACGTATTCGCCGCGCGCCGCCAGAATGCCGGTGTTCCGCGCGCCGGCCGGCCCCTGGTTCTCCTGCCGGATATACCTGAGGCGCGACGCATACGGTTCCAGAACGTTTTCCAGCTCCGCGCTATCCGGCGAACCATCGTTGACTACTATGATCTCGTAGTCGCGATAAGTCTGCGCCAACACCGAGTCGAGCGTAGCCGCAATCGACCGCACGGCCCGGTACGCGGGGATAACGACGCTCACCACAACGGGCAGAATACCACGTCGCGTGAGACAATAGTCCTTCTTTACTCATGGCCCGGCCCGCAAAGCCTACTCTGCTTGCCGTCTTTATCCTGCTTGTCTATGTGGCACTAAGCGGGGCCACCGCATATACTCTACGGCCTTGGATCGACGAAGGATGGCACGGCGCGCCCGCCTGGTCGCTAGCTTTTCGCGGTTACATGGGAACGCCTTGCTTTGTAGATCCGGGACTAAAGGACATCGACCGCTACACTTATTGGATCATGCCGATCTATCCCGTCGTGCAAGCGGCTTGGTACCATATCGCCGGCTTCAGCCTGGAGTCTATGCGCGCGCTGTCGATATTATGCGTGTTACTCGCGTTGCTCTGTGGGGCCTGGGTCTACCGCCGCTTAGCCGATGACTGGCCCGGAACGCTGCTGTTTCTAGCGTTCCTCGCATGTGACTATGTCAATATAACTGGCGCCGCGTACGGACGACCGGATGCGATGGCGCTATGTTTTCAGGCCGCCGCGTTCGCCGCCTATCTTCGTTGGCGGGACAAACACCTTACGCGCGCGATTCTCCTGAGTCAGGCGCTGGTTGTGGCCAGCGGGCTCACGCATCCCAACGGCGGCATATTGTCGTTTCTAGGAGTGCTTTGGCTAATGCTGTATCTCGACCGCCGGCGCCTCCGCTGGTCCCAACTGGCGCCAGCCGCGGTCCCTTACCTCATCGGCGCGATAGGCTGGGGCTCGTACATCGTCCGCGACCCCACCGCTTTCGTGTCTCAGTATGGATATCAGCTCGGATCGCGCACACTGACGGCGCCGTGGGTCTTACTACGGGATGAGATCGTCAAGCGATACCTCACCATGATGGGGCTGCGTGCGCACTCGGTGGGCAGTTATGGCCCGCACTTTCTCAAGGCGTTCGTGTTTGTCGCTTACTCGGTCAGCGTCGCGGCGATCGTCGCGGTACCGGCGTTGCGCCGGAGGACCGCCGCCAGGGTCGTGCTGGGGCTGATTTGTATCGACTTCCTGTTTCTGACATTCCTCGACGGAACCAAGGCGGCGTATTACCTGATCTATCTGGTTTACCCGTTGACTGCGGCCACCGTGCTGTTCACGCGCTGGTGCTGGCAGGGCTACCCCAGGATCCGGCCGTTGATCGGATTATGTCTCGCCGGCCTGTTGGCCATTGAGACCGGCGGCGTGCTCGACCGCGTCCGCCGCGACGCGTATCACAACGAATACCTGCCCGCGGTGGATTTTCTCCGCGCGCATGCCAAGCCCGGCCAACTGGTGGCCGGCAGCCACGAACTGGGGTTTGTGATGGGCTTCCAGCACGATTTTGTGGACGATCACCTGCTCGGCTTGCGCACCGGCCGTTGGCCCGATTACATCTTCGTCGAGGAGATCTACCGGCTGCGCTTTGAGACGGTGCGGTTGAAGGACCCGGCCGAGTACGCCAGGCTGCGCGAACGGCTGGCGCAGTACCGGTCGATCTACGACAAGAACTTCTACCAGGTCCTGGAGCGTCAGGCGGACCTGCGCCGGGCCGGACGCCAGGTCACGATGGCCGTGGCTCCGTAATTCCACACCGAAGCCACGGCCAGCCCGCAAATGCTGGCCACCGGCCACCACATCCCGCTGGACCGCAGGAATTGAGCCAGCGCATAGTTGCACAGTCCGCCCACGGAGCACGCCGCGCAAAAGAGCAGCAAGCCGCTCACAAAGCCCCAGCCGCGGCGCCGCCGGTCGCTGTACGTGAAGACGTTATTGAGGGCGAAGTTGCCGACCATGGCCACAGCGATGGCGGCCAGCAGGGCCAGAGAGTACGACAGGTGCAACCCGCGGTAGAGCAGCCACACCGCGGCCAGATATACGCCGGCCCCGCCGGCGCCCACCATGCAGAACAATACAAAACGGATGGGGACCCAGCCGCCGGCCGACTTATCCAGCACCAGGTACAGATACTCCAACACGACATTAACATCCAGTTTGCTCTCACCGCGCTGGCGGGTGCGAAAAACATATGGCAATTCGGCGAAACGCACGGGGCGCGGCGAAGACGCCACCAGGTCCAGCAGAATCTTGAAGCCCACACCGGCGGTGCGGCGCATGACCTCGTCGAAAAACTCCCGTGTGAGCATGAAGTATCCGCTCATCGGATCGCTCAGTTCATGCCGGCTGACGAGCTTGCTGATACGGCGTCCCCATTGGCTCAGCCACACGCGTTCCCGCGTAAACTCGCCCATGCCGCCGCCCGCCATATTCCGGCTGCCGATCACCAGGTCCAACTCACCGGCGCGGATCTTCTCCAGCATCCGCGGCAGCAGGGATTCGTCGTGCTGCAGGTCCGCATCCATCAGGGCCACATACGGCGCGCTCGTGGCCAGTATGCCCTCCAAGCCGGCCGACGCCAGGCCGCGCCGGCCGATCCGCTGGATCACGCGGACGCCGGGCTCCCGCTGCGCGATTTCGCGTACGTACCCGGCCGTTCCGTCCGGCGAATCGTCGTCGACAAAGATCACTTCGAAGGCCGTGCCGTCGAGCACTGACCGCAACCGTTCGAGCAGAGGCAGGATATTCTCGCGCTCGTTGAAAGTGGGGACGACTATCGAAAGCTCCAACGGGGCCGCAGCACTTTCCGGGGGCATGTTTAATGCCTCATGTTACCCTAACGTCATGTCATTTGCATCGCCCCGCTGGCTGCTTGCGGGCGCATTCGTTCTGATCTTACCAGGACTGTTTTGGGGTCTGCCAAGCGCAGTCACTCCCCAGGTTGACGCACCCGTGCCGCTGGGTCCATTATATTTCTTCGCCGAATACGGTAACGCGCAGGTTGACACGATTTATCCTGCCTTTCATCAGTTGTTACTCTTGCCAGCCTATGCACTGGCTATGGGCGGGTATTGGGCCACCGGGGGTATCTCGCATCTTAGTTCCACATGGCCCTACGGCATGCACGATGTATCGTTGTTCTTCTCGACTCTAATTATACTGAGTAACCTGGTATCCGCTCTCATGGGACTGGCGATCCTATATATCGCCTGGCGATTCTGCGTCCCGCATCAATCGTGGGCCTGGACCGGGATACTGATGGCGGCGCTCAGCGGTGTGTTCGTCTATTACTGTCGCGTAGGTAACCTGGATATACCGTATAACTTCTGGTGGGCTATCAGCCTGTTTTTTCTGTGGAGGTACTTCTTTGACGGCGCGGTGTTCCACGTCTCCCTCTTTCCCGCGGCGATCGCCGCGGCGTGTGCGGTGGGATCGAAGGACCAGGCCAGCGGGCTGGTGCTGGGCGCCGGCGTCGCGATTTTGACGATCGGCTCACTCGCGGCGCCGCGCTTTTCCGATCGTTTTCGCCACGCCGTCCGGTTTACCTTCTGGATGCTGGTCTTCTATACCGTGGTCGCCATACTGCCGCATCCGCTGCGCTGGTATTATCACCTGCAGTACGTTCTGGCCGGCAAAGCTCCCACCGAGATCCCGCGGACGGTGGCGGGCGAATGGCGGATATTTCTGGTCACACTCGACTGGCTGGTGAAGGTCTTCCCGATCCCTGCGATCGTCCTGGCCGCGGCCGGCGCCTGGTTTCTGTTCCGGAGCGGACAGGGACGGCAATTCTGGCTCCTGGCGATCCCGGCGATCACCTATTACGTGATCGCCGTGGCTCCGACACGGGTCTTTTATCCGCGCTTCAGCGTACCGCTCTTTCTGCCGATGATCGTGCTGATAACACATGGCGCGGGATTTCTGGCCCAGCGGCTGTTTGCCTCGCCCCGGCGTACGCTGGGATGGGCGGCGGCGCTGGCGGCGTTGCTGATGCTCCAGTGTGCTTTTTCCTATGTGCCGGTGACGTATGCGCAGGTATTCGACCGGAAGCGTCAACTCGCGGCGGAACTGCCGTCGGTGCTGCCGCCCGGCAGTTCGTTACTGATTTCCCGGATGCAATCGTATAACTATCCGAACCGCCAGGTTTACGACGCGTACAAGCTCATGCTGCTTCCGCAGGACCCGATCATGCCGCCCAGCCGCCATGCCGCGAACCTGTTTCACCCCTTGGATTCCGGCGTGCGGTACTTCCTGTTGGGTTCCGGCAATACCGGCCAACCCTGGAACCCGATCGGGAAATATCCGCGGTTGACCGGCGCGCCGGTTCGCGAGTGGCGCTATCCGGCATGGGTCAAAAATCACGTCCTGGTGCCCTGCATTTACGAGTTCGCGCTGTACCGCCGGACTGGTCCCTTGCCGGTTGAGTAGACTGTTAGATTCGAAAAGTGGAATCCTCCTCCAGTCCGGTTCGCCTGGCGTATCTGCTGAGTCAGTATCCGGCCGTCAACCATGCCTTCATGCTGCGCGAGGTGCGATTGCTGCGGGAGTTCGGATTCGAGGTGCAAGTGGCTTCCATTCGGCGGCCGGATCGCAATCCCGGGGAGATGACGGCATCCGAGAGAGCCGAGATCCAGGCGACTTATTACGTCAAAAGCACCGGCGCGATCGGGCTGGCGCGGGCCCACCTGTATACCCTGGTTTCGCACCCGATCGCTTATTTCCGCGGAATGGTCCGGGCTCTGCGGATCAGCGCGGCGCGCGGCCTGTTCTATTTCGGCGAGGCGGTAGCCGTGGGCGATTGGATGCGGCGCCGCCGGCTCTCGCACGTACACACGCATTATGTCTCCACCGTGGGCCTGTTGCTGGCCGGGATCTTTCCGGTCAACCTGTCAATTACGTTTCATGGCCCGGCGGAGTTTGCCGGCGCAGAGCGGTTCCGGCTGCGGCAGAAAGTGGCGGCGTCCCGGTTTTGCTGCGCGATCAGCCGGCACGGCCTGGAACAGTTGATGGCCGCGAGCGATCCCGCGGATAGGCCCAAGCTGGAACTGACGCCGCTGGGTGTGGATACCGATGAATTTGCGCCCCGCCCGTTTCGGCCGAACCCTGCCCCGTTCCGGATTGTTTCGGTGGGCCGCCTGGCGCCGGTGAAAGGCCCGCAGGTCCTGATTGCCACCGTAGACCGGCTGGCGAAGCGCGGCCGCCAATTCCGGTTGAGGCTGGCCGGCGAAGGTCCCGACCGGCCGGCACTGACGCAGGAAGTACAGAATCGCGGGCTCCAGGAGCATGTCGTATTCGAAGGTAACCTCAACCAGGACGAATTGCGGGAACTCTATCGCGAGTCCGACATCCTGGTGCTGGCCAGCTTCGCCGAGGGCCTGCCCGTGGTATTGATGGAGGCCATGGCCATGGAGATTCCGTGCGTGGCCTCATCGGTGAACGGCGTGCCCGAGATCATCACGCCCGAAGCGGATGGCCTGCTCGTCCCGCCCGGGGATGCGGATGCGTTAGCGGGTGCCATCGGCAGGTTGATGGACGATCCGGAATTGCGGCGGACGCTGGGCGAGAGGGCCCGCACCAAGGTGTTGGAGAAATTCAATCTGCGGCCCAACACGGAATACCTGGCGGATGTTTTCCGGCGCCGGCTGGCCGGGCGTTGATTCGGGGGACAAGACCTGGTGTGGTCCTGCCCTACGCCAGGTGCTCCTTTCGTTGGGCCACGATATTAGCGTATTTGCGGCCCGGGAAGCGGGCGGTGAAGGCAGTGTGATCGCCGAGGGGCGAGGCCGATCCATCGTGGTTCAGTTCATGCAGCGCGAAGCCGAGGCGCTGCAGGCGGGCCAGCACTTCCAGGGGATCGCTGCCCGCCTGGCGTAGGCCCCACGGCCAGAATTCGCTGAGTATGACGAGCGCATCCGAAGCCTGCAACGTCCGCTCCAGGCCGGAAATCACCCGGCCTTCGAAGCCCTGCACATCCATTTTGATCAGGTCCACTTTGGCGACGCCCAGACCGGCCAGCAGGTCGTCGGCCCGCGTCACTTCCACCTCGATCGAATCGCCGGCCAGATCGTTCGCGTAGAAGCGATTGTCGCCGCGATTGGAGAGATTGCGGTATAAGCGGAGCGCTGCGGGCGCATCCGCCAGTCCCTTGTTCACCAGGATGGCGCGGCCCTCGCCGTTCGCCGCCGCGGTGCGCCGCAGATAGCCGAAGGCCTCCGGGTCCGGCTCCACGGCGATCACACGACCTTCCCGCCCGACGCGGGCCAGGGCCAGCGCGCTGTAATAGCCAATATTTGCGCCGATATCCAGGAATATCATGCCCGGGCGCAGGGTCCGCAGGAAGAAGCGCGTCTCAGCCTTTTCATAAACTCGCAAAGCGAGCGCGCCGGAGACTACCGGATCTCGCGGATTCAGATGGATGCGCGCGCCGTGGCTTTCGATCACCGCCGGCGTGAGGGCGCGCAGAACGGCATCGGCCACAGCCCGCAGCGGCCGGGGTTTTAGCAGGACGGTGTAAACGAATTCCGGCAGCGTCATGGCGTGGTAGCCGGATCCGGAAGCTCCGCGTCAATCATCCGCTGTTTTCCGTGTGAGAGACCAGTTCCGGCGGACGGCGCCGCGCGGCGCGGACACGTCCCAGGATGCGCTGCTTGGTTTCGAACACCTGGCGGGCGCCGTCGCGCAGCAGGCGGATCGCCGGCGATCGCGACTTGGAGAGCCACGGCACGGAATAGGGCGCGCACCCATACTTCTCCTTGTAGCGCCCGCCGCCGCCCCAGTCATAGAATTCGATGCCGCGCTGCTTCCAGTAACGCATGGCATACCAATGGATGGCCTCGTTGGGCCGCAGGATCTGGCCCGACCGGAAACTGGCGTTGCCCCAAAACTGCGCCACTTTGTTAAAGCCCGGAAAGATGCCGGTGGCGATACACTTGCCCCGCGGATCGCGGGCCCGCACCAGCAGCAGCCGTCCGGTGGGGTCCACATGCCGGATCAACGCGCGCACGCGCTCGCGATCGTAAGTGGGAGCCTTGCTTTGCCTGTCGAAGACCTCCACCAACTGGGCATAAAACTCGTCGGCGAATTCCAGGTCGTGGGCTTCTTCGAGCACCACGCCGCTCTTCTCGGACTTGCGGATGCAGCGCCGGCAGGCGCTGTCCATGGACTGAAAGATGGCCTCCTCGGATTGGCGCAGATCCGTGACATAGGACTCGTATGCGCCGCAAACGAATCCCAGGCTGGCTCCGTCTTCAACCGTGAAACCGGGATCGGAGATCTCCATGTGGGCGCATTTGAGCACGCCAAAAGAGAAATCCTCGATCGCCTCCAAGGCAGCCAGTCGCGTCACCCCCGGCACCAGATTGAAACCCATGTACGGGGTGGTCCAGCCCGGAAAGGAACTGCCGAGAATTTTCAGGCCGAAACGCTGGACGGTCAGGCCGGTGAAATAGCCGGCGACCTGGGGGCCGTCGGACAATTGCACGAGTACCGGCTGCGCGCTTTGCGTCTCCGCGACAAAGTGCAGCCACGCACGGGTTTGGAAGATGGTCCGATCCGCGAAGCCGTCCAGCATGCACTGGTCGGCCGTTTCCGGATCGATGCAACGGCAGTTCAACACCCAGTGGCAGGATATCATGAAGGGGTCTCGCCCACCGGTATGCAATGCCTGCGGAAATTCGGTATCACTTGATAGCGCCTGCCGACCTGGACGGTGTCGTGGCGCTACACAGCGAGTTGCACGTGGCGATGGCGGGGATCGAGAGCCCACGCCTGTATCGTGCCGTGGCACAGGATGCTTTACGCCGCGGGCGGGCTGTCTGCGTGGTATGCACGGCCGGGAATGAGATCGCCGGTTGTGTGACCGCCATCGTCAATGCGGCCGCCTACTGGCGGGGATTCGCCTGGCGCCGGCCAGCGCTGGCGTTGCGCATCCTGGTTCACCGGCTGACGCGGCCCGGCCCGGCAGGATCGGCGCCTGCGCTTGCGGGCGGACCGTTCGAAACCGGCCCGGCACCCGGAAGTTGGAGGGACTCAAACGACCGCATCGCCAAGGTGCAATTCATCGGTGTGGCGCCGCGGTTTCGCGGGCAGGGCATGGGCGTCGGGCTTTACCGGCATCTGGCCGTCCACCTGCGCGAACGCGGGCTGGCGCGGATCGACGCCCGCGTCGCGGCGGATAACGCCGCCAGTACCCGGCTGCATCACGCGGCGGGATGGAAGCTCTACCCGGATGCCGCTGGAATTTTTGCCACGCTTCCGTTGACGGCGCCGGACGCCGCGGCCCGGTGAATGAGCGCCGGGCAGGCCGGGATAATGGTCCAGCCGGCTTCCCCGCGCCTACGTGGTTGGCGGCGAGTACAAATTCAACATCTGCCAGCCGCGATAGTGTTCCGGGCCGACCAGGTTGAGCAGTATGTTAGCCGGTCCGACTTGGGGGGCGGGAGGAGTCGGCCCGACTTCCATGCTGTCGCCGTTGGTGGTATTCAGCCGGATGAATATGACCGGGTTTTCGAAGAAGAAATTCCCATTCGTCAGTATTTGGGCGCTGCCCATAGCCGTCGAGTAGGCGCCTAAATCGACGCTGACCCCGGTTGTGGCGACCTGCACCGTGTGGGCGCTTTCGCTGAATGCCAATGCCATCCCGCGGCTGTTGCAGTCGTTGGGACCACAAGCACTGCCCAGTCCCGGCACCCCGCCCGTGCTCTGCGTGGGCGAAGACACGCGGGTATTGCCGTTATCGAAAATCGTCACGGGGCCCTTGCCGCCGTTCTCGATCCCCACATCGTGCTGGTGGGAGTACCAGGGCCAGGGGTCGTTATAGGTGTTGACGAATGTAAAGTCGGTGCTGCCGGGACCCATGCGCCAGACAATCGAGCTGTTACCCTTCCCGTCCCGATAGTCGATCTCGACCACCCAGTCCTGGTGGCGGATCGAGAAGATGAGGTCGCCGCCCTCGTTGGCGGAGCCGCCGCTATGGGGCCAATAGTAGAGCGAATTGCCGTGCAGCCAATCGTGCGCCAGGGGGGCGATATTGCCGGGGCTCAGCAGAAACATTGGGGGGCAGCCAGAAGTGGCGGCGCCGCAGGTTTCGCCTAACACGGCGGTCCGGCTGACCGGAAGCCGGTTGTAGCCGTTCCCACCCAGGTTAGGGGCAAAGGAATCCCAATACCAGACCACCTGCCAGTTGGTGTCCAGCACCACGATGAAGTCGCCGATGACGTCCACCGGCAGGCCGCTGGTGTCGCCCTGGGTTCCGGCGGGGAAGATTTTTTCCGCATCCAGCAAGACAGCGGTATAGCCATTCGGCAGGGTTTGAATGGCGTCGTGATGAAAAGCGCCCGTACAACCGGCTCCCACCGGCGGAGGCGTCGGTATCGCGCGGCAAGAGCCGCCATTCACCGCGCCCATGGCGGTGAGTTGCTGCTGGATGATACCCATGTTGGTTTCGCGGATGACGTTACCCGCCAGGTCGATCTGGCGCAGAAGCTGCCCGCTGGTGATCGTGGGATCCCAGGCCACGTCATTCTGCATGGTGATGAAGCCCCCACCCGGCAACGGCCGCACCATGACGTCGTCACTGGTCAGGTCGTTCGCGTTGTAATACCAGATGATGTTGCCCGTCAGATCGGTGGCCGTGTCCGGATAATTCGAATTCACGCCGCCTCCCGGCTCCAGCAGATTATGCAGGAGGATCGGTTCGCTGGTATCGGTCGGCGTACCGCTCGCCGGCACTTTGAGTGTGAACTTCGGGAACTTGATCGAAGCCGGCAAAGCGCCGGTCACGAAGTTCAACGTGGGCCCATTGGTTATCACGCCGCCGCTGGTCCGGACCTGAGCGTACACACTGTACGTCGTGCTCGGGTACATACCGGCCAACTCAAAGGTGACCGAGCCGGGTGAATGACAGCCAACCCAGTTGGTCTGTGTCGCCGGCGCAGAGCCGGAGACCGGTTGAAACACAGCCCGCGTCGTGCTCCCGCCGGCGCAGGCCGGTATGCTGAACAGAAACACCAGAGAATTCGGCGTCGCAGCCACCGCCGGGTTGCCCCCGCTCACAATGCCATTCACCCGATACGTCACGGTTTTCGAGGCTGATGCACCAGAGACGAAATCCTTGACGACGACTTGAATCTTGTAAGTGCCTTCGATGGTAACGGGCATCCACACGAACGGCTGTGAGGTCCAGGCGCCGCCGTTCAGCGTACCCACATTGAAATCCTTGACCAGGACGAAGCTGCTGGCGTTCGGGGCTTGAATATTAAACTGAAATGTAACCGGGCCGACTGCCGAATCGGTGGCCGCCGCGGTCCAGGTAATAGTAGTGCCGATAGGCTGCGGAAATGGGGCCGAGGGCGCCAAGGTAATGCCGGAAATGCCTCCCCAGAGCGGAGCAGACACGCCGAAAAATGATGCTAAGCAGCAGAAAACAAAGGTTATGGGAGCTTTTTTTCCAATCTCCATAAAAGCCGTCACGGATAGCCTTCAGCCTGTCGATTGCGCTGCACGGCCGGATTGATTCTCTCACTATAGGTTGGCGCATAAGAGCATGTCAATCCAACACCAGACAGTACCAGACGCGCCACAGAAGCTGGTACGAACGGGTCATTTTCCCCGGCTGCGCAGTGGATCCGGGATGGACAATTGTCGAGAGATAACCGGGCGATCTTCTAGTACTGGCCGATGCCGGAACGTTTGACACTCGTTCGATGCGATACATATACTGGGTTGGGTTTCGTCTGACTTTCGGTCTCCTCTTGACTCCGGCCGGCGGATACGGTACCGGTACGCAACGAAGTTTACTTTCGATCCGCAACGCTCGGATAATCGGAGGGCACGCATTAGAAAAAGGGCTCCCTTGAAAGAGGTAATTCGTTTGAAACGGACAAACTTTATTTATGCCACGGGCCTGTTGGCGGTGGCCGCGATATCCCCGATGTACGCCACGGTGACGATCCAGTCCGTGACGCCTTCTGCCGCTTCTCCCCAGCCTTTGGGCACGCCCATCATCTGGAAGGTGACTGCCACGGACACGAATCCGAACAGTCTGACTTTTCGATTCAGCGTGGCCACCACCACGGGCACGCTGGTCACCACCAGCGACTACAACGTCGGCACAAGTTCCGGGGGAGTCTGGTCCGCCCAACCGTTCGTTTGGGCTTATATCGGCGGGGAAGGTTCTTACGTCGTCCAGATCATCGCGAAGGACTGGGTCACCGGGGAGTCGGCCACCAGAAAGTTGGGGTACCAGTTGGTCACGCGCGTGGCGGCCGGCACAGCCGCGGTACACGCCACCGCCAATCCGCTGGTCGCGATATTCAGCGCGCCGGCCTGCGCCACGGGAAGCACCATGAGGGTGGGATTCTATCCCGCCGGCAAGCCTAACGCCACCACCTACACAAACTCCCTGGCGTGCAGCGGCAAAAGCATGAACTTCTATATCGCCGGGATGGCGCCTACCAGCACTTACTCCATGTACTCGCAGACCATCACCGGCGGAAAGAAAGTCAATGGCACGACCCTCAGTTTCACCACGCAGGCCTTGCCATCCAAAGTTGCGGGGGGCTATTTTCCCACCTTCACCCAGGTAGTGCCGCCGTCGCCGAGCGATTCCAACGACACGCTGCTGTGGGCTTTCACGAAGATCATCGTGCCGGTCGCTACGGATTTGAGCGGAAACATCATCTGGTATTACGGGAACGGCTCGGGCACGCTCCTGACGCGCCCGGTTACGGGCACCAACGGCACCACCATGCTGACCATCCAGAACGGGAGGTCATGGGATTCCTCGAATGTAGTACAACAGATTTTGCAGGAGATCGATCTGGGCGGCAACCTGGTCCATCAGACGAATACCGGGATCGTCTCCAATCAACTGGTGGCCCTGGGCGCCACCGACGCGGCACCCTGCGGGCAGTTCAAGTCTCCTAAAGTCGGGGACGCCTGCCTGAATGATTTTCACCATGAAGCCATCCGGTTGCCGAACGGGTATACGGCCTTCATGGCGCATGTGGAAAAGCTCTTTCCGGCCGGGACGCAGGGCGCGCCCGGCAGCGCGCCGGTCGATGTTCTGGGCGAAATGGTGATCGTCCTGGACCAGAACTGGAATGTAACCTGGTACTACGACGCGTTCAACGAGTTGGACATCAACCGCGCGGCTCCCTTAGGCGAAACCTGCTCGGCAGGCTCGTCGGATTGTCCCACGAACCTTTTCCTGTCTACCAAATGCAACGACTGGACCCATTCCAATACGGTTGACTACGTGGCTTCGAGCGACAATCCGGACTACGGCGATTTCCTGGTTTCCATGCGGAACCAGGATCAGATCATCCGGATTCGCTACAACAATGGCGCGGGAAGCTGCGCGGCGACGGCGCCGAATTGCATCGTCTGGGCCATGGGGCCTCCGGACGGACTGCCGCAAAGCAATTTCATGTTCGACAACATTTACAATGACCAGTGGCCCTGGTTCTCGCATCAACACGACGCCACCTATGCCAGCAGCGGCATACCCAAGACCATCAACAACTATACCGGACCGCTGCTCACCATTTTCGACAACGGCAATACCCGCTTTTCGTCGGGGCCGCTGGGCGGCTGCCTGCCGAGCGACTGCCAAAGCCGCGGCATGGCATTGATCGTTTCTCAGGAGCCGGTCGGCGATTGTACTTCCTCCTGCACGCAGGGGATCGTAGGACCGGTACTGTCGCAGCAATTGGGAATGGAAGCAACGGCATTGGGCAGCGCTCAGTATCTGACCAACGGGAACTATTTCTTCCAGACGGGGATATCGAACGCGGACACGCAGGCCATCGAGATCCAGCCGACGACGTTTCCCAACGGCACCCAGGTGATGAACGTGGAGTCGGTGGATTACTCCTATCGCGGCTGGCAGATGACCAGTCTGTACAACGTGCCGAGTTTGTAGGGGCGGGTTCTACGCGTAGTGGCGGGCGGGTAGCCCGCCACCTGTCGCGTGCTTAAAGCAGATCCAGATCCTGCAGGCTATAGCCGAACGCGCGCGTACGCGTTTCGAACTTGTCGATGCACTCCTGAATGACGGCTTTCGAGCCCGGTTCCTGCGCCAACTTGCGCCATTGGGCGAAGTACTTGTCGTTGTGCGTGGAGGTAGCTTCGAAAGTGGTGGTCGGGTGAGGCTCTAATCCCAAAAACTTGTAAATAGCGGCCAGACTGGGCAGCGGCTGCGAGATCAGCGTCTCATATTTAACAGTCATGACGCGTTTCAGGTGCGGCCGGTCCTTTTCGAAAGTCTCATGGGCGACCAGCCAGTGTTCTACCAGCGATGCCAGCCCGGTGGGACTCCACTTTTCCGTCGCCAGCGAGACTGCTACGGGATGACGCTCGATGATGACGAACCAGGAGTTCGGGAAAACGGCCTGCAGAAAGCGGGTCCAGAGGATGTTCGGCGGCGATTTCTCGAGCAAAAAGCGCTTCGAGAGATCGAAAAACGGGAACCATTCCAGAGCCAGCTTGGTCTTACTCTCTTCGGTCAGAAATTCGGAATCTTCGGTCAGGTTGGCGTCCGGGGAGAATGCGAATTTGCCGGGCCCGCCCCAGAAGATGGCCGGCGGATACACGCTTTGCAGATACTGGCCCTCATCCTCGGCGCCGAGCCACTCGTTGGCGTCCTGGTTGTTGGCAAAACCGCTGATTTCGGGGTGCTCGCGCAGCATGCGGAACAGTAACGTGGTGCCGCTGCGGTGCAACCCGCCCAGAATCGCAAACGGATGCGTCTGGCCGATCTGGCGGGCCTCTTCGGGAGTCAGTTTTGAGGCCGGCGCCTTGATATATGTGACGAGGTCGTCGCTAATGGACTCTGGCATCCTCCTAAGGTAGCCTATCCGTTTTGAATTTGTCCAGCTTGGATAGCGGATCTGGCTTTGAAAGCAGTCATTTACAGACCGCCAACAGTACTAGACGCTGGTACCCGAAAGACGGCCGGGCAGCGACGGCCATGGTACACTGGCAGAACGGGCGCCGCAGGGTCTCACTCAAACCGTTGCGGAAGTTTTCCTATTCATCGTTAAGTAGGTTACAGCGGTGCGTTTTGGTTTTTGGGCGCGCCGCGAAGGAGGATTGTAGATGTTCGATCGGCTGCGACTTTCGTTATCGCTGCTAGTCTGGGCCTGTCTGGTGACGGCCGTCTGGGCGCAGGCGCCGGTGGGATCGCTCACCGGCACCGCGCACGACTCTACGGGCGCAGTCATGCCCGGAGTGAACGTAACCGTAACGAACAAAGACACCGGCCTGGCGCGGCAAATGACCACGTCAGCGGAAGGTATCTTCAGCGCGGCGTCGTTGCCCGCGGGCGTTTACGAGGTGCAGGCGACGGCCACCGGTTTCCGTACGCTGAACCTCACCGCCACGGTACAGGCCGGCGTCGTCACCACTGTCGATCTGGAGCTGCAATTAGGCGCCGAGACGGAAGTCGTCAACGTGCAGGGCGAGAGCGCTCAGATCAACTATGACAGCCACGAGATCTCCGGCACCATTTCCCACGACAAGATCCAGGATCTGCCGGTCAATGGCCGCAGCTTCCTGCAACTATCCATGCTGGAGCCGGGCGTCAGCGTTTCAGCCAACAACGTAGGGCAGTACAACAAACAGTTCGACGTTTCCGTTCTGGGCTCCAGTTCGGCGAATAACTCCGTGCGCATCACCGTGGACGGGGCCAGCGTGACGGACGCGATCAACGGCGGCACGCAGCAGAACTTTTCGCAGGAAGTGGTCCAGGAATTCCAGCTTTCGTCAGCCAATTTCGACCTGTCCACGGGCATCGGCGCGGGCGGCGCCATCAACGTGGTGACGCGTTCGGGCGGCAACGATTTTCACGGCAGCACCTTCTTCTTCTACCGCGATCACAATATGTCGGCCTATCCGCTGCTGGCACACGAGCCGGGTGAACCGGCCAGCCCGTACTTCGCACGCAAGCAGGAAGGCTACTGGTTCGGTGGCCCTATCAAGAAAGACAAATTGTTCTTCTTTTCCGCCCTGGAGCACATCGACCAGACGGCCCTGTATAGCGCTTTCCCCAGCGATCCGTTGTTCCAGTCGTTTGGCACGAATGCACCGAGCCCGTATCACGCCAATGAGCTGACGGAGCGGTTGGATTGGCGCATCAACACCAAGAACAACGCCTTCTTGCGATATTCTCATGACGGCAACAATTCCTTTGCGCCTCCAGGCATCGGCGATTTGCCGTCCGACTGGAATGTCAACACGAATTGGGCGGATTCCGGGGTCTTCTCGCTGATCAGCGTAGTCACCCCGAACGTGGCCAATGAGTTCCGCTATTCCTACACGTTCTGGTCGAATACCAACAGCCCGCCGACGTTCGATCAGTGTCCGGCACCGTGTAATGGATGGGGTTATGGCCCATCCAACAACCCGGTCAATGCGGACGGTCCCATGATCACCATCCTGGGAGTCAACGATTTCGCCATGGGGCAATCGGCCACTGCCCCGCAGAGCCGCCTGCTGCGGCGCCATATCGTTGCCGACAACGTCAGCATGCAAAAGGGCACGCACTCCATCAAGTTCGGCGGCTATTGGGAATATGCGAAAGGAACCGGCTCCTACGCTTACGCCGATCCGGCGTCGATGGAACTGTGGTCGCCCGAGCTGGTGCAGGCGTACAATCAGCAACTGGCGGCCGAGGGATACGGCAGCTATCAGATCCGTCTGCCATCCAGCTTCAACACGGTATCCGATATCCTGAAACTGCCGGTGTATGCCTTCACCATCGGCGTCGGGAATCCCACACAGCCTCCTTTGTACAACCGGGGTAACGCGGACCATGACAACCTGTTCCACTTCTATGGCGAGGACACCTGGAAGGTCACCCCGCGCTTCAGCTTGAACTATGGATTGGCGTGGTCTTTTGAGAGCAATGCCTTGAATTTCGACCTTTTGAAACCCTCCTACCTGGAGCCCATTTTCGGAGCGAACGGCCTGGGACACGAGCGGCACCAGCCGCACAATTTCAGTCCCATGCTGGGATTTGCCTGGTCGGTGGGGAAGGACAACAAGACGGTCATACGGGCCGGCGCGGCGATCTACTACGACACCTGGGATATCTACAACCGCCTGCTCGAGCGGGTACAACTCTCGCCGCTCGGTACGGGGCGCGTTCCGCTGCCGGATAGCGCCTTCTTCGGCTTCCTCTCGGGCCTGCTGAGTCATCCGCCAACCATGGTACCGACCAGCTTCAACGGCCAGCCCACCACGTTCACGGGCTACGGCGTGGAACAGGATCTGGCCATTCTCATCGCCGGCGCCGAAAAGGAACTCACGCCTACCAGCAGCACGCCCCCGGGAACTACCAATATCCAGTTGTTCAAGACTTCCATCGGCTTGCTCCCCACCAACTTCAAGCTGCCTTATTCCGAGCAGGCCAGCATTGGGGTTCAACGCGAGCTGCGCAGCGACCTGATGGTCAGCGCGGATTTCGTTTTCCGGCAGTACATGCACCAGTTGATCATAAACGCCGACTTGAATCACTACTACAGCGCCGGGGGCGCTATTGTCCCGAAGTGTGTAGGGAGTCAATCGGTGGATATTGCGGCGGAGTGCTCGTCGGGTCCCCTGGAGGCGGATCTCAGCGGCGCCCGCTCGCATTACGAAGGCCTGCTGATGAAACTGACCAAGCGATTCTCGCACCGCACGACCGGCACGCTATCTTATGCCTACGCGAACGCGGTCGGGTACAACGGCCTGATCGACAACAGCAACTATTTTGCGAGCTGGGGTCCCAGTATGGGGCACCAGACTCTGACCGGCTCGCTGGTGGTGGCCTTGCCGCTGGGATTCCAGGTGTCGGGCATCACCTCGTTCCAGAGCGCCGCACCGTTCCAACCGTTCGTGACGGGAGTGGACTTCAACGGGAACGGGGTGTTCGGCGCGGCCGGCGAATCCATCTTCCCCGGAGCACCTCTGCCCGGTAGCGGATTCAACGAGTTCGGCATCGGCAAGGGCAAGGGCGACCTGCTCAACCTGGTGAACCAGTACAACCAGACTTACGCCGGCACCAAAGATCCGCTGGGACACATCTATCCCACCATCACGCTGCCCGCAAACTGGGGGTTCCCGCGCAGCTTCAATTCGCAAGACTTGCGCGTGACCAAAATATTCCGGCTGCACGGGGAACGCCTTCTGCTGTCCACGTTCGGCGAGTGTTTCAACGTATTCAACATCGCCAACAAGACGTTCTATAACGAAGTTTTGAACGCGCCGAATTTCGGCGAAGCGGCGCAGCGGACTTCCAACATCTTCGGCACGGGCGGCCCGCGTGCGTTCCAGTTGGGCGCCCGGCTGATGTTCTAGCTAAGGCAGCAGCAACTCGTATACGGTACCGTAACCCGCCGAGCCGTCGAAGCCGGTCGTACCGTAGATGGCATTCGTATGATCGAGCACGATGCCCTGCGGCTGGCTGCCATCGGCGGCGCCGGTGAAGCTGTACAGTACAGACTCGTTCCAACCTCCGGATCCGTCGGGCGTGAATTGTAGGACGCCGCCGGCTCCGTACTCACATCCGGAGGTCACGGGCACGTACAATGTTCCATTGGCCGCGTGCGCCACGCCACTGTCCGGCGAGCCGCCGTCGCCGCCGTTCGTGAAGTCGTGGATGGTGGTCAGGATGTACGGCTGACCTGTCCCTTGCGGCGCCAGTCCGAAAACGGTGCCGTACCCCGACGCTCCGCCGAGCACCGTCACCCCGTACAACACTCCGTTCCGATCGATAGCCAGGTTGCCGGCGGGTGTATCTCCGGTGGAACGTGCCGAGAAGCTAAATACGCTAATCTTGGTCCACATCCCCGATTTCGCGGGGCGGAGTTGGAAGACGGTTCCCCCTTCACTGCCGCAACACGTCGCACCGTAGAGACGGCCTCGCTCCAGAATCACGCCGGACTCCGGGCCTTGGCCGTCGGCACCGCCCAGGAAGCTGTAGATGATCCGTTCGCTCCAATCGCCAGCACCACCCGCCGGAGGAGCCAACTGAAATACCGTGCCCGCGCCGGTGGCGCCGCCGGCGAACGTGGTTCCGAATAACGTGCCCGACGGTCCGAGAGTTACCGCGGTTTTCGGACCGCTGCCATCGCTGCCACCTTGGAAACTGTAGAGTACCGTCTTCGTCCACGCATCGCCCGGGTTGGCCGGCGGGGACAGTTGAAAGACAGTCCCGTTGCCGGTAGTCCCGCCTGCGAAGGTGGTCCCATAAAGGACATTGCCCGGGCCCAAAACCAGAGACGCATCGGGCAACGCGCCATCGCTGCCGCCCAGAAAACTGTACAACAACTTCTCGGCCCAGGCGCCTCCGGCCCCCGGACTCAATTCATAAATGGCTCCGAAACTCCCCGCACCACCCGCCGCGGTTGTGCCGAACAGATTTCCATTTGTATCGACGATCACACCTGCGTCAGGATATGCGGCATTCGATCCGCCGGCAAAACTATACAGGGTACTGAACGTCTGTGCCGCACCCGGAAAGGATAGGGCCATAAGTGCCAGGGTCAGTCGCGTTACCGGCTTCTTACAGCACAACGCAAGCGCTCGACCTACACACACGGTTGAACCCTCCGTCGAGATGACTACTGGTCGAGCATAAGATACAAACATGCATCGGTCAACCTGAAAGAAGCCAATATTTTTGCCGTGTAAATGAAATCAGGCTATTTCTTGACGTCATCTTTACGCTTTTGGTTCATAATGCTGTCCAGAGTGAAACATTGGTCGCCGATTGGGGTTATAAGTTACCAATGACCGCGCCATATATCCATTAGTGTGGACCGGGAGTCACCCGGCCCATTGAGGGAGCCTTATGCGAACACTGCCGTGGTATATGCTCGGTATTTTTCTCGGGACCTGTGGCCACTCTGCGTTAGCACAGGTACCGCCCACCGACTTCGTTAACTTCGAGGGTGCCCAGACGAATCCGGTCCGAATCTCGGCCGACGGAACCCGCCTGTTTGCCGTGAATACGCCGAATGCCTCAGTCTCCGTTTTCGATCTAACCCAACCTGCGAATCCGAAACTGATCGCGGAGATTCCGGTGGGAATCGAACCGGTTTCGGTCAACGTGAACCCGAACGTCCCCGGCAATGACGAAGCCTGGGTGGTGAATCAGGTGTCCGATAGTGTGAGCGTGGTCTCGGTTTCCCGGGGAATCGTCACGGACACGATTTACGCCAAAGACGAGCCGGCCGACGTGGTGTTCGCCAATGGCGGCCTGGCTTTCGTGAGCGTGGCACGCAGCAACCTGGTCAATGTTTACAGTGCGTCGACGCATGCCCTGGTGAAATCGATCCCTTTGAATGGCGAGGAACCGAGGGCGCTGGCGGTGAGTCCCGACAGCCAGACGGTGTACACGGCATTCGCGCTGTCGGGCAACCAGACGACCGATGTTCCGTTGTCGATTGCGCCGCCGCCACCGCCACCCACCAACCCCGCCCTACCGGCGCCGCCGCAGGTTCCGCTCATCGTTTCCATCACCACGCCCAGTTGGGGCAAGGTGCTCGGCTACACCATGCCGGACAACGACGTAGCGGCCATCAGTGTGGCCAGCCTCTCGGTGACGAACTACTTTCCACACCTCGGAACGGACAACCTGGGCCTGGCGGTCAATCCCAAAACGGGCAGCTTGTATGTCGCCAATATGGACGCCCTCAACCTGGTAATGTTCGAGACCAACCTGGATGGGCACTTTGTCAATCACCGAATTACCTTCGTGAATCCGGCCAACGGGCAGGTTCAAGCCTGGGACCTGAACCCGGGAATTGACTATGGGGTTCTGCCCAATCCGGCAGCCCTGGCCACGGCTCTGGCGATGCCGACCGCGGTGGTCTGCGAACCCCAGGGCCGCTATCTTTACATCGCGGCGTTTGGGACCGATCGCGTGGGCGTATTAGACACCCTCACCGGCACGGTCAGCCGGTTTATCGAGATCGACCCGGAAGCCACCGGCGCCGCGGTCAATCCGGTCAGCAAACGCGGCCCGCGCGGCTTGGCCCTGAATTCCGCTGCTAATCTGCTCTACGTTCTTAACCGGATCTACAATACCATCTCAATCGTCAATCTCTCCTCCGATACCGTGATCGCCGAGATTCCGACGGGATCTTTCGATCCCACTCCCGTGGTGATCCGCAACGGGCGCGGGTTTCTTTACGACCATAAGCTCTCCGGCAACGGCACGGGAGCCTGCGCCTCCTGTCACATCGACGCCGAGATGGACCTGCTGGCCTGGAACCTGGGCAATCCCGACGGCGACATGACGAGCCTGGATCAGGGCGGCACAACCATCTCGTTCCATCCCATGAAAGGCCCCATGACGACGCAGACGCTGCGCGGGCTGGTGAACGTAGAGCCGTATCACTGGCGCGGCGACCAGCCCAACTTCGCAGCCTTCAACAGCACCTTCTCGAACCTGATGGGCGGCTCGCAGCTTTCCGATGCCGACATGACGGCGTTCACGAATTTCATCAACACGATCGCTTACATGCCCAATCCCAACCAGAACCTGGACCGCTCCCTTCCGGCCACCGTGCCTCTTCCGGATTATTCCGCGCCAGGCGATCCGAATGCGGGGCAGTCGGCCTTCCTGACCCTGCCGGTCAACCTGCAAGGGCAGACCTGCAACGCTTGCCACACCGCGAATCCGGGGCCCGGCACCGACGGATTGATCGATCTCGCCAACTCCAAGGTGGGCTCCCAGCCTCTGAAACACTCGCAGTTGCGGAACATGTATCAGAAGACGAACGCCAATTTCAACAAAGGCGCGGCGAGCGTCAACGGCTTTGCGTTCGATCACGCGGGCGTCATCCAAGGACTATTCGATTTCCTGAGCGGCTCACAATTTCCGGTAATCGCCAATAACCCCACGGACAAAGCGAATATCGAGGCGTACCTGTTATGCTTCGACACCGGCACGGCGCCCGCGGTGGGCTATTCGCGCACGCTGACCTCCGCCGGCGTGGCCACTGGTCCGGCGCAGAGCGACTGGAGCACGCTCGCAACTCAAGCCGCAGCCGGCAACATCGACTTGATCGCCAATGGCACCGTACGGGGCCAAATTCACGGACTGCTTTATCTGCCGGCCACCAACAATTATCAGACCGACACCCCGGGACTCGGTCCGTTCACGCGCGCGCAGCTTACGGCACTGATCGCCAAGGGCGACACGTTAACGATCATGGGCGTACCGCCCGGCTCGGGAACCTGGATGTACACCCGCCGTTGACTACTTCAGGTCGAGCTGCACCGTGTTGGCGGCCTGGCCGTCCACGGTGAGGACCAGATTCACCGTGCCGCTATTGAACAGGCTCGCCGGAATCTGTATGTTCACCTGATCCTCTCCGGTGTAACCGGACGGGCCGGCATACTGCACCGCCACGCTCTGTCCGTTTACCGTGGCGGTAGCCGCGGAGAGCGCCGAAACGTGCCGGATGCCGGTGCCGAACAGCTCAATATACAGCGCATCGGTGGATGCCAGACTGATGGGCGCGGGCGAACAATCCGCCGCACTGGAACACGTGAAGGTGGCTTGGGTGGATTGGGATCCATCGGCATGCACGATGATCGCCTCCGCCGCCGCGGCGCCCTGGCCATTGGCGCTGGCGGTGTAGAGACCCGGCATCACCGATGCGACTAATACCGTGCCGGAAGTCATGGTTCCGTCGCCGCTCGTGATAGTCAAGGTTGCGGGACCGGTCTGGACTTTTGCCGGGACATAGTAATTCACCTGCGTCTGGGCCACATAGAACATCGGCAGCTCGAAGGTGGTGTTCGAGCTGTCCACCAGGGTGGCCGTGGTGCCGCCCAGCGTGGTCGGGAACGTGCCGTCGAGTAGGGTGACGGTCGCCAGATCGGCTCCGAAGGCGCTCACCAGGTTGTCGGGCGCGACCACCGTCTGGGCGTTGCAGGGGCTGGCCGGCGTGCCGCAGTCGGGGGTAAAAACGCTGGGGAGCGTAGCATAGCTGGCGCTCGAAAGGCTGACCACCTGTTTCACCCCCAATGTCTGGCTGATCTTCAGATATGCCAGGCCGGTGGACGAGAGTTGGCCGTTTTCGATAGCCGTTAGCGCGTTGTTGATATAGGTGGTGTTGAACGGATTGTCCGCTCCGGCCGCGCCGAGGTAAAAATAGTCTGCCGTGGTGAACGGCGTTAAAGCCTCCATCTGGTTTGCGGAAGCATACGCAGCCATGGCCTGCAGCCACGTGGCGTCGAGGGTCGCGAAGGCCGCGTCACAGTCGCCCACGAGAGTGTATGCGTCGAGTCCCTCCGGGTTGGATTGCCAGCCGGGCGGAAGAACGGCCGGCAAATCCTTGGGAGCCCATGTCTCTTCCACGTAGATGCCTTTGCCATTGGCATGCGCCAGGCTCACCCACGTGTCCAGTTGCGCGAAATACTGATCCTGATAGACATCCATCGTCATGAAGTCCAGTTGCGGCAGGGTGACGTTGTATTCGAAGTACGTGTTTTCGGCGGAACTGTAGAATCCACCCGCGCCCAGCCGGATATGCGGGGAGGCGGCCCGGATCAGCGGCGCCACGGCCTGGATGAAGCCGCCCCAGTCGGCAGTGCTGGCGGTGACGCCCAGCCGCGCATTCTGGGTAGTCGGCTCATGCACGATGACGAAATTATCCGGGTGCCAGCGGGCAGCCATGGCCGGGTAGGTGCTCATGGCGGTGCTTTGAAACGCGGAGAAACTGGCTCCGCCCGGGAAATCCTTACTGGTGAGCGTCGGATCTATCGCTAATTGCAATCCGAGTTCCCGGATGTGCGCGACGATGGCGTCGTATGCCGCGGCGGCGATGGGGTCGTTGATCGACGTCACCCCCGGGTTCAGGTCCACACGTTGCGCTCCCGCAGCCTTCAGCCCTTCCACATATTGCAGCAGCGTGCTGACCGGCATGTTGTCGATCAGCCCGCCGTTGGCGTACAACAGGTTGCTGCTCAGGACGATCGGATGCGTGGCTGGACCCAGGGAACTTTCGAACGTGTTGATGGCGGCGGTGGTAGTGTTGATGAACGTCTGGCAATCGCTGTCACACGTCTGTGCCGGTGCACGGTGTGTCATCGTGAAAACCATCACGAATAGGCACGCGATCCTCCAGAACGGTGCTTCCGGGTTGCGGCTCCCCATAGAAAGTCGAACCCGGACAGCATCCGTTCCACTCTGCCGGGGGTACCGCCGCATACCGGCGAAACCCCGCACCGCCCTTACGGAGTCGTCACCGTAGCTGGAGCCGATAGCGCCGACGCGTCCTGGCCCGAATCGATGGCCGAAATCGCATAGTAATAGGTCGTCCCGCCCACCACGGTGCTATCCGTGTAGCTCTTGGTCGTGCGCTGGCCAAGATAACCGGCGGTGGTCACCGGCAGCGTGGTACTGCGGTAGATCTTGTAGCTGGATATCGACAGGCCAGGGGGCGGGTTCGATTCGGACCATGTGACGGTCACCTTGGTAGAGCTGTTGGCGGTGGCCATTACGTTGGTTGGCGCATTGGGTATCGGCGGCGTGGTGACATTTGCCGTAGCGGAATTCACCGAATTGTCGTTGGCCGTATCCGTGGCTACGACATAGCAGAAGTATTTCGTCGCGGCGGTGGCCTGGGTGTAGCTAAAGCTGAAGTTCGGGCCGGCGCCCCCTGCCGCCTGGCCGTACTTCGTTTCGCCGGTAGGCGACGTGCCGCAATAAATTGTAAAGTGTCCGGCCGCCAGACCGCCCGACGCCGCGGACCATGTCCAGGCCACTTTGAACTTGGTGGCCGCGCTGGCTGTCATCTGGACGTTGTCCGGCGCCGGAGGCGCGGCATACGTGGTAGCCGATACCGGAACAGACGGCACGGAATTGTTGTGCGACGTGTCGGCCGCCACGATCTCGTAGTAATACGTCGTACCGGGGGTCAGCCCGGTGTTGCTATACGATTTGGCGGTCGTGTTGGCGATCTTCGTAAAATCCCCGTTGGTCGTGCCCCGATAAACCTGGTAACTGGAGATCGAGAGCCCGCCGGGCGGAATGGTTTCCTGCCAGGTTATGGTGATCTTGGTCGCGGAACTGGGTGTCGCCACTACATTGCTGGGCGAATTGGGCAGCGGCAAGGTGGTGGAGCAAGCAATGTTGGAAATTGGAGACGACAGTTTATTCTCTACGGCCACTATGCCGTAGCAGTAGGTAGTGGAGGGGTTCAGCGGCTGGTGCGTGTACTGCGTCTTGCTGCCCGGGGCTGTCGCAACCTGTTGCAGGCTGGACGCGGATGGACCCGACCAGATCTGGTATTGGCTCACCGTGCCGGTGGCCGGGGCGGTCCACTTCACGATGATTTCCGAGGGCGATTGAGCCGTGGCCATCACGCCGGAAGGGCTATTCGGCGGAGTGCTCGGAGCCGTTGTGACGCTGAACGCAGCCGATAGGCCCGACTCGTTATTGACCATGTCGAAGGCCTGAACCTGGTATTGATAAGTGGTGTTGTCGGTCAGGCCGGTATCCACGTATTGGGTCAGAGCCGTATTCCCAATCCAAACGCCCGTGCACGTCGTACTGGGAGGAACGGGCGCGCAGCGCAGGATGTTGTAGCCCGCTACCCCGACGTCATCCGTTGATGCCGTCCACGCCATACTGACCGAGTTATAGCCCGCTGTCCCGCCCGGCTTACCGGGGGTGGACGGCGCGTTCGTGTCGGGCGGATTCACCTGGCGGCTGTGGTAGCTTAACCCGGTCGCCGTGATTTGAGGAGCCTGATCGGCGACACTGGCGTCGTTATTCCCATTCGACAAGACGATGCTTTCCGTACAGCTATCGGTAGTGCAGGTACAGTTCGCCGCGCCGCCGTTAGCGACCGTGCCGCCGTAGGTCTGGTAAGCGAATAAATAGTCCGTTCCTTCGGTCGACAGATAGAGTACCGGCGTGTAGTTCGCCTGGGTATAGTTCACGAGATTCTGCATGGTTTGACCGAAGTTCGAGTCAATCGGCGCCCAGAAACTGAACGGATTCCGTCCCCTGTAGAACGAAGAAGGTTGTACATTGTACTCGGCATCTTCCGTTTTCCATGCCCAGGATTCACTGACCGCGACCGGCTTCCCTGCCAACTGCGCCTGTTGGGCGATGAGCAGAGCGTTGTTCAGGTAGCTGGCCCCCTGCCAGGTGAGGATCGGATAGACGTGGTAATCGATATAATCCAGGGGCAGGGCGATATAGTCGAGAACGTACTCCAGTAAGCCGGCAGGTGGATACGCGCCCAGCCAGGTCCCAAAACCGGCGCCTAATTTGATGGTGAGATTGACCAGCCGCACGGCGGTGATTTCACCGGCGATCATGAGGGCGGCTTGCACAGGGTCACTCAAGCTGCTCTGCCCGGTGGTCAGCGCTTCGGTATCCGGCTCTTCGCCCAATATCAGAAAATCGGGATTAACCTGCTGGGCGATGGTCTGGGCCATGGTCGCGCGCGCAGCCATATACTCGGGCCAGGTCAGCCCGGCATAGAACGAAGTGACGTTAGTCCAGCCGGCTTCTGGCTGATTGGCGAGCAGAATCGTATTCTGGATGATTACCTTCAAACCCATGGCGTGCAAATCGCTGACCAGGGTCTGATAGAAGTTCAGATATGGCTGCATGGCCGACTGGCTGCCCCAAAAAGGCTCGTAGAGCAGCGGGAAACCGATGGTGATTTTGACCGCTTGCATTCCCATGGCCTGCAATTCCTGCGCCTGGGCCAGCGAACTCGGCAACGCGTTGTCCACCGACGGACCGGCGTTGGAGTCCGCCTGCTGCAGTTGCCCTGTGTGTAAGACAGGAATCTGGGGTGGAGTTCCAATGGACGCGTTGAACGCATCCATGTAACCCTGGACCTCCGTGGCGATGGTCGTGCAATACCCCGCCGGCACCGCCGGTGGCGTAGGCGGTGTTGGAACATCGGCGTGAGAGGGCAGGCAGACAAACGACAGGGCTGCCAGAAGGCAGAGAATTCTCGGCTTGGATTTCATCGAAATGGCTCTTCCTGATGTGGCTCTCGAACCGGATTCGGCGGCATTGTGGCGCCCAGGCACACCAACCGGTCCCATCGTCCCAATGAGGCAGACGTTCCGCTAGTATGAACTGTCCAAAAGGTTGTTGTCAATACATATTGTGGTTAATTCAAAGTCCCATGCGGCCCATGCGCTCCCCGAATTTCGGCCTAGGGCGGCGTGGTGGCGGAAGCGATCGCGGACATGGGTGAACTCAAGCCTTGCGCAATGGCGACCACCCCGAAGTAATACGTCGTCGACGGTTGCAAGGGCTGGTCTTTCCATTGTGTGACGCTCCCGGGCGTGGTCACGGCCAAGGTAAGGTGCGAGGTCGAAGTGCCGGCGTAAACCTGGTATTGGCTGATGCCGCCGCCGGCGGGAGCTTTCCAGGTAACCTGAATCTCGCGCGACGACAATGGCGTGGCGGTCACGCCGGTCGGACTGGCCGGCGGGCTGTTGCGATATGTAGTCAGGGTTAAGGCGTTCGATTTCGCCGAGACGTTGTTGGCCATGTCGAAGGCCTGGACCTGGTAGATGTATTGCGTATTCTGGCTCAGGCTGGCGTCGTAATACGAAGTGGTTGTCGCGTTGGCGATCCAGACGCCGGTGCACGTCTTACTGGGTGGCACGGGGCTGCAGCGGTAGACGTTGTAACCGGCCACCGCGACATTGTCTCCGGAACCGGTCCAGGAGATCGTCGCGCTGGTGTAGCCTGCCGTCCCGGTCAAAGCCGCCGGGGCGGAGGGCGCCAACGTGTCCGGAGGGTTCACCAGCATCTTGTTGTAATTGAAAGCTGTGGTGGTGAACTCGGCAAGCTTGTCGGCGTTGATGGCATCCAGGTTGGCGTTGTTGAGGATGATGCTCTGCGAACAGCTATCGGTGGTACAGGTGCAGTTGGCGGCGCCGCCATTGGCTGACGTGCCACCGTAGGTCTGATACGCGAAAAAACCGTCCACGCCCTGCACCGTGAGGTACAACAGGGGAGTATAGTTGGCCTGCGTATAGTTCGCGAGATTCTGCATCGTCTGGTCGAAATAGGAGTCCAGGGGAGCCCAGAAGCTGAACGGATTCCGCGCCGAGAAGAGATTCGGACTGTTCACGGCATACTCGGCGTTCTCCATTTTCCACAACCACGCCTCGCTTACCGCGACGGGCTTGCCCGCCAACCCGGCTTGCTGGGCAATGACCAGCGCATTATTCAGAAGACTGACGTTATTTTCGGTGTTGATGGGATAGACGTGGTAGTCGATGTAGTCCAGAGGGAGGACCACATACGCGGCGAGGTAGTCTAAGAGGCCGACCGGCGGGTACTGCCCGAGCCATGTGCCGAAGCCGGCGCCCAGCGGCAGAGTGAGATTGACCAACCGGACGGAGGTGATTTCGCTGGTGATCATGGCAGCAGCGTCCACCGGATTGCTCAAATTGGTTTGGCCGCTATTAGCGGCCTCCGTGTCGGGCTCTTCGGCCAGCACCAGGTAATCCGGCTTCAGGTACTGGGCGATGGTGGCCGCCATCGTGGCCCGCGCAGCGATATATTCGAGCCAATTGAGGGATTGGAAAAACGGCCCCAGATTCGTCCAACCCGTTTGTGGATTATCCCCCTGCAGGATGGTGTTCTCCACTACCACTTTCAGACCCATGGCGTGGAGACCGCTGACCAACTGCTCGTAGAAGTCGAGGTAGGGCTGCATGGCTGCTTGGCTGCCCCAAAAAGGCTCGTAAAGCATGGGGAAGCCGATGCCCAGCTTGACGCCCCGAAAGCCCATGGCCTGCAGTTCCTGGGCTTGCGTGAGCGAGCCGCTGAGGCTGTTGATCACCGCCGGTCCGGTATTGGCATCGGCTTGTTGCAGTTGCGCGACCCGCAGCATGGGGTACTGCGACGGAGTCCCGATGGAGGCATTGAAGGTTTTGAGGTAATTTTGCAGCTCGGAATAGATCGTGCTGCAATAGCCGGCCGGCACGGCGGGGGATTTCGGGGGAGGCGGAACATTGGCGCTGGCCGGCGCACAACCCCGGATCAATGCTGCTAAGGTTATGAAAATATATGATTTGGACGTCATTCATGGCTAACTTTCTGAAGCGCTCCAACCAAAGAGTTGGCATGCGTGCGGCGCCTCGCGCACACCTGTGAGGTGGCGGTGAAGTGGTGGCGATCCAAAAGGATAAGGCTAAGACTGGTAGGGTCAGTATGACTTGCTTAGACCGTACTTGTCAATACGCTTAGCGCCGGGGCGCCAGGGCTGGGAGAACCTTTTGCGGCTCCCTTTCAGCGGTCTGGCACAGCAGGCGCTGCCCAGGAACAAGTATCCTGCCAGACGTCCAGCGCATCCAGGTTGACGTTCTGCCCGGACGCCGGGTTGGCCTTGATGGTCACGGTGTGCGGGCCGCAACTCCAGCCACGCGACACCCACAGCGCCTGTTGTTCCTGGGTGGTGGCGGATTGCAGATTGACCGTGGCCACCATTGCTCCGTCCAGCAGCACCTGCGCGCTGCCGCCCGTGGACGAGGTTCGGCCGACCCACTCCGCGCCGGATCCCCAGAAGGTGAGGCTGGCTGTGGCGCCGGCTTGCGGCGTGCTAATGATCTGCGAACTGCTGGCGCCCGCATCCGCGACGATGTGCCAGGCTCCGGTGTAAATGATGGAGTAGAATGCGCCGGATCCGAACTGACGCTGCTCCTCCTGGCGGGCCGGCTCGGCCGTATACGTCCATGTCGCTCCGCCGTCCGTGGATTTGTAAATGCCGAAATAGGTAGCTGCGAATACCGTTCCATCGGTGGCGTAAGCCGGCGAGACGACTACAGCCGAGGTGTAGCTGGTGGGCAGAGACGTGATTTGCGCAAATGAACCTCCGCCATCGGTGGACTTCAACAATCCCTTTTGCAGCGTCCCGATGAACACCGTCTGGTCGCTCTCGTAATTGGGCGAGACGGCGATCGAGAAGGGCGTCAGCAGGGTCGTGCCGGGTAAAAGTGTCCAGTTGCTGCCGCCGTTGGTGGATTTATAGATGCCGGAATGGGACGTTCCGGTAAACACGGTTTGGTCCGTGGCATAGGCCGGAGAGAAAACCACCGGGAGCACTCCGTTATCGCCGGATACGACCTTGATGGCTGAAAAATGGGCGCCGCCATCCGTCGATTTGTAGAGCCCGTTGATGGAGCTGCCGGCAAAAACGGTCTGATCCGACGCATAGTTCGGGGATACCGCGATGGAGTCCACGGCGATGTTCTGCAATCCGGTGCTGTACCAGTTCAGGCCGCCGTTGGTGGACTTGAACAGGCCTCGATTGGGCGAACTGCCATTGATACAGGTAACGGTGGGCGGGTATGCGGAGCCGGTATGCGTTCCGATGAAGATAGTGCCGTCCGATGCATACGCGGGCGAAACCCCCAGCGACCTGGGGAACGTGGCTTTGCCGCAATCCTGCATACCTTGCCATACTAAGCTGCCCTCGATCCGATAGAGGGCTTGCGTGGTTCCGATCCATGCCGTATGACTGGTGGCCCAATCCGGCGCCATGGCATTGGCGTCCGTATACGAATCGGGGAAGCCGTTGCCCGATGCGGTGTTCTCGAACGTCCAACATCCCTTGGCGCCGTCAGGACCGGTGGGACACGCCGCGCCCCCGGCAAACGACCAGAGCGTTCCACCGCCGTAAGTGGACGCGAAGACCGTCTGATCGCCCGCATAGTTGGGAGAAATAGTGAGATCGCGTACCAGGCGGGTCGGCACGGTGTCGCAATAAGACCAGGTGGCGCCGTAGTTCGTCGAACTCCACAGGCCCTCGAACATTCCCACAAACAACGCTACGCCCACCGAGGTGCTGCCGGCGGCCAATGTGACGTAATGTTCATTGGTCTGCGGCGATAGCGGGCGCGGCACCGTGCCGGTGAGAGTCCAGGCTGTTCCACGATTCGTGGATTCAAAAACACCCGCGGCCGCGGTGCAGATCCAGAGGGTATTGTCGGTGGCGAACCTCGGCGAAATGACGATCGAATTGGCCGCCAGATCGGTAATGCCGGAATTGGCCGGCGCCCAATTCACGCCCTTGTTGGTGGATATATAGACTCCGCTTCCCTGCGTGCTGGCAAAAACCGTCTGATCGGCGCCAAACGCCGGAGAAAACGCCACACCGGTCACCTTGGACAGGGTCAGGCCGGCGGTCGCCTGCGTCCAGGCGCCGCCTGACGTTGTCGATAAAAAGATCCCATCCGAGGTGCTGCCCAGCAGAACCGTGCGATCGCTCGAAAAAGTCGGCGAAACGGAGATTACGCTGATATTGGACGTGAGGCCGGAGGGCACCGCCAACGATTTCCACGTGCTTCCATGATCCTGAGAACGAAAGATCGCCTGGGTTGTAACGGCAAATGCCACGCCATCCTGCGAGAAGTGCGGGGAGAGCGCAATCGACTGCACGCCGGACGCCAGCCCGGCGCCGCCCACCGCGGACCAGGACGCGCCGCCGTTAGTGCTCTTCCACAGGCCGCCGACGCCGCCCATGAAAACCGTGCCGTCGGTGGCAAACCCCGACGAAATCGCGATCGACAACATGGGCTGATTGGGAAGGCCTGGAAGGACCGCGAAGCTGAGGCCGCCATTCGTCGATATGAGCGGGATATACTCGCCCACCGGCAGGGGTTGCGTAATGGCACTGGTCGCCACGAAGATGGTCTGATCGTTGGCATAGTTCGGCGAAACCGCCACCACGCTCATCGGGTCATGGGGTTGATGCGCTTCGAGAGGCAGCCAGAGTAACGACAACGCGACAGCCGGACAGCCCGCGCGCAAAACAGATCGCAGTACGGCATGAACGAAACAGGACATGAGATTTCTCCGTGGAAGCACCAGCGGACGGCGATTACAATCCTCCCACTATAGGGGCGGCCCTGGGTACTGTCAAGGGTAGGCAGTTTCAGCCGATCGCGCCTTCCAGGACCGGCTTTGGACCTCGCTTGGCCTCGTTGGACCCCTTAATTTCAAGCACTTCGCACGTTAGCTATTAGTACTGGAACTATAGAAAACCGCCGCCGAAATGCCGCCGCCCGGGGCCATGCTATACTCAATGCCTCGGAGGTCTCGCTAATCCCCATGCGCAACCCATTGAAATACGCGTCGCGCGCCCTTTCTTCGCGGTCCTGGGTAATGATGCTCTTTCTGGGAGCAGGCTGCTTTTCTACGCTGCTGCACGCCACCATCACGAACGTTACGCTCGTGTCCGCGCCGGCTTCTCCCCAAAAGGTGGGGACCAGTGTCAGGTTGACGGTATCCGCGACGGACACCGATCCGGGGCCGCTGAGTTATAAGTGGGAAGTCCTGAATCCAGGCTTCGCGAACTACTCCGTCGTGCGGGATTTTTCCACCACCAGCACACTGACATGGGCGCCTAACTTCACGGAGGGCGCTTACCAGATCCGGGTTACGGCGCGCGATTACCTGGCCGGCACCACCGCCCAGCACGTCATGAAGTTCGTTGCGCAGCCGGTGATAAGCGGCTCCCAGCCCGTGGCGGTCGCCACGGCTAACCCTCTGGTCGCTTTGTTCAGCGCGCCGACCTGTCCGGTGGGCAGCACCATGGCCGTTGTCTTTCAACTGCAGGGATCGCCGAACCAGACTGTCACAGATTCCCGGCCGTGCCATGCCGGCTCCCAGAACTTCTACATCGGAGGCATGCAGGCGCAGCAGACTTACACCATGCACAGCCAGGTTACGACCGGCGGCACGGTGACGCCCGGACCCTCGATCTCATTTACGACCGGCAGCATCCCCACTTCCATGAAGTTTCCCACCCGCAGCGTGCCGGTGACTCCCGCCGTGGGCGCGGATACATCCAGTGACATTGTTTTGAACGGCTACACGACGACACCGGATTCTCCTTTTGCCACCGACCTGTCTGGAAATATCCTCTGGTACTACACCACCGCATTGCAGATGACGCGACCGATTCCGGGTGGGACCCTCCTGACGATTCCTAACGGTACCGGCACGGGCACCGGCGTTTGGGGCCCCGGCATCACGCGGCAGCAATTACTGCGCGAGTTTGACCTGGTGGGCAACATCGTTCACGAGACGAATTGCGATCGTCTTTACGAGCAACTGCAGGCAATGGGGCTGTCGGATCCTCTCGGCCGGTTCAATCATGACGCCATCCGCCTCTCGAACGGCCAGACCATGGTGGTGGGCGATATACAGCGGATCTTTCCCGCCGGCACCCAGGGTTCCAGCGCGCCGATCGATATCATCGGGGACGTAATTATCGTCCTCGACAGTAACTTCCAGGTGGTTTATTACTGGAACGCATTCGATCATGACTGCGCGGGGAGCGGCTGTATCAGTATCAACCGCAAGGGCAACAACACTTGTACCACAAACCCCAACACGGGCCAGACCGCCGGCGGCTGCCCGCCCGTGCTGTTATCGTCGCCCGCCAACGACTGGCTGCACATCAATAGCATTCAGTATCTGACGCCGGATGGCGACATACTGGCCTCTGTACGGGATCAGAACTGGATTGCGAAAATCGACTATAACAACGGCACCGGGACCGGCGACTTTCTGTGGCGCCTCGGCCTGAATGGCGACTTCACTCTTATCGGTGGCGGCGGCGATCCGTACCCATGGTTCTCCGGCCAGCACAACCCGGGCTTCATCAACGACTCCGAGGACACCTTGGTGGTCTTCGATAACGCGGCCATCCGGCATAGCAAGTACGGGGGAAACAGCCGCGGCCAGGTTTACACCATTGACCAGGTCGGGATGACGGCGACCTTGGCCCTCAGCGCCGATCTGGGCGCCTATTCGCCTGCCTTGGGAAGCGCCCAGGTGATGACCAACGGGAATTACAACTTCTATGCCGGCGATATCACCGCGGGCAAGAACTCGTACGAGGTCCAAAGCACTGAGGTGTCGCCGGTCGGCACGTTCGAATATCAATTCCAGGCGATCGGACCGGCCAAGGCTTACCGTGGCTGGCGGCTGCAGGACCTGTATCACGCATCACTCAACGGCTCGGGCGGCCCGGAGTAATTCCAGCTTCCAAAAACAGCAAGGGGCAGGGCTTTTTGGGCCCTGCCCGTCCCCTTGCTATCTGGCTCAAAACTTAAGAAAACAGTGACGAACTGTTCGCTTGATTCGATTCTAATCGCAGCCAGGCGGCAGGTGACAGAACTGCGTGTACCGTACGGGGTACCAGCGCATCGGCGCTCTTTTCTGTGCGCCTGGCTCGCCCTGATGGCCGGCAGCGGATGCGGCGACCACACCGCCCCGCACCCCGGACCCGCGGCGCGGGTCCGCCGCCCGGTTCCGGTCCGCGTGGTTGACTTTTCCGATTCCGGAAAGAGAATAGGAATTGTGGAAACCGCCAAGGTGATCAAAAGCGACGAAGAATGGCAGCGCCAGCTCACGCCCGAACAATTCGCCGTGACCCGCAAGAAGGGCACGGAAATGGCTTTCACGGGCAAGTACCACCAGCTCCACGATCGCGGGCTCTATCGCTGTGTATGCTGCGGTAATGCGCTGTTCAGCTCCGACACGAAATTCGATTCCGGCACCGGCTGGCCCAGCTTCTGGGCTCCCATCGCCGCGGAAAATGTCACCGAGGAGACCGACACCGGCTATGGGATGATGCGCACGGAAGTGCTGTGCAGCAAGTGCGACGCGCATCTGGGCCACGTCTTTCCGGACGGACCGGCGCCCACCGGCCTGCGCTATTGCATGAATTCCGCGGCGCTCAATTTCGTCAGGCAGGAGCCGCCCAGGTAGCCTGGCAATTCCCGCTCAATCCCCTTCCAGCGCCGCTTTACTCTTGGCTCCGGAATCGACGTGCGTCTGTTTCCATAGTTTGCCCGCGGGCAGGAACAGGACCGACGCCGCCCAGAACGCGGCTGCGAGCAGCATCACAAATGTCCGGCATACCGAGGATAGGCGCTTCAAGGCCAGGCCGCCCGGTATCCAATGGTCCACGGCGGCGAGGCCGTACAGCAGAATCTGCCCGCCGACCGCCGCGTCCGCCCATCCGCGCGGCAGCCAGAAGCTGCTCACGGCCACCAGCAACAGCGCGTATGGCAGCAGCAAGCGCCCCAGCTTATAGGAGAAGAAATGAAAGCCAACCGGCGTAAACACGTTCAGCAAGCGCGGATAACTGCCTACCACCTGGAATAGGCCGGCGAGTGTCCGCACCTTGCGTTGAAACTCGATCTCCAACTGCGTGGGGTAATCGTAGGCGATGGCGCGCCGTTCGAACACGAAGCGATAGCCCTGAAAGATGGCAGCCAGCGGCAGATAGGCATCGTCAATCAGGGCCGCGGCGGGCAGCGGCCGCGCCAACTCGCGGCGTAACGCATAGATGCATCCGGTCGCGACCGGGACCGAGCCAACCGCGGTCAATTGGTCCCGCAGCCACTTTTCAAAGCGCCAATAAAGACCGACATCGGCTTCGCGGCCGCCAGTACCCTTCATCAACTGGATCTGACCGGATACGCCGCCGACGCGCGGGTCGCCCAGACAGGCAACCAACTGGCGCAAAGCATCCGGCTCCAAACGCTGCCGCACGTCGGTAAAGAACAGAATTTCGCCTTTGGCCCGCGCGATGCCCGCGTTCAGGGCCGCGGCTTTGCCCGCATGCGGAACGCGCAGCAGCTCGACGCCTTGCGACTGGAATTGACCGGCTATGGCGTCGGTTTCATCCGTGGAACCGTCCGAAACGACCAGGATCCGCATATGCTCCCGCGGATAATCCAGCTGCAGGATGGATTCCAGCTTGGCCCGGATCCACGCTTCGCCGTTGTAGACCGCCAGCAGCACGGTAACGCTCCTGGCGGAGAACTGCTTGCGGATCGGCCTGGGCCGCCAGCGGGCCAGCACAGCCAGCAGCAGCGGGTATCCGGCGACGATGTAGAACGCGAATCCGGCGCCGGCCAGGAACAGACTCCATGCCACCTTACCAGTCTATCGGCTGTAAAGCGTCGTGCGAAAATGACTGCTTCACCGGTTCGGCGGCCCCATGCGAATTGCCATCGACGCCATCCCGCTGCTGGTCCGCAGCGCCGGCGTCAAGAACTATCTCTATCACTGGATCGTGAGTTTGCGCCGGCAGTTGGACGATGAGCGGGTATCCCTGTTCCCATTTCTCGACCGTTTGGAGCCGCTCGATCACCAAGGCTCCATCGCCGACGCGCCCGGTACTCTCGCCCGGCAGGCATTATTGTTCGCGCTCAATTTGCGGCCCAACCGGATGGCCGAATTCATGAATAACGCCGACATTTTCCATGCCACCAAGCTGCTGTATCCGCCGCGGCGTCCGCGCCTGACCGCTACCTTGCACGACATGACCTGCTGGCTGTTTCCCGCGTTCCACCAGGCGCCCAACGTGGCGGCCGAAAAACGCTTTGCCGAGCACGTTTGGAAAAGCGCCGCGGGCCTGATGGCGGTCTCGGAATCCACACGCGCGGATGCGGTGAAGATGCTGGGCCTCGACGGGGAGAAGATCCGGGTGATCTACCCCGGCGTGGCGGCATCCTATTTTGAAATCGATGCGCCGCGGATCGCCGCCGCGCGCGGGAAGTATGGACTCGAGCAGCCCTACGCACTGTACGTGGGCACGGTCGAGCCGCGCAAGAATCTGAACGGCCTGCTGGATGCCTGGCTGGCCCTGCCGGTTTCCCTTCGTGAAGAATTCGCGCTGGTGCTGGCCGGCCCGGAAGGCTGGCAATCGGCGGCGACGCTGGCCCGGTTGCGCGATCCGGCGAACGGCGTACGTTACCTCGGTTACGTCCCCGAGGCAGATCTGCCCGGCATTACCGCCGGCGCGACGGTGTTTGTTTATCCCTCGTTTTATGAGGGCTTCGGCTTCCCGGTGGCCCAGGCGATGGCCGCCGGCGTGCCCGTCATCACGTCACAAGTCTCATCGCTGCCGGAAGTGGCCGGCGGCGCGGCTGCGCTGATCGATCCGCGCAGCTTGACAGAGACGCGTGACACGCTGTACCGGCTGCTCACTTCGCCAGAGGAACGCGCCGGACGTGCGCGGGCCGGCAAGGCGCGCGCGCATCGTTTTCAGTGGGAAACCTGCGCACGGGAGTCAGTGGAATTCTTCCACACGATCCTGGGCCGCGAGTGAACTCCACAGGTGAATTCCGCAACGCTCCGCGATCTACCCACGGGCCGCGCCAAGTACTGGTTTTTCGAGCCGCAAATCGCCGGCAGGCGATATACTGCAATCTTTGGGACAAAATATGAACCTACGATACGGCACAGGTTTATCTGTGTTGATACTCTTTTCTCCCGGTACATCGGCGATCGCTGCGAATCCGGACAGGGGCGCGCCCGCCGATAAGTTGAAGGCGCAGGCGCTGGTCAACTACTCCAAGCTGCCTTTGAGCTTCGAAGAGAACCAGGGGCAGGCGGATGCCCAGGTAAAGTTCCTTTCCCGCGGCAATGGTTACTCGATTCTGCTGACCCCGGCTAAGGTCATCCTGAATCTTCAATCCAATCGAAAGACATCCACGCCATCGACAGTCGTTATGAGTTTTCCCGGCGCCGGTTCTGCGCCGGCAATCGGCGGCGTGGACCGGCAGATGGGCGTCAGCAGCTATTTTGTTGGAAACGATCCGCGCAAATGGGTGCGGGGTGCGCCCAATTATGCCCGTGTGCAGTATCAGAGCGTTTACCCGGGCGTAGATCTGGCCTTCTACGGGAAGCACGGGCAGCTCGAATACGATTTTGTGGTCGCCCCGGGCGCCGACCCGCGCTGCATCCGGCTGCGGTTCGACGGCGTGGACGGCATGCTGATCGATCCCGAAGGAAGTCTCGTCCTCGGCACGCCAGATGGCGAGATCCGCCAGCACAAGCCCATCGTTTACCAGGAGAGCGCCGGCGGACGGCAGACACTCGCAGGGCGGTATGTCATTCAGCCGGACAAGTCGGTGGCCTTTGAAATCGCCGGCTACGATACGCGCGCGCCGCTGGTGATCGACCCCGCCTTGACCTTCGGCAGTTATTTGGGTTCACCCGGCGAGGAGGTGTTCGGCATTTCGTCTGGCGCCAATACCTCCACGTATCCGGCGGTGGCGGTAGACGCATCCCAAAACACCTACATCACCGGATATAACGGCTCGACCGCCAGTAGCTTTACCGGCAACCCGACCGTGCTCACCAGCACGGGTCCGGAACCCGGCGGCGGGGCAGGTGTATTCGTCGTCAAAATGAATTCCACCGGAACTGGCCTGTTCTACTCCGTAGTCTTCGGCGGCGGTCTGACGGATGTCGGCGGCGGAATCGCCGTGGACCCGCAGGGAAACGCCTATGTCACGGGCTATGCGAGCTCTCCCAACTTCCCCATCACCACGGGCGCGGCCCAAACGATTCTGAATGGCGGAAACAACACCTTCATCACCAAGTTGAACTCTACGGGCACGCAGTTGATCTATTCCACGTTCCTGGGCGGAAGCGGCAACTTCTGGGGCCGGGCCATCGCGGTCGATCGCTCCGGCAACGCCTATGTGACCGGGACCGCGTTGGCGTCGGTGGCGCCCGGCGCGATTCCTTTCCCGCTGGTGAGTCCCCTCTCGAGCGACCCGGCCTCCTCGGGATTCTTAACCGAGGTCAGCGCCGACGGTAGCGAATTCCTGTTCTCGACGTACCTGTCCGCCGGCATCGGATATGGCATCGCCTTAGACAGCCTCGGGGCGGTCTTCGTGACCGGTTCCACCGCCAGCGCCGTAGCGCCCTCGCCGGCCCAGGGATACGTTCTCAAGATCAACGCCGGGGGGACAACTGTGGGGTACGGTCCGCTTCTTCTGGGACACTCCGGGGCCAACATGCAGACCATCGGCTTTGGTATCGCCGTGGACGAATTTGAGGACGCGTTTGTCACCGGCATGACCAACGATACGAGCTTTCCGCAACTGGCGGCGGCGGCCCAGGGCACATACGGCGGCGGATTGACCGACGGCTTCGCCCTCAAGCTGGACCCCAACGGCAATGTCGTTTACGGCACTTACATCGGGGGCTTGGGCAGCAACATCCTGCCGGAACGCGGATCGGCGATCGGAGTGGATACGCTGGGCAATGCCTATGTCTCCGGCAGCACCCAGTGCATCGCCTTCCCAACCGTAAACACTATTCCCGGCGCCCGGAACGGCGGATCCCAAGTGCTGATGAAGGGCACCGTCAGCGGGTCCAAGTCCAACTGGGCCAACACCACTCTGGGCGGCAGTTTCGACCAGGTCACGGCTTTGGCATTCGATTCCAGCGGCAATCTCTATGCGGGCGCCAGTTCGTCCAACGCCAGCGGTGGCGGGATCTTCAAGCAGGCCAGCGGTACCAGTACCTGGTCCAGTGTAAGCGTCGGCATCACTTCCACCACCATCGATTCGATAGCGGTGGATCCGGCTTCTTCCTCCACGGTCTACGCCGCCGGTGGCGGCCACCTTTTCAAGACCACCAACGGGGGCACGAGTTGGACGGGGCTTTTGGAAACCATCGGCACCCAAGCCTCCATCGCAATCGCCAAAACGAGCCCGCTCTCGACGATATATGTGGGATCCAGCTTGGGGTTAATCTACAGCACGGACGGCGGCTTTTCGTGGAGCAGCACGTCCGTGCCGGTTCCCCTGGCCGTGGTCGTAGATCCGAATAGTCCCCTGGTAGCCTACGCGGGCGGCAGCAGCGGCATCTATCAAACCACCAATGGCGGCGGCTCCTGGACGGCTGTCAACGGCAATCTGCCCACTGGCCTGGGAGGCATCGTGAGCGGCATGGCGGTCTATGCGGGACACCGGCCCAGCACGGTGTACGCGGCTCTGCCGAACGGAGTCTTTTATACCACCAACGCGGCCACCGGATGGACGCTGGTTAAACTACCGCTGGAACTCGACAGTACACCTCATCTGGTGGCGGTGGATGCGGGCGATCAGGTGTATCTCGCGTTCAGCGGCGGCGGGATCGCCACCGCGGCGAGCGGCGGAACGCTTTCCAGCGAATGGAGCGCTTTGACCTACAACGGCCTGACCCAGAATCAGATCATGGCGCTGGCTACCCCGCCGACCGGATCGGGTACCGCCTACGCCGGCATCGTCGCGGCGACAACGGCCTTCCTGACCGAGATCAGCCCGACCGGGACCTTCCTGTCCTCGACCTGCATCGGCGGGACCGATAACAACCTGGGCCAAAGCATCGCGGTGACACCCGGCGGCAACATCTTCCTATCGGGTCTGACGATAGCCACGAATTTTCCTACGACTCCCAACGCCGTGCGCAAAACCAGCATCGGTCTTTACGACGCTTTCGCGGCGCGCGTGGACAACGTGATTTTCGATGATGTGCCGCCCACCGATCCCTTCTTCAATTTCATCAACCTGATGTACGAGAAAGGCATCACCTCCGGATGTTCGGCCAGCCCGCCCGATTATTGTCCCGATTCGACCACCACGCGCGGCCAGATGGCCGTATTCATCATCACCTCCATGTTCGGCGGCTCCAGTTTCAGTTACACCACCACACCGTACTTCAACGACGTTCCCGTCAGTAACGGGTTCTTCAAGTTCATTCAGAAGATGACCGATCTGGGAATCACGGCGGGGTGCGGATCGAACAACTTCTGTCCCGATGACTCGATCTCGCGCGCGCAAATGGCGGTTTTCATTATCGCCGCCAGGTATGGGACCATTCCCTTCACTTACCCTACAACCCCTTACTTCACGGACGTTCCATCCACCAGCCCGTATTTCCCGTTTGTCCAGAAGATGGCGCAGTTGGGTATTACGGCCGGCTGTAAGACCGGCTATTATTGTCCCGACGATTCGTTGACCCGCGGCCAGATGGCGGTTTTCATCGACACCGGCCTGCTGGAACAACTGGTGCCGGCTACGCTTCCGCTGATTACGCAAGTGATGCCGAATACGGCAAGCCAGGGCGATACGCTGACCGTCAGCATCTATGGGCTCGGTACGCACTTCGATTCCAGCACACAGGTGACCCTACCCACCGGGATCACGCCATCCAATCTCACGGTGCTCAGCCCGACCAGCTTGACGGTCCAATTCAATATCAGTCCCAGCGCGGTGCCTTCCCTAACGGCCACCAACGGCAGTCTCTACACGATTGCAGTGACCACTGGCTCCGAGGAGGCGGATCTGCCGAACGCCTTCACCGTCCACTGAGGATCAGGTGCCACGAAGACTTCAGGCAACGGGAAGCATCTGGCTGGCGGCGCTCGCCACCGTACACGCCCAGGTGAACGTCACCACGCACCACAACGACCTTGCCCGCGACGGGCAGAATGTCAATGAGACCATCCTCGCGCCGGCCAACGTCAACACCAGCCAGTTCGGCCGTCTCTTCGTGCAGCCGATTGACGGATACGCTTACACGCAGCCCCTTTACGTACCCGGCTTGTCGATCGGTGGCGCCACTCATAATATCGTTTACCTGGCCACGGAGCACGACAGCGTGTATGCGTTCGATGCCGACAACAACACGGGGGGCAACGCCAATCCGCTCTGGCACGTGAGTTTCATCAACCCGGCGATGGGCATCACCTCCCTCAATAACACCGACGTGGGTTGCACGGATATCGACTCGGAGGTGGGCATTACCGGAACGCCGGTCATCGATTTGAGCTCGAACACCCTCTACGTGGTGGCGACCACCAAAGAGAACGGCAGCTATTTTCAGCGGCTGCACGCGTTGGATATCACCAACGGCAGCGAGAAGTTCGGCGGACCGGTAGTCATCCAGGCAGTCGTTCCCGGCACCGGAGACGGAAGCGCCGGCGGTAATGTTTCGTTCGATCCGCTGAGAAATAACCAGCGGCCGGGCCTGTTGCTGCTGAACGGCCTGGTCTATATCGGCTGGGCATCCTACTGCGACAACACTCCATACCATGGCTGGCTGATGGCCTACAATGCCAAATCGCTGGCGCAGGTGGCCCTGTGGAATTCCACGCCCAACGGCTCGGACGGGGGCATCTGGGAGAGCGGGGCGCCGCCGGCGGCCGATTCCAACGGGTACGTCTACTTGGGGACTGGAAACGGGACCTTCGATCTCAATACCGGCGGTCTGGATACCGGAGATAGCGCGGTGAAATTCGGGGCCCCTTCCGCGGGCGCCATTCCGGTGCTCGACTACTTCACGCCTTACAACCAGGCCACCCTGTCGAGCAGCGACACGGATCTCGGCTCCGGCGGCGTGGTCCTGTTTCCCGATCAACCGGTGGGATCGGCACACCGGCATCTGCTGGTCGAAGCTGGCAAGCAAGGCACCATCTATCTTGTCGACCGCGATGCCATGGGGCATTTCAATGCCGGCGGCGACACCCAGATCGTGCAATCGCTTCCCGGTGCGATCGGCGGCCTGTGGGGCACGCCTGCATTCTGGAACAATACGCTCTACGTCGGGGGCGCCAACGATGCTCTGGAGGCGTACTCCTTCAATGCCGGTGGCAAGGGCAAGCTCTCCACGGCGCCGGTTTCGGCTTCGCCGGCCGTCTTTGGCTATCCCGGCACCACGCCCTCGGTTTCGTCCAATGGCAATTCCAACGGCATCGTCTGGGCCACAGAGGTGAAGTACCCATATGCGATCCTGCACGCTTACGATGCCACCAATCTGTCGAACGAACTCTACAACACCAGCCGCAGCGGTCAGCTTCCGCCCGGCGGACCCGTCAAGTTCGTGGCGCCGACCATCGCCAACGGAAAAGTCTATCTGTCCACCGCCTCGCAGCTCGCCGTCTACGGTCTGCTGTATCCTTTCAGCGACGTTCCTCCCAGCAATGCTTTCTTCAACTTCATCAACCTGATGTATCAGGACGGCATTACCGCCGGATGCTCAGTCAGTCCGCTGGAGTATTGTCCCGATTCCACCACCACGCGTGGCGAGATGGCCGTCTTTATCATTACGAGCATGTTCGGGGCGAACAGTTTCAGCTATACCACGACGCCTTACTTCGACGATGTGCCTCCGAGCAATGCTTTCTTCAAGTTCATTCAGAAAATGGCGGACCTGGGTCTCACCGCCGGATGCGGATCGAACGACTATTGCCCGGACGACCCCGCCACCCGCGGCCAGATGGCCGTCTTCATTATTCAGGGCAGGTACGGCACGATCCCCTATACGTATCCGACGACCCCTTATTTCGCGGACGTTCCGCCCGACAGCGCTTATTTTCCATTTGTCCAGAAGATGGCGCAATTGGGAATTACGGCCGGATGCCGAACGGGGTACTACTGCCCCGACGATCCGTTGACGCGCGGCCAGATGGCCGTCTTCCTCACCACGGGTCTGCTCGATCAACTGCTGCCTGCCACCACGCCGCTGATCACACAGGCAACGCCAAACTCGGGGGCTGCCGGCTCGACTGTGACGGTAACCCTTAGCGGAAGCCACACCAGCTTTGGCACGGGCACCCTGGTCGTCGTTCCCACGGGAATTACCGCATCCCATGTCACGGTTCTGAGCCCCACCAGCTTGACCGTGCAACTGAACATCAGTCCGGACGCGGCTGCTTCGCTCACGTCCACGCAGGGCCGTCCCTACTCGATCATGGTGACTACCGGGAGCGAGGAGGCCGACCTGCCGAACGGCTTCCTGGTCGAGTGAGAAACGTACCGGCGGACGAGTAACAAGCGAGGCATCTTCCTGGTAATCTCCGGAACTTATCCCCTGGCATTACCCATGCAACATGCCCAAAAGCTTAGAATGAAGAACTTGGATGGCTGATTCGGCTACGTGCGGCTCGGTATTCATCGCCGGTTACTACGGTTTTGACAATGCAGGCGACGAAGCGATTCTAGGCTGCATGCTGGAACACCTGCGCGCTCTGCGGCCCGGACTGGACATACGGGTTGCTTCGGGGAATCCGGAGCAGACGGCGGCGCGGTACGGCGTACGCAGTTTGCCGTGGAACGATACGCCGGCGGTCCGCTCGGCCGTAGAACAGTGCGGGCTGGTGCTGGTTGGGGGCGGCGGCCTGTTCCACGATTACTGGGGCGTGGACCCGGATGCCTTCCTGACGGACCGCCACTGGGGCACCGTCTATTTTGCCGGCCCCGCGCTGCTTGCCATGTTGTATGAAAAGCCGCTCATGCTGTACGCCGTGGGCGTGGGGCCGCTGAGCTCGACGCATGCGCGCAGCTTCACGCGGGCGGCCTGCGAAGCGGCCAATGTCGTGACTGTGCGCGATGCCGGTTCCCGGGCACTGCTGGAATCGATCGGCGTAGATGGCGCGCGCATCGCCGTCACCGCCGATCCGGCTTTGGCATTTTCGCAGGATGGCGGCGGCGTGGCGCCCACCGCACCGGCTCCCGTGCTGGGAGTGTCGCTGCGGCCCTGGGCCATCGGCGCATTCCCGGAATTCTGGGAACGCGAAGTCGCCGCGGCTCTGGACGCATTTGTCGAAAGACACGGCGGCTCAATTCTTTTTCTGCCGTTTCAAACTCTCGCCGGCGATCGGGAAAACGATATCGCGGTGGCTGAACGCGTACGGGCGGCGATGCGCACAGCGAACTCGGCCCGCCTGCTATCCGATTCCAGCCCGCAATCGCTCTATGCGGCAATCGGCCAATGCAGCGCTGTGCTGGGCATGCGGCTGCACTCCCTGATCTTTGCATTCCTCAACCGGCGGCCGTTCGTGGCGCTGAGCTACGATCCCAAAGTCGGCGAGTTTCTCCGCGCAACGGGGATCGAAGGCCTGGCGGCGGATATTTCCGGGGTGGAAGCCGCGCGTCTAGCCGGCATGCTCGATCGCGCCATGGCGCAAGCTGACCGGTTCGGCGTGCCGCTCGATGGATTGCGCCGCGAACTCGCCCGCCTGGCGCGCGAGAATGCCTGCGCCGCCATCCGCCTGTTGGAGAGTTCGTCCCGGGCCTGCATGGCCCGGAGCGCAGCGCCGCTGTTGGCGCGCGCACTCAAAGTACACCAGACGGCGAATGCCGATCTCACCGCCCGACTGCAGGCCGCAAACGCTGCCGCCGCGCAATTAGACGACGCGCGCAAGCTGCTGGCCGACAGTGCCGCCGGTCTGGCCGTTTACCGGTCCCGCATGGCGGACGAGTTGAATGCGTATCGTTCGCAGCGGGCCTGGACGGCGATGCTGGCCATCCGCAAGGGCTACACGCTGCTGACCCACGAGGGAAAACTGGCGTTCGGCAAATGGGTGCTCCGTCTGCCCTTCAACGGACCTGGGCCGCTCGATCCGTACGAACTGCATTTTCCGGACGTTGCGGAGAACGTGCCGCCGGCACTGCTCGAGCGACCGGCCGGAAATAGGGGGCCAATGGTTGGCCGCCAGCGGAAGTACGATCTGATCGTCTTCGCCATTATCGATTTCGATTTCCGTTTCCAGCGCCCGCAACAGATTGCGGCGCAGTTCGCCCAGGATGGCCATCGCGTCTTCTGGATCAGCCCGACGCGCTTTCTGCCGCCCTCGTCGCCGGAGCCGTACCGTCTGATGGCGCTGCGCGACAACCTCTGGGAAGTTCATCTGCGCGGCCGGCAGCCGGATATTTACCTGGGCCGGTTGAGTCCCGAACTGGCCGGTTCGATGGCTGACGGGCTCCGCGCGTTGTGCCGGGAAGGCGCTGTTTCGGAAAGTGTGGCGCTCATTCAGTTGCCGTTCTGGCGGCAGGCGGCGCTGCGGCTGCGCCAGGACCACGGTTGCCCCGTGATCTACGATTGCATGGACGAATGGGCCACTTTCCCGAACATGGGCGCCTTCAACATAACCGAGGAGCAGGACCTGGTTCGCGAGGCGGACGTGCTGGTGGTCTCGGGAAACACGCTGCTGGAGAAATTCCGCGCCACCGGTTTAGAGCCGGTGCTGGCGCGCAACGGCGTGGATTTCGAGTTTTATAATCAGCCGCACGCTCCCGCCGACCTGCGCCTGGCCCGGCCCGTAATCGGATATTTCGGGGCCATCGCCGATTGGATGGATCTGGAACTGGTGCGCGCGGCGGCACTGGCCCGGCCGCAGTATTCGTTCGTGATGGTGGGGCAGGTGTTTCGCGACGACATCGCCACGATCGATCTGCCGAATGTGCACCTGGCCGGCAGCCGGCCGTATGCCGAGATTCCGTCTTACCTGGAACGGTTCGACGTGTGCGTCATCCCGTTCGTATTGAACCAGGTCACCAAGGCGACCGACCCGGTGAAGTTGTACGAATACCTGGCCCGCGGCAAGCCAGTGGTCGCCACGGCCATGGCGGAACTGGCCGCCTGCGGCGATCTGATCTACATCGCGCGCAACGCGGACGATTACGCCGCGCAACTCGATCGGGCGGTAGCGGAGAACGACCCCGCGCTGCGGGAGCGCCGCATGGCCTACGCTGCCGCGAACACCTGGCAGCAGCGCTGTCACACAATTGATGCCGCCGTACGCGGCCGGTTCCCGCTGGTCTCGATCATTGTGGTCACCCACAATAGCGGTGAATTCGTAGGTCCCTGCATGGAATCCATCGCGGCCGAGACGTCTTATCCGAATTACGAAGTGATCCTGGTGGATAATGCTTCAACCGACAGCACGGTGGAGGCAATCCGCGCGCATATGCCGGCCGGCGATGCCCGCTTCCAATTCATCCATATGCCTGCGAACGCCGGATTTGCCGCCGCCAATAACGCCGGCGCGCGCGCGGCGCGCGGCGATTATCTGGTTTTGCTGAACAGCGATACCGTGGTCACCTCCGGATGGCTGGGGCGCTTGCTCAGCCATCTCCAGCGCGACCCTGGAACCGGCCTGGTCTGCCCGGTGACTAACTTCGCCGGGAACGAAGCCATGATCGACGTCTCCTATGTTTCGGCGGAGGCGATGCAGAGCTTTGCGCAGGAGTTGGCGCGCGACCGGGAGGGGCGCCGGCTGGAACTGGAGGTGGCGCCGCTATTTTGCGTCATGATACGCAAGTCGCTCTGGCAGGAGCTGGACGGGCTCGACGAGCGATACGAAGTCGGCATGTTCGAAGACGACGACTTCTCCCTCAAAGTGCGGCGGCGCGGCTTGCGCGTGGTGGCGGCCGAGGATTGTTTTGTGCATCACTTCGGCCAGGGATCCTTCGCCCAGCTCCCCGCCGAGACCTACGAGAAGATTTTCCAGGAAAACCGGCGGCGATTCGAAGAGAAATGGAAGGTGACATGGAAGGCCCACCAGCCGCGGCCCAATGTGAAACCGGCCTACGCCCGGACGCGATTTCACCCGGCCCGATTCTGCCGGCACACCTAGCCGATGTCTCTCAAGAGCGAACAGGGGCGCGCCTTGCCGCGCCGCCATAAAGGACAGCAACCCGCGATGTCGAGCGGCGCGGGCCACCCCGTTTTGCGCGTGTTCCCTGGAAGCCTGAAAGAACTCATCCGGCCGTACTATTTGCGGTGGGTCTATTTTCCCCTGATCCCCCACGCCCAGCCCGCGGAATTCCGCGCCTGCTGGAATTATCCGTGCGAGCGGCTGGACGAGCCGATCCGGCGCCTGCCGCCGGCCGCGAACCTGCCGGACGTGCTTTTCTATCCCATGACGGACTGGCATCAGCGCAATCAGCGCAGCCGCCAGCTCGCCCTGGCCCTCGGCCAAATGGGGCATCGCTGCATCTATTTGAATCCGCACTTGGGCCGGGAGTACGAGACGAGTCCGCTGTTCGACCGCCGCCCGCGCCTGGCGCAACTGGCGCCCAACATATTCGAGCTGCACGTGAGGCTGCCGGGCGAGCCCGTCTACCATTTCCGTATGTTGCGGCCAGACGAGGAGGCGTACCTGGCGGCTGTGCTGGGCGATATCCTGCCGGAAAACCGGCACGGCGTCATGCAGATCGTCAGCTTCCCCATCTGGATGGGCGTGGCCGGCGCTCTGCGCGGGTCTAGAGACTTTCCGATTATCTACGATTGCCACGATTTCCTGTCCGGCTTCGGAAATGTTGCCGGAAGCATCCTGGCGGCCGAGCCGGCGGCACTGGCCAGCGCGGACCTGGTACTGTTCTCGGCGCCACAACTTCATCAGGCGCACCCCGGCGTGCGCTCCTGGATGCTGTTGCGCAATGGCGTGGATGCCGGCCATTTCCGGGATGCGCTTCCCGTCGCCGGACAGCCGCCGGCCGCGGGGTACGTGGGCGCGTTGCAGGAATGGTTCGACATCGACTGCCTGGAAGCGGCCGCGCGCGCCAATCCGGACTACCGCTTCGTGCTGGTCGGGCGCGTGGACCACGCTCCCATTCTGCGGCTGCAATCGCTCGCGAACATCGAGTTCGCGGGAGAAGTTCCGTACGATCGTCTGCCGGAGGTCTGCGCTTCGTTCCGGGTGGGATTGATCCCGTTTCGCATCAACTCCCTGACCTTGGCGACGAACCCCATCAAGCTGTACGAATATTTCAGTTGCGGCATGCCCGTGGTGAGTACTTCATTGCCGGAAGTGGAGCGCATGGGGCACCTGGCATACGTCGCGCGGACACCCGCGGAGTTTGCCGCGGCCGTGCGGCAGGCGATGCAGGAGAACGATCCGGAGCGGCGGCAGCGGCGGCTGGACATCGCGGTGCGGGAGAGCTGGATGGATCGCGCCCAGACGCTGGTCGCGCGGATCCGGGGGCTTTCATCCGGGCTGCCGCGCACACTGCATATCGGCGGATACTGGCGCGGACAAAACGACATCGTGCGGCAGATGATGCTGGGCTTGCGGGCTGCAGGCGCTGATGTCTATGAATTCAACACCGACGAGCGGCCGGGGGCTTTGGAAACCGGCGATATTCCGTACGACCGGGGAACTTCGGGTCCGGTCTGGCTGAATTGGGAAGTGCTGCGTCCGGTAATCGAGGCTTTCGATCCCGAGCTGATCGTCTGCAATGCGGGCGGGTTGAGCTTCCGCCCCCAGCATGCCGCCGCGCTCAGGTCGAAGTGCCTGCTGGTGGGCATCGCCCTGAGCGATCCGGACGTGTTCGAGCGCGCCACCAGCAAGATCGCGCGCAACTTTCACGTCTTCCTGACCAACGCGCCGCAGTGTGTGCCGGCCTATCGCGAAATGGGTGCGCGGGTGATGGAACTGCCGATCGCGACCAATGAGGAGTTCTTCCAGCCGGTCCCGCCGCGCGACGACCTCCGTTGCGACGCGCTGTTGATCGGCCGGGCGCACCGCGACCGCGTGGAGCCGGTTCGCGCCCTGTGCGAACGCTTCCAAGTGCACGTCTATGGCGAGGGCTGGGACGAGTTTGGCATACCCAGCCGGGGCCTGATCTTCGGGCAGGATCTTCTGGCCGCCTTGAATTCGGCGCGGGTGACGCTGGTCTTCTCGCGCACGCCGGCCGGCCATGGCATCATCAAGGTCGGCCTGTTCGACTTCCTGGCGGCCGGCGCGCTGGTGGCCGCCGACTATATTCCGGAGTTGGCGCATTACCTGGAGCCGGGCCGGGAGATTCTAACGTTCCGGAATGCGGAGGAACTGGTGGCCCTCGTGGAACGCTGCCGTGCGCATCCGGAAGAAGCCGCGGCAGTCCGCGCCGCGGGCCGGACGCGCGTGCTGCGAGAGCATACCTGGCGGGCCATATGGCCGGGCCTGTTGATGGCTATTGCAGATCTCGCAGGGAAGCTCCCCTGATCGCGCTCCGCAAGATCGCGCAGGTGATCTTGCTAATACCGATGCACCTGGGCCTGACGGAGGAGGATGTGCGCATGGCGGCCGCGGCGCTGGGCCAGATCTGCACAGAGTCCGGCGGCTCGCTCCGTGATCCATAGGACGTCTGCAACCAGGCAGCAGTCGAACAGGAAATTGAAGATGAATAAGTGCTTTTGAAATTCATTTCCATCGCCCAGAATGGCGGTGTAAAACATCAGCGCCCCCGCCGACGCCATGGCCGCCTGGAACTGCAGCAGCACGCAGGTCCGCGGATTCGCCGCACGTGCGCTGAGCCACCACGGCGCGGCGATATTCGCGAGCAGAAACACCGCCATGAACCAGAGGCTATGCAACCGCTTGCGCGCCGAGTCCCACAGGCTGAAGGCCTTGCTCAACGCCGTACAAGGACGGCCCACCGCGCGCTCGAAATTGCCGAGGGGCACGCGGTTCGACAAGGAGTTCCGCACGCCGCGACTGGTTAATGCCAGGAGCCGCCGCGGGCGGGCGAGATAGAACTCCACCAATCGTGCGTAGGATGCCTGGCGCGGGAAGCTGGCCGGATCGCCGACAACTGAATGCACGCTAAAAGCCGATTGCCCAGCGTAAGCGCTCAACCTTGGGTCGAGCCCCAGCGCCACGAGATCCTCTGCCGGCGAAGGAGAATAGGGCAGCACCTGCAGGAAGATCGAATTATAGAGGTTGACCATCCGAACTTTGTAGTTCATTTTCAAAACCACGCCGCCAACCGACAGCCACGCGGACATCGCCAATACGCCCAGCACCCACACCGCGCGCCATTCCCCGGAACGCGGGGTTACCCGGCGCAGGCTGATCGCCAGGAATGGAACCGTAGCCAGAAGTACGGGCAGGTTTTGCACCTTCGCCGCCACGAAAAGCACGAGCGTTAGGAAAACAGCCACCAGCTGCGGACGCGAGGGAGCCGGATGATTGACCAGAAGAATGACGGCGGCGATAAATGCCAGGCCGAATAAATAAGTGGCGGATTCCGAGTAGAACGAATTGAAATAAGCCAGGTATCCGGTGTCGCACCCTATAAGCAGGAGCAACGCGCCCAGCATGCATTGCGTCAGCCGGGTAAGTCCGCTGGCGCAACGGAGCAGCAGGGCGAACGCTACGAGCAGGGCCAACAGATGGACGGCACCCAGCACCCGGGCATCGAATACCGCGGCGCGTCCGACCAGCCGCCGGACGATGCGAGCCGCGCTGGTGAAGGCTAACTCGGAGGTCACGTAGTCGGGAAGCTGCAAAGGCACAATCTGATAAGTCAGATTCGCGAAGCAGAAGTACGGCCTGGGAGCCGCCAGCACGCTGGCTGGATACTTGAGTCCCGCTCCCGGCAGGACGCGGGCGAAATCGCCCTGGTCCGCCATTCCCACCGCCGGCGGCACAAATAGCACGAACGAGCCGATGGCAGCGGCCAGCAAAAGCACCACGACGGCAAGCCATTGTTGAAAGCTGCCATGGGGCATCCCGTCCATGGTGCCAATGTAACCTAACCGGCTTAGCCGGAGCTTGGCCCGGAAAGCGGACATCCGCATCGGTGTCCGCGAGTGACACGAGCGATAATGGTTGCGAAGGGTGGCTCACGACGCTGACCAGTCGCCGGGCGTGGAACATCCGCCCCAGCCGGAGTTCCCTTGGCGAAGGGGATTTGCCCTCACGGTCGTTGATACCACAGGCCATCTCTACACCATGTCGCTGGGTTGACGAGGGTATCAACGAGGAGGCTTGTTATGACCAAAGACGGCGGCTTCGAGAAGGCTGTCCGCCGCACCGGGGAAACCGGCCAGCGCTACACCCAAGCGCTCACCGACCTTGAAGGGCTCCCAGCCCGGACGTTTCACCAGTTGGACGGTGCGCGTCTGGTCGCCCATCTTCGGGATCACTACGGCATCGACGCGGTCGCCGCGACCAAGGTCAGTCAGCACCACGACCACGTTTTTCGCATTGACCGCCGCGACGGCGACCCGTGGATTGCACGCGCGTTCTCGCCTGCCCGCCCGCGGGCCGGCGTCGAAGGCGATGCCGCGATCCTGCGGTTCCTGGAGCGCCACGACTACCCAGCGGAGCGGCTCACGACCGACGACGCGGTGTCGGTATGCGACGATATGACCGTCCTCGTCACCCGATTCGTCCCCGGCGGGCCGCTCCCGGTGGCCGCCGGACACCAGGGCAGCGAGAAGTTCGCCATCATGGGTGACCTGCTTGGACGGCTGCATACCCTGCCGTTCGACGAGTCCGCCAGCCGCCCCGGTGGGGCGAGCGGGGATGATCCAAACCACGAGGGCAGCCCGCGTCAGGACCTCATGGCGGCCCTCGCTTTCCTCGACGCGGTTGACACCAGGGTCGCTCCGGACGAGCGCGAGCGATTCGAGCGGCTCCGCGACCAGGTGCGCTCGGCCGACGACGGCCACGGCCTGCCGGAGGCGTTGCTGCACGGCAACCTCCTCCACGCCCCGGATCACGTGATCCTAAGCGAGCAAGGGCCGGTGGCGATCAATTGGAAGGCGGCCGGGCGCGGCCCGCGCCTGGCGGACTTTGCCTGGCTTATGTGGGGCACCTGGCGCAACGCGGACTGGATCAGTCTGGCCGTGGCCGCGTACCGCGAGCACGTCGCGTTGACCGACGACGAGATCGAGCGGCTCGAGGCGGTGATGTACATACGGCCCTTGTACCTGGGCTGCTTCAGCTACCGGCGTGACCTGGTCAACGGCCGCCCGCCCAGCCGGGAGGTGTGGGGCTTCGTTAACCCCAGGCACATCGGCGCAATTGCAGCCGCGACCCGTGCCGCGTACCGCCGCTAGCTCCACGGGCACGGGTCCGACCACACAGGGGGCTAAGAAGCCACGCCAAAGCCGGTCAGAATCTGTGGGTCTAACTATTGGATTCGCAGGCCGTTCGGCAGCGCCGCTTCCTCCGTCCCGGTAGTAACCACGATGGTTGTCGGGTCGGGCGCGACGCTCGCGCCGATGGAGACCTTTACCTGGAGTGTGGTCGCGTTTGTGACCGTGATGTTGGAGGCCGTCACCCCCGCCGGCGGCGTCACCTGGGTAGTGCCTTGTACGAAGTGCGTATTGGCGCCCGTCAGAGTTACGGTCACCGCCTCACCGGGCGTTACCAGGCTGGGAGCGGCGGTGCCGATCACCGGCGTGCCCGCCGGCAGCAGTTCGTTCATCAGACCCGTCACAATGAATACCGCCATCTGGCCGCGCGTCAGCGTCTCGTCCGGGCAATACACGCCCGGACCGCAGCCGGACGTAATGCCGACCTGAGCCATCTTCTGGACAAACGGGAAAAACATGTTAGAGGGCGGCACATCAGTGAAATAAGGCGTGGTGGGATACGTGTACGGTGTGGTCCGGTAACGGGACACGATGATGAACACGGCCATTTCGCCGCGGGTCACGGCGTCGTTCGGGCAAAAGGCGGTCGCCGTGCAGCCGCTGGTGATCCCCAGGTCGCGAAGCTTCTGCACGAATTTGAAGTACGGGTTGGTGGGCGGCACATCCGTGAAATAGGGCGTGGTCGTATAACTGAAGCTGCTGCCTCGTTCAATCGCCGCGATCAGGAAAACGGCCATCTGGCCGCGGGTGGTGGTCGAGTCCGGACAATAGTCCAAAGGCGACGAAGAGCAGCCGGAGGTGATGCCGGACTGATACATGACATCGGCGAAGTCGAAGTAATAGGCCGGCGGCGGCACATCCGCGAAAACGTCCGCGGTGGCGCGCTGCGTCACGGTTACAGTCTGGCTGCCCAGGGTTATGGCGCCGGTGCGTACGGCGCCGGAGCTATTGGCCGTCACCCGAAAGCTGACGCTGCCATTCCCGGTTCCGCTGGCCCCGGCGGTGATACTGACAAAGTCGCCGCCAGCGACGGTCCAGGTACAGCCGGCGGTGGCCGTTACGTTCAACACGGGCCCGGTCTGGCTGCTGGAATCGAGATAGACCGCGGCGGGACTGATCGACGCATCGCATTCTGCCGCGAAGCTGGCCGTCTGATTACCGCTCAGATGATTGAAGGCCGCGTTGGACGGCGAGAAGCTGAATCCGGTTATCGCCGGTGTAACTGTGTAGTCGCCGCCACTGGGAACCGTGAAGCTGTACCGGCCCGAGCCGTCCGATGTGGCCGTGCCGGTTTGCGATCCGGTTAGATTTACGGTCGTCCCGCTCAGCCCGTTGCCGGAAAGCGTGATCTGGCCGGAGATAGTATACGTGGAGGGGTCGATCTTCGCCAGGAAGGCATTCATCGCCGCCGGAGGCAGAGTCTGCATGGCGCCCGGCGTGACCGGAAAATTCGGGGATAGCGTTGAGCCGGTCGTAACTGCCAGCCCCTCGGGATCCAGGGCGATACCCAATACGCGATCGTCGCCGGTGCCGCCCAGGTAACTGGAGGTCAGCAGCACGGCCGCGTCCGGGCTCAATTGCGATACGAACCCGTCGAAACCGCCGGCGGCCGCGGACTGCCAGGCGCCGGCCAATGGGAAATTTGTAGAAACAGTATAGCCGCCGACCCAGACATTGCCCGCACTATCCACTGCCAGAGCGAGCGCCGCATCGGAGCCATTGCCGCCCAGGTAAGTTGAATATGTCAGCGAGCCGCCGCCCGGGCTCAATTTGGCGACGAAAGCGTCGTAACCGCCCGCGTTCACCGTCTGGTAGACGCCCGCGGTCACCGGGAAATCGGAGGAATAGGTGGTACCCGCCACGTAGAGATTACCGCCGGGATCGATCCGCAGGGCATACGCCTGGTCCAGATTGCTGCCGCCCAGATACGAGACCATGGTCCAGGCGGATCCATCCGCGCTGAGACAGGCGATCAGCGCATCGCCTTCCCCGCCGGGCGATGGCTGCAATGGGGTCTTCACGGCGAGATTACTGGAATCGGTGTAACCCGCGATACAGGCGCGGCCGCCGGTGTCCACCGCCACGGCTTCCGCCAGATCGTTCCCGAGGCCTCCCAGCAGCGTCGCGTACAGCGCCGCGCTGCCGGTGGCGTTCAACTTCACCAGAAAGGCATCCGCGAAACCGCCGCCGTACAGTTTCTGGGCGGCGCCGCTGGTGGTCGGGAAACTGGACGAAGTGCACCCGCTGATGTACGCGTTGCCGGCGGCATCGATAGCGATGCCGGTCCCGGTCTCCTGGCCCGCGCCGCCGATGTACGATCCGTAAATCAGTTTGCCGGCCGGGTCCAATTTGACGGCGAACGCATCCGCCACGCCGCCAAAGACCGTCTGCCAGGCGCCTGCGGTCGCGGGAAAATTAGCAGCCTCCGTGGTTCCGGCCACATAGGCATTACCGGCCGGATCCACGGCGATGGCCTGCCCGGAGGTATTGGCATTGCTCGCCAGGACGGTGTTGTAAAGCAGTGCGCCGTTTCCATCGAACTTCATCACGAATGCGTCAGTATTGCCGTTGACGCCGGAACCCGCGGCGGGGAAGCCGATGGAAGCCGTGGCGCCCGTCATGTAAACGCCGCCGGCACTGTCTACGGCAATGGCGTATCCGGCATCGTTGCCGGCCCCTCCCACGTACGTCGCGTAAGACAGCACAGGATCGATCGATAGCGGCCGGCGGCGATCGTACATTCCCAGTTTGAAGCGCGCCGTGGCCCCGTCCAGGCGCAGAGCAATGGCGACACGCCGGCGTTGTCCGGCGATCTCCTGCCATGCTATCGGCCGCCGGTGCTGGATGGTGCCGAACCCGGTCTCGATCGTCAGGTTCCCCTGGCTGTCCGCCGATACGCGTGCAGCGCCGGAGAAATTGATGCGGATGCAGCCGGGATCGGCCCCAGCCCGTACCAGGAATTCGTATTCCAGATCGCCGGCTTGCGCCTGCCACACCAGGTCGATGCCCGGATAAATACCGCGGAACCGCACGCGCTGGTAGTGAGGGATCGCCGTAAGCGCGGCGTTGCCAGGCCCGCCGTAGTAGTTGGTGACGGCTGCCAGGGGTTGCTCGCCGGCGGTCTCCGCGCGCGGACTCCCACCCGCAAACCGGATTCCCAGCGGTCCATAAGTCGCGTGGCCATCCCGCTGCAATTGCACGGCATAGCCAGGGCCCCGGGCCACGAAGGCTACGCGGCTGCCCGCCTGGCCCCGGTTGGGCTCGAAGTAAGCATCCGGCCGGATGGCTGCCCCCACGGATGACGTACCGATCAGCGGGAGGGCGATCCATAGTAAGCGCACGCCTTCTTCATCGGCGTGTTCTCACCAAAACTTAAGGCGTTTACCTTAGGCCGCCCCTACAGCACGGCAATCGGCTTCCACCATCTCGCGCACCAATGCCTGGAATCCGATCTGCGGCCGCCATCCCAGCTTTCGGCACGCCTTCGCCGCCTCTCCCTGAAGCACATTCACTTCCGCCGGACGAAACAGCGTAGGGTCGCTGGTCACGTAGTCCCGGTAATTGAGGCCGACGTGCCCGAACGCCAGCTCCACAAACTCCCGGACCGAATGCGTCTCGCCGGTGGCCACCACGTAATCATCGGGCTCCGGCTGCTGGAGCATACGCCACATGGCCTCCACATATTCGCGGGCGTGACCCCAATCGCGCTTGGCGTCCAGGTTTCCCAATGGCAGGTGGGGACTGCGCCCGGCCAGGATACGCGCCACCCCGGAGGTGATCTTCCGGGTGACAAACTCGTAGCCGCGCCGGGGCGATTCGTGGTTGAACATGATGCCGCTCGAGGCATGCAGCCCGTATGCTTCCCGGTAATTGCGGGTCATCTCAAACCCGCATACCTTGCTGATGCCGTAGCTCGACCGGGGATGAAACCGCGTCCGCTCGTTCTGCGGAAACTCCTCGGCCTCACCGAACATTTCACTGGATCCCGCGAAGTAGAACCGGCACTTGGGAGCCAGGTCCTTGATGGCCGAGAGCACGAAATGCGTGCCGTTGATATTGGTGTTGAGCGTCGAGAATTCGTCGTCGAAGGAGTAGCTCACGAAGCTTTGGGCTGCCAGGTGATAGCACTCGTCCGGCGCGATCCGGGCCACCAGTTGATACAGGCTGGCGAAACTCTCGAGCGATGCGGCATGCAGGCAAACCTGATCACGCACGCCGTTAAGCCGGACCAGCCGGTGCTCGGGATCCTCCAGGGCCACCCGCCGCACGGCCCCGTGGACTTCATAGCCTTTGGCGAGCAGCAGCTCGGCCAGATACGACCCGTCCTGTCCCGTGATGCCGGTGATCAGCGCCCGTCGTCCCATGAATCGAATTTTCATTATACGCACCGACTTACAAGCGCCGCCCGGCTGTTACAATCTGGAGTTATTTGCCCCATATGCGCACAGCCGCACTGTCCCCGCCGCGCGACTTTAGCGGGCTACGCCATCCGCGCGTGTCCGGATTGCCGGTTTGAATTTCTGGACCCGCAACCGGACGACGCAACATTGGACGCGATCTACGGCCACGATTATTTCCTGGGCCAACCCGCAGAGCGGTCGCGCATGAAGACCGCGACCGGGGCGCTGTACCTGGACCTGCTCTCCGGCATGTTGCCCGCGGAGAGCGCCTCGCTTCTGGAAATCGGCTGCGGTCAAGGCGAGGTCCTGCAGGAAGCCCGGCGGCGCGGGTATCGCGTTGCCGGGATCGAGGTCTCGCAGGACGCGGCCGCAATAGCCAACGAACGCCTGGGACAAGTGACCGTGCGCGCGGAGGCCGAGGGCTCTTTCGCCGCGATTCTGGCGGCGGATGTCATCGAACACGCGCGCGATCCGCAAGCCTTTCTGGCGCATTTGCATGAATTGCTCCTGCCGGATGGCGTGCTGCTCCTGGTCACGCCGTCGCTGGCCAGTTGGACACGCCGCCTGATGCGCCGCCGATGGATGGAATACAAGGTCGAGCATCTGTTCTACTTCAGTCCGCAGTCCATACGGCTGCTGTTGGAGCGGGCCGGCTTCCGCGACGTGCTGATCCGGCCGAATCGCAAGATTCTGACTCTCGACTACGTCGCGCGCCACTTTGCGCGGTTTCGGGTGCCGGTGATGAGCCCGGCGATGGGGCTGCTGCGGCGCCTGGTCCCGGACCGCCTGGCCCACCGCCATTGGCGTCTTCCCGCCAGCGGCATGCTGGTTACGGCCCGCAAAACAGTGGCACGCGTGACGCCTAAGGTCTCGATCATCGTCGCCGCATTCAACGAAGCCGCGACATTCCCGCACTTGATGGAGGCGCTACTCCAGAAAGAAATCGCCGGCGTCGACCGCGAGATCATCGTGGTCGAGAGCAATTCGACGGACGGCACGCGCGCGCAGGCCCAGCGCTATGCGGAGTGTCCCGGCGTGCGGCTGGTGTTGCAGGACCGGCCGCGCGGCAAAGGCCACGCCATACGCGAGGGCCTGCGGAACGCTAACGGCGATATCGTGCTCATTCAGGATGCGGACCTCGAATACGATCTGGCCGATTACGATTCCCTCCTCGCACCGATCCTCTCCCGGCGGGCGGAGTTCGTGCTGGGTACCCGGCACGCCGGCGACTGGAAGATCCGCAAATTCGCACGGCAGAAAAGCCTGTCGGCGGCGCTCAATTTCGGGCATGCTTTTTTCACCGGCCTGATCAACGTCCTGTATCGCCAGCAGATGACCGATCCGTTCACCATGTTCAAGGTTTTCCGCCGCGAATGCCTCTCCGGCCTGGAGTTCCGCTGCAACCGGTTCGACTTCGACCATGAGCTGGTCATCAAGCTGGTGCGCAAAGGCTACCGGCCGCTCGAGATTCCCGTGAACTACTGTTCCCGGTCGTTTCGAGAAGGCAAAAAGGTGCGCCTGTTCCGCGATCCGCTCACCTGGCTGTGGGTGGATCTGAAGCTGCGCTTCACGCGCTTGGACGTGGACCGGCTACCGCGCGTTCCGCGCTCTCTTCCCGCCGCCGGCGGTAGTCACCCCGCGACAGGTGATGCTCCAGCCAAAGATACAAAACGATAAACAGGTAGCGGCTGCCCATCTCTTTAATCTTCAACTTGGATATCCCGGATTTCCGATTGGTCCACGAAATCGGCACCACGGCGTACGAATAGCCGCGTACGATGGCCTTGAGGGGCATCTCCACGGTCAGGTTGAAGTGCGGCGAAATGAGCGGTTGCATGCCGTCAATGGCTGGCCGCCGGTAGCACTTGAAGGCGTTCGTAATGTCGTTAAAACGGAAGGCGAAAAGGATGCGGATGAACCAGTTGGCCAGGCGATTGATGAGCAGTTTGTGTACCGGGTAATCCACGATACGGCTGCCGCGGACAAAACGCGAACCGAACGCGCAGTCGTAACCCTCTTCGATCTTCCGGTAGTAGCGGACCAGGTCGTCGGGGCTGTCGGAACCATCGGCCATCATCACCGCAATGGCGTCCCCGGAGGCTTGTGCCAGTCCGGCCCGTACAGCCAAGCCGAATCCGTGCGGGCCGGTATTCGTCACCAGCCGAATCCCGGGGTAGGCGCCCACCGCGCGGCGGACACAGTCCGCGGTTCCGTCGATGCTGCCGTCGTCCACCACCACGATTTCATGCGGAACCTGCTCGCGGCTCAACGCGACGCTGATATCGCCAATAGTCCGGCCGATGGACCCTTCTTCGTCGCGTGCCGGGATTACCACGGAGAGCTTCATCGGGCCGGGACTCCATGCGTATGCCGGCTAACGATCTCATCCAGGATGCGCGTCAGGTTGTACTGCATGGACCAGTGCGGAAAGTGATCGTGCAGCTTGCGCAGGTCCGTGATATAGCAGATATGGTCGCCGGTGCGGTTCGTATCCTGATAGCTGTACCGGAGCTTCAGCCCGAGCCCGGCCAGCGCGTCCACGGTTTCGAGGATCGACAGGCTGTTCTGGCGGCCGCCGCCCAGATTGTATACTTGGCCGCAGCGCGGCGCGCGGAAGAATTCCAGGAAGAGATGGGCTACATCGTAACTGTGTATCTGGTCACGGACCTGTTTGCCCTTATACCCGTAGATCGTGTACGGTTTGCCGGCCGCGGCGCAGTGAACGATGTACGCCAGGTACCCGTGCAGCTCCACGGCCGCATGCTGCGGACCGGTCAGGCAGCCGCCGCGAAACACGCCCACCGGCATCTGGAAATAGCGCCCGAACTCCTGGCACATCACGTCGGCGGCTACCTTGGAGGCGCCGAACACCGAGTGCAGACATTGATCGATGGACATGCTTTCATCCACGCCGTCGCGTCCGTCGGCATAGTCGTAGCGCTTTTCCAGCTCGACGAGGGGCAGATCGTTCGGGCGGTCGCCGTACACCTTGTTGGTGCTGGTGAAACAAAAAGGCGACTCCCGGCAGAAGTCGCGCGCGGCGACCAACAGATTCATGGTGCCCAGGGCGTTCACGTCGAAGTCTTCGTACGGGATGGACGCGGCTTTATCGTGCGAGGGCTGGGCGGCAGTGTGGATGATGAATTGCGGCCGCTCGCCGGCGAACAGATCCCGCACAGCCTGCCGGTCACGTATGTCGATGGGGAAGTGCCGGTAGCGCGGCAGTGTTTCCTTGAGCTCCTCGACGACGGGATGCGTGGTGCCTTGCTCGCCGAAGAACTGGCGGCGCATGTCGTTATCGATGCCGATGACCTCCCAGCCCGCCGCAGAGAGCTGGCGTACGCACTCCGAACCAATCAGCCCTCCGGATCCGGTAACCAAAGCCTTCATAGCCAAAGTCCAATCTACTATTCGGCGCGCCGGCCGGGCAAATCGGGCCGGTACTCGAACACAAACTCGTTGCAGCCGAGCGATCCGCCGCAGGTAGTCAGGCGGGTCAGGATGAAGCCGCGCTTGCGATAGAAGTCGAGGATCGCCTCGGGCCTGGCAACCTCGAACGGATAGCCGCCTACCCAATCGATCAGGTCCCGCCAGGGAGACATGCCGCGATCCTTACCTTCGTTGCGCCACGACTCGAAGGGCCGCAGGCGAAGAAAGTCCTTGACGGTCCGGCGCCACCAGAGATGGACCAGAACGGGTACCGTCACCAGGAATCGGAGACCCGGGGGTAAGCGGTTGTACCTCCGTTTCACGGCCCGCCAGCGATCGCTGATCTTGCCTTGATCGTTATAAATGGCGATGAATAGCTTGCCTCCGTCTGCCACCAGATTGCCGGCATTCTCGAGCGCCTGCCACATCGCTCCCGTATGATGAAGCACACCCCATGCATACACGACTTCGTAACGGCCGAGCCGCGCCAGATATGACGGATCCAGGATCGAGCCTTGTTCTACGAGCCAGCCGCCGTCATTATCCGAATGGCGTTCTCGCAACTGCTCGACGCAGGCCACGGACTGCGGGTCGTAGTCGAAGGAGAGCACCCGTGCGCCCAGGCGGTGAGCCGCCAAGCTGAACAAGCCGCTGCCACACCCGACATCGAGGAACGTGCTGCCCTGTAAATCGGTGACTTCCAGCATCCGCCGTAGTGACTCTTCGGCTTTAAGGATGCGGTCTTCGTGGAGGTTTGAAAGAAACCGGCGCCAGTTATCGCCGAACGCAAAGCGCGCCCCGGCGGCGATCTCTTCCTGGGCAGTGCGCATTCACTTCACTGTAACGCATGCGATCGTCTAAACCGGATTTACCGTAGCATCCATACCGGCAAAGGGCAGCACGGCTTGGCTGGCGCGCTTGCGCAGGAGCCACTTGCTGTAAGGAGGTACTTCGTTGCGTGCCAGGTCCTGCAGAATCAGTTCTGTTACCTCATGCTCCCGCAGATCCGGTGCAATTCGCTCCAGACGCCCTTCACGGCGCAACAATTCCGACTTCTCTTTGGAAAGCACCTGCTTTGTGGTATCGGGGAACTGTTCGTAGAGCGTCTGGGCCATCACCTGACGATACTGCTCGTACTCCATGATCAGGCTGCGCTCTTCGGCCTCCTGGTTCTGGCGCAGAATAGTACGCTCACGCTGCCGGTACCGCTCCTTGGCAGCCGCCTCCGTATGCTCATCGACGAACCGGCGCCGCGCCGCGGGATCTTTGACAATTCGGATTACGAGTCCTGCTGCATTCTTCAAATTCTGACCTGTCCGCTGCTTCTGTCTGCATATGTCGAGTGCCATCTCGCACCAGTCCAGTAATTCCTGCCCTTCTCCGGTACTGGGGCCCATTTCCAGGGCGCGCGCGACATAACTACAGGCGACGTGCGGTAAGACTCCCTCTTGCTTCATGGCAAGCACAAGTTGCCCGGCGCGCTCCAGTGCGTATAACTGCTCAGGTGTTTGCGCCGCGGCGGTCCAGACAGATGTAGACTTGAATGCAAAGCCGGCCTTTTCCAAGATACCCTGACAATGCGAGCGGGTCAGTTCTGGAGAATTAGCCGTTTGCAGCATGAGACTCTTACGTTCAGGCACATAGGCTGGGTGCCGATGTAGAGCGATACGCCAGTCTTCTGCAGAAATTACGTTATAAGATCCCAAGACCTGAATCCGGATAAGTTGGTCGAAAGCCGGCTCGAGGGTTTGCATCAGCCGTGAGAAGTAGTGGGGCGGGTTCAAGATGCCCACGTGTTCCATGGCGAGTTTGCGGGCGTCCATTACGACGAGGTCAGTCTTCTCAAAGGCCACGGCAAAGAAGCGATACAAGTGTTTGGCCGTAATTCCGTCAAGCTCCATATAACGGCCGGCGTCAAGCACTCTGAAGAAGCCGTTGTTGATAGATTGGATCAGCTTATCCGTCCAGGTAATGCTGCCTGTACAGCGGCCGGTCTCGCGATCCAATAGGAAGCTGGCTTCCTGAAACACGTTGCTCCATTTCACCTCTTCTTGCTGATCGGTTGCAGTTAAAGCCCGAAAGCGTAATGGAATGAACCGGTCCATGGCGAGCTTCAGGCGCTGATAGAACTTGCCATGCACCGAGTTGATATTCAGCATGCGGGCGATTTCACGGCCACTGAATGTAACAGTCTTGGCAAAATTGTTGCGGAAGGTCAGGACACCAAGAACCACAAAGATATCGAGGTCCTGCTCAGTCGGCAAGCCCAGTTCATTGTTACCCTGGATCTGCCATACGACTTCCATCTCACTACCGTTGGGTAGGACTTTCGTACCCTTAATTTCGATCTTCCCGACCCTCTTGCCAACCCTACGCTCAAGAACCGCGAATGGAATCGCCGCGAGGTTCTCCTCCTCAACGGACAGGTTAACCAAGGCCGGTTTGGGATTCGGTTTTGTCACGTGGCAGCCTCAGAACACGATGTGCTTCCTCTGTTTTTGTAACATTAGTCCTCCAGATTGTTCTAGCGGTTTACGGTGAAGCACACGTACAGGACCAATCTTTATTGGGAAGCACACGCCAAACCAACCAAAACCAGTGGTTCTCGCCGCCAGAACGCTATTGTTGGTTATTTCAACTCAAACCATAAACCATACCATATGGGCGGTCGAATGCGAATCCCAACGATCCGATTAGACCCATATTTTTCAGCACTTTAAGTGGTGATCTGAGCTCTGGATCTGGTGTGTGTTTGAGCGTAAAAGCCATGTGTTTGACCGTAAGTGCCGTGAGTCTCTCCGTAAGGGATCCGGAACCCATTCGAAACACACGAGATCGCCCGATGTGCTTGAGCATAATAAACACAATATGCTTATTTATCTATAATTTAGGCAGATCGTCCGTGGCCTGGTGAAGGCCGGGTTTACGGTGAAGCACACAAGGACGGCGATTTCTTACGGTCAGGTACACGATTCGCCCCCGTTATTTCCCGACAGCCACACAAACCAGCTAGCCGGTTTATTATCAAGCTCATGCCAGTTGACCTCAATCGTGGGTTTAATCGTAAGCGTGTGCGGCGCTGACGGGGCGGTCGATCTGTTGGAACCACAGCTCCAGCATCAGAAGCGACCATAGCCAATGTGAATTGTCACGCCGCAGCGCGTCGTGTTCCAGGAGCAGGTGCCGGACAAACGCTGGCGTGGCGATACCACGGTCGATAAACGTCGCGCTCGTCAAATGATCCCAGAGGAAGGCGCGCAACGTGTTGCGAAACCAGGAAGAGAGCGGGACTGCGAAACCCATTTTTGGCCGCGTCACGAGGGCAGGCGGCAGACGGCTGCCCAGTGCACGCAGCAAGATATATTTTCCTTTGCGGTCTCGGATCTTCCATGCATGTGGGATGGAAGCTGCTAACGCGGCCAGCTCATGATCGAGCATCGGACAGCGGACCTCCAACGAGTTCGCCATGGACATACGGTCCACTTTTGTCAGCATGTCAGCAGGTAGGTATTGAGTTGTCTCAAAGTAGAGTGCTTGCGACAGTAGATCCGCGTCGGCCGGCAGCAGAAAGTCCGCGAATGTACGGGTGAGGTAGGCGGATTCCGTCGGCAGTATCCAATCCGGCTCCAGGAGCTCCTTACGGAGAAGGCGGGGAGCGAAATTACTTTCGAAGTAACGCTCAAGGGCCGTGGGGCGGCTCAGCATATGGAGATAGTTCTTGCCGTAGACCGAGTACGGAAGCCGATCCGCAGTCCAGGAAACAAACGAGCGGAAGGCCTGCGGAATGCGGTCGAAACGACGCACCCTTTCGAGGGCTTGAAACCGGTCGTAACCGGCAAACAACTCGTCGCCTCCATCGCCGCTTAACGCGACTTTCACGTGTTGAACGGCGAACTCGGAGACGATGAACGTTGGAATGGCAGACGAGTCGCCGAAAGGCTCGTCGAAGTGGTGGACCAGCCGTGTGACCAGATCGATGGCGTCCGGACGAACCACGATCTCATGGTGATCGGTGCGATATTGACGGGCCGCCAACGCTGCATATTCCAGTTCATTAAAGGCGCTTTCCTCGAACCCAATCGAGAATGTGCGAACCGGCGCCGGCGATGCCAGCGCCATGGATGCCACTACCGAACTGGAGTCGATGCCACCGCTCAAGAAGGCGCCTAAAGGTACGTCGGCGATCATGCGGATGCGGACGGATTCATCGAACTTCACGCGTAATTGTTCACAGACGTCGGACTCCGAAAAATCCGGCGGCGTCTGCGCCACGGGCACGGGAAACCGCCAGTATCGGCCATGATCCACGGTTCCGCCCGCATCGTACGTCAACCACGAGCCGGGAGCCAACTTGCGCACCGCTTTGAAACAACTGAAAGGCTCGGGGATAAAGGTGAATTGGAAGTATAGCCGCAGCGCCTCCGCGTCGATTTCATCCGGCACGCCGGCGGCTCTCAGGCACTTCAGTTCGCTACCGAAGTACAGACCCTCCGGCAGGACCGCATAGTACAGCGGCTTCTTTCCAAAGCGGTCACGGGCCAGAAAGATGCGCTGCCGGGCGGCGTCCCAAACAGCAAAAGCAAACATGCCACGCAGGCGCTCGAGCCCGGCGGCGCCTTCTTCTTCATAGAGGTGGACCAGAGTTTCCGTGTCGCTATTGGTTTGGAAACGGTGCCCACCGGCGACCAAGTCCCGGCGGAGTTGCTGGTAATTGTAGATCTCGCCATTGAAGACCACCCAGACAGATCCGTCCTCGTTACAGATGGGTTGATGGCCGGTACTGAGATCGATGATGCTGAGGCGGCGCATGCCGATAGCGCAGCCGCCCTCGATGTGGTAACCCTCGTCATCCGGACCGCGGTGGCGGATCTGGCCGCACATGGTCCGGACCAGGCCTGGTTCCGCCTTTCGATTTCGCAGATAAAAACCCGCTATGCCGCACATTCAGCCAGCCCTTACTGTAGCCTATCATTGAGGTTTACATGGCCGCGGCTACTCCCGTCCTGCTGATGGTGCGCGCATTAAATCTGGGCGGCAGCGAGCGGCAGATGACGGAGATTGCCAAAGCGCTGGACCGGTCGCAATTCGATCCGCGAGTGGGCTGTTTCCGGCCCGCCGGTTTACGCGGCGACGAGCTACGTGCCGCCGGCATCCCCATCGTGCATTTCCCGGTGCCGTCAATGCTGAGCCTGAAGGGTGCCGTCGAAATCGGCGCCTACATAAGGGAGCACGGCATACGGCTGGTGCACACGTTCGATACACCGGCGAATCTCTACGGCGTGCCGAGCGCCCGGATGGCCGGCTGTCCCGTAGTCATGTCCAGCCAGCGGGTGCATCGTGCGCTATGGCCTCGGCCGGTGCGACATGCGTTGCGGCTTACCGATCGCATGGCGGACGGAATCGTGGTGAACTGCGACTTTCTGCGCCGGCACATGCTAGAGGAGGAGAAGGCGCCCACAGAGCGAATTCATCTCTGCTACAACGGGGTCAACACAGCGACCTTTCATGCGGAACACAGGCCGCGGCCGGCCGTACTGGCAGATGCATCGCTCGTCGTGGGAGTGGTCTGCGCGCTACGGCCGGAAAAGGGACTGGAGACGTTCCTGGAATCCTTTGCGGCCGTGCGGGGCATGCATCCGCGCATGAAGTTGGCCCTTGTCGGCAGCGGACCATGCCAGACCGCGCTGCAAGAACGCGCCCAGGCGCTCGGCATCCTGGCGGATTGCATCTTCGAACCGGCCACGGCCGGCGTGGCGGACTGGCTGCATGCGATCGATATCTTCGTGCTGCCGTCGCTCTCCGAGGCTCTTTCCAATTCGCTGATGGAAGCCATGGCCTGTGGCTGCGCCGTGGCGGCTACGCGCGTCGGCGGCAACCCGGAACTGGTCACACACGGCGAGACCGGCATGCTGTTCGAGCCTGGGGATGTCGCCGGCCTGGCCGGTGTTCTGCGAATGCTGATCGCGAATCGGGACCTGCGCGGTGAACTGGCGCGCCGGGCGGCACTTTTGATTCACGATCGGTTTACGCTGGAAGCCGCAGCTAGAAGAATGGGCGAAATCTATGCGGCGCTGCTGGCCTGATCACCAGAGCACCAGCGGAATGTCTCCCGGAGCGAACGACAGACCCATAGTGGCGCGAAACTCGGTGTGCTTGAACAGCGAACCGTTGCCGATGTCATAGTGCCGGGTATCGAAACGCATCACGGCATGCAGACCCTTGCCCAGATCGCGGGTGAAGCCGGCGCCGCCGCCATAGGAGGTGTAAGCGCCGAAGTTCTGGCCCAGGGAACTCATCCGCCCGTAACTGCCGTCGATGCCGAAATTCCAGTGCCGGATGCCGGAGTAGCTGTAGGAGCCGAACCCCATATCATTGCGGGAGCTGACAAAAACGCCATTACCCGGAACCACGTTATTCAGATACTGCGCTGTGAATTCAGAGTGCGGGATCGTATACGCCAGGCGCGCCTGTACGTCGGGCAGGTAGTTGGATTGGTAGGCGGCCTGGATACCGGTGGAAACGCCCAACAACGCCGCCACAGCGGGATCGAGAGGAACCACCGCCAGGCTCGAACTATTGACGCGGGCGCCGCCAGCGCGCGCCGAAAACTGTACATGCGGAGACAGGCGGGTACTGTAATTGAGACCTACCGAGTTAATCTGCGTGTCGCCGAATCCCTTGGTGTATTGAAAATAATCGAAGCGATAGTCCACGCCTACAGTGGAATGGCGGGTAACGCGGTACTCGGCATCGGCTCGGGCAACGCCGGTAGTGACGCCGTATAGCGCGCTCGATTGGCGGCGCACCACGCTGCCTTGGCCGCCCAAATTGAATGACCAGCGGGCGGACTTGCGATACGTCAGGTCCGCCGAGGAGCCCAGGAAGAAGACGCGGTTATCGTAGATGTCGCTCTGCGGCAGCAGCAGATAGTTCGGATCCAGAGTGCCGAGGGTGGAAGAAAGAAAGTAATTCCGGGAATAGAGACCGCCGTCCTCCCGGAGGGTGAACGTCACGCGCTGGGTAGGCCGGTGGGTAAGAATCAAGGACAGGAATTGATCGGTACCGTCCCAATAAGTGTCATTGGGATAGTGGCGAAAATCGCCGCGGTAATCCAGCGCCAGGGTGGTGTGTTTCCAACTGCGATAGGTGTACGCCCCCAGGTTGGCCTCCACGCCATAGAGGTCGGTCGAAGGGATGGAACCGTTAGAGGTCAGCGACACCGGCACCAGGCCGGTGTCGTAGATTGCGCTCACGCCAATATACGGCCGGAACGCGACCGGAGCCTCGCCTTGGGCGGCAGGAGTCTCCCCGCGGCTCAGGATAGCGGGCCCGGAATACTCCTCGCCCGAATTGGTTTGGGCGTCGGACTGCGCGAACGCAGCGCCCGACAGCAAAGACAGCAACAAGCCGCTCAAAAGGGACGTTCGAACCAGCAGCAAAGGACCTCCGGATTTTCTGAAAAATCGCCGAATTGGCCGGCTGACACAAAAGGAATCAATCATCCACTCTGACGCGCCACTGGTCGCGGTGTCAAGCATTGTCTGACAGGGTCCAGACTGCGGGAGCAGCTCCGGCGGGAGGAGAGCGGTGCGGGTTCCAGTACAGTCTGGAAATAACTGAAACCACGAATCTTGACTTAAGCAAGGCAGCGCGCGACCATCATAGGAATAGACGGAGGACTCGCGCGTGCATTCTCTGCTCTGGTTAGGTTGCAGAGCATTCGTCATCTCGTTGGTGCTGACTCCCATCTGCCGGGATGTTTTCCGGTCGTTTGGCGTAATGGACCAACCCGACGCCAAGCGAAAAGTCCACCGTTACCCCATTCCGCGGGTAGGCGGTCTGGCGATTGCGGTGTCGTATTTGTTAGCCTACCTGATCCCCCGCCCGGACCCCGGCAGTCCCCTGGCGGAACAGCTTTCCCTGGTGTGGCGGCTGATTCCGGGAGCGGCGCTGGCCTGCGCCATCGGGTTGCTGGACGATCTATTCAGTCTGCGGCCGTGGATCAAGCTGGTAGGGCAGATCGGCGCGGCGGGCCTGGCGTGCCTGAGCGGCGTACGTATTCTGTCGATCGGCGGGGCGCCCACGGACGCCTGGTGGAACGTACCGCTCACGATCATCTGGCTGCTGGCCTGCATGAACGCCTTCAACCTGGTGGACGGATTGGACGGCCTGGCGGCGGGCCTCGGGCTATTCGCTACGCTGACCGTCTTCATGGCGGCGATGATCCAACACAACATGCTGTTGGCCGTGGCCACGGTTCCGCTGGCCGGCGCCGTGCTGGCTTTCCTGTGCTACAACTTCAACCCGGCGACGATCTTTCTGGGCGATTCGGGCAGCCTGCTGATCGGATTTCTGTTGGGCTGCTATGCGGCTATCTGGAGCAACAAATCGGCCACCCTGTTCGGCATGACGGCGCCGCTGATGGCGCTATCGATCCCGCTGCTGGATGTGGTGCTGGCGGTAGTGCGGCGGTTCCTTCGGCACGAACCGATCTTCACCGCCGACCGCGGCCACATCCATCACCGGCTGCTCGACCGCGGCTTCACGCCGCGCCGGGCGGTGCTCATGCTCTACGGCCTGTGCGGGCTGGCCGCCGCATTCTCGCTGCTGCAATTCGTGATGCACAGCTACGCCACCGCTATCGTGGTGTTGTTCTGCCTTTTCGTGCTGCTGGGAGTGCAGTACCTGGGATACGCGGAGTTCGACCTGGCGGGCCGGCTGCTGTTTGGCGGCGATCTCCAGCGGACCGTAAGCGCCCAACTGGATCTGCGGAAGTTCACGCGCGCGCTGGCGGCGGCAGCGAACGCGACGGAATGCTGGACGATCGTACGCGAGGCCTGCGTGAAGTTTGGATTCCACCAGGTGCGGGCACGGCTGGCGGGGGAACTCTTCGATTACTCCGCAGGGCCCGAGGTTCCGGCCTGGACTTCGCGGGTACCGCTGGCCAACGGCGATTACGTGGTGCTGGGACGGCCGTTCGGGTCCGGCGTCCTGCCCATGGCCGTGGCGCCGTTCGTGGATGCGCTGCGCCAGGCGCTGGTGGAGAAGTTTCCGGAGATTGCGCCGGGTGCGGCGGCGGAAATGACGTTGACCGGGCAGTAACCTCAGCCTTTGCGGAACGGAATCTCCATCAGGCTGTGCAGCACGATGTAGGCGTCCAGGGCGGGCGACATGTGCTTGATGTAGTAGAGATCGTATTCCAGGGCCAGGCGGGCGTCGCGCGGGTCCGCGTTGTAATCGCAGTTGAGCTGGCTCCAGCCCAGAATGCCAGGGCGCACGGCGTGACGCTGGCCGTAGTAAGGCATCTGCGCCAGCAGCACCTCGATGAACTCGGGGCGATGCGGGCGCGGGCCGACCAGAGCCATCTCGCCGCGAATCACGTTCAGCAGTTGGGGTAGCCCGGCGATGTGCAGGCGTTCCAGCCAGCGGCCGGAAGCGGTGAGGCGGCCGTCGGCCGTGCGGGTGCGAAAGCGCAGCAGCGTGAAGGGGACCAGGTTCAGCCCCCAGCGCTCCTGCCCGTCGATCACCGGTCCACGCGAAGTGAGCTTGATGGCCAGCGCAGCCGGCAGCGCCAGGACGGCCAGCAGGGCCAGCCCCACCAACGCCGCCAGGTTCGAATAGATGGCCTGCAGCGCGATCGCGCCGCGGCGGGCGCCTAACTCATCGGAGAAGATGACCTGCGATGGCAGCAGCTCGGAAACGCACACGCGCTCGCAGGCGATCTCGTACAGCTCGGCCACGCGCTGGATTTCGATCCCGCGAAATTGCAGGTCGAGCAGCTCCTGGAACGGCAGATGATGGCGACGCTCGCCGGCGGCCACCACGATGCGGTCGGGGTGGAGCTCCGAGACGGCGCGATCCAGGTGGTCGTCGACATAGCCCGCCGCGGCCAGGCCCAGTTCCGGACGCGACGCCAGGCTGCGCCCGGTTTCGAGGGCGGCCTCGGTGCTCCCATAGAAGAGCACACGCCGGGGACCGATATTCTTCCACAGCACGGCGCTGTAGAACAAGCGCCAGACCAGCAGCACGGCGAGCGTCAGCGCGCTGCCCCACATCATGATGGAAGGCGCCAGCAGCAGGTCCGGACTGCGCAGGTAACTGAGGAGGGATTCGAGCAGGAAGGTGACGCCCAGGGTCAAGCAGAGCTGCTGGATGAGCAGGATTCTGGAACGCACCCCGATCTGCACGTACAGCCGATTGATCTGGAGCCCGGCTAGCACGCCGGCGACCACCAGGGCGATCTGCAGCAGGCCGTTGTCATAGAACAGGAAGACGGACGGATCGACGCCGCCCGACCAATAGGCCGCCAGGATATAGCACGAGAATGCCAGGAGGGTGTCCGGGACCAGGAGGCTGAGGGTGCGGAGCGAAGGCATCTCTTAACGCATAGTACACTGGCTGCTTGGCGACACACCAACTGAAGTGGAAACCGGACGCCGCCGCCGAGTTGCGCGTGTTGGGGAACGGCGCGGGCGCGGCGATTCCGGTGCGGCTCCAGGAATTAACGGGCAAACGTATGCGCATCACCGCGGCGGCCGCGGTCGCATGCGGCGCGGCGGTGCGCCTGGACTGGGAGGGACAGCTCGTGCTGGGAGTGGTGCTCGAAGCCGACCCGGACGGATTCTGGATCGAGATCCAGCATATGCTGCTGGATGCCGCCGGCCTGGATTGGCAGAAGCAGGGCTGGCACGGATAGGCGATGCCGGCCAAGGCGCAATGGCTGCTGCGCATCCCCGAGATTCTGGCGGAGCTGGCGGCGCTGGACGTACCGGTGGTGGACCGCGCCGTGTGCGAGCGGCTGTTCCGTCTGCGCCGGCGGCGGGCGATCGACGTGATCCGCTACTTCGGCGGCTACCAGGCGGGCCGCACGTTTCTGATCGACCGGGCGGGACTGATGGCGCGGCTGGAACAAGTGCGCGACAGTCCGGACTTCAAGCTCGAATGGCAGCGGAAGGAGCGCCTGGCAGAGCGCCTGGAAGCGATGCGGCGGATGCAGAGCGGAGCGAAGGTGGCGATCCCGGTGGCGACGGAGGCGCTCAGCCAGCGGCTGCCGGATCTGCCGGCCGGAGTGGAGTTAGGCGCGGGCGAACTGCGGGTGCGGTACGAATCGGCCGAGGAGTTACTGAGCAAGCTGTTCGCGCTGGCGCAGGCCATCGCGAACGATTACGAGACGTTCGAGAAGCGCACGCGGCGGCTGTAATCAGGCGCCCATGTCTTCGCGCATCATGTTGAAAGGGTTAGTCATGCGCGGAGCTAACTTACCGTACTTGATTTTGCCGTTCTCGAATTTCATAGTGACGCGGCCGCTCAAGGACTTCAGACGCCAGGCGGCCAGGCGCTTGGAAGTAACCGCTCCATCCACAGTCACCGTGTCGTCCTTGACGGTCATGGCGTTCATCTTGACCATTTTCAGGTCGGCTTCGAAGCGGTCCTTGTGCCAGTCCGTAATGCCCTGCCTGCCGGCGTAGATAGTCTTGTTAAAGTCCACGGTGGCATCGTCGGCGAAGAAGGACAGGCAACGGTCCATGTCGTGCGCGTGGAAGGCGTCCAGATAAGACTGCGCGAGGGTTTTCAAATCCGTTTCGTTTGCAACTTGGTTATCCATGGTCAACCTCTGTGTTGTTCCCAGATTTCAACGGCCACCGGGCCTTCCTTGCGGACAGGATCTTCGGTGCGGCCGGCAGCCTCCATTTTCTGGGCGATGAAGGCTTCCAATTCCTTTTCCATTTCGGCGGCGATCTGCGGCTCGCTGCCGGCGATGTTGTGATCCTCGGCCGGGTCGGCTTGTAAGTCGAATAACTCGCGGTCGGGATTGCCGAGTAAGTCGGGGTAGCGAGCCAGGATAAACTTATAGCGATCGGTGCGCAGGTAGTATTTCGACTGCCAGGTGGATTCCAGGCCCACGATCTTGTCGTAGCCGGAGGGCTCTTCCCGGCCGGTCAATTGCGGCAGGAAGCTCTGGCCGTCGAGCTCTTCGGGCAGTTCGCTGCCGGCGGCTTCGAGCAGCGTGGGGGTGACGTCGGACAACTGGCGGAAAGGCGCGTAGCGGCTGCCGGTGCGCAGATTGCCGGCGGGCCAGCGCACGATCATGGGCACGTGGACGCAGCAATCGTGCAGGCCGTAGTGATCGTAGAAAATGCGGTGGTCGGTCATGCTTTCGCCGTGATCGGCCAGCAGCATGACCAGGGTATTCTCGGCGATGCCTTGCTGTTCGAGGGCGTGGCTCAGGGCGGCGATGCCGTCATCCAGGTAACGGATTTCGCGGTCGTAGAGGGCCGTGACGTAGTTCGGATCGGTGATCAGGCCGTTGGAGGTACGCAGCCAGGTATCGCGGGCCATGGCGCCGACCGGATGGTCCCACCACTCGTCGAGCGCGTGGTTGTCCTTGTCGGTGGGATTGCCGCCTTTGTAGAACAGTCCGCGCATGCGATCGGGCGGGGTGTAGGGGTAATGCACGTCCCAGTAATGGATGAACATGAAGAACGGGCCTTTGGGCACGGTTTTCATCCAATGAATGGCGCGGTCATTCAATTCTTCCTGGGTAACGGAGGCGTAGAAGGTGTGGTGCAGGCTGGGGTCGATGATGTATTCCCAGCCGCGGCCGAACCAGATACGTTCGCGAAAGAGAGTATCGACGGCGCACGTGGTGTAGCCTTCTCCCAGAAGGATTTCAGGCAGGAACGGCGTGCCGCGGCCGAGCTTGGCCTTGCCGCCATGGGCCACCACGCCGTGCGTGATGGCGTGCTGTCCGGTGAAGATGGTGGTATGTGACGGCTGGGTGGGGATGGCCGGGGCGAAGCAGTGCTCGAAGAGCGTCCCCTGGCAGGCGAACTGGTCGATGTACGGACTGGTGGGGAGCGGATAGCCGTAACACCCCAAGTGATTAGCGCGCAGGGAATCGGCGCTGATTAAAATAATGTTCGGTTTTTCCTGCATGATCCTAAGGGTGCCGGGAGCCCTATCGCCCGGCGCAACTATTCGATATAGCCCAATTCCCGGAGCCGCTCGACGACCACCGCCTCATCTTCGGGGCGAATCACCTGTTCGGGTTCGCTGGAGGCGTCCGTAGTGGCGGAGTCGGCTGGTTTGGCCGGGTCGGGGGAAACCTGTTTCTGGGGTTCTTCGTGCATAGTCACACTGATACCGATCTTGTTACGATACCACGGCGGAGCGAGCGGAGCGAGATGGGGCGGCGGGTGCCGGGTACTGGGTGCCGAGTCCCAGGGTCCTGGTTGGACGCTGGGGGGCAATACCCCCATTTGCGCCTATCGCATACCCAAAGAATTGGCTTCGTTTCGTACAAAACGAGCCACTACTTCACGCTGCCAAGCGTCGCCACCTGGACCCGCGGCGTGCCGGCGGGCAGGGCGACGGCGCGCCAAGGGCCTTCGCCCATGGCCACCAGCGGCTCCGATTGCGGCCCGGCTTCGATCTCCCGCAGCGCCGCCTGGGCTCCGCCGTCGAGCGGGATCATCTGGATGCCACGCGCCAGAAACTGCTGGCGCACTTCTTCGGAGACCATGCCGCTCGACCCCCACGGCCCCCAGTTGACGGCCACCACGCGCCCCGGCCACTGTGCCGAGAGGATCACCGCCCAGCCGTTCATGATGCCGTTGGCCGCGGCGTAGTCTGACTGTCCCCGGTTGCCGAACGCGGCCGTAACCGACGACATCAGCAGAAGACACTGGAGGCTTTCAGCGCGCAGCTTGCGCCGGAGCACGAACACGGAATCCGCCTTGGTGTGCACCACCCGGTCGAACGATTCCGGCGTCTTATCTTTGATGAGCTTGTCTTCGATGATGCCGGCGCCGTGAATGACGATATCGAGCCGCCCATGCTCCTGGTAAATGCGATCGATCAGAGCGCCGAAGGCCTCCTCGCTGCGCACATCCACGGCGTGGTATTCCACCCTGGCGCCGGCCTTCCGCAAGCCCTCGATATTGGCTGTGATTTCGCGATCCTTGAGCAGCCGCTGCAGCGCGGCTTCCACTTCGGCCGGCTTCACGGCCTTGGTGGACGCCCCCCGCAGCCGCGCCAGCAGCGCCGCCTTCAGCTTGGGTAGCTCCGTAATTCCCACGGTATCGGCCGGCTCGGCGCCGGACGGCAGCGGCGAAGCGCCGGCCAGAATCAGGGTCGGCTGATAGCGCCCGGCAAGCTGGCGCGCAATCTCGGCGGTCACCCCGCGGGCGCCGCCGGTCAGCAGGATCACCCAGTCGCTCCGGATCTGCCGGACGGGGTTGCCATCCACCGGCGCGATCTGGGGCGCCACGGTTAAACGGCGGTCGCCGGGCAGGCCCACCTGCAGCGTGTCGTTGGAGGAGGTCAATTCATCGATGAGTTTCTGCCGCAGGATGGCCACCGGGTCAGTGGCGTCCAGGTCCACTACTTTGCACCGCACGCCGTCGAACTCGAGCGCCAGAGTCTTGGTGAAGTCGGCCACGGCGAAATGCGTCGGCGAACAGGGACCGTTGGGCTGGAGTCCGAAGACGCCGCCGCGCGCCGTGATGGCCGCCAGCAGGGCGCCGCCGGCACGGCCGGTCTGTTTCAGATCGTTCTCGCAGGCGCGCGCCAGCAGGTACAGGCTGCGGACGTCCGCCCGCACCCGGTCCCGCCATTCGGCAAAAACAGCCGTCTCGGCAGGGACGGAACGCAGCGGCAGCAGATGAACGATGGCGCCGATCGGACCGTGCTGCTTGCGAATGCCGGCGAGCAGCGACTCTACAGCCGCCGGATCGGTCAGGTCCGTGGCGTCCGCGCCGTGGCGCACCAGCACGGCTCGCTCGCCATGCCGGTTCAGTTCGTCGGCCAGGCCCGTGGCGATGCCGGTTTCGTCGTCGGTGACGAGGCAGACGCGCCCCGGATAGTAGTGCGGCTCCGGCGCGAGCCGCGGTTGCTCGGCGACGGTAAGTACGAATCGCGGCACCTCCGAGGCCACGGCTGGTGCGGCGGCGCCAGCCACGCCGGCGATGAGATCGGCGATCTCGCGGAGCGTGCGGGCGCTGGTGAGTTTCGCCATGATGGCCTGTACGGCCTGTTGCTGCTCCGGGGTGCCCAGCTTTTGCAAAGCGGTGAGGATTTCGACGCGCTTGATGGAATCGATGCCCAGGTCGGATTCGATGCCGGCGTCCAGATCCAACATCTCGGGCGGATAGCCGGTGCGCTCGGCGGCTACGGCGCGCAATTGCTCCACGAAATCCGTCGCCACGGGCGCAGCCACAGCCGGCGCCGGGACGGATACGGCTTGGCCCACACATCCGGAAATCAAGTCCGCGATCTCGCGCAGGGTACGGGCGCCGGTAAGTTTCGCCATGATGGCCTGCACAGCCTGCTGCTGCTCCGGGGTGCCCAGCTTTTGCAAAGCGGTGAGGATTTCGACGCGCTTGATGGAATCGATGCCCAGGTCGGATTCGATGCCGGCGTCCAGATCCAGCATTTCGGGCGGATAGCCGGTGCGTTCGGCGGCTACGGCGCGCAATTCCGAAACAAAATCGCGGCCAGGCGGAGTGGCGGGTGCTGGCGATGGCGGCGCGGAACTGCCCACGCATCCGGCGATAAGATCGGCGATTTCGCGCAGCGTACGGGCGCCGGTAAGCTTCGCCATGATGGCCTGCACGGCCTGCTGCTGCTCCGGGGTGCCCAGCTTTTGCAAAGCGGTGAGGATTTCGACGCGCTTGATGGAATCGATGCCCAGGTCGGATTCGATGCCGGCATCGAGGTCCAACATTTCGGGCGGATAGCCGGTGCGTTCGGCGGCTACGGCGCGCAGTTCCGAAACGAAATCGCGGCCAGGCGGAGTGGCGGGCGATGGCGATGGCGGCGCAGGACTGCCCACGCATGCGGCGATGAGATCGGCGATTTCGCGCAGGGTACGGGCGCCGGTAAGCTTTGCCATGATGGCCTGCACGGCCTGCTGCTGCTCCGGGGTGCCCAGCTTTTGCAAAGCGGTGAGGATTTCGACGCGCTTGATGGAATCGATGCCCAGGTCGGATTCGATGCCGGCATCGAGATCCAGCATTTCGGGCGGATAGCCGGTGCGTTCGGCGGCTACGGCGCGCAGTTCCGAAACGAAATCGCGGCCGTCAGCAGCGGGTACGGCAGGCGCCGCGGCTGTTGGAACGGGGGCTGGTTGTGGCGGAGGCGCTGCGGGGAGCGGAGCAGCCTGCGGGGCTACAGGCGCCGCCAGCGGAACGGGAATGGCGGCCGGCGCGGGCACACCAGCCGCTGCGCCGCCGCCCAAATACGCGGTCATGATCGCAGTCTGGGATTCCAGCACCTGCTTCATGAGCTGCTGGAATTGCAGCATCACGGTATCGCTCGCGCCCGAGGGTACAGACACAGGCATGGTCGCCGGTACGGGCGCGGCGGCCGGAGCCATTACCGGCGGCGGAGCCGGCGGGGCCACTGGAATCGACGAACGCAGCACCAGATCCAAAGGCTGCACCACTTGCGGGGGCTTTGTCCGCGGGAACGCTTTCAAACCGTTCACCATCCAGCCGCTATCGCGCGCCGGCGGCTCGGCTGCCGGTACACGGCCGCGCAATAGCTGCGCCGTATCTACAGGCACGCCTTCCGCAGCCAACTGCCCGAGCGCAAGCAACAGCGCGAGAAGCCCGCCTTTATCGCTATCGATCTGAATCAGTCTTGCATCTTTGCCGTCCAGGATCTGCCGTGCCAGCCCGGTGAGTACACCCTTAGGCCCGACCTCCACAAACACGCGCGCGCCGTCCTCGTACATGGCGCGAATTTCGTCCACGAACTTCACCGGCTGCACTAGGTGGCAGGCCAGCAGGTGCGCGATCTCTTTGGGACTCTCCGGATATTTCCCGCCCAGCGTGTTCGAATAGACCGCCGCCGCCGGCTGGGCGAACGTCTGCCGGCCCAATACCTCCGCGAAACGAAGCCGCGCGGGTTCCATCAGCGGCGAATGAAAGGCACACGCCACCGGAATCGACCGCGCCGCCAGGCCTGCCGTTTCGAGCTTCGCCATGGCCGCTTTAACCGCCGCGTTCGATCCCGAGATGACCGTCTGGCGCGGGCTGTTGTGATTGGCCAGCGTGATGCCTTCCATGCCGTCGAGCGCCCTGGTAATGGCATCCGCATCCGCCGAGACTGCGGCCATGGTGCCGGCTTCGTCGTGCGTGGTGTCTTTAATCGCCCGCCCGCGCGCTTCGGAAATGTCGAACAGCGCGCCGTCGGCGATCACGCCCGCGGCGGCCAGCGCCGCATATTCACCGTAGCTGTGGCCCGCGGTCATATCCGGACGCACGCCCAGGCGCTCCAGCGCCCGGGTCAGTCCCATCTCCACCACACCGAGGGCCGGCTGCGCGACTACCGTATCGGTCAACTCCAGATCCTGCTGCTTGCCCTGTTCGGGAGCAAACGCCGGCGGCGGATAGATGTACGCCGCCAGCTTCTTCGGAAAACGGCCGGCCAGGGTCTGCTCGGCCGTTTCCAAGCTGGCGCGGAATTCCGGAAAGTGGAGCGCCAGCTCGCGCAGCATGTGGGTCTTCTGCGATCCCTGCCCCGGATAAAGAAACGCGACTTTTCCGCGTGCCGGACCGTACGCCAGCCAGATCCCCTGCGGATCGTTCAACGGTTGCCCGGCTGCGAGCGCAGTTTTAGCCTTGGCCATCTTCGCGCGCAAATCTTCCGGCGATGACGCCACGATCGCCAGGCGCGTCTGCGCCGCCGCCGAAACGCGCGTGCCTACACCGCGCCCTTCCACCAGGTCCGCCGCAGTCGGATCGTTCCAGACGTAGAGATCCGCCGGCCACTTCTCGGTCTGCGCCACGTCCGCCGGATCCGTCAGGTCGCCCGAAAACTCTTGCAGCACGGCGTGGAAATTTGTGCCGCCGAACCCAAATGCGCTCACGCCGCCGCGCCGGGGCACTCCCGCCGGAGGAATCCACGGTAACGTTTCGGTGTTGACGAAGATCGGAGTACCCTGCTCCAGCAGCTTCTGGTTGGGCTTCTCCACGTGCAGAGTAGGCGGCAGCGTCTTGTGATAGAGGGCCAGCGCCACCTTCATCAAGCCCGTGATCCCGGCCGCCGACTTGGTGTGGCCCACCATCGACTTCACCGAGCCGATGGCGCACGCCTGAGGCGCCGCGCCGTCCGCTTTGAACACTTCAGCCACGGCGTTCAGTTCGCTGGCATCGCCCAGGGTGGTGCCGGTGCCATGCGCTTCGATCAATCCCACGGTCGAGGGACGTACGCCCGCCTGCGCGTAGGCGCGTTCGAGCGCGAGTATCTGGCCTTCCAGCCGCGGCGCGGTCATGCTGCGGCCCTTGCCGTCGCTCGATCCGGCCACGCCTTTGATCACCGCATAAATGCGATCGCCATCCCGCTCGGCGTCTTCCAAGCGCTTCAGCACCGCCATACTGATGCCCTCGCTGATGGCGATGCCGTCCGCGCTTTCGTCGAACGTGCGGCAGCGGCCGCGGGCCGAAATGGCCTGCGCCTTGGCGAAGCACAGGAACCCGAAGGGGCTTTGCGCGGTATCTACGCCGCCGACGATCACCATGTCGCTCGAATGGTCCGCCAGTTCGCGGGCTCCCAGGTACACGGCCGCCAGCGACGAAGCGCAGGCCGCGTCCACGCTGAAATTCACGCCGCCCAAATCGAACCGGTTGGCCACCCGGCCCGCTGCTACGTTCAGCAGCAGACCCGCGAAGGAATCCTCGGTCCACTCCGGCAGTTCCTGCAGCAGCTCCGCCGGGGGCTGCGCGATAAATTGCGGCAGCATGGAGCGCACCGCGTATTGCAGGCCGACATCGCCCAGCCCGCCGCTGAGGCCCAGAATCACGGACGTCTTCTGCCGCGGAAACTCCCGGTCGCCGTAACCGGCATCCCGCAGCGCCTGGTCGACGGTCAGCAGCGCCAGCAGTTGCAGCGGATCGATGGAGGGCAGCGCATTCGGCGGAATGCCGTAGCGCATGGGATCGAAGGGGACCGCATCCAGGAACCCGCCCCAGCGTGAGTAAATCTTGTCCTTGGCCTTCCGGTCGGGATCGTAATACAGGTCGATATTGAAGCGCTCCTTAGGCACTTCACCGATGGCATCGACTTTGTTCAGGATGTTGGCCCAAAAAGCGCGGATGTTGGGCGCTTTAGGCAGCAGGCAGCCCATCCCGACGATGGCCACGTCGAACGGTTTGGCCGGCGGCAGGGTTTCTACCGGCGGGGGAGCGAAAGGTACGGCGAGCTCGGCGATGATCCGCGCGCCTTCGTCCGCGATGGCGGCATCGGCCAGGATGCCGGCCCGCCGGCCCTTTTCGGCCAGGGGCGCGGCCAGCACCGCGGCCATGGCCGCGGCGCGGCCACTCGTAATACCGGAAAATGCAATCGGCCCGGTGCCATCGGGGATCTCATCGCTCAGGCCGATCACCCGCGCGTTGGCGGCGCCGTTCGCCACCGGCTCCAGGCGCGCATGCTTCTTGGCCAACAGCACCAGTTCGTGGACCTGGCGGCGCAGCCCATGCACCACGCCCGGCACCGTATGGAACCGCGAGGCCAACTCCGTCCACGAGGCATCCGCCGCGTCCAGCACCACGCCCGCCGCGCCCGCCGCATACCAGGCCGCCGCCTGCGCCGCAGCCGGCGTCCGCGTGACCGCGCCCAGGAAGGGCTTCTTACCTGCTTTGGCCGCCGCTTCCGCGGTCGTGACCACCAGTGGCTTCTTAGCGCCCGCGACAGGTCCGGGAGCGTGCTTCTGCAGATGCTCCGGCAAATTCAGAATGAGAAATTCAAATGGTTCCGGCATGATTTTTTGAGTCCCCGCGCGGATTTTCGCCCTACTTCGCCGTGGAAGGGCCGAAAACGGATTCGGCGCCCAAGTATCTACAGATTATAAACCAGGCCCGCGGCCCGGATCAGCTTTTGTCGAGGCCGGTCTGTACTAACCGTAAGGCGGATCTAGATTAATCGGGAATCAAACCGGAACGGCCGCTGGCTTACGGGACGCAGCCGCGCGGAGTCGGAATGTTGCGGATTGAATACGATATTGAATTCTTCGGGCAGGATCGCGGAAGGCACGCTCAACAGGCAGGCGGTCCCTTGGCGGCGCCACATCCCGCCGATCTGCCGGGTAGCCCGTTCGTCCTGTACCCAGTTTGCCGGAAGTCCGCCGAAATCCTCCACGCGAGCCGGATTCCCGGGAAATTCGAAGTGCGCCAGCAGGAGATCGTCCGGCAAGAGGTCGGGATCCGTATGCGCCAGCCGCTCCAGCACCACAATCGCCGCCGAACCGCCGAAGTAGACGACCCGCTCGCCCCGCGTGTGCCAGCGCCCGTCGGCGAAAGTGCCGCCGGTCCCGTCGAGGCCCGGCCCGTACCGGCTGCGGTACAACCTCCATAACCGCATCAGTACACAAAGCCGTGCTGGATCTGGCGCAGTTCCCGCTCCACCTGCTGGGCGCCGGCGTCGGTATCGAGCAGCCGCAGCGGCATCTCGCTACCGAGCGCCCGGCTAGGACGCTTTAGCCAGAGAGCGGCTTTTTCGCCGGTGCCGAACACCTCCGCGGCCAGGGCATAGATGCGGTCAATCCGCGAGAGGCGATCGGAAGCCGACGGGCTCAGCCGCGCGGCATGCTCGTGCTTCCGCTGCATGGTCCGCTCGGAGACGCCAATGACCCGCAGCAGGAGCGCCCGGTCCACGTCCAGAAGCTGGGCCATCTGCGCCAGCCTGCCGGCGGGAAGGCCTTTACGGACGGAGCCGATAACGGTTGGCGTATGCGACATCTGTCCATTATTATCCGCCAATTGTCCGGATACGTCAACTGAACCGGACCCGCCCATCCTTCACCAGCACGAATGGAATGCCGCAGCGCGCCGCCAGTTCCCGGTCCCGCTCGCCATCCCCGACCAGCAGCGAAGCCCCCAGATCGATATCCCACTTCCGCTGCGCGGCCAGGATCAATCCCGGAGCAGGCTTGCGGCAATCGCAGGCGTTCTCCGCATGCGGGCAATAGAAAATGTCATCCAGCACCGCACCCCGGGCGGTCAGTTCAGCCCGCATGCGGTCGTGCAGGGCGGTTAACTCAGACTCGGTCATGCGCCCCAGCGCCACGCCCCGCTGATTGGTGACCACGATTGCCAGGAAACCGGCGGCCTTGAACAGGCGGATCCAGTCGACGGCTTCCGGAAGCAGCCGGAATTCATCCCAGCTTTGAATGTACGCGTCCTCGGAGGGCGCGGCGTTGATGACGCCGTCGCGATCGAGGAACAGGCAGCGCCTCATGCCTTTGCGGCGGCCGATTGCCGGCGTTCGTCCGATGCGAGGACGGCCTGGAGGGTCGCCCGCAGATAGAGGGCCGGCGCGCGGCCGAAGTCAACACCGGTGGAAGTCATTCGTTGGCCCTACACCCGAGTGTACAGCCTTAAACGCTCGCCATGCGATAGCCGGCGCGGTTCTGGAAGATGATCTTGCTGCCGTCCGGATCGAGCGCGATCGGCAGCTCGCGGTACGATTCCATGGCTGTTCGCACCGCCTTATGATGCGCCGGATCGCAGTAAATCAGCAGGAATCCGCCGCCGCCGGCGCCGCAGATCTTGCCGCCGGAGGCTCCCGCGCTCAGCGCCAGGTCGTACATCCCTTCGATCTCCGGACTGCTGATGCCCTCCGCCAATTGCCGCTTCAACTGCCAGCCGTCGTTCAACACCCGCCCGACCTCCCACAGCCGCAGCCGCTCCAGCGCCTCGGCGGTGCGCCCGGCGAGCGCCTTCAGGCAATGCAACTGCTCCAGGTTCATCTCGGTCCGCTGATCCTGCACGCTCAGGATGTTCCCCGCCTTGCGCGTGCGCCCGGTGTAGAACAGCATGATATTCCGCGAGAGGCCATGGAACAGCTCCGCCGACCGCTTGAACTGGTGCACGTCCACGCCGTCGTCCTTGCGGAATTTGAAATGGCAGATGCCGCCGTATGCTGCGATGTACTGGTCCTGCTTGCCGATGGGCTTGCCGCAGATATCGATCTCGATTTCGCAGGCTTCCCGCGCCAGTTGCTCGGCGGTGGTCAGCCGTCCTTTGTAGGCGTACAGCGCGTGCAGTAGCCCGACGGTCACGGTGCTCGACGATCCCAGCCCGGAGCCCTCCGACGGCACGTCCGCCAACGTGGTGATCTCCACGCCGTTCTCCACGCCGGTGCGGCGCATGGCTTCCCGCACCAGCTCATGCTTCAAATCGTCGACCTTTTCGACCGTTTCTTTCTTGGTGTAATTGACGATGATCAACTCGTCGAAGCGCGGCACCACCACCACGTAGACGTACTTGTCGATAGCGGAGCTGACGACGGCGCCCTCGTGCTCCCGGTAGTAGCGGCTAAAATCGGTGCCGCCGCCCGCAAAACTGACGCGCAATGGCGTTTGTGAAATGATCATGATTCCCCGGCCGCGCAGGCTGCCTTGTAATCCGCCTGCGCCCTCTCGTAATTTTCGAGCGTCCCTATATCCACGAAGTATTCCTGAATCGGCAGCCCTTTGGCCTGCCCTACCAGCGCCGGCATCAGCGACCGGCCCACGTCCGCCGGCGCCTCCGCCGGCAGATAACGCCGCACCGGCGCGCGAAACACGTACAGTCCCGCATTCGCCAGGTCGCTGCGCGGACTCGCCGGTTTCTCCCAGAATCCCACAACCAGCCCGGTTTCATCCATCTCCACCACACCGCAGGCCGACGGATTGGGCGACCGGAACAGCGCCAGGGACGCGATGCGGTCGTGGGTGGCATGAAACGCGACCAGTTCGGAAAGCGGGAAAGTGGTCAGATTGTCGGCATATATGACCAGGAATGATTCCTCGCCCGCGACGAAATTCCAGTTTGCCGCGATGGTACCGGCGCTGCCGAGCAGTGCCGGTTCATAAGCCAGCGTGACCGGCACCCCGCGCCGCGCCGCCACAAACTCCTCTACGCGCTCCGCCAGGTGATGTGTATTCACCAAGACCGCGTCGACTCCCGCCCGCTCGCACTCGCGCAGCCACAACTCGAGCAGCGGCACGCCATTGATCGGGACCAAACACTTGGGGATCGTCAACGTGATCGGGCGCAAGCGGGTCCCTAGTCCCGCTGCCAGGATGATGGCTTTCATGAGAGTAAGATCAATCTTAGCAAGCGGACCACGCTGACCTCGGCGAGGACGGGCACTGTGATCTATCGGACCGCAATTGTTAAGAGCGCGTTAAGCCCGGTCTGGGCGGTATTACGCAACTATCTCCTGCCATTGCACTTATGTAGAACGTTCCAGGTACTCTAGGACTCATTCCAAGACTTGACTCCGGAACCCCTCTCGTGGTCTGATGCCTAGATGGCAAAAGCTGGCAGGACTCCAGCTTTTTAGCGATAGGGCGCGGGACAACATCCTAAACGGTTTTAAAGAAGGCACGACGTGAAGACTCTTGTCATTGGGCTGGATTGTGCGGCTCCCGAGATTCTGTTTTACCACCCGGGATTGAATAACATACGGTCGTTGATGGAGCGCGGCTGCTACGGCCGGCTGGAGAGCGTGATTCCCCCGATCACGGTGCCGGCGTGGATGTGCATGTCCACCAGCCAGGACCCGGGATCGCTGGGCGTTTATGGGTTCCGCAATCGAAAAGATTATTCCTACCACGGCTTATCCGTAGTTAACTCTTCGTCCATCCAACAAACCGCGATTTGGGACGTGCTGGGGGCCCGCGGCCAGAACGTCATAGTAGTGGGCGTACCTCCCAGCTACCCTCCGCGACGTGTAAACGGCGTCAACGTGGGATGCTTCATGACGCCGGATACCAAGGGGCACGAGTACACCTATCCCACCAGCGTACGGCAGGAGATCGACAAGTTGGTGGGGGAATACCCGGTGGACGTAAAGGGTTTTCGCACCAACAACAAGGCGTGGCTGCGAGACCAGATCTACGACATGACGAAGAAGCATTTCGAGGTGATCCGCTACCTGATGGTCACCCAGGAATGGGATTATTTCCAATTCGTCGAGATTGGCGTTGACCGGGTGCACCACGGATTCTGGAAATATCACGATCCGCAGCATCGCCAGTACGAGCCCGGCAACGAATATGAAAACCTGATCAACGACTATTATTCCTACGTGGATCAGGAGATCGGCACGCTGTTGGAGTTGCTCGACGACGATACCAATGTGCTGGTGGTTTCCGACCACGGCGCCCAGCGCCTGGAGGGCGGCTTCTGCGTCAACGAATGGCTGCGCCGCGAAGGTCTACTAGTACTAAAAGAACCGGTCACCAAGCCCACACCGTTTTCGCCTGCCCTGGTGGATTGGGAACACACCAAAGTATGGAGCGAGGGCGGGTATTATGCGCGCGTTTTCTTCAACGTGGAAGGCCGTGAGCCCAACGGCATCGTTCCCGAATCCGAATACGACGATTTGATCGAAGAGATGACGGCGCGTTTCCACGCCCTACGGGACGACCGCGATGAGCCAATGGGGTCGCTGGTTTTCCAGCCTCGCGACCTGTACCGCGGACTGCGCAACGTGCCGCCGGACCTGATTGTGCATTTTGGGGCGCTGTACTGGCGCTCCATCGGCGGCTTGGGCTACGACACCCTGTACCTGCAGGAGAACGATACCGGGCCGGACGACTGCAATCACGCCCAGTTTGGCAGTTTTCTGCTGGCGGCTCCCGATCTGCCGGTGAGGGGCGAACTGGAAGGCATGCACCTGCTGGATGTGGCTCCCACGCTGTTGAATTTAGCGGGAATGGAAGCGCCTGAATCGATGCAGGGCTGTAGTTTGCTTTCACGCAGTCGCAGCGCGGTCGGGTGCGGAAACGATTAGTTTGAAAACGTACATTTTCGCCCAGTAGTACTCGCTTAATAGTGGTAACGTACCTTAGCAATCTGGTACTAGCAAAGCTGTCATTGCCCCGGCTTACGGAGTATTCTAGCTTTTTGGCTGCATCGGGTTAGTCGGATCCGGCGAGGGGTTCACTTGGAGTTCAAAGCGGGTTGCCGGGATGCGGTCCGGAAGCGGTAAACGGCTTGTCCCCCAAACCGCCGGCCTGCGAATTCGTTGCGCCCGTGTACGTCGCAAAATTAAGAGAAAAGGTCTTTTCGGAGAAAAATGAAATCGAACGAAGTCGAATTGAATTCGCCCTACGGCGGCAAGTTGATCGATCTGTTGGTGACCGGCAGCGAACGGGAAGATCTGGCGCGCCGCGCTGGGGAAGGACCTACGCTGCAACTCACGCCGCGTAGTTTGTGCGATTTGGAGCTTTTGGCCATGGGCGGGTTCTCGCCGCTCGACCGGTTCATGAGCAAGGCCGATTACGAAAGCGTCCTGAACAACATGCGGCTGACCAACGGGCTGATCTGGTCGATTCCGATCACTCTGCCGGTGGCCAAGCTGGACGGCATTAAAGAGGGCCAGGAAATCGCCCTGCGGAATGCCAACAATAACCTGATCGCCTGGATGCGGGTGGATGAGATCTTTGAAGCCGACCCGCACGTAGAGGCGGCCAAAGGGCTGGGCTGCTCGGACGAAGAACACCCGACATACCGGGAGATGCTCTCCTGGGGCCAGTTCCGCCTGAGCGGTCCGATGAAGGTGCTGGAGATGCCGCAGCACGTCGATTTTCCGGAGTTGCGGCGGACGCCGGCGCAGGTACGCGAACTGTTGGCGGGCATGGGCAATCCAAAAGTAGTGGCATTTCAGACCCGCAACCCCATGCATCGCGCACACGAGGAGCTGACCAAGCGCGCGGCGCGGGAATCCGGCGCCAACCTGCTGCTGAACCCGGTGGTGGGTATGACCAAGCCGGGCGACGTGGATCACTATACGCGGGTGCGCATCTACAAGGCGCTGGTCGAGAACTACTACGATCCCCAGACCACGCTGCTGAGCCTGCTGCCGCTGGCCATGCGCATGGCCGGGCCGCGGGAAGCCATTTGGCACGCTATCATCCGCCGCAACTTCGGCTGCAACCATCTGATCGTGGGCCGCGACCATGCCGGTCCCGGGAAGAACTCCAAAGGCCAGCCGTTCTACGACCCGGCGGCCGCCCGCGAGCTGCTCACCAAGCACGGCGCTGAGATTGGCGTGAAGTGCCTGCCTTACGAAGAAATGGTGTACCTGGCCGATGAGGACCGATATGAGCAGGTGACGCAGATTCAGCCGAACCGCAAGGTATTCTCCATTTCCGGAACGCAGGTACGGGACAATTACCTGACCAAGGGCCGGCTGCTGCCTCCCTGGTTCACCCGCAAGGAGACCGCCGAGATCCTGAGCTCGGCCTACCCCGCCCGCAACAAGCAAGGCTTCTGCATCTGGTTTACGGGGCTGCCCAGCGCCGGCAAGAGCACCATCGCCGATATTCTGACGGTGCTGCTGATGGAGCACGGACGGCAGGTGACCATTCTGGACGGCGACGTGGTCCGCACCCATCTTTCGAAGGGCTTGGGCTTCTCGCGCGAGGACCGGGACATCAACATTCTGCGCATCGGTTACGTGGCTTCGGAGATCGTGCGCCACCACGGGGCGGTCATCTGCGCGGCGGTCAGTCCCTACCGCGAGACCCGCAACCGGGTCCGCGCCATGATGCGCAAGGACGCCTTCATCGAGACTTTTGTGGACACGCCGGTGGATGTCTGCGAGCAGCGCGACGTGAAGGGTTTTTATGGCAAGGCCCGCGCCGGCGTGATCAAGGGCTTTACCGGTGTGGACGATCCCTACGAGCCGCCGGTGAATCCGGAGATTCACTTGTACACCGGAAAAGAGACGCCGCACTACAACGCCGAACGGATCATGGAGTATCTGATCGAACAGGGCTTCCTGTTGCGGGACACGGCGGAGGTCGTGAAGGAAGAAGAGCAGGAACTACGCGCGGCGGTGTAGGTGTTGAAAGAACCACCCGCATTTGCGGATGGTCGCTAAAAAAGGTGGCAACGGACAACAGTCGTGCACAGAGTGGTCATCACCGGAATGGGCATGAGCACATCGTTGGGACCCGACCTGCGCACGTGCTGGCAGCGGCTGCTGGCGGGCGATAGCGGCATCGCCCCGCTCAGCTTCTGGGACCCTTCCGAGTACCACACCAAAGTCGTTGCCGAGGTCAAACACGTACCGCGGGAGACCGGTTCGGACGCCATTCCGCCGGACTGGTGCCGCCGGGGTGTACGGCTGTTCCTGCCGGTGGTGCGCGAGGCCCTGGCGGACGCCCAACTGGACCGTTCGTCCGGGGCGCCCGACCCCGCTCCGGAACAGATCGGCATCGCCGTCGGGACGAGTGTCAATTACCTCGACATGTACCTGATGAAGCACTATTTCCAGCTTCGCAAGCCGGATAGTCCGGAGCTGGATATGGCGCGCTTCGCGCGCGAAGGCCGGCAGCCGGACAACAGCTTCTATCGCCGCTTGGGAGACATGATCGCCAGCGTGCCGGCCAAGCTGCTGAAACTGGCCGGACCGGCGTTTGTGATGGATACCGCCTGCGCCGCCAGTTCGCACGCCATCGGCGAAGCTTTTCGGCTGGTGCGGCTGGGCCGGGTGCGGGCGATGGTGGCCGGCGGCGCGGCCGCGCTGGTGAGTCCGCTGCCGATTCTGGCCTTCAGTCTATTGGGAGCGTTGAGCCGCAACGCCAATCCGGAGCTCGCCTCGCGGCCGTTCGACCGCCAGCGGGACGGTTTTGTGATGGGCGAAGGCGGCGGCGCGGTGGTATTGGAGACACTGGAAAGCGCCCAGGCGCGCGGCGCGCGCATCTATGCCGAGCTGGCCGGCTACGGATCCAGTTTGAACGCCTACACTTTGACGGACCCGTCGCCCGACGGCAGCGCCGAAGCACGGGCCATCGGGATCGCCTTGCAGCAGGCTGAACTGGCGCCGGAGGACGTGGACTACATCGCCGCCCACGGAACGTCCACGCCGAAGAACGATCCCATCGAGACGGCCGCCATCAAGCGCGCTTTTGGCGCGCACGCCGCGCGGCTGATGGTGTCTTCGAACAAGGGCCAGATCGGCCACACCATCTCGGCGGCCGGCGTCTGCAACCTGATTTGCGCCGTGAAGGCCATTACCGAAGGCCAGGTGCCGCCCACCATGCATCTGCGGTCTCCGGATCCGCAGTGCGATCTCGACTATGTTCCCAACCAGAGCCGGGCCGCGCGAGTACGCGCGGCGCTGGCCAATGCTTTTGCTTTCGGAGGACAGAACGCTGTGCTGGCCGTACGCGCCGTGGCCGGCTAGGAGAACCTATGCCAGACATGAGTGAAACGGAGGTATTCGAGAAGTTCGCACAGATCGTGGCGAAGAGCCTGCGGGTGGACGCCGGACAGGTGCACATGGACACGCACCTGACGGACCTGGGGGCCGAGTCGCTGGATTTGATCGAAATCACGATGGAGACGGAGACGCAATTCCATATCTTCCTGCCGGACAAATCCATCCTGGAGACCGCCGTGGAAGTCTTTGGTCCCGACGTGCTGGAAAAAGACGGGTATTTGACCGAAGCCGGCAAGCAATTGATGTTGCGGCGTATGCCGGAGGCCGACGCGCAGGCCTTCGCGGGCGAGGTGGCTATCAAGGATTTGCAGCATTACTTTCTCAAGGTCAGCACCTGGGTGCGCATGGTGCAAGGCCTGGCGCATTACACGCCGGCAGCGTGCGCCGCCTGCGGCGGGCCCATGGTATCTTCCCAGGGCTTCCGTATGAAGTGTTCGAAGTGCGGCCAGGAGATTACGTTGCGCTCGGGAGAAGAGTTGAACCGGGAATGGGTGCGAGAGTATTACGATAGAGAGTACCATCCGCAGGCGGGGACCCCTGTATCGGCCGCCGCAGTCCAGTAGTCAGCTCCACACGACCGGACGATTATGAGTGCTTTTGGCAGTATCGGGTGCGATCCGTCTGTGACGCGGGCGATTACGCCGGTCGCGTCGCCGCTGGACGTGTGGGCGGAGTCGCACGGGGCGGTGTGCTGCCGTCTGGATGGTTTTCCGTGCGATCCCGGAGTTTTGGCGGAGACGATTCTCAGTCCGGGCGAGCGGGCCCATTGGCTGAGCATGCGGGCGGTGGAAAAGCGGCGACGGGAGTGGCTGCTGGGGCGTTGCGCGGCCAAGCAAGCCGTAAGCCTGCTCCTTGAAAAGCGATGGAATATGCGCCTGTCGTCCCAGGAAATCGAAATCGTACCGGACGGCTACGGCTGTCCCCAGGTGAAGCTGAACGGGACCGGGAGCCCGCCGCCGGGGAGGCTGCCGCACGTCTCGATTGCCCATAGCGACGGGACGGCGGTGGCAATGGCCGCCTGCGACCCGCTGGGGGTGGATCTGGAGAGCCTGTCGCGGCGGGGCGAGGATTTTGAATCGATCGCCTTCAGCGCCGACGAGCGCGCCCTGCGGGCGCATCTGCCGGCGGAGTGGGCGCTGCGCATGTGGTGCGCCAAGGAAGCCGTCGGCAAAGCCCTGGGACGGGGGCTGAGCGCCGGCTTGCTGGCTTTTCATATTACGCGGGCGGATGCGGAGACCGGCGCGATCCAGGTGGAAACCGCTCGCCAGTCGTTTACAGTTTACACGGCACGTGAATCGAACTTTGTGTTTTCTGCGATGATCTATCAACAGGGAGCAGTCTTAATGAGGCCAAGCCGGCAGGAGATTTTGGACTACCTGCTGCACAAATTGGGTGAGCTGGCGCAGGATTGGGATTATACCGATCCCATCCGCCCGGAGTCGCTGCTGTTTACCGAGCTGGGATACGGATCGCTCGAAGCCGTGGTTCTGTGCACCGCCATCCAGGAGCACTATCAAACCCCGATGCCATTCGCGGAACTGTTGGCGGAGATCGGCCAGCAACAGCGCGATTTGTCGATCAATGAACTGACCGATTTCGTGGACACGCACTTGGCCGGAGCCGCTGGCGCGGACGGCGGCACAAGGCGGATCCAGTGAGCATACGGACGCTGCTCATCGGCCTGGACGGAGCCACGTTTTCCGTTCTGGATCCGCTGATGGAACAGGGCGTCATGCCCTTCCTGAAGTCGTTTTTTGAAACCGGCGTGCGGGCCGGACTGCGCACCATCGTGCCGCCGCTGACGCCGCCGGCATGGACGTCGCTGATGACCGGACGCACGCCCGGCCAGCACGGCGTCTTCGATTTCTTCCGCATGGATTCGCCCGTCACGCGGCACATTCGTTTCTTCAACGCCAACGATGTACAATGCGAGACCATCTGGTCGCTGGCGTCGGCGGGCGGATTGCGTACGACCACCATCAATTTTCCGGCGATGTTTCCGCCGCCGCATATCTCGGGCTACGTGGTGCCGGGCTGGGTGCCGTGGAAGCAGTTGCGGCTGGCCTGCTGGCCGGAAGGACTGTTCGACAAGTTGAAAACCATCCCCGGCTTCAACCAGCGCGAACTGGCCATGGACATCAAGCTGGAAGAGAAGGCCACCGAGGGCATTTCCGATCACCTGGAGCTGGGCCCCTGGATCGAGCTGCACGCCCGCCGGGAACAGAACCTGTTCCAAGTGCTGAAACATCTCAGCCTGGAAGATCCTTCGGAGCTGACCGCCGTGCTGTTCGACGGCGTCGATAAGCTGCAGCATCTCGGCTGGCGTTTTCTGCGTCCGGAAGATGATAAGCCGCTCACCGAGGATTGGGAATTCGAGATTCGCAAGCTGTGTCTCAATTATTTCAGTTGCGTGGACAACCTGCTGCGGCAGATGTGCGAGCTGGCCGGGCCGGAAGCCACCGTGGTGATCGCTTCCGATCATGGCTTCGGTCCGACTTACGACGTGCTGCACATCAATACCTGGCTGGAACAGCACGGGTACCTGGCCTGGTCCGATGCGGCGGCGGCGCGCGATACGCAGGGCGCGCTATTGGGCGTCGGGCAGGTGGCCAAGCACACCTGGCTGATGGATTGGAACAAGACCAGGGCGTTCGCCACGACCCCCACCAGCAACGGCATCTACATTGTCGTGAGTGACGGTAACTCGCCCGGCGTGCCGCCTTCCGAGTATGTGGCTTTCCGCCAGAAGCTGGCCGACGAACTGCGCACGATTAAAGACCTGCGCAACGGCGATCCGCTGGTCAGCGAAATCTACAATCGCGACGAGGTTTTTCAGGGTCCGCACCACGACGCCGCGCCGGATCTGACTCTGCTCCTGCGCGATGGCGGGCTGGTTTCGATCCTGCCGTCTCCCGCGGCGGTTTCCAAGCGGCCGGCGGTGTGCGGTTCGCATCGCCCGGTCGGGGTATTCGGCGCGCGGGGTCCGGCGATCCGGCCGGGAGTTGCGGCCGAAGAGCTGTCCATTCTGGACGTGGCGCCCACGGTGCTGTATAGCCTGGGTCTGCCGCTCCCGGAGGAGTTGCAGGGCCGCGTGCCGGAAGAAATTTATCAGGACGATTACTGGAAAGCGCATCCGGTGCGCAAAGTAGTGGGAAAGACCGCGGGGGGCGGTCCGACCGTAAACGGTGCCATCGCCACGGAAGTGGAGGACGAGGAGACAGTGTTGGAGAGGTTGCGGGAGCTGGGTTACATCGAATAAGACGGGCTGTCTCTGGAACGATGCCAAAGATCAAAGCCAATGGAGTGAACCTGCATTACATCACGGTCGGCATGGGGCCCGACGTGGTGATGCTGCACGGGTTTCTGGGAAACCTGGCGGTCTGGCATCTGTACATGGCGCCGATTTTGCGGCGCGAATACCGGGTGACCACCTACGACCTGCGGGGCCACGGCTATAGCGACGTGCCGCTGACCGGCTACACGGCGGCGGACATGGCCGAAGACCTGCGCTGCTTCCTGGACGAGATGGGCATCGAAAAGCCTATCCTGATCGGCCACAGTTTCGGGGCGGATATTGCGATGTACTTCAGCCTGCTGTATCCGGAGCGGGTA
>DATJYO010000068.1:0-54060 GCA_035499555.1 Bryobacteraceae bacterium
TGGCCGCGAGTTCGCTGCTCTCGGCGTCCTTGCGCCGCAAGCTGCAGCACACTTTCGTGGGGCGCGGCGACAGCCTGGAATCCCTATATCTCGACAATTTCTACTCCGCGTTCCCCGAAGAGGAGCAGCCCCTGCTCTCCCGCTCCGGCGCCTCTCCCTACGCCGGATTCCGCGCCCGCTGGGACTCCCGCGAGGCTGCCGCTCCGCTGGCGCGCATGCTCTACGCCGACCAGAAAACGTACCTGGTGGAGCTCCTCATGAAGCAGGACCAGATGAGCATGGCCTGCTCGATCGAGAGCCGCGTGCCGTTCCTCGACCATCGGTTTGTGGAGTTCGCCGCCCGGGTGCCGGAGCGGCTGAAGCTCCGCCAAGGCGTCGGCAAGTATATCCTGAAGCGCGCGGTCGAAGATATCCTTCCGCGCGAGACCGTCTATCGCCGGAAAATGGGCTTCCCGACCCCGCTCCGGCAATGGCTGATGGAACCGGAAACCGGCACGTTGCTCGCCCAGCTCCAGAATCGCGACGGCCTGCTGGCGCCATACATCGACTTCACTTATTTGAATGACCTGCTCTCGCGCCACGCCGGCGGACGCGAAGACGCTACCGACCGCATCTGGCGTCTGCTCAATCTGCAACTTTGGGGAGATATCTTCATCACCAACCGGGTGCCCACCGCATCCGCCTGTCCATGAATCTCGCCCGTCTGCTCCGCATGCGCCCGGATGAAATCCGTACGCGCGCCCAACAAGCCGTTTCCAAGCGATGGGCCAGGCCGCCGGCCCTGCGCCTGGTTTCGTCCGCGGCCCGTCCGCTGTTTCCCGATCCCCCGCCCGCCGCTTCGCCGGAGAAGATCTGCCGGCATCGCTTCGACCTGCTCGGCTACCAGGACCTGGACTTCGGTTCACCCATCGACTGGCACCTGGATCCGGTCCACGGAAAACGGGCGCCGCAGATCCCCTGGTATCGGATTCCCTTCCTCGACTTCGATCAGGTCGGCGACCACAAGATCATCTGGGAATTGAATCGCCATCAGCACCTGGTCACCCTGGCGCAGGCTGGTTGCCGCGACGAAATCCTGGCCCAGTGGACCCATTGGCAAAGCCAGAACCCCTACCCCATCGGCATCAATTGGGCCAGCACGCTCGAAGTTGCCTTCCGGGCGCTCTCCTGGCTGTGGGTCCGCCATCTGATCGGCGATTTCCATCCGGACCTGCTCCCGGCCCTGCACCTGCACGGCTGGCACATCGAACGGTATCTTTCGACGTACTTCTCTCCCAACACGCACCTGCTGGGCGAAGGCGTGGCATTGTTCACCCTCGGGCTGATGTGCCCCCGCATCGCCGATGCGTCCCGCTGGCGGCAGCGCGGCTGGGATATAGTCCTCAGGCAGGCCGATCTCCAGGTGCGCCCGGATGGCTTCCACTTCGAACAATCGGTCTACTATCACATCTACGCCCTGGATTTCTTCCGTTTCGCCCAGGATCTGGCAGCCCGGAACGATATCGCCATCCCGGCGCGGTTCCAGCGTACCGTGGAGCAAATGGAAGAAGCCTTGGCGATCCTGACCCAGAGCGGCCCGCCGCCAAACTTCGGAGACGATGACGGAGGGCGCGTCATCGCATCGCCGCGGCCGCGCATCGCCGTGCCGCCGCGCCCGCTCCCGAACGCCGGCATCTATCCCACAGGCACCCCGGACGCCCAACTCTTCATCGACGCCGGTCCCCAAGGCGCGCTTTCCGCCGGCCACGGGCATGCCGACGCCCTCAGCGTCCAACTCATCGCCCGCGGCCGCCGCGTCCTGATCGATCCCGGCACATACTGCTACGTCTGCCCGGACCGCGACCGCTTCCGCGGTACCGCTGCCCACAACACCCTGCAAATCGATGGCAGAGATCAATCCGACCCCAGGGGCCCATTCGGGTGGGCCAAGGTCACCCAAACCGTGGTCGATTGCTGGCGCTCCACGGAAACCTGCGACCTGTTCGCCGGCCACCACAACGGTTACCATCCCGTGATCCATCAGCGCTGGGTCTTCGCTCTCAAGCCCGGATTCTGGCTGGTGCGCGACCTGGTCACCGGGCCCGGCCGCCATCGCCTGGACCTCCACTGGCACTTTCTCGATGAACGCGACCTGACGATCCTGCCGCTGGCCGGCCACAACTGGTCCCGGTCGGTCCAGTCCTGGGACTCGTCGCCGGTCTATGGCAGAAAAGAGCCGGCCTTCGTTCTGCGTTTCACCACTGAAACCACGCTCCCCGCCGAATTCGCCGTCGTGCTGCGGATCGGGGAGCCGTCGGGCGCACTCACCCAAACCGGACCGGGGAGTTACTGCTACACGGAACCCGGAGCCGCGCACGAATTCACCTTCGGCGAGCGCTTCACCTACCGCGGCGAGGCTACGGAGTTCTCCGTATGAAGCTCCTGTGGGTGAAAGCCGGTGGTCTGCTCCCGCCCGACATGGGCGGCAAAATCCGCAGCTACCAGATCCTCAAACAGCTCGCCCGCCGCCACGAAGTCACCCTGTTTACCTTCTACCAGGCCCATCCTGACGATCAGCATCTCCGCGGCCCGGACGTCTTCGCGAAACTGGTAGCGGTCCCCCTGCCGATCCCGCCGCGCCGCAGCCTGCGCGAATACGCGCGCGCCGCGGGCTTCATGGCCAGCCGCCGGCCGGCCACGGTGTACAAGTTCCTTTACCCGGAAGTCCGCCGCGGGTACGCGGAACTCCTGGCCGCCAACGCCTTCGACGCTATCGTCTGCGACTTCATCGTCCCCGCGCCCCTCATGCGCTGGCGTACGCCGCCCCCCACCATTCTGTTCACCCACAATGTGGAGGCGCAAATCTGGCAGCGCCACTTTAAGATCGCATCCGGTCCGCTGATGAAGGCCGCCTGCTGGCTGGAAGCTCGGGCGCTGGCCCGCACCGAATGCCGCTACGTGGCGTTGGCCGACCATGTCCTCACCGTCTCGGAGAATGATGGCGCTTTCTTCCGACCATATGTCCAGCCGGGCCGCATCTCCGTGATCCCTACCGGCGTCGATACCGAATACTTCACCCCCGCCGCCGGACCGGAACAGCCCGGCTCGGTGGTTTTCACCGGTAGCATGGACTGGATGCCCAACGAGGACGCTGTGACGTATTTCGTCGAAAACATCCAACCGCTCATACATACGGAAACGGCCGCGACATTCTGGGCCGTCGGCCGCCGCCCGCCCAGGCGTGTCGCGGCTCTGGCCTCGGACCATGTCATCGTAACCGGCGCGGTCGATGACATCCGTCCGTACCTCGCCAAAGCCGCCGTATGCGTCGTGCCGTTGCGCAGCGGCAGCGGCACCCGCATCAAAATCTTCGAAGCCATGGCAATGGGAAAAGCCGTCGTCTCGACCACCCTGGGCGCCGAAGGCCTGCCCGTCCGGCACGGCGAAAACATCATCCTGGCAGACGATCCCGCCGATTTCGCGCGCCAGGTGGCCGGACTACTCGCCGATCCGCGCCGCCGCGCCGAACTGGGCTGCGCCGCCCGCCGCCTGGTCGAACAGAATTACAGTTGGACCTCCGTCGCCGCCGCTTTCGACGCCATCATCCAAAGGGTAGTCGGCCATGCGTAAAATCCTGTTCGTCTTCGGCACCCGGCCCGAGGCCATCAAGCTCTGTCCTGTGCTCCTGCAACTGCGCGCCGGCGGCCGGTTCGAGGTGCGCGTCTGCGTGACCGCCCAGCATCGCGCCATGCTCGACCAGGTGCTCACCGCCTTTCAGGTAACGCCCGATTACGATCTAGACCTGATGCAGCCCGGCCAGACGCTTGCCCAGATCACCTCCCGCATTCTGACCACCCTCGAACCGGTGATCGCGGCCGAAAAGCCGGACATGCTCCTGGTGCAAGGGGACACCACCACTACCATGGCGGGCGCGCTGGCGGCCTTCTATCAGCACGTCCCGGTGGGACACGTCGAGGCCGGATTGCGTACCGGCGATCTCTCTCAGCCGTTTCCCGAAGAGATGAACCGCGTGGTGACCACCCGGCTGGCCGCCTTGCACTTCGCCCCCACTGAGTCCGCGAAGTGTAACCTGCTGGCCGAAGGCGTCAGCACCGGCCGCATCCATGTCACCGGCAATTCCGGGATCGATGCCGTGCTCTATGTCCGCGACGCACTGGCGGCAGGCCGTCTTCCGGCTGGCGCGTGGCCGCAACTCGATCCGGCCCGGCGCCTGATCGTGGTCACCGCCCATCGCCGCGAAAGTTTCGGCCCTGGCTTCGCCCGCATCTGCGATGCCCTCGCCCGGCTGGCCCGCCGCCCCGACGTGCAACTGGTCTACCCGGTGCATCGCAATCCCAATGTGGTGGATCCGGTCTATAGCCGCCTGAGCGGCCTGCCAAATGTGTTCCTGATCGAACCCCTGGACTACGTCCCGTTCGTGGACCTGATGCGCCGCGCCTGGCTCCTGATCACCGATTCCGGAGGCATCCAGGAAGAGGGGCCGTCGCTGGGAAAACCGATTCTGGTCATGCGCGAGAAGACCGAAAGGCCGGAAGCCGTGGCGGCCGGCACGGTCAAGCTGGTCGGCACCGACGCCGATCGGATCGTCCGCGAAGCCGAGCGCCTGCTGGACGACGCAGCCGCATACCAGCGCATGGCCCGTGTCCACAATCCCTACGGCGACGGGCAGGCCAGCGGCCGCATCCGCGATGCCATTACGGCATATTTCGGATGACGCGGCGCTTACAAGCCCAGCTTCGCCGCGGCGTTGTCCCGGAACAGCGTCCCCTCGCGGATATACCGTCGCACAGTCGCCAGCGACCGGTGGCCGGTCTGCCTCATAATCGCCAGTTCGCTCGCGCCGTTCATGGCTGCCTGCGTCGCCAGCCCGGCCCGCAAACTGTGGCCCGCATAGCTCCCCGTCTCCAGCCCCGCCAACCCCGCTGCGCGTTTCACGAGATAGGCGACCGAATCCGGATTGAGCGCCCGGTTGCCGACCGCATCCTTTCGCCCAATCGCGCGAAACAGCGGCCCGACCGCGATCTGCGCGTGCTCTAGCCACAGACGCAGGGCACGCACCGGGCAGGTCAGCGGATCGCTGCCGTACGGCAACGCCACGGGTCGGCCCTGGCCCTCCGGGTCCGTCTTCGATCGCCGCAACCGCACTATGAGTCCCTCTGCGGTGGTCTCCACATCCTCCGCACGCAGTGCGGCCAATTCCGAGCGCCGGAACCCGCCCGCAAAACCCACCAGCAGCAACGCGCGGTCCCGCATGCCGGTCAGATTCTGCGGAAGTGCGGTTACCATGCGGCGCAGATCAGGCGTCAGGAGCGGCTTCTTTCCCTCCTGGGCTGTCCCCTTCGTCCTGCGTATGCCTTTCCAGACTTCGCTGAGGACGGCACTTTGCATGGTCGCCGGCGACGCATACCCGGCTGCCTGGTGCGCCCGGTTGATCGTGGTCAGCCTCCGCGCCAGGCTGGATGCTTTGAGCCGGGAGGCGCGATCGGTCAGGTACAAAGCCACAGTTTGCGGGGTGGCCGGCAGTGCCGGCACCTGGTGCCCGTCACACCACGTTTGAAAGTCACGCCAGTCGGCTTGATAGGCCCGGAGGGTGTTGGCGGCTTTGGCCGCCGCGGCGAACTCCTGGGCCTGCTGTCTGAGCGAGACGAGCTGCATGGCCGCATCCTATCATACTTCTGATAAGCTTCCATTATCGGAAGTGTATTGCTTTATTATATTTCGCTTATGCGCATAATCGCTTTTATTGTGCTAGCTTTGTAGCTTGCCGGATAAACCCACTTGGTACAGTCGCTTAGACGATGCCATCGCGCAGTTGAACACCCTCGCTTGGCCGTGGGTCGACCGCGAAACGCTGCAATCGCTCCTCAAAGTCGGCCGCCGGCGCGCGCAACAGATCCTGCAGCCCTGTGTCACCCGCCAGATCGGAGCCAGCGGCGTGGCGGACCGCACGGAACTGGTCGCCCACCTGCGGCGCCTGGCTTCCGGCGACGGGGCCCATTACGAGCGGCGCCGCCGCCAAAGACTCGCCCAAACCATGGCGGCCCTCCATCAAGCTGCGTTGGTCCAACCGAAAGTTCTGGTCGAAGCGCCCATCGCCGTCCTCAGCCAGCACTTTGCTAACCTGCCGGAAGGAGTGACCGTGTCTCCAGGAAATATCTCGATCGCGTTCAGCTCCCCCCGCGAAGCGCTCGAAAGACTGCTGGCGCTCGCCATGGCCATCGGCAACGATTTCAGTGAATTCGAACGGATCGCAGGTGCCTGAACGACCCGTGCAGTCAAATCGACCACAGGGGTTACAAAAACAACTGTGGCCTGATGGTAGGTCTTTCGCCTTTACCATCTTCGACGATCCCGACTCCCAGACCCTCGCCGCCGGCCGCGAGATCTACGCCCTGCTGGCGGATCTCGGCTTCCGCACCACCAAGGGCGTCTGGCCCATCCGCGGCTCCCGCACGCCCTCCGATCACGGCGCCACCTGCGCCGAGCCGGACTATCGCGCCTGGGTCCAGGATCTGCAACGCCGTGGCTTTGAAATCGGACTGCATAACGCCACCCTGCACACCTCCACGCGCGCGGAAACGCAAAGCGGCTTGGAAAAGTTCGCCGAATACTTCGGCGCCGGCTCCATCGTCATGGCCCAGCATTACTACTGCGACGAAAACATCTACTGGGGCGATCGGCGGGTCAGCGGCGCTCATCGCCTGCTCTACACCGCGCTGACCCGCGGCAAGAATCGCGGCCGTTCGCACGGCCATGTCACCGGCCACCCCGAATTCTGGGGTGACCTGTGCCGCGAACGCGTCCGCTACATGCGCAATTTCACCTTTGCCGAAACCAACACTCTGCGCGCCTGCCCCTACATGCCCTATCACGATCCGGACCGGCCTTACGTGAACTACTGGTTTGCGTCGTCGGAAGGCGCGCAGGCGCCGGCTTTTTTCGATCGCATCAGCGAAGCCAACCAGGAAATGCTCGAATCTGAAGGCGGCGCCTGCGTCATGTACACGCACTTCGGCCTGGGCTTCTGGGATGGCCGCATTCACCCGCGTTTTGCGGAATTGATGACCCGGCTGGCGCGGCGTAACGGATGGTTTGTGCCGGTCTCGCAGCTACTGGATTATTTACTGGCGCGGAAAGGCGGCCAAGCCGTCCTCCAGCCGGCGCAGCGCCGCGAATTGGAACGGCGCTGGCTAATGCACAAGATCCGGTTTGGCAATGCGTAAGCGCCGCACCGCTAAGGCGGCCAGAGCCAACAGCGCCGCTCCCGAAATGGCCGCGCCGGCCCGAAACGAAGCCGGCTCGTAGGCGAATCTCACCAGATGCCGGCCCGGGCGCAGCAGTACACCGCGGAACAGATAATTTGCCGTGATCCAATGCCACCGCCCGCCGTCCACGTACACCTGCCAGCCCGGATAATCGCTGTCGTTGAGTACTAATAATGCGGGCCTGTCGGTCGCGGCATCGATGGTCACCTCCTGCGAGCTATACGACACGATCCGCGCCGCCCGCACCCGCTCGGGGATCGTCCGGTTCAACTCGGCGATCGCGGCAGCATCCGCCGCGGCGAGCCCCTTCGCGGAAACCACCGCGGTTGTGAAGGTATCCAGCGACGGCGACCCCAGTCGCTCCAACGCCTCTCTTTCATCCGCCGCCGATTCGACGTGCGAGAACAACGCTGCCCGCGGCAGCGTGTCGGCATACTCGTAGATTTTGACGCCGCGATCGTAGACCAGCCGGAACGCGGGTTGTCCGCTCGTGTCCCCACTGAAATGCGGATCGCCCCAGCCCGCCCAGTCCGTGCATGTGTCCCCCGCCGGACCGGGCGTGGTGGTGAACAGCAGGTCCACCGTCTGCCCGGAATACGCGCTCAGATCCACCGCGCCGGAAATCCAACGCCGCTCCGCCGGGTTGTGTTTGGGATCGATATAGCGGTCGTATAGTTGCCGGATGTCGCCGCCGGCGTTCCGGGCTTCCAGCCGGAACTCGACCCCGTCCCCGCACACCGGCATGGACCCGTCATACACCGCCGGCTGCATGGCGATATCGAATTCCAACTCGCGCGTCGCGGGTGTGATAGCCGTACGGTACGGCAGCCGCTCATAAGGCGGATGTTCGAACAGTACCGGCTCCGTCTCGCCCGCGATCGTGAATGTGCGGACGTCCACCAGGTTCTCTTTTCCCGGTAAAAGCCGGCCCGCATTCTGCTGTACGATCTCGCGAATGCGTTCCGCGCCGGGCATGTATGGATCCGGCGACAATAGAAACCTGACCGACGAAAGCTCCAGCAACCGCTGTTTGAGCGGATCGTCGAATGCCGGCCAGCGCATGCCCGTGAATCGGTTCACCAGATCGCCCCGGTCTCCCGGCGGGATGTCGTCCCGCAGGAAGAACCGGACGAAATCGAAATACTTGCGGTAGTACATGGCATCCAGCCCGCGGATATCGCTGAGCTGAAAGCTGCCGGCCCAGTCCGGATGCAGTACTCCCTGGCGCCCGAAGACGCGCTCGTGCGCCGTTAGCTGCCGCCGCAGATAATCGATGTAAGGCGCTCCCCGGTATGGATTCGCATCGTCGCCGGCGGATACGGTGCGGAAATAATAAACCGGATAAATATAATCGCCGGCCATTTCCGCGAGCAGCAGCGCCAGCAGTGCGGCGGGTATCCACCGCTTGGCGGGCCGCAACAATAGCAGCATGGCCAGGAACAGCACGCTAAACGCGCCGGCCAGGCTCCCGTAATCGGCGTGCGGCCATGACCCTGCGGCCACCACCAGCAAGGCAAACACAACCAGGGCCGACCCTGCCAGCCGCCGCCGGCTGACCCCGCCGTGCAGCACCTGGTCGATACCGAACGCGCATAGCGCCGCGACGGAGAACGCCAGAAGCGGCTCTTCGTACTTCGGGAAGTGGACAAGCTGGCATAACGGCAGGAGCCCGATCCAATTCACCACCGGCGCGCCATAGCGTTTCAGGATCAACACCGCGGCCGCCGCCAGGAAAAAAGAGCGGGGGAAGCCCTTCGTCTCCCGCCGCCAGCCCGCGATCGCCACCACCGCAAACAGAATCTGCACCACACCCATAAAGCCGCGCAGCGAATCGTAACCGCCTACGCCCGCCGCCACCGGATTCCACGCCGTACCGAACAGCAGAGGCACCAGGTACGTAAATGCCGACGATCCCCAGGGGTCATGCCGGAGCCCCAAAATGGCGCCGTGCAGGTTTCCCGGCTGATGGGTGTCAAAAGACAGGCGCATGAACTCCACGAACGGCGCCAGGAGGAACCCGGCCAGCGCCAGCCCGATCGCCTGCGCCAGCACGAAGAACGTCAGCCGCTTCACGGCTTCCGTCCGCATAAACCACAACCTGAATAAGAAGTATCCCGTCCCGAACACCAGCGCCAGAAAAGCGCTCTCCGGCATGCCTCCCACGACGCACAGGAAAGTGACGGCCGCGCACAAGGCGACATTGCCGCGAGTGGTCTCTCGCAGCAGCCGCTCCGCGGCCAGAAACACGGCGGGGATCAGCATCTCCACGCTGACATGCGGCATATTGAAGAACAGGATGAAATAGCCGGACAGCATGCAGGCGATGCCGCCGGCCAGGGCCGCCGCGAACCCCACGAACAGCCGCAGATATAAGTAAGCGCAGAGGCCGGCGATCAATAGCCGCACCAGCACGAAAAGGTTGTAAGTGCGCGGCCCCGGCCCCAGCGAGTACAAAACAAACAGCGGACTGAACGGCTGCGATTGCATGTTCGCCGCCAGCGGCGCGCCATACGACTGATATGGATTCCAGAGCGGCAGGTGCTTTTCCTGCAGATACTCGTGGCGGACCAGTGGTGCGTCCGGTTCCGTCAGCCAGCCGGACGCTCCCATATCGTTGCCGCGAAACACGTCGGGCCCTTGGGCGCCGCCGTACCCCGCGCCGTTGGGCAGGATGGCGGGCACCGTTCCGCGCGACGCCGCCAGCAGCGTCTTGTCGCCCCAGATGAACGGAAAGAAGCAGACGTGGAGCGCCAGTATCAGGACCAGGGTCGCGGAAAGGGTGGGATGCCGCTCGAGCCAGCCTATCGCCAGCACGGCGGCTCCGCCAGTTCGTTCAGTTCCAGCCCGGCATCCTCCACCGTACGGTGCAGGTGCGGACTGTAGAATGGATCGCCGCGCTCCAGCCACGCGGCCCAACGCTGCTCGAACTGATAGCGTTCCTCCAGACGCACACCCGCCTGCCGCGACTGGCACTCATAATGCCGCAACAGCGCGCCGGGTTCGACGATTACCTGGTAACCCGCCTGCCGCGCCCGCAGACACAGATCCACGTCGTTGTAATTGACCGGGAACGACTCATCGAAACCGGCGAGTTGCTCGAAAACATCCCGCCGCATCGCCAGGCAAGCGCCCGTCACCGCCGAGACATTGCGCGCGAACGGCAGCCAGTTCCAGTACGGCGAGCCGAACGTATTGCGATGCAAGTGCCCGGCGCCTTCCATGATGCCGATAACGATGCCCGCGTGCTGTACCGCGCCCGATGGATACACCAGCTTCGCGCCCACCGCCGCGACTTCCTTCCGTACAGCGTGCGCCAGCAGCGCGGCCAGCCAATCCGGATCGAGCGGTTCAACGTCGTCGTTCAGAAAAACCAGCACCTCGCCCGTCGCGCGGCTCGCGCCCAGGTTGTTCATGACCGCGAAATTGAAAGGCCCCGTGTACGGCACGCGCACGCACGCCGATTGGTTCAGCAGCCGATCCATGGCCGCGATGTCGCCCGTACGATGCTCGACCACCACCAGTTCCCGGTTAGCGTATGACGTGCATCTTGGGATCGCCGCCAGGCATCGCCCCAGCAGATGGGCGCTCTTCGAACAGATAATCAGGCTGGTTTTGACGCCATCCGGAACCGGCCAGCGCACGCGATAGCTGTTCGGAAACGCGCCCGCTGCCACCACGGCTTGCGCATCCCGTTCGGCCACGGCCTCCGCCAGGGCCTTCAGCCCGGCAGCCTGGGTGTAGGGCTTGGCGGCGGCGTGCTGCGCGGTCGAATCCGGATGCCGGCGCCAGTGATACAGCACGCGCGGAATGTGGCGGATGGCGCCCGGCCGTGGTGGACCGGACGGCCCCGCCAACCGCAGCGCCAGGTCGTAATCCTGGCTGCCGTCGCATTCGGAGCGGAACCCACCCAGTTCGCGCAGCCTGGCTATGCGCAGCACCAGCAGATGGCCCATATACATTCCGCCGTGCAACAGGTCCGGCGAGAACGCCGGCTTGAAGATCGGCTGCACGCGACGGCCCTGGCTGTCGATGTAATCTTCGTCGCTGTACACCAGGTCGGCTGGGCCGTCTTGCACGGCGGCGGCCACCGCGGCCAGGGCGTGTGGCGCCAGCACATCGTCTTGATCCAGGAAGCCGGCGTATTCCCCGCTCGCCAACTCCGCCGCCCGGTTGAGCGCGCCCGATATGCCCAACCGTTCGCGCGACGCTGTAAACCGGATGCGCGGCTCGCCGGCGCTGCGCGCCGCGAAATACTCCGCCACCCAACTCTGCTCGGATGCATCGTCGCAGACGCAAAGCTGCCAGCAGCCGTACGTCTGCGCGACTACCGACGCCACGGCCGCCTCCAGCCAATCCCGGCGCGGATTGTGTACCGGCATCACCAGGCTGATCAGCGGGCTGCTTCCCGGTGGCGGCTCCCCCGGCGGGAGCTCGCTTTCCACCCACTGCCGGTAGCGGTCTTCCGCGAAGTGCGGATTCACCAACTTCAGATAAAGCGGATGCAGCCGCGAATGCAGCAGCAACTGTCCCAGCCGCCCCTTCCAGTCCCCCAGGAACCGGCCGGGCCATTGCAGGGTACGCAGAAAACGGCTGTTCTCGAAGTCCAGCAGCCGCCTTTCCAGTTCGGAATAGTGGCGCACCGACTGCCGTTCGGACGCCTCCATGCGCGCCAGGGCATCCTCCAGCAGAGCCGCCAGTTTTAGCAACTCCTGCCGCGCGGGTTGCCCTTCGCCGCGGCGCAGACTCTCGTTCAGTTCCGCGAGCGCCTGACGAAGCTGTGTGATATTGGCAGCCAGGCGACCCTCACATTTACGCCGGAGCGGCCTGCCGCCCCGCATAGGCCGCCGTGACTTCGGATACCGGCCCGCTCAAGATCAATTCGCCATGGTCCAGCCATAACGCCCGGTCGCATATGTCTTTGATCAGGCCGGTATGCGACACGCACAGCAGCGTCTTGCCCGATCTTCTCAACTCGTGGACCTTATCGATGCACTTGGCCTGAAACGCCGCGTCGCCGACCGCCAGCACCTCGTCGATCAGCAGCACTTGGGGATCCCGGCTGATGGCCACCGAAAACGCCAGCCGCATCATCATGCCCGTCGAATAGGTCCGCAGCGGCTCATCGATAAAATCGCGGATGCCGGAGAAATCCACGATCCGGTCGAAGGCGTCGGCGGTCTGCCGCCGCGACAGGCCCAGTAACGACGCATTCAGCCGGACGTTTTCGCGTCCGGTCAGCTCGGGATGGAAGCCCGACCCCAATTCCAGCAACGCAGCCACCTGCCCGCTCACCTTCACCCAGCCTTCGTCGGGTTTGGAGATGCCCGCCACCAGCCCCAGTAACGTGCTCTTCCCCGCCCCGTTGCTTCCGATCACCGCCAGGCTTTCGCCTTCTTCCAGAACGAACGACACATTCTTCAGGGCGAAGAACGGGGCCTCCCGCCGCGCGAACAGGCGCTTTAGGTGACTGCGCAGCAGCATCTGTCCCCGGTGGCGGTGATACTTCTTCGAGACGTTATGAAACTCTATGACCGGCATGCGAGTCACAAGTGATCGGAAAAGCGCGGCTTGAGCCGGCGAAAGACCCACAGCCCGGACGCCAGCATGATGAATGAGACCGCCGTGAGCTTGACCAGCAGCGTGCCGCCCGGGCGGCCGCCGCTCACCAGGATATCGCGCATGGCCATCACCAGGGCCGCCAGTGGATTCAATTGATAAATTCCCCGGTAACTGGCCGGAATAATCGAAAAAGAGTAAACTACCGGAACCAGCCAGAACAGCAGCGTGTTCGCCGACTCGACCAGGTAACGCATGTCGCGTATGTACACGTTCAGCGCCGCCGTGATCAGCGAGAGGCCGCACACAAAAACCACCTCCAGCCCCCAGATCAGCGGCAGCCATACCCAGTGCCGCGTGGGCATCTTCCCGAACAGAAAAGCCATGCCGATCAGCAAGGCGATCTGAATGAGCAGATGGACGCAGTTAGATAGCACCGCGGCGATCGGGATAATTTCGCGGGGCGCCGGCACGCGCTTGATCAGAGTCGCATTGTCAACCACCGAAGTCGTTCCCGAAATCCACGCCAGGGTGAAGAAATTGAACGGCACCAGGCCGCACATTACGAATAATGCCCAGCTCGGGTCGGGACTCTTGAATATTTTGGTAAAGACGAACGTAAGTACGCCCATCATCACCAGAGGATTCAATAGCGACCAGAAAACCCCCAGTGACATGTTGCGGTAACGGATCTTGAAGTCCTTCTGGATCAGGTTGGATAACAGGAAGAGAGTATCGCCGCGCCACATTGCCGGGCCATCGGAAACTCCCGAGTATAACACGCGGTACCCGCCGGACAGATTCGCCGGCCGGCGCCGGGAACCGCGGCGGGGAGTCATTTTCGCAACCTGCTAGACTGAGACGTCCCGATGACCCAGCGCGAGCTTCTGCCGGAAATAGCCTTCGATCTTTTCGAAAGATATTCCTTGTTGGAGCAGATCGCCCGGGCGTTTCGTCCGGCAGATTCCGGATACCGGGTCCTGGACGTAGGCGGTCACACACCCGCATTTTGGCCCGGCTTTTCCTCGCTGGCCGGAGCCGTGATTCCGGATGCCTCGGTAGCCGTGCTGGACATGCAGGCTACCGCCGATCTCGCAAACTACGTGCGCGCCAGCGGCTTTGCGCTTCCCTTTCGCGACGGCGCCTTCGACCTGGTCTGTTCCATGGACACCCTGGAACATATCCCGTCCGATCGCCGGGCCGCTTTTCTGGCCGAACTGCTACGCGTCACCCGCGACGGCCTGTACCTGGCGTTTCCGTTCGACTCCGCGAGCAACCGCTGGGCCGAGTCGCTGGTCCTCGAATACACCCGGGTGGAGTTGGGAGAACCCGTCCCGGCGCTGTTGGAACACCGTGAGTTTGGCTTGCCCGGCCGCGACGCCGTTAACGCAATCTTCGCCGGCCAGCCCAATGCCTGGGTCGGCTTCACGCACGGAAACACGGACGTCTGGCTGCTGATGATGCTCACCTACCACAGCCTCCGCCTGCCCGGCGCCGATTTCGTGCGTGAGCTGAACCGCCGCTTCAACCAGGCGTACGCCGCGCAGGACTGGGCCGAACCGTGCTATCGCGCCGGTTACTTGCTCTCGAAGAAGAAGAACGCCGCCGATCTTGAAGCCCTGCGTGCATCCCTGTCGCCCGGCGGGAATGTCGACCTCGCTGCCGTCCTGGCGCTCTGCCAGCTTTTTCTGACCATCGCCCAGAACGCGCGCGTGATGGTCGATAAAGACCGGCATATCCGCAATCTGGAATCGGCCCTCGCCGCTGCCGGCCTTGGCGAGGCTCCCGCGCCGCTGGCGCAGGCCGGCGGGCAGTGGAATGCCAGCCGCCACCCGCCGGAAGTCAGCCGGCTGGAGGCCCGCCTGCGCGACCTGGAAATTGGCCTGGTCGCCAACAAGCGCGCCATCCAGGCAATCTACAACAGCCGTATCTGGAAAGCGCTGGCCCGCATCGGCGGGCTGCTCCTGCGCGTGTCCGGACGCGGGGCCGCCGCCCGGGCTTCCGCGCCTTCTCGCGGCGGGGCGCCTTTGCCCGATACCGCCGGCGCCTTGGTGACGCTGGTCTGCGATTACCCAGACGAAGGGTGTATTTTGCCGGTGCGCGATGTGGTCGAGATCCGCGGGTGGGCCCTGGCTCCGGACGGGATCGCGCGCGTCACCGTACAAATCGGCGAGGAGCCGCCCGAATCCGCGACGTATGGCCTGCCGCGTCCGGATATCGCGCGCGATTATCCGCAAATGATCGACGCCGAGCACGCCGGCTTCCGCTTCTTCTGGGACACCACGGGCCTGCCTCAAGGGCCCTGCCCCGTGCGCGTGACCGCGGTTTCACGCGGCGGACGCAGCCGGCAGTTGGTCTGTAACGTCCTGATCGACTGGAAGACGCCGCCGGATTATGGCTTGTGGATCGCCCGCCATGAACCCACCGCCGCGGATCTCAGCCGGATGCGGCTGGACGCGAACCAGTTCGCTTTGCGGCCCCGGATCAGCATCGCCGTTCCTGTGTACAAAACGCCGTTGGACTTGCTGCGCCGCTGCGTCGATTCGGTGATCGCACAGACGTATTCCGAGTGGGAGCTGTGCCTGGCTGACGACGCATCCGGCGTTCCCGCCTTGGCCGCCGCGATCCAGGAATATGCCCGGGCCGATCCGCGAATCAAAGTAGCTACCCTTGCCCAAAACCGCGGCATTTCCGGTGCTACCAATGAGGCGTTGAGCCTGTGCGGCGGCGACTATCTGGCTTTTCTGGACCATGACGACGAACTGGCCCCTTTCGCCCTGTTCGAAGTCGTCCGCGCTATCAATGAGAATCCGGATACCGACCTGTTCTACTCCGACGAGGACAAGATCGACGAACAAGGCCGCCGCTACGACGCATTCTTCAAGCCCGATTGGTCCCCCGACCTGTTTCGCGCCTGCAATTATATTTGCCACTTCATCGTCATGAAGCGGGAACTGCGGGAACGGACCGGCGGTCTGGACCCGAACTATAGCGGCTCCCAGGATTACGAGTTCCTGCTGCGCGCCAGCGAACAAACGCGGAAGATCCGGCGCATTCCCAGGATCCTCTATCACTGGCGTGCCATCCAAGGCTCGTCCGCCAAAGCCTCCGCGGAAAAACCCACAGCCAGTAGCGACGGTATCCGCGCCCTGTCCGCCTATCTGCAAAGGAACGCGCCTGGAGCGCACGCGGAAGAGGTGGGCCCATCCCGCTATCGCGTCCGCTATCCCATAGCCGGCGAGCCGCGAATCAGTATTCTGATCTCTTCGGGCGGACACAAAAACATCTTCCGCGCCGTCGACGATCTCCTGCAGAAGACCACTTACAGGAATTACGAGATCGTCCTGATCGATAACTCGCCTTCCACGAAAATCGCGGACTATGCCGTCCGTCTGACGGGCCGCCAAGCGCCCGTGCGCTACCTCGACTTCCGCGGACAGCCGTTCAATTTCTCCCGCCTGAACAACGCCGCCGTCCAAACCACTGACGCGCCTTATGTCCTGTTCCTGAATGATGACACCGCGGTCATCTCCGCCGACTGGCTGGAGGCCATGCTGGAGCATGCCCAGCGCCCGGAGACCGGCGCCGTGGGCGCGCAGTTGTGGTATCCCAATAACCTGATCCAGCACGCCGGCGTGGTCATGGGCATCTTCGGAAATTGCAGCCATGCCTTCAAAGGTCTTCCTGGCGGCGAGGCGTATTACTTCGATTTTCCCAACCTGATCCGCAACTGCGCTGCGGTCACCGGCGCTTGCATGCTGGTCGCCCGGCGAAAGTTTCTGGAAGCCGGCGCCTTCGACGAGATCAATCTGGCCGTGGCATTCCAGGATGTCGATCTGTGCCTGAAGCTGCTGGAATTGGGCTACCGCAACGTCTACACGCCGTACGCCCGCCTGTATCACTTCGAATCCGCCACTAAGACCGACAAAGACAAAATACCGGATCCCGCCGAAGACGCATTTGTGAAGCAGAAGTGGGCCAGGTACATCGCGGACGATCCCTATTACAACCCGAATCTCACGCGCCGCAGAGAAGATTTCACCGTGGCGATTGACTGATGAGCTGGATTGGCTGTGTAGATACTCTCACGGGTACACGCATCGACGGGTGGGCCGCCGACAGCGACGATCTCTCCCGTCAGGTCCCGGTCGATATCATCGTGAATCGAAACCGGGTCGCCACCCTGCCCTGCGTCGAATTTCGTGAAGACCTGCGTGCCGCCGGCATCGGCGACGGCCGCAAGGCCTTCGCCTGCGATCCCGCTGCGTACCTGCGGCCCGGCCGCAATTCGCTCGCAGTCCACTATGCCGGTGCGGATACCCCCCTGCCGAACGGTTGCGGCATATGGGTCGTCCGGCGCGCGGGTTTCTCCGAACCCGATACCGCCCTGCTGGCGGCTCTCGACGCCTATCACGAATTCACACGATCAAGCCGGATCTGCCGGCTTGCCGGGGACGCCGCGGATTTCGAGCGCCTTTTGGAGCGGGCCAGGATCCCGTTTGCGGCGGTCACCACGGAGCCGCGATATGCCGATCTGATCGTAGCCTCGGCGCCCGCTCCCGGCTTCCGCCTCGAATCCCTGCCAAAGCTGGTGGCGATCGGCGGGCCGAAGATCCAGCCTGCCAACCCGGTGCCTGTCCTGGCTCACATCCACGTGCCCAAGTGCGCCGGTACCTCGCTCCGGATCCTCCTGGAACACCGCCACGGACCGCATCATCTCGCTCTCTACGTAGACGACACCTACTTCGTCTACAACCTGGAGACTTTGCGCAACTACCTGCTGCGCGATCCCCGGATCGCCGGCTTCAGCTCTCACCACGTGCGGACCTTTCCGCCCTGGCTGGCCGGGCGCCGGATCTTGTACGTGACCTTCCTGCGCGATCCCGTCCAGCAATTCGTCTCGTACATGACCCACATCCAGAAGTATTATTCCCGGATCGCCGCGCCGAACCTCCTGGAAGCCGTACCGCCCGATGCCCCGCGGCTTTCCCTTCGCGAATTCGCCCGCTGGCTTCTGACCAATCCGCGCGACATCCCGTTCCGCGAAAACCATAACGTGAACTTCTTCGCGCGCCACAGTCACCCCGGCACCGCCGACCGCTTGGCGGCGGCTCAGTCTGTCCTCAGCCAGTTCTTCTTCGTCGGGATTACGGAAAAAATGGAAGAAAGCATCGCCGGACTCCGCACCCGCGCACGGGCCGCCGGTGTCGATTTCCCGCCCGATCCCATGCCGGTCGAGAATATCTCCCACGATTTCCGCGGCGACCTGGCATGGATCGGTCCCGCCGACGAGGTCGGCGCCCTGCTGCTGCGGTCGGTGGAACTCGACCGTCAACTCTACGATTGGGCGGCAGCACGGCTGGCCTTGCTAACTTAAAAGGTTAAGTTTCCGTTGCATGCCCTCCCCCGCCCGCCGACAAGCCGTGTTGGAGTACCTGGCGGCGGGCGCGCTGCTCGCGATCCTGGCGGTGTCCCTGCAGTGGAAAGCGGGGGCTTATAGAGTCGAATTCTCCAGCCATCCGGACGAATCCGCGCACTACATCACCGGCCTGATGATTCGCGACTATCTCGTTTCCGGCCGGTTCACGTCGCCGCTGTCCTACGCCGAGCAATATTACGCGCATTATCCGAAAGTCGCCCTGGGTATGTGGCCGCCGCTTTTTCCTATCACCGAAGCCCTCTGGACCCTCGTCTTTTCACCCTCGAAACCGTCCGTGCTCCTGCTCATGGCTCTGATCGCGGCCGCCACCGCCGTCACGACATACTACTTGATTCGCCGGATCTATCCGCCGGCCGCGGCATTGGCGGGCGCCGCGCTCTATATCCTGGCGCCGCTGGCGCAAGCTTCCACCTCGGCGGTCATGGCCGATGGACTGGTCGCGCTATTGGATCTGTGGGCCGCCATCCACCTGATGCGCTACCTGGAAAACGAACGCATCCGCCAGGCGGTCCTCTTCGGTATATTCGCCGCACTGGGCATGGCGACCAAAGCGAATGCGGTCGCGCTGGTGCTGCTGCCGGCCATCGCCATCCCCCTCACCCGCCGCTGGCATCTGCTGCGGGCCCGCGGATTGTACTACGCCGCGGCGATTGTCCTCATTGGCGGCGCCCCCTGGCCCATTCTCTCCTACCGCATGATCGCCCGCTCCATGGGCGGCGAAGCGGTCACGCCCCATGTGATCGCCGGAACCGCGTGGGCATACCTGCACGTTTTGTGGAATACCCTGGGCTGGGCGCTCGTCCCCTTCTGCCTGCTCGGTATCGCCATCGTTCTTATCCGTTCCTGGCGCCGTGAAATCGACTTCACCCTCGCCGCCGCATTCTCTTTACTGCTCGCCGTATGGGCATATCACAGCCTGATCGGCAACGGCGATTCCCGCTACATGCTTGCCGCCCTCCCGCCGGTCATGATCCTGGCCGTCTCCGGCTTCCTGTGGATCGTCCGCCGTCTCCCGGTCCCCGCGGTCCCCGTGCCAGCCCGCGCCGCCGCATTGGGTTCGTTATCCGCGGCTCTGTTCGCCACTCAGACCTGGACCGTCCCCGCTAAACCCTACCAAGGCTTCGACCAGGCCGCGCACTTCCTGTTAACCACTCCGGCATTCGCCGCCGGCAATTTCCTGGTGATCTCGCACGCCCGCGGCGAAGGCGCCTTCATTTCTGAAATCGCCATGCACGACGCGCGGCCCGGACACATCGTCCTGCGCTCCAGTAAGGTCCTCAGCAGCAGTACCTGGTACGGCTCCGTCTATCGCCTGCGCTACCAGACCTCGCCGGAGCTGCGCGATTTTCTCGACCATGCCCCCATCGACGCCGTGGCACTCGATACCCGGCCACCGCAGTTCCCGCCGGACGAACCCGCCTGCCGCCTGGAAGGCCAGGCCCGGGAAGTGCTCCGGAACGATCCGCATTGGAAGCTCCTGGCGCAATTTCCCAAACTGCCCGCCGCCCCACCCTGGATCGACCTCTACACCCGCATCGGTCCCCAACCCACCGGCCCGGTCCGCCTGGACCTGCACTACACCCTGGGCCGGGATATCGTGGCCCGCTAAGTTTTAGCGCTCATTTCTAATTAGAGAGAAACACCTCTTCTTATCCTACTAATCAATTCAATACCAGAATTGAAATGTGGCAAACCCTCTACTCGCGCCTGCCCCTCCCTTTACAGCACGCTTGCGTCACGGCCCAGGGTTTCCGCTACCACCAATGGCGCTACGGCGGCATATTCCAGGCGTATCTGGATGCACTGAAGCGCACCGAGTTCCTGTCCGCCGACCGGCTCCGCGAGTTGCAATGGGAGGAGTTGAACCGCCTGCATCGTTTCGCCGCGGCCCACGTTCCCTATTACCGCCTGCACGGCGTTTCCCAGTGCATAACCAAAGAACAGATCCGCCAGCATGCCGATGATTTTCTGGCGGATACTTTCTCGCATGATGAATTGATTCCCTGGCACACCAGCGGCACTACCGGCACGCCCTTGACGATCTATTACAATCGCGACGCCATGCGCAAAATGTGGGCCTTCGTCGAACTGTATCGCAATGGCGCCGGCGTCGGCCGCCGCCACCGCCGCGTCCAGTTCACCGGCAGAATGATCGTGCCGCCGCGGCAGTCCGCCTCCCGGCGCGTCTTCTGGCGTCACGATCTCGCCAACCGTGCGCTGCTGCTTTCCACGACGCATCTGTCGCCGGAGAACCTGCCTGCCTACGCCGACGCCCTGGATCGCTACCGCCCCGTATACATCTCCGGATATCCGTCAGCCATGCACGTGTTGGCGGAATACTACCGGCAGTCCGGCCGGCGCGCGCCGAAACTGGCCGCCGCGCTGACCTCCGCCGAGACCCTTATGCATCACCAGCGCCGGGCCATCGAGCAGGCTTTCGCCACGCGCGTCTTCGATCAATACGGCCAGGCCGAAATGCAGAGCTTCTGGTATGAATGCGCGGCCGGCCGTATGCACGTGCATCCCTTGGCCGGCGTCACCGAGATCCTGCGCCCCGACGGTACCGCCGCGGCTCCCGGCGAAATGGGCGAGGTCGTACTCACCGGACTGGTCAATTACGCCATGCCCTTAATCCGCTATCGGGTCGGCGATACGGCCCGCTTCAGCATCGAGTCCTGTCCCTGCGGCCGCGGCATGCCGGTTGTCGAAGAGATCGGCGGCCGCCTGGATGACTTCGTCTACACCCGCGAACGGGGCGCCCTCGGCCGCCTCGATCCGGTGCTCAAAGGCGTCCGCCACATAGTCGAAAGCCAGATCGAACAGGAATCGCTCGATCTGCTGCGCGTCCGTTTCGTGCCCGCGCCCTGCTTTACCCCCGAAGATCTGCACGTATTGGAATCCAATCTGCGCGCCCGCGTCGGCGGCGGCATCCACCTGGAGTTTGAATGCACCCAGCGCATTCCACGTTCTGCGAACGGGAAGTTCCGGTTCGTCATCTCGCGCCTCGGCCGGAACGACCGAAAGTCGTGCGTGTCATCACACGTCTGAATATCGGCGGCCCGGCCATTCACACCCTGCTGCTCTCCCGGGAACTGGCGGCCCTGCAATACCGCACCGTGCTGGTGGCCGGCAGTTGCGAGCCCGAAGACGGCGATATGCCGTATCCGGTGCCCGCCGGCGATACCGTGCGCTGGATGCCGGACCTTTCGCGCTCCGTCCGTCCCTGGCGCAACCTGAAGGCCCTGTGGCGGCTTTGGCGCCTGCTGCGCCGAGAACGCCCCGCCATTGTCCATACTCACACCGCCATGGCCGGATGCCTCGGCCGCCTGGCCGCGGTGCTGAGCGGCGCGCCGATCGTGGTCCACACCTTCCACGGCAACAGCCTGGCTGAATATTTCTCGCGCATCGAGGCCGCCGTCTTCCGCGCCATCGAGCAGTTTCTGGCCCGCTTCACCGACGTCCTGTGCGTGGTCTCGCCGCAGCAGGCGCGGGAGTTGAGTACCAGGTTCCGCATCGCCCCGGCGGACAAGTTCCGCGTCCTCCCCTTGGGCCTCGATCTGGACGGCTTTCTCGCGCTTTCTCCGCCTCCCGCCGCCGGCCCCTTCGTCGTCGGTTGGTTCGGCCGCATGGTTCCGGTGAAGAACGTTCCTTTGCTGGCCGCCACCATCGCGGAGACCTTGCGCCGCCGCCCGGACCTACGCTTCCTGATCGCCGGCGATGGGCCGGAACGTCCGGCGCTCCGCGCGGTGCTTGCCCGCTATCCAGACCGCGTCGAATGGCTCGGCTGGCAGCCCGAGATCCTCCCTGCCATGGCCCGCTGCCACGTGGTGCTCCAGACCTCTCGCAACGAGGGCACGCCGGTGGCCCTGATCCAGGGCATGGCCGCGGCCCGGCCTTTCGTCTCCACCAGCGTAGGAGGCGTGGCGGACATGGTCGCGAGCGGCGCACAGAGCCACGGCGTCCTGGCCGAGTCTGACGCCGCGGCGCTCGCCGGCGCCCTCGTCAACCTGGCGGACGACCGCGCCTTGGCCGGCCGCATGGGCTGCGCCGCCCGCGCTTTCGCCGCTCGACAATACCGCAAAGAAATACTCGTGAAGAACATGGATGACCTGTACCGCGAATTGCTGCAAATGAGGAGCCCCGCATGCACGTTCTGATCACCGGAGGAGCCGGCTTCATCGGTTCGCACCTGGCCGAGCGTTGTCTCGCCGAAGGCTGGCACGTCGCCGTGCTCGACGATCTCTCAACCGGCGCCGCCGCCAACATCGCCCACCTGAAGGCCCGCGCCGCCTTTTCCTATCGCATCGATTCGGTCTTCAACGAACCGGTGGTCGCCGAAATGATCGACTGCGCCGACGTGGTCTTTCATTTGGCCGCCGCCGTGGGCGTGAAGCTCATCGTCGATAGCCCCGTGCGCACCATCGAAACCAATGTGGACGGCACCCAGATCGTGCTGCGCCACGCCGCCAAAAAGGGCCGGCAGGTGTTGCTGGCTTCCACTTCCGAAGTCTACGGCAAAAGCACGAGTCTGCCTTTCCGGGAGGGTGACGACCTGGTCCTCGGCCCCACCGGCATCGGCCGCTGGAGCTACGCCGCGTCGAAGGCCCTGGACGAGTGGCTGGCGCTGGCCTATTGGCGCGAACGCGATCTCCCGGTCACCGTGCTGCGCTTCTTCAACACCGTCGGACCGCGCCAGAGCGGGCGCTACGGCATGGTGCTGCCGACATTCGTCGGCCAGGCCATGCGCGGCGAGCCGCTGACCATCCACGAGACCGGCCGGCAACGCCGCTGCTTCTCCTACGTCGGCGATGTCGTGGAGGCCCTGGTGCGCCTGGCCCAGACCCCCGCAGCAATCGGCGAAGTCGTCAATATCGGCAACGACCAGGAGGTCACCATCAACGAACTGGCGGAGCTGGTCCTCGAAATTACCGGCTCCCCGTCGCGTCTCGAATACGTATCCTACGCCGACGCTTACGGCGCCGGTTTCGAGGATATACCGCGCCGGGTGCCGTGCCTGGACAAACTGTACAGCCTCATCCATTACCGGCCCCACACACCGCTGGAGACCATCGTGCGCCGCGTTCTCGACTACGAGTGGGTTCAACAACGCCGCAGGGCCGCCTCTCAGGCAGCCTGAAACTCATGCCGATCCTCCTTGCCGGGCTCCTGTCTGCCCTCCTGACCCGCCTGCAGATCGCCCTGAATTGTCGCTTGCATCTCACCGCGCCGCCTCGCCCCGATCGCTGGCACACCACTCCGACCCCCTCCAGCGGCGGTTTGGCCATCTTCCTGAGTTGTGCCGCGGCTTACAGCCTCGCCTGTCCCGGCCGCCATCCGCGCATTGCTATTGCCGTTGCGGTCCTCTGGATTTTCGGCTTCCTCGACGATCGCCTGCGCCTGCGGCCGCTTCTGAAACTGGCCGTGCAGTCCGCCGCCGCACTCTTCGTGGTTGCCGGCGGTACCGTCTTTCCCGCGTCGCCGTTCCATTTCTTGAACGGGGCCCTCAGCCTGTTCTGGATCGTCATGATCACCAATGCCTTCAACCTGATCGACAACATGGACGGCCTCTGCGCCGGCGTCGTGATCGTCATCTGCCTGTTCCGCGCCGGGCTGCTGGCCGCCGAAGGCTATCGCCCGGAAGCCGTACTGTGTGCCATCATCGCCGCCGCCTTCGCCGGCTTCCTGCTCTACAACTACCACCCCGCCCGTATCTTCATGGGCGATTGCGGCAGCCTGCCCGTAGGCTTCGCCCTGGGCGCCCTGACCTTGGCCGGACCCGCACCCCACAAAGGTCCCCTCCTGGCAGGCTTCTTCTATCCGGCCCTGACTTTCGCTTATCCCATTTTCGACACCGCCCTGGTTTCCATCCTGCGCAAACTCTCCGGACGTCCGATCTCCCATGGCGGCCGCGATCACAGTTCTCACCGCCTGGTATCCCTGGGCCTTGGCCAGCGCCCCGCGGTCTGGGTCCTCTGGGCCCTGACAGCCTTCGGCTCCAGCCTCGGCCTGATCCTCCATTGGAATCCGCAAGCTCTGCTTACCGCGGTCGTACTCCTGCTTTGCATCCTCGGGCTGTTTGGCCTGTTGCTGGCCGCCCCGCATCGGCGGACAAATAACCGCCGCGACGTTCCCCTAACTACCTTTCCTGTCATTTGATTGCATCCCCCGCTGCCCCGCCTGGTACGTTCCGGATGCTTTGCTGGACGCAGGATGCGCGAACCGGCATTTCACCCCCCCGCCCGGCATTTTTCGGCATCGCTCGAAACAAACAACTTATTGGCTTCGTTCGGTACAAAATGTCTCCCCACCTCACCCCGGCACCACAGTACTAAACCGCCTGCCGTTATGGTCCCCAACTCCTCGCATTCGCTTGATTCTACGGCGGCTTTTATGCTAGCTTCGGAGAACACTGGGCGTAAAACCAACGAACTTCAAAGAAGCCGCATGCAGCGCGTCAACGGCATCGCCACGCTGAACCACCTGTTCTTCTATCATCTGGATCACTATCGCTGCGACCGCCTGCTCACCTTCCAAAACGGTGGGGAACTGATGGTCTGGTCCAGTGATCGGTTCGCGCGCGCGGTCTACGCCCTGCGCCATTATCTGCTGCACTCCGGCCTACAGCCCGGCGACCGGATCGCCATCTTCTCTGAAAACCGGCCCGAGTGGCATATCGCCGACTTCGCCCTGCTGCTCTCCCGCCTGGTCGTGGTACCGGTCTATAACACCCTCGCGCCTTCGCAGATCGCCTACCTGTTGAAGCACAGCGGCTGCCGCGCCGCCATCATCGCCGGCGCGCGTCAAAAAGAGATCCTCGACCCGCTGCTTCCCGAACTGCCCGATCTTCAATCCGTCATCGGCATGGAAGACACCGCCGGAGTAGCCAGTTCCCTGCCCCGCATCCTGGCCGCAGCTCCCGCATTCGACGAGTCCTCCATCCGTACCGAAGCCCTGGCTGTCGATCCGCACGATCTGGCGACCGTTGTTTACACCTCCGGCACCACCGGCACCCCCAAAGGCGTGATGCTCTCCCACGGCAACATCGTGTGCGATCTGCTGGGTTCTCTTTCGCGCGTTCCGTCCAACACCGCGCAACAGGCGCTCTCGGTCCTGCCGTTGCCGCACGTCCTGGAGCGCACCCTGACCTACGGATATTTTCACGAAGGCGTGCGCATCGCTTACGGCGATCCGCACGACCTCAAAGAGCTGCTGGCCGTCCACAAGCCCGACATTATCGGCGTGGTGCCCCGGATTCTGGAAAAGGTCAAAGAAGCCGTGGACGCGCAGATCGCTCAGATGCTGCCCCATCGCCGTTTCATTGGCCGCAAACTGCTGGCCGCCGCGGTCGCCCGCACCCGCCAGGAATTAACCGGCCAGCCTGCGCCGCGTTTTGCCAACCGGCTGGCGCCGCTGGCCGGCAAGCTGGTGTTTCCCAAGGTGCATCGCCAGTTGCATGGCCTGAAATATTTCGTCTGCGGCGGCGCCTGGCTCAATCCCGAGATCGAACTGTTCTTTCGCGCGGCCGGCTTCGACCTGTTGCAGGGCTACGGCATGACCGAAACCTCGCCGGTAATCACCCTGAACGAATATCATCGCGAGAAGATCGGCTCCGTCGGGCCGGCCCTGCCCGGCGTCGAGGTTCGCATAAGCGAAGATGGCGAGATCCTCACCCGCGGTCCGCAGGTCATGCTCGGCTATTACCGGGACGAAGCGGCTACCCGCCATGTCTTCACCGCCGATGGGTGGTTGCGGACCGGCGATCTCGGCAGCCTGGATGCCGCCGGCCGCCTCACCATCACCGGCCGGCGCAAAGAAATCCTGGTGCTCTCCAACGGCAAGAACATCGCCTGTGCGGCTCTGGAGCACGCCCTGGTGCGCAGCCCCTACATCCAGCAGGCGCTCATCGTGGGCGAAGGCCGCCGCTTCGTCAGCGCCTTCATCGTCGCCCATTTGGACAATGTCACCCAAGCCGTCAGTCATCATGGCCACGCCTTCGCCAGCCACGACGACATGCTCCTCTCGCCGCCCGTGGTGGCGCTGTTCCGCGCCGAATTGACGGCCTTGCAAACCGAGTTCTCCTCCTTCGAGCGCGTGAAGCGTTTCTGCTTCCTCAAGGAAGACGCCCTGCTCGATCCCGAGCTGGTAACCCCCACCCTCAAAGTCCGCCGCTCCGTCCTGGAGCGTAAATACGCGGACTGGATTCATCGGATGTACCAGCAGGAAGACCCCCTGATCGTTCCGCTGCTGGAGCAGGTCACGCCCGTCGTCACTTTTACAACGTAAGGAGTATCTATGCCCGAACAGACCCTAGTCAAATGGAATGAAGAATCGATCCTGGAGCAATTGAAGAAGATCGCGCGCGAGCAATTGAACCTGACGCCGGAGCAGATCGAAGCCATCGGTCCGAATGTGTCGCTCATGGACGCCCTGCAACTGGACTCGCTCGCGCAGGTGGTGCTGGTCACCACCATCGAACAGGACTTCGGCTGCGCTTTCGGGCTGGAACAGTGGCAGCAGCTCGAGACCGTGCAGGATCTCGTCAGGATGATCGCCGGGCGGGTCTGCGAACCGGAGCCGCAGGCATGAGCGCCCTCGCGCTCAAAGGCGCCACGCTGCCCGAGATCCTCCTGAAGCTGGAGAACTGTACCCGTTGGGGAGCCCGCTTCATTACCCCCTCGGAGGAAGCCACGTTCTATCCCTACCAGGACGTGCTCCGCCGCGCGCAGAAAGCCGCCGCTGCGTTGCAGGCGCAGGGGCTTCAGCGCGGCGACCGTGTGGCCCTGATCCTCTCCACTTCCATTGAGTTCTTCGACTCCCTGCTCGGTGTGCAGCTCGCCGGCGGCATTCCGGCGGCGCTTTATCCTCCCTTCCGCCTGGGCAAGCTCGACGAATACTTCGCGCGCCTGCGCAAGATGCTGACCAAGATCGGCGCCCGGTTTCTGATTACCGAAGGCCGCATCCGCAAGCTGCTCGGACCCGGCGTGGTCGGCGTGCAGTCACTGCAGGAAGTGCTGGAGGCCAAAGATCTGCAGAACAACGGCCACCGCTGGCAGCCCGTGGACGTCGATCCGGATCAGGCGGCGTTCCTGCAATTCTCCTCCGGCACCACCGTCGAGCCCAAAGCCGTCATGGTGACCCACACCAATCTGTTGGCCAACCTCACCATGATGCAGCAGTGCCTGGTTTATCGCGGCGAAGATGAGATCGATAACGGCTGTGTCTGCTGGCTGCCGCTCTACCATGACATGGGCCTGGTCGGCTGCCTGTACCTGGGGATGTATTATCCAGGCACCGTGACCTACATGGGGCCGGATACGTTCCTGGCCAAGCCCGCCATCTGGCTGCGCACTTTGTCGCGCTATAAGTCGCCGATCTCGCCCGCGCCGCACTTTGCCTACAGTCTCTGCGCCACCAAGATCAAAGACGAGGAGATGGAGGGCGTGGACCTGTCGCGCTGGCGCGCCGCGCTGAACGGCGCCGAACCCATCGAAACTGACGGCGTACAGCGCTTCACCGAGCGCTTCGCGCGCTGGGGCTTCAAGCCCGCCGCCCTGACGCCGGTCTATGGCTTGGCCGAGGCGGGCCTGGGTGTCACATTCACCGAGCTCGATGACCTGCCGAAATTCACCGAGTTCAGCCGCGAAGGCCTGTGGAACGGCGGCACCGCGCATCCCGGCGAGGGCCGCCGCATCGTGTCGGTCGGCCGCGCCCTCCCCGGCGTCGAAGTCGCCATCTTCGACGACCTGGAACAGCAGGTCCCGGAGAACCGGGTCGGCCGCATCTGGGTCAAAGGCCCGTCCATCACCAAAGGCTATTGGGAAAGCCCCGAGCTCACCGCCAACATGATCCACGGTGACTGGCTCGACACCGGCGATCTAGGCTTTTTCCACGATGGCGAGCTGTACATCGCCGGCCGCGCCAAAGACCTCATCATCATCCGCGGCCGCAATTACGCGCCGCAGGAGATGGAAGAGCTGCTGCTCGACGTTGACGGCGTGCGCAAAGGCTGCACCGTGGCTGTAAGCACCATGTTCGAGGGCGAAGGCGAGCAGCTCATCATCCTGGCCGAGAAAGATCCGCGCAGCAAGCGGCCGGACGAGGATGTGATCGCCGAGATCAACCACCTGATCCTGAAAGGCCTGTCGCTGAAGCCGCGCGACGTGGAACTGCTCGAACCCGGCACTCTGCCGCGCACCTCGTCCGGCAAGCTGCGCCGCTCCGAAGCCCTGCGCCAGTTCCTGGCGGGCGAACTGGTGCCGCCGGAAAGGGTCAACGCTCTGAAGTTGCTCTTCGAGGTCGGCAAGTCGCAGTTGGCATGGGCCAAGTTCCGGGCGGAAAAGAAGTAACTAACCTCGAGTCCGCCTTACTTGGCATCCAGAAACGCGGCCGCCGTGGATGCCAGCAGCGGCGATGAGACGATATTGTAGTGGGTCAGGCCGGGAAGGATCGCCAGCCGCGCCTTGCACATGGCCGATCCATCCCAGCCGGCGTCCTTCTTGCCTCCGCCCAGCAGCCCGTAGAACTCGATCATGTGAACCGGGCGAATCGCATCGGCATCGCCGTACACCAGCAGCGTAGTCGCCCGGATCCCCGGTACATCCTTGGACCAGTCGTAGTCCTTCTTGATTAAATCGGCGACCTTGGTGACCAGGCGCGGCCAATCGTCGGGCCGCGGCGCAATCCGGGCATACGTCTTGTAGATCGGGCTCTGCTTCATCATTTCCGCCGCCGCCGGCCCCAGCTGGGCCATGGCCGCCAACACTTCGGGAAACCACCCGTCCCGCTTGTAGGTCGTGGATACCAACACCAGTTTCCTGACGGCGTCCGGGTGCTGTATGGCGAGACGTAGCGCTGCGCCGCCGCCCAGCGAATAACCCATCACGTCGGCTTTCTGGATGCCGAGCGTCTTCATCAGACCGGCGATGTCGTCCGCCATGGCTTCGTAGCTCATCGGCCGGTCGATATCGGCCGTGCGTCCATGGCCTTGCAGATCTACGGCGATCGTCTGGCGTGCTCCGAGCAGCGGCAGGATACCGTCGAACATGGCGGTCGATCCCAGCCCGCCGTGCAGCACGACCAGGGGCTCGCCGCTGCCATGGATCTCGTAATACATCTTCAGCCCATTGACGGCGGCGTAGTGGCCGCCTTGTGCGGTTGTCATCGAGATTGCCCCGGCCATAATTAGTAGACTCCTTCCGAGGCTCAAAACGCGGCGGCCCGCGCCGCTTGATTCAGCGGGTTCCTGTCCTTTGTGGCGGCGCGGCCTGACACGCCCCTTTGCGCTTTTTGAGCATGGTTCTGTCTCCTGTTTATACATCGAAACAGAACCGGCTGGTTCGACATCCTTAGAGTTCTATTTTTCCGGCCCAGCCCACTGGCGGCGCGAACGGCTCGCCGGCCGGGCCAGCCGGCGGCTCGCCCTCGAAGCTGGTGAACGCGCGCGCCTCCGGATCGCACAAGTGGCTCAACAGCGGGATCCGGCGCCAGTCGAACCCCATCAGCGTGGCGCAGGTCACATCCACCGCGCCCGGATCTTCACCCCACACCAGCACCCCGCAAGCTTTGGCACGCGGCTTCAAAGGCCCGCAGTCTTCACCGGCCACGATGGCGTCCACCAGGGTGAGAATCGTGCGCGGCTTGCCGTGGTTGCGGGCGATATCGACCAGGTCGTGTATGGTGCGCCAAAGCGTATCGTTGCCGTACCAGCCGCCGCCGTGGATCAGCGGCATGGAAGCGGCGGTGGCGCCGGCCCGCGCCAGCCTCCACAGCCAGAGGGGCGCGCGGGTTTGCAGGAGTTCGCGCACCGGGGCCGCCGCGCGGCTCAGCCAGTTCTCGTCGGGGTATTCGTCGCCGCCGCTACGCGGCGATCCCGGCCGGAAGTGCGGCAGGAAGTCCTTCGACCCGATAATGCCGACGAAGTTCTTCAGCGCGCCGGTCATGCCGGTCTTCATGTGCGTTTTGAGCTTGGGCACGTTCAGGATCACGTCGGCATTCAACACGGTATTGCTGACCAGGTAGCGATGCGAGCCCTGATGATGGCCGTTAGTAGTCCCGGTGTCGTAATCGGTGACACCAAAGTGCGGGCGCGTGCCGAAGCACGCCAGGCGGCTGCGCGCGCCCAGGTCCACCAGCGAGTATCCGTTCGGGTCGCCGGGAAGCGCATGTACCGCGCGCACGTAGCTGCTGGCGTCATCGATCTCGGCCCATCGCTGCCGCAGATCCAGAAACGCGACCGGGGCACGGGCGTAATCGCGTTCCATTTCGGCCAGTCCGCTCTGGCGGCGGAAGCGGGCGAAGTCGCAGCCTTGCAGCGGCGCGTCAGCCACGTAGACACGGCCATCGCCGCCCAACGCGCGCAGAGCGGCATCGATCAGCGGACGCAACAGCGACGCGTCGGTGTAGAGCACATGCCGGCCTGCGGTATCGCCGAATTCGTGCTTTACCCAATTCGGCTTGATGACCACAGTCATGCCCGGCTGGATCCAGCGGCCGAGCGGATTGTCCGGGTCGAGATCGAGACGACGAAACAAGGCCGCCACGCTGGCAGCTGCCGTACGATAGTCCGGGGCCGGAAAGACCACCGGACTCATGACACCGAATTCCACACCTGCCGCCATTCGCTGAGTTCCTCCTGATTGAGCGGCGCATAGCGCGCTCTTAGCCACGCGCCATCCGCGTGCGCGGCCACCGCCAACACATCGCGGCAGCTTCTCAGCGCTTCCACCGCGCCCACGCGCAGACCGCCGGACGGGCCCAGGTAACGGCCGGCGCAGCGGCTCCACATCCAGCGCGAGCGCAGTTGCTTCCGCAGATCGATGGCGCCCTGCCGGTAGCCCAGCACGATCTCCGGCAGGTTGGCAAAGCGGCTGTCGCGGCGCGCGCGGAACAACAGATCATGGTCCTCGCAGCGCACCGCTTCGGCGCGATAGAAATAGCGCCGGAACCAGGACGTCTTTCCCATAAAAGTTGGGTGGATCAATTTGAAGGAATACAGGGGCCACCGCGCGATCGCGGCGTGCGCCTCAGGATCGGCGCGTTTACCCACCGGTGCGCCGGCGCCGTCAAAGAGCACGGCCCATCCGCCGGTCAAATCGACTTCGCGATGCGCCTCCAGAAAGCCGGCCTGCTTTTCCAGGCGGCGCGGATAGGCAATGTCGTCGGCATCCATGCGCGCCAGGTAATCGCCGTTGGCGCGCTCGATGCACTCGTTCAGACGCGCACCGAGCTGCAAACGCCGCCGGTCGCCCCAGATGACAATCCGTGGATCGTCGAACGATCCCGCGATTTCGCGGCTCGCATCGGTCGAGCCGTCGTCGCACAATAACAGCTCCCAGTTCTCGTAACTCTGCCGCACGATGGATCGGATCGACAGGGCGATGGTGCGCGCCGAGTTGTAAAACGGCATGGCGATGCTCACCAGGGGCGCGTTCATAGCGTGGCGTAGACCTCCTGGCAGCGTTCCGCAACCAGCGGCCAATCGAAGCGCGCCGCGCTGGCCAGCGCTCCGGCACCGAGGTCCGGCCCATCCAGCAGCATCCCGATGCGGGCGGCCAGATCGCCGGCGTCTCCGCTGCGGAAACGCATGCCGGCCGATGCCGGCACCGTCTCGCGCAATCCGCCGTGATCGCTGGCCACTACCGGCTTGCCGCAGGCTTGCGCTTCAACCGCCGCCATGCCGAACATCTCCAGTTCGCGGGTGGGCATGACGAAGACGTCGCAGGCGTTGTAGATTCCGGGCATATCCGCATCATCCAGCGGCGGAAGATAGGTGCCGCCGGCGGCGCGGATCTGGTCGACCCATGCGTTGAGCCGAGTCCTGCCGAACTGCTCGCACGGACCTGCCACCACCAGCGCCGCATCGCGCCGCAGCATACGATAGGCGGCGATCAGCAGGTCCGTACCCTTCTGCTCACACAGACGGCCGACGTAGAGAATCACCGGCCGGCCGTCTAATCCCAGGCGCTGCCGCCAGGCGGCACGGAGCGCGGCGTCCGGGCGGAAGCGCGCGCAATCCACGCCATTCGGGATCGGCGCGAATTTGGCCGCGGGCAAACGCCAATAGTCGCGATGGACGCGAAGGCAATAGTCCGACACAGGTGCAATCCGATCGCTCGCCAGCAGGCAGCGCCGCCATGCAGCCCTGGTCGCTCCGCGCAGGAGTTCGAATCGCCGCCAGGGCTCGAAGTGATAGTCGCAACTCAGCACGGCCGGGGCAAGATGCGCGGCCTTGACGCACCATGCGATCTCGGCGCGGTTGTGTACGTGGATGACCCGCGCCGGGAGATTCTTAGCGTCTTGGACGAAGCGCAGGGCAAACTCCGCGCGGGGCCCGGCCAGGTAGCGGATCGTTACGCCCCGATATGCCCGCCAGCCGGTCTCCGGTCCGACGGAGTAGACGACTACGCGCTCGCCGCCGCGGGCCTGGGCTTCGGCCAGTTCCAACATGCGGCGCTCGACAGCGCCGCCCAGCCGCGCCGGCAGCGGCAGGCGCGACGGCCCGACGTGCACGATCACGGAGCCGGCCTCCAACGGACACGTTCCAGAGCCACGGCGCACAGCCAGGGGACGAAGGCCAGAAAGGTCAGCGGAAACCAGGAGGTAGACGCGGTGGCCAACTGATGGATGACGCGAAACAGGCACAAGCCATAGCCGATGGCGATTATCGGATCGCGCCTGTGATGGCAGCGTACATCGAGAAATGCCGAGACGAGTCCCACCAGCAGGAAACCGCCCAGCACGCCCGCGTAGCTGAAATTGGCATACAATTCTCCGACCAGCGAGGCTTCCTGCGATACGAGTCCCTGGCCGAAGGCGCCGTAGATCAGCGCGCCCAACTCCTCGCGCACCCCGCGCGAGCGCTCGAATCCGGCGGAGACCGGCAGTACCTGCAAAGGGGCCGCTAGGAAGGTTTGGCCGTAGTAGTAAGACGACGTTTCGCGGTTGGCGATCAGGGCGGCGGTGGTGTCGAACCGGCCGACGGAGTTGTCGACCATGTCGAAGACCTTGTTGCCGTCGGCGAGGGCGCGGATGTCGATGGCGCCGGCGGCGGTGTACCAGCCCAGATTCTTGCTGGCTTCCATCCAGAGCGATACCAGAACGACCAGCGGCAGGGCCAAGGCCAGATGCCGCGGGCGCAGTTCGAAGATGCCGCGCACCTTGCACAGGTGAAAGATCAGGAGCATGGTGCCGGCCCACATCAGGCGGCGTCCGGAGCCCAGGTGAATGGCGGCGATCAGGAAAAGGCCGGCCATGGTCAGGAAGCGCGGATAGCGGCGCTCCGGCTGCCATAAGAACCACAGTCCCACGGCGGTCGTGGGCAGCATGAAGAGCAGAGAAGTGTAGCGGCCAATTCCCTGGCGCGGCGACAGGCCCACGTGATCGAAGAAGAGCTGCTGCCGGCTTTCGGGATCCAGGAGCAGAACCGCGATGCTGATCACGCCGGCGATGGTGAATAAGAGAAAGACCGTTCGCGCCGCGAGTTTCGGGCGGGCTACACGCCAGGCGCCGGTCCAGGGCCGGCGCCACTTGAAACCGGCCGCGGCGCCGCCCGCGAATGCCAGAAACGCGAGCGCACCCACCAGGTAGGTCCGCGCATAGGCGTCGTGCATGCCGGCCGCCAACGGCGCCTTGCTGCGCTGGAGCACGGAGACCGCGGTGCCGTAGGCACAGTAATCCAAGAGGAACCAGACCTCTACCAGACCCGTCAGGCTCAACCAGTAGTTCTGCCCGCGTAGGCCTGGGCTGTAGAGGGCACAGGAGACCAGCAACGTGGCGAAGAACAGATAGGCGGTCCAGCCGGCGGGTGAGCCATTCGCGTACTGTACTGCGACGGCCGCAATCACCAGGGAGGAGATTAGAAGGGCTCTCATCGGCGCACCACCAGCGCCACCATGCCGGCTTTCACGCCGGTCTGCGCGACTAAGAGGGCACAGGCCACACCGATCGCGCCATAGACCGGCGCCAGCCATACGGCCAGGGCGGCGAACAGAAGCGTGATCAACCCGTCGGTGGCCGTGCACCACTGCGGGCGGCCTTCGCCGTAGAGGAGGAACTGAACCGGATTGGCGACCAGCAGCAAGATCTGGGCGGTCGCCAGGATCTGAAAGACGCGCACCGCGCTGCGCATTGCCGCCGGAAAAAGATGTGCGACCAGCGGTCCGCTCAGCCAGGTGGCCGCGAGCAGCGCGGCGGCCAGCAGCGCCGCGCCCGGCAGGTAGCTACGCAGGTAGGTGTGCCGGCGTTCGGACGTGGTCGCGGCGACCGCCTCAGGCAGGAGGACAGTGCTGGTGGTATTGATCAGAAGGGCAAAGCCGCCGGTCAGCGACATACCCAGGCTGAAGGCTCCCAGCGCGGCCGGGGCCGCCCAGCGCGAGAGCGCCACGGACGGAATGTAGTTGTAGAGCGCGCCGACCACGGTGGAAAGCGTGATCCAGTGCGCGAACACCGCGATTGGCTTCCAGGCGGGACGAGAACTGTGCTGGCCGGAGGCGCTCAGGACCGCGGCCAGTAGTCCGATGTTGCCGGCCAGAATCCAGATGCGGCTCAAAAGGTCCCCGGCAAACAACGCCGTGACGCCAGCATGCCGCCACTCCAGCGCCACCAGCACCGGCAGGATCTGGACGATGGCGGCAGTCGTGTTCAAACGCGCCATACGGGCAAACTGCAGATGCGATTGCAGCAAGACGAGACTGAACGACGAGATCGAGGCGACGGCCGCGCTCGCGCCCGCGAGACGTAGCGCGTGCGTATATTCGGGGTGTCGCAACAGCTTCGCCGCCGCCGCCGGCGCCATCAGCAGCACGGCGCCGATCACCGCGACCGTCAGCAGCAGGCGAATGGTTAAGAAACGCGAGACGGTGCGCAGCCAGGCATCGCCCGTAGAGCCGGCCGCGAATTTCAGGCAGGAGATGTTAATGCCCAGTTCGCAGAGATTGCCGATCACCACGCTGCTGCTGGCATAGATGGCGCACTCGTCAAAACGCGCGGGCGCCATGGCGTGCGCCAGGAGCAGCAACGCACCGAAGCGGCTCGCGGAAAGACCCGCCTGACCGCCCAGAACCAGTCCTATGTTGCGGACTGTGGTGTGGCGGCGTCCGCCGCGGGGGGAGGCGCCCAAGCCTGGAACAGGACGGCACACGGCCTCTCGGACGGATTCGCCTGGAGAGCTTTCACAAAATAGCGTTGCCATTTCAAATTCAATCTCGACTGCCCGGAGGCCGGCAGAAACCGCCACCCCATGCGGTAGGCGCGGCCCACAGTCAGCGGGCCGGCGCCGACCGACAGTGGGGCATCCACCCGGTCCCAAAGTTCACACAGGCTCGCGGAGAGGAAGGGCGTGGCCTGAACGGAAGCGAAGCCGACTTGACGCAAGGCGTCGATCCAGGCGTTTTCCTCGAGCAAATGGCGGTGTTGCAACTGCCCGGCGCGCCATTTCGCGTACCAGGTGGTCCGCAGCCACAGGTGCCGCTCGATGAGGTTGAGCGGAACCGTGGCAATCAGGCATCCGCCGGCGCGGAGCACACGCCGGCTTTCCGCCAGCACGCGGTTCAGATCGGGAAGATGCTCCAGGACGCAATTCGCAAAAACCGTGGCAAAGACACCGTCGGCAAATCTAAGCCGGCACGCATCGCGGCAGGCCACGCGCCGGTAGAGGCTCTCGCGGCCCTCCCCGGTGCGCGGGAGCAGCAGGGACGAGAGACAACCGTTTCCGATTTCCAGCACGGGTGAAGTGAAGGCGCAGTGGCGCAGCACCTTCAATTCCGCGGCCCGCCAAGCGGCTAACGACGGAATATCGAAGACGCCTTGCGCCAGATGCAGCAGTTCACTGTCCGAACAATCACGCAGCTCGCTCATCGCTACCCATCACTTCCTCATAGAGCCGCACGTGGCGGTCGATCATACGGGGCACGCTGAACTGGGCGCGCGCCTTTCGCCGGGCCGCTTCACCCAGCGCCCGACGGCGTCCGGCATCGGCCAGCAGTCCGCAGATCGCGCGAGCCAGGGCCGGCGAGTCGCGAGGCGGCACGATCAGCCCGGTGCTTTCGTCGAGTTGCTCGCGGATGCCGCCGACGTCTGTAGCGATGACCGCAGCGCCGCAACACATGGCTTCCAGCACCACCGTGGACAGACACTCGCCCAGACTCGGCGATACCACCACAGCCGCGGTGGAATAGAGGCGCGCCAACCCCGCTGCCGTGCGTGGGCCGGCGAAGTCAACCGATCCATCTAATCCCAGCTTGGCCGCCTGGGTCCTATAGCGGCCGAGCAGCGCTCCGGTCTGGTAGACCACCCGCAGCGTCGCTTGCGGGTAAGCGTCCCGCACGGCCGGCATGGCCGCCAGCAGGTAGTCCAGACCTTTAAACGCCCGTAGTTGTCCGACGAACAGCAGTTCCGGACCAGGCTCGGGCGCGGCGCGCTGGCGATCGAAGATCTCGGTTTGGATGCCATTCGGGATTACGTCGATGCGGGTGGACGGCACGCCATTTCGCGTCCAGAATTCGCGTTCGGCGTGGGACAGAGCCACCAGCGCGTCCGTTTTTCGCAAAACAAAGCCATCGGTCAAGCGGCGCTTCCAACCGACCGGCAGTCCGTTCATGGCGAACGGGTCGTGAGTGGTGAAGACGAAAGGCGGCCGGCGCGGCGCACCGGCTACGCGCAGGGCGCCGCGGCCGAAATGGTGAACGTGGATCAGGTCGAACCGGTGAACCGGGATGTGAGCGGCATGGCCGCACACCTCGACTTGCCAGCCGCGCCGGCGCAGACCGTCGGCCAGCACCGTTTCGGGTGAAATGGAGTGCTGTGACCGGTACTCCGCCGGCTTATCGAAGATGCCGCCTACGATGCAGATATGCAGAGTTATTTAGTGGCGGGGAAAGGAGTTAAATCCAATAATTTTTCGCGGTCGAGCGTGGAGGCTATTTCGATGCGTAACCGCACAGATGGGCAACCATGCTGGCGCCGGTCGTAGGATCGACAAAATCGACTCCCCTGCTCCGCACCACCCATTGCAGGCCATGCTCGCGGCGGCGGCGCAAAATCGCGTCGGCCGAGTAAACGCGGTATGTCGTGCCGATGGATTCGGGCGTATTGTAAGGCGAAAGAACCTCCAAAGCCAGCTTGCGGATCAGCCGTTGCGTATTGATTTTGCAGTTCTTAGGAGTCATGCGGCAAAGCTGCGACATGCCGCGCCACCCGATCACGATGGTCCTGCTTTCCTCCGTTTCAGCGGTAGCGGCTTTCCAGAGCGCTTGATAGAGGACCTCTTCGCCCAGCGAATGGCCGTCGTGCGCGGCCTGGCACTTCCGGATTCGCGGCTGGCGGTTGACCCCAGGGGCATAAGCGACCACTGGGTCTGTAACAGCTACAATCCCAGCAGTTGCCCCGGAGACAGTGTCTAGATGATCCCCTGGGGCTGTTTCGACCTGAGGAGTTGCCAAAATGAGTGGGACTGATTCGACCCCAGGATCTCTGGTTGTTCCGACTCCTGCATTTGATCCAGTTGGAGTACTTGTTTCGAGTGCAGGATGTGTTTCAGGTTCTGGTGTTGTTATAGCCGCTGGAGCCGATTCAACCTCAGGGGCTGGAGCGAGGTGAGGGAGGGGAACTGGTCCATTCAGGAAGGACAGATAGCCGCCCATGCCTGGCTGGCTGACAATCTCGTCCCAGCCTAGGGGCTCCATGGCCGGCTTACGCCTGGATCGTTTGGGCGTGTTCGGATTCGTCTTGGGCGCCTCGCTCACGCAGCAGCTCCAATAACTGTATCCCAGCTATCTCGTAGTCTTCCATAGCCTTACACTTTGGGTCGTAATCCACCAAAAACTGGCGGGCGCGGCCGCACTTGGAGACGGTGACATCGGTGCGGATAGCCGGGAGCAGGGGAATGTGAAATTTCGCCGTAAGGTCTTCCAGGGACTTCATCATGACGGCGGTGTGCTGAAAACGCCGGTCGACCATGACGGGCAGCAGCGCGGCCGGACGCACGTTGACGCGGAACAGTTCATTCATCATGCGGGCGGTTTCCAGACAAGCCCCCGCGCCTTGCAGGCTCAGCGTATCCATGCTGACTGGAATCAGCACGCGCTGCGCGTAAACCATGGCACAGGTCTGCATCAGCGTGATGGATGGCGCGACGTCAATCAAGACGATGTCGTAAGGCTCGTCAACCTTGGAGAAGAGCAGGGCAAAGGACATCTCCCGCGCGGGTACACCCATCAGGGACGCTTCCGCCTGAATCGTTTCGCGGCTGCTGCATAGCACGTCGATGTTCGGGGCGGCGTGGACCAGGCAACTTTCGAACAGGTGGTTGTAGACCACGAAATGGTGGAGGAACTTCTCGGCTTTCAGGCCCAGCGACATCCCGACAGAGCCTTGCGGGTCGGTGTCGATCAGCAGCACCTTGTGGCCGCGGTCGGCCCATAGCCGCGCCAAGGTGGTTGCGGTGGTAGTCTTGGCGACCCCGCCACGTTGGTTGGAAATGACGAGCCTAATCACTATTCCTCTCCGCGATGATCTGTCGGATGCGCTCCACGTCCTGGGGAGTCCAGCGCCGGTAACGCGTGACCTGGTTGCGCTCGGGCTCAGGAATTTTCTGGGTACGCAACCAGTTCATGAGGGTGCGTTTGGTAATTCCCAGGACGTCGGCGACCTCCTGGGACTTCATGTATGGTTCGAGGCGAGCCTTCATCACAAGCTGGACCTAACGATCTTAAGGGGAACCAGGCGACCTGTCAATAGCACGAACTAGTGAAAGCAATGAAATCGAGCGATGCGCCTGCTGGGGCTAATAAAACCACAGGGTTCGGTTGGTGCCCGACCTCAATTTATACATCTATATCTTGGTGATTCCATGGGTCTTATGTACTCTTTCACAGAAAAGCCCTAGGCTTTTCTAAGAGAGCGCGGGGATTGACTTCGGGTGGTACAGCTCTGAAATAATCGGATTTAGAGCCGAGGAGTTGGCCCATGGTCGAGGCGCTGGAAACCGCTCTGGAACGATTTGCCGGACGCCGCACTGCCCAGGGCGGTCCGGTGCGCCATCGCTTCGCGGTACTGCCGTCACCGCAAGAACCGCGCTGCCTGCTGCCTCTGGGCGACTGCCGGACGACCCTGGAGGGATTCCGGGTCTACACGCCCTATGCGCTTGGCGAGCGGTTGCGGAAGGGCCTGTTATCACAGCTCATCAAAACCGGATGGAGCGGCTGGGCGCTGCATTCCCTGTATGTGGGCGAGCCGCTGGGGCTGAAGGCGTTGGTCACGAACATAACCGGCGAGCGCAACCCCGCATTTGCCATGCTCCTGGGGACGCCGGGAAAGTATCGCAAGCTCACGGTGCAGGTCATGCGTTCCAGCGGCGCAACGCTCGGATATATCAAGCTCGGCCTGACCAAACCCGCGAGCGAGCGGGTGCGGCATGAGGCTGCCATGCTGGAGGAGTTGTCCGCGTTGCGGCTCCGGATACCGGGTGTGCTCTATGCGGGGGAGTGGCAAGACAGCCATCTCCTCTTTCAATCGCCCGCGGAAGGCCGGCCAGGCCCATCCGATCTTTCCGGCATGCACACGGAGTTTCTCCAGAAACTGGCCGGCATGGGACGAACGGACAAGTCCGGTGTACGCGTGGTGGAGGAGATCGGCGCCCGCTGGAGCGCGGTCACTTGGCGGTGCGACTGGCGCTGGCATGAGTTAGGGGCCGCGGTTTTGTCGGCCGCCCGGCGGGATCTACAGAACGTCACGGTTCCCTGCGCATTCTGGCACGGCGACTTTGTTCCCTGGAACACCCGCGTAGACGGCGGCCGTCTGGCGGTGTTCGATTGGGAGTCGTCGGAGCCGGAAATGCCCTTGGGTTGGGACGCCTTCCACTTCAGCGTCCAGGTCGCGGGACGGTTAAAGAAAGGCTGGCGGACCAAATTCGAATTGTCCGCCACACCCGGCGCCCGCGGCCTGTTTCTGTTGTATCTGCTGTTTAGCCTCGGCCGCTCTCTAGACGAGCGCGCCGAATCCAATCAGGATCTGGATTATCGCCGCCGCGCACTAGCCACCGAGTTAGCGGCCCGTTAGCGGATACGAGCGGCTCCATCCGCAGTCACAACCCTGCCAAATTCTTTTTCCCTTGGTTATGTGTTTGCTCGCCGTGCTGCGCCGCATGCACCGGCGAAACCTGTGTTCCCTTTGGAACAGGAGTGGCCTCATCCTTCCGGCAGGCCGCGCGGAACGGCTTCCGCGGCCGGCCCGGAACCCGCTTGAGGCCTTGCCAACAAATGATCAAACGGAAAACTCTCAGCGGCGTAGCTGCGTGTATTCTCTTTGCCGGCGCCGGGAAAAGTCAGACTTCGGTCGATCTACGGACACAGAGCAAGAGCGTTGATTTCTCGGCCGCCACATCGACCAAGCCGATGCAGACCGGCGCCAACCTTCCGGCGACCTGCACCATTGGACAGTTCTTTTTTCTGATCAATGCCCCGGCGGGAAGTAACGTGTACGGCTGCAGCGCGACGAATAACTGGTCCGTGGAAGGCAACAGCCTCTCCGTGAACCCGAGCACCATTAACGACGTGCTCTCCAGCAACGGAAGCACGATCGAGTGGCTTCCGATCAGCGGCGATGTATCGGGAGCGCCGGGCGCATTGACGGTCGGCCGCCTGCAAGGACGGGCAGTGAGCAATACCGCGCCATCCGGCGGCCAGGTCCTGCAATGGAATTCGGCGGCCAGCCAATGGCAACCAGCGGCGGCGCAGGCCGGCAATGCATCCTACGCTTTCACGTCGCAGACCAGCATCACCATTCCGGGAACCGTGCATCAGTTCGGCACGGCAAACCTGATCGTGAATTGCTACGACAATTCAACGCCGCCACAAGATGTGGAGCCGGACAAGGTCCAGATCAATGGGTCCACCTACGACGTGACGGTCAAGTTCAGCACGGCGCAGTCCGGCTACTGCGTCGTCAACGGCGCCGGAACGGCTTCGGTCTCCGGCGGCGGCGCGGTATCGAGCGTGTTCGGGCGGACCGGCCCGGTGCTGTCGCAGGCGGGCGATTACAGTTTCGGACAGATCTCCGGAACTGTCGCGTCGAATCAGTTGCCCAACGCCGGCGGCGACTTGAGCGGCACTATCGCGGCAGCCACGGTCACCGGCTTACAGAATCGGAGCGTGGCCGCTACCGCCCCTGCCAATGGCCAGGCATTGGTGTGGAATTCGTCGTCGTCCGCCTGGCAGCCCGGTACCGTATCGGGCAGCGGCGCGGTCTCCAGCGTCTTCGGCAGGTCCGGCGCCGTTACGGCGCAGGCGGGCGATTACAGTTTCGGACAAATCGCTGGCACCATCGGATCCACCCAGTTTCCCAACGCCGGCGGCGACTTGAGCGGCAATCTGACCGCGGCCACCGTAACCGGGATTCAAAACCGCAGCGTGTCGAACATCGCGCCAGCCAATGGCCAGGTGCTGGTGTGGAACGCGGGCGCCGGCGCGTGGCAACCATCGGCGGTATCGGGCAGCGGGGGTGGCGGAGCGACGATGGCCGCACAACTCGGCGATCTGCAGGCCGCGCGCACTTCCGCGACTGTTCTGACTATCGGCGCCGGATGCACATCCGCGTCGCCGTGTAATGTGCGCTTCGGGTCGCAGACCTTCAATATGATGAACAGCGCCACCGCGACCATCAGCGGGTCAGGCACCGGGACGGCCTACGTCTATGTGAACAGTTCCGGCACGCTGATGGTCGGCCATAACCTGACGGTGGCGTGCTCGGCGGGTTGCACCCAGCAATCCGGCATTACGGCTTTTCCCGCCAACGTTCTGCCTATAGGCACCTGGACTGCCACCGGCGGCACGTGGGACGTCACCGGCGGACGTGATCAACGCGCATTCCTGAGCGCCAAGACACTCGCCGGAGGGCAGGGAATTGTCATCACCGAGTCTCCCGGACAGAGCACCATCGCGATGGACACCGGTGTGGTACCGACATATCTGATGAACACGGCCACGCTCAGTTTCCCCGGCATCGCGACCGGAACCTGCGCCGCGGACCAGAGCATCACCGTCAGCGGCGCGAATCCCGGCGATGCGGTGGCCCCGGGCTGGCCGGCGCTGCCCGCGGGGGTATTCGGCACGATGCTGGTCGGCAGTACGAACACGGTGACGGTGCGGCTGTGTAACTTATCCGGGCTAGCCGTAACTCCGCCCAGCTCCACTTATCGGGCAACTATCGTGAGGAATTACTGAATATGAAGATATCGGTTAAAAGCCTGGCGTGCGGCACTCTTCTGCTCGCACTGGAGCCGTTCCTGGCGGGCCAGACGGTGGTCAACGGCGGCCGGACACAGCTCGGGCCGTGGGATGCCTCGGGCGCCACGTACACGATCCCGGCGAAACGCGGGACGACCGCCCAGCTTCCGGCCATCTGCACCGTCGGCGCCGAATATTTCGCTACCGATGCGACACCGGGACAAAACAAGTACCTGTGTACCGCTACGAATACCTGGACCCAGCAGGCCGGCGGCGGCACCAGCACGTTTCTGCAAAATGGCGCGGGCGCGGTGGCCCGCACGGTGACCGCCAAGCTGCAGGATGTTGTGCACGTGAAGGATTTCGGCGCCAAAGGAGACGGCGTCACGGACGATTCCGCCGCGTTTGCGGCGGCGCTGGCATCCGGCGCCGCCGAAGTCCGCGCCGACAGCGGCACTTATGTGGTCAATAGCGTGATCACCCTGGCGAAGGGACAGAAGCTCTATTTGGGCGTGGGACAGCACACCATCGGCGGCATTCGATTCTCCGATTCGCTGACGGACCAGAGCGGCACCGGCATCATCGAATGTGCCGGCTCGGGCCAAACCACGCTGATGCTCCGGAACGGTGCTAACACGGACGTCATTTCACAGACGAATTTTGCCGCACTGACCGGAACCAACAGCCAGTACGGATTGTTCCGCGGTGAGATACGCTCCTGCACCATCGACGGGAACAAGGCCAATCAGACTGCGGCCAGTTACGGCATACGGCTTTACGGGCACGGGCTGGTCATGACCGATGTGAGCGTCCGGAACGCATATTCCGACGGCATCTATACCGAGTGGGGAGTTGACTCCACGTTTGCCACTCCGTTCAACGATCTGGAAGGCTTTTTTAAAGGCATCCGCTCGGCCTTCAACCAAGGCAATGGCTGGACGTTCCGCGGGCCGCACGATTCCGATTTCGTGGAAGTGGTGCTCTATCAAAACGGCGGCTGGGGGATGCAGGTGCAGTCCTCCAGTACCTACAACGGCAACGGGCATCTGTCGAACATCAACGCCTTCATGAACACTTTGGGCGGGATCTACAGCAACAGTTCGCTGGACGGCAGCCAGGTCGCGGCCACGTCAGCCACCGGATGGGGCATGTTGATCGACAGCGGGGCGGGCAGCCACAATCTTTCGGCATCGGAATTTGCGGGACCGGTTGGCCTGGAGATCCGGGCGCCCAGCCAGCGGATTTCCGGCGACATCGTCAACACGACCACCGCGGGATTGCGACTGAATGGCGGCTCGGGCAATTTCACCCTGCAGATGTTCAACGACACGGGCTACCAGATCGATTTCGCCAACGAGATCGGACCGAGCATCATCTTCGCCAACTCCGCCAATCCGCCATCAGGCACCATGTTCAACGGCGCGCCTGGCCAGACCGACTTCGTGTTCTTCGATTTCGGCGGCAGTTCGGCCAACCGTTACATAGCACTGCCCGTCCAGACCGTGCACGTGGCCGGATGGGCGCCGCAGTTTCCGCAGAGCAACGCCGTGATGGCGGTCATCAACGATAACACGCAGACCGGGAATCTTTCCGCGACCAATCTGACGTTGAGCAACTCGGCGCAAGTCGGCAGCACTACGTTTGCCGGCCTCAGCAGCGGCGCCAACGGCGCCATCCTATATTGTTCGAATTGCACGCAGACTAACACCTGCGCCGCGGGTGGTTCGGGAGCCATGGCCATGTACATCGGCGGCGCCTGGAATTGCGGCGGCAGCGGAGGCGGAAGCAGTTACACGTTTCGGAACAACCTGTCCAACACTGCCGGCACGGTCGATTTCACGCCGCTGGATTCCTCGGTGATGAACGCCGTGGACGAGTTCCTGCCCTCGCGAAATTACAACGGGTTGATTGGATCGCTGGGCTGGGGTGTCACGACCATGGGCACGGCCTGCGGCAACTATATGACGCAGGGCGTGGCCAACCATCCCGGCATTTTCCATTTGAGCAGCGGCGCCAACTCTGGCGATGGCTGCGCGCTAACGCTGTCGGACTCCGTGGACGGAGCGGTGTACCCGTTTACGAATCTTGGGGCCGGCGGAGCCTGGTCTTACTGGGAGATGCAGGCGATTGTTCAGACCGACGCCAACAGCGTGGCCAGCGCCCGTTATCTGGCCGGTTTCAGCGACAACCAGGCGGCTTATCATCCGGCCAACGGAAACGAGATCGCAGTCCGCTACGATGCGTCGGGCGGCGGCTGCCCTTCCAATGACAGCACCAGCAACTGGGTGTATGAGGTCGTCGTCGCCGGAAGCAAGACCTGTGTCAACAGCGGCGTGGCCGCCACGCCGAACACCTGGTATCACCTGCGCATCTACTCGTCTACGCCCGGCACCATTCAATTTCAGATCAACGGCGCGAATGCGGGCAGTATTGCGACGGCCCCGACGGCCACACTGGCGCCTCAATTCATCAATATGTCGACTGGCGGCGGAACCGAGGGCATGTCCCTGGACTGGTGGGCCATGAAGATCCAGGGGCTGACGCGATGAAGCTCCTGGCGTTTCTGCTGGCCGCCGCCGGGAGCTGCCTGGCTACCATCGGCAATTTCCGCGTGCTGGGAACTACCGCCACGCAGGCGTTGATCGCGTACAGTGCACCGGATGGCGGTGCTTGTACCATCCAGGTGAGTCCGAATCCTGGCTTGACGCCGCCGGCTCTGGATGTGGATCCCGGCACCTTTCTGAATTCCAGTCTGGATCTCAGCCGGGCGAGCACGGTAGCCAGCGGCCGCTCCCGCATGGTGCTGATCGGCCAGCGGACGGCGCAGTACGCTACCGCGGGCGCATACGCCGGCGTCCGGCATTTCTCCCGCGCGCTCCAGGCTTACACACCCTATTTCGGCCAGATTACCTGCCCTTCGACCGGCGATACCTTGCCGTTCACGTTCACCACCGGAAATATCCCGCTGGGCAGCACCTACAGTGATCCGTGGCTGTCTGACCGGGCGCACCCGGGCGATCAGCCGTGGCCGGAATCCGTCGGCGGTCTCGCGCCGGAGTCGTTCATCGATCCCTTGACCGGTGTATTGCTGCAGCGCCTCGGCCTGCGCGGGAACAACTACGGCTACTGGGGCAACATACCGTTTGGCTCTGCCTACAACCAGGGGCAGAATCCGTGCGACACGGCCGGCCCGTGGACCTCGCCCTGCAATGTGACGGCGGGCTCCGGCAGCACCACGATCGGCAACAGCACGGCTCCGCTGGTGCTTCGCCCCCTGTTGACCGGGAATAATGCCTGGGACGCCGGATACGGATCCAGCAATTACGGCCAACCCTGGACGCTCGACCAGCTCAGCGTCTCCCTGACCGGTTCCGTGAATTCCGCAACTTCCGCTTTTCGCGTGCTGGACGCGTGTCTCTCCATGAACGGCGGCGCGTCTTGCGCCGGATCGGTCCAACAGCTCACCATGGGCCAGACCAGCAGTCAGCAGACACTCAATCCCGTAAGCACGTCTCAATTCGGCGTGGCGGCCTGGCTGCTCGACACCAACCCGCGGTTGAACGTACAGGAATCCTCACCGCACTCCGGCACGGCAACCGTCGCCGGCAATACCGTCACTTGGCTCTCGGGAGACAATTTCAGTCTCTACTGGGTCACCGGCGGCAACGGCAGGATCCGGCTATCGGCGAATAACGACGCATGTATCACGCCGCCCAGTTCCACCACGTCCAGCGAATACGCGATCGCCGCCATCGTCGATGGCACGCACTTGACGGTTTCGGGCACACCACCCGCGGGAACCGTTTATTGGTGCGCCAATAGCTTCGCCATCATGCTGTGGCGCGACCGGCAGCCTACCGACGGCAGCGTGGTGACCCTGACGGCCGCCAACATGGCCGCGCTGGAGAGCACCGCGCCCACATATCCGGATAACGGCGCCGGTACGGCATGTTTCAACAAACTCGTAAACGGTGGCTTTTTTTGTCTGTTTGGCGGCCTGTACTGGATCAACCCAGCCACCGGATCGTCCGCTTATTACGGATACATGATCGGGGCCGCCGCGGATCAACACGGCAATAGCATCGCCAATCCCTGGAAAACAATCGGCATCATTCCGGCGGGCGAAGCGGCCAACATCGATCAATCGCAGAATCAGCTCACGTTTTATACGGTTGCGCTCGATCCGGCGGGCGGCGGCCCCCTGGTGATTCAGGGTGTATTCAATCCCGCGTCCATCTCTCAGCCCGCCACGCCTTATGGAAACGGTTCCCAGATACAGAACGCCTCGGTAACCGGCAGCACAGCCTACTCGGTGACTTACGGCAACGGCCTCACGTTCACCAACCTGACGCCACAGGTCAGCGCGGCCGAGAGTGTGGCCAATCAGATGACGTGGTTCGACCCCACCTTCGACGTCACGAAGTTCAGCACCGGCCCCAATGGCTGGAACTGTATTCCGTACGGCATGTCGGCAGGCGTTTTTTATTTCACCTGCTACTCGATTGGGGAAGACAGCCCCGCCTGGGCTATAGCGTTCTCGCCCGGTGACGGAAATCCGGCCCACGCCGGGCACGCGGGCGGCCCGCAGATCGTAGGGGCGTTGAATACCTTCAATACGCCGAACAGTCCAGTGGCCGCCACCCAGACCGCGCTTACTGGACGAAGCTTGCATGCCTTAACGGAAACCGGCGAGACCGGCTGGATACAAGTCCAGGCGAACCCGTATCCGCCGATCAACACCTCGAACGCCAGTCTGCCGGCCAGCAGCCCGGATTGTTCCACCTATGGCCTGGCAAGCGGGCGCCAGTGCATTCTCCTCAACCTCAACAGTCACACGGCCGGCGGGATGACCGGATACGAACCGTACTTTTCGCCGGCGCAATTCCAGTTCACGGGCGCTCCCGGCGAGCTGCGGACGACTCAGATTGGAGACACCGCCTGCGTTGCCGCCAGCACGCTTTCCAATTGCGACTGGCCGGACCGGCAGCAGGAGCTCCTGATCCTGGAAATCAAAAACTACGGCGGTGTCAGCGGGGCCTGGGTTTTCCAGCGGAACGGTTATGGGGCGGAAGTGGCCATCGCCAGCGGACCGGTCACCCTATGGTGGCAGAGCGCGCAATGGGCGATTCCCCCCGGCGGCACTACGGCAAATAGTTCCATGGCGGCTTATTGGAATCCTCTGGCCGGATGCGGCGGGGCGCCGGATCCGCATGGCAACTGCCTGATCCAGGACATCAACAATACCAGCGGACACGGCGAGTGGCGCGATGGCGGGGAGGCCGTGGCGACCAATGTGCCTGCCTGGTCTATGCCGATCTGGGGATGGCCGACCGATTATCAGACGGCCGTAGGCTCTGCTCCCGGCATTTTCAGCCTGCCTTTCGCCAATGTGACGCCTTACCAGGTGGCCGGCGTCAATTACACCAGCACGAATCCGCCCTTCGCTGGAGTTTACGGCCATCCTTGGGGCTTCGATGCCGGATGTCATCCCAATGCCGCCGGCAGTACAGCTTCCACCTACGAAGCCTTGCGCGCTTTTGATAACACTCCGGTTCAGGGCGGGGAGTACGAACCCACGTTCTCTCCGGTCACCGGACAACTCTACGCAGCCACGCCCAGCCTGGTCACCGACGCGGACGATTTCTTTGGCTCCGGCAGCACTGTTGCGATCAACCGCAAGCTGATGGCGCAAGGGGACAGTTGCGGCTCTCATCCGTTGATCGATATCAGCGGGCCGGGTTCCAGCATCGCGACGGGCGCATCCGGTTCCTATTCGGTCTGCTTCGCACGTGCCAACGGCGAGTGTTATCCGGGCAGCGCCACCGGTCAGGTATACGTGAACTGTCCCGGAGTTGTTTGGAATTACTGCTCCGGCAGCGGCATCCACGGCGGAACGCCGCTCGGCGTCGGTAACGATATTTGCGTGGGAAACATATCGAATACCGCCAATGCCGTGCGGCAGTTCACGCTGGATCAAACCGACTTCGCCGGTTCTTTTACACGCACGCTGTTGACGGCCACGTCGCGTCTCCGCATGGTGTTCGGGTTTGAAAACAATCGCCTGCTGCCGGACAATTCGTGGCTGCTGCTGCGGACCGATTTTCTCAACTACCAGCGCAGCGATATGTGGATGGCCAAGATGCTGCCGTACCCGGCGCCGGACTCGGTGGCGCGCGGGACCTTCGTGCCGATCACCTTGACGCTCAAGCCCCCGGCGGGCCTGCCGGTCAACAACGCCATCGTGCAGTTCGGCTATCAGGAGTACGGCGCGCCGTCGCTTCTCAACTGCACCACGCGCAATGACGCTTGCATCGCGAACGCCGGCACGGTTCCGTCCGGAAATGCGCCATTCTATTTCGCTTCCGAAAATCCAAGCGGCGAGCTTTGCGCCTCCGGCTGCGCGATAACGATACCCGCCATTTCGCAGCGCGTGCTCTTCTACCGGGTCCAGTACAGGAACGCGAGCCAGGCCGTGCTGGCCACCGGACCTCTGTCCGCGATCGTCGTTCCTTAGGCTAAGCCGCCCGGGCTGCCAGGCTGATCCCCGCCAGGCTGGCGGCGTCCAGGGCCGCTACCGCGCCGGCAACGCCGGTGTCCGCCAGCAAAATTACCGGATTCACGCCCAGCCGCTGCTTCCAGGCGCCGGCCACTGACTTCCCATCCGGCGCGATCTCCACGTCCGCGGCACAAAGCTGCTCACCAGAACGCTCCGCCATCAGCATCCGCACCGCGTCTTTGGCCGCGCAGCGGGCCAGCAGCCAGTCGTACCGCTGCTTGGGCGGCAATTGCAGGGCATCCCACGCGGCGCGCTCGCGGCGGCCCAGCACCAGGTAGGCCAGCGTCTTCAGCCACACGCCGTGCGACGACTCCAGAAACTCCTGCGGCAGTCCTTCCACGCGGCAGCAGGCCACGCCGCGCTTGCCGGCGATTGGCTCCTTCCAGGGCGACGCAATGTAAGTCCCGCGCGGATCGATGCGCAAGCGCAAAAACCCTGGCGGCTGCGGAAACCGTCGCGTCTCCCAGTTGTCCAGGCGATAGTAGACCTTGCCCGCCCGGTCCAGCACTTCGATATCGGAATGGATCACCGCATCGCTCTCGAAGCGGCGCACCACCCGGCATTCGAGCTGCGACCCCGCGGGCGGCGCCGGCGCATAGCAATGGAACGCGCCCACGCGATACGGGAACAGATCCGTACCCTTCTCAATTGCTTCCCAGAACCAGTAAGCGACCACCTGTCCGGCCGCATCCAGCAGCACCGGATCGAACAGAAACGCCGGCTGCGGATTGCCGGCAAACAGCTCCCCATGCGGCAGAGCTTCGAGCGTCGCGCTGCAGCCATTTCGCCCGGCGCGCTCGACGCTCTTGGTGCCTTGCATCATGTACCCGTGGAACATGCCGGTGCGATAGAGCTGCGCGGGAACCCAGGCCGAGCGCTTCTCGTTTTCCAGCGTGAACGGCCGCGGCAGGCCCGCATCCGGATAGCGATCCGCAAATACAGCCACCGCTTCCGCCAGGATCGGCCGCAGCGTGTTGGCCGCGCCCACTTCGCGCAGCGCCACGTGGATCTCTCCCGGCGCGGTCTGCTTGGCCGTGGCCTCGATCGTGTAATCTGGCTTCTCCAGCGTGATCCAGCGCGAAGCGCGGATATCGCGCATGCCCACCAGCAGTCTGCCTGGAGCCAATAACGCGCCGCCTTCGGCCAGCATCTCCATCGTGACAGTCAGCGGTACCAGCGTCAGACCCGTCAGCGCGGGATCTTCCAGCGATACGTCGCGTCCCAGCGCATGATGATGGAAGATGATCTCGCGTTCGGCGGAGAAGCGATGCAAGGCTACGGCCCGCACGCCGGGCGTACTCTCGCTGACCTCGTGGAAGAACGGCCGCTGCGGCTGGGCGGCAGGCTTGCCCTGCCGCGCCGCCAGATACGCCGCCATCACCTGTTGCTGGCTGCGCACCAGTTGCTCCATGGTCGCCATGTGCTCCCGCATGACGGCGGCGCGCGGATCTGGAGGCGGTTGCGGCACCGCCACGGCCGGCGATTGGGGCGCAGGAACTGCCGGCTGGGCAGCCGGCGGTTTGGGCTCGGTCTTCGGTAACTTGAAGTCCTCCGGCAGACGCGCGGGCTGGATTCCGGTGCCGAGCGCCAGCATACGCTTGGCTTTCCGTTTCTCCGTAACCGGACGCGGCGCCCGGCGCGCGTACAGATGTTGCAGATTCGGATTCAACCCGTGCGCGACTAACTGCCCCAGCATGTGGTGAAGCTGGATGATGCCGGACCGATGGTGCACGTTCGATGGAATCGCCGCGTGCGGTTTGGACCGCAGCACGTCGTCGGTAAAGCCGGTCAGGTTGCTCCGCGGGCCGATCTCCACGAATAAACGGACGCCATCGCGGTGCATGCCCTCGATGGTCTCGCGGAACCGCACCGTGCTCGACCATTGCACCGCGGCCAGCGAACGGATCTCCTCGGCATCGTTCGGATACGGTCCGGCGGTCACGCAGGAATAGAGCGCCGTCTGCGCCTGGCCGATCTTCAACCGGTCGAAATGCTGCTTCAGCGGCTTGCTGAATACCTCAAACCAAGGCGTATGATACGCCCGCGCAAACGGCAGCTTCTGGCAGATGGCGCCCTTGGGCGTCAGCATCGTCATCAGCCGATCGATCACCGGCTCGGGACCGCACAGTACGACCTGATGGATGCAGTTGTCCAGCGCGATATAGAGCTGGCCGTTGCTGTCGCCTACCTGCTGCTCCAGGAACTTGTGATCCGCTCCCGCCACCGCCAACAGCACCGCTTCCGGAATGTCGCTGGTAGCGTTCAGCTTGTCGAAGACTTCGTAGACGCCCAGAATGTGTTGGATCAATTCCTCGTCGCTGTTCACCTCCACCACGCGCGAGGCCAGCAGCGCGGAATGCTCGCCGGTCGAGTGGCCCACCATGGCGTCGGCGCGTATACCCAGGTTCTCGACCAGCGCCAGCATGGCCTGGTTGGCGCAAAAGACGGTCTCCGCGCCGGAGTCCATGTTGTAGAGCCGCTCCTGGCTGGGCGATCCGAACGGCGGCGGAAAAATCACGTCGCTTGGCAGGTAATCGCGCCGGGTATTCTCGTAGGCGCGATCCATCAGGTCGAAGACGCGGCGTACTTCCGGGAAATGGATGCACAGATCGCTCAGCATGTTGCGATACTGGGATCCCTCGCCGGGGAACAGAAACGCCAGCTTGCCGTTCAACCCCAGGGGCTCTTTGAACAGGTAGATGCCTTCGACTTCCTTGATGTTGCGCGTCTTCTCGTCGCCCAGGCGCTTGATGGCGCGCTCCAGCTTGGCCGCCAGGTCCGTATGCGACAGGCCGACTACAGCCATACGCACCGGCCCCATGGGCCGATTGCAGTTGAGTGTCCAAGCCAGATCCTTCAACGACAGCGCATCGCCGCCCTGGTTGATCATGTCCAGCACGCGCTGCGCATCCGCCGCCACTTCGGCCCGATCCGCACCCGAGAAAACGAACAGCTCGCTGTCCCATGCGTGCTGCAGCCAGGGCGCCTGGTTCGGCCCGGTGTACTCCTCCAGGATGGCGTGCGCGTTGATGCCGCCGAAGCCGAAAGCGTTGATCCCCGCGCGCCGCGGTGTCTTGGACGAGCCGTGGATCCAGGGACGCGTCTCGGTATTGATGTAAAAATTCGACTTTTCAAGCTGAAGCTTGGGATTGGGATTCTCGCACAGCGTGGGCGGCAGTACCTTGTGATGCAGCGCCAGCGCCGCCTTGATTAGTCCGGCCACGCCCGCCGCCGGCACCGTGTGGCTGATCATAGACTTCACCGACCCCAGCGCACATCGCGGCGACTCGGTTTGTCGCAGCGGAAATACGCCGCGCAGCGCCTCAACTTCCACTACATCGCCCACCGGCGTGCCGGTGCCGTGCGCCTCCAGCAACCCGATCGTCAACGGATCGATGTCCGCCGGTTCATAAGCCCGCCGCAGCGCCAGTTCCTCACCCTCCCGGCGTGGCGCCAGCACGTGCGTAGCGCGGCCATCGCTCGCAATGCCGATATTCTTCAGAACTGCATAAATATGGTTACCGTCGCGCTCGGCCTCCGCCAGGCGTTTCAACACCACCATGCCGACGCCTTCGCCCAGCAGCGTGCCGTCCGCGTCCTTATCGAACGAGCTCAACTGGCCGCGATGCGACAGCGCGCCAAGCTGCGAAAAGATCATCATCAGGACCGGTGACGTATTGCTGTTGACGCCGCCCGCCAAAGCCAGGTCGCAGCGCCCGGTCTCGAGCTCCCGCGCCGCCATCTCGACGGCCACCAGCGAACTGGCGCACGCCGCATCGATCAGGTAATTCGGACCCATCAGGTCCAGCCGGTTGGCGATGCGGCCGGTGATGATGTTGGGCACCAGGCCCGACGACGTATCCGCATTGAACGGCGGCAGCGTGGATTTGATCCGCCGCTTGATCTCGGCCAACTCCGCGTCCGTGTGCTCGGGGTGAAGCTGCTTGAGGATGCGCAGGATGCTCTCCACCATCACGCCCTGCTGCAGGGCGGCCGCATTGCCGCGATTGACGTAAGTCCCGCGCCCGATCACCACCGCCGTGCGCTCCTTCACCGGCTCCAGGTTCAGGTTGCTGCAATCCTTCAGCGCATCGTGCGAGGCCTGCAAAGCCATGAAGTGATCCGGCTCGCCGCCATCCACCGCGTTGGGCATGATGCCGAAAGTGAACGGATCGAACTGCGCCAGCTTGCCCAGAAAGCCGCCGCGCTTGCAGTACGTGCGGTCGTCCTGTTTGGTGTTCTCCTCGAAGAACAGCTCGGCCTCCCATTCCGGCGGCGCGTCGGAGATGGCGTTGACCTTGTGCAGGATGTTCTCCCAGTAGCCCTGCATGTCCGGCGCGCCGGGAAGGACACAGGCCATGCCGATGATGGCGATGTCTTTGGATCCGTGGTTCATTGGTGAGTCTATTATTGTCGGGGATGGATGGGGTGGGGCGCAAATTGGGCCGGCTCGCTCGCCCTGCTGGTCGCCGGGTCGGAACTGTTAGTACCGGTATCGCGAGATTCGTTGCAGAAGCGCTCACTTGCATCCAGGTGGCGTGGTAGCCTTCAATGATGCTCAGAATAGCCGCGCTCTGTGTCGCCCTTCTCGCGTTGTTGTGTACGGGTTCAGCCTCTGCCCAGACCTACGAGCCGGCGCCGATCAAACTTCCAGCTTCAGGCGCAGGACCCTCCCTGCGTGAATGCTGCGCAGAACTACACCTGCAGACGACTAGCCAATATCAGACGTATTCGATAGTTGGCACCGGCGTGATGCCTTAGAGGAGGAGACCACCCATGAAGACACTTCACGTGTTAGCGCTTGCCCCTTGGCTCGGCGCGTGCGCCCTGACGTTTGCGGCCGACCAAACCCGCTTTGCTACTCTGTACACTTTTACAGACGATCAGAGGGTGTCCCGGCCGTAGTTGAAGGTCGGCAAGGGCGGTCGATTCATCTTAAGCTACTTTTTCCTTCGATGGCTTGACTCCAGCAGTTTCCCGGCCGAGGATCGCGGCCAGTGCCCAGAGATCCGCGTGACCGTCGAT
>DATJYO010000069.1:0-67960 GCA_035499555.1 Bryobacteraceae bacterium
GAAGGACACCGAGATCATGTGGCACGTCCTGCGGCGCTGCGGCATACAGCCGGTGAACCGCACCCGCTGGTGGCGCTTCCGGCTGCCCGGCGACGGATCGATGGACTGGAAGGCCTTCTTCACGGTGCTGGCGGACGCGGAATACAGCGGCGCCATGAATATCGAAAACGAGGACGAGTTCTTCGAGCCGGCATACAGCGGGCACGACTTCACGGAGAATTTCAAACGCGGGTTCCGCCAGGCGCACGCCTTCCTGAAGACCTTGGTGCCGCCCGTGACGGCATGATGGGGTTGACGATGTTGCGCTGGATGAGCGTGCTGTTGTGCCTGGCGCCATTGCATGCGCAGTCCGGGCAGGTTTGCCCGGGCAGCCCGGCCGTCCCGGAAATCACCCAAGGCGTGCGCGCCTTCAAAAACGCACAATACGCCGCTGCTGTTTCACACCTTCGCGCCGCGGTGGACCTGGACGGCAACTGTCTGGCCGCCCGGCTCTACCTGGCGACGGCCTATATGCAGCAGTACATCCCCGGCGCGGATTCGCCGGATAACCAGCAGATGGCCGCATCCGCGCGTGAACAGTTCGCGGCGGTGCTCGACCAGGAGCCGGAGAATACGCTGGCAATGGCTTCGCTCGCATCGTTGTTTTTCAACATGAAGCGCTTCGACGGAGCGGAGACCTGGTACAAGCGGCTGATCGCCGTGGACCCGCGCAACAAGGAAGCGCATTACACATTGGGTGTGATCGCTTGGACGCGGACTTTCGAGCAGATTCAGGCAGCTCGCCAAGCCTCGGGCATGAAGCCGGACGATCCTGGTCCCATTCGATCCGACGATGCGCGGGACGAACTGCGCGCCAAGGTCTTGCCGGCGCTGCAGATCGGGTTGGACGATTTGAACCAGGCGTTGACCATCGACCCCGAGTACGACGACGCCATGGCTTACATGTGCCTGCTCCTGCGCGCCAAGGCAGACCTGGAGGAGTCGGCGGATGATTACCAGGACGACGTCGCCAAGGCCGATGCCTGGGCGCAGAAGGCGATAGAAACGCGCAAAATAAAGGCGTCGCGCCCTGTGAGATAATACACATGTGCACTCTACCAGTGCCGTCTTTTTCCTTTTCCTAACCCTTGTCTTACTCGCGTATTGGTTGACAGCCGGCTGGCGGTTAAGGAAGCGCCCGTCCTATGGCGTGACTTATCCCAACGAGGCAGGGTTTGAGGCTCATGCTATCGCCGGTTACTCCTGGCCATTTACCCAGCAGGACCAGAATTCCGGAACATACCATGTTTTCACCCATGCGACGTCCGCTGCCGACCCTACCTGTGCGCCAGGATTGCCGGATATCGCCTTCGCCGTCTCGAGCCAAATGTGAGCAAAGAGGCACTACCATGCGAGCCAGATTGATACTACTTGCTCTCGCAACCGGGCCACTGGGAGTGGCCCAAGTAACGACCGTGCCCTTCTCGGAGTCCAAGGACGTTGTTCCCGCATTCGACTCCTCTGGCGCCATCGCTCTCCCGGTAGCGCGACTCAAGATTGACGTCACGTACCACGGCGGCAAGAAAGAGCGCGACGAGACGACGGTGCTCTGGCATCCCCAGACCGGGCATTATCTCTGGCACCTTATGACGCAGAACCCGAACATCGACGAAACGGGATTGGACATAAAGGCCATAAGAGCGCAGGAGGAGCAGGCCTACGCCGACGCCAGCGCCCTGATCGACTTTGCTGTGGTGGGCCCCTCCGCAAAAGCGTGGGCGAAGACTGCCGGCAGCCTGGATGATGCAGTCACCGCATCGCTTAACGAGATACAGCAGAATGTTCCCGCCCAGGAAGGCCGTTCGTGGCAGATGGATTACAAGTACGTGCCGGTGTTTGGACTCCCGCTCGGCGTGCACGCAAACGTGCCGGCTGGTTACCAGCCGCTCAACACCATTGAGTTCAATTGCCCACCGCGGCTCGCCGTCTGTCCGCCGAATGGCACGAAGATTGTCCTGATCGCCAAACAGGGCAATAACTTTCGCCTTGTCCTACGCAACGGGTTTGATGTCGAGGTTATAGTCGATCAGAAACTCGATCTCGTCAGCGCACGGCAGTTGACCCAGCCCAAAACCGAGCAGCCCCTTCGGCAGCCATTGCGGATCCCCGTTATTCCCGCGCCGAAATGATGCTGCGGGACCTCGCAGGCGACTCAACACCAGCAGCCAGGGGTTGCTGATGCATGGGGTGATGTCCCTATGGGCTATCGCCATAAGCGTATCGATCCGCGTGTTGTGTCGTGTCGCGCCGAACTGAAGAGCCGTCGCTGGCGATCGGTTCAGCATCCGCCAGGCCTGAGGCAACGGGTAATAGCGCGACCGCCAGAGGCGCACGACTCGGTTCGCCCAAGCGTTCGGTTTTTCCTTGCGGACGCTTCTGTGATTCCCCGGTCCCGATAGTGAGGGCCTTCGGGATCCAGAAGAGCGAGCCGCGGCGTGGGCTGGCCGGACACCAGACACTCTCCGCTGCGTTCACGCTCGCTCTGCGGCTGAACCTGTGCTTCTTCCCCTTCATCTGGGGGCGGCCATCCTGGTCCCATTCGATCCGACGAAGCGCGGGACGAACTGCGCGCCAAGGCAGACCTGGAGGAGTCGGCGGATGACTACCAGGACGACGTCGCGAAGGCCGATGCCTGGGCGCAGAAGGCGATAGAAACGCGCAAAATAAAGGCGTCGCGCCCTGTGAGATAATACACATGTGCACTCTACCAGTGCCGTCTTTTTCCTTTTCTTAACCCTTGTCTTACTCGCGTATTGGTTGACAGCCGGCTGGCGGTTGGCGCGCCTGGCCGTGCTGTTGGCGGCGAACTATTTCTTCTGTGCGAGATATGGGCTGTTTTACCTGGCACTTATCCCGGTTTGTTCAACCATCGACTACCTTGTCGCCAATAGCATGCAGTCAGCCAAGCGGCTGTGGCTAAGGCGGCTGTGCCTGGCTGTCAGCGTGATTGTGAATCTGAGCCTGTTGGTGCTGTCGCGGCACATGAGCCTGTTCCTGTCGCCGGATGTCTGGGATTGGATCTTTCCCTTGAGTCTCTCGTTTTATGCGTTCCAATCCCTGTCTTATACGATTGATATATACCGCCGGGACGCTCCGGCCACGTCATCTTATCTGACTTACCTGGCAGCGGCTTCGTTCTTTCCAACCATACAAGCCGGACCTATCACCCGTCCGGCCGAAATTGCCAGGCAACTGGGCCGCAAGTTCAATTTGACCCCGGCTGAAGGATCGCGCGGATTATTTCTGATCGGGTTTGGATTGCTCAAAAAGCTGTTGATTGCCGACTACCTGGCCGGCAACCTGGTGAATCGCGTCTTCGATACACCGAACTTATACAGTGGCGCCGAGGTCCTGGCCGCGATTTATGCGTACTCCCTGGAACTCTACTACGATTTTTCAGGTTATACCGACATCGCGCGCGGTTGCGGCCTGCTGCTGGGCCTCAACCTGCCAATTAATTTCGACCGGCCGTACACCGCCCTGAATATGGCCGACTTCTGGCGCCGCTGGCATATTACGTTCTCCAACTGGCTGCGCGACTACCTGTACTTCTCACTTCCGGGCAAGCGTACACGTTTCGGTCCGTACCTCAACCTGGTGATCACGATGTTTTTGGGCGGATTGTGGCACGGCACCACCGGACCGTTCGCCATCTGGGGGCTCCTGCATGGCTCCGCGCTGGCGGTCACGCGGCGCTGGCAGGCATGGCGCGGGCGTCGTACCGAGAGCGGCTGGGGATCGCGCGCGGTTCGCATCTTCTGCACCTACCAGTTCGTCTGCCTGACCTGGATCTTCTTCCGCAGTCCCACGACCGCGGTGGCATTCAAGATTCTGAACCGGATCGGATCGCTTACATTCTCGCTGCAGAATGTTTCGCTGGGTGTCATCGGAGTGGCGCTCGCCGCCGCCGCCGGGCAGGCCATACCGAAGAACTGGTACGAGCGCGGCGTGGACCTGTTCGGGCGTACGCCGTTCTACGTGCAGGCGGCGGCGATGACACTGGCGGTGGCCGCCATCGAACTTTGGGCGGGACGCGGCGCGGCGCCGTTTGTCTACACACGGTTCTGAGATGGGCAACTTTCCCCTGCGCCCGGCGTTGACCATCGCGGCATTCGCCCTGATGCTGGACGGATTGGCGCACGTGATGCCCGGGATCAGCATCCCGTGGCCGGAAGCGGCCGGCGAGATTGCGGCCTTCAATCCGGACACCACACCGTTGGGGCCGCTGCGGCCACACGTGCCGCCGGAGGCGCTGCTGCCGCCGCGGTTCACGGCGGCCGTACCCCAAATCCTGCAGGATGGTAACGGCGGCCTGGACCGCTTCTACGCCGCCCTGTGGAGGACCGAGCAGGGCGGACCGCACGCCATTACGCGAATCGTGCACTACGGCGATTCGCCCACCACGGCCGACCTGATCACGGGAGATACGCGGCAGTTGCTGCAGAAACGATTCGGCGACGCGGGTCATGGATTCACGCTGATCGGCAAGCCGTGGGCGTGGTACGAGCACCGCGGCGTGCAGCTTGCAAGTCAGGGCTGGCAAATGGACCCGGGTACGCGGTGGGATCTGCGGAATGGCTGGTTCGGGCTGGGCGGGGTGGTCTTTACCGGCAAGACCGGCGCGTACAGCCGGGTCGTCTTGCGGGACGCAAATCAGACGCATCTGGAGGTCTGGTTCTTGCGGCAGCCGGGCGGCGGGACCCTCGCGGTCTCGTCGGGCGAGGAGGCGATCGGCGAGATCGCCACGGACGCGCCAGCACGCGCGGCGGGCTTTGCCAGCTTCGACTTGAAGCCGGGTACCGGAGAACTGGAGTTTCGCTGCCGGGGCACCGTACGCATCTTTGGAATTACGCTCGAGAAGCCGCGGGACGGCGTGGTCTACGATAGCATCGGGTTGAATGGGGCGTCCGTTTCCGTGCCGGCGTTGTTGTTCAACGAGAGCCATTGGGCCGAGCAGTTGCGGCATCGCCATCCCGACCTGGTGATTCTCAATTACGGCACCAACGAGAGCAGCTTCGCCGAGTTCGTGACGCGGGAATACGAAAAGGAATTGCGCGAAGCCATCCGGCGCGTGCGCACGGCGCTGCCCGAGGCTTCTATACTGGTGATGAGTCCCATGGACCGGGCCCAGCGCAGTGGCGGGGAGATAGAGACGCTGCCGACCATACCCCGCATCGTCGAGATACAGCGGCGCGTGGCAGGCGAACTTGGCTGCGGGTTCTTCAATACGTTCGCGGTCATGGGCGGCAAGGGGACGATGGCACGCTGGTACGACAGCCAGCCGCCGCTGGTATCGGCGGATTTCATCCACCCGACGCCCGCGGGCGCGCGCATCATCGCGTCGGCATTTGTCAGGGAACTGGTGAACGGATTGAATCGCTACAAGCTGCGCCAATTAACGCATCCTGATGCCGTGGCCGAGGTGCGCTGAAGGCATGCTACGCCGCGTTGCCATCGTCTGCCTTTGCCTGCTGGGGTATGGCGGCGGCACGCTGGGCGCCGCCACGGCCGCCAAGCAGACGGCCAGGAAGAAGCCGGTCAAGAAGTCCAAGAAGAAGAAAGCGCGGGTGGCGCGCGTGCGGCGATATGCGGCGCCGCGCGTGAGCGCCGGGCTGCGCGCCGCGTCGCTCGAAAGAGTTGCATTGGGACTCGACGAGCGGCCCGATCCGGTGATCGACCGGCCCGGCGCGCTGGTGCCGTTTTTTGAGCGGCTCTACCGGCTCACGAACGGCGACGGTCCGGCAGTCCATGTCCTGCATTTCGGCGACTCCCACACGGCCGCCGACGACTGGACCGGCGCGTTGCGCGAACTCTTCCAGGCGCGCTTCGGCGACGGCGGCGCGGGCTTCTCCCTGGCCGGGACGCCGTTCAAAGGCTATCGCCGGTTTGACGTGCGGGGCGGTGAGAGCCGCGGCTGGGAGTCCGCCGGACTACGCACCGGTGAGGGTGACGGATACTTCGGCCTGGGAGGCGTCAGCATCGCGACCGGGCGCGCGGGTCAAACGATCTACCTGGACGCCGATTGCGATTCGGTCGAGTTGGACTATCTGCAGCAGCCGGGCGGCGGGCGGATCCTGCTGACCGATAATGGCGAGACAGTGGAAGAGGCCTCGACGGAAGGTCCGTTCGCCCCGGGGGCGATCATGCATGCCGCCGCACCCGGGCATCATCGTTTCGAAGTCCGCACGCTCGAGCCGGCCCCAGTGCGTTTGTTCGGCTGGGTGACCCAAACGGAAAAGGGCATCACCTACGAATCCATGGGGATCAACGGCGCCGAGGCCGCCCTGATCGAGCGCTGGGACGAGAAGATGCACGACTACTACGTGGCGCGGCGCGACCCGGCGCTGATCGTGTTGGCCTACGGTACCAACGAAGCCGGCGATTCGAAGTGGACTGAGGAAGGTTACCTGGAGACGTTCTCGGCCATATTGCAGCGGCTGCGGCGGGCCGCTCCGGCGGCGTCGATTCTGGTACTGGGCCCGCCGGACCGCTTCTACCGGGTGAAGGGACACTGGCGCCCGTACCCGGCCGTGGACCGCATCGTTGCCGCGCAGCAGGAAGCCTGCCGGCAGAACCACGCCGCCTATTGGAACACGCGCGCGCGCATGGGCGCGGAGGGCTCCATGGTGAACTGGGTTTACGCCGGGCTCGCGCAGGGCGATTACGTGCACTTCACGTCGCTGGGCTACCAGCGACTGGCCAACGTGCTGTTTCAAGATATAATGCGCCTGTACGAGAGCTACCTCAAGGTCCGTCCTGAAGTTTCCACCCAAGCCACAGATGAACAGACAAGCCAAGATCATTGAGATTGTGGAGAAACTGTCCGGCAAGCCGCTGGCGATCGCGGCGGATGAATCGTTGTTCGAGTCGGGCGTTCTGGACTCGTTTGCCCTGACGGATATGGTCGGCGCCCTGGAGAAGGAATTCTCCCTGCGCATACCGGACTCCGATCTGACTCCCCGGAAGTTCGATTCCATCGAACGCATCGCGGCGTATCTCGAAAGCCACTCCTGACTATGGCGTATCTGCGGGGGTTTGGCGCGTACCTGCCCGCGCGCGTGGTCGATAACGCCGAGTTGGCCGCGGCGACAGGCGCGGAGCCGGAATGGATTCTGCGGCAGACCGGCATCGAGCAGCGGCGGTTCGCCGCGGCGGACGAGTCCGTCGCTTCACTGGGCGTGCGGGCGGCGAAGAACTGCCTGGAGAACGCCAGCCTGCTGGCGCGCGATGTCGGCCTGATCCTGGCGGCCAGCAGTTCCGCGGAGCGGCGCTTCCCGGGTCCGGCGTCGGCCATCGGCGCGGGGCTGGGGATTTCTGGCGTGCCGGCCATCGACCTGCCGGTCGCCAGCGCCGGGTCGCTGTTTGGCGTGGCCTTGGCGGCGCAGCTCGCGCCGGTCTACCGGAACGTGCTGGTAATAGGCGCCGAGGTGATGTCGCGCGTGGTTGGGTGGCACCCCGCAGTGCGGGACACCGCAATTCTGTTCGGCGACGGCGCGGGGGCCTGCCTGGTGAGTGCGCAGGCCGGATTCGCCGAGATCCGGGATGCGCTGATAGCCAGCGACGGCGACTTCGCGGAAGCCCTCCGGCTGGATCTGGACGCGCCCTTGTACATGGATGGCCGGACGATCATCTTGCAGGCGGCGCGCAAGATACCGCGCGCGATTGCGGAGTTGCTGGAGCGGAACCGTGTGGCGGCGGCCGACGTGGCGGCGTTCATCATGCACCAGGCGAACCTGAACCTGATCACCCGCGTGGCGCAGGCGCTGGGTGTGCCGGAGAGCCGGTTCTACCGGAATATCCAGCGGTACGGGAACACCTCGTCGGCATCGCTGCTGATCGCGGCGGCGGAGTGGCGGCGCGAGCAGGCGGACCCGCACGGTCCGCTGGTGTTCGCCGCATTCGGGGCCGGTCTGCACTGGGGAGCGGTGCTGTCGGGCTAAGCGCCGGGCGCCGCGCCGCCCGCGGGACGCAAAGCCGTTCCACGGACTTTGCCGGCGAACTTCTGGCGAAACTTCTGGACCTTGGGCGCCACCACGTACGAACAATACGGCTGGTTCGGATTGTGAGCGAAGTATTCCTGGTGATAGTCTTCGGCGATGTAGAACGCCGCCGCCGGCTGGACCTCGGTCACGATGGGATCGCGGAAGACCTTTTCCGCCGTTAGTTCGCGGATCACGTTTTCGGCGACCTGCCGCTGCGCGTCGTTGTGATAAAAAACGGCGGAGCGGTATTGCGTCCCCACATCGTTGCCCTGGCGATTGAGCGTGGTGGGATCGTGGATGGCAAAAAAGACTTCCAGGATTTCACGGAACGAGACGATCTCCGGATCGAAGGCAATCTGCACAACTTCGGCGTGACCCGTGCGGCCCGTGCAGACGTCCTGGTAAGTGGGATTCGGCTGCGGGCCGCCCATGTAGCCGGACTCGACGGAGAGCACGCCCTGCAGGCCGTCGTAGACCGCTTCCAGACACCAGAAACATCCCCCGGCCAGCGTGGTGGTTTCACGTTTGGACATGGTTCCAGGGTAGCTCATCGGGCGGCGCCGGCGGCGCACACATGAAACCGCAACATCGATCGGAAGATGCCTGGCGCCGCGGCCAGGGTGCGAAATGCGGGGGCCCGGAGCCAGCGGTAGCGGCCCATGGCAAGCAGGAGGTTCGACATGCGCGTGGGTCGCCGGGCGAGACGGCGGTGCGCGGCCTGGTAGCGAGCCAGATCGCCCGCGACCAGCGCATCCGCCAGCGCCAGCGCCTGCTGGAACGCCAGGCACAGGCCTTCCCCCGTGATGGCATCCACCGCGCCGGAGGCATCTCCGACCAGCGCCACATTGCCGCGCCAGACGCGCGGCAGGCGATAGTTCGCGGTCACCGCGCCGCGTTCGGGCGAAGCATGCGATCGACCGGCGAGCCGGGCGGACAGCCGCGGGAACTCCGCCAGAGCCTCCTCGAGTCGTAAATGCGGATTCCGCGAAACCAGCGCCACGCATACCTCACCCGACCGGATCGGCGTAACGTAGATCTGGCGCCGGACACCCCAATACACTTCCATGTGATTCGTCCACGGCGGGATGGAGTAGTGTATGCGAAAACCGTAGCGCTGCGCGGGGAGCGATGCGGCCAGACCGGCCCAGCGCCGCACGCGAGAGTGGAAACCGTCCGCCCCCACGATCCAGCGCGCGGCCGGAACATCCGCCAGGCCGGCGATGGGCGTATCCCAGAGCATCCGCACGCCGGCTGCGGCGGCGGCGTCCACCAGCCTTGCGTGCAGCACGGTGCGGCGGATACCCAGCGCGGAGCGTTCGGGAAAGGCGGCCTGGAACGAAATGTCCCCATCGATGAAACGAAGGCCGCGGAAGGAGTGTCCATCGGTCTCGCACAAGTCGATGCCGATGTTTCGCAACGCCGAGAGGCCATCGGGCATCAGTCCTTCGCCGCAGGGTTTATCGATGGGCGGCACAGCGCCATCCGCCACCGTGACGCTCAAGCCTCGACGCCGCAAGGCGATGGCGGTGGCCAGTCCGGCGGGTCCGCCACCCACGATGAAAACGTCACAGGTGCTCAATGTTACTAGAGATGGACGGGAGCGCGATTGCGTTGCGTTGCGGCCGTTAATTCATCCGGTTGGGGATGTTAACTCAAGCCTTCCAGGTATTGGAAGCTCTGCCGCAGAGACGCGACCGGATCGCCCGGGGTCTCATCCTGTTCGACGAAATAGTGTTTCACGCCGGTCTCTTTGGCGGTGCGAATGACGGCCGCGATATCCACCTCGCCGTTGCCCAGTTCGCGGAAAGCTTTGGCGGGGATCATCTCGTTGAAGCGATGGCCGGTGCCAGGCGCGACATTCTTCAGGTGTACCAGCGGGATACGATTGCCGTATTGTTTCAGAAGGGCGACCGGGTCCGCGCCTCCCACGTGCGCCCACATCACATCCAATTCCAGGCTGACCAGCTTGGGATCGGTAGACTTCAGCAGCACATCCAGCAGCCGCCCCTCGGGCGTGGGCCGATACTCGAAAGCGTGGTTGTGATAGCAGAGATGCATGCCGGATTGGTGGGCCAATTCGCCGGCATGGTTCAGCGACGCGCCCAGTTTGCGGATCATCTCCACCCCGCCGCGGTCGCGCGGGTCGATCCAGGGGCACACCACATACTCGAAGTCATGTTTCCGCGCCTCGTCCAGAGCCGCGGGGAGCTTATCGGGCTCATGCAGGAAGACCTGCGGATCCAGGTGGACGCTCACGGGCCGGAGCGATGTCTGTTTGAGGCTGGGCCAGATGTCGTCGAGATGATCCAGCGTGCATTCGACTTCGCGGTAGCCGATCTGCTCGATGGCGCGCAGCGTTTCGAGCGGATGTTTGGGCAGCACGCGGCGGACCGTGTAGAGTTGGACACCCACGGTGGGCAGCGCGCGGGCGCGGAGGGCGGCGGCGGTCGCCGCGGCGGTCAGGAAACTACGGCGGGAAACAGACGGCATAGGACCATGCTAGCGCGGTTCGCCGGCGATGCTATCATCGGCCTGTGACTCGACGCTCATTTCTCGCCGCCAGTGCGGCGGCCGCGGCCTTGGCTGCGCCGGCGCGCAAAACCAATAACCTGGTCCTGGTGACCTCCGACGGCTTGCGTTGGCAGGACCTGTTCACCGGCATCGATCCGCTGCTGATGAATGAAAAGGATACCGGCATGACCGGCGCCGGCGCGGCGGAGCTGAGGGATCGCCTGTGGACGCCCGGCGCAGAGGAGCGGCGCCGGGCGCTCCTGCCTTTTCTCTGGGGCACCCTCGCGCCGCGAGGCGTGGTGCTGGGCAACGTGAACAAAGGCAGTTCGGTGCGGGTGACCAATCGCTACCGGGTTTCCTACCCCGGCTATTCGGAGATACTTACCGGCCGCGCGCAAGACGACATTATCCACGGCAACGATCCGGTTCAGAATCCGACGCCCAGCTTTCTGCAATTCGTGAAAGAGCAATGGAGGTTACCCAAGGAGAAGGTGGCTGTGTTCGCCTCCTGGAGCGAGTTCCATCAGATCGCGGAAAACCGGCCGGGGGATCTCTTCATCAATGCCGGATACGAGCGTTCCACGCTGCCGTCCGGCAATGCGCGCGTTGCGGATCTGAATAAGCTGCAGTTCGAAGCGCTGTACCTGGACGATAGCGCGCGCCACGACGCGTTCACCTTCGGACTGGCGATGGAATACCTGAAGAGCGTCCGGCCGCGCCTGCTGTACATCGCGTTTGATGAGACCGACGACTGGGCGCACGACCGGCGCTACGACCGCGTGCTCACTTCCATCCAGTTCGTGGATACCGCGCTCAAAGAGCTGTGGACCTGGCTGCAAAGCACACCCGAGTATCGCGATTCCACCACCCTGATGGTCACCTGCGATCACGGCCGCGGCAGCACGCTGGCAGACTGGCACGACCATGGCAAGGATGTCCCGGGAGCCGATCAAATCTGGCTGGCGATCGTGGGACCGGACACGCCTCACAGCGGCGAAGCTCACGACGCGGCCCCATATCATCAGCGCGACATCGCGCCCACGGCACTGGCGGCGCTGGGCCTGGACCCCGCCGCTTATCCCGGCATCCTGGGTACGCCCATCGACGCCGGACGCTATCATTAGCTTCATGCAAATCTCACGACGAACCGTGCTGCTCGGCATCCTGGCGTTGGCCTGTCTGCCGGCCGCGCCGGCGCAAACCGGCTTTTATCTGCACGACGGGGATCGCGTAGTTTTCTACGGCGACAGCATCACGGACCAGCGTCTGTACACCACGTTCGTCGAGACCTACGTGGTTACCCGCTTCCCCAAGATGCACGTGACCTTCGTGCATTCGGGTTGGGGCGGCGACCGGGTGACCGGCGGTGGCGGCGGGCCCATCGATCTGCGGCTGGCGCGGGACGTCGTCGCGTACAAACCCAACGTGATGACCATCATGCTGGGCATGAACGACGGCAGCTACCGGTCTTTCGACCGCCAGATCTTCGAAACCTATGCGACCGGCTACCAGCACATCATCCAGAGCGTCAAGGAATCGTTGCCGGGGATTCGCATCACGGTGATCGAGCCTTCGCCGTTCGACGACGTCACGCGCGCCCCGAATTTCGAAGGCGGTTACAACAAGGTGATGGTGCGTTACGGCGCGTTCGTGCGGGAACTGGCGGAAAAGGAAAAGCTCACGCTGGCGGACATGAACACGCCACTGGTCGCGGCGCTCGAGAAGGCCGACAAGCTGGATGCCGAGAATGCCAAGAGAATGGTGCCGGACCGCGTGCACCCCGGACCGGCCGGCCACCTGTTGATGGCCGAAGCGCTGCTGAAAGCCTGGCAGGCGCCCGCGACGGTCGCGTCCGTGGAGATCGACGCGGCCGACTCCAAGGTGGTGAGCGCCACCAACACCAGCGTCACGGATTTGAAGACGGGCGAGCATATCACCTGGTCGCAGACGGATGATGCCTTGCCCCTGCCGATCGACCTGAAAGACCCGGTGGCGTCGCTGGCGCTGCGCGCTTCGGACTTCATGGACGCCATGGACCGGGAACCGCTGCGCGTAACCGGTCTGACCGCGGCCCGCTACACGTTGAAGATCGATGATGGGGTAGTAGGCAGTTTCAGCAAGGAGGAGTTGGCCGCGGGCGTCAATCTGGCGGCGCAGGCGACCCCCATGATGGAGCAGGCCGCCACCGTGCACGACCTGACCGTCAAGCACAACACCGTCCATTTCGCCCGCTGGCGGCAGGTGCAGGTGCCTCTTGCCGACATCCAGGCGGAACGCAAACAGGCCGCCATGGACGCGCTCGACGCGCTGGACAACGAACTGATCGCGCAGCAGCGGGCCGCGGCGCAGCCGAAGGCGCACCGCTTCGAGCTGGCCGCGCAATAATCAAAGCGCGGCGATTAGTCGTGGCGGATGGCGGCCACCGGATCCACCCGGGTGGCGCGGCGGGCGGGAATCCAGCAGGCGAGGGCGGCGGTGGCGGTCACTATCGCCACGGCGATCCAGATGGGCGCGGCGTGGCCTGGATCGAGGCCGGTGAGCACGGTCCGCAATGCGCGCCCGGCCGCCAGCGCCGTGCCGAGCCCGAGGATGAGTCCGATGCCGGCAGTGGCAAACGCCTGCCGGAAGACCAGCGCGAAAACATGGCGGGGAGCGGCGCCCACAGCCATCCGTATCCCGATCTCCGGTGTGCGCAGCGAAGTTGTGTAGGAGATCACGCCGTAGACGCCCGCCGCGGACAGCATCAGCGCAAGGACGGCCGTGACAGCCAGCAGCAGCATGATGAAGCGGCGGCCGGCGACCGAGTCGGAGATGAGCTCGCGCAACGTAGCGCTGAGGAGGACAGGCTGGTTGGGATCGAGAGCGGCGATAGCCCGGCGTATGGCGAGGGCCATTTCGCCCGCGGGGCGGCGGGTCCGCACGGTCAGAAAGACGGCGCTCCGCATGGCGCCGGCGGCCAGATAGACATTGCCCTTCTCGGGTTCGTCCAGCGCGGCGTGGCTGGCGCTCGAAACCACGCCGATCACGCGCTTCCAGTTATCCGGATGTTCCGGCGTACAGGCGACGCACAGGCGCTGGCCGACCGCCTTCCGGCCCGGCCACAGGCGGCGCGCGACCGCCAGGTTCACCAGGGCGCCGCCGCCGGCGCGCATGTCCTCGTCGCGAAACCATCGGCCGGCCAAGAGACGAATTCCCAGGCTCTGCAGATAGTCTCCGCCGACCACGTCGATTTCGGAGATCAGCCGCGGAGAGTCGGCCGAATTTCCGGCGGAGACGTAACCACCATGATTTTCGCCGCTAAACGGGAGGGCGTCCACCACCCCGGCGCTCTCCACGCCGGGCAGTGCGCGCACGGCCTCGAGGATGCGCTGGTAGAACAGCGCCCGCTGCGCCGGATCGGGATAGCGCTCGATGGCCGGCAGAACCACGGAAGCGAGCACGGGGCCGGACTGGAAGCCGGGATCGGTGGCGATCAGGCGCGCGAAACTGTCGAGCATCCGGCCGCCGGTGACCACCAGCAGCACCGACAGTGCAACCTCGGCTGCCACCAGAGCGGAGCGCAGGCGGTCGTGCCGGGCCGCCGCGGCGCCGCGCGAACCGAACCCGCCTTCTAGCCCGGCGCGCAGCGCCGGCGCGAGGCCGAACAGAATGCCGTTGATCGCGGCGACGGCCAGGGCGAAAGCGAGCACCGCGCCATCGGCGTGCGCGGAGGCCAGGCGCGGAATACTCACGGGCGCCAGGGCCGGCAGGATCTTCCAGGCTGCCAGGGCGAGGAGAAATCCGCCCGCGCCACCGGCCACCGCCAGCACGCAGCTTTCGGTCAGGAGTTGACGGATAATGCGGCTGCGCCGGGCGCCCAGCGCCAGCCGTACAGCGATCTCCCGCCGCCGGGTGATCCCACGCGCCAGCAGCAGATTGGCGACGTTGGCGCAGCCGATCAGCATGAACAGCGTGGCCGCCGTCATCAGCATCCACAGGCCGCGCCCGGAGGTTCCGACCGCGCGGTCGCCCAGGCGGTTCAACTGCAAAACGCGGTCGCGATTCAACTCCGGAAAATCGTGCGTGAGGGCGGCGCTGATGGATGCCAGGTCCTGCCGCGCCTGCGCCAGAGAAACGCCGGAGCCGAGCCGCGCGACAACGCCCATACCCGCCCCGGGATTGGACGGCACATTCAGCGGCGCGGCCCAGAACTCCACGTACGGCGAAGGCGTATGGGCCGCTGCCCGGCGCAGCGGAAAGTTGAAGCCGTGCGGCATGACGCCGACGATCAGACATGGCCGGCCGTTGATCATCACCGTGCGGCCGACCACCGAGCGATCGCCGTGAAAGCGGCGCATCCACAGCCCGTAGCTGAGAATCATCACGTCCGCGTGGCCGCGCCGTTCCTCTGGCGGAAGTATGTTCCGCCCCAGCATGGGTTTGACGCCGAGCACATCGAACAGGTTGGCGCTCACGCGCAGCCCATACAACGCGAGTGGCGTGGAGTGCGGGTCGCCCGCCAGGTCGAAAACCGCGTTGTGATAGGTGGCCACGGCCGCCAGCGTGCGCGTCCGGCGGGAGACTTCCTGGCTGTCATTCCAAATCACCCAGTCGCCCTGGGCCTGCTGCTGCACCTGTGGGAATTCGCTACGCAACAAGACCAGTTCGTCCGGACGTGCGAATGGCAGGGGATCGAGCAGCACGGCTTTGATGGCGGCAAAGACCACCGCGGCCGCCCCCACACTCAGCGCGATGGACAGCAGGGCGACCGCCGTGGGAACGGGTGCGCGGCGGAGGAACCGGATGGCGTAGCGGATGTCGGACAGCAGCGACACAAGTACTATTATGGGCTGAGGGCGTTTTGCCCGCCGGGCGGGCCATTCGGCTCCCGATCATTTTTGCGCCTGCGGCATAACCTTTGCGCCTCTTGCCAACGTCTTAACAGCTTGGAGTTCCTTCGGTAATGAAAACCACCCATATATGTTGCCTTGCGGTAGCGTGCCTCGGCCTGGGCGTGGCAGCCGCGCAACAGCCCGCCCGCGTTAACCTCGTTGGAGGCGTGCAAGCCATCGACACGGCTACGGGCCAGATCACCCTGCAGACTGACGACGGCAAGACCGTAAAGGTCGCCCCGCATCCCAACGCGAAGTGGCTGCGACTGCCCCCGGGCGAGAAAAGTATCGCCAAGGCGGAAGCCATCACGGCGCAGGACGTTGGTGTGGGCGACCGGTTGCTGGCGCGCGGCGAGTTGTCGGAAGACAAGACCGCCCTGGCGGCCAGCACGCTGGTCATCATGACCAAGTCGGACATCGCCAAAAAGCAGCAGGCGGATCGTGCCGAATGGGCCAAGCGCGGGGTGGGCGGGATTGTCACGGCCGTCGATCCGGCCGGCGGTACGGTTACCATCACGACGCGGACGATGGAAGGCAAGAAGCCGCTGCTCATCGAAGTCGGCAAGGCCACTTCCCTGCGGCGGTACGCGCCGGACTCGGTGAAATTCGCGGACGCCAAACCGAGCACCTTGGCCCAGATCAAGCCGGGCGACCAGGTGCGGGCGCTGGGCTCCAAGAGCGAAGACGGCAGCCGCTACACAGCCGAAGAGGTGGTTTCCGGATCGTTTCGCAACGTGGCGGCCACCGTAAAAGAGGTCGACTCCGCCGAGCACATCTTGAAGGTCACGGACCTGACCACCAAGAAGACACTTACCGTGCGCGTCAACGCGGATTCCATGATGCGCAAGCTGCCCGAATTCATGGCGCGGATGATCGCCATGCGCATTTCCGGCGCCGGCGGCGGCGCGGCCGCACCCGGTGGTCCGGGCGCGGGCGGATGGCAACGGCCGCAAGGTGCGGCCGGCACACCTGCGGGCGGCGGAGCCAGGAGCGGCCAATGGCAGGGAGGCGGCCAGGGCGGACCGCCGCGCAGCGGCGATATGCAGGCCATGTTGGAGAGGATGCCGGCGTTGAAGCTGGAAGATCTGAAACCCGGGGACGCGATCATCGTATCCAGCACGGAAGGCACCGATCCCAGCCAGGTGACCGCGATCACGCTGGTGGCGGGTGTGGAACCGATCCTGACGGCAAACTCCGGCGGTCAACGCGCCGCCATGCTGGGTTCCTGGAACCTGGACATGGGCGGCGGAATGGGCGGTGGTGAGCAATGAGGCAGGCATCCAGTTGGCTGGCGGGAGTGGCGCTGCTGTTAGCCGTCTCAACCGCTGTGGCGCAAACCGGCAAGACGATTCGTCCAGCCGCCGGCGGCGGCACCGTCGCCGGCGTAGTCAAAGATCCGTCCGGAGCCGTGATTCCCAATGCGCAGGTGATTCTGACGGACGAGAACGGCAACAATCGCGAGGTGCGCACCGGGGCTGACGGCGCGTACTCCTTCCGCGCCGTCCCTCCGGGCGCCTATTCGATCTCGGTGACCTATCCCGGCCTGTCGCAAGCCCAAGGCGTGGCCGTATCCGTGGATACCGGAACCGTGGCGCACGGCGATGTCTCCATGAAACCGGCCGAGGTGAAACAGGAAGTGACCGTACAGGAGGAGAACACCTCCCAGCTTGGCCTGCAGAGTTCACAAAACGCGGATGCGCTGGTGTTCAAGGGTGCCGACCTGGCCTCGCTGCCGGACGATCCCGACGACTTGCAGCAGGATTTACAGGCCCTGGCCGGGCCCTCGGCCGGCCCCAACGGCGGCGAGATTTACATCGACGGATTCTCCAGCGGACGGTTGCCGCCCAAATCTTCTATTCGCGAGATCCGCATTAACCAAAACCCGTTCTCGGGCGAGTTCGACAAGCTGGGTTTCGGCCGGATCGAGATCTTCACCAAGCCGGGCTCGGACAAATTTCACGGAACGGCTTTCTACGATGCCAGCGACGGCGTCTGGAACGCTCGCAATCCTTTTATCACCACCACGCCGATACCGTCGTTCCTGGCCCAGACGTACGGCGGGAACGTCAGCGGCCCCATCAACGGACACGCCAGCTTCTTCCTGGATGTGGAGCGCCGCCAGATTAATGACAACGCGATTCTGAACGCTTTCGATCCGTCCACCTTCGCGCTCGACCGGGGCACCACGCCCACTCCCCAGCAGCGGACCACGGTGAGCCCGCGCATCGACTGGCAGCTCACCACGAACAATACCCTGAGCCTGCGCTACTCCTACCTGGACGTTAACCGCGACTTGTGGGGCATCGGACTGTACAACCTCCCGGACAGCGGCTACGGTTTCACGCAAGGCCAGCATGTAGCCCAGGTGACGGAAACCGCCGTGATATCGCCCCGGATCGTGAACGAAACCCGGTTTCAGTTCAACCACTCGGAGAGTTATGAGGACGCCGTGACTAACGGCGTGCAGGTCAGCGTGCCGAGCGCATTTACGGAAGGCGGCGCCGGGGTGGGGAACACCCGGCAGCAGGACAACAATTACGAGTTTCAGAACTACTCGACCCTCACGCACGGGACACATACCATCAAGTTCGGCGCGCGCACCCGCGAAGACCGGCTGAACTATTATTCGCCTTCGAATTTCAACGGAACCTTCCTGTTCGCGAACTTCGCAGCCTATCAGATCACCGAGCAGGGCCTGGCCAGCGGTCTGCCTTTTTCGCAGATTCAGGCAATGGGCGGCGGTCCCTCGCTGTTCACGGCCAATGCCGGAAATCCGTCGCTGGCAGCCTCCATGTTCGATTTGGGGGCCTTCGTGCAGGATGATTGGCGCGTCTCCAACCGGCTGACGATGAGTTACGGGCTGCGCTGGGAAGGGCAGACCAACATCCACGACTGGCATGACGCCGCCCCGCGCTGGTCCTTTGCCTGGGCTCCCACCAAGCCGGGCGCGCGCGGTACGCCCACCACCGTGATTCGGGGCGGTTTCGGCCTGTTCTATATACGCTACGCCGATATGGACGAGCTCTTTACCCACGAATACAACGGGCTGAATCAGATCTCGTACGTGGTCACCAACCCCGGCTTTTATTACTTCCCGACGCTGCCCGCCAATTTCCTGTCGACTCTGACGGCCACGGAGAATCAGGCGCAGTTCATTGCGGGCAATAATCTGCGGACTCCCTACTTGATCCAATCGGCGATCGGGGTGGAACGCCAACTCGTCAAGGGGACGACCTTGGCTGTGAACGTCACGGATACCCGCGGTGTCCACCAGTTTGTCACCAGCGAGATCGGCACCGCGGCCGATGGCGCCAAGTTGTTCCAGTTCCAGTCCGCGGGCCTGCTGAAGCAGTTGCAGGTGATCACCAGGATCAACAGCCAGATCGGGAACAAAATGAGCGTGTTCGGCGCCTACATCTGGAGCACAGCGCATAGCAACACGGACGGAGCACTTTGTCCGTCCTCGGCCGGATGCGGCACATCCACGCCGGTCAGCGTGGATAACTTGAACGCGGAATGGAGCCGCAGCTCTTTGGCCGTAGAGAGCCGCATGTTCCTGGCCGGGACCTACCAGGCGCCGCTGCACATCCAGCTTTCGCCGTTCATCGTGGCCAGCTCCGGAATGCCATTCAACATAACCACGGGCGGCGACTACCTGGGCGACGGCATCTTCAACGCGCGGCCGGCGTTCGCCAGCGGCCCGGGCGCTGGCATCGTAGCGACGCCTTATGGCTACTTGAATCCGAATCCGGCGCCGGGCCAGCCGCTGATCCCGCGCAATTACGGGACGGGCCCGTCGCAGTACACCATCAACCTGCGGCTGAGCCGTACCTGGGGATTCGGCACCACGAAGTTCGCCGGCCCCTCCGGCGGCGCGCGGGCCGGCGGCTACGGCGGCCGCGGCGGGATGTTCGGCGGGCGCGGGCCGTTTGGCGGCGGAGGCACGGAGCACCGCTACAATCTGACGCTTTCCATCAGCGCGCGGAACCTGCTGAATCACGTGAATTACGTGGCGCCCGTGGGCGTGATGGGATCACCGTTCTTCCTGCAATCCACCTCCATTGCGGGCGGCTACATGGCGGAGGCGACCCCCACGGATAACCGCCGCATCGACGCGCAGTTGCGCTTTCAGTTTTAGGCCGCTTGGATCTGCCGCATCAGTTGTGCGGAAGCGATTGGAAGAGGGCGAACACCGCCCCTTGCGGATCGCTCACTACCGACCAGCGTCCCACACCCGCCATCGTTTCGGGCCCATAATAAACGCGCGCACCCAACGATCGGGCCTTCGCCGTACTGTCATCGCAGTTGGATACCAGGAAATACAACAACCAATGCGGCGGCACACCGGGCTGCGGCCCAACCGGCGGGATGCCGCCGATAAACGTATCGCCGTTCTTGATGTGCAGGTAACCGGAAGTGTCTTTTTCACCGGGCGTGATGGCCCAGCCGAAGACATCTTCGTAGAACCGCTGGGCGCGAGCCTTGTCGGACGTCAGCAGGTCCGCCCAGCAGAGCGTCCCATCCGTGCCGGCGATGCCGATACCCTGGTTGCTCTTCGGCTGCCACAAGCTGAACGCGGCGCCCGCGGGATCCCGGATCACGGCCATACGGCCGGCGTCGAAGACATCGAAAGGCGGTCGCTAAAACCGTACCGCCGGCTTGCGCGGCGCGGGCCGCCGAATCGTCCGCGCTGGCCGTCGAAATGTACAGCATCCAGTGAGGCGGGGCGTTTCCGGAGCGTTCCGGGCGCAGCGTATACGCCGCCGCGGCATCGCGCCCGTCGAGCCGGAAGATGGTGTAATACTCGTCCGGTCCCATGGGCATGTCATTGGCGTTCCACTCAAAAAGGGACTGATAGAAGCTCTTGGCGGCGGCCTGGTCCGTGGTGCCCAGTTCGATCCAGACGAAATCGCCGGCGGGATGCTTGTCGACGTGGGACATGTCCGCGAGTATACTACGGCGCCGCGCAACCAGCGTGTTACAAATTCATCTCCTGCCCAATCCTGTGGATGGCGATACGCTCCGGCTCTTTGCCGGCCGCGCGGCAGAGGCGCTCGATCGGCTCCTGGCGCGGCTCGCGGCTGAGCGGAAACGTCTGATGATGCACGGGCAGAAAGATGTCGGCCCCCGCGTCGTTGCCCATCTGCCAGGCCTGCTCGGGAGTGCAGTGGTAGCGAATCCACGGATCGTACGCGCCGATCGGCATGATCGCCAGATCGATCCGGCGCGACGTGCGCAGGGTGCGGAAGGCGGAAGTGTCCGCCGTGTCGCCACCGAAGAGCACGCGATAGCCGCCCGCTTGAATCAAATAGCCGTTGTATCCGCGATAGGTGTCGCTGCGCATGCGCGCGCCCCAGTGATTCACCTCAAAAGCCCGCAATCCGATGTGTCCCACGCGCGTACGTTCGCCCCAGCCGAGTTCCTTGACGGCGGCGTAACGGTGGACGCGCAGCAGGTCGCTGGTCCTGGCGGCTGTGACGACCGTGGTGGCGCGGCTTTCAAGAGCGCGCAGGGTGGCCAGATCGAAATGATCCATGTGCGCATGAGAGAGCAGCACCAGGTCGATACGCGGCAACTGCGCGGCGCGCAGCGCGGGCGCCACCAGGCGTTTCAAACCCACGGTAACCGGTCCGATGTTCAGCCCGACGCGGTCTCCCAGGACCGGATCGGTCAGGATCGTCACACCCTCGATCTTCAACAACACAGTGGAGTGGCCCAGCCACGCGGCGTACAGGCCTCGATTGGGCCACTGCTTCGGGTTGGGACGCTCTGGAGCGGGTGAAATAAGACAGCCTCTACTTCTATGATGCGGGCGATCGGCCGCCCGTTGCAACCCGCCCGTGCGGGCAACCGCCCAAAAAGATTTACGCTGCGGCGCGGGCGCGATGGGGTATCGTAAACAAAAGGAGGGTTAAATGGTTCGATTGACTACGGCGCTGCTGGCGGGCGCGATCTTCGCCGGGCCGGTTCTGGCGCAGGATATTAACGGGATCTTCGTGGATCATTGGAAGACGTCGAAGAAGTACATGCTGGCGCTGGCCGAGCAGATGCCCGCCGGGGACTACGGATTCAAACCGAATCCCGCAGAGATGAGCTTCGGCCAGCAGATGGCGCACATCGCCGGCGCCAACAGCTTCTTCTTCGCCACCATCTCGGGGCAAAAAGATCCCATCGCCAAGCCCACGCAGTTCGACAAGGCCAGCGTGCTGAAGATGCTGAATACCTCGTACGACTTCGCGATTGCCACGCTGGAGAACCTCAAACCCGAGCAACTGCACGCCACCTACGACTCGCCGGACGGCAAGATGACCGGTGTCGAACTGCTGCTGCTGGCGACCGACCACACGGCCCACCACCGGGGCCAGTGCATCGTTTACTTGCGGGCCAAAGGCATCAAGCCGGCGAATTACGAATTCTAACGCCGTCCCGGCTGTCTTATTCCAGGACGCCCAGAATCTCGTCCTCTTTGAGGATCAGGTAGTCTTCACCGCTCAGCTTGACTTCCGAGCCGGAATACTTGCCGAACAGGATGCGGTCGCCGGTCTTGACCTCGGGCGGCATGCGTTCGCCGTTCTCGAGCAGTTTGCCGCTCCCCACCGCGTACACCTCTCCCTGTTGCGGTTTCTCTTTGGCCGTATCGGGGATGATGATGCCTCCCCGGCGGATTTCGCCTTCATCCAGGCGTTTGATGACAACACGATCGTGCAAAGGACGTAGTTCCAAGTCGATCTCCTATCGTTCAAAAATTATAACGCGGCTGTCAGTCCAAGGCTTCGGCGAGGCAGCGGCCCACGGCGCCTGACGGCGTCTGGATTTCCAGGTAGGTGGCCAGCGTGGGCGCGATGTCATAGACAGTGGCCGGCCCGTTGAAGCGCCCCGCGCGAAAGCCAGGTCCCATGAAGATCACCGGGACGTGCGCATCGTAGTTGAAGATGCTCCCGTGCGTGGTGCCCTTGCTGCCGCCGTACAGCCAGTAGGGTTCCAGCAGAACATAAAGATCGGGGCTGCGCGGCGCATAGAATCCGTTGGCGACGCGGCGGCCGGCCTGGTCCTCCATGGCTACGCCGCTGGCCAGCAGCTCTGCCGGATAAGCGCGAAAGACGTGCGGCACGCGGCGCGCGGCTTCGGCGGCCACTCGTTCCACCTCCGCCGGATCGAGCTTTTTCTGCCGGATCAGATCCTGATTGAGGTAGAGAGCCACATCCGGACCATTGAGGATCCATGGGCCTTCACCGAATTTCTCGTCCAGCGCGGCCTCCACGGCTTTGCGGATGACGCCCGGGGCCACGCGTCCGCCGGGCATGCGGCGCGCTTGGTTCACTTCCGGCACGGCCACGACGCCGTGATCCGCCGTCATGACCACCAGCACGTTGTCCGCTCCCACCGTGGCCTCCAGGAAGGCGAAGAAACGTCCGAACACGCGATCGGTCTCCAGGCACATCTCGTGCACCTCGGGCGAGTCCGGCCCGTAGGCGTGGCCCACGTAATCGTTGGCGGAAAAGCTCACGGTCAGCAGATCGGTCGCACCCCGCTTGCCGAGCTTCTCGGATTGAATCGCGTGCTCGGCGAACTTCTCGATGAGCTCGTTGCCGAATGGACTGCCTTCGAGCGCCGCATACACGGAGTTGTCGTCCGGCAGAACGTGGTTCAGCCAGTGCGCGTGGCGGTAGCCGTCGCCGGGGCGTGCGGCGTTGTAACTCTTGACCCATTCCGGCAAGTCGGCGAAATAATAGCTGCTGCTGACGAAGCTGCCGGCACGCGGATCGAACCAATACGCGCCATCGGCCATGTGGCCGGCGGGCAGGATGGCGCTGCGGTCTTTGAGCGAAATGCCGATGACCTTGCTGCCGGCGCGGGCGATCTTCAACTCATCGCCGACCGTGCTGACCAGCAGGCGCCGAGGTGATGCCCCGCTGCCCGCGGCGCCCAGCATTTGGACCGAATCGTCGGTGATGCTGGCGACCGTCTTGCCGGTTTCGCGATCGTACCATTCGTTGCCGACGATGCCGCTCATCGACGGCGTGGCGCCGGTCATATAGGCGCTGTGACCCACGGCCGTCACCGTGGGGTAATGTTCGTAGCGCGCGTTGGTAAAGACGGCCCCGCGCGTGAGAAGCCGGTCCAGACCTGCGTGATACTCGCCGCGGAAGCGAGTCAGATAGTCGTAGCGGAACTGGTCCACCACGATGGCCACCACCAGCTTGGGAGGGGCGGCCGCCAGCGCATTCGCGGCCAGGACAAGAATCAGGAGAACCGTAATTCGGAGTCGGGGCATAAACATCCATCATAATGGCGGGCCGTTATACTGAGGGTTCGGATGCATCCCAGAGAATGGCGCCGCTACCCGTTGGTGTACGAGATCAACACCTGGGTGTGGCTGTCGAGCCTCGGCGAAAAGTCGGGTACCGCTGTCAAACTGGATTCGGTCCCCCCTGCGGAATGGGACGCCATCGCCGGGTTCGGCCTGGATGCCGTATGGCTGATGGGGGTTTGGGAACGGAGCCCCGCGAGTAGCGCCATTTCCAATCAGAATCCAGGCCTGTTGCACGAGTTCCGTCGCGCCCTGCCGGATTTCCAGCTTCGCGATAACGTCGGCTCCGCGTATTCCGTGCGCGGCTACGCGGTCGATCCGGCACTGGGCGGCCGGGAAGGCCTAGCGGCGGCCCGCCGGGAACTGGCCAGGCGCGGCATGCGGCTGCTGCTCGACTTCGTACCGAATCACGTGGCGCCGGACCACCCGTGGGCCAGCAGCAACCCGGAGTATTTCATTCGGGGAAACGCGCAAGACGCAGAGAGAGAGCCGACGTCGTTCGCCGAGGTGAATGGGCAGGTGTTCGCCTGCGGGCGTGACCCCTACTTTCCCGCCTGGGAGGATGTGTTGCAGCTTAACGCGTTCCATCCCGGACTCCGCCAGGCGGCGCTGGAGACGATCGCGGACATCGCCTCCCAGAGCGACGGCATCCGCTGCGACATGGCCATGCTGCTGCTAAACTCCATTTTCGAATCCACTTGGGGCAGCCGCGCCGGCCGCCGGCCTCTGACGGAATACTGGACCGACATCATCCCGGCCATCAAAAAAACGCACCCGGACTTCCTCTTCATCGCCGAGGCTTATTGGGACAAGGAGTGGGACCTGCAGCAGCTCGGGTTCGACTTCTGCTACGACAAGCGGCTGTACGACCGGCTGGCGCACGACTCCGCGGAGAGCGTCCGGCTGCATTTGTGCGCTGATCCCGGGTACCAGGCCAAGCTCATCCGATTTATCGAAAACCACGACGAACCGCGCGCGGCGGACGCTTTCTCTCCGTCGCGCCACCAGGCCGCCGCGGTCACCATGGCCACGCTGCCGGGCGCCCGCATGTTCCATGAAGGCCAGTTTGAAGGGCGGCGCGCGAGGATACCGGTCTTTCTAAGCAGGCGCCAGGACGAGCCCGCGGACCGCACGTTGATGGAGTTTTACCGGAAGCTCCTGGCCACAATCGGCGCCCCCGTCTTTCACGACGGACACTGGCGTCTGTGCGAGCGGAGCGGCTGGCCGGACAACGCCAGCTTTCAGAACGTGGTTCCCTGGAGCTGGACCCGGGAAGATGACCGGTATCTGATCGTGGTGAATCTCAGTAACGACGCCGCGCAGGCGCGCGTTCGCGTTCCGTGGCGCGGCCTCGAAGGCAAGAGCTGGCGGCTGCGGGATGTTCTCTCCGGTGTCACTTACGAGCGCGACGGCCAGGAGCTACAAAGCGCCGGCATGTATGTGGGACTCGGCCCCTGGAATTATCATTTCCTGGCAGTGAGTGCTTGAGGGGCTCGGATGTGGTGGGCGGTCGCGGGCTCGAACCGCGGACCTCCTGCTTGTAAGGCAGCCAGTCTGGTCTTTCAAGCCGCTCGTGTTGTTTCAACGGTTTAGACGTGCTTACCGCTGCACAGGGAGACGGAGGTATCTGATCTGGTAGTGATGCAAATTCTCGCTATGCTACAGTAGTTTTCGATGGGCGCATAGCTCAGTTGGTTAGAGCGCCACCCTTACAAGGTGGAAGTCCAAGGTTCGAGTCCTTGTGCGCCCACCATCCAGCCGCAACGCCGTCCCACGCTGTTCACAGAAGCGCCACCGAAACATAAAACGCAGTCGCTATTTCCAATCTCCTTGTAGGTGCGCAATCGGCTACGATGATTCAGGTGTTTCATGATGCGTTTTCGAGAGCTTTTCGTTGGCACGGCAGCGATGTTCCTGCTTGCGCCGAATCAGTTCGCCCAAGGCATTTCGCCAGCATCGGTTCAGCGGCTATTTCCGCCTGAAGCCAAGATCATCGAAGCGGCGAACGTGATAATAGAAAGTTCCGATAGTCGGACTCTGGTTTTGTGGATGCTTCACGGCAAAAAGGTTGTGCGGCAAGGTGATCTTGGGTGCGGTGATTTTCTCTATGGCGACCACTGGTATGGCCCCACCCGTCTTTCTCTCGTCGATCTGACGCACTCGAAAATCATCAATACCGTTGAGATCCGTGGCCTTTACGAAGGATCGGATGATGATGAACACGGCTTTCCTATTCCTTTCTACGTCTCCAAGGATGAACCGTACTTTGTGCCACGCAGCGACACGAAGGGAGAAGGCACGCCCAAGATTCTCAACCTCCAAGACCTAACCGGAGAGGGTGTCGTTGGACAGTTCGCCCTGTTTGAATATGAGGCTTGTGGGGTTTCACTTACTACCGTGTTAGGATACAGCCGAAACACGGATTCGGCAAAGCAGTTTCCTGTTGAAGTTGTCGAACCCGGCGAAAAGGCTGAACTCGTTACCTGGATTTCGCACGTTTTCGGCGAAAAGCCTTTTCAACCGGGTCGCTGGAACGTAACTTGGGATCCAGGCCACGGGTGTGATTGCACTATACAGGAAGAAGTTGCGTTCGATGTGAGCAGACAGCTTTTTGTTGATAGGAGGAAGGTCACTCCCTATCCCGCTGCCCCGAAATGACCGTCTGCTTAATTATCTGATTGATCGCAAACCCGTGCCACCGCTTGTTGGGAGTACGTGCGGGAACGCCTTCGCTGTTAAATCTTGCCGCAATGCGATCATAGGCCATGCCAGTGGCTCTAAGCTCTTTCATCCGGTCAATGGTGGCCTGTTCGCATTCCGTCGCACCATAGGGCTTGCGGCCTTCACAGCGGCCTGTCCTGGCCTTCGTGCGTTGGCGTGCGCCCCGGAGCTTCAGAACGATGTTGGCCTTTTCGCATTGTGCAATGCCCCTTGAAACTGCGGGAACATGACCCGGCCAGGATCGTCTTTCATCAAGTCCGGTTCTTCCACGAGATCAGTTCAAATCCGTGCCGCTTCAGTTCAGCAATGATGCTTTCCTGGACATACAGGCTCCGTGCAAGCCGGTCCAGTCGCTCGATAAGAATTAGGCGAACGCCGTTTGCATGGAGAGCGGAAAGCATCTCCATGAAAGCGGGCCTGTCCTTCAGTTCCTTTTCGCCACTGACACCACGCTCCTTGAAAATGCGGACCACCTTGATGTCGTTAGCGGCGGCGTAGCGGCTGATGCTCTGAACTTGCCGGGTGTATTTGTAAGGCAGGCGCTCTAACCGGCTGAGCTAACCGCCCATCGCGGCGATTCCCCTATTTTACGACACTTCCGAACGAAGCCACCAAACCGTTCAGCGCGTGTTCGAGATCGCCTTCACCGTGCAGATACGGCAGCCAGTAACGATCCAGCTCCGCTTTGCCCGGCAAGCCGCGCGCCCAGAGCGCATCGGCGTATGGATGATGCCCCGGCACCACCTGCGCCGTGGCATATCCGGCGGTGTAGAAAATCAGCGAGTGAAAAAGATTGTGCGGGAAATCGATATGCAGCCGTTCGCCGATCTCGCGCAGCCGCGGGATCATGGCGTCATCCCACTGGTGTATGGCCTCGTGGAAGATGGTCTCCAGTCCCTCGCTGCCGGCTTCCCCTTCGCTGGTGCCGGCCATGACGATGAGACGGCCCGCGGTGGAGTAAGCGCCGGCCCAGTTCGCATAGGCGCACATCTGAACCGTCAACCCCTCTTTCGGCCAGGACTGCCGGTACGCCTTGGTGATGATGTCCGAGATGGGCCGGCCGTAGCGCGCCAGCAGCGCGGTTACCTCGCGGATCCGGGCGCGGTCCGCCGCCGCGTGGCGCTCCCACCACAGCTTGCGATAGACCGGGGCGGCGTCCTCGAGCACGGCGCGCAGGGGCGCGGGCAGGGCCGTGCCGCCCAGGTTCGACGCGTCGCCGGCCGCGGCGAGAGCATTGGTGATATCCGTGAGGTCGCGATCGAAGACGGCGTCCATGGGCGAGACGTGCCGTTGATAATACGCCACGGCGCGCTCCCATGCGCCACGCTCCTTCGCGGCGGCCGTGTCGATGGTCTTCGCATCGTCCGGCGCGGCGGCCACGGCCCGCCGGCGGCTGTCGGGCGCGCCGTTCCGGGCCCTGCCCAGCACGTAGAGGAAATGGTGCAGGTTCATCCAGAGCGTGGCGCGAAACGTGAACAGCGGCTGGCCGGCGGATGTTTCCGGCGCTCCCGGCGATGGTTGGGCGCACGCCGGCAGCGCCAGAAGCAAGGCGCCCAGGAATAGCTTCCGCATCTCTCGATCGTCTCACGTGCGAAACCATCCGCGGGACTCGGCTACAATTGGATTAGTGTCGCCCGAAGTATCTGGCATTCCCGAGACTCCACCCCCGACTCCGCCCCCCGACCGCATCGAGCAGTTGTTCCGGGAACTGGAAGCCAAGGTCCGGGACTATCGCCCGCGCGACGATTTCTCGCAACTGGAGAAGGCCTTCCGCCTGGCGCTGGAGCTGCACAAAGGCCAGTTGCGCCAGTCCGGCGAGCCCTACATGGTGCATCCGCTGATGGTGGCGCATATCCTCGCCGACATGCGCATGGATCTGACCACCATCGAGACCGGCCTGCTGCACGATCTGGTGGAAGACACGCGCGTGACGCCCGATGATATTCGAAAGAGCTTCGGCGACGAGGTGGCCCGCTGCGTCGACGGCGTCACCAAGCTGAGCAAATTGGATGTGTTCAACGCCGAGGAGCGCCAGGCCGAGAGCTTCCGCAAGATGCTGCTGGCCATGGTGGACGATATCCGCGTCATTATCGTAAAGCTGGCGGACCGGCTGCACAATATGCGCACGCTGGGTTATCTCAGCGCGGAACGGCGCTCGCACGTGGCCTCGGAGACCATCGAGATCTATGCGCCCATCGCGCACCGGCTGGGCATGGGCAAAGTGCGCGGCGAACTGGAAGATCTGGCCTTTCGCCACCTGGATCCGGAGGCCTTCGAAGAGATCGCCCGGACCATCGAATCTAAGCGCCATGCCAACGAGGAATTCCTCAATGAGATTCGCCAGACGGTGGAAAGCGAATTGCGCCGCGAAGGCATTCCCGCGCGCGTGGAAGGGCGCCTGAAACGCCCGTATTCCGTCTACCAGAAGATCAAGCGGCAGAAGATCGGCATCGAACAGGTCTATGATCTGATGGCGCTGCGCATCATCACCGACTCGGTGAAGAACTGCTACGCCGCGCTGGGCGTGATCCACAACGAGTGGCGGCCCATCCCCGGCCGCATCAAGGATTTCATCGCCATCCCGCGGCCCAACCTGTACCAGTCGCTGCACACTTCCGTGGTCGGACCTCACGGCATCCACTTCGAAGTGCAGATTCGTACCGAGGAGATGCACCGCATCGCCGAGGAAGGCATCGCCGCGCATTGGAAGTACAAAGAAGGCAAGAAGGGACCCGCGCCGGACGACCAGCGCATCGCCTGGCTGCGCCACCTGGTCGAATGGCAGCGCGATATGCAGGACCCCGGCGAGTTCATGTCCACGCTCAAAGTGGACCTGTACCCGGAGGAGGTCTACACCTTCACGCCGCGGGGCAAAGTGATCGTGTTGCCGCGGGACGCCACGCCCATCGATTTCGCCTACGCTATCCACTCGGATGTGGGCCAAACCTGCGTGGGCGCCAAGGTGAATGGCCGCATCGTGCCGCTGCGCTATGCGCTGCGTAACGGCGACATCGTCGAGATCATGACCCAGCCCGGCCACCTGCCCAGCAAGGACTGGCTGACTCTGGTCAAGACCGCGCGCGCCCGCAACAAGATCAAGCACGTCATCAACGCCAGCGAGCGGCTGAAGGCGATCGAGATCGGCGAGAAGTATCTGGAAAAAGAAGCGCGGCGGCTGGGCGTGCAGTTGAGCAAGGTGACCAAGGAGAGCCTGGTGGGGGTGGCCGGCGATTACGGCTACGGCAAGATCGAAGATCTGTACGCCGCGCTGGGCTACGGCAAGTATTCCGCGCGCCAGGTGCTGCAGAAACTGGCGCCGGGCCAGATATTGCCGGACGCGCCCGACGTTCCCAAAGCCGCCACGGCGCAGCCTGAGACCGCGCCCGCCGCGGCCGGCGCGCCGCGCGGTCCGGATGGCGACGCCGTCATTCGCGTGAAGGGTGTCGACGATCTTCTGGTCTATCGCGCCAAGTGCTGCAATCCGATTCGCGGGGAAGCTATCGTCGGCTATGTGACCCGCGGCAAAGGCGTGGCCGTGCACTCCAAAGTCTGCAGCAATGTGCAGAACCTGATGTACGACGTGGAACGCAAGATCGAAGTGGAGTGGGCGCGCAGCGCCTCCGATGCGTTTCCGGTGAAGATCGTGGTGCACACCGACGACCGTCCCGGCATGCTGGCCCAGCTCACTTCCGTCCTTTCGGACGAGAACACCAATATCCGCAGCCTGGAAGCCAAGACCGAGACGGAAATGCACGGCGCGCTGGTGGAAATGACCGTGGACGTGCGCGACAAAAAGCAACTGGAGAAGCTGGTGGGTACCATGCGCCGCATCTCGGGCGTGCGCGACGTGGAGCGTCTGCTGAACTGACATGACTACCGTCACCGACCCCGAGCACATCGCCATCTCCAAATCGAAAGGCATCAAGATCGACTGGAAGGACGGCCACGCCAGCGACTACGGTCTGACCTATTTGCGCGACAAGTGCCCTTGCGCCTCGTGCACCGGCGCGCACGGCACGCCGCCGCGCCAGCCGGAAAGCGCCGCGCCGGCTTCACCGTTCCAGATGTATAAGCCGGTGCTGAAGATGTTGAATGTCGAGCCGGTGGGCAACTACGCCATCCGCATCCACTGGAGCGACGGGCATTCGTCCGGCATCTATTCCTGGGAGCACCTGCGGAATATTTGTCCTTGCGCGCGGTGCAATCCGCGATCAAAATAAGGAATGCACCGCCGCCAACTGCTGTTTGGTTTAGCTGCCGCCGGAATCGGCCTGGAGGCGCAGGAACCGCCCTCCGGATCGCTCTACATTCCCAAGCCGCATCTGGTCGAAGACCGCCGGTTCCTGCACGACTTCATGGATGAGTTCGCTTTCGCCGACCTGGTGACCGCCGCGCCGGGTATCCGGATCACCCATATCCCGGTTCTGCTCGATCGCCGCGCGCCACCCTATGGCACGTTGTACGGCCATATCGCGCGGCATAATCCGCAGAGCCAGACTTTCGAATCGCGGCCGCCGGCCGTGGTCGTCTTTCACGGGCCGCACAGCTACATCTCGCCGCGATGGTACAACAAACCCGACGCCGTGCCCACCTGGAACTTCGCCGTGGTGCATGCCAGCGGGCGGCCCCAGGCCATCACCGATCCCGACGCGTTGCACAGCCTGTTGGCAAAGCTGATCGCCAAGTTCGAAGGGCCGGATTCGGCCTACGACTTCGGCAAGCTGCCGGACAGCTACGTGAAAGGCTTGATGGGCGGCATCATCGGATTTGAGATGCCCATCGAACTGCTGGAGGGCAAATTCAAGCTGGGCCAGGAGCGCAGCGAAGCGGACAAGCAGGCGCTCCTGAAGAATCTGGAAACCTCCAAGCCCGCGCGGTCGATCTACGAGTTCACCGCGGCGTTTTATAAGCGCGCCTGACAGAAGTCACCCCAGCACGGCTACAAACCAACGTCCGGAGTGCAAGATGCGCCCGCCGCCGACCTCGGCGGCAAGTTGCGCGGGAGTGAAGTAGCGTTTGTAGACGGTATGGCGGGAGCCGTCTCGCAGGATGCGCGGCTGCCATTCTTCGGGCTGCACGTCTTCGCGCCAGGCGGCGTCTACCACCAGCAGGCTCGACGCCACGCGGCGCGTCTCGGCCCAAAAACGGGCACGAGCGGGAGCCTCCAGGTGCCCGTAGAAATGCGCCGCCACCAGACGCGCAAACGAAGCGTCGCGGAAAGGCAACGAGAAAGCGTCGCCCTGCACGAGGCCCGCGCCGGGCAACCGCTCGCGGGCGATGCGCAGCATGGCCGCGCTCTGGTCAAGCGCGATGACCTCGCCGGCCAGGTCGCGCGTGAGGAATCCGGTTCCGCAGGCGACATCCAGCGTTCGACAAGCGGGAAGCCCCGCCAGCGTCGCGCGCAAGCTCCCCAGTTCTGCATGCCAGCCCGGCCGCACGCGCTCCGCGTACTGGCCGGCGCCCAAATACCAGTCGTCATATTCCGGCGCGCGCTGATGATAGTAACTGCGCTCGGCTCTGTTCATCGTATCCGCCCGCCTGGAATGCACTATTATCGCCCACCGATGTAGAATTCGGACAGAGGGAGGGTCCGATGGGTGTTTCCGAAAGCCTGATCGAAGCCGCCAAACAGGGCGACCTGGAACGAGTCAAGGGAATTCTCGAAACGGACGGCAGTCTCGCCAGGCTGCGCGACGGAGCCGGAGCCACGCCGCTCCACTATGCGGCGATTCATGGCCATCAACGGATCGTGCGGCTGCTGGTCGAACGCGGCGCCGATATCAACAGCATCGACGGCCGGTTCGGCTCCACGCCGGCAGGGTGGGCCATCGAATATCTGCGCGACATGGGGGGACATCTGGCGATTGAACTGGACGACCTGGCCTTCGCCATTCGTCGCGGCGACACGCACTGGGTCGGCCGATTCCTGAAACGGTTCCCCGAACTTCGGCACGCGAGCGACAACCAGGGAACACCGTTTGACAAGCTGGCCCGGGAGTCCGGCAGCCGGGAAATTGCGGCTCTCTTTGGAGTGGCGGACGTTCCCTGACCGGTCCAGGCGCCGGGTATCCATCGTTCGCAACAAGCGGTATTATCGTGGTGGCATCACATATAAGGACTTCTATGTCCGATTCGGGCCACGACTTCGATTTCATCGTGATCGGCTCCGGCTTCGGCGGCAGCGTCACGGCGCATCGTCTCACCGAAAAAGGCTACCGCGTAGGGGTGATGGAGATGGGGCGGCGCTGGACGCCCGAGAACCTGCCCTCCACCAATTGGATCCTGTGGCGCTGGTTCTGGCGGCCGCGGCTGGCGCTCCGCGGGTTTTTCAACATGGAGTTCTTCAAGCATGTCGTGATCCTGCACGGCTGCGCGGTGGGCGGCGGCTCCATCACCTATGCCAATACCATGCTGGTGCCGCCGGACCGCGTGTGGAGCACCGGATCGTGGACCGGCCTGGCGGATTGGAAGGCCGAGATGCCGCGCCACTACGAAACGGCGGCTCGCATGCTCGGCGTGGCGGAGAACCGCATCCTGGGTCCGGCGGATCATTTCCTGAAGCAGGCGGCCGAAGCGGCCGGAGTGGGCCGCACGTTTTATCGCACGCAGGTGGCGGTCTTCGAGCCGCCCGAGGGCGAGGCCGGCGGTAAGATTTATCCCGATCCCTACTTTGGCGGTGAAGGGCCCGAGCGCGCGACCTGCACCGGATGCGGCGGCTGCATGGTGGGCTGCCGCTTCAACGCCAAAAACAGCCTGGACAAGAACTACCTGTACTTCGCGGAGAAGTATGGCGCGCAGGTCTTCCCCGAGACGCGGGTGGTGGACGTCAGACCGCTGGGCGGCGCGGCGGATGGCAGCGCGGGGTACCAGGTGAGCACGGTATCGTCCACGGCTTTCTTTCGCAAGCAGTCGCGCCGTTTCACTTGCCGCGGTATCGTCTTTGCGGCATCCGCGCTGGGCACCATGGATCTGCTTTTTCGCCTGAGGCTGGGAGGCTCGCTTCCGGCGCTGAGCGACCAGGTCGGGAACCGGGTGCGCACCAATGCCGAGTCGCTGATCGGCGTGCGCGTGCCGGGCGCGCGCGAGGACTTCTCCAAGGGCATCGCGATCGGATCGGGCATCTACCTGGATGACTACACGCACATCGAGGCCGTACGTTATCCGGCGGGATCGGATGCCATGGGTCCCCTGGCCACGCTGCTCACCGGCGGACGTCCGGGACACCAGCGCATTCTGGCCTGGCTGGGTACGCTGCTTTCCGCGTTCCTGCGCCATCCCATACACACGGTGCGCGCGCTGCATCCCTTCGGCTGGGCGCGCGAATCGGTCATTTTTTTGTGCATGCAGACGCTCGAAGGCCATATCAACATGCGCCTGCGCCGGCGCTGGTTCTGGCCGTTCCGCAAGATCCTGGCGAGCGAGGGCAAGAAGATTCCAACGTTCATTCCGCAGGCCAACGAATTCGCGCGCCGGGCCGCGCAACTGATCGGCGGCACGCCCATGAGCATGGTCACCGAGATTCTGTTCAATGTCCCCGGCACGGCGCACATCATGGGTGGTTGTCCCATGGCCGCCACGGCCACCCAAGGCGTGGTGGATCATCGCCACCGGGTTTTCGGATACCGCAACATGTATGTCTGCGACGGCTCCGTGTTGGCGGCGAACCTGGGCGTCAATCCCAGCCTCACGATCTGCGCGGTGACCGAACGGGCCATGAGTTTCATCCGTCCGGCGGCGGAGACGGATTGGAATGACGCGCCCGGTCAACCCTCCCGCTGAAGTTTGCGCCGCAGGCCCTTTAGAACCCGCTCGGTCCAGCTTCCGAAGGGCTGATCGGTGGTCAAATAGGTCCAGACCGCGCCCCGTTCGGACGGGTACTCCCCGCCGGCTTCGGCCTCCGCCAGGCGTTGCGCGATCTCTTCGGGCAGCCGGTTCTGCAACTCTTTGAACCACTCGTGAATCTGCCGCAGGTAGGCGCCGTGGGCGTCTTCGCGGCCCATCCCGAGCATGAATGGCGCGCCCGGAACGTACGATCGCCACATGACGCCCGAGCGAAACTCGGTCACTTGCGCCAGATAGTCGGCCCACATGTCGTCGATGGTTCGCAGCGTAATCAGCCGCTCCAGATCGGAACCGCACGCCGTGCGGCCTTCCAGCACTTCCTGGCGATAAGCGTGAATCTGGTGGCGCTGGCCCTCCAGCGGCACATCGTAGCCGTGTAGAAACATGCGTTGGTTGAGGTGCTCACCCTCTACCAGGCGCTGGATGGTGGCCGGCTCGTTGCGATACGCCGGAATGATGTCGCCGAACTTCACGATCAAAGGATCCTCGAGCGATACGAAGAAGCGCGAGCAACCCGGATCGCCCTGCCGGCCGGCGCGGCCGCGAAGCTGATTGTCGATGCGGCTGCTCTCATGCCGGTTGGTGCCGATCACGTAAAGCCCACCGGCCGCAGTCGCCCCATCGCCAAGCTGGATATCGGTTCCCCGCCCCGCCATGTTGGTGGAGATCGTGACGGCGCCGCGCCGGCCCGCCTGTGCCACGATAGCGGCCTCGGCTTCGTCATTGCGCGCGTTCAAGACGCGGTGCGGCACGTCCGCGAGCATGCCGCTCAGCCGTTCCGATTCCTCCACGCTGGCCGTGCCCACCAGCACCGGCTGTCCGGCCGCGTGCACCTGCCGGATCTCCCGGGCCACGGCCTGCTCTTTTTCGGCCTTGGTAGCAAACAGGATATCCGGATGATCGATGCGCTGCACCGGCTTATGGGTAGGGATCACTTCCACCGGCAGCCCGTAGACTTTCTGAAACTCGAGCGCCTGCGAGGCGGCGGTACCGGTCATGCCGCAGACCGTGGGATAGAGCGCGACCAGGTGCTGGAGCGTGGTAGAGCCGAGAATGGTGCCCTGCGCTTTGGTCGCTACGCCTTCCTTGATTTCGACCGCCGTGTGCAGGCCCGCCGGCCAGCGCCGGTTGACCGCCACCCGGCCTTTGAACTCATCCACCATTTCGATGGCGCCGTTTTTGACCAGGTAGTCCACATCGCGGCGTAGCAGCGCGTGCGCTTCCAGGGCCTCCTGCACCGCGGTATGCAGCGCCAGGTTGCGCTCTTCGAACAGATTGCCGCAACCGAACGCGGTCTCCACCGCGCGGATTCCGTCATCGGTAAGCGCCGCGTTGTGCCCGCCCACGTCGACGGTAAAGTGTACCGGCGGCAGTAGCCGGCGGACCACCTGGCGCGCGCCATACGCCAAAGCGCTGCCTGCCGTATCGCCGCCCGCGATCACCAGCGGAACACGCGCTTCATCGATCAGGATGGAATCGGCTTCATCGATCACGGCCGCGCCGAACGGCCGGTGGACCTGATCGTCCAGGCGCAGCGCCAGGCGGTCCCGCAGTACGTCAAAGCCGATCTCGTTGGGCGTGGCGTAGGTGATGTCGGCGGCGTACGCCGCGCGCCGTTCCGCGGCGTTCATGGTCTGCTGCACATTGGCCACCGAGAGTCCCAGGAAACGGTAGATGTCGCCCATCCAGCGCGCGTCGCGGCGGGCGAGGTAATCGTTCACCGTCATCACGTGCACGCCCTGGCGCCGCCGTGCGTACCAGGCCACCGCCGGGACCGCGGCCAGCGTCTTGCCCTCTCCGGTCTGCATCTCCGCGATGCTCCCGCGCGCCAGGGCCAATGCGCCGCGCAGTTGCACATCGAACAGGTCCTGCCCCAGAATGCGCGATGCCGCCACCGCGGCGATGGCGAAGAACGGTAGTAGCTGGTTGGCCTTCAGAGCGGCAGCGCGGAGCTGATCGTCACTCAAACGCGCGAATTGCAGCCGCAGGGCATTGATTCTGCCAATGCTGGACCGGTCCCGGTCCGCTGGCGTAAACAGACGACGTAGAAACTGGCGCATAGCGCCCTCCTCATTTCCGACAACCTGAAATTGTTTGGTTTACGCGAAGAGGAGGACGGCGGGAGGCGGGCGTTGGAACAGCCCGTAGTGCAGCCACAGAACGGAGAAACCTGGATCGCGCTGCGCCGCAAACGACCGGGCCGCCCGCGCCGGAATTGCCGGCGCCAGCCGCTCGTCGGCCGGTTTGGGGGCGCGCCGTTCCTTGCGGTACGGACAGACAATCGACTGCGGGGTGCGGGGGGTGGCGATCAGGGTCCCGCCGATGCCAAAGGCGGCCGGCAGCAGCATCAGCGCCGCCAGCAGCCGATATGGGAGCCTGAGCTTCACCTGGACCCCATTATGGCACACCGGTGGTAGAGTAAACCTGAGGGAGGGATGCATGTCCCATTTCAGCAGACGTGACTTTCTGAAAGCTGGCGTGACGGCTTCTGTGCTATCCGCCACAGGCGGACTGGCCCTGGCGAAGCGCAAGCGGCGGGCCACCGACTGGGTGAAGCTGGGCAAGTCCAACGTCAAAGTGACGCGGCTGGCATTCGGCACGGGCACCTATGGAGGACAGGTGCAGCGTCAATTGGGGCAAGCCGAATTCACCAGGCTGGTGCGCTACGCTTACGACCGCGGCATCCGCTTCTTTGAAACCGCGGAGAGCTATCATGGCATGCCGGAGATGCTGGCGATCGCGCTCCAGGGGCTGCCGCGCGAGAGCTACCGCCTGATGACCAAATACAGCACGCCGTCGGGCGGCGATCCGCGACCCAAGATCGATCAGTTCCGCAAGCAACTGAACACGGAATATATCGACATTCTCCTGCTGCATTGCCTCCGCCCGCCCACCTGGGCCAGCGACTACGAGAGCCTGATGGACGGTTTTTCCCTGGCGCAACAGAAGAAGGCGATCCTCTCGCACGGGGCATCCATCCACGGATTGCCGGCGCTGCGCACCATTCCGGGTAACAAATGGCTGGAGATCGCCATGATTCGCATGAACCACAACGGGACCCGCATGGATACGCCGGAGATGCGCGATACCAATCAGGTCGGGAATGTACCGGAAGTGGTGGCTCACACCAGGAAGGTGCATGCGCAGGGGATGGGTGTCATCAGCATGAAGCTGGTCGGCGAGGGCCGTTTCAAGACCGCCGAGGACCGCGACGCCGCCATGAAGTTCGCCATGAACCTGGGCTGTGTGGATTCCGTGACGTTGGGGTTCAAGAACACCGCGGAGATCGACGAGGCCATCGAACGGATGAACCGCGTGATGAACGCGTAGAAGCGACCGGCGCTGTCCCGCCGATCAGCGGGCTATTTTGACCTTGCCCGGGTCGAGCTCGTAGCCGTCGCTTTTGGCATCGCTCACAGCCAGAGAGACCAGTTCCGCGTCGGCCGTGTCGCGGCCGGAATCGGGGTGCGGGTACTTGATCACCTCCGCTCCGATGTGGAGATGCACGGTCCAGCCCTTGTGCTTCTTGTCTTCCTGCCAGACGATTTCCGCACTCTGCGCAGGCGCCAGTTGCGATGTCATATCGTCACCTCCCGACATTCAGATAATTAGCAAACTGCCCGCAGCGAGTCAATCCCCTTCACTTTGCCGGCGGCTTGGCGGGAATCAACTGCAGATCGGCGATCTCGCGGCTGTCTTCGTGGATGCTGATAGCTTTGCCCCGTGCCTCCACCGGCTTCAGAAATTCCGGATCCATATATTCGCCTGGCTCCATGTCCTCCCAGGCGAAGAGCTGATACTCGCCGGGCTCGATGCTCTTGACCGTATAGCGGCCATACTGGTCGGTGGTCACGTGTTTGAACTTCTCGAAACGCTCACGCTTCTTCGGCTCCGGGACCAGCACCACCGCTACACCGGAGACCGGCTGTTGCCGCGCGTTCAGAACCACGCCCTCGATCTGCCCGGCCCGCGAGGAAACGGTCAAAATCAACGGCCCGCTGATCTCGTGAGCGGCGTCGATGCCGCTCTCCTTCACTTCGTCGTCGCCCAGACGCGCCGATTTCAGATAGTAACCCGCCGGCAGACCATGAACCCGCGCCCGATATTGCTCGCCGGCAATACTCTCCAGGGTGAACGAGCCGTCTTCTTTGACCTCGCAATACGGCCGCGGGCCGATGCGGAAGTCGTCGCCTTCGAATTCTTCGAGATCGACCGATATGCCGGTCAGGCTTGCCGGTGTGCGTCCCTCGAAGCGAAGCTGTCCGGCTAATTCCGCGCCCGCGGACAGGTTGAGCGTCAAGCCGTCGATATTGCCGCTCTCTACTTCCAGGTGCTGATAGGCGAAGTATGTCTTGGCGCCATCGCGAAGGGAGGTCGACAGGTTGTACGATCCCGGAGTGACTCCGGTAAGTTCAAATGAGCCGTTGGCGTCCACCAGCCGGCGGCGCATGCCGAGCCAGACGGTTCGATTCCGCGGCATCAGCATCATCATGGCGAACTGGTGGCTGACCCCGGCCGGGAAGTTAAGATGGCCGCGCACCGTTACTGAGCGCGCCTTGGACAACGTAAAATCCATACCGCGAAGCTGGGTCCCCGGTTCTAACTCGAGCAGAGTTGCATTGCCGGGGTCGGTCACTCCGGGATAATACGTGGCCACATAGCTTTCGCCGGCCGTTTTGGCGGCGACCCGGGTAGCCATCATCAAAGCGGGAGCATCCCGGCGGATCGCCTGCAGGTAATAGCGCCCCGGGGCCAGCCCAAAGAGACGGTACTCACCCAGATCATCCGTGCTGGCGTGCCCGGCGGGAACTAATTGCCGTTTTCCCATCAGGTACTGGTAGCGGACCGTAACTAACTGTACTCCTTGCACCGGATCGCCGTCGGCATCGAGTATCCGCCCGGCAATCACGGCCTGCGGAGTCATGCGAAAGATTACATCCGTGAGTTGTTGCCCGGCGTCCAGCGAAAGCGTAGCGCCCTCGCGGCCGGGGCGCCGCGCACCGTACCACGTGTCCGCGAAGCCCGCGTGCTGCACCGAGAAGTTGTACTTGCCCGGCTCGATTCCTTTCATGGCGAAGCGGCCGTGGTCGTCGGTGGCGGCGGTATAAGTGGCCGGCATCTCCGAACCGCCCGCGGGGTTATCCGAGCGCCGCAGCATCAGCCGGGCCCGCCGGACGGGTTCGTGGTTGGTGGCGTTCAAGACCCGGCCGGCGATGAAGCCGGGCTCCGCGGGAGGCTGTTGCGCACACAGCCCCAACGCCGTTATCAGCAAGACGGCCGCCGCCTTCACGTTTACTCCTTTCGCCCGGCCGGCGCGGAGTCGCCCGGAATCAGGTTCAGTTGCACGGTCTCGCGGCCGCCCTCCTGAATCGAGACGGACTGCCCGCGATCCTCCACCGGCCTGAGAAAGTCCGGATCCATGTAAGCGCCGTATTCCACGTCCTCCCAGGCAAAGAGCTTATATTCGCCGGGCGCCAGGTCTTTCAGCGAGAAACGCCCGCCCTGATCGCTGGTCGTCGATTTATAGGCGTCCGGACGCTCACGGAGCTTCGGTTCCGGCACCAATACGACGGTCGCCCCGGCGGCGGCCTGCTGCTGGTCATTCATCACGCTGCCGTCGATCTGGCCGGCGTTGGGTGCGATCGTAACGGTGATGGGTCCCGGGGAACCGTTCGTCAGATCCATGCCGCTGTCTTTCACCTCCTGGTCGCCCAGGTGGACCGACTTCACCCAATAACCGTCCGGCAGGCCGAAAACCTGGAGATAGTAGTTATCCGGAGTCACATCCGAAAGTGTGAAATCGCCGTCATGCAAGTGATCGGATAACCCGCCGTAGGTGATCCGCCCCGCGTCGCGGGGGCGCAACATGACATTGACGGAATCGAGATTCGGCTGATTGACGCCTTCCACGGCCAGGTGTCCCGTGACCTCGTAACCTGATGTCAGGACCAGCACGACGTTATCAACATTGCTGTCGCCCACGTCCACGTCCTGCCGCGCGGACATATTCTTGCTGTCGGACCACGAGGTGGCGACCAGGGTATATGCACCCGGCAGGACGGCGTCGAGCTCGAAAGTGCCTTTGGGGCCGGTCTCGTGATTTCGCTGGTCGATGGACATCCACTCGGGTTGTCCCCGGGGCATGAACAAAACCTGGGCGGCCGGACGCCCTTCCACGCGGCCGCGGATGCGAAAGGTCCGCGCTCTGACCAAAGACAGGTTGACACCGCGCATCTGGGCGCCGCCGGTTACCTCGATAGGTACAGCAGTAGTGGGATCTTTGGTACCGGGGTAGTAAGTTGTGACATACCGCTCGGTCGCGGGTGAAGCCGAGGCGTCGATGGTGGTCTCCCAGTCGTTCTGGTTCTCTTTGGCGGCCAGATAGTAGCGGCCCGGCGCCAGGCCATAAATGCGGAACTCGCCTAAGTCGTTGGTCGTGGCCCCGGCTCCCGTCAGGAGTTGGCGTCGGCCCATCTGGTAGGTGTAGCGCAGGGTACTCACATAGGCGGAAGCGATCGGGTCGTTATTCTCGTCTACGACCCGGCCGGTAATTACCGCCTGGGGAGTAAGACGCAAGGAAAGATCCTTGAGGCGCCCGCCGGCGCTCAATGTCAGGGTGGTGCCGCCACGCATGGGACCTCGCGCCCCATACTGGAAATTGACAAAGCCGGTGCGCTGGGCCGAAAGGCGGTACTTCCCCGGCTCGATATCCTTGATGCTGAAGTTGCCACCCGCGTCGGAAGTGGCGGTATAAGTATTCGGCATGGCGCCGGCCGTGGCCCTCTCGGTACCGCGCAGCATGATCTCCGCCTTGCGGAGCGGCGCGCCGGTAGCAAGATTCGTCACCTGCCCCTCAACGATACCGAGATCCTCGGGCTTGGTTTCGGGCGGTGTGGCGGCCTGGTTCTGGTTTGGCTGCGCTGCCTGACTGGACGGCGCCTGCTGGGCCGCCACGGCGAGGACCGGGAGAAAGAAGCAGACGACCAGCTTCACGGAGCCTCCTTGGATCGAGGATACCTCAAACCCATACCGCAACGGACCGTTCCGTCGAGGGATGCGATAATCGGGAGGCATGCGGGTGATCGATGCGAGCGACCGCTCCCTGCTGCTGGTGTTCGATGAGCGCATCACGCCACCAGCGCAACAGGACGTGCTGCGGCTAACACCATGCCTGCGCTCGCTGCGCGGTGTCACCAATGTGCATCCGGCCTACGCTTCGATTCTGGTTGACTTCGATCCGTTGGCCACCGGCCACCTCGAACTCCAGCGCCAGGCGGAGCAACTGTTCGCGCGGACCGATCGATCCGCCTCGATAGAACCGCGCACAGTGGAGATCCCGGTGGTTTATGGCGGCGAGGATGGTCCCGATTTGGAGCAGGTGGCGGCGCTCAACGGCCACACCGCCGAAGAGGTGATCGCGATCCATTCCGGCGCGGAATACCTGGTTCACTTTCTGGGATTTTCGCCGGGATTCCCATATCTGGGCGGAATGCCGGAATCGATCGCCACGCCGCGCCTGGAAACACCCCGGCGCAGGGTGCCGGCAGGCAGCGTGGCCATCGGCGGGCGCCAGACGGGCGTGTATCCGATGGCTTCGCCGGGAGGCTGGCGCATCATCGGGCGTACTCCCCTCAGGCTGTTCGATCCGGAAGCGGACCCGCCCGCCCTGCTGCGGATGGGCGATCATGTTAGATTCGTACCCACGACGAAAGGCGGCGTCTGAACCACATCCGTGTCATAACGCCAGGCCTGCTGACGACGGTTCAGGACCTGGGGCGTCCTGGCTACGCGCACCTGGGTATCTCAGCCTCGGGCGCGGCGGATGCATTGTCGCTGCGCGCGGGCAACCTTCTGGTGGGCAACGCGGAAGGAGCGGCGGGGCTGGAGATGACGCTGGCCGGCGGTACCTTCGAATTCGAATCCGCCGCCATCGTAGCGCTTACGGGCGCGGACTTCGAAGCCTGCATTCCACCGTGGACCGCCGTCGCGGTGAAGCCCGGTGAACAGGTGCGATGCGGCCATGCGCGGTCGGGAGCCCGCGCCTATCTGTGCGTGCGCGGGGGCATCGACGTGCCGCTGGTGCTGGGCAGCGCGTCCACCCACCTGCTGACCGGACTGGGCGGATGCCAAGGCCGCGCGCTCAAACGCGGTGACGTGCTGGGAATCGCCGAGGGCGCCGTGCGTCCCGCCCGGCGCATGCTGCACGGCAGCCGGCCTGATGCGGAGCATCGTATCCGGGTCACCGCGCCCGCGAGCGCGCAGGCCCTCTGCGCGCCTATCTGGCAGGTGAAGGAAGACTCCGACCGAATGGGCCTGCGCCTGCGCGGCCTGGTGCTCGCGGGTCACACCGGCCACATGCTCACCGAAGGCGTGCCGTTGGGTGCCGTGCAGGTGCCGCCGGATGGCCAGCCCATCATCCTGTTTGTGGAGCACCAGACCACCGGCGGTTATCCGAAAATCGCCAATGTGATCTCGGCTGCTTTTCACGACGTCGGCCAATTGCGGCCGCACGACGAGGTGCGCTTCGAGCAGGTTTCGATGGACGCCGCCCTGACGCTGCTGCGGGCCCAGGAAGATTGGCTCCATGCGCTGGTATAGCTCCATTACGCGGACGCAGTGGAAGACGCTGGCCGCCGTCGAGTTCGCCTGGATGCTGGACGCCATGGACGTCATGCTGTACGCCTTCGCGCTGACCGCCATCCGGGAGGAATTCCATCTCAGTTCCGCGGCGGCGGGAGCGCTGGCCTCCGCCACCCTGCTGGCATCCGCGGCTGGCGGACTGGCCTTCGGTGTAGTTGCCGACCGGGCCGGCCGGGTACGCGCACTGGTTTCGAGCATCCTGATTTATTCCGCCTTCACCGGCCTCACCGCCACGGCAACCGGCGTGGGTGCGCTGCTGGTGTGGCGGACGCTGGTGGGAGCCGGCATGGGCGGCGTCTGGTCGGCGGGCGCACCCCTGGTGGCCGAGTCATGGCCCGCCGAGCATCGCGGCAAGGCCGCCGGGCTGATGCAGTCCGGCTGGGCCCTGGGTTATCTGCTGGCAGCCCTGGTGAGCGCCGCGATCCTGCCGCGCTGGGGATGGCGGCCCTTGTTCGTGGTAGGGGTGGCCCCCGCGCTCCTGGCGCTCTGGGTGCTGGCCAGCGTGCACGATCCCGGAGGCGCGCGGGGACAAACAGGCCGGCGGGGAATGTGGACACCCTCCATATTGCGCCGCGTCGCCTTGTCCACCAGCGTCACCAGTTGCGTGCTGTTCGCCTATTGGGGACTGTTCACCTGGATCCCGAGTTACCTCTCCAGCCCGCTGTCCCGCGGCGGCGCCGGCATGAGCGTGCTGCAGTCGAGCGCCTGGATCGTCCCCATGCAGATCGGCTCGTTCCTGGGGTACGTTCTGTTCGGCTTCCTGGCGGACCGCCTCGGACGGCGGCCCGCGTTCCTGGCGTTTGTGATGGCCGCAGCGGTCCTGGCGCCGGTGTACGGACTCTGGGGCCGGCATCAGACCGCGCTGCTGCTGTTGGGACCCCTGATGGGATTCTTCGGACACGGCTATTTCAGCGTGTTCGGCGCCATGCTGGCGGAACTGTTCCCGGCCGGCATCCGCGCCACTGCCCAGGGTTTCTGCTACAACGCGGGCCGCGCCGCCAGCGCCCTGGCGCCGTTAACCATCGGCGCGCTGGCGGACCGCTTCGGTATCGGCGCGGCGCTGGGGTTCACATCCGTCTTTTTCGCGTTGGGCGGCGGGCTGATCTTCCTGCTGCCGGAAACCAGGGGCGAGAAGCTGGCGTAAATTCACACACGCATTTTCCCTGCTTGACACTCGATCTTATCGGATATATATATCAATTGATATATATGGCCAAGCCGGAAGCTCTCCTGCCCCTGAAACCCAACTGGTTCCACGTGCTCCTCTCCATGGCCGACGGGGAGCAGCATGGTTACGGAATCATGCAGGAGGTCCTGAAACGTACCGGCGGCAAACTACGGCTCTGGCCCGCCACGCTCTACGGCACGCTGAAGCGCCTGATGGACGAAGGCCTGATCGAGGAGTCCGGCGCGCGGCCGGCGCGCGAGTCCGACGATGTCCGCCGCCGTTATTACCGGCTCACGCCGTTTGGCCGGCGCGTACTGGCCGCCGAAAGCCAGCGCCTTGAGGATCTCGTCCGGCTGATCCAAGCCAAACGCGGACTGGCGGAAAGGAAGTCGGAGTCATGGTGACGCTGGGCCTCCGGCTCTATCGCGCGCTGGCCAGCGCGTTTCCGTACGAATTCAAAAACGCGTATGGCGAGGAGCTGATAAAGACCACCGAAGACGCCATCGAGGAGATCTGGCGGAGTCACGGCGTGTTCGGGCTGCTGCGCCTCCTGCTGGATATCGCGTTGCGCATCCCCGCCGAGTACATCGCGGAGATGCGGCAGGACGTCCACTACGGACTGCGCATGCTTGCCGGATCGCCGGGCTTCACGGGGGTGGCGCTCGTGTCGTTGTGCCTGGGTATTTGCATCGCCACCTGTGCGTACAGCGAGCTGAACGGCATGTTGCGCGACCTGCCGGGCGTGTCGCGTCCCGGCGAACTGGTTTCCATCCAGACGCCGGCGTCTTATCCGGCTTACCAACGCTATGGCGAACTCCACGATGTCTTCTCCGCGACGTTCGCTTACGTGGCGCCGGTGCCTTTCGGCGTCTCCACCGGCGGCCGCGCGGAGCGGACCTGGGGGCACCTGGTAACGCCGTCGTATTTCTCGGCGCTGGGCGTACGCCCGGCTCTGGGCCGTTTCTTCGGCCGCGCCGAGGAGCAGCCCGGGTGCGCGCCGGTGGTGGTAGTCGGGTATCGTTTCTGGCAGGAGCGTCTGGGATCCGATCCGGCCATGCTGGGGAAGCCGCTGCGCGTCAACGGCGTTCCCGCGACGATCATCGGAGTGGCGCCGAAGGACTTTCTGGGCGCGTCACCGGCCCTGTTTGCGGCGGATATCTGGCTGCCGGTTGCCGCCGATCCGCGCCTGGCCCCGGAATTGGCCGGCAACGCGCTCGCACGCCGCGATCTGACAATCTTCCATGTAACCGGACGTCTGCAGCCCGGCAAGACCGAAGCCGCCGCGGAAGCCGAGTTGAATGCCGTCACGCAGCAGATGCAGCAAGCCTACGGCGAAGCGGACCGCGAACGTAAGGGTACCCGTGTGGTGCTGCTGAGCGGAGGCAAGGTCATTCCCATCCGCAAACAGGACATGCCGTTCTTCCGGGAGTTTCTGTTGGTGATGGGCGGCATGGTGCTGCTGATCGCCTGCGCCAACGTCGCCAACATGATGCTGGCGCGGGCCGCGGGACGGCGCCGGGAGATCGCGGTAAGGCTGGCGCTGGGAGCCGGACGCGCCCGCCTCATCCGCCAGTTGCTCACCGAGAGCATGCTGCTGGCCGCGGGATCCGCGGTGTTGGCCTTTCCGCTCTGCGCCTGGTGCATGCACTTGATGTCGCAACTGCGCATGCCGTTTCCGATCCCCATGCGTCTGGATCTGAATCCGGACTGGCGCGCCCTGCTCTTCACGCTGGGGCTGACCGTGATCACGGGCGTGGCTTTCGGACTCGCACCGGCATTGCAGGCCACCCGGGCCGACCTGCTCCCCGCCCTAAAGGAAGGCGGCCAACTGCAGATGCGGAAGTTCCGCCGTATCAGCCTCCGCAACGCGCTGGTTCTTTGCCAGATGGCCACGTCCTTGACCTTGCTGCTGCTCACCGGATACATGGGCCTCGGCATACAAAGCACCCTGGGTGTCCAGGAGGGCTTCAATCCGCGAAATCTCTACCTGGTCTCACTCGACCCCGTACGCGACGGATACTCCACCGGGCGCGCCGTGGATTTCCTTCAGAAGCTGCTGGATCGCGTGCAGCGGCTCCCCTCGGTAGCGGCCGCCTGCCTGACAGATACGCTTCCGGTGGCGGTGGACGGCAATGCCGGAGTGAGCTTCTCTACCGCCGAGCAGCGGGTGGAATGGGCCCGCAAGCACGTGGTCGGGCACGGGTATTTCGAAACGGCGGGGATTCGAGTGCTGGCCGGACGCGGCTTCCGGCGGGAGGATGAGAAGGATGGCTCGCGAAGCATTGTCGTGAGCGAGCAACTGGTCCGCGTCTGCTTCCGCGGGCAGCAGGCTTTGGGAAGGCAGATCGAGCTGAGCAACAGCGAATCTTCCGGAAATTACGGCGCCTGGCCCGGGACCTTCGACAATCGGGCCAGCATGATCGGCGCGGCACGGCAGGTCTACGAGATCGTGGGCGTGGTGAATGATGTGACCGAGGATATCGTCGCCAGCAAGAAGCATCCGGCCATCTATTTTCCGCAGCACCCGGCCGACTACGCCCAACCGTCGCTGCGTGGGGTCACGCTGATGCTGCGCGCCAAGCCGGGCGCGGACGCCATCGCCGGCGTGCGGCAGGAGATCTCCGCCCTGGATCCCAACATCACTCCTTTTAACGCGCGCAGCATGGCGGAACATATTGCCGAATTCATGTCCGCCTTGAAAGGGGCCTCCTGGACGTACGGACTGCTGGGGATATTCGGCCTGGTCCTGGCGTCAGTAGGGCTGGCCGGCGTCACGGCCTACTCGGTAGCGCAGCGCGGACATGAGATCGGCATCCGGCTGGCGCTCGGCGCGCAGCGCCGCGACGTGCTGGGGCTGGTAATGCGGGAAGGCGCCGCGCTGGTGTTTTCGGGCGCGCTGATCGGCTTGGCCTTCGCCTGGGCCGGCATGCGCAGCCTGGGCGATATGTTCGCCTGGGTGGCGTCGGTGAAGGGCGCCGATCCGGTGCTGTTGGGCGGCGCGCCATTGTTGCTGATCTCCCTGGCGCTGGCGGCCTGCTACGTGCCCGCTCGAAAATCCACGCGCGTCGATCCCATGGTGACCCTGCGCCAGGAATAATGACCGTTCCGCCGCTTAGGTCCGCCGTGCCACCATTAGCGTAATGTCGTCGGCCTGCGGCGATCCCGCGGCGAATTCGGTCAAGTTCTGATTCACCGCGGCCACGATCTCGGCCGCGCTCTTCTGCCGGTTGGCCTTCAGTGTCTCGGCAAAGCGCTCGTCGCCGAATTCCTCGTCTTTGGCATTAGTCGCTTCCGTAACGCCGTCGCTGTAAATCGCGAGTAAGTCGCCCGGCTCGAGCTTACCCGGATATTCCGAGTAGTTAGCCATGGAGAGAATGCCGAGCGGCGGGCCGCCCCCATCCAGATACTCCACCGTTCCATTGGTCCGCACGACAACCGGCGGATTGTGTCCCGCGCTGCAATACGCCAGATCGCCGGTCACCGGGTCCAGCACGCAGAAGAAAAACGTAATGAAGCGATTGCTGGGACAGTTCTGGCAAGTGATCTTGTTCAGCCGGTTCATCACCGCGGCCAGGTCGCTAGGCTCGTCCGCCAGGACCTGCACCCGCGCCTGCAGGCCCATCATCATCAGTGATGCCGGCATGCCCTTGCCGGAAACATCGCCCAGCACCATGGCCACGCGGCCGTTAGGATAGGTGAAGAAGTCGAAGTAGTCGCCGCCAACCGTGCGGCAGGCGGCATTGTATCCGGCCAGGTCCGCGCCCGTTACCTGGGGCGCGCTGCGCGGCAGAAAACTCCGCTGAATCTCGGCGGCCTGGTCCAGTTCGCGCTTCATGCGCCGCTCGATCTCCTCGACCTCCGAGAGCCGCGCGTGCTCGATGCGAATGGCGGCCACGTTGGCCATTACGGTGAGCAGGCTCAGATCGTCCTTGGTAAAGGCGCGGAACATGTTCGGGGAATCCACATAGATCAGGCCGATGGTGCGGGTCTCGGTTTGCAGCGGCACGGCCATGAGCGTACGGACTTTCTGTTCCACGATGCTCATGCGCTCGCGAAAGGCCTCGTCCAACTGGGCATCCCGCACCAGCACGGAAGCCTTCTCCTTGATGACGCGGTCGCGCACAGCGGAACTGATGCGGAAGCCTTCGCCCTTGTTGGCCTTCACCTCCAGGCTTTCTCCGTCCAGGATCATTACCACGCCGCGCAACGCGCCCACCGCATCGATCGCCAGGTCCAGAATCAGCGGAAACAGGTCCGCAAGCGTACCGCGTCCGGCAAGCTCCTGCCCGGCACGGATCAACGCCTGCACCTGTTTGGAGCCGTGCTGTCCCGGGCGGTCCACGATGGTCTGGCTGGAAAGCGCGCCCTCCAGGCTGGTGAGAATGGTGGATGTGCTGGGCGGATCGGGCTCGGCGGATTCGAAAACCACCACGTTGTCGGACGCCTTGGCGGCGCCCGACTTGTCGTCAAAAATGATCGCCAGATGGCCGGCGGTGATGCGGTCGCCGGGCTTCAGGCGCAGCTTGGCGCGCAACGGGATATTGTTCACCAGGGTGCCGTTCTTGCTGCCCAGGTCCTGTACGGTCCAGTCGTCCCCATCGCGTTCCAGAACCATGTGCTGGCGCGACAGGCCGGCGTCATCCGGGAAACACAATTCCGTGGTGCTGGACCGGCCGACCGTAAAGCGATTTCCTGTCAAGGGAACAGTCTTCAACTGCCCGTCCGGACAATGAATGACGATCTCCCGTGTCATAGTGGGTTGGGGATGGGCCACAGTTGATTATATCCTTCCCGGCAGCCGTCTCAGGGCAGTCTCGGGCCGGCTCGCTTTAAAGCTGCGATAACGGCCGGGCCTCGGCGCCCATCCTCAGTACGTGCGTCATGGATGCGTCCGGAGGACTCGTGAGTAGCGTCGGGCGCAACATGATCAGCACCTGGTCGTCGCTTTTGTTACGGGTATTGTTACTGATCAGAGGACCAAGAAGCGGAATGCGGCTGAGACCTGCAATCCCGGCCAGAGTGCGCGCCTGTTCGTCGTCGATCAGCCCCGCGACCACGGCCCACTGGTCCATCTTCAGGGTCACGTCCGATTTCAGCGAGCGGTTGGAGATGATGGGAATGCCGTTGGAGGCCTGGCCCGCCAGCACCTTGAACTCGGCTTCGATCGACAGCGTCACTTCGTCCGTGCCGTGCACGTGCGGCGTGGCTTTGAGAGACAGGCCCAGATCTTCGAAGGTGAACGAGGGAGGTGGCGTATAAGCGTTCGGGCCGCTGAAATTGGCGGGACCGAAATAGCCGGCGGTCAGGATCGGATACTTTTGCCCCACGTGAACCGTCGCCGGCTGGCCATCCACCGAGCGTGCGCTGGTATGCAGCAGGTTGGTGGAGTTGGAACGGGTCAGCGACGCCATCAGTTGCAGGTTGGCTATGCCGATACCGATGAAGGCCGGACCTCCAAAGCGCAAGATGCCGGCAATGTTCTGCGCCAGCGTCGGAGCGTTGTTCATGAAGGTGCTGAAGCTGTAGAGCGGATAAGAACTGGTCAGCGGAAATCCGTAGTTCAGGTTTTCACTGTGCCGGACCTCCACGAAATTCATTTCCAGAAGGATCTCGGCCTTCGGATGCAGGAGCTGCTGGAACAGTTCGCGCGCGGGCAGCACCTTCGATACCGCATCGCGCATGACCACAAAATTGCGATGGGAATCCACGGCGACCTTCTGAATCCCACAGGCCTGCTGCACGGCTGTGACCATCGAGGTGAGTTCCTGTTGCGAAGTAGGTTCACCGAGGGGGACGATGATAGCCGCGTAGGGCTCTTCCTCGCGCCGCTTCTGCTGGGTATCTTTGACCACCAGGAAAAGCCGGCCGGAGATGGGGACAATGAAAGAGCCGGTCACGGCTTCCAGGCCGTGCAGCGCTTCGCGGTAATCGGCCTGGTCCATTTGAAAATGGATGGGCTGCCCGGCCCGATAGTCGCCGTCGAAGACGCAATCGAGGCCGAAGGCATGGGCCACCTTCTGAAATAGAGTCTTGTTGTCGGCCTTCAGACTGAAATCCTGGCGTCCCGGCTTGGCGTTCAGTTCCGTTGGCGGCAGGGGTTTGCGCGCTTCGGCCAGATCCTCGAGGGTGGGGGTGGGCAATGGCGCCGTATCGGCCACGGCGGCCGTCGCGGCGCCGGCGGACATGGCAATCTGCGGCGTAATCTTGGCGGCCAGCGCCGCCCGCGTCTGCAGTGCCAGGCTGCGCGACCAATATAGGTGATTCTGTGGCTCCAGGGCGGCGGCTTCGCTGTAAAACAGGTAGGCTTGTGCAATCTGGCCGGCCTTTTCCGCCTTGCGCCCTTGATTGTAGAGCTTGGAGGCCTCCGACGCCCAGGCGCAGCCGGCCAGCGCGATCGCCAGCAGGATGGGAAGAGTCCGCACAAACGAATGACGCACCGGGGAGCCAGGACGTGCAGATGGTTATGATGTGGATAGATATACGATCATGGCGCTTCGGCATTTCCTCGAATTGCATTGGCATGAACTGATCGGTCCGCTGTTCGTTTTGGCGGTGACGTTGCTCCTCGGATACGCCGCCAAACGCGTTATCATGCGGGTCCTGGGCGGATGGGCCGCTCGCGGCACCAGCCGTGCCGCCCCGCTGGCCATCAACGCGCTGGCCGGTCCGTTCATGATCTGGGTGCTGATCCTGGCCATCCACCTGGCTACCGAGTCATCGGACCTGCCCGCGCGCGCCACTATGTGGACCAGCCGGGTCCTGCTGGTGTTGTGGGTTCTGTCGTTCACCATCAGCCTGTCGCGCCTGGCCGGCGATCTGATCCGCATGCATGGCAGCGGCGTCCCCGGGGCCTTGCCCGTCACTACCCTGTCGCAAACCCTGGTCCAGTTGGCGGTGGTGATCTTCGGGCTGCTTCTGCTGCTCAACCTTCTGCACATCTCGATCACCCCGATCCTGACCGCCTTGGGCGTGGGCGGCCTGGCCGTGGCCCTGGCGCTGCAGGATACGCTGTCGAACCTGTTTGCGGGCTTCTACGTGGCGGTGGCCCGCCAGGTGCGCCCGGGAGACTACATCCGGCTCAATACCGGCGAAGAAGGATACGTGGCTGACATCGGCTGGCGAAACACTACGGTGCGGGCGCTGTCGAACAACCTGGTCATCATTCCGAACAGCAAGCTGGGACAGGCCAACGTCACGAATTTCTCCTTACCCGACAAACGCGTGGCCGTATCCATTCAGGTGGCGGTGAGTTACGCGAGTGACCCCGACCACGTGGAGCGCGTGCTGCTGGAAGAGGCGCAGGCGGCGGCGAACGAGATTCCCGGCATGCTGGCCGACCCGGCGCCGGGCGTCAGCTTCGATCCGGGTTTTGGCGACTGGTCCCTGAATTTCACAGTCGGCTACAGCGTCGGCGAGTTTACGGATCAATACAAAGTAAGGCATCTGTTGCGGAAGCGCATTCTGAAGCGTCTGCGGCAGGAACGTATCGATATGCCCTTCCCGACCCGCACGGTCCATTTGCTCGGACAGGGGGATACGTGATGCGGATGGCCGCCGCGCTGCTGCTCGGGGCGGTGACCCTGGCCGGCGCGCGAGCCGCGGAACTGCGGCCGGAAACCATCCAGGCCTTCGACCGGTACATTCGCGATGTGGAAACGCGCGTCAACCAGCGGGTGCAGCCGGGCGGCCCATTCCTGTGGACCGGCGAAGACGCGCGGCGCGCGGCACAGGTGCGCGCCGGACAAGTGGCCATCGAACACCGCGGCGGCGATACGATTCCAGTCCCGCACGGTCTGATCCACGATTGGGTCGGCAGCGTGTTCATCCCGGGCACCACGTTGGCGCGCACACTGGCCCTGGTCCAGGACTACGATCGCAATCACGACCACTACCAGCCGGAGGTGATGGCCTCCCGCCTGGTCAGCCGCGATGGAGACGACTACAAAGTCTATCTGCGGCTGATGAAGAAAAAGGTCATCACCGTGATCCTGGATACCGAATACGACGTCCGCTATTTCCCGCTGGACGCGAACCGCTGCTACAGCCGCGCCTACAGCACGCGCATCGCCGAGGTGGAGAACGCCGGCAAGGCGGACGAGCGCGTGCTGCCGCCGGGCCAGGATCACGGATTCCTGTGGCGCCTCGACACCTACTGGAGATTCGAAGAGCGCGGCGGCGGGGTCTACGTCGAGTGCGAGGCGATTTCCTTGACGCGGTCCATCCCCGCGGGCCTCGGCTGGCTGATCGAGCCGATCATTCGCAGCCTGCCCCGGGAATCCCTCGAGAATACGCTACGCCAGACCAGAGCCGCCTTGCGCGTGGGCGACAGTCAGTCCAGGTGAAATATTTCTTCGAGCCGCAAGAAACCTTCGTCCGGACGGCGGCCTTCCAGTGACTCGAAGAAGGGCGCCATCTGGCGCTGCCATCGCTCGTTGACTTCGCGGGATGCCATGCCTGCGAGCGCCGCCTGGAAATCGGGCGTCTCCAGGTAGCCGACCAGCAGACCGTCGTCGCGCAGGAACAGCGAGTAATTGTGCCATCCGGTTTCGCGCAGCGCCGCCAGCATATCGTCCCAGACCGCCCGGTGACGCAGCTTGTACTCGGCCAGCCGGTCGGCCCGCACCTTCAATAGGAAGCACACGCGCTGCATCGATTCACCTCCGCCAGGGGAACGTTCAACAACCGCGCCAGCTTGCCGATCCGGTCCATTTGATGTCCTGTGCCCAGGGCGCAGTGGTGCGTGGGGCCTTCCGCGCACCAGCGATTGACGAACTCGGTGGGCGGCAGCCGGAAGCGCAGCCGGGAGTTGGTGTTGCCGATGCGCAGGATCGGCCCCGGCAGCGACTCGCCTTCGGCGGCGATGAGTTTGAGCCGGCCGCCGGCAGTTTGCGTCAAGCCCAGGATCGTCACCGGCCCGGTCTTGACTTTGAACTCCACCGATACGCCCGCACCGCGTTTGCCGTGATAGAGACCCAGCCCGCGCAGTACCGGACGCGCGTCGCTGATGGCGATGTGTCCCGGACCATCGTGGCCCATCAGCAGGAAGTTCTCGCGGAAATCCATGCTGTAGAACTCCGTAAACGAGCCGCCCGCGCCCAGGCGGTCGAGCATCAGCATGGCGAGGCAGGTCTTCAGATCGCCTTCGCCCGCGGCGGGGATGCCGCGCGCAGTGAGCAGCGTATTGCCGGCAATCAGGCCGGCGCCGAGGCGCTCGAACTCGTTCCCGTCCAGGCCGCGGTAGTAATACGTAAGGCCGTCGAGGGCGAAGTCGGCCGTCAGGCGGTCGAGCCCCACGGCCACCCGCGCCGCCCAGTCGAGGTCGCCTTCCGCAGCGCTGGCTTCGATGGCAAATGCGTCCCGCAGGGCCGCTAACTTGGCATGTGTCTCACCGGCCGTGGACGCCGGCACGCGCTTGGCCAGGTCATCCATTTCCAGCAGTTCGATATGCACGCCCAACTGGGCATGCATCATCGTCAGATCCGAATACATGTCCAGCATGCCGGGATAGGTATGGCCGAGAAAGCCGATCCGGGATTGACGCACGGCGCGGGCCACGGCCGCGGCGCGGCACCAGTCTTCGATCTCCCGCCAGGCATCCGGGTCGTCGCGGAGCTGGCCCGAGACCACCTGGAATTCGATACGTGAGCGCGCGAAGGCGTTGGCGATTTCGGGCACACAGCAGACGGAACAATGGGCCAGCCATTCGGCGGTATCGGCGGTTTCGTAATCGAGAGCGGCGGAGGGCTGCAGGTTGAGGACCAGCACGGGGACGCCTGCCTTTTGCACCACGGGCAGGACTTGAGAGGACGTGGCGTAGGTGGCGGCGTGACACAGGATCAGGTCGACGTCTTCGCGCCGCAAAAGCTGCCCGGCGGCCTGCGCTGCCTCAGGCGTATCCACCAGGCCCGCGGAGACGACGTCGCAGTTCAACGCGCCGACGCGGCCCTCGATCTCGTGCCGGTATCCTTCCAGGCGCTCTTTCATGCCGGGGAACTGCGGCCAATAGGCGGCGAGGCCGATGCCGAATACGCCGATGCGTGCCTTCATGTCCGGTCAGGCAAATGATAGCGCTATTCCTCGCGGAGCATAAAGGCCGGGTCGATATGGATGGCGCGCACCACCGCCGGCAACGCGGCCAGCAGCACGGCCACGGAGATCGCCGTGGCCGGCAACGCGATCATCGACACATCTGTCGGCTGGACGGCATACAGTAATACCTTGATGTATCGCGCGGAGGCGATGCCGAGCGCGGCACCCACCAGCGCGCCGATGAACACCATCGCAAAGATTTCCGACGTCACCCGTCGCGCCACATGTCCCGGCCTGGCCCCGATCGCGATGCGGATGCCGATTTCGCGGCGTCGCTGCACGACGGAATAATCGAGCACGCCATACAATCCGATGACGGCCAACAGCAGCGCGACCGCCGCGAAGAACAGCGCCAGCATGGCGATCAACCGCTCCCGTACGAGCTGCGCGCCGTCGATCTCGGCCTGCGTGCGGATGCTGCTGACGCGAAACGCGGGCCATGCGCGCGGCACCTCGCGCCGTAATACCGAAGCCAGGGCGAGCGGATCTGGCGCCGACGTGCGCACCAGAATCGTAGCACTGCCGGCGGCTTCGTCGGCAGCGCCGAACCACATCGGCTCGTACAGTGTGGGGGGCATCTGCTCGCGCATGTCCTGGTAGTGCGCATTCCGCGCCAGGCCGACAATCTCGAAGTGCCCGCCGCCGCGGGTACGGTCGAACGATCTCCCGACCGGGTTCGCGCCCTGAAAATACGTCTGGGCGAATGCTTCGTTGACCACCGCGACGCCGGGGCCCAACTCGCCGCGGCGGAGATCCCGGCCGGCGATCAGCGGGATCCGCATGGTGTCCAGCCAGCCCGGCGAAACTCGTAGCGAGTACGACAGAACGTTGCTGGCCGGAGCGCCATTCACCGCCACAAAGCCGCCTTGCATGTTGCCGCTGAACAACGGCCAGGACGCCATCGCGACCTTCTCCACCCCGGGCAGGCTGCGCACGTGATCCACCAACTGCTCCCAATAGACCGGCCGCTGCGGCCGCGTCGCTACCGTTTCGACCGCCAGCAGGCGGTCCGCGGAGAACCCCGGGGGCCGGTTCGCCAGGTTTGCGAACGTGGCGGCGAACAGGCCTGCCAGGAACAAAATAGCGAAGCAGAACGCCGACTGGAACGCGATGAGCGTGTGCATCCCGCGCCGCCGTGAATGCGGATCGTCTCCGCCCCGGAGAGCGTTCGCCGGATGGATAGCCGATGCGTGCAGCGCCGGCGCCAGCCCAAACAGCATCGTGACGCCGGCCGCCAGCGCGAGCCCAAAAGCCAGCACATGCCAATCGGCGGGGAGATCCAGGCGCGCAGGATTGTCCGGCGGATTGATCCGGTTCAAGACGGACGGCGCGGCCCATGCCGCGAACGCCGCCGCCGCCGGCGCGGCCGACAGGACCAGCATGGTGCTCTCCACAAGCATGAGTTGCACCAGGCGCCGGCGCCCGGCTCCGATGGAGACGCGCAGCGCCATTTCGCGCGCGCGGGCGGCGGCTTGCGCGCTCAGCAGATTGGCGAGGTTCGCACAGGTGATCAGCAGGATCAGCACCGATAACGCTGCCAGCACTTCCAGCGGCCGCCAGTAGTCCTTTCGCATCTGCGAGACGCCGCCCGCCGCGGGTTCTACCAGCACCGTCTGATGAAGGAAATGATCGAGCTGGCTTTTGGGCCAGCCCGTAAGACCCGCGGCTCTTTCCTCCTGCACCTCCTGAAATACAGGCTGCAGGCGGTCGCGGACCGATGCCGGGGTAACGCCGGGCTGGATTTCCGCAAATACCCGCATCCACGCCCAGTCGGCTTCATCCAGGCCGCCGTGCATCGCAGCCGGAAGAAAAATGTCCGCCATCACGCCAGGCTCGGTGCCGGTAAACGAACGCGGCGCCACCCCGACGATCTGGTAGAGGCGCGTTCCCAGTTGAAAACTGCGGCCCAGGACATGCGGATCGCCTCCGAAGCGGCGCATCCAGTAGTCGTAGGAGAGCACGGCGTAGGGATGCGCGCCGGCCTGGCGATCGTCGTTATCGGTAAAGAGACGGCCCAGCGCCGGGCGGAGACCGAAGACGTCGAACATCCGGCCGGAGACGAACTGCCGGTAGGCCTGCTCGATCTCCTGGCTCGTCGCGTAGGTCAGATCGACGCGTTCCACCCAGGAGGCGGTCACCAGTTCCGCACGGCCCTGGACTGCCGCGCGCATCCGGCGGAACAGCGGATACTCGCAGCTTTCGGTAACGCGGAAATGGCCGCCGGGATCGAATCCCCGGATAGCGAAGACATAGAGGCGTTCCGGGTGCGCCACGGGTAAAGGCCGCAGCAGCAGCGCGTCGATGAGCCGGAAGGCAGACGTGCAGGCGCCCATCGCCAGGGCAAGTGAGAGCATCGCCGAAGTGGAAGCAACCTTATTCTTGCGCAGTTGCCGCCAGCCGAAGATCGCATCGGCGCGCAAGGAATCGAGCCACGGAACCACGCGAAAATCGCCGCTGCGCTCGCGGTGGCGCAAGGCGGAGCCAAAAGCGCGGCGGACCTCGGCGGGGTCGCGGCCCTCGGCGAGGGCCTCGGCAATGTGCGATTCGAGTTCCTCGTCGATCTGGCGATTCAGTGTGGCGTGGCGAAAAACGTTGCTGATTCGTGACCGGAGAGACATGTCAACGCTACTCCTCGCGCAGCGTGGCCGCCGGATCGATGCTCACGGCGCGGTAAACACCCGGCAGCGCGGCTACCAGCGCGGCCAAAAGGATCGTCAATGCCGGAACAGTGAGCATTGCCGTTTCCGTCGCCTTCACCTGATACAGCAGGGTTTCGACATCGTGCACGGACGCCAGGGCCAGGGCCAGGCCGGCCGCGCCGCCGGCCAGGACCATGCCGAAGATCTGCCCAGTGACCAGCCGCGCGATGCCGGCAGGTTGCGCGCCGATGGCCATGCGGATGCCAATTTCGCGCCGGCGCTGCACCACCGAGTAATCGAGGACACCATAGAGTCCGATCGCGGCCAGCAGCAGGGCGACAGCGGCGAAGAACGAAGCCAGCAGGGCCAGCAGGCGCTCGCGCACCGTGTGGGAATCGTCGATTTCCTGCTGCGTGCGGATGTTGTTTACCCGAAATTCGGGGCGCGCGCGCGGCACTTCGCGGCGCAGGATGGAAGCCAGCGCCCTGGGGTTATCGCCCGAAGTGCGGACGACGAAGGTGGCGAATTCCGTCGGGTTGGGCAGACCTTTGTCATCGACGGCGTTAAAGGGCACGTAGACGGTTGGCAGGGTGGTCTCCCGAAGATCGCGGTAGGGCGCGTCGCGGACTACGCCGACGATGACGTAAGACCTGCGGTCGCCTCCGCCCACCGTGACTCCCAGCGGCCGTAGTCCGTTCAGGAATTGCTTCACGAACGTCTCGTTCACGATGACCACGCCGGGATAGACATCATCCGGCCGGAAATCGCGGCCTTCCAGCAATTGGATTCTCATCGTGCGGAGCCAGCCGGGAGAGACGCTGAGAAAATAAGCCAGGACGGGACCAGGGGGCGCGCCGTTGATCGAAATGAACCGGTTCCAGGCCTGGCCGGAGAGCAGGGGCCAACCGGCGATGGCCACGCTATCGACACCGGGAACGGTTCGCAGATGGTCGGCGGCCTGGTTCCAGAAGACGCGCGGCTGGGCGCGCTCGGCCTGTACTTCGACATTCAAGAGCCGGTCCGGCACAAAGCCCAACGGCCTGTGGGACAGTCGATTGAAACTGGCGGCGAACAGTCCCGCGAAGAACAGGACGATGAAACAGAAGGCCGCCTGGACGGCAATCAAGGCATGCAGCGACCGGCGGCGGGCGTGGGGATCGTCGCCACCCTTGAGGGCATTCGCGGGACTGATCGTCGAGGCGCGCAAAGCCGGCGCCAGACCGAACAGCAGAGTCACCACCACGGTCAACGCCAGGCCGAATCCCAGCACCCGCCAATCGGCAGGCAGCATGAGGCGTACGGGGCGGTCGGGTGGATTGATGCGGCTGACCACGAACGGCGCCGACCACCGGGCGAAGCAGGCGCCCACCACGGCCGCAAATGCAGCCACCATGGCGCTCTCCACCAGCACCAGTTGCATCAGGCGCGCGCGTCCCGCGCCAATGGACACGCGCAGTGCCATTTCCCGGGCGCGGGCCGCCGCCTCCGCCGTAAACAGGTTGGCGAGGTTGGCGCAGGCGATCAACAGGACCAGGGTCACCAGGACGGCGAGGGCCCAAAGGGCCGGCCGGTAATACTCCTGCAGTCCCGAGGCTCCGGCGGCCGCCGGAAGCAAGAGGAGCTTTTGCGAGAGATACTTCGCGATGGTTTCTTTGCTCATGCCCTGGAACCCTCTGGCGCGGTTCTCCTCGAAGGCATGCGAGGTGGCGTGCAGGACGGCGCGAAGTGTTTCGATGGGGACTCCCGGCTTCACCAGGGCCAGCGTGCGATGCCAGGTCCAATCATCGTGCGTCGCCCCGGGATGCATCATGGCGGGAAGGAAGATGTCGGTGATGGTGCCGGTTTCCGTACCGGTGAACGGCGGTTCGACGACTCCCACGATTTCGTATAGCCGGCCGGCGAAACGGAAGGTGCGGCCCACGATTTTCGGGTCGCGGTTGAAGCGGCGGGTCCAATAATCGTACGAGATGACGGCGTAGGGATGCGCGCCGGGCTTCTGGTCGTCGGCCGCCGTAAGCAGGCGGCCCATTGCAGGCCGGAGGCCGAAGGCGCCGAACATCCGGCCGGAGACGTATTGGATGTTGGCCTTTTCCATGTCGTTGGCGTTACGGTAGGTCAGATCGGAGCGCTCCGCGTAGGAGACCGCGATGAGTTCGGCGCGATTGCCGGCCGCGGCACGCATCAGAAGAAAGTCGGGATAAGCCCAACTGTCGCCGGTACGGACTTGTCCGTCGAAGTCCGTGCCGCGGCGGACGAGTTCGTAAAGACGCTCGGCGTGGGCCACGGGGAGGGGACGGAGCAGGATGGCGTCGATCAGCCGAAATGCCGCGACGCAGGCGCCGATGCCCAGGCCCAGGGAGAGAATGGCGGCGGCCGAGGTGACTTTGCGCTTCCTCAATTGCCGCCAGGCGAAGACAGCGTCTGCCCGGATGGAATCCAGCCAGGGCAGCAGGCGCATGTCGCGGCTCTCTTCGCGGTGGCGCAGCGGGGAGCCGAAGGCCAGCCGGGCTTCGGCCGCATCGCGGCCGTCCGCGATCCCTTCCGCGATGTGCGATTCCAGTTCTTCGTCGATCTCGCGGCTTACCGCGCCGCCGCGAAAAACGTTCGTGACACGTGACCAGAGAGACATATCAAGCCATCCTTAGAACCCGGTTCACCGCGGAGGTCACCGCATGCCAGCGCGACTCTTCGGCGGCCAACTGTTTCCGGCCCGCGGCGGTCAATGCGTACAAACGCGCGCGCCGGCCGGTGTCTTTGGTGATCCACTCGGCGCAGATCCAGCCAGCCTCCTCCATGCGGTGCAGCGCGGGATAGAGAGAGCCCTCCTCGGCCCGTAGCACGTCCTCGGACATGTCCTTGATAGCGGACATGATGGCGTAGCCGTGCAGGCGCGGGCGGCGGGAGAGAATCTTCAGCACCAGAAGATCGAGGGATCCTTGCAGGGCGTCGGTTTTGGGCATATCCAGATGTCTTATTATACAGACGTCTAGGTATGCGAATGGTTACGCCGAAATCGCGCCACGCTGAACGCCGGACGGGAAAAAGGGAGCGCCGCGACGCCTCCTCTATAATTGAAGCAATGGACTCCACGCTGGCGCGCCTGTCCGCAATCCCTGATTTAGCCGTTTCGCGCGCCGCGCCGCTTTCGGCTCACACGCGTTTCGCGATCGGCGGTCCGGCCGACATCTACGCCGAAACCGCCAGCGTCGAGGCCTTCATCGCGGCCCTGGCCGTGGCGCGCGCCAGCGGACGCGACTACATGGTGATGGGCGGCGGCACCAACCTGATCGTATCCGACGCCGGATTTCGCGGCATCATGCTGCGCTACGTGGGACGGCAGATTCTGGCGGCTGGTACGCGCGTTTATGGCGATGCGGGCGCCGCCCTGCAGGACCTGGTGGATTTTGCCATCGAACGCGGGTTGGCCGGCCTGGAGACGCTGGCCGGGATTCCGGGATCGGTGGGCGCGGCGGTCTACGGCAACGCGGGGGCCTATGGCCACTCCATCTCCGAGCGCGTGTTCGGCGTGCGGTTCTTCGACGGCAAGCGCGTACGCGTGTTCGACAATGCGGCGTGCGAGTTTCATTATCGCGAGAGCGTTTTCAAGCGCCACAAAGATTGGATTATTTTCTCGGCGGAGCTCGCGCTTTCCCCCGCTGACGCGGAGGCGCTGCGCACCACCGCCGCCGGCATTCTGAAGGTGCGCAACGAGAAGTTCCCGGTGACCATGAAGTGCGCGGGCAGCATTTTTAAGAATCTCCTGCTGGCGGAGCTGCCGGCCGCCGTGGCCGCCGCGGTGCCGGAAAAGGTAGTTCGGGAAGGCAAAGTGCCGGCCGCCTATTTCCTGGAACAGGCGGGCGCCAAGGGCATGTCGCGCGGCGATATTCATGTGGCCGCCTATCACGCCAATCTGATCTACAACGGCGGAGCCGGCACTGCCGCCGATCTTTGCGCACTCATCGCGGAACTGAAAGGGCGCGTGCGCCGGCAATTTGAGATCGATCTGGAAGAAGAGGTGCAATACGTGGGATTTGGCGATACCTGTCCGGTGGGATAGGCGCCGGCGGTATGGCCGCCTCGCCGCCTGGCTGCTGCTGGCCGCGGCCGGGTTGCCGGCGGCCGACCTGCACCAGGCGGTGACGGACGGCAACCTGGAACAGGTCCGGACGCTGCTGGCTGCCGGCGTGGACGCCAACACCCGCGACACACTGGGCGCTACGCCACTGCACGACGCCGCCTGGACCGGGAACGTCGAGATCGCCGCCCTCCTGATCGCCCGCGGTGCCGACGTCAACGCCCGCCATCTGGAGGCCGGTTCCACGCCGCTGGCCTATGCCGTGATTAAAGATCACCGCGGCGTCGCGGAGTTGCTGCTGGCCCATGGCGCGGACGTGGATGCTCCCGATCGCTCCGGATCCACGGCGCTGTTGCTGGCCGCTACCCGCGGCTACGAAGAAATGGCCGCCCTCCTTCTGGCGCACGGCGCGGACGTCAACACCCGGGACCGGTCCGGATCGGCCGCGCTCGACGAAGCCGCCTGGAAAGGCTATGCCGGCCTCGTCCGCCTGCTTCTCGATAAAGGCGCGCACATCGAAGCGCGCAACCGGGAGACCGGCGCAACGCCGCTCAACGAAGCCGCCATCAAGGGTCATGCGGACGTGGTGAAGCTGCTGCTGGAGCGGGGCGCCGACCCTGGCACGCAGGATAACGCGGGTGCTTCACCATTGGAAAATGCCTCGCGATTCGCGCATACCGCGGTTATCGAGACGCTGATGGCCCACGGCGTCAGCCTGGGCAAGAAGAGCCGGCCGGGCTCGGGACTGCTTTGCGAAGCCGTGTTGAAGGGCCAGGCGGACATGGTCGAGCTGCTGGCTGCCAAAGGCGCCGACGTGAATGCGCGCGGTCCGGAGGGATCCGCCCCCCTGGGCGACGCCGCGTTGAAAGGCTACACCGGGATCGCCCGCATTCTGCTGGAGCACGGCGCGCGTGTCGACGAACGCAACAGCGCCGGCGCCACGCCGCTGCACGATGCGGCGTTGAGCGGGCACAAGGAGGTCGCCGCGCTGCTCCTCGACCATGGCGCGGATATCAACGCGCGCGATACGTCCGGCGCCACGCCGCTCTACGAAGCGGCTTCCTGGGGCCGCCGGGATGTGGTGGAACTCCTGCTTGCGCGCGGCGCGGATGTGAATTTGCGCAACACCGCCGGCGATACCGCTCTAAAAGGCGCCGCCGACAACGGCTTCAATGATATCGTCAAGCTGTTACAAAGCGGCGTGTCGGTCCGTCACTGACAGCTCGGCTGCTGAGTCGAGTTACCCTGCCTGACTTGCGATCGGTGTTCCGATCCTATGTGCGACTTACTGTTGCTAAGCCACTGCCTGCCCGATGTGTGAAATGTCACTGATATTCTGCTAATAAGGGAAAAAAGGTCTGTATATAGTAAAAATCCAGATGTATAATCGGTGCGGCCCGGAAGGCTAAATGGAAAATCGCGGATCGTTCGGACTTTCCATTTTCAGTCGTTTGTAGAAGTTTTTCCTGATGTTATGGAGGACCTATGACGAAAATACCCACAGGTTACCGGCGTCTCGACAACAGCGAACGAAAGCCAGTGGCTGGCGCGCGCATGATCGGACCGGCTGACCCGAAAGAAAAACTCACCGTCACCATTTCGGTGCGGCGGCGCCCGGATGCACCGCCCCTTCCCGATCCCACCGACCGATCGACGACGCCCGCCGGGGAGCGCCGTTTCCTGTCCCGCGAAGAATTCGCCGAACATTACGGCGCCTCTCAGGAGGACCTGGATAAAATAGCCGCGTTCGGCGCCAAACAGGGCCTGACCGTTGTGGAAGCCAGCATTCCCAAGCGCAGCGTCGTTCTCTCGGGCACCGCCGAGCAGATGGGACGCGCTTTCGCCGTCGAACTGGGGCGCTATGAGTCCGAGAAAGGCGCTTACCGCGGCCGCGAAGGTCACGTTCACGTGCCGGAAGACCTCGCCCCGATCGTGGAAGGTGTCTTCGGACTCGATAACCGGAAGATGGCCGAGCCCCAGATCATGCGCGTTCCCCGCGCCAAAGAAGCCTTGACCCAGGCCGCCGCGGCCCAGGCCGCCGTACCGCTGACCCCGCCGGAAGTGGCCGGGTTATACCAGTTCCCCGCAACCAACGCCAATGGGCAAACCATCGGCTTATTCGAGTTCGACGGAGGATATCGCCTGAGTGACATTCAGGCGTACTTCAACCAACTGCACCTGCCGGCTCCGTCAGTGACCTGGGTGGGGGTCGATGGCCAGACCAACGCGCCGGGAATGAGTGACGCGGACGGTGAGGTGATACTCGACATCGACGTGGCCGCCGGGGCCGCGCCCGGCGCCAAGATCGTAGTCTACTTTGCGCCGTGGACAGAGCAAGGGTGGCTGGATATCGTCTCCGCGGCCATCCACGATGTGAACAACCGGCCTTCGGTCATCTCGATCAGTTGGGGCTGGCCGGAGCACCAGACCGCGCTCGGTTTCACCTGGACCGATGCCGCGCTGCAGGCGGTGAACCAGAAGTTCTGGGAAGCTGCCCTGCTCGGTGTAACCGTCCTGGCGGCATCCGGCGATCATGGCTCGGACTGCGGGATCGGCGACCGGAAGGCGCACGTTCTGTATCCGGCATCGGATCCCTATGTGACCGCGTGCGGCGGCACCGTCATCTCCAATGTCTCCGGGGCTTCCTTCCAGGAGAACACCTGGAGAGACGATAGCGACTGGTTGACCGCCGGCGGCGTCAGCGACTACTTCCCTAAGCCCATCTGGCAGGATTGGGCGAACATCCCCACGTCCGCCAACGATGGACACGCCGGCCGCGCCATTCCCGATATCGCGGGCAATGCCTCGCAGTTGAGCGGCTATGACCTGATTCTGGGCGGCCGGCCCACCGGTCCCATCGGCGGCACCAGCGCCACGGCTCCTCTCTATGCCGCTCTGGTCGCGCTGCTGAACGCCGACCTCGGCGAGCCCGTCGGCTACCTGAATCCGAATCTCTATGCCTTCCAGGGTCCGTACGTGTATCGAGACATCGCCGATAACGTCAACAACACCCGCGGCGGCGCGCCGGGGTACCCGGCCATCGCCGGCTGGGACGCCTGCACGGGATTGGGCGGTGTGAACGGCGTCGCCTTGCTGACAGCACTTCGCGGCGTCGGCCTGCCGCCCGCCCTGGCGGTATTCAATAACAAGCTGTACATGGTCTGGAAAGGCATGGAGCGTGACGACCGGGTCTTCTACAGCTTCTTCGACGGACTGCACTGGGCGCCCCAGCAGGAGGTCCCGGGTATCGGCTCCAGCACGGGCGTGGCCCTTGCCGTATTCCACAATCGTCTGTGCATGGCGTGGAAGGGCGTGCTGGGCGATGAGCGTATCTTCTGGACCGCCTTCGACGGCACGCACTGGGCTCATCAACGGCAGGTCCCCGGCGTGAGCACCAGCACCGGTCCGCGGTTGGCGGTGTTCAACAACCGTCTCTACATGGCATGGAAAGGCGTTATGGGCGACCAGCGCATCTTCTGGACCACTTTTGACGGTTCGCGCTGGGCGCGGCAAAGGTTCGTGCCGGGTGTGGCCACCAGCGTGGGTCCGGCTCTGGCCGTCTGTCACAACATGTTGTACATGGCCTGGAAGGGCTGGTACGGCGACCAGGGCGTCTACTGGTCTTACCATACCGGCGCCGGCTGGGCGCCGCAGCAGAAGATCGCGGGCATCGGCAGCAGCGAAGGACCCTCCCTGACAGTCTTCAACAATATGCTGTACGCGTTGTGGAAGGGTGCCCTGGGCGACCAGCGCTTGTGGTATTCGCACCTGGATGCCGGCGCGTGGGCGCCGCAGAAGATGATCTCCGGCGTCGCCGGCAGCGTCGGCCCCGGCGCCGCCGTGTTCGGCCCCGCGCTCTTCGCCGCATGGAAGGGCATGCTGGGCGACGAGCGCATCTTCTTCTCGCATTTCGACGGAACGGCGTGGGCTCCGCAGGAGCAGGTACAGGGCGTGTTGACCAGTCCTGACCTGGTCGAGGCGGCCGTCGTTTGACACGTGAGCCGGCTTTGACCGATTGAGAAGATCGGCGGGCTTCCGCCACCTTCTCGATTGGCACCCCCAGGTCTGGCGGAAGACATCGCGGCCGCTTCAGATGCGGGCTTGGAGTGCCTTTCCCGGCTCCTCGCGCCGCATTTGAAGCGGCTGGATGCTTCTCTCCATCGCTACTGGAAATCCGCGCCCGGCGGCGGGCGGGTCGATTCGCGCCAGATCAGATCCCTGGCCCTGATCGTCCCCGGTGCCGCCGCGCGTATGATCCTGGCCGGCCGTCAGCCCGCCGATTTCTACGAGCAGGTGGCTTACAACAGCCGGCGTCTGGCCAAGCTGAACGTAGCGCCCGGCGCCGTCGTGGACGCCCTGCGCGAGTACGAGCGCCGGGCCGGACAACTGTTGGCGGGACCTGCGGCGCGCGGCGGGCAAGAGGTGGACTCCGCCCGCCAGGAACTCCATTTCCGCACCCTGCTGGCCGTCCACCACGCGTACTACCAGGTCCGCGAGGCGGAAACGCAGGCTTTTTACGGCTTGGTGCGCGCCGAGTTGGACGCCACCGGACTCGACGATCTGCTGCGGCGTTTCATCGTGATCCTCACCCGCGCCTTCCATGCTCAGGCCGGGCGTCTGATTCCGCTCTCCGCGCCGCCACCCTTGGTCAAGCCGGTGCTGAAACGGCTCGCGCGTCCGCGCTATATCGTGCGCGGAGACGAGCAGGAACTGATCCTCGACCGCACCCTGCACGGCGCCTATCAATCGTTCTGGTCTATCCCGTACTTCTCGGGGGTGCGCCTCGCCGGCTTGATCCAGTTCGGCTTTTCCCGCCCCTACCGCTGGCTGCCCCGGGAGTTGGACCTGCTGCGCGCCTTTGCCGAGCGATGCCTCAAAGCGGCCGAGCGGGCGCGCCTGATCGAGGATCTGGCGGCCAGCGAGGAACAGATCCGCGGGCTCGCCGGCCACCTCATGCAAGCCGAAGACGAAGAGCGCCGCCGCATCGGCCGCGAGATACACGATGAGGCCGGCCAGTCGATGCTGTGCCTGCGCCTGCAACTCGAAATGCTCGAGAAGACCGTGCCCCCGGACCTACGGTCCCGGCTGGCCGAGGCGCGCGCGGTGACCGAGCGCATTATCGATGAAGTCCGCCGCATCATCGCGGCCCTGAATCCGTCCGCGGTCGAAGACCTGGGATTGCCCGCCGCTATCCGCCATCTCAGCGCGCGTTTCCGCAAGCTGTATCCCTTCAAGCTGAAGCTGCGGCTAAGCGGATACCGCACCCCTCTGCCGCACGGCGCCGAGAGTGCCATCTACCGTGTGGTCCAGGAGTGCTACCAGAATATCGCCAAACACGCTCAGGCTTCTCACGTAAACCTTTCACTGCGAGCGACCGATAAACTAGTGGAGCTGAACATCGAGGATGACGGCGTCGGATTCGATGTGGACTCCGCGGTGGCTCAGCCGAAGTCTTTCGGTTTGAAAGGCATGCGCGAACGCGTCGCGCTCCTGGGCGGCCGTCTGGTGATCCGCAGCAGTCCCGGAAAGGGAGCGGCTATCGCCATGCGACTGCCGATTGCCGGTCCATCCGGGAGTCCCGGCTCCGGAGACGAGCACCAGCATGGCAATTCGCACCTTCCTCACGGATGATCACACCCTGTTCCGGCAGGGCATCAAGACCCTGCTCTCCGCCGAACCGCATCTGGAAGTGGTCGGCGAGGCATGCAACGCCGCCGAGGCCGTTCCTCGCGTAGCCGAGTTGCGGCCCGACGTGGTCCTCATGGACGTGAACATGCCCGGCCTGAGCAGCTTCGAAGCCACCCGCCAGATCCGCCGGAACCGGCCGGAGACCAAGGTACTGTTCCTGACTATGTACGACGACGATGACTACCTGGCAGAGAGCGTGGAAGCCGGTGCCAGCGGCTACGTCCTGAAAGACACACCCGCGGATCAGTTGGTCACCGCCATTGGCGAGGTCCACCGCGGCGGCAGCTATCTCAGCTCGCGTATGCTGGCGCACCTGGTGGATGATTTTCGCAGCCGCATGCACGCTCAGCCCCGTGTGACCCGATTCAACACCCTGACACGGCGCGAAGCCGAGATCCTCAAATTCCTGGCGGAAGGCAATTCCGTAAAGGAAATCGCCAACGCCCTCAACTTGAGCCCCAAGACCGTCGAGGCGCACAAGTTCAACCTGATGCGCAAACTGGACATCCACAACAAGGCACAGTTGGTGCAGTACGCCATACAGAAGCGGGTCATCCGGCTGGCCGTGTAAGGCCAAACGGTACCGCCCACGCCTGGCTTGATCCGCTCGCCGGCACAGCGCTACAATCCGCAGATACTTTTATGAGAATGTTCCGGTTGTCCGTATGCGGATTGGCTGCGCTCGCGTCAGTCCAGGCCGGCGAGACCGTGTTGCACAACTTCGCCTATCTTCCCAATGGCGCCAGCCCGCGCACCAGCGTGGTCCGCGATTCGTCCGGCAACCTCTATGGCACGACCACCAGTGGCGGCACGTCCAATGCCGGCGTGGTCTACAAAGTGGATACCGGCGGCGTCGAAACGGTCCTCTACACTTTCACCGGCGGGTCCGATGGCGGTCAGCCGCAAGCTGGCGTTTTCCGCGATGCCGCGGGCAACATCTACGGCACGACTTCGTCCGGCGGCTCGGCGGGACAGGGCGCTGTCTTCCGCTTGAGCGCCTCCGGCAAAGAGACCGTGCTATACAGCTTTACCGGCGGCGCCGACGGCGGCCGGCCCTATGCCGGCGTATCGCTGGATGCGGCGGGCAACATCTACGGCACCACGCTGGCCGGCGGCACGGCGGGCTTGGGCGTGGTGTACAAGGTGAGTCCGTCCGGCAAGGAGACGGTACTATACAGCTTTACCGGTTTTCCTGCCGACGGCGCCGCTCCTTACGGCGGCGTCATCCGCGACTCGGCCGGCAATTTCTACGGGACCACCTCCAGCGGCGGCGCCTCGAACCTGGGCTCCGTGTTTAAGCTCGACAGCACCGGCCATGAGTCGCTGCTGTACAGCTTCAGCTCCTCCGGGTTTCGGCCCTTGGGCGGTGTTGTCCGCGACTCGG
>DATJYO010000070.1:0-185790 GCA_035499555.1 Bryobacteraceae bacterium
TTATCGGGCAGGAAGCGATCCGGGATGTAGCGGTTGGAGTGGCTCACCGCGAAATTGATAGCGTCTTCGGTGTAGGTGACCGCGTGGAATTTCTCGTAGCGATCCTTTACACCGTTCAGAATCTTGACGGCATCGGTTTCGTTCGGCGCCGGGACTTTCACGGACTGGAAGCGGCGCTCGAGCGAGCGGTCCTTCTCAATCGACTTGCGATACTCACCCGGCGTGGTGGCGCCAATGCACTGGATCTCGCCACGCGAGAGGGCCGGCTTCAGGATATTGGCGGCATCCAGCGAGCCTTCCGCGGACCCCGCGCCGACCAGGGTATGCAGCTCGTCGATGAAGATGATGGCGTTCTGATTCTCCATCAGCTCCTTCATGATGGTCTTGAGGCGTTCCTCGAACTGGCCGCGATACTTGGTGCCCGCCACGATCAGCGAGAGATCCAAGGCCAGGATGCGCTTGTCGGCGAGAAAGGAGGGCACGTCGCCTTCGGCGATGCGCTGCGCGAGGCCTTCCACGATCGCCGTTTTGCCGACACCCGGCTCGCCGATCAGCACCGGGTTGTTCTTGGTGCGGCGGCACAGAATCTGGACTACGCGCTCCAATTCGTAGTCGCGGCCGATGAGCGGATCGAGCGAGCTGTCCATGGCGGCCTGCGTCAGGTCCCGGCTGAATTCGGCCAGCAGCGAGCTTTCCTTCGGACGGTTGGAGGCCACCTTCTCCGACTGGGAACGGGCCAGCTCTTCGCGAATGGTGGAGAGGCGCAGGCCGCGCTCGTGGAGGATCTCGGCGGCGAAGCACTTCTCTTCGCGCAGCAGGCCCAGCAGCAGATGCTCGGTGCCGATGTGCTTGTGATTGAGCCGCTCGGCCTCCTCGGCGCCGTAGGCCAGCACGCGCTTGCACTCGTGGCTCAGGGGCAGATCGACGGAGGTGGACACTTTCTCGCGAATCTGGGTGTGGCCTTCGATCTGTTTGCGGATCGATTCGACAGCGGCATGCGAGCGCAGGAACCGGTTGGCCAGGGCCTTATCCTCCCGCAGCAGGCCCAGCAGAAGGTGCTCCGTCTCAATATAAGGACTGCCGAACTGACTGGCCTCGTAACGGGCGAAAAAGATTACCCGGCGGGCCTTTTCCGTATAACGTTCAAACATGACCGTGACGCCCCCTAATACTAAAGATACTATCCATCGGACTGCGGATGCGCGGCATTACCGGAAAGCGCGACCAGCGTTCCGCCCTCCATCATCAGCATGCGGTCGCATCTTCTGGCGAAGGAGAGATTGTGAGTGACCAGGACCGAAGTGAGCGTGTGGGAACGATGCAGGCGCGCCAGAAGGTCGAAGATCATCTCGCCGGTCCTGAAGTCGAGGTTTCCGGTTGGTTCGTCGGCCAGCAGGACGGAAGGATGGCCGACCAGAGCCCGCGCGAGCACGACGCGCTGTTGCTCTCCTCCGGATAGTTCCCCCGCGCGATGCGTGGCGCGCGCCTGAAGCCCGACTTCATCCAACCTCGCTAGCGAATCCGTTGCCGCCTCACCGTGCGGCACCCCCCGGATCAGCAACGGCATCATCACATTTTCGAGCGCCGTAAACTCCGGCAACAGGTAGTGAATCTGCCAGACGAACCCAATTTCACGATTCCGAAAACCGGCTAGCTCCGAATCCGCGAGCTGTGAAATGTCTATCGAACCGTAGTATATCGTACCGCTCGTGGGCCTGTCCAGACCGCCCAACAAATGCAACAAAGTGGACTTGCCCACGCCGGATTCACCCACCAGGGCGAGCATTTCGCCGCGGTGCACGCAGAGGTCCAGTCGATCGAAAATCACCAGGTCGGCCTTGCCGGAGCGGTAGACTTTGGAGAGCTTTTCGGCGCGGAGGACGATGTCGGAGGCAGCGGCGGACATGGTGTTAGGTTAGCAGGAACGGGCGGTCAAGCCTGCGGTTCGAAGCGGTCGCCGGGATGGGGGAAGTGCTGGCGGGCGCGGTGAAACCGCAGTCCGCAACTGCGGCAGCGATAAGGCACCAGGCCGACGATGCGCACGAGCAGATCGAGGAAGCTGTGGGGCGCGGAGCGGCGCACATCGGTCCAGCCGCAGGCAGGGCAGCGCGGACCTTTGCCGGCGGCGCCTCCATGCTCGTCCATGCATCTTCAGAGTAGCAAGCCGCACCAACGGCCGAAGACCGTGGCGGCGACCTCGGCAACGCGGGAGGCATGCGCGGACGGGTCGACGGGCGCGAGGGCTTCACGGGCATCGCCGCAAGCCGCGTCCAGGCAGAGCCAATCGGCGATGATGGCGGGGGTCACTTCGAGGTGGAACTGGAGGGCGTAGATATTGGCGCCGGCGCGAAACGCCTGATGGCGGCAGGCCGCGGATTCGGCCAACAGCTCGGCGCCGGGCGGCAGGTCGAAGGTTTCGCCGTGCCACTGGAACACCATCTGGGAGCCCTCCAGACCGGCGAACAAGGCGTCGGTTCGAGCGGCCGGCGTCCAGCGCACGGGCGACCAGCCGATTTCCTTGACCGGGTTGCGATAGACCGGCGCGCCCAGGGCTTTGGCGATCAACTGGGAGCCCAGGCAGATGCCCAGCACGGGGACGCCGCGGGACACGGCCTCGCGGATGGCGGCCAGCTCGCGCGGAATCCAGGGCAGATCGTCGTTGACCGACATAGGGCCGCCCATCAGGATGAGGCCGGCGGCTCCTTCCAGGCTGAAAGGGGCGCCGGGATCGAGATACAGATCGACGTTCTGGCAGCGGATCCGGCGGGCAGCCAGAACGTCCGCGATAGAGCCGATGCCTTCCGAAGGCGAGTGCCGGAACGCCAGGACGCGCATGCGGCGGGGGCTCAGTTCTTCAGGCGGCCGGAGGCCTGGGCGACTTCGAAATGGCTCAGGCTTTGGGCGTAGCGGGATACGCCGCGATAGAGGGCCTCGGCCAGGCGCTGGCGATGCTCGGACCGCTTGAGCAGGTTCTCTTCCTTGGGGTCGCTGAGGAAGCCGATCTCCACCAGCACGGAAGGCATCTTGGCGCCGATCAGGACCACGAAAGGGGCCTTCTTGATGCCGCGGTTCTTGATGCCGGGGTCGTAGCGGGCGGCGAAAGGAAACAGGGCGGCCTGAATGCGGCCGGCGAATTCCTTGGACTCTTCGACCTTATCCTGCATGGCGATTTTAGGCAGCAGATCGGGCAGCTCGGAGATGGAACTGTTCGAGGAGGCATTCTCGCGCGCGGCGAGCGCCAGCGCGTCCCTGGCGTTGGTGAGGTTCAGATAATACGTCTCCACGCCGCCGATGCGGGGGTAGGGCGAAGAGTTGGCGTGGATGGAGAGAAACAGGTCGGCCTTCTTTTCGTTGGCCAGGGCGGTGCGGCCTTCCAGGGGAACGAAGGTGTCATCGGTGCGCGTGTAGATGACCTCACTGCCCATGCGCGACTCGATGAGCTTGCCCAGGCGCAGCGACACATCCAGGACCAGGTCTTTCTCGAGCAACCCGCCGGGACCGGAGGTGCCATCGTCGTGGCCGCCGTGGCCGGGATCGAGGACCACGCGCCGGATCTTCAGCCCCAGGGCGCGGGTGAGCGAATCGGCGCCGCTGCTGGGCATTTTGGCGGCGCGGCCGGGTTCGGCGCGCGTTCCGGCCGAGGCGCGCGATTCGGCGGTGGGGATGCGAGGTTCAGCGGCGGGGACACGGGTTTGGGCGATGGCGGGAGGCGGCGCGGCCAGGGACGGCGGCGAAGAAGGCAGCGCGGGGGGCGGCGGCGCAGCCTTGGTCTCGACGGGAGCGGACGTGGGGGCCGGCAGAGCTTCGCCCTTGGGGCGCACTTCCACGATCAGGCGGTCGGGGTTGGAAAGCTGGGTGGCGGTGTAGTCCGCCTTGCTTTGCAGATCGAGGACGACCCGGGTGACGCCGACCAGCGTTTCGGCCACGCGGATCTTCTTGACGAGCTGGTCGTCGAAGGGCTTGGAGTAGTAGCGGCGGCCGTCGATATGCGGCCGGGAGCGGAAGATATCGAAGAAGATGCGCTCCGGGTCGTGGGCGCGCTCGGCATGGAAGTCGAACGGGCCGCTGACTTCGATGACCACCCGGGTGGCTTCGCGGCTGGGCCAAAGCCGGACGGCAGTGACCTGGCGCAACTCATCCGCGCGCGATTCGGCTTGCAGACCAGCGCCCACCAGAACCAGCAGCGGGATGATCATCCGTATCATACGGCCTTCATTGCGAGACGTAACGGATCCTGCCGTAGGCGTCCTTCACCTCGCGGATGGGGTTGTACACCACGGCCGGGGCGGCATCCGCGGGCGGCGCATCGTTGGGTTGGACGGCAGCAGGGGTCTTACCGGTTTCGGGGGGCGCGTCGTTCTGGCGCCGGCGCACTTTGGAGACGTAGTCCCGGGTTTCGGGGAATGGCGGAATGCCGCCGTAGCGCGCCACGGCGCCTTCGCCGGCGTTATAAGCGGCCAGGGCCAGGGATTCGTCGCCATGGTAAAGCTGCAACAGATACTTCAGATAGCGGGCGCCCCCCTGAATATTGTCCGCCGGATCGAAGGCGTTGGATACGCCGAAGCGGCGGGCGGTGGAGGGGACCAGTTGCATGAGGCCCAGCGCGCCTTTAGAGGAGACCGCGTTCGGATCGTAGTTACTTTCGACTTGAATGACGGAATGAACGAGATTGGGAGGAAGCTGATTCTGTTGGGCGATGCGGTCCACGGTATCTTTCAACCGGGGTGAGGCCACGCGCACCGGGGCGGGATGGGAACGGACCACCGTGCGTATGAGGCGGCCGGTACGCGGGTCGGTGCGGACCACCGACACGGCTCCGCCATCGGCTTGCAGGGCAATCGCCGCCGCGCTACACATCCAGCCGATTATAAAACATTTTCGCAAGGTCGTGTTTCAGTCCTCTCGGCCAGCGGCTATTAATCTCAATGGTATCATTTCCGTGTGGGACGAGCCGGGTTCGTGCTGGCCGGAGGGACAAGCTCCCGCATGGGCCGGGACAAGGCATTGCTGCCGTATCGCGGCGGCGCGCTGGTAAGCCATGTCGCGGCGCTGGTGGAAGCCGCGGCCGGATCGGTGCGCCTGATCGGCGATCCCGAAAAATACGGACACCTGGGATACCCGGTGCTGCCGGACCGCCGTCCGGGCCTGGGGCCGCTGGGCGGCATCGCGTCGGCGTTGAGCTACACGGCGGCGGACTGGAACCTGGTGACGGCCTGCGATATGCCGGCGCTGGCGTCCGGGTTCCTGGCGGAGCTGCTGGAGCTGGCCGAAGGATACGGCGCGGACGCGCTGGTGCCCGCGGGTCCTTCCGGAAGGTGGGAGCCGTTGTGCGCGGTATATCACCGGCGCTGCCGGACGGCGCTGGAGACAGCGCTCGACGCGGGCGTGCGGCGGGTGAGCGGCGCGCTGGCCGGCCTGGACGTACGCATCCGAAAAGTGGACGATCCCGCCTGTTTCGAAAATCTCAACACCCCCGAGGAATGGGCCTGTCATGACGCCCAGTGAACACTATCCGCACTACATCGAGTTCCGCCACGTATATAAGACGTTCGACAAGCCGGTTTTAGTCGACAGCAACTTTCACGTGGACGCGGGCCAGACGGTGGCGATCATCGGGCGCAGCGGCGTGGGCAAGTCCGTAACGCTTTCGCACATCATGGGTTTTCTGAAGCCGGACGAGGGGCGGGTGATCGTGGCGCACGAAGACATCACGGACTTTGCGGAGGCCGACCTGCGGCGGATCCGGCGGAAGGTGACCATGGTGTTTCAGTCCGGGGCGCTGTTCGATTCGCTGACGGTGGCGGAGAACGTCCTGTTTTCGATGGAACTGCGCGAGGACTACAACGAGCAGAACAAGGAAGACGTGGTGGACGGCCTGTTGCGCATGGTGGACATTCCGGAAGCCCGGGACGCGCATCCGGCGGACCTGTCGATGGGGTACAAGCGGGCGGTGGCGATCGCGCGGGCGCTGGCGGCGCAGCCGCAGTGTGTGCTGTACGACGAGCCGACCACCATGGTGGACCCGCTGATGTCGGACCATTTGAGCGATCTGATGCTGCGGCTGAAGCGGCAGCTCAAGCTGACGTCGATCGTGGTGACGCACGATCTGGACCTGATGTACAAGGTGGCGGACCAGGTAGTGTTTCTGTTCGAGGGCAAGGTGATCTTCTTCGGGCCGCCGGCGGACCTGGTGAAGTCGGAGCACCCGCACGTGCAGGAGTTTCTGGAGATGGACCGGGTGGTGTAGGGTCCGCCGCAGAGCACGGCAGAGATCCAGGCGGCAATCCATCCGGCGGGAAGTCCGCGGGCTAAAGCCGGCGCCCCATCAAATAGCGGTCGATGGCGGCGGCGGCGAAAGATACCGGGGATGCCGGTCATGTAGCCGTCTGTCTGGACGTTGCCGCGCTGGTCCAACTTCACCCCCAGAGTGTCCAGGAGTCCTGCCTTCACCGGGCCGAGGAAGCCCATGGCCAGCAGAACGACGACGCGTTGACGGGACTGCGCTGGAGGAGGGGACAGGGCCTGCAGTTAACGATGGTTAATACTGGCTAATCTACCGATGACATGCGAGAATCATCGTCGCGAAGTTGCTTATGATCTACTCCAGTTTCCGATGGGCACTGGTTGTGTCACTTATCAGTGTATTTGCTATTAGGTGTCTTGCTGGTAATCCCTCGCCGGTGATAACCACGACGCTCGGAACGTCGAGCATTTCCGGCCAGAGCACGCCCTCTATAGATTGGACAGACACTCGCTTTTCTTACGGCGGGGGTAACTGCCATTCCGCCAGTCAATATAAGCCTTCCAGCCTGTACTTGAGGTGCTTTGGCCCGTCTCCTGACCCAAGTACCTGGCATGTAGACTTCAATTCGGATTCGGAGGATCTCGAGATTGTAAACCTCTTATCGAGTTCGCCTTCGGATTGGCGGCTGGCCGTGAACGGTGTGTGGCTTCAACAGCAGTATGTCTCCGATCCCCAGCAACCAGTAAACCAATTCGTCGCGCAGTTTACGAAGCTGCACTTCGCACAAGGCGGTGAACGTCATTTCCACCTTGAAGTGCACGACACTTACTTATTTGGAGGCCTCGTCCTACTTCCGCAGGGTAACCTGATGGCATCTGCTGTTCTGAGGCAACTGAAGGCGGTGTTTTTCGGCGACTCGTATACCATTCCTGCCGGACCGGTGCTCTCGGTCGGCTACTTCGCATATGTCGGCGATTACTTTAACTGGAACTGGGTTAACGAGCCGGCGGGCGGAACCGGATATCTGGCCGGAGGCACGTGGAACAAGACTTTCGGCCAAAGGATTTCCGAGATCGTGTCCCAGAACCCTGACATTGTGGTCGTGTATGGAGGTGGCAACGATCCGTCCACCCCGGAACCGCTGCAGGCGGCGGTCGATTCCTTCTACTCCGCACTACGCGCCGCCCTGCCGCAAGCGACGGTGTTCGTGATAGGCCCGCAGTCGGTCAGCGGGGCCCAGAACGTCAGCAAACTTCCCGAACGCGACGCGATCAAGAATGGCTCGGCCCCATATAACGTTCATTTCATCGATCCGCTGGCGGAACAATGGATAACCGGCACTTACAATGTTGCGAACAGCGGAGACGCACCTGAATATATCTCAACAGATGGGACGCATCTAACGCAGGCGGGAAATAGCTACGTCGCGTCCATGATGATTCGGGATATGTCACCGGTGTTTTCGGGTCAGCCCCAGATCACGAGCCAGGGCGTTGTGAATGCGGCCAGCTTTGCGTCCGTCCTTGTGCCGGGCGAACTTGCGACAGTCTTTGGGACCAGTCTCCATCCTTCCGGTGTCGTCAGTGCATCGGAAACACCCCTTCCCATCCAGCTAGACAACGTCGCGGTGGCTGTGAACGGCATTATCGTTCCCCTGCTGTACCTCGACAATGGGCAGATCAACTTTCAGGTGCCGTACGGGATCCCTGCCGAGACTGCTGTCCTGTCCGTAAGCACAGGTGGGGTAGCGAGTAATTCGGTGGAGGTCCCCGTAGCGAGCGCCGCGCCGGGCATTTTTGTCTACAACTCGACATTCGCGGTGGTGCAGAACCAGGACTACTCACTGAACGGACCGGGCAATCCGGCGAAAGCCGGCAGCTACATAACTATTTACGCGACGGGCGGCGGCGAGTTAGACAACGCCGTACCGGCCGGAACCCCGGCGCCTGAAGCGCCACTATCACACACCGTTCAGCGGGCCACTGTCACGATCGGCGGGGTTGCCGCCGGTGTGCTCTTTTCGGGCCTGACCCCGGGATTTGTGGGACTGTTACAGATCAACGCGCAGGTACCTCAACTTGGGGCAGGAACCTATCCGGTGCAGGTGACGATCGGCAACTCCCCGAGCAACACGCCGAATATCGTCGTCAGTCCTTGACGTCCGCCGGAACGCGGGAGGAAGTCCGCGGGCTATAGCCGGCGCCCCATCAAGTAGCGGTCGATGGCGGCGGCGGCCTGGCGGCCTTCGGCGATGGCCCAGACCACCAGGGACTGGCCGCGGCGCATGTCGCCGGCGGCGAAGATGCCGGGGATGCCGGTCATGTAGCCGTCTGTCTGGACGTTGCCGCGCTGGTCCAGCTTCACCCCCAGAGTGTCCAGGAGTCCTGCCTTCACCGGGCCGAGGAAACCCATGGCCAGCAGGACCAAGTCAGCGTCCATGGTGAAGGCTTCGTTGGTGTCGAGGCGGGTGGCGTGGAGCTGTTTCAGGTTGCCGTGCCCGTCGCCGGTGAAGGCGGTGGTGGAGACGCGCCATTCGCGGATGCCGCCTTCCTCGTGGGAGCTTTCGGTGCGAAGCTGCATGGGCCAGAGGGGCCAGGGGGTGGAGGAGGCGCGCTCCAGGGGCGGCTTGGCCAGCAGCTCGAACTGGTGGACGGACACGGCTTTCTGGCGGTGGCTGGTGCCCAGGCAGTCGGCGCCGGTGTCGCCGCCGCCGATGATGACGACGCGCTTGCCGGCCGCGGTGACGGTGGAGGCGCGGCCCAGAAATTCCATGGCGAAGTGGATGCCATGCAGCTCGCGGCCGGGGACGGGGAGGTCGCGGGGGTGCTCGGCGCCGCCGGAAAGCAGGATGGCGTCGTAATCGCGGCGCAGGTCTGCTACGGGCACGTCATGGCCGATGTGGGCGTTGGGGACGAACTCCACGCCTTCGGCGCGCATCTGGTCGAGGCGGCGATCGACGTACTGTTTTTCGAGCTTGAAATTGGGGATGCCGTAGCGCAGCAGGCCGCCGATCTTGTCGTTTTTTTCGAAGACGGTAACGGCGTGGCCGGCGCGGCGGAGCTGCTGGGCGGCGGCCAGGCCGGCGGGTCCGGAGCCGACGATGGCGACACGTTTGCCGGTTAATGTTTCGGGGGGCTCGGGGCGGATCCAGCCTTCGTCGAAGGCACGGTCCACGATGGTCTTTTCAATCTGCTTGATAGTGACGGGCGGTTCGTTGATGCCGAGGACGCAGGCGGCCTCGCAGGGCGCGGGACAGATGCGGCCGGTGAATTCGGGAAAGTTGTTGGTGGCGTGCAGGACGCGTATGGCGTCCTGCCAGCGGCCGCGGTAAACCAGATCGTTCCAGTCGGGAATGATGTTGGTGAGCGGGCAACCGGTGTGGCAGAAGGGGACTCCGCAGTCCATGCAGCGGGCGCCCTGAGCGCGGATCTTTTCCTCGGGGAAGGGCTGGTAGATTTCGAACCAGTCATGGATGCGCTCGGCGGGCGGACGGCGCGCGGGCACTTCGCGCGGGTATTCGAGGAAGCCGGTGGCCTTACCCACGGACCACCTCCGCGGAGCGGGCCGGGGGCGCCCCGTGCAGCACCCGTTTGTATTCGTGGGGGAAGACCTTGACGAAGCGGGGCAGCATGGCATCCCAGTTTTCCAGAATCCATTTGCCGCGGGGACTGGCGGTGTGGGCGACGTGATTGGCGATCAGGGAGCGCAGGAGGGCGCTATCGCCGCCGACGGGTTCCAGGTCCACGCTGGCGGGGTTGCAGCGCTTCTCGGCAAAGTCGCCGGCTTCATCGAGGACATAGGCAATGCCGCCGCTCATACCGGCGGCGAAGTTGCGCCCGGTTTTGCCGAGGACGACGACCAGACCTTTGGTCATGTATTCGCAGCCGTGGTCGCCCAAGCCTTCGACGACCGCGGTGGCGCCGGAGTTGCGGACGGCGAAGCGCTCGCCGGCCATGCCGTTGAAGTAGGCCTCGCCGCCGGTGGCGCCGTAGAGGGCCACGTTTCCGATCAGGATATTCTCTTCGGGCAGGAAGGTGGAGTCGCGCGGGGGGAAGACGGCCAGGCGGCCGCCGGAGAGTCCTTTGCCGGCGTAGTCGTTGGCATCGCCTTCGAGGGTGAGGGTGACGCCTTTGGCCAGGAAGGCGCCGAAGCTCTGGCCGGCCGAGCCGGTGAGATCGAAGCGGATGGTGTTATCGGGCAGGCCGGCGGAACCGTAGCGGCGGGCGATCTCGCCGCTCAACATAGCGCCCACGGTGCGGTGGACGTTGCGCACGGGGAGCTTGATCTGGATGGGGGTCCGGTGATCGAGGGCTTCGCGGGCGAGGTCGATCAGCTTGAAGTCGAGCGATTGCTGGAGGCCGTGATCCTGGCCCTGAACGCAGCGGCGGGCGATGCGGGCGGGGACCTGGGGGCTGTGCAGGATGGCGGAGAAGTCCAGGCCGCGGGCCTTCCAGTGGCCGGCGGCGCGGCGGGCCTCGAGCATGTCCACGCGTCCCACCATTTCGTTGAAGGTACGGAAGCCCATCTGCGCCATATACTGGCGGACCTGTTCGGCGATGAAGAAAAAGAAATTGATGACGTGTTCGGGCTGACCCTGGAATTTGGCGCGCAACACGGGGTCCTGGGTGGCGATGCCCACGGGGCAGGTGTTGAGATGGCACTTTCGCATCATGATGCAGCCCAGGGCGATCAGGGGGGTGGTGGCGAAGCCGAACTCCTCGGCGCCGAGCAGAGCGGCGATGGCGACGTCGCGGCCGGTTTGCAGCTTGCCGTCGGTCTGGACGCGGATGCGGCTGCGCAGGTCGTTCATGACCAGGACTTGTTGGGTCTCGGCGAGGCCCAATTCCCAGGGGATGCCGGCGTGTTTGATGGAGCTGAGCGGGGAGGCGCCGGTGCCGCCGGAATCGCCGCTGATGAGGACCACGTCGGCGTGGGCTTTGGAGACGCCCGCGGCCACGGTGCCGACGCCGACCTCGGCCACGAGCTTGACGGAGATGCGGGCGCGCGGATTGACGTTCTTGAGATCGTAGATGAGCTGGGCGAGATCTTCGATGGAATAAATGTCGTGGTGCGGCGGGGGAGAGATGAGGCCCACGCCGGGGATGGAGTGGCGCACGCGGGCGATCACCTCGTCCACTTTGTGGCCGGGAAGCTGGCCGCCTTCGCCGGGCTTGGCGCCCTGGGCCATTTTGATCTGCAGCTCGTCGGCGTTGACCAGGTAGTGGGCGGTGACGCCGAAGCGGGCGGAGGCGACCTGTTTGATGGCGCTGCGGCGCCAGTCGCCGTTGGCGTCGCGCTGGAAGCGGGCTTCGTCCTCGCCGCCTTCGCCGGTGTTGGACTTGCCGCCAATCCGGTTCATGGCGATGGCGAGGGTCTGGTGGGCTTCGGCGGAGATGGAGCCGAAGGACATGGCGCCGGTGGCGAATCGCTTCACGATCTCGGCGGCGGGCTCGACGTCCGCGAGGGGGACCGGATGCGCGGACTTTTTGATTTCGAGCAGGCCGCGCAGGGTGCAGAGCTGGCGGTTCTGGTTATCGATCAGGTCCGTGTATTCCTGGAAGGTCTGCGGGTTCGGCTGGCGGACGGCGTGCTGGAGCTTGCTGATGGTCAGCGGGTTGAGCAGGTGATATTCGCCGCGCACGCGGTACTGGTAATTGCCACCGACGGGGAGTTCGGTATCGTGCTGGGTGACGGGCTGGAAGGCCAGCGCGTGTTTCATCTGGGCTTCGCGCGCCAGGACGTCGAGGCCGACGCCTTCGATGCGGGATGCGGTGCCGGTGAAGTATTTATCGACCAGCTCCCTGTTGAGCCCGATGGCCTCGAAGACCTGCGCGCCGCGATAGCTCTGCAGGGTGGAGATGCCCATTTTGGAGAAGGTCTTCAGCAGGCCTTTGTTGACGGCCTTGATGTAGTGGGCTTGGGCCTGCGCGGGATCGGGGAGCTGGGACAGGGTTTCGAACGCGAGGTAGGGATTGACGGCGCTGGCGCCGTAACCGATCAAGAGGGCGAAGTGCATGACTTCGCGCGGCTCGCCGGATTCGATGATGAGGGCGACCTGGGTGCGGGTCTTCTCGCGGACCAGGTGGTTGTGCACGGCGGTAAGGGCCAGCAGGCTGGGGATGGGCGCGTACTCGCGGTCGAGGCCGCGGTCGGAGAGGATGAGCAGGGTGTAACCGGACTGGATGGCCAACGAGGCGCGGCGGCAGAGGGAATCGAGGGCGCGCTCCAGGCTGGCGGCGCAGTCCGCCGGACCGCCGGCGGGGTTGGCGGCGGCGACGGGAAACAGGGTGGGGAGCGTGGTGGCCAGGAAGTCGCCGTGCGACACGCGGCGGAGTTTTTCGAGATCGCGGTTGCTGAGGATGGGGTGCGGCAGCTTGAGGGTATGGCAGTGCTGCGGGGTCTCTTCCAAGATGTTGCGCTCGGTGCCGATGTAGCTGATGAGCGACATCACCATCTCTTCGCGGATGGGATCGATGGGCGGATTGGTGACCTGCGCGAACAACTGCTTGAAGTAGTTGAACAGGGGCTGGGGGCGGTCGGAGAGGCAGGCGAGGGGCGTATCGGTGCCCATGGAGCCGACGGGCTCTTCGCCTTTTTCGGCCATGGGGGCGAGGATCAGTTTGAGATCTTCGTCGGTGTAGCCGAAGGCGCGCTGGCGGCAGAGGATGGTGTCGCGATCGGTGTGATACTCGCGGGACGGTTCGGCGAGCTGGTCGAGGGTCACCTGGTTTTCGGCGAGCCATTGGGCATAAGGCTGGCGGGTGTAGAGGCGCTCCTTGATTTCCTTGTCGGAGACGATGCGGCCGGCGACGGTATCGACCAGGAACATCTTGCCCGGCTGGAGGCGGCCTTTGTGCTTGATGTTGCCGGGGGCGATGGGCAGGACGCCGGTTTCCGAGGACATCACGACCAGGTCGTCGTGAGTGACGACGTAGCGGGCGGGGCGGAGGCCGTTGCGGTCGAGGGTGGCGCCGATGAGGCGGCCGTCGGTGAAGGCGATGGCGGCGGGGCCGTCCCAGGGCTCCATGAGCGAGGCGTGGTACTCGTAGAAGGCGCGCTTCTGCGGCAACATGTGCGGGTTGCTGGACCAGGCTTCGGGAATCAGCATGGCCATGACGTGGGGCAGATCGCGGCCGGCCAGGAAGAGCAGCTCGAGGGCGTTATCGAAATTGGCGGAATCGCTGCCGCCGGGGGCGATGATGGGGAACAGTTTATTTATATCGTCACGGAACAGGGGCGAGCGCAGGACAGACTGGCGGGCGTGCATCCAGTTGACGTTGCCGCGCAGGGTATTGATCTCGCCGTTGTGGGCGATGTAGCGGTAGGGGTGCGCGAGCTGCCAGGTGGGGAAGGTATTGGTGGAGAAGCGCTGGTGCACGAGGCAGAGAGCGCTCATGACGTCGGGATCGGAGAGCTCGCCGTAGAAGTGCGCCATCTGCGGCGCGAGCAGCAGGCCCTTGTAGACGATAGTCCGGGAGGAGAGCGAGGGGATGTAGAAGTCGCCTTTGTTGGGGAGGCTGGTGGCGGCGACTTCGGCTTCGGCGCGTTTGCGGACGATGTAGAGTCTGCGTTCGAAATCGGCGGGCGGGAGCGGCTCCCCGTTCTGGCCGATGAAAATCTGCTGGATATAAGGCTGGGAGGCGCGCGCGACGCGGCCGATGGCGTCGCCGTCAACGGGGGTATCGCGCCAGCCCAGGATGGTGAGACCCTCTTCGCGCACGATGCGTTCGAGGATGCCTTCGCAGGAGAGGCGCTGGTGTGGTTCCACGGGAAGGAAGGTCATGCCTACGGCGTAGCGGCCCTCGGGCGGAAGGGTGAAGCCGAGGGCAGCGCACTCGCGGGCGAAGAACTTGTGGGGGATCTGGATCAGCATGCCGGCGCCGTCGCCGGTTTCCGGATCGCAGCCGCAGGCGCCGCGGTGGGTGAGGTTGATGAGGACTTGGATGCCCTTCTGGATGATGTCGTGGGATTTGCGGCCGGGGATGCTGGCCACGAAGCCGATGCCGCAGGCGTCGTGCTCGAAGCGCGGGTCGTAGAGGCCCTGGGGTTCAGGTAGACCGGGGATACACGTGGACTCGGTCATATTTCTCCGTGGAAGCTCTCAGTGTAACAGCTTCCCGAGTATTAGGCAACAGGAATGTGCTTATTATGTAGTATTAGTTTCACTAATTGTGATGGGGATTGGGCCGGGAAGGCTATCTATCGTGTTTTGAACGGCGGGCGGGGTATGGCGGGGGCTTTCCGGCGCACAGCACTTGGAAGAGGTGTTGGCACTAGCGGCGGGAGCGAGGCGCAGGCGGGTGGTGCGAATGGACTCCAATTCCTTGACCAGTTTGAGCCAAGCGCGCAGGAGGCGGCCGTGGATCTGGGTGATGCGATCGTAGTAGGGGAGGAGCAGGCTGACGGGCTGGTCCGCGAATTCGGTGAGGATGCCGGCTTCGAACAGCTCGGCGCGGCGCATTTTCCACTTGATGGCGGTCAGGGAATCGATGAGTTGCTGTTGATGGTCGTCCTGGGGGCGGTAGAGGTCCGCGAGGCCGCCGCGGATGTCGTCGAACTGGTCCTGGTTTTCGCCGGGGAGAAGGATGGCTGAAGAGTAGAAGCCGTGGCGCAGGGCGTTCAGGCTGCAGACGGCTTTGCCGGCCTCGGTTTTGGGGCCGGTGCAGCGCTTGGAATTGCGGCGGTTGGCCGCGATCTGTTTCTTTGTCGCCATAGGATTAGAGGTTTTTGAAGGAACGGAACCAATGGGCGCGGAGGGGCCCGAATCCGGCTTCACCATAGCACCGGCATTGGCGGTATTGGCCCCGCGAAATGCGGGAGGGCGCGGCAAGCGTATGACGGATCACGGACAGCAGTACCGCTGTTTATTTCGGACCGGCGTGACCGGGATATAATCCTTCGGCATGCGAGGGCTGATTTTGTTTCTGACAATCGGGATGGCGTCGCAGGCACAGACATTCACCACCCTGGCAAGTTTCGATGGCACCAACGGCGAGAATCCCGGGAACGAGTCTCTGGTGGAGGGGCTCGACGCAGGGCTTTATGGAACCACGCGCAACGGCGGCGCATACCGACGCGGCACGGTATTCGTGATGACGGCGGGAGGCCAGTTGAATACGGTGACGAGTGTCTACACGGGCAAGGGACCGGACGGGAGCCTGGCGATGACGTCCGCAGGTGGGTTCTACGGTACCACGGCGTACGGCGGCGCGGCGCAGTGCGGTTCGATTTTCAAAACCACTGCGGGGGGCCGGCACACGGATCTGTACACCTTCAACTGCATGGACGGGAGCCAACCTTTCGCGGGGCTGACGCAGGCATTCGACGGGCGGTTTTATGGAACCACGAACTCGGGCGGGACGTACGGGGAAGGCACGGTATATCGCATCACTTCCGCCGGAATGCTCACGATACTGCACGATTTCCCGGGATTCAAGGCTGCCCAGGATGGCGCCTATCCGATGGGCGAGATCCTGCAAGCCGCGAGCGGACTGCTATACGGGGCTACGGAAGAGGGCGGGGCGGAAGGATTCGGCACGGTCTTTTCGATGGCGGCGAACGGAAAGGTCACGGTCGTATACAACTTCCATAACGACGACGGGAGGTCGCCATGGGCGCCGGTCGAAGGCAGGGACGGTAAGCTTTACGGCGTCACGAACGAAGGCGGAGCGAAAACGCTGGGGACGGTATACCAATTGACGCCGGACGGAGTTCTCGACACGCTGGTTACGTTTGCCGGCAGCAACGGGTCGCGCCCGTTTGGGCAACTGGCGTTGGGCACCGACGGGAACTTCTACGGGACGACATCTCAAGGCGGGGACCACAACGCCGGCACCATATTTCAGGTCACGCCGTCGGGCGGGTTTACGGTCCTGCACAGCTTTAGCGGGAGTGACGGCGCGAGTCCTCTCGGTGGATTAGTGCAGAGGACGGACGGGAGTTTTTACGGGACGACGGATACAGGAGGCGCCCGCAGCAAAGGTACAGTATTCAGACTGTCGATGGGGTTGGGCCCGTTTGTGCGGAGCGTACCCTGGTTCGGCGCAGCAGGGGCCAAGGTAGCGATCATCGGGACGGATCTGACGGGCGCGACCAGCGTGACGTTCAACGGGACGGCGGCGGTATTCACGGTGGTCTCGCCGACGGAGATCCAGACCACGGTGCCGGCGGGCGCGAGCACGGGCGTACTGCAGGTGGTGACGCCGGGCGGGACGCTGGCGGGCAACGTCGCGTTCCAGGTGCTGTAAGGCGAAAGCTATTCGATGCCGAGGTTGATGAGGATGGCTTCCACGTCGGCGGCGCGGACCTTGACGTCGGCGGCCATGGAGGCGGGATCGGGGCGCTCGTCGAAGGCTTGGAACAGCGCCATTTTGGCGATGGCGTAGCGTTCGCTGGGGTGGATGGCCCGGCCGTGACGTTCCTGCCAGTCTTCGACCGCAGAATCGGCGAGCAGGACGGAGACCAGCAGGGCGCTCTTGCGGTCGCCGGAAACTTCGAAGACGTATTCGGTGCCGGCGGCGCGGTCGCGCTTATAGGGACGGTGGCCGTTATAGAAATACTGATAAACGTAACCGCTTTGTCCGGAATAGGTTTTTTGGCGGCGGACGGCGGGCGCGCCGGTGAGGGGTGGCGATTTGCGAGAGAGCCAGCGATCGAACACGTTATCGTTCGTCCCCTTTCGATTATCCGGGTACTTCAAACCTATTGACAAGGGGAAGGGTTGGAGGGACACTGTGGGTGGAACCAGCCGGTGATGGTTCCAGCGTGAAAGCACCAAGTGGCCGGCCGTGATTTCGGACGGCAGGGAGGTGATCAATGGAACCGGGCCAGAACGGGGGCGGCGACCACCCCGGGGCGTAGGCAGGCGGTATAAGGTACCTGGACGGCCGGATTTTCAGACGCCAACTTCAGGCGTTGCGCTTGACGCGCAAATCGGATGGCCGGCAACGGAGTACTTGAGTCTACGACCCGAGGGTAAGCCGCCCTTCTTGTATTTGGACCGGAATTCACCGGCCCGCGATCAAGACGAAAGAGAACAGGAAAACCGGCGACGTGGCCGGGTCTGGCCGGTTTAGAAGCCGGCGTTGACTACGACCATGGTGGCGGGGTCATTGCTGGCGCGCAGGGCCTTGCTCTTGACCGTCCTGGTCACACCGAACGCGAAGGACTGACCGAGAAGACCGGCGTCGAAGGCGCGCACCACGTGCGTACCGCCGAGATCGGAAATCTCGAGGACATTGCGTCCGGATTCGGGCAGCGGCCGGCCAACGGCCAGCAGGTTCAGGGTGACGCCCTCGCCGGTAATATGGATCATCGGCACGTGGGCCAGGTCGCGGACCTCGGTGCTCATCCAGATGGTGTACTCACCGGGCGGCAGCAGGGTGTTGCCCCAGTAGACAGCGGCAGGCAATTCGAAGCTGCCCTTGAGCACTGGTTCGGCCTTGGCCTGGACAGCCGTGAAGCCCAGTACCAGCGCGATGAGCGCCAAACCCGTCACCAAGTATTTACGTGTGTTCATGATGGTTCTCCTTTTTCCTCTGAAATAGTCCTCGCCGGTTGAAGCCTTTGAGGGTTTTGTTTCGTCTATGACTGAGATGAGAGCCAGCACAGGATTGGTTTATCAGCAGGCGGTCAATTGTTTGTGCTCTTGTATTTGGTGGATTTGAAAGGGTTTAGCTGCTCATGTCATTCCCCATGTCAAAATCCATGCAGGTCAATTCCAAGTTCCGGTTCGGGGCATTTGAGGTAGATTTCGGCAACAAGGAGCTGCGCAAACACGGTTTGCGCATCAAACTACAGCGCAAACCGTTTCGCATTCTGGAGCTGCTGCTGCAAACGCCGGGGCAACTGGTGATGCGCAACGATCTGGCGGACCAGCTATGGCCCGGCCTGCACGTGAGTTTCGATCGCAGTCTGAACACGGCGGTGAATGCGCTGCGGCGGGCGCTGGGGGATACTTCGCGCACACCGCGGTTTATCGAAACGCGCACGGGGCTGGGCTATCGCTTCATCGCGCCGGTGGAAGAAGTGGCCGGATCGGCGGAAGCCCGCGGCGGGTCCGGGATCCAGTTGGTACCGGTGAGTCCCGAGGTGGCGGAGGCGCGGCAAGATTGTCTGAAGGGACGCTTCTTCTGCCAGAGGCTCACCGAAGAGGATCTGCACAAAGGCGTGGCGCATTTCAACGCCGCCCTGGCGCGGGATCCGAAATGCGCTTTTGCGTACGCCGGCCTGGCGGAGGCTTACTGCAATTTTGCGCTGTTGAACACGGCTCCCACGGGGGAGATCCGCGGGCGGGCGCAAGAGACGGCGCTGGCGGCGGTGGACACGCAGCAGGATCTGGGGGAAGCCCACGCGGCGCTGGCCACGGTGAAGCGGCTGTTCGAATGGGACTGGGCGGGCGCGGAAGCGGAGTATGTCACGGCGCTGCTGTTGAGCTCCGGCGCGGCCACCATCCACCTGGCATACGGCACGCACCTGGCGGCGCTCGAACGGCGCGAAGAAGCCACGCGGGAATTGCGGATGGCGGAAGAACTGGATCCGCTGTCGCCGCTGGTCAATGTGGGGGTGGCTTGGGGCCGGTACGTGGGACGGGATTTCACGGGCGCGTCCGAACAGGCATGGAAGGTGCTGGCGATGGAGCCGAAGTTGGCGGCGGCGCAGCACACTTTGGGGCTGGCGTACGCGCAGATGGAGCTGCCCGAAGAGGCCATCGTGGAGCTGCACAATGCGCGGACCTGCGCGGGAGACCAGCCGGCAATCCTGGCAGCGCTGGCGTACGCGTATGCCGCAGCAGGACGCGCGCCGGAAGCCGCCGCGGGGCTGCGGGAGTTGGAGGACCTGGCGCGGCAGCGGTACGTCTCGGCGTACTGGCGGGGCTTGGTGCACACGGGTCTGGGCGACGAGGAACGCGCGCTGGAGTGGCTGGAGGAGGCGTGCCGGCAGAAAGATGCCTGGCTGACCTGGCTGAAAGTGGAGCCGCGGTTCGACCGGCTGCGCACACGGGCCCGGTTTCAGGAGCTGCTGCGCCAGATCGGATGCCTGAGCGGCCGGTGAGGCGCGGCGCCACGCTTCACTGGTAGCGCAAGGCGACCAGCGGATCGACGGCGGCGGCACGGCGCGCGGGGATGTAGCACGCCAGCAGGGCCACCGCCGCAAGAATCGCCGCCACGGCCAGCAAGGTGAGCGGATCGCGCGGTGAAATGCCGAACAGCAGAACGCCCAGCAGGCGCGTGAGCGCCAAGGCGCCAGCCAGACCGATGGCCAACCCGGCCATAGCGAGGCGCATGCCGCGCGCGATCACCAGGGACAGCAGGCTACCGCGGCCGGCGCCCAAGGCCGCGCGAATGCCGATCTCGTGGATGCGCTGCGTCACCGAATAGCTGATGACGCCGTAGATGCCGATGGCCGCCAGCAGCAGGGCCACCGCCGCGAAGATGGCCAGCAGCATGGTCTGCATGCGGTCGCTGGCCACGGTCCCGGATTTGATCTGGTCGAGCGTCTGCAGATCGGCGACGGACTGATCTTTATCCACGGCATGCACGGCCGCGCGGATGGCCGAGGCCAGCGGGCGCGGGTCGCCCGCGGCGCGCAGCACCAGGTTCAACTCGTCGGCGGGGCTCTGGGCGTAGGTGACGTACATGCCCGGGCTCATGCGATCGGTCAGGCTGCCGGTGCGCTCGTCGCTTACGATGCCGATGACTTCCCAGGGGATCTCGGGCCCCAGTCCGGGCTGGCCGTAGAGGATCTCCTGCACCAGGATGCGGCGGCCAATGGGGTCTTCGCCCTTGAAATAGCGCTTAGCCATGGTCTCGCTGATCACGGTCACGGGCAAGGATCCCTGGCCATCCGCGCCGGTGAACGCGCGGCCCCGTAACAGGCGCATGCCGAGCGTCCGGAAATACGACGGCGTCACGCGTTTATAGAAGCAGGCGGGCCGGTTGGCCGTATCGACGAACGGATGTCCGGCGATCAGGAACGGCATGCCGTCGCCCCAGCCTTGCATGGGCAGGGCATTGGTGAAAGCCACGTCGCGCACGCCGGGGGTGGCGCGCAGGCGCTCGTCGAGCAGGCGCAGGTAGGAGAGGAGTTGCGCGGATTGAGGAAAACGTCCACGATGCACGGGCAGGCGCGCGGTAGTGACGTTGAGGCTGTCGAAGCCGGTATCCACGCGCAGCATGCGGAAGAAGCCGCCCAGCAGGAGACCGGATCCGGCCAGCAGCACAAACGCCAGGGCCACCTCGGCGACCACCAGAGCGCTGCGCAGGCGGGCGCCGGAGCGTCCGCCGCTGGAGGACCGGCCGCCTTCCTTGACGGCAACGGCGGGATCGACGCGGGCGGCGTGGAAGGCGGGCGCCAGTCCGAACAGGAGGACGGTGAGCAGAGAGATGGCGGCGGTGAACAGGAGGATGCCCGGATCGATGGCGACGGCGGCTTCCTGCGGCAATGAGTACGGGGGCGCGAGGAGCACCAGGCCGCGAATCATGCCGAAGCCCACGGCCAGGCCGAGTGTGCCGCCGGCCGCCGCCACCAGCAGGTTTTCGGCGAGCAACTGGCGGATGAGGCGCCCCGTGCCGGCGCCCAGCGAGGCGCGCACGGCGATCTCATGTTCGCGCGCCGCGCCGCGCGCCAGGGCCAGGTTCGCCAGATTGGCGCAGCCGATGAGCAGAATGCCGCCGACCGCGGCCAGCAGGACCAGGAGCGAGCGCCGGAGATCCGGGCCGACGACGCGATCTTCGTAGCGCTCGACGGTGACGCCCCAGCCTTTGTTGGACTGCGGATAGTCGGCGGCGATGCGCGCGCCGATGGCGTCCATCGCGGCCTGCGCCTGCTTCAGCGTGACGCCGGGCTTCAGGCGCGCGAAGGCGATGAACCAGTGATAATCGCGGGTCATGTCGGCGGGCGCGAATTCGAACGGCATCCAGAGCTGGGCCCAGGCGCGATCGAACGGTCCATGGGCGGGAAGTACCCCGATGACGGTACAGGGCTTGCCGTTGAGGGTCAGTTTGCGGCCGATGATGGAGGGATCGGCGCCGAAGCGATTCTCCCACAGGCGATGGCTGAGCACCACGACCTGCGATTTACCGGGCTGGTCTTCATCGGCGGCAAAGGTGCGGCCGAGCGCGGCCTGCGTACCAAAGATATCGAAGTAGGGAGCCGAGACCCGCTCGCCCGGGAGTTCGACCGGTTCGCCCGATCCGGTCAGAGTCACGGAATCGCCGCGGGAGGCGGCCATGTGGGTGAAGACCGTGTTTTGATTCTTCCAGTCGAGGAAGTTCAGGGTGGAGATGCCGTTGCGCAGTCCGCCGGGCGGCTTTTCCCAGACCAGCATGATGCCGTGGGGATCGCGATAAGGCAGCGGTTTCAGCAGCACGCCGTCGACGAGACTGAAGATAGCGGTGTTGGCGCCGATGCCCAGGGCCAGGGTCAGCACGGCAACGATGGTGAAGCCGGGGGAGCGGCCGAGAGTGCGGAGAGCGTAACGCATGCTAAACGTTGGACGGCGGCATCCCCGCCGGGTTGGCCGCCGCTACGGATGGATACCCCACGCGGCGCGAATGGTTACGCCAGAACCGGCGGTGAATTGCGCGATGCGCGAACCGGTCTGGTATGATGGGACGTAACCTCCCCAGGGTGAAATCTCGAGCCATGAAATTTGGCGTTATTGTCTTTCCCGGCAGTAATTGCGATCACGATGCCTGGTATGCGGTGAATCACAACCTGGGGCATCGCGCGGAATTCATCTGGCACGATTCGCACACGCTGGGCGATGTGGATGCCGTAATCCTTCCCGGCGGTTTCGCCTACGGCGACTATTTGCGCTGCGGCGCCATCGCCAAATTCTCACCGGTGATGGCGGCGGTGCGGAAGTTCGCCGCCGATGGCGGGCTGGTGCTGGGGGTGTGCAACGGATTTCAGATCCTGGTGGAGGCGGGACTGCTGCCCGGGGCGCTGATCCGCAACTGCGGGCTGAAGTTCATCTGCCGGGAGCTGCGGCTGCGGGTGGAGACCACGCATTCTCCGTTCACGGGGGCGGCGCAGAAAGGGCAGATCCTGCGCATGCCGATCGCGCACGGCGAAGGTTGCTACATCGCCGATGAACGCACGCTGGACGAACTGGAAGCCGAGGATCGCGTGGCGTTCCGCTACATGGACAATCCGAACGGCTCTATGCGAGATATTGCCGGTATTCTGAATGTCCGCCGCAACGTGCTGGGCCTGATGCCGCATCCCGAGCGCGCCAGCGAACCGCTGATGGGGTCGCGCGACGGCCTGGTGATTTTCCGTTCCATGGTAATGGCCGCGCAGCCGGCGCTGCAGCTATGAGCACCATCGCGATTACCCCGGACCTGATCGCGCAGCATCAGCTCACCGCGGCGGAATACCAGAAGATCGTGGACATTCTGGGGCGGGAGCCGAGCTACACGGAGTTGGGCGTGTTCAGCGTGATGTGGAGCGAGCACTGCTCGTACAAGAGCTCGCGCCTGCACCTGAAGAAGCTGCCCACGCGCGGCAAGCTGGTGGTGCAGGGGCCGGGCGAGAACGCGGGCATCATCGACGCGGGCGGCGGGTACGTGATCGCCTTCAAGATCGAATCGCACAATCATCCCAGCTTCATCGAGCCGTTTCAGGGCGCGGCGACGGGCGTAGGCGGCATTCTGCGGGACATTTTCACCATGGGCGCGCGTCCCATCGCGGTGCTGGACTCGCTGCGCTTCGGCCCGCTGGACGATCCGGAAGCCGGGCCGCGCAACCGGCGCATCCTGCAGGGCGTGGTGGCGGGCATCGCGCATTACGGCAACTGCTTCGGGGTGCCCACGGCGGGCGGCGAATGCGTGTTCGAGCGGTGTTACAACGGCAATCCGCTGGTGAACGTATTCGCGCTGGGGGTGGCGAAGAAGGAAGACATCTTCTACGCGCGGGCGGCGGGCGCCGGGAACCCGGTGATTTACGTGGGCGCGAAGACGGGGCGCGACGGCATACACGGCGCGTCGATGGCGTCGGCGGAGTTCACGGAGGAATCCAAGCAGAAGCGGCCCAACGTGCAGGTGGGCGATCCGTTCCTGGAGAAGCTGCTGCTGGAGGCGTGCCTGGAAGCCATGCAGACGGGCGCCATCGTGGGCATACAGGACATGGGTGCGGCCGGGCTGACCTGTTCGACGTGCGAGATGGGGAGCCGGGGCGGCACGGGGATCGAGATCGAGCTGGATCTGGTGCCGCAGCGCGAGACGGGCATGACGCCGTACGAGATCATGCTTTCCGAGTCGCAGGAGCGCATGCTGCTGGTGGCGGAGAAGGGAAGGGAAGAGGAAGTCTTCCGGGTGTTCCGGAAATGGGGCCTGGACGCGGTCACCATCGGAAGAGTGACGAGTGACGGACTGCTGCGCGTCCGGCAACACGGCAACATCGTGGCCGAGATCCCCAACCGGGAACTGGCGGACGAAGCTCCGCTCTACGACCGTCCGCACGTGGAATCGCCGGCGCGCCGGATGGCGCCTGCGAAGGCGCTGCCGGCGGGGGACTTGAACGCGGCGCTGGAGAAGCTGCTGGCGGCTGGGGATATCTGCTCGAAGCGGTACATCTGGGAACAGTACGACTACCAGGTGCGCACGAATACCATCGCCGGACCGGGGTGCGACGCGGCCATCGTGCGCATCAAGGAAAACGGCACGTCGGTGGCTATGTCGCTGGACGGCAACGGGCGCTACAGCTACCTGTCGCCGCGCGAAGGCGCGAAGCTGGCGGTGGCGGAGTGCTGCCGGAACCTGGCGACGGTGGGGGCCCATCCGGTGGCGGCGACCAACTGCCTGAACTTCGGCAATCCGGAGCGGCCGGAGATCATGGGCCAACTGGCGGAGGCTATCGAAGGCATGGCCGAAGCCTGCCGCTTTTTCGAGACGCCAATCACGGGAGGCAATGTCAGCCTCTACAACGAGACGTTGGGGGAGGGCATCTGGCCCACGCCGGTGATGGGCATCGTGGGGTTGCTGAAGACCGCCGCGCCGGTGGCGCGCGACTTCAAAACTCCGGGCCGTCCGGTCGTGCTGCTGGGCGGAGCGGGCACCTGCGACGAAACCCATTTCGGCGGTACGGAATACGCGAAAGTAATGCTGGACGAGATGTGGGGCCTGCCGCCGGCGCTGGACATGGAACACGAGCGGCGGGTACACGACGCCATGCGCGAGATCGTGGGCGAGGGCCTGGCCGAATCCGCGCACGACGTGAGCGACGGCGGCCTGGCGGTGGCCCTGGCGGAGTGCTGCCTGGGCGGGGTGGGCGCGGCGCTCGACCTGGACTCGGACCTGGCGCCCGAATTTCTGTTGTTCCACGAAGGGCCGTCACGGATCCTGGTGGCCACGGCGGATCCGGCCCGGGTGGCGGAGATCGCGGCGCGTCACCGGGTGCCAGCGCCGCAGGCAGGGCTTACCATGAAATCAGGGATGGCGATCGCGAATCGCGGCGCCATGCTGGTTTCGATCACCCTGGATCGCCTGCAGTCGATTTACAATGGATCGCTCGAAAGCCAGCTTCAATCATAACCATGCCTGACAAATTCCACGACGAATGCGGCGTATTCGCGGTATTCGGCCATCCAGAGGCCGCCAAGATGGCATATCTGGGGCTGCACGCGCTGCAGCATCGCGGGCAGGAGAGCGCGGGGGTTTGCACCAGCGACGGCAACCAGGTCCACTGTCACAAAGCCATGGGGCATGTGGCGGAGATCTTCACCAACGAGGTCCTGGCGAAGCTGCCGGGCAAGCTGGCGATCGGGCACACGCGATACTCCACGGCCGGCGACACGGTGCTGCTGAACGCGCAGCCGTTCTCGGTGGCGTGCAACAAGGGTCGGGTGGCGGTGGCGCACAACGGCAACATCACCAACGCCATCGAAGTGCGGGCGGAACTGGAACGGCAGGGATCGATTTTCCAGGCCAACAGCGACACGGAAGTGATCCTGCACCTGGTGGCGCACTCTTCGGAACGCACGCTGGCGGGCGCGCTGCGGGATGCGCTGCTGCAGATCGAGGGCGCGTTTTCGCTGGTGTTCCTGGCGGAAGACCGCATCATCGTGGCGCGCGATCCGAACGGCTTCCGCCCGCTGGCCATGGGCCAGATGGAATTGAACGGGCGGGCCTGCTACGTATTCGCGTCGGAGACGTGCGCCTTCGACCTGATCGGCGCGGCGTACCTGCGGGACGTGGAGCCGGGCGAGATGATCATCGTAGGGCCGGAAGGCGTCACGCGGGAGCGGTATTCGCCGGCGCGGCCGCTGGCGCAGTGCGCGTTCGAGCACGTGTACTTCGCGCGTCCGGATTCGATAGTGTTCGGACGCGCGGTGCAGGAATCGCGGGAGATGCTGGGACGGCTGCTGGCGCGCGAGTATCCGGCGGATGCCGACCTGGTGGTGCCGGTGCCGGACTCCGGGGTGGCGGCGGCGCTGGGGTATTCGGCCGAGTCGGGGCTGCCGTTCCGCCACGCGCTGATCCGCAACCACTATGTGGGCCGCACGTTCATCGAGCCGTCGCAGGCCATCCGCGATTTCGGGGTGAAGCTGAAGCTCAACCCGGTGCGCTACCTGCTGGAGGGCAAGAGCGTGGTGCTGGTGGACGATTCGATCGTGCGCGGCACCACCAGCCGCAAGATCGTGCGCATGGTGCGGCAGGCGGGCGCGCGCGAAGTACACCTGCGCATCTCCTGCCCGCCCACGATCTCGCCGTGTTTCTACGGCGTGGATACGCCCACCAAGCGGGAGCTGATCGCCTCGAATAACAGCGTGGAAGACATCCGCAAATTCGTGGAAGCCGACACGCTGGGCTATCTATCGCTGGCGTCGCTGCGCGAGGCGGTGGGCGACAGCGAGCGGCACGAATATTGTTATGCGTGCTACTCGGGCAACTATCCCACGGAGCTGGTGAACATCGAGCAGTTGATGCACAACGGCAAGTGCTGAAATACGGGCGGGAGGCCGGCATTCATGCGGATCGTATACGCGGCGGCGATCGGAAGTCTGCTCATCGGGCTCTGCGGATGTAAGCAGGCGATCCCGGGCGGAAGCTCGGATGACCAGGCGCTCTGGCAGGGTACCTGGAAGCTGGTCTCGGTTACCGAAAACGGCCGGGTGCAATCCGCCGACATGCAATGGGTGGTGAGCGGCGATCATTACAACATCGTGGTGAACCAACAGCGCGGCGCCGACCCTTACAACATCACGCTGGATCCGGCCCACGGCCGGGTGGACGTATTCCACCACGAGACGCCCGCCGGAACTTATGGCGGCAAGCTGAAGGGGATCTACAAGGTCTCGGCGGACCACCTGACGGTCTGCTACGATATGACCGGCGCCACTTATCCGGCTTCTTTTGACGCGGGGCCCGGCTCACACCGGGGCTTGTTTGAGTTTCAGCGATAGCAGCGGGACGCCGACTATTCCTGGCGCAGAGCCACCAGCGGATCGACGCGGGTGGCGCGGCGCGCCGGGATATAACAGGCGATCAAGGCCACCAGCAGCAGGAGCACGGTGACGCCGGCGAGGGTCAGCGGATCGCTGGGCTTGACGTCGTAAAGCATGCTGGCCAGCAGGCGGGTGACGGCCACCGATCCGGCGATGCCGATGGCCACGCCGATGGCGGCCAGCGTCACGCCGTGGCGGACCACGCGGCTCAGCACCTGGCCGGCGGGCGCGCCGAGCGCCACGCGAATGCCGATTTCGCGCGTGCCGCGGGTCACTTCATGGGCCAGCAGGCCGTAGATTCCGATGGACGCCAGCAGCAATGCCGCCAGGCCAAACAGGCTGGAGAGGCGCGCGATCAGGCGTTCCTGGAACAGCAAGGCATCGATCTGCTGCTGCTGCGTCTTGACGTTCACGACGGGGATGCCGTTGCCGGCCTGCCGCACCACCTGGCGCACGTCGGGAGCGAGGGCCAGGGGATCGCGCGTGGTGCGCAGCTCGAAGGAGCCGCCGGCCGAGGCGGGGACGTAAATGGTGGGACTGATGGCCCGCCGCAGACTGTCGTATTTGGTGTCGCGTACGACGCCCACGATCTGCCAGCCGGCGCGGGGCGTGCCATCCGGATCGTCGGCGGGGTCGGGCCGGTAATCGCCGAAGTTCCGGCCCAGGGGATCGCCTTTCGGAAAGTAGGAGTGGATGAACGTTTCGTTGACGATGGCGGGCACCAGCACCTGGGCTCTCTGTTTCTTGTCGGCGCCCACCTTGGCGGCCAGTTCGTATTCTTCGGGCTTAAACAGGCGGCCCCGATCGACCGGGATTTTCATGGTTTCAAAGAAGCGGGGACCGACCGGGAGAAAGTCGGCATCCCGCGTGGCCTTGGGAGGCGTGCCCGGTAAGTGGAAGTCAGTGGTCCAGAGGCTTCCGCTGAGCAGCACCATATCCGAGTAACTGGCCGCGGTCACGCCGGGGATGGCGGCGAAGCGGTCGCGGAGGTCGCGATAGAATTCGGCAAGGCGCTCGTCTTTGTAGTGGGTCAGAGTGCTGTCAACCTCGAAGGTGAGCAGGTTGTCGGTGGCAAAGCCGGGATCGAGATGGCGCAGATTCTGGAGGGTATGCACCACCAGTCCGGCTCCCACCAGCACGACGACGGTGAGCGCCACCTGGGTCACTACCAGGATATTGCCGAGGCGGAAGCGGCCCTGGCGGGCATTGACGGCGCCGGCGCCGTCTTTCAAGGCCGGGGTGAGATCGATGCGCATAGAACGCAGCGCCGGCGCCAGGCCGAATAAGATTCCGGTGAGGAGGGCAGCCGCCAGGGTAAAGCCGAGGACCCGGAAATCCGGATCGGCCGAGAGTCGAAGCGGCCGGCCGGTGTCATTCATGGCAAAGTCGATCAGAGCGCGGGCGCCCCACCAGGCCAGGAGGACACCCAGGGCGCCGCCCAACGTGGAGAGCGTAACGCTTTCGGTGAGCAGTTGACGAACCAGCCGGCCGCGGGCGGCGCCCAGGGCCAGACGCACGGCGATCTCCTTCTGGCGCGCCACGGCGCGGGCCAGCAGGAGCCCGGCGACATTGGCGCAGCCGATCAACAGGACGATGCCGACGGCGATCATCAGGACGTATAGCAGCGTGGAGATACGGCCGCGCAGGCCCGACAAGCCATCCTGTGCGGAGACCAGCGTGATCGCGGGCGCATCCTGAGGCTTGGCCATGGGCTTATCGGCGTGCATCAGATTATTCAGGAAGAGGGCGGTGAGCTGGCTTTGCGCCGCCGCGGGATCGATGCCGGGTTTCAGACGGCCGGCGGCCACGATCCAGAAGGAACCGGCATCTTCCTCGTGCGGCGTCCAGGCGTAGCGTTGCTGCAGATTGCGGCGCTGGATCAGGGGCACCGAAAGATCGCGGAAGTTACCGGGCGTGAGATAGGCGAAGGATTCCGCGGCTACGCCGACGATAGTGAAGGGAAGCCCATTCAGGTCCAGGGTCTTGCCGATGATGGAGCGGTCGCCGCCGAACTGGCGCTGCCAGTAGGCGTACTGCAACACGGCCACCGCGGGCGCGCCCGGCGTGTCATCGGCCGGAACCAATACGCGTCCGGCAGCCGGGCTGACGCCGAGCGTCTGGAAATAGTCGCCCGAGACGTATTGTCCGTCGGCCTGATGGACACTGCCATGTCCGCTGACGGTGATGGCGCCGGCGCCCGCAAATTCGGCCAGGCTGGTGAAGGGGCCGTGCTGGCGGACGTCCTCCAGGAAGGGCTTGGAGAAAGAGCAACTGTGCGCATCGTTCTCCACATTGCTGTGGGCGCAATCGCCGTAGGAGCTTTCGCTGTGCGCGTTGATCTTGCCGCGCGCGGACCATTTAAGCAGCATGAGGTGCCGCGGATCGCGCACGGGCAGCGATTTGAGCATGACCGCGTCGATGAGGCTGAAGATTGCGGTATTGGCCCCGATGCACAGGGCCATGGTGAGCACGGCCACGGCGGTGAAGCCGGGGTGCTTGGCCAGCACGCGCAGGCCGTAGAGCACGTCGCGGCTCCAGCCGGCGAACCAGGTGAGCTTTCCATGTTCGCGCAGATCGCGGTCTTCGGCGGCATTCTGCCAGGCGGTCATAGCGGATTCCTTCCAACGGTGAGATTCTTCCAACTCGCGGGCCAGGGCGTCCCAATCGGGGATGTGGCGGCGGGCGACCTGGCCGGCCTGTTCTTCGTCCGCGCCGAGGCGCTGCGCTTCGCCCGCCGCGTCTTCGAGCTGGCGGGCGACTTCTTCGATGATTTCGGCTTCCCGCTCGGGGGTGAACCCGTGCAGGCGCAGGTGGCGGCGGACGTAGGCGGACCAGTCAGGCATGGCTGGGCCGCACGATCTGGTTGATGGTGGCCACAAATTCGTCCCAGGCGCTGCGCTGGGCCTTGAGGAACTTACGTCCGGCGGGCGTGAGGCGGTAACAGCGGCGGCGGCGCTCGCTGGGCTTTTCGACCCAGCGGCCGGCGATCAGGCCGCGGTCCTCCAGGCGGAACAGGATGGGGTAGAGCGAGCCGATCCGGAAGCGGATCTGGCCGTTGGTGCGCTCCTCGATCAACTTGCCGAGGTCGTAGCCATGGCGGGGGCGGGCCTCCAACAACGTGAGGACCAGGAGTTCGGCGCTGCCTTTGCTCAAGTCGCGATTAAACATGATGCTTCCGGGAATTATACTTCTGTGACGAATATCGAAGCAATAGGTTAGGCGGCAAATTCTTAAGAAGCTGTCAGGCGCAGAGGCGGCGGAGGGATTCGATATAAGGCGCGCGGGCCACGCCGCGTTCGGTGACGATGGCCGTCACGTAGCGGCTCGGTGTTACGTCGAAGGCCGGATTTTCGACGGGCGTGCCGGCGGGCGCCACGGGGTGGCCGAAGACGTGGGTGACTTCGGCATCCGGACGGCGCTCGATGGGGATCCGGTCGCCGGACGGCAGGTTCAGATCGAGCGTGGAAACGGGCGCGGCCACGTAGAAGGGCACGCCGTTCTCGCGGGCCAGCACGGCGACCGAGTAGGTGCCGATCTTGTTGGCCACGTCGCCGTTGGCGGCGATGCGGTCGGCGCCCACCACCACGCAGCCGATGCGGCCGGACTTCAGGAAATGGCCGGCCATATTGTCGGTGATCAAGGTAGCGGGGATGTGGTCCTGCTGCAACTCCCAGACGGTAAGGCGGGCGCCCTGCAGGAACGGGCGCGTCTCATCGGCCAACACATCCACCCGCTTGCCGGCCTCCACCGCGGCGCGAATCACGCCCAACGCAGTGCCGTAGCCGGCGGTGGCCAGGGCGCCGGCATTGCAGTGCGTCAGCACGGTCTTGCCGTCCGGCACCAGGTCCGCGCCGTAGCGTCCGATGGCCTGGTTGATGGCTATATCTTCCAAGCGGATCTGCCGGGCCTCGGCGGCGAGGCGCTCCCGGATTTCCGCCAGGGGGCGCCCGCGCAGCGACTGGTAGAGTTTCCGCATGCGATCGAGGGCCCAGAAGAGGTTCACGGCGGTGGGACGCGTGCGCGCCAGGGTGTCGCAGATCCGCGCCACGTCGGCGTCGAGATCCGTCCCGCCGGCGTGCGCCACGCCGAGCGCCACGCCCATAGCCGCCGCCACGCCGATAGCGGGGGCGCCGCGGATGACCATATTGCGGATGGCTGCCGCCACGTCTTCATAGGTGCGGCAGGTGACATACTCCTCGACCAGCGGCAGCCGCGTCTGGTCGATCATCACCACGCCTTCGGGGGTCCACTGAATCGTTTCCACCATGTCGCAACGAAATTCCAGGGTAGCAGAGGGACCTGCTCAGTCCGGGAAGTGCATGCGCCGCAGGACGCCGTCCACCGGATCGCTCATCCGGCGGTTGCCGACCTCCTGCACGGTGTGCGCTCCGCAGTAGGAGCGATCCCGCGGCAGGCAGCCATCCGCAATGCATAAGGCCAGCTCCGGTTCCGACTCGAGCGGGCCGCTCGCGCGCAGAGACTCATCCCTCCTCCGCGGCGCCCCGCGCTAAAATAAGACCAGACAATCAAAGGTCTGATATGGAGACCTTGGCTGAACAACTCTCGGCGCAGGTCCACGAGGGCGATCTTTGGGAAGCTCTCGATTCCAACCGGGTCCGCTGCTACGCTTGTGGACACGCTTGTCCGATTCCTTCCGGTTTTGCGGGCGTGTGCAAGGTGCGTTTCAATCGGGGGGGAAAGCTGTATGTGCCCTACGGATACGTGAGCGCGCTGCACGCCGATCCGATCGAGAAGAAGCCGTTCTTTCACGCCCTGCCAGGGACGCGGGCCCTCAGCTTCGGCATGCTGGGCTGCGATCTGCACTGCGGATACTGCCAGAACTGGGTCACTTCGCAGGCCTTGCGGGACTACCGCGCGTCGCTGGACTTCACCCGCATTACGCCGCGCGAGATCGTGGAGGCGGCGCGCCGCGCCGGCGCCTCCAGCGTCATCAGCACGTACAATGAGCCGCTGATCACCGCCGAATGGGCGGTGGCCGTCTTCCGGGAGGCGCGCGCCGCCGGCCTGACTACCGGCTTCGTCTCCAACGGCAATGGGACGCCGCAGGTGCTCGACTATCTGCGTCCGTGGGTGGATCTCTACAAGGTAGATCTGAAGAGCTTCGACGATCGCCACTATCACGAGCTGGGCGGGCGGCTGGGTCCGATTCTGGATTCCATCCGGCGCATACACGAGATGGGATTTTGGCTGGAGACGGTGACGCTGGTGGTTCCGGGGTTCAACGATGCGGAGGCGGAGTTGACCGCCATGGCGGAATTTCTGGCCGGCATTTCACTGGATATTCCCTGGCACGTCACGGCCTTTCACGAAGACTACAAAATGTTCGGGCAGGGCAACACGCGCGCGCGGACCCTGCAGCGCGCAGCGGAGATCGGGCAGGCGGCGGGGCTGCGTTATGTTTACGCGGGAAATCTGCCCGGGCAGCTGGACCGGCTCGAAAGTACGTATTGTCCGCGCTGCGCGACGGCGGTCATCGAGCGGACCGGGTTCCGGGTGTTGCGCAACCGGCTGACCGAAGACGGGCGTTGTCCGGTGTGCGCGGAGGCGATACCGGGCGTCTGGCGCGGCGTACCGCGCGAGTCGCACGACGTTCATCTGCTGTTGAACGGCCGATGTGGGTGACATATGCAATCCGTGCACGTTTCGCCCTACGGCGGCACGTGGTATCCAGGCTGCCGCACGGATCTCGAGCGCCTGCTCGATGAGTTGTTCGCCTGTTCGGAGGAAAGAACCGGTTCGTATCTGCTGCCCGATCCGCGGGGATTCGTGGTGCCGCATGCGGGCCTGGAGTATTCGGGCGCGGTGGCGGCGGCCGCGTACCGCTATGTCCGCCGGCAGAAACCTCGCCGCGCGGTAATTCTGGGCTTTGCGCATCGGGGCGGACCGGCGGGCGTCACCATACCGGCCATCGAAGAATACCAGACGCCTTTGGGCGAGGTGGCGGTGGATCGCGAGACAATGAACCGGCTGGGGGCGCAGCGGCCGTTTCACTGGGTTCCGGAGGACCGTATCTGCGACCATTCGGTGGAGATCCAGTTGCCGCTGTTGCAGCGGGCGGCGCCGGAGGCGCGGGTGGTTCCGCTGTTTGTGAGCCACCTGGACGCGCACGCGCGCCGGGCGGCGGCGGAAGTCCTGGCGGGACTATGCGAACCGGGGACGATCTTCCTGGTGAGCTCGGACCTGACGCATTTCGGCCGGGCATTCGGCTACCAGCCGTTCCAGGTGGATTCGGCCATATCCGCGCGGTTGAGCTGCCTGGATCACATTCTGATGGCAGGGGCGGCCAGCCTGGACGCGCAAGCCTTCCTGGACACCGTCGGCGAGAATCGCGCCACGGTGTGCGGCAGGGAGCCTATCGCGCTGTGGCTGGAGATGCTGGCGCTGGTGGGGGGCGAGGAGGTTTTCCAGGATATTCTGGACTACCGCACTTCGGGCGACGTCACGGGCGACTACGAGCACACAGTGAGCTACGGCGTGCTGGGCTATTTTCCGGCGCGGTCGTTCGGGGTGGACGCCGCCGGGCAGGAGTTGCTGCTCGAAAGCGCCCAGGAGACCCTGCGCTACCTGCGGGCCACCGGGGAACACCGGCCCATTCCGCCGCGCGAAATGACGCCGCCGCTTTCGCGCAGGGCGGGCGTTTTCGTCAGCCTGCACCAGGAAGGCCGGCTGTTGGGCTGTGTAGGCAACCGCACGAGCCTGGAGTCGCTGGCGGAGAACGTGCCCGAGATGACGCTGCGGGCCGCGCTGGACGATCCGCGCTTCCCCACCGTGCTGGGCGTGGAAGGCGGCATCGACGTCGAGATTTCGATCCTGACGCCCATGAAGCCGGTCCGCGACGCGCGCGCTTTCCGCGTCGGCCAGCACGGGGCTACGCTCGAATACGCGGGCCGGCAGGCGCTGCTGCTGCCGCAGGTGGCGCGGCACCGGGAATGGAACGCCGATCAATTCATGAGCGCGCTGTCGGCCAAAGCCGGTCTGGGTTCCAAAGGCTATCAAACAGCCGGGGCCCGATTGAACGTCTTTCGCGCGCAGGTGTTTCCCGGGCCGGAGGACGGGACCTAACCGGCCCAGATTTTCGCCAGGCTCAGAAGTCGATGCGGGCCGAGACCTGTCCGGTGCGGTAGCCGCCGAAATCCGATCCGCGCGCAGAGGTGATCTGCCCGAACGACGGGTTGTCGATGGCCGCCACCGGATCGGCCAGGTTCACATGGTTGAAGAGGTTGGTAAACGACGCTTCGATCTTGAGCTTGACGCGCTCGGTGATGGGGAAAGCTTTGCCGAGGGCGGTGTTCAGATTCACGGTGCCGGGTCCGGTGACGATGCCGATGCCGGCGTCACCGAAGCGGCCCAGGGGAGCCAGGTCGCTGGCGGGGTTGTCGCCGATGGTGCAAGGCTGTCCGATGCTCCAGTTAGGGGTACCGGGACAAGTGAACGCCGACGGGTTGAACCACGCGGCGGCGGTGGGGTTGGAAACCGCCGGTTTGCCGATGAGGTCGGGATGCTGCTGGCGGCCAATCAGGCCCGAGCCGGTGCCCGAAGGATCGCCATTATTGAAGTACGGCGTCTCAAAGGGTCCGCTCTGCACCAGGAAGATGTTACTCAGCCGCCATCCGCCCAGGACGGCATCGGTGACACGGCTGGCGCTGGAGAGGAAGCGGCGGCCGCGGCCAAAGGGTAACTCGTAGAGTGCGGTGGTGATCCAGCGATGGCGGCGAGTGCCCCAGACCGGCCCGTACTCAGCCTTGAGGTTGTAAGCATCCATGCTACGGTGGCCGCGTTTTCGTCGGCGAAGTGATCCGGCACGGGACCTTGATTGTCCGCCAGGTTCTTGGCGAAGGTATAAGTGGAGTTGAAGGTAAGTCCCTGGCGGAAGCGGTGAGTTACTTCGGCCTGCGCCGAGTTATAGTTCATGGTAGCGCCCACCGCACGATCGTTGACTACGCCCCAGTTCGGGTACGGACGGCTGCTCAGCGGCTGCTCGGCGAAGAACGTCGTGGAGTAGGCTGACTGATTCAGGTCCGGCGCGTAAACCAGGTCGCGGGTACCCTGGCCGATATAGGAGACGCGCAGGCCGGTGAGGTTAAGAGATTACCAATTCGCCAGGGCCTGATCCTACAGCATTTCACCGGGCCGCCTATGGTAATTTGTATGTCACCTGTGTTGGCATATCTGACGGGAAACTCAACGGTTTTGTGTCGCTTAGTCCCAGCGAGAGGTGGGTTTGGACATGGCGGCCGCCGCCGCGCGGATGTCACCGAGATCCGGGCGACAAACGGACAGTTGTCAGATTTATTTATAATTTCCCAGAGGTAGAGATGGCACTCAAATTCACGACTTCGCACCTGGAAGATTCACTGACGCTGTTTCGCAATTACAGAAAGATGGCGGAGGCGGCCCTGGCGCAGGTCACCGACGAGCAACTGTTCGTGACTCTGGACCCGGAGGCCAACTCCATCGCGGTGATCGTGAAACATATGGCGGGCAACATGCGGTCGCGGTGGACGGACTTTCTATCAAGCGACGGCGAGAAACCCGACCGCAATCGCGACACGGAGTTTGAGAACCCGCCGGCCACCCGCGCGGAGCTGATGGCGGTTTGGGAGGCCGGCTGGAATTACGTGTTCCAGGCACTGGAGCCGCTGACGGAAGCGGACCTGGGGCGGACGGTGACGATCCGCGGCGAGGCGCACTCGGTGACGCAGGCGATCAACCGGCAACTGGGGCATTACGCCTGCCATATCGGACAGATCGTGCTGCTGGCGAAACATTACCAGCATGCCGAGTGGCGCTCGCTGTCGATTCCGCGGGGCAAGTCGGCGGAATTTCTGCAGAAGGTGGCGGGGGGCGAAGCCAGCCAGCGTTGAAGCGCCGCTAAACGATGGCGAAGGCGCGCACGGGGAAGGTGCCGAAGCGCTTGACCTTCACCGGGACGGCGAAAAAGCGGAAGCCGCGTTCGGGTAGCGCACCGAGGTTGCAAAGATGCTCGGCGATGGGGATGCCGGCGCGCAGCAGGATGGAGTGGGCGGGCCGCCTGAGATCCGCCGTATCGTCGATGTTGAGAGAGTCGATGCCGGCCAGCGCGGCGCCGGAATCGGCGATGTGGCGCGCGGCATCGACGGTCAGAAACGGGTGACCTTCGAAATATCGATCGGTGGCCCAATGGCGGTCCCATCCGGTGTGCACCAGGACGGCTTTGCCGTGCAGGTCCAGATCGCCGAAGGCTGCGCGGCCGATGGCGCGTCCGGCATGGCGCACCACGACCGTGTCGAGATCGGCCAGGGATGCGAGCGGCAGTTCGGAAAGGTCCGGGCCGTCGGCGTAGCGATGGAAGGGCGAATCTACGTAGGTGCCGGTGTTGGCGACCATTTCGATCTTGCCGATGTGGAACTCCGTGCCGGGAGCGTAGATGCGGCGGGAGTCCTCGCGGCTCAGGAAGTCGCAGATGAGCGGCGCGGGCAGGCCCTGGTAGGTGACCAGCCCGTGTTCCACGGTGTGACTGAGATCGATCAGGTCCGGCACCGGCTCAGCGTAGCATGAGCGCGGTACAGTGGAGGAATGGCCGAGGCATTAGCGGGCGCGCCGCCGCGCGAGACGCAGGGTACGGCTGACGGGCGGTTCCGCCGGGCAGCCTGGGGCGTGCTGGCCTACAACATTCTGGTGGTGCTGTGGGGCGCGTACGTGCGGGCGACCGGGTCCGGCGACGGCTGCGGCAACAACTGGCCGCTGTGCCAGGGCGTGGTGGTGCCGCGCGCGCCGCAGGCGCAGACTGTCATCGAATTCACCCATCGCGCCAGCGTCCTGGTGGCGATGATCGCGGTGGCGGGCCTGGTGATCTGGGCGTTCCGGGCGTTTCCGCGAGGGCATCGTTCACGCTTCTTTGCGGTGCTTTCGCTGGCGTTCTTTTTTGTCGAGGCGCTGCTGGGCGCCGGGCTGGTGTTGTTCCGCTACGTGGCGCACAACGCATCGGCGGGGCGGGCGGTATACCTGTCGGCGCACCTGGTGAACACGCAGGTCCTGTTGGCGATGTTGGCGCTGGCGGCATGGTTCGGCGGGGATGCCACGACGCGTCCATGGCGGCGGCCGGCGGGAGCCATTATGGCGGCATTGCCGATCGCGCTGGCAGTAGCGGTGAGCGGCGCGCTGGCGGCCCTGGGCGATACCCTGTTTCCGGCGTCGTCTCTCGCGTCGGGCATGAAACAGGAGTTCGCGGGGACGGCGGTGGCGCTGCTGCGCCTGCGCGCCATGCATCCGGTGGTGGCCGTCACGGGCGGCGTGTTCCTGCTGTTTACCGCGGTTACGGCGCGGCGCGCGGGAGCGGTGCGCTGGAGCAACATGGTGACGATCCTGGTACTGGCGCAGTTGGCGGCGGGCCTGGTGAACTGGCTGCTGCTGGCGCCGGTATGGATGCAGCTTTTCCACCTGCTGCTGGCGGACCTTTTGTGGATCGCGCTGGTGGTTACGGCACTGGAGACGGGCTGGGAACAGGCTTTGCGGACGCGGCCGGCGGTGTAACCGTCTCCGGGACCGGCCGGGAAACCGGCATGGCGGCGCACTCGTCCTTATCATCATGTACGCTTCGAGCAGGCAGATGCGCAGCGTAACCTTATGGGCCACGGTCCTGTGGTTTGCGCATTCCCTTTGGGCGGGGGAGATACGGATCGCAACCGCGATCGACAACAACCGGCGCACCGCCCTGGCCGGCCAGGTTAGTCCTCGAATCAGGCTGGGCGCAGACCAGGGCCGCATCGATCCAGCGTTCGAAATGCCTTACCTGATGCTGGTGCTGAGGCCGTCGGCCGCGCAACAGGCGGACCTGGATCGCCTGCTCGAACAGCAGCAGGATCCGGCTTCGCCGGAATATCATCGCTGGCTGACACCCGAACAGTACGCGGACCGGTTCGGCGCCGAGCAGGCGGATGTGGACAAGATGCTGAGCTGGCTGGCGCAGCAGGGCCTCACGGTGAAGTCGGTAGCGCGCGGGCGCAATGCCATTGTGTTCCGCGGCGCGGCGGCGCAGGTGGAGAGCGCGTTCGGCACCCAGATCCACCGCTACCTGGTGAACGGCGTATCGCACTACGCGAACGCAACGGAACCATCGATTCCGGCGGCCATGAGCGGCGTGGTGAGCGCGATTCACGGCCTGCACGATTTTCATCTCCACCCGATGGCGCGGCGCAGCCTGCGGCCCCGCGACAATCTGGGCAGCAGTCATCAACTGGGTCCGGACGATATAGCTACTATCTATGACATCAGCCCGCTGTATCACGCCGGGATCAACGGGAGCGGCCAGAAGATCGTGGTGGCGGGGGATGTGGAAGTCAATCTCTCGGACATCGAACAGTACCGCAATAACTTCGGGCTGCCGGCGAACGATCCACAAACCATGTTAGTGCCCGGCAATGTGAATCCCGGCACTTGTAACCCAAGTGACGCGAGCTGTGACCTGGATGAAGCGGACCTGGACCTGGAGCTGTCCGGATCGGTAGCGCGGGATGCCAAGATACTGTTTGTTTATGCGCCCAACGTCCTGGACGCGGTGCAATACGCCATCGATCAGAACCTGGCTCCGGTGATCAGCCTGAGTTACGGCGATTGCGAGTTGCAGACGTCCCGTTCCGACGCGCTGACGTTTCAAAGCTGGGCCACGCAGGCCAACACGGAGGGCATCACCTGGTTTGCGGCGTCCGGCGATGCGGGCGCGGCGGACTGCTTCGGCGGGACCGATCCGGCGACGAACAACAGCATTTCGGTGGATATGCCGGCGTCGGTCCCGCAGGTGACCGGCATCGGCGGCACGGAATTCAACGAAGGCGGCGGCACGTATTGGAGCACGGTGAACTCAGCCACGAATTCGTCGGCGTTGTCGTACATCCCGGAGGTCGCCTGGAACGACAGCGGAACGGACGGCACGCCGACTGCGACGGGGGGAGGCCTCAGCGTGTACTTCACAAAGCCGTCGTGGCAGACGGGAACCCCGGCGGATGGCGCGCGCGACGTGCCGGACGTATCGATTTCCGGCTCGGCCGACAGAGACGGGTATGTGATCGTGTCCGGCGGGAAGTTGGGGATCATCGGCGGCACGTCGGTGGGGCCGCCGCAATTTGCCGGTGTGGCCGCGTTGTTGAATCAGTACCTGGTTACGAACGGCTATCAGTCGAGCGCGGGGCTGGGTAACATGAATCCGCGGTTTTACGCGCTGGCATCTACCAGCGGCGTCTATCACGACGTGACCCAGGGAAGCAACATCGTCACGCCGTGCAGCAGCAGACGGGGCTGCACGGCCGCGCCGATCGGATACGATGCCGGCGCGGGTTACGATCTGACCACCGGGATAGGCTCGGTGGACATCCATAACCTGGTGAACGCCTGGCACGGCAGCGGGGTGCGCGTCAAAGCCGCAGTGACCATGACCGCGGGCGCCAGCGTGACCAGCCTGGCATTTGCCGGCAGCACCGTATTATCGGCTGCAGTCGCCAGCAGCGACGGGGGCACGCCTACGGGGACGGTGACATTTTCGGTGGGCATCTTCAGCCTGGGTACGGCGCCATTAGTGGTGTCCGGCGGCCATGTGACCGCCAGCCTGACTGTGAACGGCTATCAATTCGGGGTGGGAGCCAACAGCGTCACGGCGGTATACGGCGGCGATGGCTCTTACAACGGCTCCACGGCTACCGAGACGGTCACCATCACGTCCGCGGGCAACGGCGTACCGGCGGTCAGCAGCCAGTTGAACGGGGCATCCTTTACTACAGCATTGGCTCCGGGCGGAGTGCTGAGTGTGTTCGGATCGAACCTGGCGCCGGCAACGGGCGCGGCTCCCGCGACGCCTCTGCCGACCATGATGGGCGGCACCTGGGTGACGATCAACAATGTCACGGCGCCGCTCTATTACGTGTCGCCGACGCAGTTGAACATCCAGGTACCGTACGAGACGCCCACGAACAGCGCGGTGCTGCTGGTGATCCATAATAACGGGGCGATGACGTCCGCCTCGATGATCGCGCAGCCGATCGCACCCGCGATCTTCACCTTCGACAACAACGCTCCGGTTCCGTACACGACGGCCGCGCGTGGCGAGGAGATCGTGTTGTACATGACCGGAGCAGGGGCCCTATCGCCTCCGGTGGCAGATGGCGCGGCGCCGGCGGCCAACACTCCGTTGGCGGATCTGCCCGCACCGGTGGGAGCCGTGAAAGTGACCGTCGGCGGGGCCACGGCGACGCTGGATTTCGTGGGTCTGCCGACCTGGGCCGTGGGCGTGGTGCAGATCAACTATACGATTCCGGCGGATGCCCCGCCGGGCGTGCAGCCGGTGGTGGTGTCGGTTGGCGGCGTGGAGAGCGTCGCGACGCAGTTGACTGTTACGCAATAGATCGCGGCGCGGTCTTATGCCGGCTTCAGGCCGAGGCCCGGGCGGTCCGGCAGAATCAGCTTGCCCTTCTCGACCAGCACTCCGCTGAACGGATCATTGGCGATCAGCAGGTTGCCGTCGAGGTCCGCGTAGTCGACCAGGGGGGAGAGGTGCGCGGCGGCGGTGACCGAGACGGAGCTCGAAACCATGCAGCCCAGCATGGTCTTCAGACCCAGCGCTTGGGCCACCTGGATCATGCGATGGGCCTCCAGGATGCCGCCCGCCTTATCGAGCTTCACGTTGACGCCGTCGTAGGCGCCGACGAGTTTGGGTATGTCGGCCGCGTGCCGGCAGGCCTCGTCGGCGATCAACGGCAGATGCACGCGCTGGCGCACCCAGCGCGTCTCCTCCAGCATGTCCGCGGGCATGGGCTGCTCCACGAATTCGACGCCCTGGCCGGCGAGCCAGTTGATTTTGCGCACGGCCTCTTCTTTGTCCTTCCAGCCTTCGTTGGCGTCCACGCGGAGGGGCTTGGGGGTGACGCTGCGGACCGCTGCGATGGTGGCTTCGTCGGTGTCCAGCCCGACCTTGATCTTGAGCACCGGAAAATCGGCCGCTTCGCGCACCTTCTGGCGGGTCATCTCGGGATTGTCGATGCCGATGGAAAACGTGGTGACCGGCGCATCCCGGGAATCGAGTCCGAAATAGCGGTAGAGCGGCACGCCCAGCTTCTGCCCGACCCAGTCCATGAGCGCGATATCGATGGCCGCCTTGCCGGCCCATTCGCCGCTCACCTGGGCGAAGACCTGCTGCATGAGCTTGGCGAACTGCCAGGGGTCGGCCGACGTCAACAGGCCGCGGACGGATTCGACGGCGCGCCGCGCGTCTTCGGCATTCTCGCGGTAGCGAACGATAGGCGCGCCTTCGCCGTGCCCGGTGATGCCGTCGCGGCTATAGGCCAGGTACAGGGTATCCCGATAGGCGCTGGACGACATGGTAGTGGTCCAGGTGTGGCGCAGCTTGATGCGCTTGATTTCGGTGGTGAGGGTGGCGCGCGGCAGGCCCGCGGCCAGCAATGCGGGCCAGCCGGCCTGCGCCACGAAGAAATGGCGGCGGTTCATTTCGGCCTCCGGCAAGCCACCAGCAGATGGCTCCAGTGCGGATCATTGAGATCGCAGATTTGAATCACGGGGTGGCTCCAGGTGGTGGCATTGATGAACTGGCCGCCGCCGATGTACATGCCGGTATGGGTGATGCGATCGGGTCCGCTGCCGAAGAACAGCAGGTCGCCGGGCTGGAGCGCGTCGCGCGATACGGGGACCACGCCACTCCAGGCGGCCTGCTGATCGGCATCGCGCGGCATCAATATGCCGCGGCGGCGGCAGAGCATCTGGGTGAAGCCCGAACAATCGTAGCCGAAGCTGGAGGTGCCGCCCCAGGTGTAGGGCAGGCCGAGGAAGCGGCGGCTCAGCTCGATGGTCTGGTCGATGGAGAGCGGCTGCGCGTCGAAGGCGATGTCGCCGCGCTGCAGCCAGCCGCTGCGATCGTCCACCAGGCGTACTTCGATCCAGCGCGGGTTGTCCTCGGGTTCGGCGACGACTTCCAGGCGGGTCTCAAACGGCACGGTGATCAGCGGCCGGCGGGTGGTGACGTTCGGCTCGTAATAGATATGGGCGAACAGCTCCGAGACGCGCGCCACGCGGCCGGCGGTGGCATAGGGCGGCTGGCGGCGGGCGTCGCTGGCGGACATCCATCCGGTGTATTCGTCGGCGGTGCGCACATGCAGCCAGCCGGGACTCTCGCCGATGACCGCGACGTTGCTGCCGTAGATGGCCTGTGAGACCACTTCGGTGTGGTCGTCCGCCTGCGCATACATGTTCGCCACGGGCTTGAGAACCACGGCCGGCGTGGAGGCGGCGAACAGGGCCAGGGTCATAAACAGATGCATGGGACCTGCTTTCAGACTAGCAGTCCGGCGCGCCGCCAGCGGGCGCTAATCCGCGGTCCCGACGTGGAATTCGATTCCCTGCGCCAGGGGCAGTTGCGACGACCAGTTGATGGTATTGGTCTGCCGGCGCATGTAAGCCTTCCACGAGTCGCTGCCGGACTCACGTCCGCCGCCGGTGTCCTTTTCGCCGCCGAAGGCGCCGCCGATCTCGGCGCCGCTGGTGCCGATGTTGATGTTGGCGATGCCGCAGTCGCTGCCGGCGTGGCTGAGGAAACGCTCCGCGGCAATCAGGTTGGTGGTGAACATGGCCGACGAGAGGCCCTGCGGTACGTCGTTGTGCCAGTGAATGGCCTGATCCAGATCGTCGAATTCCACCAGGTAGAGGATCGGCGCGAAGATTTCCTCACGCAGGATGGGCATGTCCGCCTTGGCCTTGACGAGCGCAGGCTCCACGAAACAGCCGCCCAGGCGGCCGCCGCCATAAATCACCTCACCGCCCTGCTGCCGCACGGCGGCGAGACCCTCCATCATGTCTTCGACCGCCCGCGGATTCACCAGCGGACCCATGAGCGTGCCGGGATCGAGCGGGTTGCCGATGGTCACCTGTTTATAGGCACTGACCAGCGCGTCCGTCATGCGGGCTGCGATGCCCTTTTCGAGGAACAGGCGGCGGGTGGTGGTGCAGCGCTGCCCGGCCGTGCCCACCGCGCCGAACAAGACCGCGCGCAGGGCCAGGTCGAAGTTGGCATCGTTCATGACGATGATGCCGTTGTTGCCGCCCAACTCCAAAATGGTCCGCCCCATGCGCTGGGCGACGGTCTGCGCCACGCGCCGGCCCACCTGGGTGGAGCCGGTGAAGCTGATCAGGGGCACGCGGGGATCGTTCAGCATGGCCTCGCCGACCGGGTCGCCGCGTCCGATGACCAGGCTGAAAACGCCCTTCAAGCCATGCCGGGCCAGCACCCGATTGGCGATCTTCTGGACTGCGATGGCGGTGAGGGGAGTATCCGACGATGGCTTCCAGAGCACGCAATCGCCGCAGACCGCGGCGATCATGGCGTTCCAGGACCAGACCGCCACCGGAAAGTTGAAGGCGCTGATCACGCCCACCACGCCCAGCGGATGCCACTGTTCGTACATGCGATGTCCGGGACGCTCGCTGTGCATGGTCAGGCCGTACAACTGGCGCGAGAGGCCCACGGCGAAATCGGCCACATCGATCATCTCCTGCACTTCGCCCTGGCCCTCGGCGCGGATCTTGCCCATCTCCATGGTGACGAGCGCGCCGAGATCGGCTTTGAAGCGCCGCAGCTCGTCCGCCATTTCGCGCACGATCCCGCCGCGTTTCGGCGCCGGAATCATGCGCCACTCCCGGAACACCAGGGCGGCGGTGGCGGTGACGCGCTCGTAATCCGCGCGGCCGGCCATGCGCACGCGGGCGATCACCGAGCCGTCGGCCGGATTGATGGACGCCAGTTCGCCGCCGGATGGCTCCGCGATCCAATCGCCGTCGCAGGCGCCCGAATTGACCGGTTCAATCTCCAGCCGTTCCAGAACTTCGTTTGCTATTGCCGTTGCCGTCATGATTTGTCTCCGCAAGCCAGGCGAAAGCGCCGGGGCCGGTGGCGAATCGCCTGCCGGCGGCCGCTGCTCTCCGCCTCATTCTTTCGACCACTGCCGCCTGAAAGGCGGGGTCGTGCCACTCGTCGTATCCGCGCACGCGGCTGATGCTGAGCGCCGCATCGCGGGTGGTGGCGCCGCACTTCTTGACTGCCCGCACATGGAAAGGATCGCCGACGATGTCGTTGCCGGTGGCGGCCAGGGCCAGGTCCACGAGCGCCTCCGGGTTCGAGGGCAACAGGGGCGCGAGCGTGGCGTACACCGGGATGCCGGCCGCGCGCAGGCGGCGCATGGTTTCCAGGCGGGCGGGGATAGAGGCGCAGTGGGGTTCGTACCAGCGCCGCACTCGTTCGTCATCCGTGGTAAGGGAGAAGCTCACGCGCACGATGGTGCGCTCCGCCAGCCGGGACAGGAGCGCCAGGTCCCGCAGCACCAAGGGCCCGCGGGTTTGCAGGGCGAAGACGCGCGGCGGCCGGGCGATCAGGGCCTCCAGCAGGAGCGGCATCATGCAGGCGGACTCTTCGGCCGGCTGATACGGATCCACCAGGGGCGAGCAGTAGATCACCTGGCCGGATCGCAGCGCGCGGCGCAGCAAGTCCGGCGCATTGCTTTTGAAAGTCGTGAAGCGGCCCCAATTCGTCCAATCGCCGGGCTGGAGCCCGCCGTAGATGTGCATGGTGGGGACGTAGCAATACGTACAGCCGAAGGTGCAGTTACGCGCGGGAGTGAGCGAATGGGTGAAACCCGCCTGGGCGATGAAGCCGGAAGTCGCGGACAGGATACTGCGGGCCTCCGCCCGGTGGATCTCAAAGCGCACGTCTTTATTGTAGTGGGGCCGCCTGGTTGGGTGGGAGGGTTGCGTAACGCCTCAGGAGCGCGATCCTAATTGTTATTCTGGGAGTCGCATGGATCGGCTGTTATGAGACGGATCGCCCCTTGGAGCCTGCTCTTTTTGTGCCTCAGTCCGCTGGGGTCCCAGCCAGCCGTCCCGGACCGTCTGTTGGACTGGATGAATCGGATCGCGCAACATCAACTGGCGGAGCGGGAAAAAGCGGTGGCCGGCGTTCGCTCGGTGGCGGAGGCGGAACACCGCAAGCAGCAGGTGCGGGATACGTTTGTGGCTTTGTTGGGCGGCCTTCCCGATTACGATGGTCCGCTGCACGCGCGGGTCACGGGGCGCATCGCGGCGGCTGGGTACACCATCGAGAAGGTGATCTTCGAAAGCCTGCCCGGTTTCTATGTGACTGCCAACCTCTATCGGCCGAGCCAGGCCGGCCGCTATCCGGGAATCCTGCTGCAGGCCGGCCACACCCAGGAGGGCAAACCCGAGGGTCAGCGGCTGGCGGCGAACCTGGCTTTGAAAGGCTTCGTGGTGCTGGCCTTCGATCCGGTGGGCCAGGGCGAACGGGAGCAGACCTACGATTCTCGGGTGGACGGGGCGTTGGCCGGCTGGTCCGTTCCGGAGCACATTCAGGCCGGGGCACAGAGCATGCTGATCGGCGAGAGCGTGGCCCGTTACTTCATTTGGGATGCGAAGCGGGCGCTCGATTACCTGGCGAGCCGGCCCGAGGTGGATGCGGATCGCCTGGGAGCCGCGGGATGCTCGGGAGGCGGCGCATTGACGACCTTCATCGGCGCGCTGGACCCGAGACTGAAGGCAGTGGCGCCCGCTTGTTTCATCAATTCGTACCGGCTGTTGTTCGCCGGTCCCGATCCGGACTCGGAGATGAGCCCGCCGCACCTGCTGGCGAGCTCGCTGGACATGGCCGATTACGTGGAGCTGTCCGCGCCGACTCCCTGGCTGATCCTGGCGACGGAGGGCGATTATTTCACGCCGGCGGGAGCCCGGATGGTCTATGACGAAGCGCGCCGCTGGTTCGGCCTCTACGGCGCCGAAGACAAGCTGCGCCTGTTTGTGGGCCCCGGTCCGCACGGCACGCCGCTCGCCACGCGCGAGGCCATTTACGAATGGATGATCCGCTGGCTGAAGAACGGCCAGGGCGATCCGCGCGAACAGCCGGTGAAGATGTATACCAATCACGAGCTGCAGGCGACCGCCAGCGGGAACGTGGAGAACGAGCCGGGAAGCCGGAAGCTATACGAATTGATCCGGGAGGAATTCCGCGCCAAGAAGCGCCAGGAAACAATCCCGGAACTGCAGGCCGAATTGCGGCGGCTGCAGATTCCAACGGACGGCGCATCGCCGGTGGTGAAGGCGACGGACGGGGGCCAGCGCGTCGAGTTCGAGAGCGAGCCCGGCGTGGAGATCGGCGGCAGGCTTTACCTCCCGCACACCAGCGGCCGAAAACCGGCGGTGTTGATAGTCGCGGACAAGATGAGCAGCTATTGGATTCCGACCACCTCCGCGCTGGCGGAGAGGATCGCGCGGCAAGGGCGCGTGGTGCTGGAACTGGAGCCGCGCGATTCGCCGGGGGAAGGGGAGCGGCCGTACGTGGGGAACTGGCTGACCAACGCGCGGGCCGACCAGATCGGCGGCAATCTGCCGTCCATGCGGGCGCACGATATTCTGCGCGGCGTGGATCTGCTGGCCGCCCGCCCCGACGTGGATCCCGGGTCGATTCGCGCCACGGCCCGCGGGGTGAAGGGGATCTGGCTGTTACTGGCGGCTGCCGCGGATGCACGCATCGGCAAGATCTGGCTGGACCGGACTCCTTACAGCCTGCGCGCCGCGCTGGAGCACTCCATGAACACGGCGTTGTTCGATGCGGTGATTCCGGGCTTCGCGCTGCATTGGGATCTGGACGACCTGGTGCATGCCATGGGCAGCCGCCGGGTGTTGCGGACCGATCCCACGAACTGGATGTCGCGGCCGGTGCCGCTGGGGCCGGGATTTGAGTATCGCTACATACTGGGCGACACCACGGATCTGCACGACGAGCAGGACAACGCCTATATCGAAGAATTCCTGGACTGAGTTATGGGCCCAGAGTCTGGCTGAGGTACTCCACGATCGCCTTCACCTCGGCGTCGGAAGCTTGCGCGCCGCGGGCCACCATGGCCTGCACGATGTTGCTCCACTCGCCGGCCTTCTTGCGCTGGCTGGTGACGACTTCGATCGAATGGCAGCCCGTTCCGCAGGTTCGCTTGACTAATGCGGCGGGTCCGCCCGGCGGCAGTACCAACGGCGGGAATGCACCCAGGGCCGGTTGGCCGCGCCTGGCCGCGGCGGCAGCAGCCACGGCCCTGGTGACGGAAGCCGGGAGCGGTTTGCGTGGAACCTCAGGCAAGGCAAAGGCGGCCAGGCTGTTACTCAACCCGCCGTCGAGAAAGCCGCCCCCGCCGGCGGCCATCAGCGCGACGTATTGGCGGCCATCGCGTCCCTGGTAAGTGATGGGGCTCGAGTGGCCGCTGGCTTCCAGGCGGGTTTCCCAGAGGAGCTTTCCGGTCCGCGATGCGAAGGCCCGGAATCGCGAATCGTTGGTGGCCCCGATGAATACCAGGCCGCCCGCGGTGGCGAGGCTTCCGCCGAGGTTCAACGTCCCGGTATTGTGCACGCCGACAGCTTCCAACGATGCGATCGTTCCCAGCGCGGAGCGCCACGCGATTTTTCCGGTCGCCAGATCCACGGCGACCAATTCGCCGAAGGGCGGATTCTGGCACGGGATGCGGGTCCGGGGATCCCAGAACCGGGCGTAGGGTCCATAGGCGGAAGTCCGCATATAGTCGCCGCCGCGCTTCTCCATGTGGCCCCACTGGCCGACGTGCATCACGTTCACGAACAATAAGCCGAGCCCGGGATCCACCGATACGCCGCCCCAGTTGCCGCCGCCGAGCGTACTCGGAAAGAACAGAGCGTTTCCTTCCAGCGGCAGCGGGGTGTAGGGCCCGCCAATCTTCATCCGGTTCGTTTCAAACAATTCCTTGCAGAATTGTGCGTGTTCCGGCGAGCGGTTGTACATTTCCGACATTTGAAACGTGTTCTTCGCCAGGGGCGGAGGCAGCAAGGGGAAGGGCTGCGATCTGGCGGTCACCTCTCCGGGGACGACCGATTGCGGCACGGGGCGCTCTTCCATCCCGTAGATAGGATCGCCGGTCAGGCGATTGAACACGAACAGCAGGCCCATCTTGGTGATCTGGGCCACCGCGGGGATGTCGCTGCCATGGCGATGGACGTCGAACAACGCCGGCGGCGCCGCCAGATCGTAGTCCCAGATATCGTGATGCACCAACTGCTGCCGCCATCTCAGCTTTCCGGTGCGGGCATCCAGGGCCACCAGCGAATTTCCGTAGAGGTTATCGCCCACGCGGTCGGCGCCGTAGAAATCGGAGGTCGGGGCGCCCAACGGCGCGTAGACGATCCCGCGCGGCACATCGACGGTGAAGAAGCCCCAGACATTGGTGCCGGAGCGATTCTTCCAGCCGCCCGCGGGCCAGGTTTCCGATCCCGGTTCGCCGGGCCGGGGCACGGTGTGAAAGGTCCACAGCAACTTCCCTGTGCGCGCGTCCCATCCGCGAATATCGCCGTAGGCGCCGGCCGTGGGCGAACCCTCGCCGTTGCTGCATCCGGTGATGACGATATTACGGAACACCGCTGGCGGCGATTGAAGCGCGTAGCGCCCATCCTTCAATCCGTCCAAAACGCCCGCCTTGAGGTCCACTCGGCCTTCGTTCCCGAATCCCGGGGCGGGCTGGCCGGTGGTCACGTCCAGCGCCAGCAGGAACTGGCCGTTGCCGGCGAAGACGCGCGGATGCAAGCCCGCGCCTCCGGGCCAGTAGGCCAGGCCGCGCAGGGCCATGGGCGCCGCATCGTACTTCCAGAGCAACGCGCCGGTTTCCGGCACCAGCGCGTAGACGCCGTCCGGCGCCGTGACGTACATCACGCCGTCGAGGACGATGGGCACTGCTTCCGATCCGGGCTTACCGGTGCGAAACGTCCAGGCCGGCTTCAACCGTCCGACATTTTCCGTTTGAATCTGCCGCAGGCTGGAGTAACGCATGGCGCCCGGATCGTTGCCGTACGAGGGCCAATCCGTCTGGGCGAACCCGGCGGCGCAGAACAACAGCAGCATTGCGGATCGGATCACTCCACTACTTTACTCCGCGGTGCATAATATATCGATGCGCAATCTCCTCTTCCCGCTGTTGTTGGCCGCGGTACCGCTGCTTTGCCAAGCCTCCGACGAGAAGGACGCCGCCGCCACGGTGCAGAAGCTCTTCGACGGAATGGCGGGGCACGATGCGGCGATGATCCGCGCCACGGTTCTGGCCGACGCCCGCTTGTATTCGGTGCGAGACCAGAGCGCGCCGGCGAGCATGCCGATCGAAGACTTCCTGACGCGGATCGCCTCGATCCAGGGCGACCTGCTGGAGCACTTCACGAGCGCGCCGCAAGTGCTGATTCACGGGCGTACGGCGCAGGTCTGGGGCGAGTACGAGTTCCGCCACAGCGGGCAGTTCAGCCACTGCGGCGTCGATTCGGTGAGCCTGCTCAAGACCGCGGAGGGCTGGAAGATCGCGTCCATCGTCTACACCGCGGAGACCACCGGCTGCAAGGGGAGCCGTTGAACCGGCTAGCGCGAGGCGGTGTCCAGCACCAGAAGCCAGTCGCCTTCGCCCGGCGGCGTGAACTGCTTTTTGCCGCGGGTGGCGAACTCACCCGCCGCGGCCGATTCTCCGGTACGGGGATTGAACCATGACGCTTTGGCTTTGCTCCCCGCCATCCTGGCCATGTCGACCGTGAAGGGGCGGGCCGTCGGAATATAGGCGATCACGGTCCCGCCATCGGAAGTGCGGGCTGCCGCCAGATAGTCGAGGCCGTTGAATTCGCCGAGCCCGTCGATTACCACGTCGTGCTTTTCATCCGGCACCAGCCGATCCCACGGCTGGCGGCTGAAAAAGGTTTTGAGACGGGCCATATCCCGCGCACCGGTGGAATCGAGCGCCGCCTGCCAGCCGGGATCGAACAGCCAGATGGGACGATTCCCCATGAACTGGCCCGCGGCGCCGCAGAGGATGGCCCAATAGGCCTGCCTGCGGATCTGCAGCGCGGATGCGTTGTGTTCGCCTTCGTAGCTGGTTTCAATCAAAACGTACGGCATAGGCGGCGTGTGGTTGTAGTCCGCGAGCAGCATCTTGTGCACGATGTTGTAGGTGTAGGTAGTGTTCAGGTCCAGCCAGCCGTCGTTGCCGTACCGGCTGACAGCGGAGTTTTCCGGGTGGCAATGGGCGGTGAAGATATGGCGTTGGTCGAACTCCTTGATGCCGGCGGCGACGGCATCCACATCGGCGCGCGCGGTATCGGGATTGCGGTCTCCTCCGATCAGCCAGACCAGGTTGTCGAAATCACGATAGCGGCGGCCCACGTAGCGGCCCCAGGCGCGGCACTTCTCCGGTCCGTTGGCCAGGGCCTCCTCGATCCAGCCCTCGTCGGTCCCGATGTAGCCGAGATAGATGGGCGCCAGAAAAACCTGGATGCCTTTTTCGGCGGCCTTGCGGATCACCCAGTCGGCGTGAGCGAAGTATTTCTCGTTGGGCGTCGAGAAATCGCCAGGGGTGGTGAAGGGACCCTCGCCGTAGCGATTCACGGGGCCGTGGAACTTGTGCTCGATCAGATTGACGATGATCGAATTGAAGCCCTGCCCGCGGCGGCGTTCCAGATACAGTTCGGCGTCTTCGCGGGTGACTCCCGATATCAGCGACCAGGGGGCATCGCCCTGAACCAGGAACGGCGCGCCGGTGCTATCCACCAGATGCCGGTGATCGGGACCCACGCGGAGCGGGTAGGGGCCGCCGGCGAAGGCCAGGACGGCGTACAGCGGCAGCAGTACCAGGCAGAGGCGGGGCGCGTGCGAGTTCGGCATGTTCTTCTCCGAACCACATTGTAGCGGGATCTTGTTTCAGCGTTATATAGTAGAAGATCTTTCCCACCATGAACAAATCATCCCAACCATGGCTGGCCGCGCTCTTGTGCGGCGTGCCGGCGATCTGTCTGGCGCAACAGCCGCCGCTGGCCTTTACCGGCGCGAAGCTGATTCCCATTTCGGGTCCCGAAATCGAGCGCGGCGTGCTGGTGGTGGCGGACGGCAAGATCGTGGCGGCAGGCGCGGAGGGCTCGACGGAGATTCCGTCCGGCGCGCGGCGGATCGACGTTACGGGCAAGATCATCATGCCGGGACTGGTGGATTCGCACAGTCACATTGGGGAGCCGGAGGGCGGCGACGGCAGCGCGCCGATCCAGCCGGACGTGCGCGTGCTGGATTCGATCAACGTGCTGGACGCGCGCATCCAGAAGGCCCGCGCGGGCGGGGTGACGACGGCCAACGTCATGCCGGGCTCGGGCCATCTGCTCAGCGGCCAGACGCTGTACCTGAAGCTGCGCAAGGGCAAGACCATCGAAGACCTGCTGATTCACCTGCCGGACGGACGCATCGCGGGCGGCATGAAGATGGCCAACGGGACCAACTCGCGGCGGGCGGCGCCGTTCCCGGGCACGCGCGCCAAGTCCGCGGCCCTGGATCGCGAGCAGTATGTGAAAGCCGAGGAATACCGGGACAAGATCGCGACCGCCCACGGCGATGCGGAGAAGATGCCGGCGCGCGACCTGAACATGGAGGCGCTGGTGGAGGTGCTGGACGGCAAGCGCACCGTTCAGTTCCATACGCACCGCCACGACGACATCATGACGGTACTGCGGCTGGCGCGGGAGTTTCATTTTCACGTGGTGCTGCATCACGTGAGCGACGGCTGGATGGTGGCGGACGAAATCGCCAAGGCGAACGTTCCGGTATCGCTGATCGTGATCGACAGTCCGGGGGGCAAGGAAGAAGCCAAAGATGCGTTGATGATCACGGGCGGGGTGCTGGAGAAGGCCGGCGTGCTGGTGGGATTCCATACGGACGATCCCATCACCGACTCGCGCCTGCTGTTGCGCTCCGCGGCACTGGCGGTGCGGGCGGGCATGTCGCGCGACAAAGCGCTGTATGGAGTGACGATGGCCAACGCCAGAATCCTGGATCTGGACAGCCGGGTAGGCTCGCTCGACGCGGGGAAGGACGCGGATTTCATCGTCCTTTCCGGCGATCCGTTCAGCGTGTACACGCACGTGCTGGAAACCTGGATCGAAGGGCGGAAGGTGTTCGACCGCGGCCTTCCGACGGACCGCCTGGAAGCGGTGGGCGGCTACGGCGCGGGGCACGATCAGACGCCCGGCTGGACCGACGACGACGGGGAGAAGATCCAATGAGCGGGCGACTTCTGGCGGGCGCGCTGGTCTGCGCCTCGGCGCTGGCGCAGAACCTGGCGATCCGCGGGGGCACGATCTACACCATGGCCGGCGCTCCGGTGACGGATGGAGTGGTGGTGATCACGAACGGGAAGATCGCGGCGGTGGGCGCGGCAGCGTCCGTGCAGGTTCCGGCGGGCTACCAGGTTCTGACGGCGAAGATCGTGACGCCGGGCCTGGTGGATGCGCACACCACCGTGGGGCTGAGCGGGTATCTGAATGCGCCGACGGACCAGGACCAACTGGAGACCAGCGCGCCGATGCAACCGGAGTTGCGGGCGGTGGACGCCTACGATTCGCGTGAGCGGCTGATCGAATGGGTGCGCAGCTTTGGCGTTACGACCATGAACACCGGACATGCGCCCGGCGCCTTGGTATCGGGCCAGTTGATGGTGGTGAAGACGCGCGGCAACACCGTGGAGGAGGCCACCGTGAAGCCGGTCTCGATGGTGGCGGCGAGCCTGGGCGATCAGGGCCGGGCACGCGGGGAAGGCAAGAGTCCCGGTACGCGCGCCAAGGAGATCGCCATGCTGCGCGAACAGTTCCTCAAGGCCCAGGATTACCAAAAGAAGCTCGACAAGGCGGCCGCGGAGAAGGACAAAGACAAACCCGCCAAGGCGCCGGATCGCGACCTGCGCCTGGAGGTGTTCACCCGCATCCTGAAAGGCGAGTTGCCGCTGCTGGTGACAGCCAATCGGGAGCGGGACATCATGAACGCGCTGCGCCTGGCGCACGAGTTCCATTTCCACTTGATTCTGGATGGCGCCGCCGAAGCGGACCTGGTGATGGACCAGATCCAGGCGGCGGGCGTGCCGGTGATCGTACACGCGACCATGCAGCGGCAATTGGGCGAAGAGGAAAACGCCAGCTTCGAGACTGCCGCGCACCTGCAGGCAGCCGGCATCCCCTGGGCGCTGCAGAGCGGTTTTGAGGGCTACGTTCCGAAGACCCGCGTCATTCTGTTCGAAGCCGCGGCGGCGGCGGCCAACGGGCTGACTTTCGATCAGGCGCTGGCGAGCATCACGATCGATGCCGCCAGGCTGATCGGCGTGGCGGACCGCGCCGGTTCGCTCGAAAGCGGCAAGGACGGAGATGCGGCCCTGTACGACGGCGATCCGTTCGAGTACACGACGCACTGCGTGGGAACCGTGATCGACGGCAAGGTGGAATTCCAGGGCCGGCAGTAAAACAGATCTCGCGGGCCGATTCTCCGCGTTTGATTGTACTATAGGGGTTCCAAACGGCCCCAACGGAGAAACGAATGCCACGCTCCACACGTAAGGCGCTCCTCATCGGTTTTTCAGTTCTTGCCCTGCTGTCCGCTTGCATCGGATTCGGCCAGCAGGGAAGCCCCGCGGGGGGCCTCACGCCGGCATACCGCGATGCCAAGCGGACCATCGACGAGCGCGTGGCGGACCTGCTCTCCCGCATGACGCTGGAGGAGAAGGTGGCCGAAATCTGCGGCGGCGACGATCCGCACATCGCCTTGCTCGATACCACCGGCACATATCGCCCCGACCAGGCCAACCTGGCGTTACAGGGGCTCTACGACGACAATTCGCAGTTTACGCCGCGGCAGGCCGCCATTCTGCGCAACGCCGTGCAGCGCTACCGCCGCGAAAAGACGCCGCTGGGCATTCCCTGGCTGTTCATGAGCGAAGCGCTGCACGGCTTCATGGCCAACGGCAGCACCAGTTTTCCGCAAGCCCTGGCGCTGGCCAGCACCTGGGATCCGGCGCTGGTACGGCGCGTATTTGCAGCCGCCGGCGACGAGGCGCGCTCCGCCGGCGTCGACCAGGTTTTTACGCCGGTGCTGGATATCGCCCGAGATCCGCGCTGGGGCCGCACCGAAGAGACGTACGGCGAAGATCCGTACCTGGCGTCGCGCATCGGCGTGGCGGCCGTCACCGGGCTCCAGGGCGACGAATTCCATATCAACAACCATCACGTGATGGCCACCGCCAAGCACTTCGCCGTGCACGGCCAGCCGGAGGGCGGCACCAACACGGCCCCCGGCAATTACTCCGAGCGGATCATCCGCGAGAACTTCCTGGTGCCGTTCCAGGCCGCCGTGGAGGAGGCGCACGTGGGTAGCGTGATGGCGTCCTACAACGAGATCGACGGCATTCCGGCGCATGTCAATCACTGGCTGCTGGATATGGTTCTGCGGCAGGAGTGGGGCTTCCGGGGCTTGCTCACGTCCGATGGGGACGGCCTGCAGATGCTGGTGCAGACGCACCACGTGGCCGCCAATATGGCCGAGGCCGCGCGCCTGGCGCTGGCGGCGGGCATCGACTTCGACCTCTCCGATGGCTCGGTTTACCGCACCCTGACCGATCAGGCCGGCGAAGGCCAGGTGGCGGAGAGCGAGGTGGACCGGGCCGCCGGACGCGTGCTGGCGGCCAAGTTCCGGCTCGGCCTGTTCGACGATCCGTATGTCGATCCGGATTACACCGAGAAGATTACCAGCGGCCCCGAGCATCGCGAACTGGCGGAGAAAGCTGCGGAGAAGGCCATCGGGCTGCTCAAAAACGACAAAAACCTGCTGCCGCTGGATCCCGGCAAGCTCAAGACCATCGCGGTGATCGGCCCCAACGCCGCGGACGTGCACCTGGGCGGCTACAGTCGAGAACCCGGCCATGGCGTCAGCATTCTGGACGGCATTCGCGCGCGGGCCGGCTCGGCTAAGGTAATTTACGCCGAGGGCTGCCAGATCACGACCGCCAGGCAGGGCTGGCGCGGATGGTACGAGAACGACGTCAAGCTGGCCGATCCGAAGGCACAGGCTGCCGCTATCGCCGCCGCCGTGGAAGCGGCGCGCAAGGCCGATGTGACGATTCTGGCGGTCGGCGAAAACGAAAGCACCAATCGCGAAGCGTGGTCGGAAAATCATCTGGGCGATCGCGATTCGCTGGACCTGCTGGGCGCGCAGAACGACCTGGTCAAGGCGGTGGTGGAGACCGGCACGCCCACGGTGGTGTTCCTGATCAACGGCCGGCCGCTCTCCATCAATTACATCGCCGAGCATGTGCCGGCGATCCTGGAAGGCTGGTATCTGGGACAGGAAGGCGGAACCGCGGCGGCGCGGGTCTTGTTCGGCGATGTGAATCCCGGCGGGAAACTGCCCATCACGTTTCCACACTCGGTGGGCGATCTGCCCGATTTCTACAACCACAAGCCCTCGGCGAACCGGACGTATGCCTTCAGCACGCGCAAGCCGCTCTACCCGTTTGGCTACGGCCTGAGCTACACGACGTTCAAGTTCGACAACCTGCGCCTGGAACCGGCCAAGATCGAGACTGGCGGCGCCAGCAAGGCGCGGGTGGACGTCACCAACAGCGGCTCACGCGCCGGCGACGAAGTGGTCCAGCTCTACCTGCACGAGCGGGTGTCATCGGTCACGCAGCCGGTCATGCAGTTGAAGGGCTTCGAGCGCATCACGCTGCAGCCGGGCGAAAAGCGTACGGTGGAATTCACCATCACTCCCGATATGCTGTCGATGCTGAACGCCGATATGCATCGCGTGGTCGAGCCGGGCATCTTCGACGTGATGGTGGGGCCGAACTCGGCGGATACCAAAAAGGCGGCGCTCAAGGTGACGGATCTGAACGGGCAGGCCGGGACACCCCCGGCGCCCAAGCCAAAGGGATCGGAATCGGGCGTAGTCAGCACGTTCGACGATTTGAAGGTGAGCGCGCATTTCGGCGCCTGGGCCGTGCTGACCGACTCGGTGATGGGCGGCAAATCGACGGCCGCCATGGAGGCGGTGGCGGGCGGCGCGAACGGCTCCAAGGGCGCCTTGCGAGTGGCCGGGGAGAACGTCAAGGGCGCCGGGTTCATGTTCGCCGGAGTGTTCTACTCTCCCGGTTCGGGGATGATGCAGCCCGCGGATCTTTCCGACAAGAAGAGCATCAGCTTCTGGGCCAAGGGCGACGGCAAGACCTGCCGCCTCCTGGTGTTCACCGAAACCCAGGGACAGAACCCGACGTTCCGCAGTTTCGTGGCGGCTCCGGAGTGGAAACAGTATGTATTTCCGTTCGCCAGCCTGGGCACCGACGGCCACGACCTTTCCGGCCTCGGGTTCCTCGGCCCCGCCGGCACAGGGAAGTTCGAGTTCTATATCGACGAGGTGGAGATCAAGTAGACCGGCTAGACCGCGTCGGATATGCTGGCGAAATTGAAGTCGGTGGCCAGAATCGCGGGAGCCATGGACGACCCCGATTCCGCTCCCTGCGTGGGCACCGGCCGGGACAGCATTTTGGCATTCTGCATCACGCGCACCGGGCTCTCGTTCCAACGGAAATTCATCACCGGCGCGGTCACCTGACCTTTTTCCACCAGGAACACGCCGTCGCGCGTGAGGCCGGTGACTTGCATCGTTTGCGGCTGCAGCAGCCTGATGTACCACAGGCGGGTCACCAGCAGGGCTTTGTCGGCGGCCTTCACCAGGTCATCGAGCGAATGATCCTGACCGTCCAGGACCAGGTTGCCCGGATACGGCGTGGCCCTTTTACCGGCCTTCTGCGCCCAGAAGCGGTCGTAGAACAGGTTTTTCACGACGCCGTTTTCGATCCAGGCGATCTTCTCGTTGGGAAGCAGTCCTCCGCTCCAGGGCGATGCCGACAGCTTGGGATTGAACGGATCGTTGCGCAGAGTGATGTACTCCGGAAACAGCTTCTCGCCGAGCAGGGTCTGGCCGGGTTTGTCGGCTTTCTTGCTGAGGAACGATTGGCCCTGCTCGGCGCCGCGGGCGCCGAACCCGTAGGCCAGGTAGCCGATCAGGTCGCTGACCGCGGCCGGCTCCAGAATCACGGTGTATTTGCCTGGCTCCAGGCGCCGTTTGCCGTCGCCTTTCACACATTTTTCGACGGCAATGCGGGCGGCCTCCTCGCCGTTCAGATCTTTGATGGATGTGGAGATCTGGGTGGCCCATCCGGAGCTGGTGCCGCCGGCGTTGCGCATGGTGTTGGTGAGGTTCGAATCCGTGTAGCGATGGAAGCCGAACAGTCCGGATTTGTTGGCGACCGCCACCCAATTGGCGGAGCGCTGCACGAATCCCGCGGCGGTGAGCCGGCTGGCGCGCGCGGCATCGATGACGGCCTTCACGTGGCCGATCAGGGCATCGCCGCGGGCTTCATCGGTGGCTTTGTCGAAATTGGCCAGCTCCGGATATTTCTGCGGACCCAGCGGCGGCATGTACTCGGGATCGGGCTGCGAGACGCGCGCCAGCCGCTCGGCCAGCGCTACTCCGTTGCGCAACGCCTCGTCACTCCATTCGCTGACGTTGGCGCTGCCGGAGCGATGATCTTCGGTAGTGGATTCGATTCCCACCGATTGATCCAGGCTGTAGCCGGAAGTGGTGATGCCGTTGTTGGCGAATCGGATGAAGACGTTTTCCGACGCATTGATATACACGCTGCAGCCGGGCAGCCTGGCATAGCTCAGCACCTTGCCGGCAAGGTTTTTGGCATCCTGTGGGGTCAGCATGATCGCAAGCTCCTCAATCGGTCAACAGCACGTTGATCTGCCGGAATCGCGCCGGCGCGCATCCATGGCTCATGGCGTTGATCTGGGCGGGCTCGCCTTTGCCGTCGTTGAACAGGCCGTACTGCTGCCAGTAGGCACGGCCGCAGATGGCGTCGCAGGCCTGCCAGAAGTCCGGCGTGCGTGACTGGTAGGCGACGCGCGAGATCATGCCGCGCTTCTTACCCCCCTTGATTTCCCAGAAGGCGTCGCCGCCGAACTGGAAGTTGTAGCGCTGCTGATCGATGGAGTAGCTGCCGGTACCTTCGATCAGCACGCCGTCATCCACGCCCGAGATCAGATCGTCCGGGGTGGTGTCTCCGTCGGAATGGTTGAGCCAGACGTTGGGCATGCGCTGGAACGGGACGCTGCCCCAGGAGTCGGCGTAGCAGCAGCCGCGCGATTCGGTCTCCCCGATCAGGTGGGCCTGGTCGCGGATGGTCTGGTAGTGCTTGAAGATCCCTTTTTCGATGATCGGGAAGCGGACGGTCTTTACGCCGTCGTCGTCGTACTTGACGGTGGAGAGGCCGAATTCGGTAATGCGATCGCCGAAGATAGTCACGACGTCGCTCCCCACGCGGAACTTGCCCATCTTCTCGGTGGTGAGGAAGCTGGTGCCCGCATAGTTGGCTTCGTAACCCAGCGCGCGATCGAGCTCGGTCGAATGCCCGATGGACTCGTGGATCGTCAGGCAGAGATGGCTGGGCAGCAGCACCAGGTCCTTTTTGCCCGGCGTTACGGGCGGGGCGGACAGATGCTCCACGACCTCGTCGGCGATGCGGCGGGCGTTCTCCCCGAGGTTGCTCATCACCACGTGTTCCCAGCCGCGCGCCAGGGGCGCAACCTGGTACGACCGGTCGCGCGAAATGCCCTGCTTGGAGTCGACGGCATTGGCGTTCAGGAAGGGGTTCGACTGGATGATGAACTGCTGGATCGAAGAACCTTCCGTCGAAGCGAAGTATTTGTCCTCGCAGTGGAAGAAGAGTCCGCCGAACGAGCTGAATACCTTTGGATTGCTCTTTACCGTGCGCGTAGCGTTGTGCAGCAGCTCCAGCTTTTCGTCCACGGCGACCTCGAACGGATTCTTTTCAAAGGGCGACGTCCAGCGGTCGGTGTAGCCTTTGGTCGGCGCGAGTTCGACCGGCGCGGCTTGCAGAATCGCATTGGCTTTAGCGACGGTAACCGCTTCGCGCGCGATGCGGGCGATCTCGGCCTCGGTCACGTTGGGCGAGGCGGCGAATCCCCACTGGCCCTTGGCGATGACCCGGACGCCGAAGCCGAAGGTGGTGCCGTCGTTCACGTAGGGCACCTCGTCGGTCTTGGTGCCGCCGCGCTCCGGCGAGAGCCGATAGCCGGTGAACTGGTTGCGGTAGCGGTTGATGCGAATGTCGCAGTAAGTCGCGCCTTGCTTCTTAGCCTCGGCCAGGGCGATGGCGGCGAGTTTTTCGAGCGCCGGACTCGGCTGGGTGGAAGCGGCGTCCGGCTCGCCGAAGAGCTTGTTGGCGAACAGCAGCGATGCCGCGGTGGTGGCGGCCTGGCCCAGAAACGCGCGGCGATGGATCTGGCTGGGAGGGATCATATGTCTCCATTACACTACCAGACTTAGACGTCAGCGATCGCAGCCTGGTGAGGTGCTGTAGAAAGAATTTCCCTTGTAATCCAGCTCTTTGAGACCCGCCCGCGAGGTATAGAAGCCCTCGATGACGCGATGCTTGAGCCAGCGGATAAAGGGATCCTCCGGCAGGATTTCCCCAGCCACGCGGGCGAGTCCTTCGCGGCAGAGTTTCTGCGGATCGGCGGTCTCCAATTCGCGGACCGCTTCTTCGCCGTAAAAAGCCTGGGCCAGCGCGCGGTGGTCCGGCGAGAGCGACCGCGCCGCCTCCCGCACGGCAGCCGCGTCGTGCACGATCAGGTCGATCCACGCCGCGATCTCCGGCACGGGCGGCGTACCGGGGTCTTCGCCCAGCATCCTGCCGACCAGATCCGCCAGTTGCCGATACTCCGCCGCGGTGAAAAACAGCGGCGGGCCGGGCGCTACGGCGGCCGCGGCATCCTTCAATACGTGCGCCAGGTGATCGATGGAAGGCTGATACAATCCCGGCGGCAGCGGCGGCTGGGCGGCGTCGATGCCGGACAGCGCCACGCCGCTGCCAACTCCCAGCAGCCACCAGCGCCGCGTGATCTCGTCGGGCTCCATCACAGGTTCCCTTTCTTCGCTTCGGCGGCGATGTAATCCGCCGCGCGGGCCGAAACCGCCATGATGGTCAGGGTCGGCTCGTAGCAGCCCTGCGTGACGAAGCAGGCGCCGTCGGTGACGAACACATTGCGCGCATCGTGCACCTGGTTGAACTGGTTGACCACGCTTTTCTTCGGATCGCGGCCCATGCGCGCGGTGCCGCACTCGTGGATGTTCTTGCCGAAAACGCTCAGCCTTTCCGAGGGCGGCTGGCGTTCGTCCACCTGGATCGCGTCCAGAATCTCGTTCAGGCGCGCGTGCATGGCGCGCGCCATGGCATGTTCGTTCTCGCCATAGCTGGCGCTGATGTGCAGCACCGGAATCCCCCAGGCATCCTTCCGGTCCGGATCCAGCTTCACGAAGTTGTCGTAGCGCGGCAGGCACTCACCCTGGGCGTAGATGCCGAAACGATACGGAATCTCCTGGCTGACCTGGCGGCGGAACTCGCGCCCGAAGCCGGAAATACCGAACGCGTGTCCGTACAGTTCCTGGTGGCTGTCGCCGGCCAGGTAATAGCCGCGCAGAAAATCGCGGCTGCGGAAGCGCGGATCGGCATTGACGTACCTGGGAACGATGTAACCCGACGGGCGCCCCACCGGCTCGCGATGCGAAGATTTCAATGCCGCGATGATTCCGCCGCCGTCTTCCAGGGTGAAATGGTCCATCAGGTAATGGCCCAGAGCGCCCGACGATGCCCCCACGCCCTCCGGGAACCGGCGGGAGCGGGAGTTGAGCAGGATACGGGTGGACTCCAGGGCGCCGGCGGCCAGCACTACCACGCGGGCGCGCGCTTCGCGCTCGGCATGCGTTTCGCGATCCAGAAAGACGACGCCGGCGGCCTTGCCGCGATCGTCCATTTTCAGGTGGCTCACGATGGCGCCGCTCACCAGCGTCAACCGTCCGGTGCGCGCGGCATCGGGCAGCGTGGTGGCGGGGCTGTTGAAATAGGATGCCGTGTAGCAGCCGCGCTGGCACTGATCGCAGTAGTGGCACGCCGGGCGTCCATTGTGCGGCACGGTCAGATTCGCGGTGCGGTCGGGAATCAATCGCCAGCCGAAGCGCTGCTCGATGATCCGGCGGGCGTGAAGCTCGCCGCAGGACAACCGCATGGCGGGGAGAAACCGGCCGTCCGGAAACTGCGGCAGAGCCTCCGCTGATCCGCTCACGCCGATGTAACGCTCCACGCGATCGTAATACGGCTCCAGGTCTTTGTAAGCGATCGGCCAGTTCTCGCCGTAGCCGTCGCGCGCGGCCGCCTGGAATTCGAAGTCGCTGTACCGGTAGCTGACGCGCGCCCAGCAGAAGGTCTTGCCGCCCACCTGCCGGCCGCGGATCCACATGAAGGGCTTGTCTTGGGGAAAGGTATAGGGCAGCTCGCGATCGTTGACGAAGAACGGGTGGCTGTACTCGTCGCAGGCGTAGCATAACCGCTGCACCGGCTGATCGTGGAGCAGCGCCTTCCGGTCGCCGAAGCCGCGGTAGCGCATGCGGTACGGCCAGACGTGCTCGGTGAAGTCGCGGGCGGGGATGCGCGGCGGTCCGGCTTCGAGCAGCAGCACGTCCATGCCGGCTTCGGTCAGGGTCTTGGCCACCCAGCCGCCGCTGGCGCCGGAACCTACGATCAATGCGTCGTGGACTTTGGTTTTCGCCATGCTCACCGCAGATCCCGGTAGATCTTCCCCTGCTTCATCACGAACACGACCTGCCGGACCGCCGTGATGTCGGCCAGCGGATCGCCTGCGACCGCCACCATATCCGCATCCATGCCCACCGCGATCGATCCGATCCTGTCCGCCATCCCCAAGGATTCCGCGGCCACCGAGGTCCCGCTCCTCAGCGCATCCATGGGGCTGTCCCCGCCGTCTTTTACGCGGTAGATGAACTCTTCGGCATTGCGGCCATGCGCGCCGGCCACGGCGTCGGTGCCCAGCACGACCTTGACATGCGCTTTGCGCGCGCGCCGCAGCACGTCCGCCATCAGGGGCAAGGCCTTCTCCATGGCCGCGAAGCCTTCCTCGGTATAATTGCCGATCCCCAGGAACCTGGACTTGTTGTCCAGGTAGTTATGCAGCACCAGGAAATTAGGATCGAAGTACACGCCGCGCGCGGCCATCAGCTCCAGCGTGGCGTCGTCCAGAAACGTGCCGTGCTCGATGGACGTGCAACCGGCCAGGATCGCCGCCCGCGCTCCATCCGGGGCATGCGCATGCACGACCGCGCGCAGTCGCACCTTCTTCGCCTCGCCGCAGGCGGCGTCGATCTGTGCCGCGGTCATGGTCATCTTGCCGCCATCGCGGATACTGGCGGTGGCGAACAGCTTGACGACATCGGCGCCGTCCGCCTTCAGCTTGTCCACGAAGGCACGGATCTGCTGCGCATCGCCGGTCTTCTCGTTGATCTGCGAGAGGGAGGTGAGCAGACGGGGACCGGGGAGCGCGTCGCGCGCGATCAGGCCGCGCAGATCGCCGTCCAGCCGCGCGCCGACGCTCTGCACGGTGGTGAAGCCGCCCATGAGGGTGGCGTACAGATTAGCGACGGCCGCCAGGGCCGCCTGCGGCGGCGTGGATTTCGCGTCCGAGCCGCCCAACTCCAGGCGTCCATCCTGGTTGAAGTACCAGGTGGGGTGGACATGGGTGTCGATCCAGCCGGGCATAACCGTGAGGCCGCTCAGGTCGAGGGTGGGCCGGTCTGTGGCATCCGAGATCCGCGCGATGCGGCCGTTATCGATCGTGATCTGCCGGTTGCGCAGCACACCGCCCCGGCCGTCGAGCACGACGGTGGTCTTCAGGATCAGGGGCTGCGCCAGTGCTCCGGCTGCCAGCAGGGCCCCGGCGAAGATTTTTCCGGCTATCATCGGCTGCCGTGCGTTTCAGCTTATCGCAAAACGGCGGAGGCTGGAACTCCGCCAGGGCGGCAGGACCTTGTTGAGAAATTCCGCGATCTGTCTGTCGGCCCCGGCGATTTCCCGCGGCGAGAATTTCCCGGCCGGCATGTGGGTATGCGACAGTTGCGCGGTCCTGTAACCTTTGCCGCTTTAGCCAGTATTATTGGGTGAATGCCGGAAGCGCGGTCGGACAACGTTCTGATGCAGAAGGTTCGGGATGGCGACCTGGCGAAGATGGCGGTCCTGTTCGAACGTCATCATCGCGCGCTGTTTCGCTATTTTCTGCGGCTTACCGGCAGTCGCGAGTTCAGTGAAGATCTGGTGCAGGACGTGTTTTTCCGCATGTTGAAATACCGGCACAGCTATCGGGATGGCAGCCCGTTCACGGCCTGGATGTACCAGGTCGCGCGGAACGCCCACCTGGATGGCGCGCAGAAGCGTAAGGGCGAGACGCCGTGGCCGGAAGAGCCCCTGGACGAGCCGGCCAGCGGCGCGCCGGACCCGTCCGAGATCGTGCGCCGCCGCCAGGATCTGGGGCTGCTGCGACGCGCGCTGGCCACCCTACCGGTCGAAAAGCGGGAGGTGCTGGTCTTGAGCCGCTTCCAGAATCTCAAGTACGACCAGATCGCGGAGATCCTGGCGTGCGACGTGGGCACGGTGAAGGTGCGGGTCTATCGCGCGATCAAGGCGCTCAGTCAGATCTTCTTCGAATTGGCGGGAGAGAAGGCATCATGACGTGCGATCAGGTGAAGGAACACATCGCCGACTATCTGGCAGGCGGTCTGAGCCCGACGGCAGCCGAGGAACTGGAGGAGCATTTCGCCGGGTGTCCGGCGTGCAAGCAGGAAGCCGCGGCGTTGTCGGAGACCTGGGAAATGCTTGGTTTGCTGGAGCAGGAGCAGCCCAGCGCGGCGATGCGGCCGCGCTTCTATCAATCGCTGGAGGCATTCCGCGAGGGACTGGCGTCCACCGCGGCGCCGGCCGCGCCGGCCCGGCGTCCGTTTTTCGATTGGGGATGGCGGGGATGGGCGTGGTCGGCGGCCCTGCTGGTCGCCGGCATTATCGCCGGGCAGTGGCTCAACATACGGAACCGCAACCAGAGCGAACTGGCACACTTGCAGGACGAAGTACAGCATATGCGGCAACTGGTCACGCTTTCGCTGCTGCAGCAGCAGTCGGCTAGCGAGCGGCTGCGCGGGGTCGACTATGCAAATCGTGTAGAGCAATCCGACACGCAGGTGTTGTCGGCCTTGCTGCATGCGGTCAACCATGATTCCAACGTGAATGTACGGCTGGCCGCGGTGGACGCATTGCGCAAGTTTTCGGCCAGCCCTTCGGTGCGCGGCACGCTCAGCCAGTCGCTGGCCAAGCAGAGTTCACCGCTGGTGCAGATCGCGCTGATCGATCTCATCGTGGATACGCGCGATACGGGCGCGCTGGCATCGCTCGAAGCTTTGCAGAAGAATCCCACCGCGGACAGGAACGTCCGGCAGAAGGCGCTGTGGGGCGCCGCGCAGTTGCAATGAAAGGAGAACACCCGATGTCGATCGATACCTCGACTAAATCCGTGGCCGGGATGGCCGCGCTGCTCATTCCGCTGCTCTGCTGCCTGCCGCTGATGGCCGCGGACGTGGAGCAGGACGAGACCATTCAGAAGACCTACAGCCTGTCAGGCGCGGGGCCCAGGAAGGTGGTGGTTGACAACGTTTTCGGCTCCATCCACGTGAAGGGCTATGGCGGCGCGGACGTTCGCATGGTGGCGCACAAGCATCTCTCCGCGGAATCGGCCGAGGCCGCCGCGCGGGCCAAGAGCGAGGTCAAGCTGGACATCACGCAGGACGGCAACGCCGTGCGGTTTTACGTGGACGGACCTTTCCGCTGCCGCGATGGCGGTGTGCATATCCACGAAGATCCCGGCTACACGGTGAAATACGACTTCGAGGTGGAAGTTCCCCAGGACACCGCCACCGATTTGAAGACGATCAACGACGGCGAGATCCGGGTGGAGAACGTCACCGGCGATTACAAGGTGAACAACATCAACGGCGGCGTCGAGATGACGGACGCGGCCGGGTCCGGCAAAGTGTACGCCCTGAACGGCAAGGTGAGGGTGACGTTTCGCGAGAATCCGCGGGAGAAGAGTTCTTTCGGATCGCTCAACGGCGAAGTGCGGGTGGCTTTCCAGCCGGATTTCTCCGCCGACCTGCGTTTCAAAACCTTCAATGGCGGCGTCTACACCGACTTTCCGGTGACTTACCTGCCGCTGCCGGCTTCGGCAGGCGCGCGCCACAACGGCAGGTTTGTGTATAAGAGCAGCGACTGGTCCGCCGCGCGCGTCGGCCACGGCGGTCCGGAGATCAGTTTCGACGCTTTCAACGGCGACATTCGAATTATCAATCGAGGACAGTAACCATGCGAACCGTAACCTATCTCACTGCGTTTTTGCTGGCGGGCGGCTTGGCCTGCCTGGCGCAGGATCCCCCCGACCGGGTCAACGTGCCGCTCAGCGATCCCTCGCGGCCTGCCGTCGTGCATGCCTCGCTGCTGAACGGCGGCATCACGGTGACCGGATATAACGGCAAGGACGTCATCGTGGAGGCCCGCGAGCGCGGGCGCGAAGACCACGAGTCCAAACCGGACCGCAGGGCGGCGGGAATGCACCGCCTGGACAGCCGCGGCACCGGGCTGAGCGTGGAAGAGCAGGACAACGAGGTGCACGTCGGCGTGCGCAGCGTGAACCGTACGGTGGACCTGACGATCCAGGTCCCCTTCAATACATCCTTGAAGCTCCGATGCGTGAACGACGGCGATATCAGTGTCGAGCATGTGACCGGAGAAGTCGACGCCGACGATCTGAACGGCGGCGTGAAATTGCTGAACATCTCCGGCGCCGTAGTGGCGCATTCGCTGAACGAGAACGTGGTGGTGACGCTCGACCGCGTGACTCCCGGAAAATCGATGTCCTTCAGCACGCTCAACGGCGATGTGGATGTCACCATGCCGGCGGATACCAACGCCCGGGTCAAGATGAAGTCGGAAAACGGCGAGATCTACAGCGATTTCGAAGTGCACATGGAGGCCAATTCGGCCGGTCCGCGGGTCACCGAGACGCACGGCAAGGACGGCCGCTTCCGTGTGCAGTTCGACAAAGCCGTATACGGCACTATCAACGCCGGCGGCCCTGAACTGCAGTTCACCACCTTCAACGGCAAGATCTATCTGCGCAAGAAGAAGTAAGGAGCCGGACCGCGCGAGCATTGCGCCCGCCAACCGATTATATTGAGTATTCAGGTTGGCGGGTCGATGATGAAACGCATCGCCTTGTGGTTATTCTGCGCCGCGCTGGCCGGCGCCGCCGAGCCCGCGGGAGAGTGGAGGCCCTGGGCTCCACGGCCCGAGATCGCGCCGCGGACTTATCTGGATCCGCTGGTGACCCGCAGTTCCGCGGCCTCGCTCGCGGTATCCGGCAACAGCAATTCGGGCGTGCACGGGGGCTGGGAGCGCAGCGTCCCCGTGGAGCCGGGCAAGTGGTATCGTTTCTCGGCTTACTACCAGTCCGAGAACCTGAGCTACGAACGCGGACAGGTGTTGGCTATTCTGGATTGGCAGACCGCGGCGGGGACGCGTTCCGGCTTCCCGGAATTCGCCGCCCGCGCCAACAGCGACAGCGTGTGGAGGCGGCTGGCCGCCGAAGCGCCCGCTCCGCCGGACGCGCATGCCGCCAGGCTGCAGTTGTTTCTGTCGCACGCGCCGCAGGGTATGGTGTGGTGGGACGATATCAGCTTCGAGGCGATCCCGCCACCGCCCGCGCGCCCGGTGACCATAGTCTCCCTGAACCTGCATCCGGAGAAGAGCCGCGAATCCGCGGAGTCGGTGGCGCAGTTCGTGCAACTGGCGGAGCGCGTGGCGCCAGCCAAGACCGATATCATCGTGCTGCCGGAGGGCATCACCGTGGTGGGCACGCGTTTTAATCCGGCGGACGCCGGCGAACCGGTCCCGGGGCCGACGACCATCCGGCTGGGAGAACTGGCCCGCAAAACCAAAGCGTACGTGGTGGCCGGCCTCTATGAACGCGTAGGCACGGCCGTGTACAATACCGCCGTGCTGATCGATCGGCGGGGACAATTGGCCGGCAAGTATCGCAAAGTCTACCTGCCGCGCGAAGAATATGAGGACGGTCTCACCCCGGGCCTGGACTACCCCGTCTTTGAAACCGATTTCGGCAAGATCGGCATGATGATCTGCTGGGACGTACAGTATGCCGACCCGGCTCGCGCGCTGGCCTTGCGCGGCGCGGAGCTGATCCTGCTGCCCATCTGGGGCGGCAACACCACGCTGGCCAGGGCCCGCGCCATCGAAAACCAGGCCTTCATCGCCGCCTCGGGCTACGATTTTCCCACCGAAATTCTGGACCCGCTGGGCGCGGTGATCGCGGAGGCGCCGCAGCGGGGTACGGCAGCGATCGCCACCATCGATTTGAACCGGCGCTACGTCCAGGACTGGCTGGGGAACATGCGTCCGCGTTTCCAGCAGGAGATCCGGCTGGAGGTGCCGGTGCTGCCGCACGAAAACGAGTAGCCGGGAGGGCTCCCATGAACGAACTGTCCAGACGTGGTTTTGTCGGCGCGGCCGGTGTGACCGCGCTGGGCTACACGCGCATTTTGGGCGCCAACGATCGCATTCGCTTGGGATACATTGGCGTCGGCAACCGCGGCGACCAGGTGCACGACGCGTTCCTGGAATGGAACGATCAGGAGACCGTGGCCGTTTGCGATCTGCGGGACGACTACATGGACCTGGCGGTCAGGAAGTCCCGCGCCACGCCCCGGAAGTACCAGGATTACCGAAAGCTGCTGGAAGACAAGTCCGTGGATGCGGCGGTCATCGCCACGCCCGACCATTGGCATGCCCTGATGTTCGTGGACGCCTGCCACGCGGGCAAGGACGTTTACTGCGAGAAGCCGTTGTCTCTGACCGTCGCCGAAGGCCGCCGCATGGTGCAGGTAGCCGACGAAACGCGGCGGGTGGTGCAGGTCGGCCTGAACCGCCGCTCGTCCGCGTTCCTGCGGGAGGCGGCCGAGTTCGTGCGCTCCGGCGGCATCGGCCAGGTGACCATGGCGCGATCCTACCACCTGGTGAACGAGTGGCCGCTCGGAATCGGGCCGGGATCGCCGCCGCATCCGCCCAGCGAGGACGAGTGGGAGAAGTGGCTGGGACCGGCTCCCAAGGTGCCGTACGACCGGAACCGCATGTATTACCGCTTCCGCTGGTTCTACAACTACTCGGGCGGACAGGTGACCAACTTCGGCGTCCATTACATGGACATGCTGCGCTGGTGCTTAGGCAAGGACGCGCCGGTGGCGGTTACCGCGATGGGTGGAAAGTACGCCGTCCGGGACGACCGCGAGGTGCCGGACACGGCCGAGATCCTGTGGGATTTCGGCGGGACGATGGTCAGCTTTTCGCAGATCAACTGCAACGGCGCGGGCGGGAACCTCAAGGGCTCGGAGATGGAGGTACGCGGCACCAAGGGCACCATGTACATCGACATGGAGCACTGGGACGTAGTGCCGGAGATGAACGCTTCGCTGGAGATCCCGGCACGCACGCCATTGGACCGCAATCGCGAACGGGCATGGTCGCGCAGCCGCACGCCGGCCATGGAGGAGCGCCACGCCACAGGCAATATCAATACCGCGCCACACGCCCGCAACTTCCTCGATTGCGTCCGCAGCCGCAAGCCGACCAATTGCGACACGCTCACCGGACACCTGTCCACCGCGGCGACGCTGATCGGCAACGTGGCGCTGCGGACGAAAAGCTACCTGGAGTGGGATCCCCAGGCTGAGCGGTTTCCGAACCACGCGGCGGCCAACCAGTGGCTTTCGTATCACTACCGGCCGCCGTACAAGCTGGGCTGATTCTACGCGGATTCGAGCGAAGCCATAGCCATGGAGAAGCGGTACTTCACATCGGACCGCAGTAGTCTTTCGTAAGCTTCGTTGACCTTCTGCACGGGGATCACTTCCACATCGGCGGTGATGTTGTGCGTCCCGCAGAAGTCGAGCATCTCCTGCGTCTCGGGGATGCCGCCGATGGGCGAGCCGGAGAGGCTGCGGCGTCCGAGTATCAGGCCGAAGGCGGAGACGGCGAGAGGCTTCTGGGGCGCGCCCACCAGGGTGATGTTGCCGTCGCGGCGGAGCAGGTTGATGTAGGCGTTGATGTCGTGGCCGGCGGAGACGGCGTCCAGGATGAAGTCGAAGCTGCGGGCATGTTTCTGCATTTCGTCCGCATGGCGGGACACCACCACTGCGTCGGCACCCAGGCGCAGCGCATCGTCCTTTTTGTGAGGCGACGTGGTGAAGACGGTCACGCGAGCTCCGAGCGCATGCGCGAATTTGACGGCCATGTGGCCCAGCCCGCCGAGACCCACTACGCCGACCTGCTTGCCTTGGCCGACGCCCCAGTGGCGCATGGGCGAATAGGTGGTGATGCCGGCGCAGAGTAGCGGCGCCGTTCCAGCCGGATCGAGGTTGGCGGGGACACGCAGAACAAATCGTTCATGCACGACGATACTGCGCGAATAACCGCCGCGCGTGACGCCGCCCAGGTGCTTGTCCGGGGAGTTGTAGGTAAGTGTCACGTTCGGGCAGAACTGCTCGTAACCGGCCTGGCACTCGGGGCAGGCGCCATCGGAATCGACCATGCAGCCGACCGCCGCGAGATCGCCGGGCTGGAACATGGTGACGGCGGAACCCACGCCGGCGACGCGGCCGACGATCTCGTGGCCCGGGACGCAGGGATAAACCGTCGGGAACGCATCGTGCCACTCGTCCCGCGCCGTGTGCAGGTCCGAGTGGCAGATCCCGCAGAACAGGATCTCGATGCGGACGTCGTGTGCGGCCGGATCGCGGCGGGCGATGGTAGTGGAGACCAGCGGCGAGGCGGCGCTGGCCGCGGAATAGGCTTTGGTCTGGTACATGAATTGTCCTCCGGTCTGCTGGTCAACGGCCGGTCAGCCGCTCGACGTGTTCCGGATAGCGGGCCCCTTGCACGGTGATCTTCGCAGCGGCGGTCTCGATGTCGCGCACGTCATCGGGCGTGAGTTCGACGGAAAGCGCTCCGATGTTCTCCTCCAGGCGCGCCAGTTTCGTGGTGCCTGGAATGGGAACGATCCAGGGCTTGCGGGCCATCAGCCAGGCCAGCGCAACCTGGGCCGGCGTGGCCTTCTTCCGTTCCGCGATGCTGTCCAGCAGTTCGACCAGGGCGCGATTCACTTTCATGGCCTCCGGTGTGAAGCGCGGCAGGGTGCTGCGGAAGTCGGTGCTGTCGAGCTTGGTGTTCTCGTCCATTTTTCCGGTCAGGAAGCCCTTGCCGAGCGGGCTGTACGGAACGAAGCCAATGCCCAGTTCCTCCAGGGTGGGGATCACTTCCGTTTCCGGAGTCCGCGTCCAAAGCGAATACTCGCTCTGGAGCGCCGTGAGCGGCTGGACGGCGTGCGCGCGGCGGATCGTCTGCACGCCGGCTTCGGAAAGGCCGAAGTGCTTTACTTTGCCTTGCGCGATCAAATCCCTGACTGTTCCCGCCACGTCTTCGATCGGCACCTCCGGGTCCACCCGGTGTTGATAGAACAGATCGATGGCATCCACCTTCAGCCGCTGGAGGGACGCCTCGGCAACAGCCTTGATGCGTTCCGGCCGGCTGTCCAGGCCCACAAAGCCGGGCGCCCCGTCGGGACGAAGTTGGAACCCGAACTTCGTGGCGATCACTACCTGTCCGCGGAAGGGCGCGAGGGCCTCGCCCAGAAGTTGTTCATTCAGGAACGGGCCGTAGACTTCAGCCGTGTCGAAGAAGGTGATACCGCGCTCCACGGCCGCGCGGAGAAGAGCGGTCATCTCCTGCTTGTCCTTGGGCGGGCCGTAGGAAAAACTCATCCCCATACAGCCCAGTCCCAGCGCCGAAACTTCCAAGTTGCTTTTTCCCAGCTTGCGTTTTTGCATCGTTTCTCCTATAAACCTGGTTCAGTTACCGGACCACTTCGTAACGAATCCAGAGCGAATCGTTTGGACGCCGCGCCACGGACTTGAGCCGGAGAGGAACGGCGGCGCGTCTGGCGGGGCTGACGCCGTCAAAGACGGACGCGATCTCGTGCCGGCCGTCGATGCCGGGCACCACGATCAGGCTTACCTCATCCACCAGGTCAGCCGCGAGAAATGCGCCATTGATATGTCCGCCGCGTTCGTCCACGGAGGGCGCGCCCGCAACGACGTAGGAAATACCTTTTTCCCGCAGCATGGACAGGTAATCCTGGGGGACCAGCTCGCTCGAGACACAGATGAGGTGATCGCCATCGAGATCCCTGCCGGACCAGCGCAGCTTGCCGAGCGTATCCACCGGGATGGCGTACGACGAGGCGCGCCGGGCGACGCAGACCACCGGCGCCCCCGCCGGAATGTTCGCGGACGGGACGAAGGGCTCGCGCTCCGCGAAATGCTGCTGCATCGTGACGCGGCCACAGATCCAGCCGTCAGCCTGCAACTTCGCGCCGGCAGCTTCGTATTCGCCGTGGCCGGTCACTTCTTTGAGGGCGGCGCCGTCGATCTTGCCGTCCACGGAGGCGAGCATGTGGCAGACGACGTAGGGTCTCATGGGGCGTCTCTTTCAATTCCAGGCTAAAGGCAAGCGCCGCGAAGGCGGTATCCCGATCCTTCCGATTTATTGCCTGATCCTCTTGCAGGATGGATTTGCCGTACTTCCGCGGTTGATCCAGCGTTACGCTAGACACAAAGGAGCGTTGCGAAAGCCAAGTGGCGGAAGAGCGAATCAGCAGCGAAGCGATGCGGAGGGAACTGGTGCGCAAGATTGCCGCTCACACCGATGGCGAAGGAGAACAGGCAACTGCCGTACCCGGCCTGAGCCTGTACCGCCGGAGCGAACCGACGGCCTGTAATTCGGCGGAATACGTGCCCCGGCTGATCATTTTCGTGCAGGGGCGGAAGCGCATCGAACTCGCCGGAACGACGTATGTGTGTGACGGCGCGACGTTCCTTCTGACGTCGGTGCACCTGCCGGTCGCCAGCCAGGTGATTGCGGCAACGGCCGAAGAACCCATGCTGGCGTTGCTTCTCCTGCTCGAGATGCCGCTGGTCCGCGAGATTCTCAACCAGGAAGACTCGCGCGCGCCAGAGATCTCTTCCGATGCCTGCGGCATGACTGTCGGCGTGACGCCGGCGGAGATCCTCGCCGCCTGTTCCCGTCTGCTGGATCTCCTGGACACGCCGCAGGACATTTCGTTCCTGAGCGGCCTGATTGAACGGGAAATCATCTACCGGCTGCTGCAAGGACCGCAGGGCAAGCATCTGCGGGCGATCGCTACGCTGGGGGACCAGAGTCACCGCACCGCCAAGGCGATCGCCTGGCTGCGGACAAACTACACCCAGCCCCTGCGCGTGGAGGATCTGGCGGGCATCGCGCACATGGGCGTGTCCACGTTTCACCATCATTTCCGGTCTTTGACGGCCATGAGTCCGCTGCAATACCAGAAACGCCTGCGCCTGCACATGGCGCGGCAGCGCATGCTTACCGGCGATCTGGATGCGGCGAGCGCGGCCTTCGCGGTCGGGTACGAGAGCGCCAGCCAGTTCAACCGGGAGTACCGCCGGTTCTTCGGCCAGCCGCCCATGCGGGACGTCAAGGCCCGCCGGCTGGCGGGCGCCGCGGCCAGCCGCGACTGACCCGAAAGCTCAACCCGCGCGCAGTTTGCTGAGCTGCTTTTGCGCCCGGCGGCTCCAGGAAGCGATCACGCGCCGGCGATAACGCGGGGCCGTGCGTACCGCTTCGACAGCTTGCGCGTAGGCCAGGCGGGCTTCCGCCGCGTGTCCCAGGCCTTCCAGCGCCTCTCCCAGGTAGTATTGGCCTTCCGGATCGTACGGCCGCCGCACGATGTAATCCGCCAGAAACTTGCGGGCGTCGTCAAACTGCCGCGCCGCCAGATACACCGCGCCCAGCTCCCGCAGGATCTCGCTTTGGCTATGCTTGTCGTCCTGGTCATAGACGATCTGGAAGGAGTCCAGGGCTTCCTTCAGCCTGCCCTGCTGGCGCGCGATGCGGCCGAGCTGGAAATGCGCATCGGTCTCTCCCGGATCGATGGCCACGGCCCTGGAGAAGCGCTGTATGGCTTCCGTCGCCTGGCGGCGCTGCTGATAAATGAGGCCGAGCTGATATTGGGCATCCGCGTCGTGGGGGTTGAGGGCCGCGGTGTTCAACAGGCGATGAAAGGTCTGCCGGCTGCGCAGACCCGCGCCCAGGTTGCCGATCTCGCCGCCGAGAAAGTAAAAGGCATAAAACAGAAAGAACGGCGAAGCGAGCCATCCCAGCAGGTAACGCAGAGGTCCCCATAGGAAGCCCGCGGCGACCAGTGGAATCCAGGACAGGCACACGATGATCGCGGCGCGGCGATTTTCCGTGCCGAAGACGGTGCGCACCGCGAAGAAGACCATCACCAGGAAATAGAGCTGCGCGGCCGCGGAGAGCGGCAGCAGGATGCGCAGGGGCAGGACGCGGGCCAGCACTGCCACCGGCAGGTTGGCGGCCGCCCAGGCCATGGCGGTGCAGGTCAACAGCGGCGAGTAGTCGCGGCTGAATGCCCCGCCCAGAGTGCCGCCCATGCCGGCGAACACCCTGGCCAGCAGCAACAGTCCCGGCACATAGAACACAGCCAGCAGCAGAAGGAACAGATAAAACGGCGATCGATAGGGGAACGAAACGGCCAGCACCGCCAGGCTGGCGTACAGCAGGCTGCCCTGATCGAGGATGCCGCCCATGGCCGCGGCGGGCTGCCAATAGAGGCGTAGCAGGAGCTTGGTCTGGTCGATCAACACCGCAGGATAGCAAGCTGCGCCGCGAGTCTAGTCTTTCAGCTCGACGATGGTGGCGCCGGCGCCGCCCTCCTGTTGCGGAGCCTGGTAGTACTTCTCGACGTGCGGATGGGCCGCCAGCATCTCCCACAGAACTCTGCGCAGGATGCCCATGCCGTGGCCGTGCACGATGCGGACGCGGCTGGCAGTGGCCATCACGGCGCGGTCGAGGAACTGGTCCACCTGGTCGCGGGCTGCCTCGGCGCGCTGGCCGATCACGTTGATTTCCTGGTGCACGGGCGCCAGCTCGGGCGCGGGTTTGAAGCTCACGTTCTGGGGCAGCCTGGCGCCGCCCGAGGATTCCGGCAGGACCTCGATCACGTCGTCCACGGAAACCTGCATCTTCATGAAACCGGCTTCCACTTCCAGACGGCCGCCGCCCAGTATCCGGCGTACGCGCGCCGGCTCGCGGATACCTTGCAGGCGCACGCGCGCGCCTTCCTCGATCTTGGGACGCTGCAGCTCGCCCTGGCGGGCTTCGTCCTGCGTGGAGAGAACGGTGGTCTGAAATTCTTCCCGCAGTTCGCGCATGGTCTTCGCCACGCGGCGACGGGCCTGTTCGGCGGCTTTGCGCTGGGCTGCGCCTTCGACGATCTGACCGATGGTCTGCTGGGCCTGCTCTTCAAACCGGGCCAGCATCTGCTCGGTGCGGCGCTCGAGCTCCTTCAGCTTGGCGGATTCGCGCTTCTCCCATTCGCGAGCCAGCTCCTTTTCACGCGCGGCGAGCTCCGCCTGCTGGCGCCGGAGATCCGTTTCCCGGGTCTGTGCGTCCTTCAGCCGTTCGTGCAGTTCGCTGAGAAAACGCCCGACGTCGCGTTCGCGGTCGCTGAGCGCGGCATGCGCGCGATTCATGATGTCTTCCGGCATGCCCAGCCGGGTGGCGATTTCGAGGCCCGCGGATTTGCCCGGCATGCCCGTGTGCAGGACGTAGGTCGGCTCCAGCGTCTGTTCGTCGAATCCCATCGAGGCATTCAACACACCCGGCGTGTTGGCGCCGTAAATCTTCAGCGCCAGCAGGTGCGTGGAGGCCAGGGTGTATGCGCCCGCCGCGCGGAAGTGATCGACGATGGCCACGCCCAGCGCGCCGCCTTCCTCGGGATCGGTGGCCGCGCCCAACTCGTCCAGCAGCACGAGCGAATCGGGCGTCACGTCCAGCGCCATTTCGCGGATGTGAGAGATGTGCGCCGAAAAGGTGCTCAGGCTTTCCTGGATCGACTGGTTATCGCCGATGTCCGCTAGCACCTGTCCGAAGATGGGGAACTCGGCGTCGGCGGCCGGCACGGGCAGCCCGGACTGGGCCATCAGGGCCAGCAGACCGGCGGTCTTCAGGGACACGGTTTTGCCGCCGGTGTTGGGCCCGCTGATGAGCAGCGTGCGGGTGCGGGAATCCAGCTCGAGCGAGATCGGCACGATGGACTTGCGCTGGCGGCGCAGCACGTCTTCGAGCAGAGGGTGGCGCGCGTCGCGCAGCAGCATGCGCTCGCCGAAACGCGGGATGGCGCAATCGAAATCCTGGGCGAAGCGGCCTTTGGCGAAGATCATTTCCAGCTCGCCCAGGGTGCTCATGGTCTGGCGGATGGATTCGGCGTGGCCGCGCAGACGGGCCGTCAGCTCGCGCAGGATGCGATGCACCTCCTGCATCTCCTCTTCGGTGAGCCGTACCAGCTCGTTGTTCAAATCGATGGTTTCGAGCGGCTCCACGAAGAGGGTATGGCCGCTCGAACTGGCGCCGTGGATCACGCCGTCGATCTTGCGGCGCTGTCCCGCAATGATGGGTACCACGAAGCGGTCGTTGCGGATGGTGACGAATTCTTCCTGCAGAACGCCTTCCTCCTGGTGCGACTTGAGGAAGCGCTCGAGCGAATCCTGGATGGATTTGCGCTGGCGCTCGATTTCGCGGCGCAGGCGGTTGAGAGCCACGCTGGCGTGGTCCGACACCGTGCCATCGGGCAGAATCTTCCCTTCCAGATCCTGCAGCAGCGCGCGGAAATCGCCGATGCCGTGGGCGCGCGCGCCCAGGCGCGGGAAACGTTCGGCCACCGCGTTCAGCACGCTCTTGGCGTCCGCCGCGCGATCCAGCACGCCGAACAGGTCGAAGATCTCCTTGCCTTCCAGGCTGGCCCCTTCGATGCGCAGCTTGTGCACGGCTTCGCCCAGGTCGGGGAAGCCGGCGAAGTTGATGCGGATGGCGGCGCCGCGGGCGGCGGTTTGCGGACGGGCCGCTGAGCGCAGATACTCCACGGCTTCGGCGGCATCGGCCAGGTCGGCGGTCAGACGCGCGGTGTCGTTGTGCGGCGCGATGTTCGCCAGTTCCGCCTTGCCGGGCGGACTGGAGACGTAGCGTCCGAGCAGGTCGCGCAGGGATTCGTATTCGAGGATTTCGGCGCTGGTAGCCTTCATCTTCTACTATTGTCGGCCGGTTGAAGCGGAAGTGCAGCCGGATTCGGTTGTATTCTGTTCTATGGCCCGGCGCGCGCATGGACGTTTTTCTGATTGACGGCACCTACGAACTGTTCCGGCATTATTTTGCCCTGCCCTCGGCCAAGGACTCCGACGGCCGGGAAGTCGCCGCCGTGCGCGGTGTGGTGGCGTCAGTGCGGGGCATGATCGAGCAGGGAGCCACTCACCTGGGAGTGGCGACAGACCACGTGATTGAGTCGTTCCGCAACGGCCTGTGGCCCGGTTACAAGACCGGCGCGGGCGTGGCGCCGGATCTGCTAAGCCAGTTCCAACCGCTCGAAGACGAGCTGGCTGCCATGGGGGTGGTGGTCTGGCCGATGGTGGAGTTCGAGGCGGACGATGCGCTGGCGGCGGCCGCGGCTGCCGCCGCGTGCGACCGGCGGGTGGACCGCGTAATCATCTGCACGCCCGATAAGGATCTGGCGCAGTGCGTCCGCGGCGAGCGGGTGGTGCAGCTCAATCGCCGCACCCGCAAATTCTTCGATGAGGCCGGCGTGAGGGCCAAGTTCGGGGTGCCGCCCGAGTCCATACCGGACTACCTGGCGCTGGTGGGCGATGCGGCGGATGGCTACCCCGGCCTGGCGGGGTGGGGCGCCAAGTCCACCGCGGCCGTCCTGGCGAAGTTCGGTCATCTGGAGTCCATCCCGGCCGACTGGCGGGATTGGCACGTGGACGTCAGCAGCGCGGGCGCCCTGGCGGGCACCCTGGCGAGCGAACGCGAAAATGCTCTTCTTTTTCGGACGCTGGCGACCCTCCGGACGGATATTCATTTGTTCGACAGCGTGGAGGCGCTGCGTTGGAAAGGTTAGGTTCCGCCCTCGTGCGTTCAGGAACCGTGTTCCAGGCCACACCGCCCGATCTGATGAATGCATGGAATCATACCGGCGGCCGGGTGCCGACCTTCCAGCCAGGTACCTGACGGCGTTACGCTGCAATTAGGGAACTACGCCGTGGCGGCCCGAATCGTGCAGAAGGTGCGGCGCCGGCCTCTCTCTTTTGAAGAGCAGGTCCGGCGGCGAGCCTATCAGATATACCTTAAACGCGGCAGCCGGCCGGGATCGCCATTGGACGACTGGCTCGAAGCCGAGCGGGAAGTCCTGCAGGCGCGAGAGGAGGCCATCGACGAGGCCTCTCGTGAGTCGTTCCCAGCCAGCGATTCTCCGGCTTATTAGAATCCCGCAATCGAATTCCAGCGATTTTCCGGGCTAACCGGTTTGTCCGCCTGCCGTCCAACCACTGGATAGGTTATGGCTCGATACGGAAAACAGACTCGATTTGCGGCTGCCGCTGCCGTCCTGCTGGGGGCGTCCGCATTGTTCCTGGCCGGGGCCCCGCAGAATGCGCAGGCGCCGGCGCATGACGCAGCCAAGGTCAGCCGATACCTGATCGTCTCCGGCGACTCCTCGACCGGTTCCTGGGACAGCCGCGACGAGGGGCGCCTGGAACGCTGGCGCGCGCAATACGGACCCGATTTTGCCTGGTTCCGGCAGGGGGGCCGCGATTACATCGTGACCGACGACAGCATCCTGGCCGGGTTCCAGAAGGCTATGGCGCCGCAACGCGAGGTCAACCGCCGGCAGGACGAAGTGAATGGCCACCAGGAGGACGTGAATAGCCAGCAGGAGCGCGTCAACAGCCACCAGGAAGACGTGAATCGCGCGCAGGAAGAGGTCAATCGCCAACAGGAGCTGGCCAACCGGGGCGCCGCCGAACAGGATCGCGTGAACCGGTTGCAATCGGACGTCAACGCCAGGCAGCAGACCGTGAATGCGGAGCAGGAGAAGGTGAACCAGCAGCAGGCTGTGGTCAACCGGGAGCAGGAGGTGGTCAACCGGCAGCAAAGCCGCGCTTCGGCCGAGGTCGACCGCGCACTCCAGATCGTGTTCGAGTCCGCGCGCCGGCAGGGGCTGGCGCACGAGGTCCGTTAGGACGCGTCTACTTGCGGCTGAGTGCCGGGCTTCCCGGACCCGCCAGGACCAGGGCCAGGCACGCAGCCAACAGGGTCAAAGGAAACTCAAAGCCGCCCTTATTGGCGAACAGGCCATTGTGGAGGTGAACCTTGCCGACCGCCACCGCCATATTGACGACCAGCATGGCCGCGGCGTAGCGCGTCAGGATTCCCAGAATCAAGGCGATGCCGCCGCCGAATTCCACCAGGGTGACCACGATCGCCGCCACGTGCGCCATCGGGATTCCGACACCTTGAAACATGTGCGCGACTCCGCCGAAGCCGATCACGAACAGCTTCTGCGCGCCATGTGCGGCGAACACCACGCCCACCACCACACGTAGAATCGCGATTCCGAGTTCCTGCATGCGCGGCATCTGATTCGCTCCTTCTCCCGATCCGACTGGACAGATGATCTGCACACCAGCTTATCATTCGCCGGCGCATCAGCCTCCGGACGGCTTTGCTATCATCCTGTAACAGCCATGCACAAGCGAACCTTTCTCAACCTGCTTTCGGCCGGCGTCGCGGGTCCGGTTCTTTCCCGTCTCTCCGCCGATACGGCGCCGCAGAGGCTCACCAATTGGGCGGGCAATCTGGTGTACGGAACGGACCGGCTGACCGAGGCTGCGTCCATCGATCAAGTCCGCGCTGCAGTCCGCGCCGGGAAGAAGCTGAAGGTGCTGGGCACGCGCCACTGTTTCAACTCCATCGCCGACAGCCGGTACAACCTGCTTTCCCTGCTGCCCATGCACGATGTCGTCGCGCTGGACGCCCAAAACCGCACCGTCACCGTGGATGCGGGCATCACGTACGGACAGCTCTGTCCGTACCTCGACAGCAAGGGTTTCGCGCTGCACAACCTGGCTTCGCTTCCGCACATCTCGATCGCGGGAGCTTGCAGCACGGCTACGCACGGATCGGGCGAGAAGAACGGCAATCTGGCTACGGCAGTGGCCGCCATCGAATTCGTCACCGCCGCCGGAGACCAAGTCAAGCTCAGCCGGCAATCCGACGGCGATCTATTTCAAGGCGCGGTGGTCGGACTGGGAGCGCTCGGCGTAATCACCCGGGTCACGCTCGACGTGCAGCCCTCCTACAAGATGCGCCAGTACGTGTATGAGAATATGCCCCTGGCCGAGATGCGGGAGAATTTCGATAAGATCCAGGCCAGCGGCTATAGTGTCAGCCTGTTCACCGATTGGCGGAAACAGCGGATCAACGAGGTCTGGGTGAAGACGCGAGAGGGCGCCGCCGGTACGTTCCAAGCGCCCGCGGAGTTCTTCGGCGCCAGGCTGGCCACCCGCAACCTCCATCCCATCGCCGAACTCTCCGCCGAGAACTGCACCGAGCAAATGGGTGTGCCCGGCCCCTGGTACGACCGGCTGCCGCATTTCCGCATGGGATTCACGCCCAGCGCCGGCAAGGAGCTGCAGTCGGAGTACTTCGTGCCGCGGCGCCATGCCGTGGATGCGATTCTGGCGGTGGAGCGCCTGCGTGACCGGATCTCACCCCACTTGTTGATTACCGAGATCCGCACCATCGCGGCCGACGAGCTTTGGATGAGCACCTGTTACGGCCGGCCCAGCGTCACCATTCACTTCACGTGGAAGCCGGACTGGCCCGCGGTCCGGCGCGTCCTGCCGGACATCGAGAGGGAACTGTCCGCGTTTCAGGTGCGCCCGCACTGGGGCAAACTCTTCACCCTGCCGGCGCGCGAACTCCAGTCCCGGTACGAGAAGCTGGACGCCTTCATTCAATTAGCGGCAAGGTTCGATCCGGGCGGGAAATTCCGCAACGATTTCCTCAACGCGAACGTTTTCGCGCGCGGATGATCTCGCGCGAACCCTAATCCGCAATCGCCTGATACGCCAGGACGTGTACCAACCGGTCCAGGGCCAGGTCGCCCGCGGGGTGCAGTTGGGCCATGAAGACCGTGATCATGTCTTCCTTCGGATCCACGGAGAATGCCGTGTAAAAGAAGCCGCCCCAGTTGTACTCTCCTGGTGAGCCGAGCTCCTCCAGCGGCGACTTGACGCCCTCTATACCGAAGCCCAACCCGAAGCCCTGGTCCGGCCCGATCTTCCCCAGCCGGTCGGTGGTCATCAGCTCGACGGTCTTTCGGCTGATCAGACGGGTGGCGCCGGCCCTGCCGCCGTTGAGCATCATCTGGCAGAAACGCGCGTAGTCCATGGCGGTGGAGCACAGTCCGGCGCCGCCGGCGTAGAGCCTCTTAGGCCCGTGGTAGGGATAATCCGCGGAATACGCAAACGGACCCTCCTCAATGGGCTTGTCCGGAAAGCGGCTCAGTCCTTTTTCCGGGTACCAGGTATAGGCGGCCGCCAGCCGGCCGAGCCTGTCTTCCGGCGGATAGAAATAAGTGTCGTGCATACCCAGCGGGGTAAAGATGCGCGTCCGGAAAAACTCGTCGAGGGTCTGGCCCGACAGCACTTCCACCAGGTAGCCGAGAACGTCAACACCTAAGCTGTATTCGAAACGCTCGCCGGGATTGAAGAGCAGGGGCAGGCCGGCCAGCCGCTTGACGCTGTCGCCGATCGTGCCGTCGTACGGCAGTATCCCGCTGGCGACGTTGGCGTCTTTGTACATCTGGCCCAGATCGCCGTTCCATTGATAAGTGAGGCCGGAGGTGTGCGTCAGCAGGTTGCGGATGGTGATCTCGTGGGATGCCGGGATGGTGTAGGACGGTCCGTTGGCGGGTTTCACCAACACCTTGGGATTCTTGAATTCGGGGATGTACTTGGAGACCGGATCGTCCAGAAGGAAGCGGCCGTTTTCGTAGAGCATCATGACCGCCAGGCTGGTGATCGGCTTGGTCATCGAGCAGATACGAAAGATGGCATCCGCCGGCATGGGTTTGCCGGCCTCGCGGTCGAGCATACCCTGCGCTTTGAGCCAGGCGACGTGTCCGTGCCGGACCACCAGCGTCACCGCGCCCGCGATGCGTTTCTCCTGGATGCTGCGATCCACCGCCGCCGCGATGCGGGCCAGCCGCTCGCTCGAAAGGCCTACCGACTCGGGTTTCGCCGCCGGTAAATCCTGCGCCGCCGCGTACCCGGCCAGCAGGCAGGCTGCCGCCATACTCCACACCCGCACCTGTAGCGTTCTATGCATGAACTGCAATATATCCCATGGCGAGGTGGAGCGGCGCCGCGGCGCGTCATTGCGCCGAAGGGGCGCTTGCTTTGCGGAAGCGAAAGTTCCGGATCCGGCCGGTATCCAGCATAAAACCGGTGACCTTGCCGGCGGCATCGTGTTCGAAGTGGATGGTGCCGGTCTCACCTCGGAAGTAACCTTCCAGCACGGGAGCCAGCTTCTCCGGTTTGGACTTCCAGCGCATCAGAACCAAATTGCTGTTTTCCACGACGATTCGATAAGTGGGATCGATCTCCGCACTGACATAGCTGCCCGCGCAGGCAGCCAACTGGTTGGGCGTGGGATGGTATTCGACGACGCGCTCGTAAACAGACGGCTGATCCTGTCCCTGTGACTGGACCTTCAGCCGGGCCGGAGAGCCTCCCGCCGCGGCTTCGAAGGTCAAGGTTACCGGGGCCACCAGCAGCCGGAAGCGATTCTCCGCAAGGGCCGACAATTCCAGGCGGTTCTCTTCGGAGGGCAAAAGCAACAGCTTCTGATCCTGGAACAGAATGCGCAATGCGCGCTCCTCGTCCCCATTCCAGTACAGGCCGGTGTACTGCGCCAGGCGCTCGGCGGAGACCGTCACGGGCTTGGCAGCGGGTTCCGCGCCGGCGTCCGGCGGTTCCTTGAATTGTTCCGCCAGGTAGACGTCCGCCACCTTGCGCGTCAGATCGCCGGGATTGATCTCGCCTTTGTTGCACAAGCACGCCACCGAGAAGTGCTGTTCCGGGAAGCGCAGCAGATCGGCCCGGTAGCCGGCGTCCGCGCCGCCATGATCGACAGTGGGCTGGCCGCGATACTTGCCGATCACCAGTCCGGAGGCGTAGTCCAGCTCTTTTCCGTTGTTCAGCTTTCCCCGCCGCAACTGTTCGGCCACCAGCTCCGGACCGCCCACCCGGGGATGATAGAAGTTCTCGTCCCATAGCGCCAGGTCTTCCACGGTGGTCAACAGGCTGGTGGCGCCCACGGTGTCGAAATTGGTCACGCTGAGGCGGTATCCCTTACCGCCCTCTCCGTCCACGTAGCCGTAGGCGATGTGTTTGACGATCTCCGCATGGTCGTCGCGGAAGTGAGTGCTGTGCATTCCCAGCGGCCGGAAGATGCGATCGGTTGTAAACTCGCGCAGCGACTGGCCGCTGACACGCTTCACGATCTGGCCCAGCAGAGTGTATCCCGTGTTGCAGTAGACGTGTTTTTCGCCGGGCTTGAAGTTCAGATCCTTCTGGCGGTAGATCAGGCTCAGGACGTCATCGTCGGTGATCAGGTCGAGCGAGTATCGCCATCCGGCCAGCCCCAGCAGGTCCCATTGATCGCGCAGGCCGCTGGTATGGTGAATCAGGTGGCCGATGGTGATGCGCGCGCCGAAGTCGGGCAGCTCCGGGAGGTATTTGCGGATATCGTCGTCGAGCGACAGCTTGTGTTCCTGCGCCAGCAGCAGAATCGCCGCGGCGGTGAACTGTTTGGAGATGGATGCGACGTGAAAGACGGTCTGGGGATTGATAGGGATGTCGTGATCCAGGTCCGCCATCCCGTCACCCGCGCTCGTAGACGATCCGGCCGTCCTTTATGACGGACAGGGCGCAGCCCGGAGAGATGGTGGAGTCCCACTTGGCGAAGATCTTGTCGACCTGGTCGTGCCGGTCAGGCGAGGCCGGGACTTGGGCCAGTCCGGCGGATGCGAAGGCGGCCAGAAGCAGAATTGCGGCTTTCATGTATATGACTACGTTCGCACGAAACTGGGCGGGGCAACTTTTGCAGGAATCGACGGGCAGTAATGCAGGGGACGGCACGCCGCATCCGGCCGGGTTGCCGGCGAAGCGCCGGCAGGCAGGTATACCGACCACGGATCAGCTAAACCGATAGACCAGAAACGTAAAGACGCCGGCCAGGCCGACGCTGATGATGGTCACATCGGTAGCCGCGATCTCCATCCGCACTTGCGGCAGATAGATGCGGCATAGGATGTACAACAGCGTCCCGGCCAGAACGGATCGAATCGCTCTTCTCAGGTTCACGAAAAATACTCTCTGCCGTATGCTTCTACCGCAGAAAGACAACCAAATGCAATCAGTACCTAAGTAAGCTGTCCAAAGTGAGCGCCGGCAAGGCGGCGCACATCAGCGTTCCCGGGCCTTGAGTTCCGGGCGTCCGCTCTCCGTCGGGCGGCAGCGGAAGACCAACTGCACCAGCAGGGCGTGCCGGTTTTCCGAGTCACACCGCTCGAACGCAAACGACGTCGGCATGTCCGCTGAAAGGGAGCCGTTCGTCTGATCCCAATGGCCCATTAAGGCGGAGTATATGCTGTCACTACCATCGATGTGGTAGAGTTCCTCGCCCCGGTACAGGGCGTAGACCCCGGACGCTCGCGGAGCATTCGCGAGGATGCCGCCGTATCGGAAATTGTAACGGTGCGCCGTTTCCAGGGGCATGAGTCACCAGGTGTCGCGCTTGCCGGACGGAACTGCTCTCGAGTCCGACAGAATCAGGAGTAGCATGTCCCGGTGCGACTGCGCCATAAGCAAAAGGTACTTTCCGTCCCGGTTATTGGCTAAGGACCGATAACCAACGTTATGGGTTGACAGCCGGCAGTTGCTGGCGCTTCCCGTCCGGCGCGATACGCTCTCCGTCGCGGTACGCGCCGTCCGGACCGCGCGACCATTCGGCGATGTTCCCGCCTCGGCGTTCCATGGCCGCTTCCACCGGGCCCACGTGCGCGTAGAAGCCGTATTGCGGCAGCACGTGCCCGGCGGCCTCCCAGTCATCCGGACCGCGATTCACCCAGACCTCGCCGCCCTCCCAGGTCACATGCTGGCGGTGCAGGTTGCCGCCCACAAACTCGCATGCCGTCATGCGGCGCATGGCCAGCGCCCGCATGAGATCGTGCAGCAGCCAATAGGTCCGCACCACCTCGCGTCCGAACGGTTGTTTGACCATCGCCGGGTGCCCGGTGAGCACTTCCGTGGACCGGTAATCGGCGCTGTAGATGCCGTGCGCCTTCTCATCCAGGCCGGCGGCGTAGCGGTCCTCGTAGCCGGCGCCGTGCAGGGCGATCTTGTCGTGCCAGGCCATGTCGTACCAGGGGATGCGCTCGGCATCTTCATGAGCGATGAGCCACACGAATCCGCTCGCCGGCGGCGTCTCCACGCGCAGGTGGTTGGCCTGCGCGCCGTCGAGCCATCCGATCAACTGATCGTGCCCGGCCTCGGAGATCTGCGGCGCGCCGCCCAGGTAGTCGCGAATCCAGGCGAAGCTTTCGCCCCAGGCGCTGCGCGTCACCTGGCGATCGAAAAACTCGCCATCGCTCGACCAGTAGTCCCAGGGCGCCATGGACGACCACACGTCGATGAAATAGGCCGTCGGCGCAATGGCATCCCGGATGGCGCGCAGGTTGCGCTCCAGGAACGGCCGGACGCGGTCCGGGCGGAAGCGGTAGGATTGCGCCTGCCTCTCCCAGTGATACCAGGCTTTGTGCGGAGAGCCATCGGGTTCGAAGGCCACGTCGGCATAGGTGAAGCCGGTGGCGTCGGGGTAGAAGTCGATGTAGTTATCGTGCGGCGCGAACAGCACGCCGTGTTGGGCGCAGGCGCGCGCCAGCGCGGCAAACTCCGCCGGTGTCCCGAACTGCGGATTGGGCGGGACGATGTCCGGCAGCCGGTAATCGTAGCCCCAGCGCTGCCAGTTATGCCAGACGACCACAGCGTCGGTGAGGCCGCAGGCAAAGGCTTTTTCCAACGCGTCGGCGCTTTCGCGATAGCGCCCGCTCCAGAGGTCGAAGACAAAACGACCCGCCAGCTTCGACACGCCGCCGGCGGCTGCGACGCCGCGCATCTCCCGCCAGACTTTTACAGCCGCCCATACGTTGGGCGCGGGAATGAAGGTGATGGTTTGGGCGTGCGGCGCCACCAGGGTACAGATGCGCTCCTGCGGGTCGACTTCCAAACGATCGGGCACGGCATCCACCGCCTCGACCAGGGCAAAACCGCCGGCAAAATCGAAACCCGCGAACGAGGTCGCCATGCGATGCCCGTCGAACGGCAAGCGGAACGCTCCCGGTCTTTGGATCACGTTTCCCAGGCCGGCGTACACCCGCTCCAGGTGCGCGCTCCAGGGTCCCGCGCCGGCTTCTTCGAGATACACGCGCAGCCACGGCTTGGCCGGCGGCGTGTTCTCCAGCCAGAAACGGAAGCGGGCCGTACCGTGTTCCACCCACCATTCGCACAGCAGATCGAAGTCGCCCGCCCAGCTCCGAAATCGATGCCGCAGGCGCGGCCGTCCGCCCGCCTCTTCGCGGTGGACCGCGATCAATTCGCTGGCCGAGCGCGCGTCGTCCAGTTCGTCGCCCAGGACGCGCACGCGGAATCCATGAAAAGAAATCCGCCGTCCGGCGAGCGTCAGCGCGATCGTCGCATCCAGGATGCCCCGGCTGCCGGGCGCGATCTCCAGAGGCGGAGCGGATTCCACCGGACCGGAAGTCTGCGCGGGCGGTCGTCCCGAAACAATGGTCGGCTCGGCCCAAAGGCCCCGTCCCGCGCCGGAGCACTCCAGTTTCAGCCGGATCGTCCGCCCGGCGAATTGGCTGAGGTCCACCTCGGCGTCGTGCCACGATTTGCCCACGGTCAGATCTTCCCAAACCGGCGAATCGTCCACACGGACACGGAATCCGGTTTCGGTCCTGCCGCCGGCAGCCGCATTCGCAAAACGCAGCCGGATGGGACCGGTCTTTGGGAACTGCAGCCAGTATTCCACGGCGGCCGAAGTCACGTTCTCCTGCCTGGACGGCTGTCGCGGACCCAGGCGCATGGCGATCGCGTCCCGCCCGGACAGGTGGATGCCGAACTCCACGGCTGGCGCGACCTGGAAGCTCGGAGCGGCGTCGGGCTGCCGCTCGACCGTAGCGGTCTCGCGGCGGACGGCGAGGCGCCACAGGCCCATCAGCCGGTTCTCACCGACACCGACAGGCTTCCACGGGATCGGCGCCGCGCGGGGCGGATCCGGGAACTGGGTCAGCAGGATCATTACGGCATGGGCACTGAATCGCTCGCCGGCGCCCTCGGCATCGGCGACCGCGTGCAGCGGATACAGCGCGTTATAAGTGACTGGCGCCATTGTCACGCGGAACTCCCGGTCGCTGCGCTCGTGTCCCCGCAAGGTGAATTCCACCGTATCGGGTTCCACCTTCCAGCGATCGATGGCGGTAAGGCGCAAGCGGCCCTGCAGAGGAGTCGTCCCGGAATTCTCCAGCGACACGACCACGGAGAATGGCACGCCCGTCCGGTTCAGCGTAACCGGACCGCCGGCTCCGTAAGAACCCGTGGCCGGCTCGTGAATCCGCACCGTCAGGGGACCCGCCGTGTCCACCGGCGGATTGTACGCCAGCGCTGCCGTGGCCAGCAGCGCCGGCCCGCAGAGGAGCCATCGCATAGCTCGACCATATCACCTGTCTGCGCGGCGATTCGCGGAATTAACATAGAGTGTAAATGGCCGATCTGAATATGCGAATTGAGAGCAGAGTCCTCCGGCTCCTGGCGGTTGCCTGCTGGAGCGTTACCGCTTGCGCGGCTGGAAGCGCCCGCGTGGAAGGCAAGAACATCCGGATTGAGTTCGATGGCGAGATGCGAAGCCGCGTAGTGGCCCTGCTGGGCGGGCAGGAGCACGCGATCGGCGACTTCGCCCCCGCGGAGTTCATCGCCGTATCGGGCCGGGACGTCACTGGATTCTCCCTCGAACACCAGAAGCGCGAGCCGGTCCGCGATGCATGGGGGGCCGGCTCACGGACGATTCTGACGGGCGCGGCCGGATCTCTCCGAAAAACGGTGACTGTCACCGTGTATGAGGACTTCCCGCGCACGGCGGTCTTCGAGGTTGCCTACACCAATACGGGAAGATCCGATCTGGACGTAAGCGGCTGGACTAACCAGCATTATGAGATCCGCGCTGCGGCAGCGGCGGATCAACCCGCGTTCTGGTCATATCAGAGCGGCTCTTATGAGAAGCGCCCGGATTGGGTGCTGCCTCTCAAGGCGGGTTTTCGCCAGGAAAACTACCTGGGCATGAACGCATCCGACTATGGCGGCGGCACGCCGGTGGTGGACGTCTGGCGCCGGGATGCCGGCATCGGCGTCGGCCATCTGGAGATGGCGCCCAAGCTGGTTTCACTCCCGGTGACGCAGGAGGGCACGGACAAGGCCACCGTAGCCGTGACATTCCCGCACAATCAGGTTCTGCAGCCCGGCGCGACGCTCCAGACCTTTCGCACCTTCGTCACCGTCCACCAGGGCGACTACTTCCAGACGCTGCGCGATTACCGCAAGATGATGATCGCGCAGGGCGTCCATTTCGACGCGTCGCCGGAGAGCGCCTTCGAACCTATCTGGTGTGCCTGGGGGTACGGCCGGAAGTGTACGCGCGACCAGGTGTACGGCGCGCTGCCGATCGTGAAGAAGCTGGGCTTTACCTGGGTCACGCTGGATGACGGCTGGCAGACCGCGCAGGGCGATTGGTTCCTCCAGCCGCAGAAGTATCCGCACGGCGACGCCGACATGCGGGCCTTGGTGGACCGGATTCACGCCGAAGGCTTCAAGGCGCAGTTGTGGTGGGCGCCGCTGGCGGCGGATCCGGGCACGGAGCTGATCAAGAAGCATCCGGAATGGCTGCTGCTGAATGCGGACGGCAGCCGGCGCAAGATCTCCTATTGGAACTCCTGGTATCTGTGCCCGGCCGACCCGGAAGTGGTTGCCTACCACGAGGCGATCGTGGTGAAAGCGCTCCGCGATTGGGGGTTCGACGGGCTGAAGCTTGACGGCCAGCACATGAACGGCGCGCCGCGCTGTTACAACCCGGCGCACAAGCACGCTCGTCCGGAGGATTCCGTGGAAGCCATGCCCAGATTCTTCCAGGCTCTCTACGAAACCGCGCAGCGGACCAAGCCTGGCGCGCTGGTGGAATTCTGCCCCTGTGGCACGGCCTACTCTTTCTTCACGCTGCCGTTTTTGAATATGTCGGTGGCGTCGGATCCCGAATCGGCCTGGCAGGTCCGCACCAAGGGCAAGACCCTCAAGGCCCTGCAAGGCGACGCGGTGGCCTACTTCGGCGACCACGTGGATATGTACCATGACGATTTCGCTTCCGCCGTGGGTGTGGGCGGCGTGGTCGGAACCAACTTCACGTGGCCCGAAGGGTCGGCGCAGAGAAAGCGCGGCGATCTCACGCCGGCGCGGGAGCAGAACTTCGAAAAGTGGATTCGCATCTACAAAGAGAAGATGCTTCCCCGCGGCGAGTACCTGGGGACCCTTTATGACATCGGTTTCGACCGGCCGGAGACCCACGCGATTCGCAAAGGCGGCAGCATGTATTATGCTTTCTACGCTCCACAATTCAGCGGCACGGTCACATTGCGGGGCCTGGCGCCGGGCGCTTACCGGGTGGCCGACTATGTGGACGGCAAGGATCTGGGAACGGTCCACGGGCCTACCGCCACGCTGGACGTGCGATTTGAGAAGCATTTGCTGATCGAAGCCAGGCCGGAGTAGGTGCCATGAACAGACGAGCATTTCTTCAGACCGCCGGGTTAGCAGGTGCGGCGGGCGGCGCCGTCCCCGGCGCGCGCGCCTACATCCCCGAGCACAACTGGGAGAAATACGACTGGGGATCCGGACCGGAGGTGCCGGACCGGCTGTATCAAGGTCCGTTTCCACAGTACCCGCCCGCGGCCGTCGTGCCGGATAGCGACGTGGTGATGGTGACTACCCCCGCGCCGGACATCGTTCCGAACTACGGCATGGGGCTGGTGGTCTACGTATCCGGCGACACCGGTCCGCCGCGGATTCCCGGAGAGACCCTGGAAAAATCCATCGAGGATCTGATCAAGCTCCCCTTCACGCAGAAGGTGTACATTCGTCCGAACTGGCGGGAGGTGCAAACCACGCCCGGCCGGCTGGATTTTCCCGACTGGTGGCGGATCACCTTCGATCTCGCCCAGCGGTACAACAAGCGGGTCGGGTTTCGCATCATGCTGGAGAATCCCGATTTTCCGGAGCCGGGCATGCCTGATTTCCTGATGAAAAAGGTGCCTTACCTGAAGCTCAAGGGGGAGTGGAAAGGCAACCCGTCGCAGACCCGCTATCGCAAAGAACACCGCATGCCGCAATACGAGCACCCGTCGTACCAGGCGGCGTTTCGCGAGCTGAACGCCTTGCTGGCCGCGGAACTCAACGGCAACCCGCGGATCGAGTACATGGACACGATGATGTACGGATTCTGGGGCGAGGGGCACACCTGGCCCTTCGCGGGCAATGCTTTTCCCAGCAATGTGATCGCCGAGCAGACCTGGATGAAGATGCTGGAGACGCAACTGGAATTCTGGACCAAGACGCCTCTCGTCACCAACACCCAGCCGGACTTCAGCCAGGTGGGCAACTCCGATCTGCTCGACCGCACCATCCGCACGCACAACTGGATCCGGACAGATACGATTTTCATCGAGAACACGCAGATTGAAGCGCTGAGCAACCGGCCGCCTTGGACCGCTGCGGTCTGCGAGGTCGGAATGACCACCGGCGATCCCGCCCGCCTGCAGATGGACGAAGGCGTCACGTACAACGAGAAGATCACTTCTCATGTGCTGGACGTCGGCGCAAACTACTGGTCGGTGTGGAACTGGCACAACGAGGCCGCCAGGAACGTGCTCAGCTTCTACGAGAAATATCCGGAACCCATCGACCACATCGCGCGCCACATCGGATACCGCGTGTTTCCTTCCTTCATCTGGAGCTTTGTGCGCGAGGGAACGCCGGGCCTGGTAGTGGGATTGGCCAACAAAGGCGTGACGGGAGTACCCGGCGTGCTGCGCCTGACCGTGTTCAGCGACGACGGCAGGGTCAAGGTGAGCGGATGTGTCGATGCGGGGTATCCGAAGCCCACCGGAATCCGGCAGGCCATGCTGATGCTGCCGGCGGGGACGGATTGGCGGGGACTGAAGCTGAAGGCGGAACTGGAGGTGAAGGGCGTCCGCTATCCCTTGAATTGGGCCTGCCGGCCGAAGCCGAATGCCGACGGATCCCTGACGCTAAGGCGCAACGTACGCGGCTAGTGCTTCCCAAACAGAAAAGCCGGGAGCGCTTGACGCGCCCCCGGCTCGCTGCCGCTGTTTATCGCGCCTCTCAGCGGGAAGCTCTCTGCACCGCGGCCCGCTCCAGCGTCGCGTCGATGGTCACCGTGCCGCCGGTGATCTGAATATTCCGTTGCCAGACCGCGCTGCCCTGCCGCACGACCAACTGGTGCATGCCGCCCGCCAGCGGGATGGTGGTCGGCGCGTTGCCCACGAACATCCCGTCCACTTCGATGTCCGCTCCGTTCCGGTTGGCGTTCACCGTCAGCAGGGCCGTGCCGCCGGCCGCCTGTGCCGCGGGTTGCGGCTGCGCCGTATTCAGCATGGAGACATTGCTGACCACCACCGGATTGGCGGCCGCGTTCACGCCGGGCGGCAGTCCGCCGTTGTTTGCCGGTGCGCCGTTAGCCTGGCGCAGCATCATGGCCGGAGCTTGCGGCAGCGCGCGGGTCATCAGCGGCGTGCTGGCGGCCACCGCGGATGCCACATAGGTACTCTCATCGGCGAAGACATCGTAGATGCGGCCCTTGTTGATCTCCACGTCGTGACCCTTGATGAGCAGGCCGAGGGGCGCGGCCGGCCAAAAGACGACGGCTAGAATTCCCGTGGTCACCCCAGCGGCTGTCCCGTTTCCCTTGCCGTGATTCTTGGAAGGCGTGTAGCGCACGTTGAGCCAGTTGCCATCCACCATTTGCACGCGTTCGATGCTGAAATCCAGATAGCCGGCCCGGCCCAGGCGCCGGCGATGTTCGGCCTTGATGATATTGCCGGTGGCACGGGCGCCGTTGGCGATCACCACGGCGTCGCCGACACGCACCTCCTGGGTGACCGCGAAGTCGAGCACTTCACCGGCTTCGGCGGTTTCGGAGGACAGGTTTTCTTCCAGCCGGACACGGATCTTAGTGCCGTCCGGGATCATCACCTGGGCCATGGCCATGGAGGCCGTAAACAGGGCAGCGAGTAAAGCGTTGCATTTCATCGTCGTATTTTCCTTTTCGGTGAGCGTTTATCGCTCTCACCCTGAAACGCGACGCGGCTCGGAAAACGGGATCAAAAAAATATTGGCCATCGCGGTATACTCTCCTGCTAAGGTTCCCGCTGCCATGGCCTCCGACCCAGTCACGCAACTGCTACTACAGGCAAGCGGCGGCAACCGGGCCGCGGTGGATGCCTTGACGCCATTGGTCTACCAGGAGTTGAAGCGCATCGCCGGCGGACAGCTTCGCAACGAGCGTCCCGGCCACACGCTACAAGCCACCGCGCTGGTACATGAAGCCTATTTGAAGCTTGTGGATCAGCGGGAGGTGGCCTGGCAGAATCGCGCGCATTTCTTCGGCATCGCGTCCCAGATCATGCGGCGCATCGTGCTCGATTACGCCAAGCAGCGCCTGCGGGACAAGCGCGGCGGCCGCATGCATAAGACCACGCTCGACGAAGCCCTGGTGGTAAGCGAAGACCGCGCCTCCAGCCTGGTGATGATCGATGAGGCCCTCACCCGGTTGGAACAACTCGATGCGCGCCAGGCCAGGATCGTCGAAATGCGGTTCTTCGCCGGCCTTTCCGTGGAGGAAACCGCGGAGGCCATGGGCATTTCCGCCCCCACGGTGAAGCGGGAATGGGCCATGGCGCGGGCCTGGCTGCACCGGGAACTTGCCGCGCGATGAGCTCAACGACGATCGCGCCGGGCCTTGAATTGCGCCAGCCTGCCGGCTAACCTTCGCCGCTGTTCCGATTGCCCGCCGCTACCGGGCGGAATATCGCTTATGGCTTTCTCCTCCGCCTTGACGGCATCGTCCCAGTCCTGGTTTTCCGCATAAGCCTGGGCCAGCAGATCCATAATGTCGCTGTCCCGCTCGTCTGACCTCCGGGCGGACCGCCTGGCATAGGCCAACGCCGTGGCGGGCTCCCGCAGATCTTCCGGCTTGCAGTTCAAAAACGTGAGCGCGTAAGCGTACAGATCGTCAGCCGTAGCATCCGCCCGGCCGGCGAGTTCGCGGGTGAGGGCCAACGCCTCTACGGTCGTGGTGCGGGCTGCCTCCGCCTTGCCGCCGCGCGCCTCCAGTTCCGCCGTGACCGTCAGCATCTCCGCGCGCCGGCGGGCCACCAGCACGTTGTCGGGCTCCTTGGCGGACAGGTCCTGCAGGAGGGCCAGGATTCGCTGGTAATTGGTCATCGCCGCGGCAGGCTCTCCCAGTTTGGCAAGCAGATCGCCCGTGTACCGCAGGGTGATCGCCAGCGACATAGCCCCCTGCACATTATCCGGATCGTTGCTCACCAGGGTCTCGTTGATGGCTTGCGCTTTGCGGTAGTCAGCCAGCGCTCCCTGCCAGTCGCCCATGTCTTCCCGCGCGCCGCCCACCTTGCGGTACCCCTGCACCAGCAGCCGCAGCGCTTCCGCATTGGTGGGATCGGAGGCCGATAGCGCCTGCAGAGTCTCCAACGCCGTGGTGTATTCCGTCAGGCCTTGCTTCCCGGGCGCCATCGCCAGATCGGCGATGCGCATGCGAATCAAAGCCAGGCCATATTGCGCTCTTTTGCTTCGCGGGTCTTGGGCCAGTAGCTCGGTGTAGATTCCCAGCGCTCTGCGATAGCTTGCCCGGGCGGCCTGCTTGTCATTGAGGTTCTGAATTCCGGGATGGCCGGCCAGATCGCCGGAGACCTGATACACCGTCGCGAGATCGGCGCTTAGGTCCGCGTTTTCCGGATCGGAGGCGTGCAGAGACTCCAGGGTCTCCGACGCCTTCCGCAGGTCGGCGGCGCCTTCGGTGGGCCTGCCGAGCACGGGCAGCAGCTCGCCCAGCGACTTGTATGAGCGCGCCAGGTAGCGGCGCGCGAGACTGTCGTTTTTATCCGCGGCGGCCAGGGTCTGGCTGATGCCGAGCGCCTGGCTGTAGCTGGCCATCGCGCCCTTCGGATCGCCCAGATTGGCCTCGTACGGGTCGCCTTGCACATCGCCGACCTTCAGGTAGGCCTCCGCCAGCTCGCGTTCCAGGCCCCGGTCGCCATGCGCCTGGCTGTGCAGCCTGCTCAAATATTCGAGCGCTCGCTGCACCAGCAGCTTGCGGGCCGGCGTGGATCCTTTCAAATCGCGGATCGCGTTGTGGAACTCGAATAGAAATGACGTCGTCAGCTTGCGGACATCGTTGAACTGCTGCTGGGCATTGGCGCGCTCGCGCCGCGCGATCTGCGCCTGCCGGATGGAGATCAGCGCCGCACCCGCCAGCGAGACCGCCACCAGGAGCGCGGCGGCGACGCCGGCGCGATTACGCCGCGCGAACTTCCAGGCGCGATAACTCCAGGTCTGCGGGCGGGCGTAGATCGGGAGCCCGCCGATGTGCCGGCGCAGGTCATCCGCCAGTTGTTCCGCCGAGACATAGCGCTGCTGCGGCTCCTTCCGCAGGGCCTTGAGAACGATGTTATCCAGGTCGCCCCGGATCTGGCGATGGAGTTTGTCGGCTGGGGGAACGCTCCGGCTCGGGGGCGCGGGCTCCTGCTCGCAGGCCGCCAACGCCTGCTCCTGCCAGGAGTCGCCCTTGAGACGGTACGGCCCCTGGCCGGCCAGGAGTTCGTACAGGATTACACCCAGCGAGTAAATGTCGCTGGCTGTAGTGACCGCCTCGCCCCGAATCTGCTCGGGGCTGGCGTAACCCGGCGTCATGGGACGGAACTCGCCCTGGGTCAAGTCCCGGAACGAATCCGGCTTCAGCAGCTTGGCGATCCCAAAGTCCAACAGCTTGGGCACGCCGTCCGCGGTTACCAGAATATTGCTCGGTTTCAGATCCCGATGGACCACCAGGTGCTGATGCACGTACTGCACAGCGGCACACACCTGGCAGAACAGGCCGATGCGCTCCTTCGGCGCCAGATCGTGCGCGGCACAGTACTCGTCGATCCGCAGGCCGTCAACATAGTCCATCACCAGGTAAGGGACGCCATCCTCCGTGGTCCCGCCATCCAGAAGCCGCGCAATATTCGGATGATCGAGGGTGGCCAGAATGCGACGCTCGTAATGAAAACGATCCAGGATCTCGCGCGAACCCGTCAGGGACTGAATGACTTTGATGGCGACCTTTTTATCGAAGCTGCCGTCGGCGCGCATCGCCAGGTAGACCGCACCCATGCCGCCCGCGCCAATGCGATCGACGACCTGGTAGGGGCCGATCCGGCGGCCGCGCTGATAGGCGGCGTCGGCGATGGGCCGGTCCAGAACACCGGTCTGGACGTCGTAGGAAGCCAGCAGCGATTCGAGTTCGGCCCGTAAGACCGCATCGTTGGCGCAGACCTCGCTCAGAAACGCTTCGCGCTGTGCGGAGTCCAGTTCTATGGCGCGGCCGAACAGTTCTTTCACCCGGCTCCACTGGGTCGGACTCACAATTTCCCCGATTATACATCCCCGCGCGCGGCAGGGTCAGGACGCCGCCGGACGCTCGCGCTCCGGCCACAGCGCGGCCAGGAGCAGGCCGGCCGCGATGCCGAGGGATACTTCGAAGAAGCGATGCGCGGCCATGATCCAGGCAGGCTTGTCGCGGGAGACGAGCAGCACGATCGCCAGCGTGATGCCGGAAAACCGGTAAGCCGCGCGATCCAGGCGGAGGCCCGCGCAGATCAGCCCAAGGAGGAAGACGCCCGCGGCAAAGCCCAGCATGCTCGGCCCCAAATAAATCCAGATGATGGCCGCGGCCGCGGCTCCGAGCGCGGTGCCCGCCAGCCGTTGCGCGGAGATCGTCCAGCTCGCCCCCAGCGTAGACTGGGTGACGACCAGCGTGCTGATGGCGGCCCACTGTGCTTCGGGCAATCGGAAGAGGCGCGCCACCGCCAGAGACACGGTGGCCGCCGCCGCGGTTCGGGCGGCGTGTATCAGGGCCGCCGAAACCGTTGTTTTGGTCATGGTCCCCTCCCTCAAAAGCGCAAAGGGGCGGGCCGCCCCGTTTTGCGCGTGTTGCTCAAAAGCGCAAAGGGGCGCGTCTGCCCGCGCCGCCATAGAGGACAGGAACCCGCAATATCAAGCGGCGCGGGCCGCCCCGTCTTGCGCGTACTCTTCAAAAGACGACCCGGCGCCAGTTCTTTCCAGACTGTATGATCCACTCGGCGGCGCCGTCCGCCATCGTCAGATCATGCACCCGCTGTCCGTTGATCTCGACCGCTCCGGCCTTGATCTTCCGCGCCGCGTCGGTCACCGAATCCGCCAGGCCGATTTTGGCCAGCAGCTTGTCCACGCGGATGCCGGCGGCGGTGCGTACGCCGTCGGGCAGCGCCGCGGTTTGAATATCGGCCGGGATTTCCTTGCGCCGCACGACGCGATTGAACTCCTCCTCCGCGCGCGCGGCTTCCGCCGCGGAGTGAAAATCGGTCACGATCAGCCGCGCCAGGTCCGCTTTGGCTTGCATGGGATGCACTTCCCCGCGGCCCACGCGCGCGCGCAGATTGTCGATCTCCGCCATGCTGCGGTCGGTGAGCAACTCGTAATACCGGTACATCAGGTCGTCGCTGATCTGCATCACCTTGCGGTACATCACCTCCGGCGGCTCCGCGATGCCGATGTAGTTGCCCAGCGACTTGGACATCTTGTTCACGCCGTCGAGTCCCTCGAGCAGCGGCGTGGTGGCCACGATCTGCGGCGGCTGGCCGTAATCTCGCTGGATCTCGCGGCCGGCCAGCAGGTTGAATTTCTGGTCCGTGCCGCCCATTTCCACGTCGCACTGCAAGGCCACGGAATCGTAAGCCTGCACCAGCGGGTAGAGCAGCTCGTGCACGGAAATGGGCGTGCCCGTGGAGAATCGCCTGGCGAATTCGTCGCGCTCCAGAATGCGCGCCACGGTGTACTTGGAACACAGCCGCACCAGCTCTTCGTAACGCAAGGGCTGCAGCCACTCGCTGTTAAAGCGGATTTCGGTTTTGTCCGGATGGAGGATCTTGAATACCTGTGCGCGGTACGTCTCCGCGTTGCGGTCGATCTGCTCGCGGGTCATGGGCGGGCGGGTCACGTTGCGGCCCGTGGGATCGCCGATCAACGAAGTCATGTCGCCGATCAGAAAGATCACCGTGTGGCCCAGATCTTGAAAGTGCTTCATCTTGCGCAGCAGCACGGTGTGGCCCAGGTGTAGATCGGGGGCGGTGGGATCGAATCCGGCCTTCACGCGCAAGGGACGTCCCGCCTGCGCCGCTTGCGTCAGACGCTCGCGCAAGTCTTCCTCGCGGATGATCTCGGCCAAACCTTTCTTCAGATAGGTCAGTTGCTCTTCGATGGGAATCACTCAATCCAAATTAGCATGGCCGTCGCGGGAGCCTTGCTGGAGAGCGGCTTTCAGATCCTCGGAGAAGCGCCGTATGGCCGCGACCTGTTCCTGGCTCGCCGGATCCGCAAAGCCTTTGCCGGCCAGAAACGGCTGCTCCGCGTGCCACACCAGATAGGCCAGGCCGCGCCCGGTCCACACACCCGTGCTGCCGATGCTGCCGTAGCCGCCGGGCGTACGTTCCACCAGCGCGACCAGATTGTCGCGCGCGAACATGGCGAACCCTTGGGATTCGGTTAGCAGGCGGATGCCGGTGGCGGCCAGGTCCACGGCTACATCTTGTAGCGGCCCAGATCCTCGTCGTTGAGATTCTCCAGCCAGCGCCGCAGTTCCTTCTCGTTTTCCTTGTCGGAAACCGAGGAGGCGGCCTTGGAGGATTTCAGAACCGTATCGTCGACGAAAATCGGGCAATCCAGGCGCAGGGCCAGCGCCAGGGCGTCGCTCGGCCGGGAGTCCACGCTGATCAGCTCGCCGTCGCGTTCCAGCCAGATCAACGCGTAGAAGGTCTCCTCTTTCAGCTCGTTGACCACTATTTTGCGGATACCGGTATTGAGGCCCAGCAGGAGGCTCTTGATCAGGTCGTGGGTCATGGGGCGCGGTGTGGAGACTTTCTCGATCTCCAGGGCTATGGCGTTGGCTTCATAGATACCGACCCAGATGGGAAGCACCGCATTGCCGCTGACATCCTTCAGGATGACGATGGGCATGTTGGTGACGGGGTCCATCATCAAGCCGCGGATTTTCATTTCGACTTCCATAAGACCCTCCAGCTACATTACAACACATTCGTTACGCTCTCACCGGCCAGCGAATTGGGACCGGCGCGCGTCACGCGCACCTGCAGGTACAGGCCGTCCAGCGAAGCGGCGCCGTTGGCGGGGTGCGTGAAATTCAGCGTGCGGTTTTGCGAGGTGCGGCCGATCCACTGCCCCGTCGCGTGATTGTGGCCCTCCACCAGTACTTCCTCGACGCGGCCGACCAGTTCCGCGTTCCGCCGGATCTGGATGGCGCGCTGCTTCTCATTCAGAATCATGATGCGGCGCGTCTTCTCCTCGTCGGGGATCTGGTCCTCCATCGCCAGCGCCGAGGTGTTCGGGCGGGGAGAATATTTGAAACTGAATAGCGAATCGTACTGGACTTCGTCCAGCAACTGGAGGGTCTCCTCGAAATCCGCCTCGGTCTCGCCCGGGAAGCCGACGATGATGTCCGTAGTGAGGGCCATCTGGCGGCGCGCTCCCTTGATCCAGGCGATGCGCCGCATGTACTCGTCGCGCGTGTACAGCCGCTGCATGGAGGCGAGCACGCGGCTGGAGCCCGATTGCACCGGCAGATGCACGTGATTGCACAGCACCGGGTTGGCGTCCATGGCGTCCACGATGGCCTTGGTGAAGTCGCGCGGGTGCGAAGTGGTGTAGCGGACGCGGCGTATACCGGGCGTCTCCGCGACGCGCGCCAGCAGCCCTGCAAAATCCCAACCCGCAGGCGACGGATCGCGGTAGCTGTTGACGTTCTGCCCCAGGAGCTGAATCTCGGTGTAGCCGGAATCGGCCAGGCGGCGGGCTTCCGCCAGCACGCTTTCGCCGGTCCGGCTGCGCTCCGGTCCCCGTGTGAACGGCACCACGCAATAGGCGCACGACTTGTCACAACCTTCGATGACGGTGATGTAGGCGCGATGCGGATTGTCACGGCGGGTGAACGGCGTATCGAAGGTCTCGTCCGTATCCAGGCTCAAGCCGGTGACCCGGCGATTGCCGGCCTCCAGTTGCACCAGCATCTCGGGCAGCCTGGTGTAGCTGGCCGATCCCGCCACCAGGCTGACATGCGGCGCGCGATCGAAAATCTTCTCCCCCTCCTGCTGCGCCACGCATCCCAGCACGCCGAAGACTTTGCCCTTGCCCGCCGCGCGCTTGAAGTTCTGCAGGCGGTTGAAAACTTTCTGCTCGGCTTTATCGCGGATGCTGCACGTGTTGTAGAGCACCAAGTCGGCCGCTTCCGGCGTATCCACCTGGCTGTAACCCTTGGCCAGCAGCGTTCCCACCACTTTTTCGGAATCGTGGGCGTTCATCTGGCAGCCGAAGGTTTCGATGTAAAATGCTTTCCCAGTCACTGGAACCATTCTAGCGTGCGCCCGCACCGGTGTAAGATCGATTCTTCGGCTATGAACCGATGGATCGGGCTGGTCTTGTTCATCCTTCTGGGGTTCCTTTTCCTGGCCGCCAACCGCAGCGCGAGGCGCGGTTTTTTTGCGGGCGATGAATTGGATAGCATCGGCTGGACGCCCCAGGTACCGCTGGCCACGTTTGCCAGGGAACTGGTGAGTCCCGTCTACAACCGCCGCAACTTCCGCCCGGTCGGCCACCTGTATTTCCGCGTCATGAGCCGCGGCTTCGGGCTGCATTTTGCGGATTACGTGTGGCCGCTGCACGTGCTGCATCTGCTGAACGCCTGGCTGTTGTGGCTGGTGCTGCGCCGTTTGGGGGTGTCGCCGTACGCGGCGACGGCGGGAGCGCTGTTCTTCGGGTTTCACATGGCGGTCTTCGACGTGTATTGGAAGCCCATGTACGTCTTCGATCTGTTGTGCGCCACCTTCTCGCTGGCCAGCCTGCTGTGCTGGATCGAGCGACGCTGGCTGCTCGCGTTTGTGGCGTTTTGGCTGGCGTACAAATCGAAAGAGCTCGCCGTGATGTTGCCGGCGGTGCTGGCCGCCTACGAGTATTGGATCGGCCCGCGGCGCTGGCGGCCGCTCATCCCTTTCTGTGCCGCGTCGCTAGCCTTCGGATTGCAGGGCGTAATCCTGAATCCGAACACGGACAACGACTACGCGTTTCGATTTACACCGGGCGCGGTTCTGGCCAGCGTCAGGTTTTATGCCGCCGCGCTGTGCGGGGTCCCTTCGCTTGGCCTGGCCCTGTTGCCGCTGCCGGCGATCTCGCGCGATCGCCGGCTTTGGCTGGGAGCCTCCACCACCGCGTTGTTTTTCGTCCCATTGATCTTCTTGCCGGGTAGACTGTACAGCGCTTACTGGTACCTGCCGTTGACCGGGCTGGCGATCGTGCTGGCCTCGCTGGCGAACGGCCGCGCCGGCTGGATCGTGGCGGTGTTCCTGGCGGCCTGGCTGCCGGCGAACTACCTGGCTTTGCGCGATTACGGCCCCCGCAAACTGCGTGCGGACGCTCCGGTTCGCGCCTACGTGCAACAGTTGGAGACAGCCGCGCCGGCGCTTCGGCACACGTCCGTGTTTCTGTATCGCAACCTGCCGTCCGCGCTGCCGCCGTGGGGCGTGGGCGGCGCGCTGCGGTTTCTCCTTCCTGCGATCGAGGTGGGGGTCTATCCGCTCGAAGCCCCGCCCGCGGCCGTGTTCCAGCGGGATTCCTCGGTGGCCATGCTGACCTGGGATGAAACCAGCCGCAACCTATGGATCACGCCCGAGGCCACCTATATCGCCATGAACGAGCTCACGCCGGTCTGGCAGTTGACCAGCGGCTGGTACGCATTGGAGAAAGGCTTTCGCTGGACCGCGCCGTGGGCCACCGCGCGGCTCTACCGCGCACCGATCGCCCGGCAATTCGAAGTTGTGTTGAACGTCGGTCCACAGGCCCTGCTGGCCCAGGGTTACACGGAGTCGAGCGTGTGGCTGGACGGGATGCGTCTTGGCACCATACGGAGTACCGCGCCCGGCATCCGGACCGCGCGCTGGCCGATTCCGCGGGGTTCTGCGGGAAGCGCGGCTATCGAGTTCCGTACCACGCCGCCATCTCAATCGCCCAGGGACCCGCGCGTCCTGGGCGCCGCCGTCATTTCCTTCGGGTTTTTGCCTTCCGGCCGTTGAATCCCGCGTGCGGCCGGCTTACCAGTCCGAATAGGGCGTGCCGTCCAGCCCTGTTTTCTCCGACCCGCTCTTGACGTCGAAGATGCCCGGCTCGGTTTGATCCACGCTCTGCAGCGCATCCTCCATGATGGTCTTCCAGGTCTGGTTGGAATCGGTCATGGGATCCACCGGCACCGCGCGCAGATAGCCCGCCGTCACCAGATCGTCCAGGGACTGGGGAGCCTTCTTCTTGTCGTATGTATATTCGTCGATCACATCGCGCAGAGTCGTCAGGTTGTTCTTCAGGACGCTCTCCTTGGCGCGAATGATGGCTTTCTGGTACTGCGGAATGGCAATGGAAATGAGGATGACGATGATCGCCATCACGACCATCAACTCGACCATCGTGAAGCCGGACTGGCGCGCCAGCCGGCGGCGCATTCTACCAATCCGAGTAGTTGGTTCCATCCGGGGCCTTCTCTGTAGTCTTGGTGTATACGTCAAACACGTTCTGGCCACCCCAACTGTTGGAGGTGGGATCGTCGCGGGTGCTGCGCATACCCCAGTCGATGGAATTGGTGAAGGGATCCTTGGGGATACGGCGCAGGAAACGGATCTTCTTGTCCACCTGGCCTTGCAGCTTGACGCCTTCCACCAGGGTCTCGAGCTTCTCGGGGTAGTTGTCGGAGTCCATCTTTTGCTGGCCGAGATAGCCGGCGTCCGCGTAATCTTTGTACTTGTCGATGGCTCCGCGAATCTCCCGCTCGGCACGCCGCAGTTCCTTCTCTTTCTCGATGCGGACCCGGACGCGCGCCAGCGGCACCGACATAGCGGTTAAGACCAGCATGATGGTACACGCCACCACCAATTCGATCAGTGTCATTCCCCTCTGCCGTCTACGTCTCATACTCATTTCACGGTAACAGTCAGGAGCGGCGACGAGTTGGCGATCGGCTGGCCTTGCGAGTTGGTGGGGCTGAAGGCCGGTGCGGTAACGCTGGTGGAGCCGCGCCCGATGGTTGCAAATGACAGCGTCGCCAGAATACCCGAACCGGTGACGCCGCCCTCCCCAGGCAAGCGATTGAGCGTGATGTCCGCCTCGCCCGTATCGTTGAGGATGTTCTTGGTGAAGGTGACCTGTTGTCCGTCACTGGACATCAGGTTGCCTTGAACCACATCGTTCAACTTCAGCACCTTGGGATCGAACTTGATCTGCAGCGGGGCGGAGAACAGGTCGGTCGCGTTGGCAATCACCACGTTGACGTTGAACGATCCGCCCATTATGGTCTCGATCTGGCCCGGCATGAAGACCACCGCGGCGTTAGGCGCCGGAGCTGCCGGAGGCCCGCCGCCGGGGGCGGGAGGCGTTCCCGGAGCCGGAGGAGTTACGGAGGGGGCCGGCACTTGCGGTGCGGTGTTGGCCGGCGCGGGTGCGGGAGGTGCCGTCTGATTGGACGCCGGCGCCGCCGGTCCGGAGGCCAGTACTTTGGGCGCCGGAGATTCTTCCGGCTCGGCGTATCTCAGCCGGACGCTGGTGGCGTTGCCGACCGCGATGGCGCGCATTTCCTCTTCGCTGAAGTCCGGGCGCCGCACGATGTGCGGAATCAGGGCGATGAGCAACTCCTGCGACGATCTGTTCACCTGCTTGCTGCTGAACAGCCACTTGATGATGGGAATGCTGGACAGGCCGGGAATGCCCGTCAGGGTGGTGGAATTCTGCGTCTGCCGCAACCCGCCGAGCAGGTTCACCTCGCCGTCCTTCATGCGGATGTCATGAATCACCTTCTGCTGGGCGATAATCGGCTGCTGGATGCCGCCCAGGTTCACGTAGCTCTGGACACTCGAAATCTCCACTTCTATGTGCATGGAAATCTCGCTGTTCTCATGCACTTTGGGCGTCAGGTCCACGTTCACGCCGACGTCGATGAAGGTGAATTGCGTGTTGACCAGCGGGTTGATGCCCACACCGCCGATGCCGGGCTGAAAACTACCCGACGCGATGGGCTCCTTCTCGCCGACCTTCAAGGTGGCTTTCTGGTTGTCCACCGAGCGGATCTCCGGCGACTGCAGCACGCGCGTCCCGCTGTCGCTCAGGACCGCCTGCAGCATGCCGGACGGCAACACCGCGGAAAAGTCTCGGGTGTCCACCTTGCCGATGTACGCCAGGGGGATGGAAGACGACGTGGAAGTGCCGGTGGTGCCGGTGGTGCCCGTGATGCCCGTGTCGACCGCGGTGGAGGTCGAGGTAGATGTCGAAGTAGTGGTAGACGAGCTGGGGGTGCTGATACTGGTTCGCGGCGTGAAACTCACCGGAATGCTTAAGGTATTCAAAGCCGCGCCCAGGGTGCGCGTCATGTCACTCGAAACCTGCATGACGAGGACATCCACCACCACCTCCGATTTGGGCTTGTCCAGGTCGTGAATGATCTTTTCGGCCAGCGCCACCCGATCGGCTTCGCCCCGCGCGATGATGGCATTCTGCGCGTTGTACACGAACAGGCGCTGTATGTCCGCCACCGACCGCACCGCCGTCACGATCTCCTGCAGCTCCTGGGGCAGGGTCACGTTGCTCAGATAGAAGACCTTCATGACCTGCTCTTCATAATCGCGGCGCTTGGTCTGATTGTCCTGGGTCACGAAGATGGTGTTCGACGACAAGGGTTTCCAAAAAGACTTGGTGATGATGGCCAGGTAATCCAAGGCCTCGGTCAAGGTGGCATTATTGAGTTCAATGGACTGCAGCTTCTCTTTGGGGAAGTCGGGATCGAACAGGACGTTGATGTTGGCCAGCTTGCCGACCGTCTCGAAGAGAACCTTGGTCGGCTGATTATTGATCTTGATGGTGATGGGCTGCGGATTGAGCGGGCGCAATTCCGGCACCGGCAGCATGGAGTCGATCTTTTCCATCTCCTCCTTTTGGGACAGTTGGGCCGGCGTCAACGATCTTGTTTCGGAATTTTCACCTTTTTTTTTCTCCCGCTCGATCATCGCCTTGGTGGTGTTGATTTCCTGTTCGGCCACGCTGGAGGACGGGTCGATGCCCAGGGCCTTCTCGAATTCGAGCAGGGCCTGCGCCAACTGGCCCTCCTTCCGGACCTTCTGGCCCTTCATCACGTGGGCCTGTCCGTCCTGAAAGCGGGCCCGATCCACCAGAAGCTGGTAGCCCGGATCGGTGGGATCTTCGGCCAGCGCCTGTTGGTACAGGTCCAGGGCTCCATCCCAATCCTGATGCGCTTCGCGGTCTTTGCCCTGGGACACCAGGCGATCGGCTTTCCGCGTACGGGCGGAAGCGGGAGCGAGCAGACATCCGGCTATCGCGGCGAGCCCGACAAACCCTGCCAAGTATTTGATAATATTGCGGCTATGTTTGAAAAGCGGCATGCGGACGGGCATATGTTAGAATGGGTTGCAACCGGGTGCTCCTAGGCTACTTCAACTGAATGACGCTGCGGGACTTCCGGGCGTTGAGAGCAAAATTTGGCCGCCAAAGACCCCGATTTCAAGATCCTTAGCGACAATCGTCAGGCGGGTCACAATTACTTCCTCATGGAGCGCTTCGAGGCCGGCCTGGTGTTGACCGGCACCGAGGTCAAGGCTGCGCGGCAGGGTCGCGTGCAGCTCAAAGAGGCCTACGCCACTGTGGAGCGCAACGAAGCCTGGCTGGTGAACGCGCATATCAGCCAGTACGATTTCGGCAACCGCGAGAACCATCCGCCGGTACGCACCCGGAAACTGCTGCTGCACCGCGCGGAGATCGACAAGCTGCTGGGTAAGACGCGCGAAAAAGGCCTGGCGTTGATCCCGACCAAAATGTATCTGAAGCAGGGCCGGATCAAGTGCGAAATCGCGTTGGCCCGCGGCAAGAAACTGCACGATAAACGCGAGACGGAACGGGCCCGTACCGCCGATGCCGAAGCGCGGGCCGCGGTGCGCGCCAGCAAAGCCAGACAACAGGGAGAATAGAGCGAAGTATGCAAGTCAGTCTGCAACGTGAAGCCATGGAGAATGTGGAGACCGCCGCCCTGGTGGTCATCGTGCTGCAGGATCGGCGCCCGGACCGCCTGGGCTTGGGGGAAATGTTCGACTCCGGAGAAATCGCCGGAAAGCCCCTGGAGATGACCCTGCTGCACAATGTACCGGGAGTGCGTGCCCAGCGCGTGCTGGCGGCCGGCGGGGGGAAGCCGGACAAGTTCGGTCCCGCGGAACTGCGGCGGACCGTGGGCGCCGCCATCCGCCACCTGAAATCGAAATCGATCACCGACGTGGCCATCTTCCTGGATGCCGCGCAGGCGGGCCCCGCATCCGTCGCCGCGGCGGTGGAAGGCGCGATCCTCGGCGAATTCGAGACCGACCGGTACAAGACCGAGAAGAAAGACGCCAAGACGGTTGAGCGGTTTAGGGTGGCCGTGGCCGGCGGGGGTCCGGAGCTGGATGCCGCGCTGGAACGCGGCCGAATATTGGCGGAAGCGCAGAACTTCACCCGCACCATGGCCAATGAGCCCGCCAATCGCCTGACTCCGCTGCTGTTGGCCGATTACGCGCGGCGCATGTGCGAAGAGTACGGCCTGGGATACGAGGTCCTGGATCGCGAGCGGATGACCCAGTTGGGGATGGGCAGCCTGCTGGGCGTGGCGATCGGCAGCGCCGAGCCGCCGGCCTTGATCGTGATGCGTTACCGGCCCGCCGGCGCCGCGCCGGACGGCCCGCACCTCGGGCTGGTCGGCAAGGGGGTCACCTTCGATACCGGCGGCATCTCCATCAAACCCGCCGACGGTATGGAGAAGATGAAGTACGACATGGCCGGCGGGGCGGCGGTAATCGGTGCGATGCAGGCCCTGGCGCAGCTTAAGCCGTCCATCCCGGTGACCGGACTCGTACCGGCCGTGGAGAACATGCCGGGCAGCCGCGCGCAGCGTCCCGGCGATATTGTCGTCTCGCTTTCCGGCAAGACCATCGAAGTCCTCAACACCGACGCGGAGGGCCGCCTTATTCTGGCGGACGCCATCACCTACGCGCAGCGGCAAGGCTGCACCCACCTGGTGGATGCGGCTACCCTCACCGGCGCTATCGTGGTGGCCCTGGGGCACATCAATGTGGGGCTGTTCGCCAATGAGGACGGCATGCGGGACCGGGTTCTGAAAGCCTCCGACGCGGAGGGCGAAAAGATGTGGCCCATGCCCTTGGAGGACGACTACAAAGACTACCTGAAGAGCGCTTTCGCCGACATACCCAACGTGGGGGGCCGGCACGGTGGAGCGGTCACCGCGGCGATGTTTCTGAAAGAATTCGCGGACCCCACCCCTTGGGTGCACCTGGATATCGCCGGAACCGCCTGGCTCGACGACGCCAAACCGTTCATGGCCAAAGGCCCGACAGGCGTCCCGCTGCGGACCATGGTGCGGCTGGCCATGGACTGGTAGGGTCCCGCCGGCGCTTACCACGGACTGCCCGTGATTCCCGCGTCTATCGTACGCGTCTGATCCCGTCACCCTGTTATCCTTAACCCGAGGGTGCACCGATGCTGGGTTATACCGTCCGTACGCTGTCCAAGAGTCCCGTATTTGCCGCCACCGCCATCGTCACCATCGGGCTGGGCATCGGCGCGAGTTCGGCCATTTTCAGTGTGGCGCATGCGGTATTGCTGCGCCCTCTGCCCTACAAGAATCCGGAGCGCCTGGTGTTCGCGATCTCGGATATGCGCAAACGCAATGTGAAAGACTTCCCGGTTTCCGATGCCGATTTCATAGACTTGCGCAACGGGACAGCCGGCATGTTTCAGGGTTTGGCCGGAGTCTTCACCAACCGCGGGACCATTCTACGCGACGACGGTTCTCCCGAACAGATCCGCACGGCTGTAATTACGCCCAACTTCTTCCGCCTGCTGGGCGCGTCGCTGGCGCTGGGCCGCGATTTCAACGAATCCGACGGCTTGCCGCAGCCGCAGGCCCCCGCGACTCCCGGCCAGGCCGCCAACCCGCCGCCCCTGCCGCGCATGGTCATTCTGAGCTATCCATACTGGCAGCGGCGGTTCGGCGGCCGTCCGGACATCCTGGGCCGTCCGCTGGCGCCCCGCACCGGCACGGAGATCGTGGGGGTGCTCCAACCCGGCTTCGAGCTGTTCCTCCCCGCCGACGCACCCCAGGAGCCGCATCCGGACGTTTTCTTTGTGAACCGCCTGCGGTATGACAACGCCACCCGCAACAACGTTTCGATGTTCGTCATCGCCCGCCTGCGGGACGGGGTCACCATCCGGCAGGCCCAGCCTGCCGTCGATCGCGTGGCAGCCGCGCTGCGCCGCAATTTCATCATTCACGACACCTCCGGTTGGTTCGTGCACCTCGAGCCGATGCAGGCGCAGGTCGTGGAACAAGTGCGGCCGGCGTTGCTGGCGTTGATGGGCGCGGTAGTCTTCCTGCTGCTGATCGCCTGTGCCAACGTGGCCAACCTGCTGCTGGTGCGCGCCTCGTTGCGCGAACGCGAGTTGGCCGTGCGTACGGCTTTGGGCGGCAGTTGGTGGCACCTGGTCAACCAGGTTCTGACCGAATCCTTCGTGTTGGCCTTTTCCGGCGCATTGCTCGGTCTGGGATTGGCGTGGTTCGGCATTCACGAACTGCGGGTCATAGCGCCGCCCAGTCTGCCGCGTCTGGACACCATCGCCATTGACCCGTCCGTGGTGGCCTTTGCGGTCCTGGCCGCGCTGGCCGCCGCGGTCCTGTTCGGGCTGGCGCCGGCGTTGCGTGCCGGGCGTCCCTCAATAGCTCCCTTGCTGCGGGCCAGCGGCCGCAATGCGGGGCTAAGCGGCGGAGGACTGCTGCGCGACCTGGTGGTGATCGCGGAGGTGGCGCTGTGCTTTGTCCTGCTCATCGGATCGGGTCTGATGTTTCGCAGCTTCCTGGCCCTGGAGCGCATCGATCCCGGATTTGAACCGCACAACCTGCTCACCTTCCAGGTGTTGGGAGGGCGCGGCGGCGGCGCCCAGCCGCAAGAGCGTGCCGCGCGCCAGCAGGAGATCCGCCACAGCCTGGAAGGAATCACAGGCGTCACGGCAGCCACCGCTTCGTTCCCATTGCCGCTGGGCGGGGGGTTCAGTCCGATCCGCTGGGGACTGGAACCGGCGCTTACCGATCCCAGTAAGTTCCAGGCCGTCGATTTTCAGGTCGTGCTGCCGGGCTATTTCGAGACCTACCGCACGCCGGTCATCGCCGGCCGCACGTTCACCGACGCCGATAATGCCCCGGACCGATCCGGAGTGGTGATCGACCAGATGCTCGCCGCTAAAGCTTTTCCGGGTCAGGACGCGGTCGGCAAGCGCCTTCTCGTTCGTATTCGTACGCCGGAACCGGAGTGGGTGCAGGTGCTCGGCGTGGTCGCGCATCAACGCGATGTTTCGCTAGCCGATCCCGGCCGCGAGCAGATCTATTTCACGGACGGCTTTCTGGGTCACGGGGCTGCCGGTTCCTGGGCCATTCGTACCGCCGTAGACCCGGCCAGGTTTGGCGCCGCGGTGCGCGCCGCTATCGCCAACATCGATCCGCACCTGCTAATCGCCCAAATGCAGCCTATGGATGCATTGGTCGCGCACGCCCAGGACTCCACCCGCTTTTCGCTCCTGCTGATCGGCGTCTTTGCCGCGGTGGCCGCCCTGCTGGCCGGCGTGGGGCTTTACGGCGTGCTGTCGACCGTGGTGCAGCAGCGAACCTCTGAGATCGGCGTGCGCATGGCCCTGGGAGCCGCGCCCCGCCGCATCTTCCGTTTGGTAGTGGGGCAGGGGCTGCGTCTCAGCGCGGCGGGCGTAGTGCTCGGCGTGTTGGCTGCATTCGAACTGACCCGCGCCATCGCCTCCATGCTGGTCGACGTGAAACCGACCGATCCGGTCACCTTCATTGCCATGGCGGCGCTGTTCCTGGCTATAGCCGCGGTGGCTTCCTGGATCCCCGCTCAGCGCGCCGCGGCACTCGATCCCACCGAGGCGTTGCGCCAGGAATAAACGATGGAGAGATCCCGCCTGCTCTCGCTCGATGTGTTTCGCGGCGCCACCATGGCCCTCATGGTGCTGGTCAATAATTCGGGCGACGGCGAGCACACTTACGCTCCGCTGAAGCACGCCCATTGGAATGGCTGGACACTTACGGATACGGTCTTTCCGTCGTTTGTCTGGATTGTGGGCGTAGCCATCACCCTGTCGCTCGGCAAGCGCCTGGCGGCGGGCATGCCCCGCGGACGGCTCTTCGCCCAGGTAGTGCGCCGCGCTCTGATTCTGTATGTCCTGGGATTAGTCGTGTATGCCTACCCCTTGGACTTATCCACGCAGCGGTTACTCGGCGTACTGCAGCGTATCGCTATCTGTTACCTGGTGGCTTCGGCTATCTATCTGACTACCGGTGTACGCGGTCAGCTCATCTGGATCGCGTTGCTGCTGGCGGGTTATTGGCTCATCATGATGTTAGCTCCGGTCCCCGGCTACGGCGCCGGCAATCTGGACGTGGAGCATAACTTCGCCCACTATGTGGATCGCCTGGTGCTGGGCCGACACAATTATCGGCCGACCAGGACCTGGGACCCCGAAGGTATCGTCAGCACCTTGCCCGCTATCGCCACTGCTCTGTTCGGCATCATGGCGGGCCACATCCTGCGCTTGCGGCGGGAACTCTCCGAGCGCGCCACCTGGCTGTTTCTGACCGGCAATATGCTGATCGCGGCGGGCCTGATCTGCAATGTCTGGCTGCCGATCAACAAGAATCTATGGACCAGCTCGTTCTCCCTGTTCATGGCGGGATTGGACTTCGTGGTCTTTGCGATGTGTCTCTGGCTGGTGGATGGCCGCGGTTACCGCCGCTTCGCCCAACCGATAGCCATCATGGGGATGAACGCGATCACCGTGTACATGATCTCGGAGTTATTGGACGAAGCCCTCAGTGCGCTCCACTGGCGCGATCCGTTGTTCCACGCGCTGTTTGCGTCCTGGGCTTCGCCGTACAACGCCGCGTTTCTGTACGCGCTGGCTTATACGCTGCTGTTGTGGCTGATCGCCTGGTTCATGTACCGCCGCGGATGGTTCTGGCGTGTGTGATACGGTGACTACTGCTCCCAGACGCGCTTCGGCACGCCCTGGTCCCTGTCCTTCACGCGGTCATAGAGGTAGTAGGTGGATACCGTGCCGAGTGACTCGTTGTAGAGGCTCGTCAGGCCCAGGCCCTGTTTCAGGTCTTCTTCGAAGTCGTGCAGTCCTTTGAGGTCCGCGGCCAGGGCCGGCCGGACCTTGCCGGTAGGGGTCCGGAAAAACTTCTGATAGCCGCCGTCCACCAGCGACGCGATCTCGTCGCCGAGAAGAACGCCGGCCAGTTGCGCCCGCCGGATCTGCCCGCCGCTTTCCCGTAACGACACGCCGAAGTCGCCGCGCGTCACCAGCACGGTGCCGTCCGGCCGCGTGGCGGCGCTGAATCCAGCCTGCTTGAGTTTGTCGAGCCGTTCCTGGAGAGTGGGTTCGGTGATGCGCTGCCGGCGAAAGAACATATCGACATTATAACGTCGGTGCGGGTGGCCGCTATAGATGGAAATGATACCGCAGCTCTCCGTAGACCTGCCGCGGATTGATGTAATGTGTGCCACCGAACGTGTTGCTAGTGTCCAACAGATACCGCGTGTTGGCGATATTGACCGCATTCGCCGAAACTGTCCAGGCCTCCCCAAAGCTCTTACCGATGGACAAGTCGAACGTGTTGTGCGGCGGTAGGTGGGCGGGGCCGTCACCGTTCAGGAATCCGGAACCGAACTGCCACGCCGGAGTCATCCACAGGCGGTGCGGCAGGTTCACCGAGAGCACCGTGGTCAGGGTGTTGCGTTGATCGTGGTCCAGCAGAAAGAAGCCGGAGTCGGAGTCGCTAAACTCCAGAAGTCCGCCCGTGATCGGACCGGCGCCTTGCGCGATCTGGTTCGAATACGCGATGCGAAGCTGCGCCCGGTGATACAGGCGCGGCGAGCGGATGCTCACTTCCGTGCCGCCGATCGTGGCTGCCAGATCCGTCAGGGGGATGAAAATCCCCGAGTTGCCGATGACGTCGTGATCCAGGAAGTTGAGCGCGCTGGTATGAAAACGGTCCACGTCCACCGACCAGCCGTGCAACGGAATGTCGATGCCGATATCATGCTGAATGTCGCGTTCGCCCGGCAGGGGCACGAAGCCGTAGCCCTGGTCGATGGCGAACGCCAGCGACGGACCGGCCAGGCTGTCGAGCGGCGGCGGCTGATAGTAATACGCGTAGTAGCCGTGCAAGGTCCAGTTGAGGTGCGGAATGCGGATGGCGCCTCCCAGCCGCGGATCGGCCGCGTTCTCGTTCACCAGCCCCGCGTAATGCGTGAACCGCATCCCCAGGTTCAGGGTCAGCCATGACGTGGCCTTGTATTGATCTTCCAGGAAAACCGCTTCGGAGTGGGCCCAGTGACTCTCCTGCTGGTTCAACACGGCTTCGCCCGGATTTGCAGTCAGTCCGAAGAATGTATTATCGTGCTGGCCCCAGACCTCTGTCCCCACGCGGGCATTGGGGCGCTTCTTTTGCGCCTGCAGCACCGCCCGGCCGCCCACATAGTCGGACCTGTCGTTATCGTTCAGGATGTACGGCATGTCCGCCAGGCCGCTCACATAATGGGCCGAATTGAAATGGAAATACGGCGCCAGATAGAACAGCACGCCGTCGCCGAAACTGTGGGTCCAGTGCACCCCTGCCAGGTCGTCCCGCTCCAACTCCAGGTCATCGCTGCTGGGTATCTGGTAACGATCGTCGCGCAGCGACGCGATCCAGCGGACCTGGTCCTTCGCGCTGGGATTATAAAGCAGGGACAGGAAACCACCCGCGCCAGTCTCGCTGTCGTGAATGACCTGCGGCACCGGAGTGGCCAGGCCCAGTTGCGAGTGATTCGCATCCACGCTGGCGAAATACGCGAAGCGCTGCGTATGGCCGCCGACACTGAACTGATCGTCGGTCGAATAAAAATTGCCCGCGGACAGCACCAGGTCCGCTTGGTTGTCGCGTTCGAACCCGGAGGGCGTCACCACATTGAAGAAACCGTAAGTGCGGTCGCCGTATTCGCTGGAGTATCCGCCGCGCTCGATCTGCAGCTCTTCGATATTCTTGGGATTGATCAGTTGCGCGACATTGGTGGCGATGTTGGTGTTCTCGAGCGGGATGCCATCCAGGAACCAGTTGACCTGGTGGCCGCCGCGAACGTGCAGCATGTCGTGCACCATGTACGCGCCGGGCGTGAAGTCGGTGATCATGGCCAGGCTGTTGGTTTGATCCGTCCCGGCAGTTTGGCTGATCTCCTTCTGCGAGACGAATGTCTGTACGGTAGCTGTCTGAGTGCTCAACTTACTGGCGGTGCCGGATACCTCGATCGCCTGACTTATACCCGCGATTTCCAGTTGCAGGTGAATTACCGATGTCTTCGTGCTTACGGTCTGATGCAGCGTGTCGAACCCCGGCGCCGTGACGGTGACCTCGTAAGTGCCCGCCGGTATGTTTTCCAGCTTGAACTCACCATTGGCGTCCGACTGCAGCGGACTGTGGCCTTCCACCACCACGCGCGCCCCGGCGATCGGCCGATGCTGCGGATCGTGAACGATCCCCTCCAGTACGGCGGCTGAAATGAAAGACGGTAACCCCGTCAGACAGATAAGAATTCCAATAAATACCCTCATTTATATTTCCCCCTCTGGTGTCTACCCACACTCATACTCAAGCGCATAACTCAGAGCAGGCGAATTCGCCTGTGCGCTGCGCAAGTCTGTCAGTTAGGAGAAAACGACCGGGGGGCCGCGCTTTTGATGCGAGCGGCTCAGTCCGCTGCGATAGCCGCTGGCCGGGTGTGACTCCGCCGCCATCTGGGTGAACGTGGCAGCCACAATCGGAAGAGCCGCCGGCGCCAGGCCTGCGTCGGCATGCGGCAGCAGGGCGCCGCCTTTGGGAAAATACGGGCACTTGTCGGCGTGGGCCCGTACCGCCGGGCCGGATGTCGGCGACGCATCCTGGCCCATGTCCGCCATGGCGCAATGATGCTGGCCGCCGCGCCGGCAGCACGCCGGCAGATCCGAATCGGCATCCGTAATCAGTGCCGGCCCGATCAGCGAGAAGCTGAAGGACGACACCAATAGCCAAGCCAGCACCCGCCGCATCGCTCTATCTTAGTCTTTTCCCCACGGCCTCCGCAAGACTGAGTGCCGGTGTGAGTGCCAGTTCAGCAATTCCCTGTCGCCTATTGGCCGCGGTGCATGGCTGCATCGTTCGCGGCAATGGCGCCGGCCGGTGCCGGCCTTGCGCTGTCATCGGCGGCGCACCCGCAGTCTGGGCGGTGGGCACGCTGTCCGAAGCCCGTACCGCTCCGCCGGGTCAGAATGTCCCGCCCGGGGGACAGGCCTTAGCCGGCCCCTTGAACGTCCCGTTGCCCGAAAACTCTCCACCTGCCCCCAGCGACGGCGTGGTTTTGCTGTTGAAGAACCAACTGAAGAAGGCCAACTCCTGCACGTGGTAAGAGTACCCGCTCAGGGTGATCACAGGCATATTGGTGCCCGAAAGCGGGTCGCCGACTTCAAGGTTGCTCTGGCAGCCGGACACTTGCCCGATGTGGCCCCACGCGGGGGTCGCGTTGGTCACCAGCGGGTCGTTCATCCACTCGCCGATTTCGTGCGCCGGTCCGCTGGTGTCGTGTACGTTGCCGAGCCGTCCCGTGGTGTCGTAGTCCATGGCCCCATAGGTTTGCACGGGGCTGCCGACGGCACTGTGATAACCATATATGCAGCATGCGGTGCTGGTCGGCGGATCAGCCGAGGACATGACCACGTTCTTTAGTAGAAACGCCGCGAACTGGGTCGGCGAGATGGTGCCCGCCGCCTGCAGCAACGGGATCGGCAAGAGGTTCAGTTGGGCGTCCATAAAGTCCTTGGAGACGATTCCCATCTGGTTGCAACCCGAGCCGATCACAATACCGGTGGCGGACAGGAAGGGCGGCAGGGTGAAGGCCGGCGCGTATGACCAACTGATCGGGTCGCCGAACCCTGTCCCCTGGATCACGCTCCAGAACTCCGCGCGCATGAAACCGTCTATATATTGGTGGCTCCCAACGCTGACGCCATTGAACGTCAGTTTGCTCTTGACCACCAGCGGCGACTGTTTGAAGCGGGTCAAGGCCGAGACCCCGCCGTCACAATTGTTCTTCTTCGTCGGATCGAATGTGACCAGCGTTCCATTGGGTGTGATGATCTGGACGACCAGTGGAATCAGGACCGCGTCAAGGGTGACCGAGCCGGGCGATGCGGCGAATGGATCGCTCCCCACCAGCACTCCGGTGTAGGCGCCCCCCTTGCCGAAGGCCACTGCGTAACTGCTCATCGGAATGGTGGTCCCGACGACGACCTGCCCGAGGGCGTCGGCCACGGTTCCGCCGGTCCACGGCACGGTGGAAGAGTACGCCTGCATCTGCGGAACAGCTTCCTGCCCGAACACGCCTCCCGCCAGGCCCAGAGACAGCCAGGCGGCGGGAACGATGGGAACGATCCGGCCCGCGGTGAGTTGCGACCACAGCCTCCAATAGCCCTTCCATGGAGCAAGTGACATGGTGTACCCTCTCCCGTGCAGCATATCGGGAAAGACGGCAACCACTCACCGCATAAGTTTGTAGGCATTTAGCGTGTTTTGCCTGCCGCTTGGAGCGGACGGCGCCGGGGGCCTACACAACCGGGTAGGGGCGTGCGCACTCTGGCGCCGGCCGGAATTCTTTCGATTCTGCCTGCGCTACACTGTCTCTCAATACGATGGCCCGCATCGGAACCGGAACGATCCTGATTCTGCTCGCCGGTGTTCCGTTCCCTCTGCCCGGCGCGTTGCTGCCCATCCGGTCTTACACCACGGCGGACGGGCTGGCGGCGGAACACATCGATTGCGTTTATCCGGATTCGCACGGCTTCGTCTGGTTTTGCACGCCGGAAGGCCTTACCCGCTTCGACGGTTACCGCATGGTGAGCTTCGGGACGGCCGACGGGCTCGCACACCACGGCGTGCAAGCCATCCTGGAAACCCGGACCCGCGGTTACCTGGTCGGAACCGCGGGGGGCCTGAGCCATTTCGAGGCGAACGGCGGCGGCCGGTTTAGCACCTACCGTCCCGGCGCGGACGACTATGAAAACTCCATTACGGCTCTGCTGGAGACATCCGCGGGCAGAATCTGGTGCGGAACCGAGGGCGGACTGTTCGAACTGGTCAACGGTTTTCACTTCCGGCGACTGCCGCTGCCGGGACCGTTCAAATGGAAACACACTGTCATCACGGACCTGCTTGAGGATACGGGTGGCAATCTGTGGGTAGGCACCGTCGAGGGGATCGATGTGGTGGCCAAAGACGGCTCCGCGCAGCATGTTTCCACGAAGGACGGGCTGCCGAACGAGTATGTGAATGCGCTCATGCGGGACCGCGCGGGCCGGGTGTGGGCCGGCACGCGCGCCGGGTTGGTTCTGATGCGTCCCGCCGGGTTCGGCGGCAGCAGCGTGCAAAGGGTGTATCAAAAGCGGGACGGACTGATTCATCTCGATGTGCGCGCGTTGGCGCAGGCCGCGGATGGGAGTTTGTGGATCGCCACCAGCGGGGGTATCAGCCGTTTGCTTCCGGGCAGCAGCACCGCGGTGTTCGAGAACGTGACGCGCCGGCAAGGACTGACCGACCGGCAAATCACCGCTTTGAGTCCGGACCGTGCCGGAAACATGTGGGTGGGGACGGAGGGCGCCGGCGCGATGCGCATCGAGCCCGCGGGATTCACGACATTCCGCGAACAGGACGGTCTCCCGTCCGATCGCGTGTGGTCGGTTCTGGGCGACCGGAAGGGCGGAGTGCTGGCCATTACCATCTCCGATTCCGCCCCATTACGCGCGGTGAACCTGTTCGACGGAGTCAGGTTTCACCCGGTGATTCCGAAAGTTCTCAGCGACCATCCGACGTGGGGAATGAACCAGATCCTGCTACAGGCTCGCGGCGGGGAATGGTGGGCCGCGACGCAATCCGGACTGTGCCGGTTCCGGGCGGGGCCCGCGGAAGGGCTGGCAAGCCGGCAGCCCGAGGCGTGCTATGCGCCGGACGCCGAGGTGTTTCGGGTCTTCGAGGATTCGCGCGGGGGCATTTGGGCCTCGGCCCAATCCAGGCAAGGCGACCGGCTCATGCGCTGGGATCCCGCGGCCAAGCGGCTGGTGCGGTTCCAGGAGGGTCCGAGCCACAGCCCTTTGCTGGTCAGCGCCTTCGCCGAAGACCGCCGCGGAAACATCTGGATGGGTACTTGGGTCGGCGGTGAATTATATCGTTACAACGGCGTCGGATTCAGCCGGTACGGGCGCGCGGACGGAGTACCGCCGGGCACGGCCTTCGCTCTGCTCGTGGATGGCGCGGGACGCTTATGGATTGGCGCCAACGGCGGCCTGGGGCTGATTCAGGATCCGGGCAGCCGGCAGATTCGCGGCCGGCTTTACAGCACTACGAATGGCTTGGCAAGCGCCAGTGTCCGCTGCCTGGCAGAGGACAATTCCGGGCGCATCTACGCCGGAACAGCCAAGGGTGTGGATCGCTTGAACCTGGCGACGGGCCGTATCATGCACTTTACGGCAAATGACGGACTGCCCCATGGAGAAATGACGTCGGCTTTCCGGGACGCGGCGGGCAATCTCTGGTTTGCCACCACCCAGGGGCTGTCACGCTTGGGGCCCGCCGGGGACCGTCCGCCTGGCTTTCCATCGGTGCGTATTACGCAATTGCGCATCCCCCACCGGGAGGGTCAGGTCTCCGCGGCGGGCGAGACCGTCCTGCATCTCGGCCGGCTGCAGCCTTCCCAGAATCAATTGCAGGTGGAGTTCGTGGGCGCCAACAACGAGCCCGAGGAGAGCCTGAGCTACATGTTCGCGCTGGAAGGCGGGGGAGAAGGCTGGACCACGACGCGCCAGCACACGGTGAACTACTCCGCTCTGGCGCCCGGCCGCTACCGCTTCCGGGTGATGGCGCTCAATTCGGAAGGCCAGGCAAGCCCGGCGCCCGCGGAGATCGACTTCACCGTGGCGGCGACGATGGTGCAGAGCGCATGGTTTCGGGTGGTGGCGGCCATGCTGGCGGGTGTAGCCATCTACGTGCTGTATCGATACCGGCTGGCGCATCTGCTGGCGATCGAACAACTGCGGACCCGCATCGCCACCGACCTGCATGACGACATCGGCAGCAGCCTGTCGCAGATAGCGATTCTCTCCGAGGTGACCAGCCGCCGGGTGCCGCCGGAGCAGCGCCCTGACCTGGCCGATATTGCCAACCTTTCGCGGGAATTGGTGGATTCCATGAGCGAGATCGTCTGGGCCGTGGACCCGTCGCAGGACCGCTTGGGGAACCTGGCCCACCGCATTCACCGATTCGCCAGCGATCTGCTCAGCCCCGTTGGGATTCGGGTCCAGTTCCGGGAGCCCAACGCGGAGCACGACGACGCCGAAATGGGCGCCGATGCGCGCCGCCAGATATTCCTGATCTGCAAAGAGGCCCTGCACAACGTGGCGCGCCATTCGGCATGCACCGAGGTGGTCATCCATTTCGAACTGGCGAAGGGATGGCTGTCGCTCAGCGTCACGGATGACGGCGGAGGATTCGATGCGGCGCAGATCCAGCGCGGGCATGGGCTGGCGAGCATGGAGAAGCGGGCTCGACAACTGGGCGGCCGTCTGACCGCCGATTCCGCGCCGGGGCGGGGAACCACGATCCGGCTGCACGTCCCGGTTGGCAGGCCGTTTATTTGGCCGGGCGCAAAAGAACCTACATAAACGGATAGGAGCGGCGTAGCCGCTACAACTTATGATGGAGCGGACGCTTTAGTTAAGGTTCGCACGGATGGCGGAGAACCGCGCACTCAAAGTCGCGATCATCGAAGATCAGGCCCGGATCCGGGAGGGTTTGCGGACCCTGATCGATGGTACCGAGGGCTACCTCTGCACGGGGGCGTTTGGCACCATGGAGGAGGCCATCGAGAAGATCCCCGGCAATTTCCCCGACGCCGTCCTGGTGGACATCGGGCTTCCCCAGATGTCCGGCATCGAGGGCATCCGTCTGCTGAAGGCCAGCTATCCCAAACTGCCGCTGGTGATGCTCACCGTTTACGAAGACGACAAGCGGATCTTCGATGCCCTGTGCGCCGGAGCTTGCGGATATCTGCTGAAAAAGACGCCGCCGGCCCGCTTGCTGGAAGGTCTGCAGGAAGCTGTGCGGGGCGGTGCGCCGATGACCCCTGAAGTGGCCGGACGGGTGATTGCTCTGTTCCGGGAGATCCGGCCGCCGGAAGACGCCGCATACCATCTGACGCCGCATGAGATTCGTATCTTGAAGCTGCTGGTGGAAGGGTACAACCACAAGACGGCGGCCGCCGAACTGGATGTTTCGGTGAACACCATCCGATTTCACCTGCGCAGCATTTACGAGAAATTGCAGGTGCATTCCAAGTCCGAAGCGGTCGCGAAAGCGCTGCGCAACAGATTGATCCGATAGCGCATTCGCGCGCGCGGGACCGGCGACGGGCTCCAGCGCCGAGTGGCCGGGTAGCCGGCGGCCGCTATGTGAACTTCCGGTGGAAATCGGGACGAGGCTGGAGGCGCGGGTCGGAATCGAACCGACGAATAAGGGTTTTGCAGACCCTGGCCTTACCACTTGGCTACCGCGCCGTCGGTGGTCTATCTGCAAAAATAACGCGTCCGGCGCCTCCAAGTCAATTCGCGATCACCGGCAGCACCAGATAGGAAGGACGCCGCTGGTCGTGATACACCGTCTGCCACGCGGTTTTGAGCTCGGTGGCGTGATTCACGTCCTCGCCGGTGTTGGGGTTGCGGTCGAAGCGCGGAAAGTTGCTGCTCGATATCTCGACCCGGATGCGATGCCCCTTCCGGAACACGTTGCCCGTCACACCTGCGTCGATGAACAGCCGGCAGATCTGGCCCGGACGGACAAGCTCCGGTTCCGCGAGCGACTTGCGGTAGCGCAGGCGCAGGATGCCGTCAGTCAGATTCAGCGCGCGCCCGTCCGGAAAAACGTCTATCAGTTTCGCGGTGAAGTCGGTGTCGCGCGCGGAAGTGGCGGCGTACAATATGACGCGCACGGGGCCGATCACTTCCAGGTCGCGGCGCAGCGGCGCGGTGCTGTACACCAGTACATCCCGGCGCTGCTCGACGAGCCGCTGATCGCGCGGTCCCCAGGGGAAGACCTGCGGATTGCAGCAGACCGCGCCGCCCATGGTGGGGACGGGATCGTGCGGATCGAAAATGTAACGGTCGGCGGCGTCCGCGCCGGGCAGCCGCGCCGCCAGCCTCCCGTCGCCTGTCAGCGTATTGGCATGGCCGCGGCTCTCCAGATAGAACCGCGTTTCGTGTGCGGGCGGCGGCCATTCGCGCGCGCCGCACCACCGGTTGGCGCCCATCACAAAAATGCGTACCGGGGCTTCCGAAAGCAGCGGCGTATCCACGCCCCTGAGAAACTGATCGAACCACTGCAACTGGAGGCTGCCGACAGGCGTGATGGCGTCCGGACCGAAATCCACGCCTTCGAGCCGGGCCATCATGTTGTGGGGCCAGGGCCCGATCAGAATGCGATCCACGCCGGTGTGCCGGTGCAGGCGCGCATACGCCTCCAGATCGCTCTCCACGAAATTGTCGAACCATCCCCCCACGGAGAATACCGGCACGCGGATCTTATCCAACTGCTCCCAGACGCTCCGCGTCTTCCAGAACGAATCGTAGGCGGGGTGCGCGACAACCTCCTGGAACATGTCGGAGGTCTGGCCGGTAGCGGCCACGTCCGAAGTCGCCAGCGGCAGGTGCAGCACGAAACGGCTGAAGTCGGGATGATAATGCGGCGCGCGCAGGTTCTCGGACATCCATAGCAGACGCTGGCCCAGCTTCATGGCGCCGCCGGGCGAGTAAAAGCGGTCGCGGTAATCGTCGCAGCCGGCGGTGGCTGGAAAAATGGCCTTCAGATGCGGATTGCCGGCCGTGGCGGCTTTCCACTGCACGATGCCCAGGTAGGAGGCGCCTGCCATGCCGATCTTGCCGTCGGACCAGGGCTGCCGTGCGATCCAGTTCAGCGTGTCATCGCCGTCCGCCGGCTCCTGGTCGAGCGGCCGGAAAACGCCCTCGGAAGCGTATCGCCCGCGCACGTCCTGGACCACTACCGCATAGCCGTGCTCCACGAAAGGGGCGTACTTGGGCGGCAGGGCGGAACCCTTGCCATACGGTGTGCGTACCAGGATCGTCGGGTAGCGTCCGGGCGGCCCGGGATGGAAAAGGTTGGCGGAGAGATGCACGCCATCGCGCATGGGAACCTGAACGTCGAAGCTGGCCGCCAGCCGGCCGTCCGCGGCGGATAACACTCCGGCGCAGAACAGAGGCACTATTAGCGATGAGCGCACAACACGTTCCAATACTGTTCGCCAATTCGAACGGCCTGGTGATGCTCGACGATGTGCCCGGACGCGCGCTGTCCGATCTCACCCGCACATTCTTTCATCGATGTTAACAGAACCATGTGGCGCCACAGCGCATCGTCTTCGCCGGCGCCGGCGGCCACCCGCACGCAGGCGCCCTCGGGGTAACGCGAGTTCTCCTCGCTATCGGTGAGGAGCACCGCCTTGGCCGCACCCATCATCCGGATGGCGATACCGGAGGTCTCGCCCGCGGCGGGGAAACGCAGGTTGATGCAGGCGTCCACGGCCAGCGCCGCACGCCAGAAGTCGCGTTCGGCGAGGTACGGCAGGCGCAGGATTCCCAGACCGCCGAGCAGCGGCGCCACGGCCCGCTCCAGATCGCGCGAGGCGAACGCGCCCGCGATCAGCAGCCAGGCGTCCGGCCGCGACCGCCGCAGCCGCGCGAACGCGCGTAAGACGGTGAACAGGCGCTTGGATTCCCGCAAATAGCCGAACACTCCGAACAGGCACGCGCTCGGCGGGACGCCCCAGCTCTGCCGCAGGCGCGCCACCTCCCATCCGGCCGGCAGTTCGGGCGCGGCAAACAGATGCGGAATCTCGACCACCGCCGCCGCGGGCGCGTGCTGCCGGACCATCCGCGCCGCCGCCGGGTTGTGCACTACCACCGCGCGCGCTCTCTCCGCCACGCGCTTGAGCATCGGATAGTCGAAGTAGCGCGCGTCGAAACCGGAGCTGGCGCGCGCGCGCCACAGTTCCCCGGCCAGCGCGCGATGCCACTCGCCATAGTTGTATACGAATTCGGCGACGTAGGCGTCGCGGTCGAGCGCGCCCAGAAAGAAATGATGCAGCACGGCGTCGTGCAGCACCACCACCCCCGGAGCGGCCTGCGCCCGTTCATAGATTCCGCGGTGCAGTTGATTGTTGCCCAGATGGTAGAGCGCCACGTCGGCGTGCCGGGCGCCGGTCTCCACGTCGCCATGCCGCCGCAGCGCGGCGAGCAGCGCGGCCGCGTAGTCCGCCACGCCGGTGCGGGCGGGCGGCAATGGCGCATAATAGGCGACCCTCATGGCTGGCGGCGCTTTCCGAACAGGGCGGTCCCCACCCGCACCAGGGTGGCGCCTTCTTCGATGGCGGCTTCCAGGTCGTGGGACATGCCCATCGAAAGCTGCGCCAGTCCGTGCGTTTCGGCCAACTCGCGCAGCCGGCGAAAATAAGGCCGCGACTGTTCCTGATCGTCCGACCACGGCGGCATGGTCATCAGGCCCAACAGCCGCAGGTTCGGGCACTGGCGCACGGCGGCGGTCAGATCCGGCAGTTCTTCGGGCGTGGCGCCGGCCTTGGCCTGCTCCGGCGAGAGTTTGACTTCCAGCATGATGTCCAGGGCGTGGCCGGTTTCGTTCAGGCGGCGGGCGAGCCTGCCGGAATCCACGGTCTGGATGGTTTGGAAAATCTCCGCCGCGCGCCGGCTCTTGTTGGCCTGCAAGTGGCCGATCAGATGAAAGCGCGCTTCCACCAGATCGCCCACCTGGGGCAGCTTGGCTTCGAACTCCTGCACGTAGTTCTCACCGAACTCGCGCAACCCCAGGGCGTACGCGTCGCGGATCACCTGCGCGGGAAATACTTTGGTGACGGCCAGCAGCGTGATCCGCGCCGGATCGCGGCGCGCGCGGTCTGCCGCCCGGGCGATACGCAGCCGGACGTCCGCCAGTCTCTGCTCCAGCGTGTCCATTCTAATTGGCGCGAGACTACATTATCGCACTGCCGGTGTGCGGCTAAAGTCCGGCTTGCGACGCGGCCACGCGCGCCACGGCGGCCCAGTCGAGCTCCCCTTCGCCGCGCGCGAGGGCGGCTAGAAAACGGTCGCGCAGTACACCGGCTACCGGCATCGGCACGGCGGCGGATTCGGCGGCCTCCTGCACCAGCCGCAGGTCCTTGAAACCCAGGCTCAGTTTGAATCCCGCCGGCGCGAACTGCTCTCCCACCACGGCGCCGCCGTAATTGTGATACAGCGCGGACTGGAACAGCGCATTGTTGGCGATGTCCAGAAATTCCCCCGCATCCACACCGTGCTTGCGCACCAGGGCAAAAGCCTCGCCCAGCGATTCGAGCATGGCGGCAATCAGAAAATTGCCCGATAGCTTGACCACATTGGCGAGCCAGGGATCGGCGCCTACCACCGAGGAGCCGCGCCCCAGCGCGTCAAAGACCGGTTGGCAGCGCTCGATATCTTCCGCCGCGCCCGCCGCCACGATCCACAGTTTCGCGGCGGCTGCCGCGATCGGCCGTCCGAATACCGGCGCCGCCACATACCGCTGTCCTCGCCCCGCATGTGTGGCGGCGAGCGACTTGGAACACGCCACGCTGATGGTGCTCATCCCGATATGGATCGCGCCGCGGGCAAGCGTCTCCGCGAAGCCTTCGACGGCGTCCTCCACGGCGCGATCGTCGGCCAGCATGGTCACCACGGCTTCGGCTCCGCGCACCGCCTCTGCCGGAGAATCTGCGAGCCGCGCGCCATCGTGCGCCAGCGGCTCCAGGCGCGCCCGCGTGCGATTGTAGGCGCTGACCTGGTGACCTGCCCGCAGCAGGTTGCGCGCCATGGGGGCGCCCATGTGTCCGGCGCCGATAAATGCGAGTTTCATGGTATGTGTCATTCTAACTTCGTTTGTGGTCAAGGTTCTATGAACAAACCCGGAATTCGTATCGAAATACCCGGTCTTGGCGGCCGATCGATCGCCACGGTAGTAAGTGACTACACCGGGACTTATTCGCTCGGCGGGCGGATCGAGCCCGCCGTCCGTCGCCAATTAACACATCTTGCTTCGCTGGTGGACCTGCATATCGTGACGGCCGACTCCTTTGGCACCGCGGAGCGCGAGTTGGCGGGAATCGCCATCCCGCACCTGCTGGGGCCGGGCCGGCATGACACGGAAAAAGCCGAATATGTCAGCCGCTTCAACCTGGCGCAAGTCGCGGCATTGGGAAACGGCAACAACGACCGCCTGATGCTGAAGGCCGTGAAGGAGGGCGGAGGACTGGCGATCGCGGTGGATAACGGCGAAGGCTGCGCTGTGGATGCGCTGTTGAACGCCAACGTGTTCGTGACGGGCGCGGCCAACGCCTTGGACCTCCTGCTCGATCCCATGCGGCTGAAGGCCACGCTGCGGTTTTGACCTCAGTCCTGCCGCAGCGCCGTCATGGGATCGATCCGGCTGGCATGGCGGGCGGGCAGCATTCCGGCCGCGAGCGCCGCCACAACCAGTACTGCGAGGCTGACGGCGAAGGCTCCCGGAGTATTGGGCCGCATGCCCTCCACCAGCCGCAGCAGGAGCCGCCCGGCGGCCAGCGCACCGGCCGCGCCGATTGCCGTACCGGCCGCGATCATGCCCAGGCTCTCGCGCAGCACCATCCACTCCACGTCGCGCGGGGTCGCGCCCAGGGCCATCCGCACCCCGATCTCGGGTACCCGCCGGCTCGTCAGATACGCCTGCACGCCATAGATGCCGATGCACGCCAGCAGTAGCGCGAGGCCGGCGAAGATGCCGAACAACAGCAGCAGGAAACGCTGCCGGGCGAGCGAATTGCGCGCGAGCTGCTCCATGGTACGGACCTCGTACAGCACCTGGTCGTTCGATACGCCGCGCAGCTCATGCCGCAATGGCTGGACCAGGCTTAACGGCGGGACCGTGGCGCGCACCGCCACGGACATCAATTGCGACCAGCGCCGCAGCCAGCTGTCGGGCACCTGCGCCAGCGGATAGTAGAACTGGGCGCGCACCGGCGAGCGATCGTCTCCGGCCGGTCCCCAATACCGGACGTGGCCGACCACGCCTACGATCAGCAGGGGCTGGGGCGGCCGTCCCATATCCGGAATCCACAGTTGCCGGCCCACGGCGTTGCCGCCGGGAAACGCGTGGTGCGCCAGAACGTCATCGATCACGATGACCCGCTGGCTGCCGATGCGATCCTGTTCGGTAAAAAACCGGCCCTGCCGCAGCGGTATTCCCATCACCTTCAGATAGTCCGGCGAAACGCATGTGGAGAGCGCCACCGGCTGTTGATTGTCGGGAGGCACGGCCGCGGTGGGCCAGTAGCCCGCCTGATTGTTTCCCTCGCGCAGGGGCACCGTGTCGACGGTGGCCACCGCCTCCACGCCCGGCAGCCGCCGGGCACGCTCGATTACGTCTTCCCACGTCGCGCGAATACGGTCCGGATGGGGAAGCACGGCGGGCGAGATCGCCATGCGGCTGACCAGCACGTTATGGATGTTGACGCCGGGATCGAGCCTGGACAGCCGCAGCAGGGTGCGTCCCAGCATGCCGGCGGCGGACAGCAGCACTACAGCCAGCGCGATTTCGGCGATCACGAAACTGGCGTGCAGACGCCGCGAGCCGCCGGCCACGTTCCGCGATCCGGTGTGCAGCATGCGCTCCAGGGCAATGGCGGGAACGCGCAGCGCGGGCGCCAGGCCGAAGAGAAGGCCGCTGGCGAGCGCCACCGCCAGCGCGAACAACAGGACGCGCCAGTCGAGCTGCACTTCGCTGGCGCGCGGCAGGTCCCCGGGCCACAGTGCCAGGAAGGGGCGGATGCCCAGGACCGCCAGCCCGATGCCCAGCGCGCCGCCGCCGACGCCCAACACGGCGCTCTCGGTGAGACACTGGCGCACCAGCCGGAACCGCCCGGCCCCCAGCGCGGCCCGCATGGCCAGCTCCCGCTCGCGCGAAACGGCCCGGGCCAGCGTCAGGCTCGCCACATTGGTACAGGCAATCAGCAGCACCAGGGTCACGGCGCCTAACAGCAGCCACAGTGTGGAGCGGACGTCCGCCACGTCGGGACGCAGGAGCTGCGTGCGCAGGCTGCGCCCTTGATTGCTGTCCGGGTGCCGTTCCGCCAGGTCCTGCCCGAATGCCGCTACTTCGCTGCGCGCCTGGGCGACGGTCGCTCCAGGCCGCAGACGGCCGATGCCCCGCACCGGGTGCGCGTTGCGGCTTTTCAGGTACGCCGCGCTATCCTGTCCCAGGGGCGTATAGATATCGCCTTCGCCATCCAATTGCAGGCCCGGCGGCGCGACGCCCACGATCGTATAACGCTGGCCGTCCAGCACCAGCGCCGCGCCCACCGCGTTCTGGCTGCCGCCGAAATGGCGTTGCCACAGGCTATAGCCCAGAATCGCGACTGGCGCGCCGCCGGGCCGGTCTTCCTCCGGCAGGAAATTGCGTCCGCGGAACAGACGCACGCCGAGCACCGGAAATAGATTGTGCGACATCTCGAACTGCTGCTCGTACTCGGCATCGCCGGGTTCGCTCAATGTCCCGGAATTAGAGACCCAGCCGGCCAGGTCGAGCGAGTGGACGCCGCGCTGGCAGTCGAGAAAATCGGGATAGGCGAGATACTGAAGGGCCCAATGCGAATCGGCCAGGTAGCCGGACACCTCCACCAGCCGATCGGGATCGGGGTACGGCAGCGGCTTCAGCAGGACGCCGTTGATGACCGTGAACATGACCGTGGTAGCGCCGGTGCCCAAGGCGAGCGTCAACAGCGCCACGGCCGCGAAGCCCGGACGCTGGCGCAGGGTGCGGAGCGTGCAGCGCACGTCCCGCAAGAAGTCCTCCAGCCAGCGTGTGCCGCGCGCGTCGCGGCATTGTTCTTTCACCTGCTCCGGACCGCCGATTTCGAGCCGGGCCAACCGCCGCGCTTCCACCGGCGAGTGGCCGCGCGCGACCAGGTCGGCCGCGTGCCGGGCCAGATGATCGGCCAGCTCCTTGTCGAGCTGCCGCTCCATTTCATTCGCCCGCCACAACCGCTGCCACCACGTCATATGGTTACTCCTGCCTCGTTACTCCTGCCGCAAAGCCCCGGACGGATCCACGCGGCTGGCGCGGCGCGCCGGCAAATAGCTGGCGCACAGGGCCGCGGCCATCAGCACCGCGATCACCAGGGCGACCGTGGCCGGCTCGGGCGGCTGCATGCCGCTGACCAGGCCCGATAACAGGCGGCCTGCCGCCAGGGCGCCGCACAGACCCGCGCCCGCGCCCGCCAGAATCATCCCCAGGCTCTGCCGCAAAACCATCCACAACACGTCGCGCGCGCCGGCGCCCAAGGCCATGCGGACCCCGATCTCCGGCACGCGCTGCGCGGTCAGGTAGGCCATCACGCCGTAGATGCCGATGCAGGCCAGTAACAACGCCAGCCCCGCGAAGATCCCGAACAACAACAGCAGGAAACGCTGCTGCGCCAGAGTGGCGTGCACCACCTGCTCCATGGTGCGCACGTCATAGATGGCCTGATCGCGCGTGGCGCCCCGCACCTGCCGCCGTACGGCTTCGACTTCATGCAAGGGCGGCACCTTGGTCCGGACCACCAGGGACATCGCCGAAGCCGTCAGGCGCAGGTAATCGTCCGGCAGCCACGCGAACGGCAGATAGATCTGCTCGCGAATGGAGGCCTGATCGTCGGCGTCCAGCCCCCAATGGCGCACATGCCCCACCACGCCGACCACGCGGGCCGGCCCGATGAATTGCAAGGAGAGGCGTTTTCCGATGGCATCGCCGCGTCCGCCGAAGGCACGCTTTTCCATCACCTCGTCGATGACGATGACCGGTTCGCTGCCGACGCGGTCGTGATCGTTGAAAAACCGGCCTTCGCGCAGGGGGATCCCCATGGCCTCCCGGTAACCGGGCGTCACCAGGCTCATGATCGTCATAGGCATCTTGTTCGCCGGCGGCGGGGCGGTGGTGGTCCAGTAGCCGATCTCTTCGTCTTCGCCGCTCATGGGAATGAGGTCGGCGACGCCCGCGCGAATCACGCCGGGCGTCTGCCCCAGACGCTCCAAGATGTCCTGCCAGGCGATCCGCGTGCGCGCCGGGCTGGCCATGGCGTCGGGAGACAGGGCCACCCGCGCCAACAGCACATGGCGCGCGTCAATGCCGGGATCGAGCGAGGACAGATGCAGCAACGTGCGGCCCAGCATGCCCGCGGCGATCAGCAGCACCACTGCCAGCGCAATTTCGGCCGCTACAAAACTGCTGTGCAACCGCCGCGCGCCGGCGGTGACGGTGCGCGCGCCGGCCCGCAGCGCCCGTTCCAGTTCCCGGGACGGAGCGCGCCAGGCCGGCGCCAATCCGAACAACAGACCGCTCAGGCACGCCATGGCCAGCGCAAACAGCAGGACGCGCCAGTCGAGATGCACCTCCTCGGCCCGTGGCAGGCCGCCGGGCCAGAATGCCAGAAACGGGCGGATGCCGAGCGCCGCCAGCACCACTCCCAGGGCGCCGCCGCCGATGGCGAGCACCCCGCTTTCCGTCAGGCACTGGCGGGCCAGGCGGCCGCGGCCCGCGCCCAGCGCCACGCGCATGGCCAGTTCCCGCTCGCGCGATACCGCGCGCGCCAGCAGCAGGCTGGCGACATTGGCGCAGGCGATTAACAACACCATGCTCACCGCGGCTAACAGCAGCCACAAGGTGGAGCGCGCGTCACCCACGATCTCCTGCCGGAGCGGCTTCACGCCAATGGCACGTCCGGCGTTCTCTTTGGGGTATTGCGCGGCCAGGTGGCGGCCGATCAGCGCGAACTCGGCCCGCGCCTGGTCCAGGCTGGCTCCCGGCCGCAGCCGTCCGATCACCTGAATGCCCGGATGCATCTCGCGATTCAACATGGGCGGTGTTGTGTTCTGGCCGATCGGCGTGAAAACGTCGGGATCGCCCCCCAGCCGGAACCTGGCGGGCGCGATGCCGACCACGGTGTACGGCTTGCCATCGAAGAAGAGCTGTTGTCCGACGGCATCCTCGCCGCGGCCGTAGCGGCTTTGCCATAACCGGTAACTGATGACGGCCACCGGCGCCGCGCCGTGACGGTCTTCATCCGGCACAAATTCCCGCCCGCGATGGAGAGGCACGCCCAGAACCGAAAACAGATCCGCCGAAATCTGGCGGCCGAGGACGAATTCGGCTTCGCCCGGACGGGTCACCATGCCGCTGCCGTTGCGCCAGGCCGCCAGGTTGACGGAGCGGCTGGCACGGCGGCAATCCAGGAAATTCAGATAGGCGAACGACGCTTCCAGCGCGTACTTGTTGATCTGCTCGTGCAGGCTCACCAGCCGGTCGCCTTCCGGATAGGCCAACGGCTTGAGCAGAACACTGTCGACCACCGTGAACATGACGGTGGTCGCGCCGCTGCCGAGCGCCAGCGTCAGGATGGCCGCCGCGGCAAACGCCGGCTTCTGCCGCAGCGTCCGCAACGCATAGCGCACGTCCTGCCCCAGATCTTCCGCCCAGCGCGTACCCCGTGCGTCGCGGCACTCTTCTTTCACCTGTTCGGGACCGCCCAGCCACAGACGGGCCTGCCGGCGCGCCTCGTCGGGGCTGGCGCCGCCCGCCCGCAGATCCGCCGCGTGCTGATCCACGTGGAAGCGAACTTCCTTGTCCAGCTCCTCTTCCAACTGTTTCGTTCGCCACAGACGGCGCCACCAGGTCATTGCGCGCCTCCCTCGGACAGTTTCAGGATCAGCCCCACCGCTTCGGCCAGGCGTTGCCAGCTCGCCGCTTCGGCTTCCAGTTGGGCGCGGCCCTTGCGCGTCAGACGATAGAACTTAGCCTCGCGTCCGGTTTCCGTGTCTTTCCAGTCGGCCGCCAACAGTCCGCGATTCTCCAGCCGGTGCAGGGCGGGATAGAGCGAACCTTGCGGAACCTGGACCACGTCGCGGGACACCTCTTGCAGGCGTTGGGCGATGGCGTAGCCGTGCACCGGGCCCAGCGCCACGATCTTCAGGATGAGCAGGTCCAGCGTGCCTTGCGGCAGATCCGATTTCTCCTTCATACGTATGCCTCGCGCTTCTACATATACCACTTGACGTGTAGAAGTGCAAGGTGTCACGCGCCCGCTGCTGATAATTTTGTTACTGCCCGTTTCAGCGACACCCGAATCCCATCCGCGAACACCGGCGGCCTTCCGCGGGCGCCATTCCGCGGGCCAGGAGCAGCCGAACGTGGCATCCGAATTGCTCATTCCGACTGATTCCTATCAGGAGGTTCATGGACTCACTCTGGCAGGACTTGCGATGGGGTGTGCGGGGACTCCGCAAGAATCCCGGATTCAGCGCCGTCGCGGTGCTGACCCTCGCGCTCGGCATCGGCGCCAACACGGCGATTTTCAGCGCTCTCAACGCAGTCCTGTTGCGCCCGCTGCCGGTCAAGGATCCGGGGCAACTGGTGATGCTCTCCGACCCGGAAGCGCACGGTATCGGCGTGTCCGACGGGAGCGGTCCGCGCGCCCTGTATGCGTACAGTGAGTTTGAAGATCTGCGCGACCGCAACCAGGTCTTCTCCTCCATCTGCGCGCTCGACAGCCATGTGCGCCGGACCGAAGTCAGCCTGCCCGGCTCCTCCCGCGCCGAAGGCGAGACGGCCGATGTCACCATGGTCAGCGGCGACTACTTTCGCGTTTTGGGAATTACTCCTTTCCTGGGCCGGACCTTCACTTCCACGGTTGATAAGGTGGAGCACGCCAATCCGGTGGCGGTGATCAGTCACGGCTATTGGAAGAGCCGGTTCGCTCTCGATCCCGCGATCCTGAATCGTAAGATTCGCATCCGCCGCACCACCTTCGATATCATCGGCGTGGCGCAGGCCGGATTCGCTGGCGAAACCGTGGGTTTCTCGACTGACATCTGGGTGCCCCTCACCATGCAGTCGGAGATCTTCCCCGGGTGGACCGATTTTCTGGCGCGGCCTGCCGACCCGCTGAACAAGATCATCTGGCTGCAGGTGATCGCGCGCCTGAAGCCCGGCGTGACGCGCGCGCAAGCTCAGTCCGGCGTGAACCTGACCGCCCGCCAGATCCGCGAGTCGGAAGCCGCCGGGCTTTCGGCCGACCGCCGGCGGGAGTACCTGAATTCCCATATCACGCTTCTTTCTGGCGACCGCGGCGCCAACGTGCTGAGCGACAGCATAGGCGATCCGCTGAAGATCCTGATGGCCGTGGTCGGCCTGGTTCTGCTGATCGCGTGCGCCAACGTGGCGACCCTGGTCCTGGCGCGGGGCGCCGCGCGGCAGCGTGAGATCGGCGTCCGCCTGGCGCTGGGCGCCAGCCGCGCCCGCTTGTTGCGCCAGCTCTTGACGGAAAGCGTTCTGCTGGCCGCCATCGGCGGCGCCCTCGGGCTGGTCCTGGCGCAATGGTCCGACGTCTTGTTGTTGCACATGGTCTCGACCGGATCGAACCCCGTTCTGTTGGACCTGCATCCCGACACGCGCGTGCTGGTCTTCACCCTGGGCCTGTCGCTGGCTACGGGCGTCATCTTCGGCCTGGCGCCCGGCCTGCGCGCGACCCGCCCCCACTTTCACGTCGCATTGCAGGGTACCGGCAAAGGCGTGGCCGGGAGCGGCTACGCGGGGCGCATGCCGGCGGGCCGCATCCTGGTGGCCGCCCAGATTGCCCTGTCGCTCTCGGTGCTGATGGTGGCCGGCCTGTTCCTGCACAGCTTTGCCAAGCTGGCGCGGCTGAACCCGGGCTTCGATCACGATCACATCCTGGAGTTCGATATCGGATTCCTGGAGTCGAGCGGGTACAAGGGTCCCGCCATTCACCATCTCCATGAACAGATGCTGGCCCGCCTGCGCAAGATCCCGCACGCCGAAGGAGCCACGCTGGCGTTCATGGGACTGTTCGTAGGGAACGATACCGGGAGCCAGGTCTCCATCGATGGATCGCGGCCCAGCACCGCCGCGGAGTTCCGCGTCCGGGAGGATCTGGTGCCGGCGCACCACTTCGCGGACATCGGCCAGCCGCTGCTGATGGGCCGCGAATTCGACGCCGCGGACGAACGCGGAAAACAGGAAGTGGGAATCATCAATCAGTCGCTGGCGCGCAAATTCTTCGCCGGCGCGAACCCGCTCGGCAAGCGCATCTGGTACGGCCACGACCACCCGCAGGAGTTTACGGTGGTGGGCGTGGCCGCGGATGCCAAACACAATAGCTTGCGCGAACTGGCGCAGCCCGAGTTCTGGCTGCCGTTCTTCAACGGCGCGGGCGATGAACCGTCGTTCTGCACCTTCCAGGTCCGCTACCGCGGCAATCCCGCCATGGTGGCCGCCGCCATTCGCACCGCGGTGAAGGAGGTGGCCGCCGCGCTGCCTCCGGTCGAGATTCGCAGCATGAACGATCTGATGGGCGAGTCGCTGGTCGCCGAGCGCGTCATCAGCCAGTTGGCCGCGGTCTTCGGCCTGGTCGCGCTGGTGTTGGCGTCCATCGGCCTGTACGGCGTCATGGCTTATAACGTTACCCGCCGCATCAACGAGATCGGCATCCGCGTGGCGCTGGGGGCGCAACCGCGCGACATCCTGCGCATCGTGCTGGGCGAAGCCTTCACCCTGATCGCCATCGGCGTGGGGCTGGGCTTGCCTTCGCTGCTGGCGGCCCAACACTGGATCTCCAGCCGGCTCTTCGGACTTACCGCGCTCGATCCGCTGGCGATCGGCGGAGCGGCCGTGTTGCTGGCGATCGTCACCATCCTGGCGGGTTACGTGCCCGCGCGATGGGCGTCACGGGTCGACCCGGTGGTGGCGCTGCACTACGACGGGTGAGAGTCACCGGTGACTCGTGGATTCGGCGCGAATCCGCTTTCGCCTCGCGCCCGCCATGCCGCGCTTTTCCAGCACCAGATGCGCCGGGACAGGGGCGCTATTCACCGGTTTCTGCCTCAGGAACCCGGCCGGTAGCGTGAAGCTCATACAGGCAGGGGCCATTTCTGCAACGAGCGATTGTGTGGCACACTCGTCATTTATGCGAGCGCTGCTAATCACGGCCATTTTCGCGTGCTCCTGTCTGAATGCCGCCACGCTGACCACGATCCATGCCTTCTCCTGTACCGCGGAAGGCATTCCTTCCGGGGCGCTCGCCATCGGCGAAACCCCGGACGGCCATACCGCCATTTACGGCGCCACGGGCCAGGGCGGCCCCGACGGCTACGGCATGGTCTATCTGCTCACTCCGGATTCCGCCGGCAGTTGGACCAGCACGACCCTGCACGTTTTTGCCGGGCCCGACGGCATCGCTCCCGCCGGGGGCGTAGTGCTCGGTCCTGGCCAAGTCCTTTATGGAACGACGCGTAACGGCGGTGGTGACAAGTTCGGAGGCACGGTGTTCTCGCTGCGCCCGCCAGCCGTTCCGGGCGGCGTATGGACCGAGCAAGTGTTGCACCGCTTCACCGGCCCGCCCGACGATGGCGCTCTGCCCGAATCGTTGCTGGCTATCGGTCCCGGCGCCGATGGCCGCATGTCACTATACGGCACCACCACGCGCGGAGGCGCTTCGGGCGGTGGCACTGTTTTTGCGCTTACGCCACCTCTGTCTCCTGGAGGCGACTGGCAGGAAACCGTGCTTTACAGCTTCACCAAGTCCGGCCACCAGGGCTATAATCCATTCTCCGGTGTGGTCCTCGGCCCCGGCAGTCCCAAAGGCCCCTCGCTGTTCGGCGTGACGGGATTCGGCGGGGGCGGCGCCGGCGCGGTCGGAAGCGTCTACGTGCTAACGCCTCCGACGGCGAGCGAACCCTGGCGCTTCGAAGTGTTATACCGATTCAGTCCGAACGGGAGCGGTTCGAGCCCCGGGCCGATAGTTACGGCCGGCGGCGCCGGCGCACCGTTCGTCCTGTTCGGCACGACCGCCGAAGGTTCGCCGACTTCCTCCGGAACCGTCTATTCCCTGATGCCGCCGGCCACCAGCGGCAACCCGTGGATCGAGTCCCAGCTCTATGAGTTTATAGACAGAGCGGACGGCGCAGCCCCGGAAGGGGGCGTGGTGGCGGGCGCCGATGGCACGCTCTACGGCACTGCGAGTCAGGGCGGACCAGCCGGCTACGGCGTCGTGTTTTCGCTAACCCCGCCAACATCGCCGGACGGCCAATGGAAGGAGTCCACGGTATATGGTTTTACTGGCGGTGCCGATGGAGCTTTCCCACAGGCTCCTATCGCCGTTGGCAAGCAAGGCATCCTCTACAGCACGACCAGCAATGGCGGTGACGGGCTTTGCGGCACTGTGTTCTCCCTGAAACCCTGACCGGCGGTGCCGGAGCCGTTGCCGGCGCCGGGGGATACCGGCACATGCGCAGATCTTGTGCCGACGCCCCTGGACAGCCGGTAGCTCCCTTTTGGTCACTCAGGCGGCTCTTTCCGTGCCTTCACGAACCCCAGTTCCCTCTGCTTGGGGATTCCCGGCTCGAAGCAGCGGCGGCAGCGCGCCTCGTACATGTCGGCGGCGCCCACCACGATCAGGTCCTCCGCGCCGCGCAGGCGCTGCGTATGTTTGGCTAGGTTGCCGCAACGCATGCAGATGGCCAGCGTCTTGGTGATGGACTCGGCCAGGCACAGCAGGTCCGGGATCGGAACGAACGGACGGCCCAGGTAATCGGTATCCAGTCCCGCCACGATCACCTGCTTGCCGCTGTCGGCCAGGCGCTGCACCACGTCCACCAGGCTGGCGCCCATGAAATTCGCCTCGTCCACCCCGATCACTTCCGAACGCCAGTCCACGCGGTCCAGAATCTCGGCTCCGCTGCTCACCACTTCGGAATCCATGCGCAGGTCGCCGTGGGAAACGATCGCCTCCGCCGAATACCGCGTGTCGATGAGGGGCTTGAAGACCTGCACCCGTTTGCGGGCGATGCGGGCCCGCCGCAGGCGCCGGATCAACTCCTCGCTCTTGCCCGAGAACATAGGACCGCAGATCACTTCGATCCATCCGACATTGCCACTCAAGAATTCCATCAAGATTGATTTAGCATGGCGCGCCGGGCCGGAGGCGTCCTGGTACCGGCCGTGATTGGCCAGGCCGGGTTATGGATACAATGCAGTCTTATGAACAGGTTTTTGTGCGCCTTGCTGCTCGCGCTGTGCGCCACAGCCGCCGAGAAGAAGCCGGTCACGATCCAGAACATGCCTGCGCCGCCGCGCATGCCGGCCATCACCTGGTCGCCCGACGGCCAGCGCTTCGCCTGGATGGAAGAGAGGGCCATCTGGGAGTACGAGGTATCCTCCAAGAAAAAGAAAGAACTGGTGGCGCTGGGCGCCCTGGAGGATAAGGCGCTCAAACCGCCCAAACCGGAAATCACCGATTGGCAGAACCGCCGGGTTTCCGAACAGAGCTTTCAATGGTCCTCGAACGGGCGCGAGATGCTGATCAGCGTCTCCGGGGATCTTTTCCTGCTGCACACCGAGACCGGTAAGTGGGAACAGCTCACCGCCACGGCCGAACCGGAACGCGACCCCAAGCTCTCGCCGGATGGCCGTTACGTCTCGTTCCGGCGCGACCATGACCTATACAGTCTGGAGGTGCTGTCGAAGAAAGTCCGGCAGCTTACCACGGATGGTTCCGCCACCCTGTGGAACGGCGAACTGGACTGGGTGTATCCGGAGGAGTTAAACCTGTCCACGGCGCACTGGTGGGCTCCCGACAGCTCGGCGATCGCTTATCTGCAGTTCGATATCAGCCGCGAGCCGGTGTTTCCGCAGGTGGACCTGCTCTCCTGGCGGGCTTTCGAGGAACCGGAGCGGTTTCCCCAGCCGGGGACGCCCAATGCCGAGGTGCGCTTGGGGGTGGTGGGGGCCGAAGGCGGGGCTACCCGCTGGATGGATCTGGGCGACACGCGCGAGCATCTCCTGGCCCGCGTGTATTGGTCGCCGGACAGCCGCGCGCTGGCCTACGAACGTCTGAACCGGGTACAGAGCAGGCTGGAGCTGGGCCTGGCGGACTCGCAGAAGGGCGCCGCCCGCGTTCTGCTCACTGAGCAGGATGAGTCCTGGATCAACGTCAACGACGATTTCCGTTTTCTCAACAAGGGCAGACAATTCCTGTGGGGCAGCGAACGCGACGGCTATCGTCATTTGTACCTGTACACCATTGACGACCGGCGGCCGGTCGCGCTCACCAGGGGTGAATGGGAAGTGACCGAAGTGGCCGGCGTCAGCGAGGAGAAGCGCGAGGTGTTCTACGTTTCCACGGAGCAAAGCCCGCTGGAGCGCCAGCTCTATCGGGTGCGCTTCGACGGCAAAATGAAGCAGCGCCTGAGCGGCGGCGAAGGGACGCATGCCATCTCCATGAGCCCCACCACCGAATACTACATGGACACCGCCTCCAGCCTGACGACGCCGCCACGGCGCACCCTGAACGACAGCGACGGATCGCAAATCGCGGTGTACCAGGAGGCCACGCCCCCGGATGTGGAGCTGCTGCCGGCGGAGCTGATCAAGCTGAAGGCAGCCGACGGCACGCTGCTCTACGCGCGCATGATCAAGCCCGCCGGTTTTTCGCCGGACAAGAAATATCCGGTGATCGTCGACGTCTATGGCGGGCCTGGCGTGCAGACCGTGCGCGACGCCTGGAGCGGCGCCAACTTCGACCAGGTGTTGGCGCAAAAGGGATACCTGATCTGGCAGCTCGACAACCGCGGCTCATCCGGCCGCGGCCACGCGTGGGAATCCACCATCTACCACCGGATGGGCCAGCAGGAACTGCGCGACCAGCTCGACGGGATCCAATATCTGAAAACCCTCGGGTACGCCGATATGGCGCGCGTCGGTATCAGCGGCTGGAGCTACGGCGGGTACATGACGTTGTACGCGTTGGCCCACGCGCCGGATGTGTTCCGGGCGGGCATCGCCGGCGCGCCGGTGACCGATTGGCGAAACTACGATTCCATTTACACCGAGCGCTATATGGGGCTGCCGGAAGACAATGAGGAAGGTTACCGGGCCAGCTCTCCGCAAACCAAGGCCGGCGACATCAAGGCGCAGTTACTGCTTCTGCACAACATCGAAGACGACAACGTACATTTCCAGAACACCATGCAGATGGCGCAGGCGCTGGAGCGTGACGGCAGGCAGTTCCGCATGGTGGTGTATCCGCAGAAGTCCCACGGAGTCGGCGGACCCTTGCGGCGCCAGTTGTACGAGACCATGCTGGATTTCTTCGACCGGACTCTGAAATAGCCGGCGTCCTACGATAGCAGCAGCTCCAGGTCCTCCCGCTTCAAGTTGCCGATCAGGCTGTTGTTCTCCCCGATGATCGCCGCGGCCAGGTCCCGCTTGCTGCCCTGCAGTTGCAGGATCTTCTCCTCCACCGTATCCCGCGCGATGAGCCGGTAGGCGAAGACCTGCCGCGTCTGGCCGATGCGGTGCGCGCGGTCCACGGCCTGGGCTTCCACCGCCGGATTCCACCAGGGATCCAGCAGGAACACGTATTCGGCGGCGGTCAGGTTTAATCCCAGCCCCCCGGCTTTCAGGCTGATCAGAAACAGGGGGCAGTCCGGATCGTTCTGGAAGCGTTCCACGCGCTGCTGCCGGTCGCGGGTGGCGCCGTCCAAATACTCGTGCACCATACCCAACTGGGCGAGCCGGTCCTGGACCAGCGCGAGCAGGCTGGTGAACTGCGAAAAGACCAGGGCCTTGTGCCCTTCCGCCACCACCTCACCCAGCCGGTCGACCAGCATGTCCATCTTGGCGCTGTCGTCGTTGCGGCGCTTGGGATCGACCAGGCCGGGATGACACGCCGCCTGCCGCAGGCGTAGCAGAGCTTCCAGCACCTGTATCTTGGACTTGGCAAGTCCCTGCGACGCTACCATGCCCAACAGCGAACTCCGGTAGTGCGCGCGCAGCTCGTTGTAGAGCTTGCGTTGCGCCGTCTCCAGCTCACAGTAGAGAGTCTGCTCGGATTTGCGCGGCAGCTCGCGCGCCACCTGCTCCTTGGTTCGGCGCAGGATGAACGGGCGCAGCGCCTGCGCCAACAGTTGGCGCGTTTCGTCGCTGAGATTGCGGCCGGCGTTGCCCGCCAGCTTGAAGATGCCGGCGCCGCCCAGCATGCCCGGATTCAGAAATTCGAAGATGCTCCACAATTCGCCCAGGTGGTTCTCCACGGGAGTGCCGCTGAGCGCCAGCCGGTTGCGCCCGCGCAGCAGGCGCGCGGCTTTGGCGGACTCCGTGCCGGCGTTCTTGATCGCCTGCGCCTCGTCGAGCACGAGGTAGTCGAACTCGATATCCCGGAATTCGGCGGCATCCCGCCGCAGCGTACCGTACGTGGTCACCACCAGGTCATAATTGGCGAATCCATTTACCGTGCGTGTCACCCCAGTGTGATCCAGCACGCGCAGCTCCGGGGTGAACCGGCCCACTTCCTGTTTCCAGTTGAAGACCAGCGAGCGCGGCACCACGACCAGCGATGGACCGGACGCCTGGCCGGATGCGCGCCGGGCTTCCAGCAGCGCCAGGACCTGCGCCGTCTTGCCGAGGCCCATATCGTCCGCCAGGCAGCCGCCGAATCCGAAGCGCCGCAGGAAGTCCATCCAGCCGAGACCATCGCGCTGATAGTCGCGCAACTGGCCGGTGAACCCCGCGGGCTGTTCCGCGGCTCGGACGCCGGCAAAACTCCGCAGCTCGTCCCGCACCCGGGTGAAGGTCTCGTCGCAGCTCACCTCGGGCTGGGTAGCCAGCAAAGCGTCGAGCAGACCCGCCTGGTTCCGGGCGAAGCGCACGTGGTCGGTTTCCGCCGCGCCCATGCCCGCGATCTGCCCGAACCGGCTCAGCCATTCTTCGGGCAGCAGGCCGTAAGTGCCGTCGTCCAGCCGCACCATATTTTCGCCGCGGCGCAGGGCCGCCAGCAGGGCGGGGAGCTTCGCGGTGGCGCCCCCGTAATCCACCTCGCCGTGCAATTCGAACCAGTCGATGCCGGAGGAGACCTCCACCTTCATCGCGCCCGGCTTGCGGAACATCTTGCCCTCGGCTTCCACGTGCCAGCCGGCTGCCAGGCAGGCGCGCGCCACGGCCGGCAGCTTTTTGGGGGAGAAGCGCAAAGCCGGCTTCTCGCCGTACACCGTGGTCTCTTCCAAGCCGAGCTGACCGACGAAATCCCTGGCGCTGGCTTCGGCCGCCTGGTCGCGAATCACCAGCCGGCGTGCAGCCGGATCGTAGACGCCGCGCCCCGCAGGCCGCTCCGGCACGCGGCGGCCGGCATAATCGAATGCGATCTCCGCCGCCAGCCGCTCCGGCTGCCAGGTAAATTGGTGCTCGGCGCGCACCGTCAGGCACGGCCGCGGCGCTACCCGCACTTCTTCAAACCGCAGTTCCTCCGGGACTTCAAGATCCGCGGCCAGCGGATGCTGGAGCAAGGCGGCCAGCATCTGGCGGGCATCGCCGGCAGGCGCGTCGATGTGCCGCATCCGGCGCAGCGCCGCGATCCATTCGAGGGAGGTGCCCTCGGCCAGCGGCGCGACCCGGTCGGCGGTGAACACCAGACCTTCGGAAATGAGGAGGGGAGCCAACAGGTCCATCTCCTGGCCGGCGCGGCGGAGCCAACCGGTGAGCACCCAGCCCTGTTTTTCGGCACGCCCGAACCGCAGGACCAGGCGCCACGGCTCGCCGTCGTCCCATGCCACCGGCTTCCAATCGTCATCCCGCCCGCCCAGGTGCAGCAGACAACGTCCAGTGCGGGCGATCTCGGGCATGACCGTCGCCGCAAACGGATGCCGCAGCCGGACGCCGGAGGTGATCGTTTCGTAGGTGGCCATCCAGTCGCTGTATAACGCCGTACCCGTGAGCAGGCCCAGGATGCGGCGGTCGGCCGCATCCGGCAGGTGCGTGATGGTCCCGCGGCTGATTTGCGGCGTGGCCGGCTTCTTCCAGCCGCCTTTGAGCTTGGGATCGCGCGATTTGATCTCCACGATCAGGTAACCATGTGCGGCGCTTCCGTTTACATCGACCACGTACAGCAACTGCCGTTGGGCGGGCCAAATCGTGGAGGAGAGCGTTCCCGACTGAGCGATTTCATCCAGGCGCTGCTGCCACGCGGGAGGCGGAGGCGCCGCTGGCTGCGGCCGGAATGCCGGCGCGGAGCGGGGCGTCGGCATGTAAATGGTGGGATCGTCCGCGGGCGCCTCGAGCGGGCCCTCGTCTTCAAACGTCACGTCGCGCGGGCTCAACTTAGTGATGGCCGTGAAGTAATTCTGGGCGTCGGCGGCCAGGACCGTCGCCCACAAATGCTTGCAAGCGCCGGCGGTTTCAAAGTACGGGCAGTCGCACCACAGGTTGAGCCGGCGGCCGTCCCAGACGATCTCCACGTCGTAAACCCGCGAGCCGCGCACGCCGGCCACGACCGAAGTGGAATTGCCGCGCATGATGCGCACGGCGCCCAGGCGATAGTAACTCGCGCCGCGCGCGCGCACGTCGCTGTCGAAGTCGGATGAAAGTACGGAGGCCAGCTTCATGGAACTTCGGGGGAGTTATCTCATCATAGCGCCTGCCGGGAAGCGATCACAGCCTGGCCGAGCGCGATGCCGCCGTCGTTGGGCGGCACTTGCGCGTGGAGGTAGACCTCGAAGTCCAGCCGGCGCAAGCCGGCCAGGGTGCGCGCCAGCAGTTTCATGTTCTGAAACGTGCCGCCGCTCAGGCATACGCGATTGAGTTTCTCGGCCGCGCGCAGGCGCCGGCATGCGTCCACCACCGCATCGGCCGCCGTGTTGTGAAACCGCGCCGCGATGACGGCTGACGGTGTGCCGCCGCGCACCTCCGCCACGATGCGCGCGATGGCCGGGCGGAAGTCGAGCGTCTCGCCGTCGCACGCGAACGGGTAGGCGTCGGTAACGCCGGCGGCGGCGATCATCTCCAGTTCGATGGCCGCCTGGCCCTCGAAATTGATCTGCTGCCGCAGTCCGACCAACGATGCCACGGCGTCGAAAAGCCTGCCGCACGACGAGGTATCGACGGTGTTGACGCGATGCGCGATCATGCCGCGCACGGCTCGCAGATGGCTCTCCGCCACTTCCCGCCAGGGGGCCAGGCCGGGGAACTCGGCCGTCGTGCCGAAGGTATCCGCCAGGTAGGCCAGCGCCGGGCGCCAGGTTTGCCGCACGGCCGCGTCGCCGCCCGCCAGCGGGACGTAGCGGAAATGCATCCGGCGCTCGAAGCCGGCATAATCCGCGATCAGGAACTCGCCGCCCCAGATCTTGCCGTCGGCGCCGTAGCCGGTGCCGTCCAACGCGACGCCGATAACCTTGCCGCGCAGTCCGTTCTCGGCCATGCAACTGGCTACGTGCGCGTGATGGTGCTGCACGCCGATCTTCGGCAGGTCCGGCACCCGCTGCGCGTATTGCGTACTCAGGTACAGCGGATGGAGGTCGTGGGCCACCGCCCGCGGCTCCACGCGGAAGAGCTTTTTCAGATTGGCGAGAGTCTCTTCGAAGAAGACCAGCGTCTCGTAGTTCTCCATATCGCCGATGTGCTGGCTCAGCACGGCGTAGCGTCCCTTGCTGAGGCAGAAGGTATTCTTCAACTCGCCGCCGCAAGCCAGCACCTCGGCCACTTCCATGCCGAGGTCGATCGCCTGCGGGACAAATCCGCGCGAACGCCGCAGGGTGCGCTCCCGGCCTTCGAACGTGCGCACCACGGAATCGTCCGTGCGCATGTAGATATCGCGGTCGTGCAGCAGGAACCAGTCGGCCAGCGGGCGCAGCCGCGCGCGGGCCTCTTCGTTCGAGGTGACGATGGGCTCCTCGCTGAGATTGCCGCTGGTCATCACCAATACGTCGTAGGGGGCGCCGTCGAACAGCAGGTGATGCAGCGGCGTGTAGGGCAGCATCACCCCAACGGTGTGGTTGCCCGGCGCCACCGCCGGTGAGATGCGGGCATCCGGCCGCCGCGGCAGGATGACGATGGGCCGGCGCGGGCTTTCGAGTGCGCGGCGATCGTCTGCGGAAACCTCGCAGAAGCCTTCCACCGCGGCAAGGTCCCGCGCCATCAGGGCGAACGGCTTGTCGCTGCGGCGCTTGCGCTCGCGCAGCCAGTAGACCGCGGCATCGTCGCGCGCATCGCAGGCCAGATGGAATCCGCCCAGACCGCGAATGGCGACGATGGTGCCCTCGGCCAGGCGATGCCGCGCGTCGGCGATGGGCGCCGACAGTCGCGGCCCGCAATCCGGGCAGGCATTGGGCTGCGCATGAAAGCGCCGGTCGCGCGGATCGTCGTACTCGGCCTGGCAGGCGGCGCACATGCGGAAGCCGGCCATAGTGGTGTTGGGCCGGTCGTAGGGGATATCGCGAATGATGGTGTAGCGCGGGCCGCAGTTGGTGCAGTTGGTAAAGGCGTACCCATAGCGCCGGTTTTGCGGATCGGAGAAATCGCGGCAGCAGTCCGGGCAGGTGGCGACGTCCGGCGACACCAGGACGAACTCGCCTGCCTCCGGCTCGCTTTCGCGGATCACGAACTGCGACTCACCGCGGGGATCGATCGCGGCTACCAGCATCTCTTCGATGCGCGCCAGCGGCGGCGCTTCGCGGCGCAGGCTTTCGATGAATCCGTCGAGCACGCTGGCGGCGCCCTCGGCCTCCACGATCACCCCGGCGGATGAATTCAGGACATAGCCGGCCAGACCGCAGCGCTGCGCCAGGTTGTAGACGAAAGGCCGGAACCCGACGCCTTGCACGATGCCGCGAATCCGGATTCGCCGCCGTGCCGGCTTCACGACTTTTTGGGAGGCGGCGCGGCCCCGCGCAGGATGATCTTCACGGCGCGGTCGCCGTCGTCGCTCGAAACCCACTTCACCGTGACCTTGGCTTTCAGCCTGGGCTTGCCGCCCTGGATCACGGTTTCGGCGGTGATGGCGAAGGTGCGCACGGTGGACTTGCCCAGGACGGTGCGCGTGACTGTCACACTGGTTTCGGACAGGGCTGTCACGATTCCGGCAAAATACTGATCCTGGGGCTGTTGCGCGGCCGCCGGGTCCTGGCTGCGCAGGGGACTCGAACCGGCCAGGGCCAGGAGCACACTAATCACGCCGTACGAAAGGAGCCGCACATTCCTTAGATTAAGAAAAAGGAATGAAGCGTGGGTAAACTTCGAATTAAAGTTCTTTCATCCAAGAGCCGGTGTTGGAATGGGGGCGGTCTCCGACGGCTCGGACAGGGCTACCGGCAGGGTTACCGTAAAGCGGGTGCCTTGACCAACCTGGCTGTCCACACGGATGTTGCCCCCGTGGGCTTTGGCAATCCAGGCCACGAAACTGAGTCCCAGTCCCAGGCCGGGTTCCGGACTGACCTCCTGCCGGGGCGGCACACGATAGAACCGCTCGAAAATGTGCGGAATGTGTTCGGCGGGGATGCCGCAGCCGGAATCGGCCACTTCCATCTCGATGGAGTGATCCCGGCGGCGCAGGGCGACGTGCACCTCTCCCCCCGCGGGTGTGAACTTCACCGCATTGGACAGCAGGTTGGAGAGCATCCGCTCGATCTGGATGCGGTCCACGTCGGCCAGGCATTCCTGCGGGAGGTCGCAGGACAGTTCGACATGCGCGCCCTCGGCGGGAATTTGAAACTGTTCGACGATGTCGCGCACCACGGATGCCAGATCCAGGCGGGTCTTCTGCAAGGCGAGCTGTCCCGACTCCGCCTGCGAGAGCAGCAGCAAGGCGCGTACGATCTGCGACAGCCTTTCGATATCCTGGAGCGAATTGAGCGTGGCGTCACGGTACTGTTCCACGGATTTGGCCGTAAACAGCGCCACTTCGAGTTGCCCCCGGATGGCCGTGATGGGTGTCCGCAGTTCGTGCGAGACGTCGGTGGAGAACTGCCGGATCTGCCGGAAGGAGCTCTCCAGGCGCTCGATCATACGGTTGAAGGTGAGGATTAGATAATCCAGTTCATCTCCAGCAGCCCGCGTGGGGATGCGCAGGCTGAGATTGGAGCTGGTAATGCGCTGCGCGGTTTGCGCCACTTCCATGACCGGCCGCAGGGCACGGCTCGAAAGGAACCATCCCAGAAGGCATCCGCAAAGCAGCGAGAACGGGACCAGCACCTCGTACATCAGGGTGTACCGTTTCAGGATCTTCTCGCTCTCATCCATGGGACGCCCCACCGCCACATAGAACGGGCTGTGATGCTTGTCGTCGTAGACCACCCCGGCGCGGGTCAGGTACGGGATGCCGTGGGGGCTGTGCCGCAGCTTCCAGACCGGCTGTCCGCTCTTGATGGCGGACTCGATCTCGGAGGGTTTCTCGATACCGATGGACTGGTAGATGGTGGAGTACTCCATCACACAGCCTTTGGCGTCGGCGAGCACATAGACGCGCCGCAGACGTTCGACGGCAAAGTCTTCGTCCGGATCGTTCTTGTCGTACTCCCACCGGGTATCGTACGGCCCGCACGGCTGGTGTTCGGCCAGCCGGCTCTTGGGGGGCAATCTTTCGATGTGCAAGTAGCCCTTGATCGCCACCCACTCCTGATCGAGCACGTCGTGGGCTTCCGAATTCACCGTGTAGGCCAGCCGTTCGCGCGAGAAGGATGCCACGCCGACCAGCAGCAGCGCGAACAGCAGCGCATAGCCCAGGGTCAGGCGGAAGCGCAAACCGCGCGTGACGTGCCGGCGGGCCGACACTTTACACCTGCCGTTCCGCGGGCTGGTCGGCCGGTTTGTCGGCGGACTTGTCGGGTCCCTCGATCATGTAACCGATGCCGCGCACGGTCTGGATCAGTTTTTGGGGGAACCGGTCGTCGATCTTGCTGCGCAGGTGGCGGATGTAGACGTCCACGATATTGGTCAAGCCGTCGTAGTCCATATCCCAGACGTGTTCGACGATCATGGTCCGGCTCAGGGGCCGTCCCTTGTTGCGCATCATGTATTCCAGGATGCCGAATTCCTTGGGCGCCAGGTCGATGGGCTCGGCGGCGCGGGTCACTTTGCGGCGGATGCAATCGACCGTCAGATCGGCCACCTGGAGGCGCTCCGGAGCAGGCTGGCCGCGGCGCAGCAGAGCCCGCACGCGGGCCAGCAATTCGACGAAAGCGAACGGTTTGACCAGGTAGTCGTCGGCGCCCTGTTCCAGGCCGCGGACCCGGTCGTCGAGCGCGCCGCGGGCGCTCAAAATCAGAACCGGCGGCCCTACCTTGCGGTTCCGGATCTTCTCCAGCACCTGCAGGCCGTCCATGTCGGGCAGCATGATGTCCAAAATGACCAGGTCATAGTCGGTGGCGTGGACAAACTCCAGGGCGCTGGCACCGTTGGCTACGGCATCCACGGCGTACCCGGCGCCTTGCAGGCCCCGGCAGAGGAAGTCCGCGATTCGCTTTTCGTCTTCGACAACGAGGAGGCGCACTACCCTAGCTTAGCGCAGGAGCCCGGCGCGGGCGGACAGTCTTGCAATACTGCGCAGAAAGTGCACTGCGTCAGGATGCGCAAGAGTGGTGATTTTTGAGACAGGTGGGTCGCCTAACACACACATATTAAAGCGGGCCGCCAGACACACAAAGGGCGCGAGATCGCTCCCGCGCCCGAGGTGTATGATGGCGGATTAAGCTGCGGCGAGCAGGTCGTCGATGGACTCTGCCTCGGCAAACTCGTGGCGATCGGCAGCTTCCTGGCAGCGGATGCAGAAGGCAGCCCACGGTACGGCTTCCAGCCGCTTGGGCTTGATTTCCTCTTCGCAATGCAGGCAAATGCCGTAGCTGCCATCGTTTATGCGGAACAGGGCAGCCCGCACATTGCGCAGGAGGTTGGCTTCGCGGTCCAGGTTGCGGATCGCAAGTTCCCTTTCTCCAGCGAGTTGCACTTCGTCGAGGGCGTCCGGAGTCTTCTCGATCAGAATCTCGTCACGGTTCCGAAGCCCGCTGGACAGCTCGGCCTGCTTGGCTTCCAATATCGCCTTGTATTTTTCCAGCTCGGTTCTGTTCATGGTCGTTCTCCTATCTTTTTTCGTTCTATCCTTCGGGCTCTGTCGTCCCGATAGGAAATAGACGAAATTTCACTTCAAAAGTTTCAAAAAATCTCAGCCTGTTTGACTCAGATGCAGTCCCACTTCTAAAACCCTTGGCTGCACGGGAAACTAGCTTAGCAATCACGATTCCAAATTGCAAATGCATCTTGACTGACGATGGTACTATATCGAAAGTTACAGATTCGTGATTCCGCCGCCTGGCATCCATGGCCTGTTCCCTTGCCTTCATCCTTCTGACGCTCGAATCGCCCAAGCGTTGCATCCGGCCACCGGGCACCGGTTCCATGACTGTCTGTTTTAACATTAGACTGTTCGTGCCGAACTGCCAGTTCCGGCGCGAGCGAGGTTGGGTCCCCTTCTAAGGTGCCGTCGAGCGCGCGGGAATCTCGCGTTTTGCGGCCCAGTGCAGCCCGATCCCGCCAAAAATGAACCCATGCGCGCGGACGCTTCGGTAGCCGAAATTGTCCAGCCGGGTGGTGAAGTCCCGAATGGATAGAAACGACCGTAACGAATCCGGGATATAGGTGTAGACCCGCGGACGGCCATGCAGCACCAGCCCCCAGAAGCCGCCCTGCGCGTACAGGTAGCCGATATACAGGCTGCGCAGTACGGGATTGGCAGGCAGGAAGAAATCCAGAGTCACCAGCAGGCCGCCGGGCCGGGTCACGCGCTCGATCTCGCGCAAGGCGGCATCCAGGTCCGGAAAATTGCGCAGGCCGTAGCCGATGAAGACGCAGTCGAAAGTATGCTCGGGGAAGGGCAGGCGGGTGGCGTCGGCGCAGACTGTTTCGGGGACGCCGCTCGCGCGTGCGAGGCGCAGCATGTGCTCGGTCAAATCCACGGCCACGGACCGGGCGCGCGGCCGGCGCTGGCTCACCAGGCGCGAGAAATCACCCGTTCCGGAGGCCAGATCCAACACCAAGGCGTCTTCCGGCAGGTCAGCCATTTCCACCCCACGCCTTTTCCATCGGCTGTCCATGCCGTACGAAAATACCCGGGTGATGAAGTTGTAGCGCGGAGCGATGGTGCTGAACATGGACCGCATCAGGCCCAGATCCTGTCTCTCTACGGGAATCGGCATCCGAGGCCGAATTGTATCACCAGTACGGGAGAATACCGAGCGTCAGCGCCGCGTCGAGCGGGCATGCGCCGGCCGGGGTGCTTCCGCGGCGGCGCCGGCGGACAGGGTCTCGGCGCCGGTGCTGACAGGCGCGTCCACGATCTGCATGAGGGCATACGGCGGCATGTCTTCGGCTTCCTTGAAGAATGTCATGCGGTTCAGATCCCCGTCGTAGTCCACTTTCAGCAGGTCGCCGCCGCGAACCTGGGCGGTGGCGATCAGGTTCGAGAGCGGGTGCACCAGGCTGCGTTCGATGGCGCGCTTCAAATGGCGCGCGCCGTACTTCATATCGGTGCCTTCGCGCAACAAATAATCCTTGGCGGCGCCGGTCAGAGTGAAGACGAACGGCGCGGCGTTGGGCCCGCCCAGAATGCGCTGCTGCAGGATGTTCAATTCCAATCCGAGGATCTTGCGCAGTTCGGAGTCTCCCAGCGGCCGGAAGACGACCACCTTATCGATCCGGTTCATAAACTCGGGTGTGAATTTCCGCCGCGCGGCTTCCACGCCTACGCGGGAGATCTTTCCGGTGAGGGTGGCGTCCACCGCTCCGGTGGCACACTGGCGTTCCATTTCGGAAGCGGCGAATCCCAGATTAGGGCGCAGGATCGAGTTCATTTCGCCCGCGCCGAGATTACTGGTCATGAAAATCATGGCCCGCGAGAAATCCACCCGGCGATTGTCGCCCAGAGTCAGGGTGGCCTTATCCAGGATCCCCAGCAGCAGATTCCACAGCGCGTCGCTGGCTTTCTCAATTTCGTCGAACAGCACGAAGCTGATTTTGATCCTGTCGTTGTAATACTGCTGCAGCACTTCCTGACTGAGCAGCGGGTGTGTCTCGCGATGACCCAGATATCCCGGCGGCGAGCCGATCAGTTTGGCAATCTCGTGACTATGTTGAAACTCCGCGCAGTCTATCTTGATTACCGCGCGCATGTCTCCCACCAGGCTCTCGGCAGTGGCTTCCACCAGGCGTGTCTTACCCGATCCGGTGGGTCCTAAGAACAGGAAATTGCCGATGGGCCGCCCCGGACTCGACATCCCCGCCAGAAAGGTCTGATAGATATTCACGATCTGGTCGATGGCCTCGTCCTGTCCCACAATCCGCTTTCGCAGATCACTCTCGAGCTTGACAGCTTCCGTCCCGGTCAGTGTAGGATCGAGCTGTTTGTTCATCCGGCTCATCGCTTTGCCTCCATCGAGCCCCAATTCCAGCAGGCGCATCTCAACCGGGTGAAGAGCACGCGGCGTGCCAATTTTTTGCCGCGCTGGAAGCAAAGGGTTTCTACTTATTTCTTGGGCTTGGAAGGACGTATTTCAACGCGGCTGACCAGGGTACGATCAGGCAGGCGTAGTAGCGCCAACACTACATCGGCGATATCTTCGGGTTGAATCTTCCAGCCGGCCGATGCGGTGCGCGGGCTGAAGTCGGTGTCCACACTGCCGGGCATCACATAACTGACCCGTATGTCGTCGTAACGGTGATCCAGCATCATGGCCTCGCTGAATCCGTTTACCGCGAACTTGGACGCGTTATACGCCGCGCCGCCGGCAAATGGGTTCTTCCCCGCCAGGCTGCTGATGTTGATGATGTATCCGCCGCCGCGGCGGCGCATGCGAGGCAGCGCGGCGTGGCTGCAGTAGTATAGCCCGCTCAAGTTGAGATCGATGACCCGATGCCACTCTTCCGGCGTGAGGTCCGCCACACTTTTGAAGATGCCGATGCCCGCATTGTTGACGAGGATATCCAGCCCTCCGAAGCGCTGATCGACCGCGGTGAAGAAGCCTTCGACATCCTCCAGCTTGGACATGTCAGCGGGCTCAGCCAGCAGTCGATCCCGAGCGGCGGGTTTACACCGGTTTACAAATGCCTGCACGTTTTCGCGCGAGCGGCTGCATACAGCCACCAGCGCGCCCTCGCCGAGGAGGCGCTCGGCGATGGCCCGGCCGATGCCGCGCGTGCCGCCGGTTACTATCGCGATCTTTCCGGACAATATTTCCATAGTCCGATTCTACGCGGGTATCGCCGGCGCCGGGCGGCGCCCAGTTCCGCCGCTATGTGATCGGCGGATTATAGAAGCTGGTCAGGCGCCAGGCGCGGTAACCTTCGGTGGTCTGAATGTCCAAGACCGTGTTCGCGTTGACCGTGCCGGTGATGGGCTGCACCTCCAGCGCGAACGTGGAGACTTTGGAAAGCGTGACCAGCACGTCCACGGCTCCGAAGAAGTAATTGCCGTTGGACATCAACTGGGCATTCCCGCCGGATACCGAGTTATATCCCAGGTAGGTGCTGAGCACCGGCGTGACCGTCATGGTGGACTCGTCGAGTGTCAGCACCATGCCGCGGCTTACGCAATCGTTCGGATTGCACGCGGATCCCAAACCGATGGGTGGCGCGGCCAGCCGGCTGTTCCCGTTGTCGAACATCGAAATGGGGCCGCTGCCGTTGTTCTCGATCCCGACGTCGTGCTGGCCTGAGAACCACGGCCACGGATCGGCATTGACGTTATCGAAGATGAAGCTGCCGCCCCATTTGGACATGCGCCAGAGCATATCCCCGGTTCCGGTTCCATTCTGGTAATCGATTTTGAAAACGGAGTCCTGGTTCCGGGAGGACAGAAGAATCTGCCCTTTCACGCCGGATTGATCTTTGGGCCAGTAATAGAGGCTGTTGGCGTGGATCCAATCTTTCCCCAGGGGGGCGATGCCGGTACCCAGCAGGTACATCGGGCCGCAGCCGGATTGATTGATGCCGCACGTTTCGTTCAGGACGGCCGCCTGGCTCACCGGCATCAGCGGATAGCCGTTGCCGCCGCCGGCAGGATCGAAGGCATCCCAATACCAGATCGGCTGCCATTGGCTGTTCAACACGATAATCATGTCGCCGACCACATCCACCGGCAGGCCGCTGGTGTCGCCCTGGGTACCGGCCGGCAGGATCTTTTCGATGGAAGCGATAACCGCCGTGTCGCCGTTGGGCAGCGACTGAATGGCGTCATGATGGAACTGGTCCAGACATCCCGAGCCGACCGGGGCCGGCGAAGGCAGCGCACTGCAGGGACCGGCATCCGTGGCCCCCATGGCCACCAACTCGTTGCCGATGATGCCGGTGTTGGTTTCGCGCAGAATATTTCCCGCCAGATCGATCTGCTTGAGTATTTGCAGCGCGGGGTTGTTCGTCCAGTTCGGGCCGCTCTCGATATTCAGCAGCGTGCCGTTCAGCAGCGGGCGGCCAATGATCAGATTCTGCGCCGGATTCGTGGCGTAATACCACATGATCTTCCCGGATAGATCCGTGGCCGTGTTGGCATAGACCGGTCCGCCGCCGAACTGGTGTGGATCGTAGAGAACCATGCGGGCGTTGGAAACGCTACCCGAAACGTTGGTGACCACCGTGTATGTCGGGAAGGATACACTGGACGGCAGGGGGCCGGTTGTGTAGCCGATTTTCGGCCCGTTGGTGGTCTTTCCCTTGGTGAGCGTCTGGGCAAAAATGAAATAGCTATCGCTGGGGTACATGCCGGCGATTTCAAACGTCATGGTGGACGAAGTCCCCTTGCAGGCCACGTAATTGGTGACCGTCTGCGGGGTCGCCTGCGATCTTTCCTGGAACACGGCGCGCATCTGGCTGCCCGTCGCGCAGCCCGGCGAGCTGAACAACGCCACCAGCGGATTCGCGGTCGAGACGGCCACCGGCTTTCCGGCGGTCACCAGCGGATTGATCTTGTAAGTGGTGGACTGAGAGGTGGAAGTATTGGTGCCAAAATCCTTGGCCACCACCTGGACGGTGAAGTTGCCGCCCGCGGGCTGGCAGGTGTACGCTACCAATCCGTTCGACTGCGCCACGTTGGCGCAGGAAGTAGGGAACCATGCAAAGGGCTGAGAGGTCCAGACGCCACCGGACAGAGTACCCACGTTGTAATCGATGATGGTGGTTTTAACCCCGCCGGGCGTAGTGACATTGAATTGAAACGTAAGGGGACCCGCGCCGGTGTCCGTGGCGGTCGCCGTCCAGGTGACCACCGTGCCGATCGGCTGGGGCGCCGCGATGGAGGGCGTCAGCGACGTGATCGAGACTCCGGCGTGAACCGGGATGGATAGCCCGGCGAGAAGCGTGAATAGAAAAGCCGTATGGGATAGTTTCAAGCGAACAGGAACTCCTAACCAATTAGCAGTCATTATGCCCCCTGCAAAGCGGCGCGCGAAGAATCGATCGGAAAAGCCGAACGCAGCCGCTGGAGGATGATTATACATCACGCTCCGGCGTAGCGGCCATCCGCGCCCGGAGGGCCAGTACCGGTACGTGGCTACCGATTTCGCGCCGGGATCTGCCGCGTGCCGGGTTTCCGCGGGGCCTGTTAGAATCGGGACAGGATGTCCTCCGGCCCGCCTTCCGCTTCGCTGCGCAGTCTCTTCTCCGAACTCGAGGAGTTGTTCCATAGCGAAACCCAGGCGCGGGTCTCCACCAGCGTGCAGGCGGCCGAGCACGCCCTGGCGGAACATCTGAATCAATCCGTGCGGCGATTGCGGCAGGCGGCTTCGTTTGGGGAAGCGGCCGCGGTGCTCTGCGACGCTTCCGCGCGGTTTGCCGAAGTGTCCGCCGTTTTTCAGGTGAGCGACGATACCATTGCGGGCGAGTGCGCCCGCGGCGCCGGTCGCGAGCGGATCCGGGAAGTACGTTTCGCCACTGCCGAAGCGGCGGCTTTTGCCGGAGTCGTACAATCCGCGGAACCGCTGGTGGCGATCTGTTCCGCCGGCGAGGTTTCCGCGGCGGTCGTGGATTTGTTCGGGCGGCCGCCCGGCGATAAGGCATTTCTGTTCCCGCTCACCGTCCAGGGGCGGACGGTGGGACTGCTGTACGCGGTCGGAAACGTGGAGAGCGCGGCGCTCGAGCTGCTGGCGCAGGCGGCGGCTGCCAGCGTGGAGTCCCGCCAGCGCGTTGCGCGCCGCGTCCCGGTGGCGGCGGAGTCCGGCTTGGTTCGCATCGCGCCGCTCCAGGATGGAGAGCCCGCCCCGGCTTCGGCGTGGGAATCGCTCAGCCCGGCCGATCGCAAGCTGCACCTGCGCGCCCAGCGCTTCGCCCGGGTGCAGGTGGCCGAGATGCGTCTGTACCGTGCCGAGGCGGTGGCCGCCGGCCGTGCGCGCGGCGATCTCTACGGCGCACTCCAGGAGGCCATCGACGTAGCCAGAGACACGTTCCAGCGTGACTTTCTGGCTGCCAGCCCGACCATGGTGGACTACCTCCATCTCGAGCTGCTGCGCACGCTCGCCCACGACGACTCCGCCTGTCTGGGTGCGCATTATCCGGGACCCCTGATCGTCAATGATGCGGCATAAGCATGCGCTTCGCGGCGGCGTGTTATGGTTAGCCGCGGCTGTGCTGGCCGGGGCGCAGACTCCCGAATCCATCGGCAAGGCTTATCGCGAATCCCCGACACCGGCCCGGCGGAAAGCGCTGGAACGGTTCGCGTCCGCGCACAAAGATGGCAGCGGCGCGCTGGCCCACTTGACGCTGGGCATCTCGTCGTTCGAGCAGAAACAATTCCCGGACGCCATCGCGCACCTGGAAGCGGCCCGCGCGCGCCTGCCCAAGCTGGCGGATTACACGGCTTATTACCTGGCGGCGGCGCGGCTGGAAATGCAGGATAACGCGACGGCCGCGCACGATGCCGCTTCGGTCCGCGCCGCGCCCTTGGCTTCTCCATTGGCCGCCAAAGCGATGGTGCTGGAGGCGCGCGGCTTGACCGGGTCCGGATCGGCGGCCAACGCCGTTCAGTTGCTCCACGAGCGCTACGGCGAGCTGCCCCAGCCGGACGGGGACCTGGCGCTGGCCGCGGCCTACGAGGGCGCGCGGGATCCGGCCCGGGCTGCCCAATATTACCAGCGCGTTTACTACGACTATCCGGGCGGCGATCCGGCCACCAACGCCGCCGCCGGGCTGATGGCTTTGCGCGACGCCATGGGTCCGGCCTATCCGCAGCCGGGTCCGCCACTGCTGTTGGAGCGCGCGCGCAAGCTGCTGGCCCAGCGCGATTACTATCGGGCGCGGGCCGAGTTTCAATCTCTGGTCGAACAACTCACCGGTCCGGAACGCGATCGGGCGCGGGTCGGGATTGGCGCCGTCGACTATCTGAATGGCGATGTCGCGGCAGCGTATTCGTATCTGCACTCCCTGGATCTGAAGGATCCGGACGCGGACGCCGAGCGCCTGTTCTATGTGGCGGAATCGGCGCGCAAACTCAATGACGACGACCAGATGATGGAAGCGGTCCAGAAGCTCGGCAAGCACCATGCCGAATCGATCTGGCGCTGCCGCGCGTTGACCGTCGCCGCGAATCGCTTTCTGGTGGCCAACCAGCCGGACAAAAGCACGCCGCTTTATCAGGCCGCGTGCGAAGATTTCCCGGATCAGCCGCAAGCCGCCGCCTGGCATTGGCGGGTGACCTGGGCGGCGTACGTCCAGCGCAAACGGGAAGCACGGGATCTGCTGCGCGAGCACCTGCGGCGCTACGCGGATTATCCTTCCGCCAGCGCCGCGCTGTATTTTCTGGGGCGCCTGGCGGAGACCGACGGCGATCCGGCCGCGGCGCGTGCCTATTACAGCAAGCTGGTCTCCCAGTTCCCGAGTTACTACTACGGCTTCATGGCGCGGGACCGTCTGAAACTGGCGGCCATCGCCGCGGCGGCTTCGTCGCCGGCGGCCCTCGAATTTCTACGGTCTGTGCATTTCGAGCCGCGCAAACCGGCCATCGATACCCGCCCCGACGCCGAGAGCAGCCTGCGCATCGCGCGCGCCAGGCTGCTGGTGTCGGCAGGCCTCAGCGGTCTGGCCCAGGCGGAGCTGCGCTTTGGAGTACGCCGGGGGAATCAACCCTATCTGCTGGCCATGGAGCTGGCGCGCATCGCCCCCACGCCCCATGACCGGCTGCACGCCATGAAGAGCGCCGCGCCGGAGTATCTCTCCCTGTCCATGGAGGATGCCCCGGCCACGTTCTGGCAGTTGCTATTCCCCTTGCCCTACGAAAGCGAACTGCTACGCAGCGCGCGCGCCCAGGATCTGGATCCTTACATGATTGCGGCGCTGATCCGCCAGGAATCCGAGTTCAACCCCCAGGCGCTCTCCGCCAGGCACGCCTACGGCCTGACCCAGGTGGAGCCGGCCACCGGAAGGGCGCTGGCGCGCCGTGCCGGTGTGCGGCATTTCACGAACCGGTCGCTCTTCATTCCGTCCATCAACTTGCGGCTGGGCACGTTCTATTTGCGGGGCTTGCTGAATCAATGGAACGGCCGGTGGGAGCAGGCTTTGGCGTCTTACAATGCCGGCAAATCGCACGTGAACGACTGGATCACCTGGCACCAGTACCAGGAGCCGGCCGAATTTGTCGAATCCATCCCATTCACCGAGACGCGCGAGTATGTCGAGGCAGTGTTGAGAAACGCAGCGGTCTATCGGGAACTATATGGGAACAAAAGAGCCTTCAACTCGATTTCGCGCGTGCGCACCTCCCGCCGGGCTCCGCCGCGCAGGAATTAAACGCGACTTCACCGCTTTTCATTTTGCGAAAAATGTGCGAATCTTAATCTTAGACCCGTACCTATACTAAGGAGCCGAAACTCTAGAAACGCGGTAACGCAGGAGTGGTGTATGCTACCAGGTTTCCTACTGCCGGAAACGACCATCCGCGAGGCCGGAAATGGCCCCGGAGTAGATCTCGGCGACAGCCGGGGCGGTCCGATTCTTCTCACCCTTGGTATCACTCGCATTATCGAGCAGGAAAGCCTGGATGTCTCGATCTGGGGTTCCGCCGATAACAACGAGTGGGGCGCCAGGCCGCTAACCTCTTTCCCGCAGAAGTTCTATTGCGGTACCTATCAGATTCTGCTCGACTTGCGATCCCAACCCGAAGTGCAGTTCCTGCGCGTGAAGTACCAGGCGCAACGTTGGGGCAAAGGCGAGCCGAAGCCGCTGTTCGACGCCTACGTTTTCGCCCAGGGCGCCCAGCAGCAGGCTTTGCGCATGACCGCCTGACCTGATGATCTCCTACAGCGAAGCTCTTGACCTGTTTCGTTCCGATGACTTGATCGGGATCGGCATGGCCGCCGATGCGCTGCGCAAGCAGTATCATCCGGAAGGTGTGGTTTCCTACATCATCGATCGCAACATAAATTACACCAATTTCTGTACGGAATATTGCAGTTTTTGCGCCTTTTACCGGCCCATGGGCCACGCCGAAGGGTACGTGCACGATCACCAGACCATCTTCCAGAAGATCCAGGAGACCATCGACCTGGGCGGCACCGGTGTGCTGATGCAGGGCGGTCTGCATCCTGACCTGAAAATCGAATGGTACGAGGACCTGCTCAGCGCCATCAAGAAGCGTTTCACCATTCACCTGCACTGCTTCTCGGCGCCGGAGATCACCAACATCGCCGAAGTGAGCGGCCTGAGCCTGCGGGACACCATTGCGCGGTTGCAGGCGGCCGGCCTGGATTCGATCCCCGGCGGCGGCGCCGAAATTCTGGACGACGCCGTGCGCCACCGCATCAGCCGCCTGAAGTGTTCCACGCGGGAGTGGATCGAGGTGCACCGCACGGCGCACGCCCTGGGGATGCGGACCACCGCCACCATGATGTTCGGCTGCGGCGAGACGCTGGAGCAGCGCATGAATCACCTGCGCATCGTGCGTGAGATTCAGGAGGACACCGGCGGCTTCACGGCCTTCATCCCCTGGACCTTCCAGCGCGAGAATACCTCGCTCGGCCGCTTTGTGCACGAGGAAGCCACCGCGGTTGAGTATCTGCAGAACCTGGCGATCTCGCGGATCTATCTCGACAACATCGAGAACATCCAATCGTCGTGGGTGACGCAGGGTCTGAAGACCTGCCAGCTTGGGCTGCGCTTCGGCGGCAACGATGTGGGCAGCATCATGATCGAGGAGAACGTGGTCTCCGCCGCCGGCGCCCATCATCGCGCCAGCGAGGAAGAGCTGCGCCGTATTATCCGCGATGCCGGTTTCATCCCCAAGCAGCGGGATACGCTGTATCGCACTTACTTCCTGAATTAGTTCTTCAATCCAGCCAGCTTTTCGAGCGCCAGAAACCGCGGATCGCCGCGCATCCAGTCAAATGCGGGTTCGTTCAGGAGAGTGGGCAGGCCTCCGCGCGCGGCGGGATTCTGCAGGTATCCCATGGCCGGGTCGCCATCCCGATTGAGCGCGTATCCGATGGCGAGCGCGGAAGGCTCGGCGGGCGGGGACGCCTGGGCCGCCTGCCGCAGATACTGGCGCGCCCGGTTCCGCTCGCCGCGGCAGGCACACGCGTAAGCCTGTCCGATGGCGGCCGCGGGCGGCGGAAGCCTCTGCGCGCCGGCGGCGAACTGGCGCGCCGCTTCGTCGCAGTCGTGCTGGGCCAGGGCCACGCGTCCCAGCCAGTTGTGGGCGTAGATCAAATCCGGCTTCAGGTCCAGGGCCGCCAGCAGCACCCGCCGGGCTTTGCCGTATTGGCGCTCGAAATAATACACGTAAAACTGGCAGAAGCGCGGCGCGACGCCCAGGGGCTCCAGGTTTTCGGCAGCCGTGCATTGAGCCTGAGCCTCCGCGAACCGGCCGTACCGGGCCAGGGTCCAGCCGTAGGCCGCGCGCGTGCTTGGCTCCGCGCCCTTTTCGATGGCCAGTTGAAATTCGCGCTCGCCGCGCGGCCAGTCCCCGTCGTGATAGGTCACGAGCAGGGCCAGCAGGCCGTGCGCATCGCCCAGGTCGGGGTCGAGTTTCAGGGCCTGCTCCAGGGCCGCACGCGAGCGGGCGGTGGAGACCCCATTCGATTCGAAATTGCTCAATTCCAGTTCGGCGGTGGCCAAACCGACGTAAGCGCGCGCGTAGGCCGGATCCTTGGCGATAGCCTCCTGAAACAGGCCGATACTGGTCCGCAGCGCGTCCGGATTCAGGCGCGCGTATTGATAGCTGGCGCGAAGGTATAAATCCAGGGCCTCGGGATTGTTGGTCGCCGGACGGCTGACCTGTTCCGGCGCGCGGCCCCCCAGGCGGCGAATGGCGGCGGCAATCGCCTGCGCGATCTCGCTCTCGACCGTCAGCAGGTCGCGCGATCCGGTCACGTAGGAGTGCGACCAGAGATGATAGCCGTTCGACGTGCGATTCAGTTGCGCGGTGACGCGCACGCGCTCGCCCTGAAGGGCGACGCTGCCCTCCAGAACCGCATCGACATTCAACTCCTGCCCGATCCGGCGCACGTCTTCCGCCTTGCCTTTGTACTGGTAGGCCGAAGTGCGCGCCACTACCCGGACGTCTTTCCAATTGGCCAGTTCGTTGGTCAATTCGTCGGTGAGGCCGTCGGAGAGGTACTCGTCGCCGCCATCGGGTGAGAGGTTCTGGAAGGGCAGGACTACCAGCGAGCGAATCGTCGGATGGGCGCGGGCTTTCACCAGCCAGATGGCTGCGTCCGTGCCGCCGGCCGCGAGCGCCAGGGCGGCGACCATCACGCGGAGCATCACCGGCCGGCGCGGGCGGCTGGACGGCGGCACCGCCGGCGTCTCCGGCGGCGGGGCGGCGGATTCCCTCTCGGGATCGCGCAAAATGAACGACGGTTCGTAGCTGCGCAGCGGGATCTCGATCAGGACCCGATCGTGGCGGCCGTCCTGGGCGTAATACTCCCGCAGCTTCTGCCGGAGCCGGGCGGCTTCCGTCCGCACAACCGACTCCAGCCGCGGGTCGAAGGTGGAGGGACGGCCGAATACGTCCACGCCGGCGGCATATTCGGTTACCGCTTCACCCGCCAGCGCCCGCTCTACCAGGTAGCGCAGGAGTTGGCCGCTACGCCGTCCGGGCGGAAAACGGGCGTCGGCGAGCAGCTTCGCGAGCTGCGCGCGGACCTCCGGCGTGCTCTCCGAAACACGCGCTGTAGTCGAATCCCCGGGTGGCGCCATTCCTGTGTTTTGCAGTGTAACATGCTCAGGACAAAGTGTTGTAACGTTACGTGGCGTTTCGAACTTGCTTGTACCAGGACCCGGGCCGGAGACTCGAAAGACGTGGAGGGATCCTTTAAATGACACGATTGGTGAGCTTTGCGGTGTTGGCGCTAGCGGGTACGCTGGCTGCGCTCGAACCGACTTTTGTTGCCCGTACCATAACCATTCCCGGAGGTTCTAACGTACTGGTCACCGGCATTAACGACTCCGGAACCATGGTGGTCAACTTTACGGACATCAACGGCACAGCGCATTGCGTGATGATCGCCGGCGCCACCACGACGCAAATCGTGGATCCCCACGAAGTGGGCACCGGACCTGGCAAAGGCACCAGTTGCTGGGGCATCAACAACGCCGGCCAGATCATTGGATCGTCCTCCCTCGCCACCTGGGGGCAAGGCTTCCTGTTCGACGGATCGACATACCTCTCTATCGCCAACCCGGGCGCCACCGCGGGGACCACCACGTACGGCCTGAACAACGTGGGCCAGGTCGTGGGTTCGTTTGCCGACGACGTGGGCCAGCACGGCTTCCTGTATAGCGTAGCCGCGAACACCTTTACGACCATCGATGTGCCCGGCGCCTACGCTACCCTGGCCATCGGCATCAACGACGGCGGCACCATCACCTTCGAGTGGTTGAACAATGTGTTCGAGTACAACGGAGCCGTGCAGCAAGCCGGCAAAATCCGGATTTTGAACGTACCCGGAATGGCGCAATCCAAGGCTCGCGGCATCAACTCCCACGGCCAGATCGTCTTCAACGCCGTGGATACCGCGGGCGTCTGGCATGGCTTCCTCTTCACCAAGGGCAGCTTCGCGCAGGCTGATGTCTTCGGCGCCGCCGATACTTACGCCTTCGGGGTCAACTCCAAGCGCCAAATGGTGGGGGGCTACAATCCGTCGAGCAGTCCGCTGACCGAGGTCGGATACGTGGGACACTAGCCGGCTCATTTGGGTACCGGCGCCAGGCAACTGGCTTCCGCGCTGATGGGTACCCAACGGTGGGGGATGGAGAAGGATTCGAGCGACACGGTGTCGGCGCCCGCGGCTTTGAGTTTCGCCGCCGCCCACGCGATGGCTCGTTCGCAGGCGGGCGAACCGGCCGGGCGGCCGCCGATGCGATCGCACAGCTCCTGCAGATCCGCCAGCATGGGCGTGGAGCCGAGCGCTCGTCCGGCCAGGGCGTTGCGCCACGTCGGCGGTCTGGGCGGCCAGCACCGCAGGCGCCGGCGGCCAGCCAGGCAGAAACCAGGATTTTGCGCATCGGGCCAGTCTAACAGCGGCTTCCCGGTTTGCAAAGCCGGATGCCGGCGTGGCGGTTGTCGACTTTCCCGCGCTCCGCTACGTCCATAATGAAGAGTGTCCTCCGTGATCATCGCCGGACAAGAGCGCCAGGAGAGCCGCGCCGCGCGCACCCTGCGCGAGACCTTCGACTCCGGACGGCCGCTGACTTACGTGCGCTCCTCCGAGGAACAGCGCGTGGTCCGCATCCTGGCGGAGGTCAGCGCCCACGCGCGGCCGCCGCTGCCGGTCTTCACCTGGAGCCTGACCGAAGGCCTGTGCGCGGATGGCGCGCAGGCGCAGCCCGGCACGCAATCGCCCCGCGGCGCGCTCGATTTTATTGCCGCGCACGCGGACGCCGCCATCTTTCATCTGAAGGATTTCCACGAGCCGTTGCGCGAATCGCCGGAGACCCGCCGGCGCCTGCGCGATCTCTACGAAAGCTGCCGCGACCGGCGCAAGTTCATCGTGATCAGCTCGCCGGTGAAAGCCATTCCGGAGGAGGTGGAGCGCAACCTGCTGTTCCTGGAACTGCGCCCGCCGGACGTGGTGGAGCTGGCCGATTTTCTGCGCGACGAAATTCCCGGCGGCGGTCCCGGGGAGGCCGCCCTGCAACAGATGGCCCGCGCCCTACAGGGGCTGACCCTCGACGAGTCGCGCTACGCGCTGCGCCGGGCGCTGGCCGCCAGCCCGCGGCTGGGGCCGGAATCGATCCGCGCCCTGCTGGAGGAAAAGCGCCTGCTGGTCAATCGCAGCGGGTACATCGAGTTTATTGCCGAGGGCGGCAGCCTGGATAACGTCGGCGGTCTCGAGAATTTGAAGAAGTGGCTGATCGAACGCCGCAAGCTGTTTCAGTTGCGCGATACGCTCAGTGCCGAAATCGTGCCCAAGGGGCTGCTGATGATGGGTATCCCCGGTTGCGGCAAGAGCCTGTCGGTCAAGGCCATCGCCTCGCATTTCGAACTGCCGCTGTATCGCATCGACATGATCGAGATCTTCTCCGGCCGGCATGGCAAGCCGGAAGGCGCTTTCGTGGCCGCCTGCCGGATGCTGGAAGACATGGCGCCGGCGGTGCTCTGGTTCGACGAAATCGAGATGGGCATTACCTCGACCGAATCGAGCGGCGAGCAGGGGCGCATCTTCGCCTTCTTCCTCACCTGGATGCAGGAGAAGACGCGCGGCCTGTTCGTGGCCGCCACCGCCAACCGCATCGATCTGCTGCCGGCGGAGATGATCCGCAAAGGCCGTTTTGACGAAGTGTTCTTCGTGGACCTGCCGCTCGAAGAGGAGCGCATCGAGATCTTCAAGATCCACCTCCGCCGGCGGGGCGTCGATCCGGCCGGTTTCCACCTGGAGCAGTTCACCCAGTTCACCGTGGGCTGGACCGGCGCCGAGATCGAGCAGTGCGTGGTCTCCGCGCTGACCAAGGCCAAGCTGGCGGACCGCGAGATGACCGAAGACGATCTGCTCAGCGTGGCGGTCAGCATCGTCCCGCTCTCGCGGACCATGAAGGAACAGATCAATCACATCCGCAGTTGGGCGTTCGAGCGCGCCGTGCGCGCTTCGGTGCGGGCGAACGACCGCTAACTACCCAGATACATCACGTGCACGTAGGTTCCCAGCCGGACGTTGTAGGCCAGGTACCAGCCGATGTGATCCGGATCGTCATAGAGCACGATCTGGTCGGAGCCCCAAAGCCAGTCGGCGCAGAAGCCCAGGTCCGGCTCCGCGACGTTGAAGAAGAATCCGCCGAACCAGAAACGGCTGGGACCGCCGCCGACCAGCCGGTAGATGTGGCCTCGGCCGATGCGGCCGGGAAAACGTCCGTGCTCCCAGGGACGGTCGAGATGAAAGCGCACGTCCGCCCTGCCGGTGTCGTGGCCTACCCACTGTCCGTTGGCGTGTACGTGGGGCGCTTCGGGATGGTTAGGCTGATCCGCGAACCTGCGCGTGGCGGGCTGCAGGTTGTTGTGGGGCGGGGGAGCCTTCACCGGCGCGGGGCCGTGCTTGGGCACGTATCCGCCGCCTACTTTGTGGCTCTCGCCGCCGTGGTGCTCGTCGTTTTTACGCTGCGCCAGAGAGGGGAAGCACAGCATGCCCAAAACCGTAAGCAACCCGATCGTCGTTCTCATAACACCTCCCCACGCAGTTTAGCACCGGGTGTGCGAACGGGCCTGTCAGGGTTCCGTGTCCAGAATACAAACGTCCCTCAGATTGCGGTAATGCTCGGCGTAATCCAGGCCGTAGCCGACCACAAACTCGTCGGGGATCTGGAAGCCCACGTAGGCCACCTGGACGGGCCGCCGCCGCCGTTCCGGCTTGTCCAGCAGGGCGGCGATGCGGATGGAGCGCGGCTTGCGCTGTTCCAGCAGGTGCACCAGGTAATTCAGGGTTACGCCGCTATCCACGATATCCTCCACGATCAGCAGGTCGGCGCCTTCCACGGAGATATCCAGGTCCTTGGTCACCTTCACTTCGCCCGAAGTGGTGGTGCCTTTGCCGTAGCTGGAGATACCCATGAAGTCCACGAAGGCGTCCCGGCGCAGGGCGCGTGCCAGGTCGGCCAGGAAGAAACAGGCGCCCTTCAGGATGCAGATCAGGTGCAGCGTGCCGTCCGGGTAGTCGCGATCGATTTGCGCGCCCATCTCGCGCACGCGGGCCTGGATCTGGGCTTCGGAAAGAAGGACGCGCAGCGAACTCAACGCCGGTACCTAATCCGCCGCCGCGGTCAGGCGCGTGCTTTCCGGCCCGATGTGAATGTGGGCGCCGGTGGCTTTTCCGGCGACGGCGTGCCAGAAGGCGAAATAGGGGATCCGCCGCGCTTCCAGGTATTGGCGCAGCCAGCGGCCCTCGGTAGTGTCGGGATTCAAGGCCACGTCCACGCGGCCGCGATGATCGAAGCCGAGGGCCCGATGCACGGCGGTCTCGCCCAGGGCGCTCACCGGCAGCGGCTTGGAAAAACGCCGGTCGTAGGCCGCCGACAGGGCCTGGAACTGTTCCGGCGTGAAGGTCCCGGAACCATCGAAGTGCACGGCGTCTTTGTCGCCTGCGCCGGATGCGTTCGGCCGCGCAAACTGCCGGGCCTGTTCGGCGCGGGCCATCTCAGCCAACTCCTGGCAGATCCTGGCGCGGGATACCGCCAGATCGTATTCGTTCTGCGCGAAATCGGCCTGTTCGACGAAGGGCTGCAACTCGTTCTTCGCCGCGATGCCCGCCTCCACCATGCCGCGCATTTTGGCGAGCTGTTTTTGCCGGCGGTCGAGCCGGTCGCGGGCGGCGACCACCATTGCGCCGGCCTGCTGCTCGGAAAGGTCGTTGCTGCCCATCGTGCGGCGTAATACGGCCAGATCCTGCGCGTCGGCCAAGTCGTCTTCCGCCTTCTCCACCTGCGCGCGCGGGATGGCGCCGGCATCCGCCAGGGCACGCAGACGCGCGATATTCAGCCGCGCCCGCAGAACCTCCGGATCGTCGGCCGGCGGCGCCGCGCAGAGCGCGACTGTAGCCAACGTTACAAAAAGAAGACGCATGGAAAAGATACATCTATTGTATTACGGCAGCGCAGTTGGATGCTCCATGGCGGGCGCGCGCGTAGTACGATACGAGCAGGAGCGTGTTCTGACAAAGGTTGACCCGAGAGATTCCGGCCTGGCTGCGACAAAGTCCCAAACCCCATCCTGGCTGGTGGCCGTACGGGCCGCCGAATCCAAAAAAGCAACTGACATCCGCGTGCTGGACTTGAGCGGCGTGACGTCCTTCGCCGATTACTTCGTCATCTGCACGGGCGCCAATGCGCGCAACGTGCAGGCCATCGCCGACGAGGTGGGGCTCCGCCTGAAGCATCACGGAGAATTGCCCAACAGCGTGGAGGGGTATACGCAGGCGGAGTGGATTCTGGCCGATTACGGCGACTTCCTGGTGCACATCTTCGCGCCCAAATCCCGCGCGTATTACGACCTGGAGCGTCTCTGGCGCAACGCGCGGGCCGTGGAAATTCCGCCGGAGTGAAGGTCTTCCTGTACTACATCGGCAAGCCGCGGGACCCGCACGCCAATGCTATCGCCGCGGATTTTGTAAAGCGCGCGGGACGCTATGGCGCCTGCGAGATGCGCGAAGTTCGTCCCGACCGTTTCGACCCGTGGGCCCGGCATCCCGCGGCGCGCCATATGCTGCTGGACCCCGCGGGAAAGGCGATGGATACGGCGGCGCTGGTGGCCGTAGTCTCGCAGGCCGAAATGACGGGCCGCGACCTGGTTTTCGTGGTGGGCGGCGCCGATGGCCTCCCGGCCGCCTGGCGCGCGCGCGCCGATACGCTGCTTTCGCTTTCGCGGATGACTTTTCCGCACGAACTGGCGCGCGCCATGCTCGCGGAGCAGATCTACCGGGCGTTCACCACCTTGCGGGGGCATCCTTACCCGCGCTAACGTAATCCAATTGACATGTCCTGGTTCAAGAAAGAAGAATCCAAGCCGCAGAAGGTCGAGCCCATCAATGAAGCCGCGCGCAAGCTGAAGACCGAAGGCCTGTGGCTGAAGTGCGACGGCTGCCGGCAGATCATCTGGAAGAAGGATCTGGAATCCAACTGGAACGTGTGCCCGAAATGCAGCGCGCACATGCGCATGGACGCGGTTTCGCGCTTAAAGCTGTTCTTCGACGGCGATTTCGAGACCTTCGATACGGGCCTGCGCTCGGCGGATCCGCTGAACTTCTTCGACTCCAAGCCGTACCGCGAACGGCTGGACGGCATGAAGGCGGCCACGTCGCTTTCCGATGCGCTGGTTTCGGCCGGGGGTGTGATGGCGGGGCGTCCGGTACACATCTGCGCCATGGAGCCGCGCTTCATCGGCGGCAGCATGGGATGCGTGGTGGGCGAGATGATTACGCGGGCCATCGAGCGGTCGATTGCGCGGCAAAGGCCGCTGGTGATCGTTTCGGCGTCCGGCGGCGCGCGCATGCAGGAAGGCGCCGTCAGCCTGATGCAGATGGCCAAGATCTCGGCGGCGCTGATGCGCCTGGACGAAGCCCGCCTGCCCTATGTCAGCGTGCTCACTGATCCCACCACCGGCGGCGTCACGGCCAGCTACGCCATGTTGGGCGATCTGAACATCGCCGAACCGGGCGCGCTGATCGGGTTCGCCGGGCCGCGAGTGATCGAGCAGACCATCCGGCAGAAGCTGCCCGAAGGGTTCCAGCGCGCGGAGTTTCTGTTGAAGCACGGCATGCTGGACGCGGTCGTGCCACGCCTGGAGTTGAAGAGCTATATTGCCACTTCGCTGCGCTTTCTCATGGACTAAGGCACGATCCGCGCGGAATTGCGTCGGTCCGCGGCCGCCTGCATGACTTATCCCGATTCGGTCCGCTTCCTTTACGCGCTGGGCAACGAGATCCGCACCGCCAAACTGGGCCTGGAGCGGATCTCCACGCTGCTGGACGCGCTGGGCCATCCGCAGAGGGCCTACCGGATCGTGCACGTGGCCGGCACCAACGGCAAAGGTTCGACGTGCGCGATGATCGAGTCCGGTCTGCGGGCCGCCGGATATCGCACGGGGCTTTTCACCTCGCCGCACCTGGTGGAGCCCACGGAACGCATTCAGATCGCCGGGCAGCCGGTGAGCGCCGCGCAGTTCACGGCCGCTTTCGACCAGGTACATGGCTGCGCGGAAGATCTGCTGCGCACCGAACAGATCGACTTACACCCCACTTACTTCGAGTGTGTCACGGCTATGGCGCTGATGCTGTTTCGAGAGTGCGGCGTCGAGCTGGCGGTACTGGAAGTCGGCTTGGGCGGGCGGTTGGATGCCACCAACGCAGTTACCCCGGAACTGTGCGTGATCACGCCGATCGATTTCGACCATGAAGCGTATCTGGGCAAGAGCCTGACGGCGATCGCCGGGGAGAAGGCCGGGATTTTGAAGCCTGGTGTTCCGGCGGTATTCGCGGCGCAACGGGAGGAAGCAGCCCGGGTGTTGGAAGGGCGCGCCCGCGACCTGCGTATCGGAGTCACGCGCAGCGGTGAGACCGCCATCGAGAAACTGGCGCTCGACGCGCGCGGGAGTTCGTTTCTCTGGAACGGATCGCCGCTGCGCTGCCCGCTCGCGGGCGAGCACCAGGTCGAAAATGCGCGGACGGCCATCGCCGCGCTGCAGCGCCTGGGAGCCGGGGACGACAGAATTCGCGCGGGTATAGCACGTACAGTCTGGCCGGGAAGGTTGGAACTGGTGTCCGCCAATCCGGAGATTATTCTGGACGGCGCACACAATCCGGCGGGCGCGCGCGCGCTGGCGAAGTATGTGGAACGCTTCTACAGTCGGGAGCGAGTCTGGCTGATTTATGGCGCCATGCGTGACAAGGCTGTGTTTGAAATGGCGGCGATTCTCTTCCCGCTGGCCGGGCATGTGATCGTGACGGCGCCGGGACAGGCGCGCGCGGCGCGGCCGGAATCCATTCGCGCCCTGGCGGATCACGAGTCAGTCCAAACGGCGCCCGACCTGAGATCCGCCCTGGAACTGGCGGCGCCGGCAGACGCGGGTAAGGTTATTTTTGTAACGGGATCTCTGTTCCTGGTAGGCGAGGCGCGGGCGCTGTTGCTAGCTTAAGTTAACAACAACAACGATATATCTCGACTGACAAAATAATATAACAAATTGCAGATGAAATCATATAGAATTTCGGCAGGAGTGCTTTCTGTCGATGCGCCGCCGGCCGATAACGGCTCTTTTCCTCTTAATTGCGCCTGCCGTTCCGCTCGCCGCCCAAACGTTCACCACCATCTATAACTTTGGGACGGCGTCCGGGGATGGGGTGGCGCCTGCCGCTGGCGTGGTGATCGGAAAGAACGGCACCCTCTACGGCACGACGAGCGAGGGCGGAAACACGGCGTGCGGCGATGTCTTCGGCTGCGGCACAGTCTTTTCGCTGAAGCCGCCGGCCCTATCGGGCGGTACGTGGACGGAGACGGTACTCCATGGTTTTGATACAACCACCGGCGATGGCGGTTCGCCGTTGGGGGGAGTGACGATCGGTCCGGGCGGCGTGCTATACGGTACGACCGAAGTAGGCGGGACAACGGACGGCACGGGTTCGGTGTACGCTTTGGTTCCGCCGGCAGCGCCCGGCGCGGGCTGGGTGGAGAACGTGCTGTTTTCCTTCCGCGGACGGAACGGCGCCTATCCCTGGGCCGGCTTGGTGGTGGGCAAAGGCAGCGGAAGCTTACCGACACTATACGGCACGACGGCCAATGGCGGCACCAGCACGAATTGCGGACAGAACGGTTGCGGGACGGCATTCGCCCTGACGCCGCCCCAATCCGGAGCCATGACCGGCACGTGGTCCGAGACGCTGCTGCACAGATTCAGCAGCACGGGCGACGGATCGACGCCGTTTGCCGGCCTGGTGGCGGGCAGCCACGGTGTGCTTTACGGCGTCACCTTTTATGGCGGGACGAGCGGCGCAGGCACGGTCTTTGCGCTGGTGCCTCCAGCCGCACCCGGCGGCGCGTGGACCGAAGCGGTGGTCCACAGCTTCAGCGGGACGGACGGGGCCAATCCGCAGGGTGTGCTGGCCGTCGGCCCGGACGGGGTGCTGTTTGGGACGACAGCGTACGGCGGCCCGGCCAACGGCGGCACGGTGTTCTCTCTCGCTCCGCCCTCCTCCCCCGGCGGCCCGTGGACCGAGACTGTCTTGTTCGGATTCGGAGTCAGTTGCCAAGGAATCAATCCGCTGTCCGGAGTAGTCGTCGGCACCAACGCCGGCGGACAATCCGTGTTGTACGGGACGACCGCCAACGGCGGTGCCAGCGGTATGGGCACGGTGTTCTCGTTAGCGCCGCCGACCTATGACGGCGGCATGTGGGCGGAGACCGTGTTGCACAGCTTCGGCGGCGTGGACGGCAACTATCCGATCGGCTCCCTGGCGGTGGGCGGGGATGGGACTCTCTACGGCACCACCAAGATGGGTGGCACCGCGGGGGCCGGGACAGTCTTTACCGTCACGCCGTAGGCCTGGGGTCCGGGATGTTATACTCCCGCTTCGGGCCATGTTGCTGAGCCGCCTGCGGGCCTACCTTCTCATCGATCCTCTGATCATCCTGGCCACGTTGATCCTGGGCACTCTGTCATTGCTGGCCTCGACGTTCGACCAGAGCGGGCGGACACAGCATGCGCTGGCGCGGGCCTGGGGCCGCGTACTGCTGGCGGTGAGCGGCGTGCGGGTGCGCGTGGAGGGCTTGGAGAAACTGCCCAGCGGGCCGTGCGTGGTGGTGGCCAATCACCGCAGCTACATGGACATCCCGGTGCTGCTGGCGTACATCCCGCGGCAGCTCCGCTTTTTCGCCAAGAAGGGCCTGTACCGGATCCCGCTGCTGGGCGGCCACCTGCGGCGGGCGGGGCATCTGCCGGTAGCGCGCGACAATCCGCGGGCGTCGCTCAAGAGCTTGAGCGAAGCGGCGAAGCTGGTGCGCGACCGCGGCCTTTCGGTGGTGCTGTTTCCGGAGGGCGGCCGCTCGCCGGGGGCATTGCGGGTGTTCAAAGAAGGCGCCACCTACCTGGCGATCAAGGCCGGCGTGCCGGTGGTGCCGGTGGGCATCATCGGGACGCGGCAGGTGCTGCCCATGCAGTCGTTTCACGTGCGGCCGCAGGCGGTGACGCTGCGGATCGGCGACCCCATCGCCACGCAGGGGATGCGGCTGGATGCGCGCGGCGAGTTGAACGATACGCTGCGGCGCATCGTGGCGGATCTGATCGGGGAGCCCCTGGCTTAGAGACGCCGGCTCAGATGTAGTGCTTGAGGTGGGGCCAATACTCGCGCAGCGAGATTTTGGGCCGGCGGCAGACCCAGATGGTCAGATTGCTCTCGTAGGGCATGGCGTTGGGGTCCACGATCAATCCGGCGGGCTGTACATCGGCGAACAGCTTGCGGGCGCCTGTCCCGCCGCCGCCGATGACGATCACCACTTGCGGATCGACCGGGCCAGGACCCCATAGATAGTAATTGTTGTGTCCGCTGATGGCGTGGGGCAATCCGAGGCGCGGGCCGAAGTAGTCGATGGCGCCGGCCTGTCCGTAATCCTGGCCGAAGATGGCGGTGTGGGCCTGCTCATCGGGGGAGAGCTGGTGGAAAACGGCGGCAACCTGTTCCGCCATGTTCTGCCAGCCGAACATGTCGGCGTAGAACATGGGGAGGCGGCCCATCTGATGTCTCTCGTCGACATACTGGATCCCCACCACGGCGGCATATCGAATGAAGGTCTCCACCGGCAGCAGCGGGACCGCCAGGGGCGCGGCTATGACACCGGTGACCAGCATGGCGGCGGTCAGGGCGCGCCGGAGCCAATGCCGGCGGGGCGGGGCGGCGGCTTCCTCCAGCAGCACGGCGCCGGCGGCCAGCAACATGGGATAGATCGGCATCAGGTAGTAGCCTTTGCCGCGCAGCACGAAGAGGGTCACGTAGACGATCAGAAACGTCCAGCCCAGGGAGCGGTAGGGCCGGCCGCGCGGGCGGAAGAAGAACCAGAGCCCGGCGATCCATACCGGAACGGCGGCGCCGGTGAGCATCAATTGGGACGCGAAGAACTGCCAGGGAGTGAAGATGGCGTTCTTGTACTTCACCGCGTTTTCGAGAAACTCGAGGGTGGGCCAGCCCATCCGGATCTGCCAGACCAGGTGCGGGAGAAAGATGAGGAAGGCCAGCGCGCCGCCGAGCCAGAGATGGCGCTGGCGGAAGACCTGGCGGGCCGGAGTCAGCAGCAGGCCGAGGACGATGCCGAAGCCGAAGAAGAGCATGGCGTGCTTGTTCAGCAGTCCCAGGCCGGCGACCGCGCCGAAGCCCAGCCAGTAGCGCGAATCGCCCGTCTTGAGGATGCGAATCAGCAGCCAGGCGCAGCCGCCCCAGAAGAGAGGATCGAAGGCATTGGTATTCAGAATATGATGCTGGCTCATCCAACAGGGGGTGACGATGACGGCCAGGCCGGCCAGGAACTGGGCGAAGCGTCCGCCGCCCAGGTCGCGCGCGATAAGGGCCGTCAGGAGCACCAGGGCGGCGCCGGCGAGGGCCGGGAGCAGGCGGACGGCGAACAGGGATTCGCCCAACAGCGAGGTGACGGCGCGGGCCAGCACGGCGATCAGGGGCGGAAACTCGACGTAACCCCAGGCCAGGTGGCGGCCGCACGCCAGGTAATAAAGCTCATCGCGGAAGATGCCATATCCGTGGAGGGTGGCCAAGTGGAAGGCCAGGTTGACCGCGGGCAGGCCGCCGAAGACAAGGGCCGGCCCCAGGTACTTGCGCATCACTTACAGGCTACTTCTTTTTCCCGCCCTTTTCGACATCCACGTCCGGAATTCCGAAATGGCCGCCGAGCTCGCTGAGGGTGTCGAGGTCGATATTGCCGACGATATTGACCAGGGTGACTTCTTTCGGTTCGGTGGCAATAATGGCGAGGCCGCCGACGCCGCCGCTGGCGGCGTTCTTGAGGTAGACCTCCACGGTTTCGCCGTCCTCGCTGCTGTGCACGCCGACGATGCGCTCCCAATCCGGCGCACGGAGCGGCGCGCGGAAGGATTCCACATCGGCGGGGGTGTAATCTCCGGGCTTCTTGAATTCGAAGCTCTTGACGTAGATGCCTTGCAGGCTGGCGACCAGTTTTTTGACCTTGGCTTCGTCCTTGTCTTCGTCGGAAAAGAACTTGGTGGCGAACCGCAGCAGCGATCCGCTCAGAGACACGTCGACGGTGTCGGAGGCTTTGGCGGCCAGCCGGTCATAGTTCCACTTGACCTGCTGGGCGGGCGCCAGTCCGGCGATCAGCCCCAAGGCGATCAGCCATGCGGCGATTTTCATGAGTTACTCCGATGCGTCAGCATTTGGACCTTCTTTTGGGCCTTGTTGAGCTTGCTGGCGGTGATGCGCACGGCCAGCATCAACTCGGCCTTGGCGCGTTCGCCCCGGTAGTGGCGGTATTCCAGCGCGCCGGCAGTTAACAGGAGCGACGCAGCCATGGCCGCCACCCAGCGGGTCCAGGCGCGCGCCGGACGGCGCACGGGCGCGGCGTTGACCCGCGCCAGCACACGCGCCGTAAAATCCGGCGAGGGCTCGCGCCGCCGCAAAGCCGACCTGAGTTCGTCATCCAGATTCATAAACCGATCTCCCCTAAAGTGCGGGACATCTTTTCACGCAACAGCGCGAGCGCCCGCTGCAGTTGACTCTTGACCGTGCCCACCGGGATGTCCAGGATCCCGGCGATTTCGGTGGGATCCAAATCCTCCTGGTAGCGCAAAACCACGATGGCGCGCGCCTTCTCCGGCAGCGCCGCCACCAACTTCCGCAAGGCCGCACCCAGGATCGGGTCGCCGGTGGACGACACCGCCACCGGTTCGGGCGCGTTCTCCAGACTGACCATGGGCCGCCGCTGGCGCCGCCGCAGCACATCCAGCGCGCGATTGCTGGTCACTTTGCGCAGCCAGAATAGCACATGCTCGGGCGATTCCAGGGTGTCCAGGTGCTGGTGCAGGGACAGGAACACATCCTGGGCCAACTCTTCGGCGACGGCGCGGTCACGCAGCACGTGCCAGCCGATGCTGAACACCATGGCCTGATGCTGCCGGACCAGGCCGGCGAAATCCATGGCGGGCGGCGGCGGGGGCGTCCGCTGGGGCATTTGCAAGGCAGTCACTTCTCTCCTGTATGGTACGTGATCTGGCTGGTCACATTGGAGCGGATGAATCCGCTGTTGACCATGGAGATCGACATATTGCGGGCGTAGAAGAAGACCGCCCGCACATGGAATTCGCCGCCATAGCTGACGGGGAACCACAGGCCGTCGTCGAACTTCTGGTAAGTAAGCGAGAAGCCCAGGCCCTTGATATCGGTCCCCAGCAGGATCTTCACGGCCGCCGGGATTTTGAACGCCAACTTCGTATTGACCACCAGCGGCTGGCACTCCGCGACGTCGATCAGTGTGTCGCCCTTCCAATCGGCGTCGTCGGCGTGGGGCTTGGGACGGAAGGCGATGCGATAGACCGGCCGGCCGTGATAGTCCTCCCGGCCTTCGAGCGTGTAGTCGTACTTCTCCTGCTCTTTGGCGGTGAGGGGAAACAGGTCGTGGGCGATGCCGTCCTTGGTGTCCTTGTCGCCGGTGGTGTCGTTGACCATGTCGCGAATCAGATCGCCGTCGATGTCCATGTCACCGTGGATCTCGCCCGGCTGGTTATAGGTGATGGTCTGGCCGTGGCGTTGGAGTTTGCCCTCGCAGTGGGTCAGTTTTTTGTCGATGCCCGTGGGGGTGGGAGTGACGACGAACTCCAGTTTTTCCTCGCGGGCCAGTTTGCCGTTGGAGCGGGTGAAGCGCGCCAGGACCTTCTGATTGTAGATGTAGGCGCGGCGCATTTCCTGGGCGCGGGCCTGGTTTTCGGCGACGCGGGCCATGATCTGATCGACGGTGGGGTCGGCGGCGAGGAGAAGAACAGGCGAAAACAGGATGACTAGCCAGAGGCGCATGGACTTGTCCACTCAGATAGTATTACGCGGGGGAGGGGCGGGCGGACGCATTTGTTTGGGCCGGGCGGCGGGTGCGCGGGGGCGGTGCGGGAGATATTTGACGATTCAAAGCCAACTTCGTGTATGGCATTTGTTTTTAAGGTGTTGGGAGGCAGTTCCGGAATTGGGGAGGAGGTCCGGCGGATTTCGATTTGGGCAGAATCGGGCATGGTTTTTTGGAGTTGGGCCAGCGGACGCGGGGCGATTACCCGGAGGTACGGTAGCACGCCCCGGCGCGCGGCGATAGGGCGGGAGCCGGGTTGGGGATTGGATCGGGAGGGGTTAGCCGGGCCGGACGGCCGTGACCGGCGTTTTTGGCGGCAGATCCACCGGCCCTCGCGCTGCAGAACGGCGCGGCGCGGCTCGAGCGCGCTTGTCCCATCCGTTTATGTAGGGATGGCGGCTTCTCACGTCCCTCAGCCGGCGCGAAGCCGGGTATAATACTACACACTTATGCGGTGTGCGACTGATGACGTTACCGGTATTCTGCTGCGGAGAGGGGATTACGCGATGTCACTCATGAAGAGCAAACAACGGAGGTTACGCCTCGACGGGATCAACCGTAAGGCTGCCGGCAAGGCTGCGGTGGCGGTCCTGTCGCTGGCATTTTTTTCATTGACAGCGGCTTATGCCCAGGCGCCGGCAGGGCCGAACCGGCCGCCGGAAGTGCCAGAGGGCTATGTGATCACTCCCTTCGGCTATTTCCATCCATCCTGTGTTCTGCAGTTAGCGGAAGGAGAGACTCTGTTGTCGGACGGGCGTATCATACAACATGCGGATGGTACTCTCGAGACACTGGCAGTCTGCAGTTATCCGCATTACACGGCGCGCGGAGAGATGGTGATCGCAGGCGGCGCAGGGGGACAGCCTCCGACCATCAGCCATAGCTGGATTGAATCCGCGGATGTCACCACGAGCAGCTCGTACGGCGAGCTCAGTGCAAACTGGACCGTGCCGCCAAAGCCGTCCGCCAATCATGGCCAAACGCTGTATTTCTTCCCCGGTCTGGAGGACACGAACGACGTTGTGAGTATTCTTCAGCCTGTGTTGGGGTGGAATTCCGATTTTGGTTCGGCATGGGGTATTGCCAGTTGGAACTGCTGCCCAAGCGGCATTACGGTAGAGAGCTCACCGGTGAGTGTCAGCTCGGGCGATAAGATACAAGGCACAATCAAGAGCACTTGCAGCGCGGGAACGCTGTCCTGTTCCAAGTGGAACGTGACAACCAAGGATGTAACCACGGGGAAGAGTACGAAGCTGAGCAACACGCCCAGCGAGGGGCAGACGTTCAATTGGGCGTTCGCCGGCGCGGTGGAGGTCTACAACGTTGTTAAATGCGGCGACTACCCCTCAAATGGCGCGCTCTCATTCTCGAGTTTAGGACTGTATAACGACAAGTTCGTCAAGATCTCCAGCCCGAGCTGGTCAATCGATCTGTGGGCCTCGGGCCTTACGCCGCAATGCAGCTATGGTGGAACGGCCGCCGCGGCGAAAGTTACACTGGACTACTGAGCCGCCTCCCGTTGGGGTATTCGTCCCGAGGATCGAGCGTCCGCCTCGTCAAACTGGCTAGATGGGTGTTGTACGCCACGCCTAAGTTGACGGGGCGGCTTTCTCCATCGGCTTGAGTCTCTGCGTCAGCAATTCCTGCTCGCGCAGGTTATGCGTCAAGGCAATGGCGCGCCGGATTTCCTCTCGCGCCTCAGGGAGGTTGCCCATGCCGCGTTTGCTACGTTTCACGCACTGCCTGGCGCCCTCGGTGTCGTACGTCGCGAGGTCACGGATGCCGCCTGCGCTAAACTAGGAGCGAGGGCAGCCATGGACACATTGGCGGAGAAGCTCGATGCCCGGCTACGCGAGTGGAAGCCGGAGACTGCGGCCGAAGCCAGGGAGCGCATCACGGAGGTCATAGAACTCGCCGATCACGACGTCCTTGATGTGGCGCGCTCGCGCGCGGCCGAACAGGAGGTCCTCGACCTGCTCGATGAACCCCCAACCCGGTGAGATCTGGCTGGCCGACCTGGGACTCGCCGCCAAAACGCGTTCCCGTCGTCATCGTTTCCCGCCACGATCCCGACCCGCCACGGGCTCTCGTATTGTACGTGCCTCTCACCGGCCAGCGGAGAAATAGTCCGTACGAAGTGCCATTGCCGCGGCTTCCCTTTCTTGATCGTGAATCCGTTGCGAATGTTCAGGGATTAGGGTCTTTGCCAAGCGTCCGTCTTGAACGCAAGATTGGCTTTTGCCCTGGACCTTGAACGCCCTTCCGCATGAGCGCTTAGCGGCCCCGGCGGTCTGTCGACGCCGCGGCACTTGGCCCTATCGCCGCCGACTATTTGTTTGGCTGTAAACGGCATTCGCGGAAGTGCTCGCCGGATTGGAACCCGTCGCGCTGACCGGCGATTTGAGCATACATGGCGCCGGGCGCCAGATCGATCTCTCCGGGCCCCACAACAGCACCGTGGATCAATGTACACCTGCCCGAAGAATTGCGCATCCCGCAGCGGGGCGAGTGCGCACAAAGAGGTCAGGGTGGCGATATCAAACGCGGCCTGGAATTCGCCGTATCCCGGCGGCTCAGTGCCAGGCGGCAGTGAAGATGTTGAATTCGTACTTCTCCTTGGCGCCGCGGTCGGAGCAGAAGACCAGGGTCTTGCCGTCGGGCGAGAATTCGGGGAAGGAGGTGAAGCCGCCGAAATCGGTGACCTGCTCCAGGCCGCTGCCGTCGAGGTTCATCATATACAACTCGAAACGGCGGGTGTCGCAGGCGTGCTTGTTGGAGGCGAACAGGATTTTGCGGCCGTCCGGGGTGAAGGTGGGGGCGAAGCTGGCGCAGCCGAAGTTGGTGATGGTGCGGGCGTGGCTGCCATCGGCATCCGCGATGACGATCTCCATTTTCATGGGGGCGGTCACGTTCTGGGCTAACAGCGTCTTGTAGCGGGCCATATCGGCGGCGGTTTTAGGATAGTTGGCGCGCCACACGAGCCTGGTCCCGTCGCGCGAAAAGACGGCGCCGCCATCGTAGCCGGCCTGGCGGGTGATCTGGAGTTTGCGCGAGCCGTCGGCGCGCATGGTCCACAGGTCCAGATCGCCGGAGGCCAGCGAGGTGTAAACGATGGTGCCGGTTTTCCAGTTGACGGTGCCCTCGGCGTCGTAGCCTGGCGTGTTGGTGAGGCGCTTCAGGATTTTACCGGTATCGGTGGCCAGGTAGATGTCGTAGCCGGCGAAGACGCCCCAGACGTAACCGTGGCTGCGATCGGGAGGCGTTGGGCAGGCATCGCCGGCGGCGTGGGTGGAGGCGTAGATGATGTGGCGGCCGTCTTTCAGAAAATAGCCGCAGGTGGTGCGGCCTTTGCCGGTGGATACCAGGTGCTGGCCGGAGCCGTCGGCGTTCATGATGAACATCTGGTCGCACGGGTAGGGCGGGCGGGTGGACTGGAAGATGAGGCGCTTGCCGTCGGGAGCCCAGTAGGCTTCGGCGTTCTGCCCGCCGTGCGTCAATTGATGGAGGTCGCCGAGGTGCGAATCGCCGGCGAGGGCGATGGCGGCGAGAGAGGCGGGAATCAGACAGACATACCGGAGCATGGGACTATTTTATACGACGATGGCGGGAAGCCCCGGGAGGAGCGGCGGGCGGGCCTGGAGAAGGCCTTTGGCGCGGGCGCAGGACTGTTTAACCAACGGCCAGTACTGGCGAGCGGCGCGGGCTTGGGTGTTATCATAATCTTGTGAGCATGCTTCGGCCATCGCTACAACTCAAGGTTGCGCAGAAGCAGATCCTGACTCCGGGACTGGTTCAGATGGTGACGGTGCTCCAGTTGAACCGGCTGGAGTTGAAGGAGATGATTACCCAGGAGATCGTCAAGAATCCGGTTCTGGAAGAGTCCACGGAGGAAGCCGGCGAGGAGATCACGCCGGAAGAACTGCTGCCCTTGCTGGAGCCGGAGCGGGTAACCGATCCCGCCGACCAGCAGATTTTGGAAGCGGCGCTGGGCGAGGCGGCGCACACCAACGGGATTGCGGGCGAGACTCCCGCCGAGGCGTTCGCGGAGCCGTTCCAGGAGACGCCGGAGGCCACCGCGGTGGCGGCCACGGAAACCGCGGCGACGGAGCCGGCGGAGCCGGCGGCGGCCACCGATCCGTTTGACGAGATCGATTTCGGATCGTTCTTCGACGACTATCTGGATCCCGGCTACAAGAGTCCGGCGGCGGAGTCGGTGGAGAAGCCTTCGTTCGAGACTTTCCTGTCGGCGCCGGTCACGCTGGCCGATCATCTGCATTCGCAATTGAGCGTGAGCGTGTTGTCGGACGAGGTGCGGGACGCGGCGGAGTCGATCATCGGCAATCTGGATGAGGACGGGTATCTTTCGGCCTCGCTCGAAGAAATCGCGGCCATGGGCGATCACACGCCGGAGGAGATCGAGGCGGCGCTGAAGGTGGTGCAGTCGCTCGATCCGGCGGGCGTGGGGGCGCGCAATGTGCGCGAATGCCTGCTGCTGGAACTGGAAAGCATGAACGGGCGCGGCGGGGTGGCGTGGCAGATCGTGTCGGAACACCTGCGGCTGCTCGAGATGCGGCAATACCGGGAGCTGGCCAAGGTGCTGGGGCGGCCGGCGGAGCACATCGAGATCGCGGTGAAGGCCATACGCCGGCTGAATCCGCGGCCCGGCCTGCGCTACTCCGGCGCGGGCGCGCGCACGGTGGAGCCGGACGTCTACTTCATCAAAGACGGGGAAGACTACATCATCCAGATGAACGACGAGGACGTGCCGCAGCTTCGCTTGAACGCGCAGTACCGGCGCATGCTGGATCGCGACAACGGGGCCACCAAGGAAGTGCGCGACTACGTGCGCGAGCGGTACACGTCGGCGATTCAGTTGATGAAGAACATCGAGCAGCGCAAGCAGACCATCCTGAAGGTCTGCCAGGCCATCGTGCGCCGCCAGACCGACTTCCTGGCCAACGGACTCGATTATCTGAAGCCCATGATGATCAAGGAAGTGGCGGAGGAAGTGGGCGTGCATCCTTCCACCGTGAGCCGGGCGGTGGCGAGCAAATACGTGCACACGCCGCAGGGGGTTTTCGAGCTGCGGTATTTCTTCTCCGAAGCCGTGCAGGGTCCTTTGGGCGGCAATACGCCGCTGCTTCTGCTGAAACGCAAAGTGAAAAAGATGATCGAGGACGAGGACGCCACGCATCCGCTCACCGATGAGCAGATCACGGCGGCACTGCAGCAGGAGGGCATCAATGTCACGCGCCGTACAGTGGCCAAGTACCGGGAAGACATGAAGATTCCGTCCACGCACCAAAGACGGGTTCGACCCTGACTTTGCGGTAACCGGACCGCGTCCGTCAGGGAAGCGGTTGTACGGAGGGACGAGATGAAGATCACATACACAGGCAGGCAGGTGGAACTGGCTCCCGCGCAACTCCGGAAGATCGAAGCGCAGTTTGCCAAAGTAAGGAAACTGCTGGATGGGCGGGAAGAGCGGGAAGCGCACGTGATCTTGTCGTTGGAACGGCACCTGCACCAGGCGGAAGTTACGGTGAACTACCATAACCATCAACTGGTGGGGGTGGCATCCAACGTAGACCTGTTCAACGCGATCCATGGGGCGATCGAGAAGCTGGAGAAGCAGACCATCAAGGTCCGCGCCAAGTGGCGGGACAACAAGCGCACGCCGCGCAAGGAATCGGCGGCGGCGCAGGCCAGTACTCCGGAGCCCGCGGCGGAAACCGAGAGCGGACACCAGGTGTTCCGCGTCAACCACCACGAGCGGCGCAAGCCGATGACCCTGGAGGAAGCTCTGCTGGCGATGGAGAAGGGCGCCGATTACATGGTCTATCGCGACGCGGAGAGCGACCGCGTGGCGGTGCTGGTGCGCCGGCGCGACGGCCATTTCGATCTGATCGAGGCCTGACCCGCGGAATGGACAAACAGACCGATCCGGCGAAAGGCCGCCGCGCCACGGAGCGGCCCGCGGAACTGGTCGTCATCACCGGGCTGAGCGGCTCGGGCAAGGGCTCGGTGCTCAAGTCGCTGGAGGACCTGGGCTACTATTCCGTGGACAACCTGCCGGTGGACCTGATTCCGAAGTTCGCCGAACTGACGCAGGATTCGGCCAGCGTGCGCGCCGCCGCGCTGGTGGTGGACGTGCGCGAAGGCGAAGGTCTGAAGCGCTTCCCGGCCGTGTACACACGCATTCGCGGGCTGGTAAAGACGCAGCTCATCTTCCTGGAGGCGGACGATAATGCCATTATGCGGCGCTTCAGCGAAACGCGGCGTCCGCACCCGCTGGGAACGGAGAACTCCATCGCCAAGAGCATCAAGGCCGAGCGGCGGCAGCTTGGCCCCATCCGCGCGATGGCGGACCTGATCATCAACACGTCGAAGTTCACGGTACACGAGCTGCGGGACTTCATTCACGAGCGATTTCAAGGCGAGCGGGAGGAGGCCAAGATCATGGTGTACGTCACCAGCTTCGGCTACCGGCACGGGGTGCCGCCGGACAGCGACCTGGTGTTCGACGTGCGCTTTCTGCCGAATCCGAATTACATTCCGAAGTTCAAGAAGCTGACCGGACGGCATCCCAGCGTGGCGCAGTATATACGGTCGTTTCCGCAGACAGTGGAGTTCATCGACCGCATCTCGGACTTACTGATTTACCTGATTCCGCACTATATCCGGGAAGGCAAGAGTTACCTGACGATCGCGTTCGGATGCACGGGCGGGCATCACCGGTCGGTGATGATCGCGGACGCGATCCGGAAGCGGCTGGCGCAGGCGGGGTTCCGGGCGAAGGCGACGCATCGGGACGTGGCCAAGGGGGTGTGAGGACCTGGTTATTGGCTGGCGCGGCTGGCTGCAAGCTTCCGCCGAAACGGTAGCGCCAGGGTCAGGAACAGCAGCAACGCTAGCGCGTCGCCGGCCAGGATGTAGAGCGGCCAGGGTCCCAGGACGTTAAGCAGGGAGACCGGCGGCTTCTGGCGCAGGTACATGTAATTTGTCCGGAAGACGGCGTCGAAGATTCCCACCAGCAGCGCGATGACGTTGAGCACGGCGAAGGCGCGCCAGACCGCGCCGCGGCGCAGGGTCGCCTGGCGCGACCAGATCAGCGCCAGGACGGCCACGATCACGCCGCCGTGGGCCAGGAAGAAATAGATGCTCGGATAGGAGCAAAGGGGAGCCCACAAATCGGGCGTCAGCACGGCCATGCCGCTGCCGGCGACGGCGCCGAAATAGGCGAATTCGAAACACCAGGGGACCTGCCACAGGCAGGCGGCGATGGTGAGCCACAGGGTGAAATCGCAGAGCTGCAGCGGCAGCCCTTCCGGAAAGCGCCAGCCTTCGTGATACAGCCTGAAGGCGTACCAGATCAGCTCGTTCACCAGGAGAGACAGGCCCAATCCGAGGCGGACGCGGCGCGCCGCCGGCGGGCTCCGCCGCGCGATGAATGCCAGGCCGGCCGCGGCGGCCGGAACGGCGGCGATGATGGCCAGGTGCGCGGGTCCGAAGAGCCGGAAATCGGTGATCATCAGATCTGCGCGTCGGCGAGGGCCAGGGCGTCGTCGAGCGCGGCCACGCCGGCGTCGATCTCGCCGCGCTCGATGATCAACGGGGGCGCGATCACGAAGTGGCTCAGCCAGGAATTGATGGCCACCCCCTGCTTCATCATGGCAGCGGCTACCTGGTCCACCACCAGCGGCTTACCCGCCATCTTGTCGGCTTTGGTGTTGAAGGGCAGCTTGGTGCGCCGGTCGCGCACCAGCTCGACGGCCCAGAACAGGCCCAGCCCGCGCACATCGCCGATGGAGCGATGCCGCTCCGCCAGCGCGCGCAGCCTGGCGCCCAGGTACTCGCCCATTTCGCGGGCGCGGGCGACCAGGTTGAGACGCTGCATCTCGCGGATGGCGGCGATGCCGGGCGCCAGCGTCATGGGATGGGCCTCGTAGGTGTGGCCGTGGGCGAAGAAATGATCGTCGAAGTGGGCGGCGATCTTCTGCGTGGTGGCGCACAGTCCCAGCGGCACGTAGGCCGAGGTGATGCCCTTGGCGGTGACCAGGATATCCGGCGCCACGCTCCAATGCTGCATGGCGAACCATTCGCCGGTGCGGCCCCAGCCGGTCATGACTTCATCGGCGATGAGCAGCACGCCGCGCCGGTCGCAGATGCGGCGCAGGCGCGGCATATATTCGGGCGGCGGCACGAGCACGCCATTGGTTCCCACCACCGGTTCCACCAGGACGGCGGCTACGTCATTCTCATTTTCGATCATGTGCTCGAGGTAATCGACGCAGGCGATGTCGCAGCCCGGATACTGATGCTTGATGGGGCAGTTGTAGCAGTTCACCTCGGGCGCGAAGATGAAGCCCTGGCCCTTGGCGCCGGGCTCGGCGGGCCAGCGGCGCGGGTCGCCCGTGGCGCCGATAGAGGCCATGGTGGATCCGTGGTACGAGCGATAGCGGGCCACGATCTTGGTGCGGCCGGTGTACATACGGGCGATTTTGAAGGCGGCTTCGTTGGCTTCGGTGCCGGAGGTGGTGAAGAAGAATTTAGCCAGGCCGCCGGGCAGGACTTCGAGCAGCAGGCGGCTCAATTCCACGCGCACATCGGTGGCGTAGCCGGGCGCGATGTAGGGGAGCGTGCGGGCCTGCTCCTGGATGGCGCGGATGACGGCGGGGTTCTTGTGGCCCAGGTTGACGCACATCAACTGCGAGGAGAAATCCAGGTAGCGGCGGCCATTCACGTCGATGAAGTAGCAGCCGTCGGCATCCACCACGTGCAGCGGATTCCAGTTCTTCTGAAGGCGCCAGGTACCGTAGTTGAGCTCACGGGTCCAGCGTACGATGTCCTGCGAGGAGAGAACTTCGGGCATGAAACGAGGCTGACACGCAGGCGGCCCGCTTGTCAAACAGGCGCTACAATCTGATGCATGACCCTGCCGCTCGAATCCCGAACTGCCCTGGTGACCGGCGCCAGCAAAGGCGTGGGCAAAGGCATCGCGCTCGAACTGGCGCGCCGCGGCTGCGATGTCGCGGTGAACTATCACCGGGACGCGGAGGGCGCCGAAGCCACGGCGGCGGAGGTGCGCGCGCTGGGCCGGCGGGCGCTGGCGGTGCAGGCGGATGCGGGCCTGGCCACCGATGTGGACCGCATGTTCGGCGCGGTATTGCGGCAATTCCCGCGGCTCGACATCATGGTGAACAATGCCGGCATGCAGACCTGGAAACCGCTGCTCGATCTGGAGGAGAGCGAGTGGGACCAGGTGATCCGCACGAATTTGAAAGGCTGCTTTTTGTGCACGCAGCGCGCGGGGCGGCACATGCGGGAGCAGGGCGGCGGCGCGATCGTGAACATCGGGTCGGGATGCAACAAGGTTCCGTTTCCGAATTTGTCCAATTACACCGCCAGCAAAGGCGGTATCGAGATGTTCACCAAATCGGCGGCGATCGAGCTGGGGCGGTACGGGATCCGGGTGAATTGCGTGGCGCCGGGGGCGATCGAGATCGAACGCACGAAGCTGGAGGCTCCGGACTACGGCAAGACCTGGGCCGGGGTGACGCCGCTCGGCCGGGTGGGCCAGCCCGTGGACGTGGCGCGCGCGGTAGCGTTCTTAGCCAGCGACGCCGGGGATTTCATCACCGGGCAGACGATCTACGTGGATGGGGGCCTGTTCAGCCATCCGGTCTGGCCCTATTGAGGCTGCTACTCAAAGGCCAGCTCCCATTTCACGGGACGCGGCTGGCCCGGGAAGGTGACGGTGAGCAGTTCGCCGGACAGGTGCACTTCGGCGGGCGTTCCGCCGGCCAGCGCGTGGACCAGCCTGGTGCCCTGCGGCACGCGCACCCACAAGGCGTACGGCGCGCCGGCGATGGTTTCAGCGACGCCGGCGAGCGTCTTGGCGGCGGCGTTCCAGCTCACCTGCGAAACCGAATAGGCGCCGGTGATGTGGCGGGAGACTCCCAGCAGTTGCGGCCGTGCGAGCAGCGGGTGGATGAGCAGCACACGCGTATCGTGCGGTTCGATGGCGAGCGACAGCTTGCCCTGCACGGCGCCTATCAACTGCCGGTTCCAGAAATCGAAGGCCACATAGCGCGCACCGGCCTGGAGGCCTAACTTGCCGGCCAGGTCCACATCACGAGTTACTTTTTCGCCGCGCCAGTTAGTGAAACCTACAACGTCGTAGTCACCCACGAAGGCGTTCACTTTCAGGTCCAGTATCTCCGGATAGTTGTGGATGTAGTAATCGGCCTGAACCTGCTTGAAGATATCCCAGTGCATGTCGGTGCCGCGGCTGAACAGGTCGGCCGGCAGGATGGGCTGGGTGGGCATGGTCGCCTGCAACAGCTTGACGCGCGACGCGGGCAACTCCGGCATCACGCTGGCGAGCGGGTAGGCGACGCCGGTCAACGCCACGTAGGTGACCAGGGTGCGCGCTTCGGCGTCGGTGGTGCCGAAACCGATCATGGGATCTTCGCGCGTCTGCGCCGTTTCCACTACGACAGGCGGACGTTTCCGCCGGGCCTCGTCGACGGTCATGGGCAGGCCCAACTCCAGGCCCTCGCCGGGCATGACATAGACGGCCAGGTGGTTCAAGAACCCATTCGCGTTGATCGAGCTGAACAGCGGGTACATGCCCTGCCAATTGTTGTACAGATCGTCGCCGTTGAAGTAGGAATTGAAGAAACCGATGCCGTTGAGGGGCGTGCCCGCCGGACATCCTTCGATAAAGCGGCGGGGTCCGATGGTCTGCCGGATGAGCGCCAGGCGCCGGCGGTAGACCTCCAGCGGGTTGGTGGCGCTGTCGTACAAGCGGCTGTGGTCCAACGCGGGAATGTACGCCGGCAGGGCATGTTCGCCGTCGAACTTGTAATAATCGAAGCCCCAGCCGTCCAGCGTCTGGAACTCGTGCTGGACAAAAGCCATGACCTGCGGATTACTGGAGTCCAGGGCGGGCGTCGAGTAGTCCAGCACGATCTGGCCCTGTTTGTCACGGACATACCAGTCGGGATGCTGGGCGACGGCGCCGGCATAGGAATTGGGCACGATCCACAGGCCGGCGCGCAGTCCCTTGGAGTGAATATAATCGGCCAGCCATTTAGGACCGTGCGGGAATTTGTTCTGGTCCCACTTCTCGATCCAGTAGTGCTCGCCGTGAGGGCCGCGGTCGTAGCCGTCATCGAGCTGCACGTATTCAAAGCCGTACGGTTTCAGATGCGCCGCCAGCCAGTCCGCGTTGCGGACGATGTCTTCTTCGCGCACGGCCTCGTAGTAACTGGTCCAGCTCGACCACACCATCGGCGCGCTGGTGAAGTAACTGTCGTCGAACGGCTGGTAGTAGGGCAGGCCGAGGGACTTAGTGAAGTAATCGGGAAAGACCCGGATGACCGTGTTCAGCGGAACCGGTACGGTGACATCCAGGAGATCGGAGTTACTGGCATTCCGCTGCAGGCTCGCCTGTTCGCCGAACTGGATGGCGGCGCCGCTCGGGCGGTCGAACAGGCTGTGAAAGACGGGGCTGGCTACGCGGCCCAGGGTAAAGTACATGCATTCGGGGTTATGGCGGGGCAGGTGCGACGGGTTGTGGGTTTCCGAGCCGCCATAGCCGTGCATGACCTCCTGGGTCCCCACCCAATCGACCGGCGGTCCCTGCGGATCGAGCAGGCGGGCCGGGATGCGGCCCTGCGCCGGCGCGACGGCGGTGAGGACCGCGTTGGCGGACGTGCTGGAGACGATCAGGCTATCGCCGTTCCATGCGAACTGCCAACCGGTGCGGGGCTGGGTGGTGTGGATGGTCAACCGTCCCGGCGGCCCCGGGATTTGGGTCCAATGTTCGAGGCGGTGCAGCCGGACGCCGTCGCGGAGGTTCAGGCGAACGTCCCGCAGAACGGCGCCCAATGCGGCGTGCGAAATAGTAAGAGTACCGTGCTCCGCGTCCGGAGCGATGGTCCACGGGCCACCCGTCTGGGCCGGCACCGCAGTCAGACTGGCCCACGCGGCCAGGAACAGCAGTGAGAACTTGCGCATGGTCTCCCGCGCGCTATCGTAACCTATTGCCCCAGGCGTTGGCGCCGGCCAGTTTTTCGAAGTACCGGTAGACGATGCGGGTCACGTCCGGGACCGGCGAGCGGCGGTCGTCGATGTATGCCGACATGACGCTCAACACGAAGGGGCGGCCTTCCAGAAACACGATGCCGGTCTCGCCGCGCGCGCCCGGCAGTTCGCCGGTTTTGGAAGCGGTCTCGATATCGAGCGGCAGCCCTTCGCGGATGCCGCCGGAGACTTCTTTCAGGAAGCCGATCATCTCGCGGCTGGCGGCCGCATCCACCACCTTGCCGCGATAGATCATCTCCACCAGGCGCGACATTTCGTCTGGGGTGGAGACATTTTCCTCGCCGCGGGCCACGGCCGCCGCATCCATCATCTTGCGGCGCAGGCGGGTGTGGGGCAGGCCGAGCGAGTCCATCATGCGGTTGACGTCGTCCATGCCGGCCAGCGCGATGCACTTGTTGGTGGCGGTATTGTCGCTCCACTGGATCATGGCGTCGATCAGTTCGCGCACGGTCAACGCGATGGGCGCGCCGCTTTTCAGCCGTTCCTGCAGACGGCCGCTGCCGCCCACGGCTTCGGCCGGCGTGATGGTGACGCGGGTATCCAGGGTGAAGCGGCCGGCGCGGGCGGCCTGATACATCCGCGCCAGGATCGGGATTTTGATCACGCTGGCCTGCGGGAAGACGGTATCGCCGTGCAGGGCGAAACGGTGGCCGGCGGTCAAGTCGATGGCGGCCATGCCCAGCGCGCCGTCGAAGCTTTCATCGAACCGGCGCAGCTCCGCCATGGTCTTGTTTTCGAGCAGATCGGCGAGGGTAGGCTGAGCCCGCGCGGCAGCCACGGGCGCCAGCGCACAGAACAGGACGAATCGCCCGCGCCATCTCATGCGGGCCATCGTATCACTTGGTGCGCGGGGGCAGGCCGGCGCCCGCATCCAGCACGTCGCGCACTTTGGCGAGCAGGGTGTCGGGAGCGAACGGCTTGCTCAAGAAGGAAAGGGTCGCCTTGTTTTTGCCTTGGCCGGCGGGGTTGTCGCGATAACCGGACATGTACAGGACGCGCAGATCCGGGTTCTTGCCGGCCAGCACCTGTCCCAGCTCGAAGCCGCTCATCTGGGGCATGACCACGTCGGTCAGCACCAGGTCGATTTTGTGCGAGTTTTTGTCGTAGATGGACAGCGCGGCATTGGCGTTGGCCGCCTCGATCACGGTGTAGCCGCCGCCCGCGAGCACGGCGCAGACCAGCTTGCGGACGCCCTCTTCGTCGTCCACCAGCAGGATGGTCTCGGAGCCCTTGGTGGCGGCGGCACGGCGGGGCAGGGGGGCGGCGGCGGCGGCTTCCACGCGCGGCAGATAGATCTCGAAGATGGTGCCGCAGTTCACCTGGCTGTAGACGGTGATGTAGCCGTCGTTCTGCTTCACCGTGCCATAGACCATGGAGAGTCCCAGGCCGCTGCCTTTGCCGGGCTCCTTGGTGGTGAAGAACGGCTCGAACAGGCGGGAGCGGGTTTCCGCATCCATACCGCATCCGGTATCGCTGACGGCCAGCAGGACATAAGGCCCGGGTTTGACGCCGGCTTTCTTGGCGGCAGCCTCGTCCAGCTCGACGTTGGAGGTTTCCAGCACCAGCTTGCCGCCGTTGGGCATGGCCTCCCGGGCGTTGGTGGCAAGGTTGAGGATGGCCTGCTGCATCTGCACGGGATCCAGGCGCACGGGGCCGAGGGCCGGACCGGGCAGCACGATCAACTCGACGGAGTCGCCCAACAGGCGGCGCAGCATAGGCGCCATGCCGGCGATCAAGCCATTCAGTCCGATCATTTGGGGCTCGGCCGGTTTAGCGCTGCCGAAGCTCAACAGTTGCCGCGTCAGGGCCGCGGCGCGCTCGCCGGCGTACAGGATTTCGTCGGCGAAGCGGCGCAGGGGGCTGCCGCTGGGCATGTGGGCCCGCAGCAGGTCGCTGTAACCGTTGATGACGGTCAGGATGTTGTTGAAGTCCCCCGCGACGCCGCCGGCCAGGCGGCCCACGGCATCCATCTTGCGGGCGTGGCTGAGCTGTTCCTCCAACTGGCGGCGTCCGGTGATGTCGCGGAACACGATGATGGCGCCCTGCAGGCGGCCGCGCTCGTCGCACAGCGGCGCGGCGCTCTGTTCGATGGCGATCTCGGTTTTGTCGCGCGCGATCAACAGCACCGGTCCGGTATTGTGCGCGGTGGCGCGAACCAGGATGGCGTCCCGCGCGGGACTGCCGGCCGGTTCGCGGCTCACCTCGTCGATGACCATGAGCACGTCGCTGAGCAGACGTCCCATGGCCTCCGTGCTACGCCATCCGGTCATGGCCTCGGCCACGGGGTTGAGGAAGGTGATTTTCTCCTCGCGATCGGTAGCGATCACGCCGTCGCCGATGCTGGACAAGGTCGCGGTCAGCATACTGCGGCTGGAGTGGAATCCGGAGACCAACGCGGTGGCCGCCACCGAGATCGCCAGGAAAGAGAGCAGGGAGGCCGCCAGGCTGGCACTGGCTCCCTGCCAGGGAGTCCGCAGTTCCATCGTCACGGCCCCCAGCGCCACGGTGGAAAGCGCGGCCGCCGAGAAGCCGCCCATGGGTCCGTAATACCAGGCGCTGACGAATACCGCCAGCAGGAATGGCAGGAAGAAGTTGGGTTCCAATAAGGGGCGGAGGATCAGTGAGACCAGCACGGCCAAGGCGGTAAGGGCCAGCGCGAAGACTGTGCTATGCAGCGACGAGTCCTTGAAATTCAACACCCTGTTTCAGAATAGCGCAGGTGAATGTTTGGCGAAGACGTTCAGACACTTAACCGTCGTGTATATACCATGGCATGTTAACCACCAACACGCGGTCGTTGCCGCGGAAATACAGCAGGGTCTTCAGCAGATTTCCGCGCTGGTTGTGCAGCATGTGATAGTACCAACGCCGCTCGACGACCTCGGGAATGACCACGGCGATCTGGCGGCCGGGATTCTCTTCGGCGAGCTCCAGGACGTAATCCACGATCGGCGTGATGACCAGCCGGTAAGGCGAGGGGATCACCACCAGCCGGGGCGGACACATGCCCAGTTGCAGCACCGGCTCTTCCACGAAACCATGCCATTCCTCCCGCAGATAGACGGTGCGCTCGCCAGAATCGATATGCACGGCCATCACGTCAGGTGAAATGGTCAAGGCGAAGGTGAGCGCCCGCCTGGCAATCCTGCTCCAACGGTCCAGCGGCACCACCACCAGGGGCGGCTGGAAGCTGCGCAGCTCGAGCGCCGACTGGCTGGCCACCTGCATCCCCACGTGATGATACTGACGGCGCACGGCCAGCATGACGGAAAGGAGCAGGGGAATGAGCAGCAGCGTGATCCAGGCGCCGGCCACGAACTTGGCCACCAGCACCACCAGCACGGTGACCCCGGTCGCCACGG
>DATJYO010000071.1:0-212142 GCA_035499555.1 Bryobacteraceae bacterium
ATTCTCAAAATCCAGCAGCGCGAGATCATCCAATTGCCATTTGCCATCCTGATCCAAATCGACGGGCACCTCGGCGCCTTTGTCATCAATCAGCCGGATGTTGTGCACGTAAAAACGAAAGTCGCGGGGTGTGATGCGCGAGTGCGTGGTTCCGATGTTTTCGTAATACTGGCCGCAGAGCAGCTTCTGGTCGCTGACCATCGCCTGAAACCGGATCGCAACGGGAGCCGCTATCAGGCTTGCGGCGCAAGACGCCATCAGGACCGCGCCGCGAATCATCTGCAATGAAGTTCCCTCCCTTAGACAACAGCGGCAGTGTAGCCGCATGAAACCATCAAAACCCATTTGGTAAGGTCACTAAGTGCGGTATTTTGTCGCACCCGAGGCGCGGTTCGGTCGAACTGAACGCAAAAGCGCTGACCGGCCACTTCGCTTGTCCAGCCACAATCGATCGCATGAGACTTATTGGATCAGCGCAGTGCGAATACCCTTGGCCGAGCCCCAAGCCAGCATCACCGACGACCCCGCGGCCACGAGATGCGGGTAGTTGACCTCTTTCTTCGAACCGCCGGCCAGAATCAATGGCTGTGACTTGCCGGCGCCTGCCCGTACGCGGACGACCCGCACCTGATAGTTGCCGCCATCTTTCTCCAGCCAACTCACCAGTGCTCCGCCGCCGTCCGGCATCACAACGGACGGGTAACCGAATGGATTTCCGGAATCCACCTGAATCGGATCGTTAAAAGTCTTTCCGTAGTCTTCCGAAAATGCGACACTGACGCGCGGCTGGCCATTCGCCCCCGTGAACCACGCAGCCGCAACACGTTGGCCTTTCGCCGCCAGGCTCACGCTATTGGAAGGACAGCCGTCGATTTCCCAGCCGTCGCGATGCAGAGGGTATGGCTCGGACCACTTCCCGTGGGCCAGCCGTACGAGAGAAATATCGCGTACTCCGCCCGTGTGGTCGCGGTAGGCCACAAGCAATCCTTCCGCAGTGCGCACGCTGGCTGTGGGGCAGCAGGTGCAGACGTCGCCGTCCAGCGTAACTTCAGAGGCGGCTATGCCGGCAGCCGAAACGTGTGTCTCCTGGAGTTGGAATTGTTTGTGCTTCGGGTATTGGCCCCCGTCGAGCCAAACGAGAGAGGCGGCGTCTCCGTCGGCCACCGCCGAGATGAAACCGTGGTCTTCGCCGGATCGATCTTTGTGTACCACCTGCGGCTCGGTCCAGCGCGCGCCTCCATCCCGCGAGGTGCTGGTGTAAACCCACTTGCGGTCCCAGTTTGTCCAGTAAGCAAACAGCGCGCCGTTATCCAGCCGGAGGACGCCGGGGATCATGGTCGCATAGGGCGCGAAGTATGCTTCCGCCACGGTCGAGGGGTGCTGCCAAGTCCCGGATCGCCACGCGGCGAAGCGCAGGCGGCAGCGTACACCTCCAAGCGGCTCCTGCCAGCTCATGAGGATTTCGTTTCGTGGTCCGGCGGCGAGCATCGGATAGTAGCTGTGCGCGACCGCCGGATTTGGGGTCTCGGTCATTGAGGGTGCGGCCGGTGAGGACAGTGTGGCCGGATGCGCTTGGATCGCTAATGCCAATAAGACCGCACATGCCACATGGAATTTCCAATTCCGTGCCTTGACGCTTCCGGCGCGTGCGTTCATTTGTCTACCCCCTCCTCAGCTACCCAGTGTATGCAGAAGATCAAGCTCAGGGAAGAGTTCGAACTGCGGCAAATTGTCGCATTGCGGCCCGGGTCCGAAAACCGGCAAATCTGGGCGGAGTTGTCGCACTCAAAGGCACTACGATTTGCTGAGCGTGGCCGCCTTCGTTGGCACTCTCGCCGTGAATCATATCTTGATGCTATTTCTTGGAAAACCAACGGCTGCTCGCCGTGGCGAAGGAATAGTCGGGCATTACCTTCATGCCTCCTCCGATAATCACGGGCTCCTTCGTCGAGGCCACCATGTAAGGGCTAAACAACGGCTTTCCGTCCTTTGTGACGGCTCCCGCGAAGACCTTTAACGGCCCGCAAAAATCCAGCACCTCCGCATCTTTGCCAAGCACAAATGCGGCCGGTATCTGGCCGCTCGTCGGCACTGGCAAGGGGCGGAACTTAGCGGAAGAACCGGACGCGGGTGGATTGTCCGGCTTCGGCCGAGATGTAGCTCCGCGCCAGGGCGAACAGAGTTGAGTTCCTCAATAGATCTCTTCTTCGCATGGTCTGCCTCTTATTTCAACTTTCTACAAACGCTTAAGTTGCGGCCTGCGCCCGCGACGATCGGCTCCATTTACGAAGCATGAGAATCAGACCGATCAACCCCAACGCCAGCACGGCGAATGGAGTGAGGATGCCGATCCACCAGTACACGCCCTCGGGCTCGCCCAGGATGCGCATTCCGTAGCGGGCTTTGTAGAAGTCGATGATCTGCCGCTCGGACTTCCCGGACAGAACCATCTGGTGAATTTCCGCCCGCATGGTGTAGGCTTCCTGGCTCATGTGGTGATCGAGCGTTTCGCGATAGCAGCAAGGCGCGAGCAGCTCATGCTGCAGTTTCGTTTCAAGCGGCGGAAGCGCGGCCTGCGCGGCGCAGGCGATCGTCAGCAAAAGGGCGAAGCAAACCAGATTACGCATATTTACTCAATCGGCTTCTCGGCGGCGAACCGGACCACCCTCGCAGGGCGAGGCGCAAAGTCCGGTTTTGCCACCGGCTCCTCATATCGAATGACCCTGAGATCTTGAAAAGCGTTGGGCAACTCCGCGGGCTTGCACAACGATCCCCCGATTTTCATCGTTTTCAAGGCATCCGTATGGAAAGCTTCTTCCACCAACATGCCGCCGGGCTTGAGCGCTTTCTGCACCCGCGCCGCGATCTCCGAGCAGCCGGCATAAGACAGCACGATCAGATCCCATTGGTTCTCGCCGAAATGGAACTGCTCCATGGTGGTCACCTCGGTGTGAATGGTGACGCCGCGCCGCCTGGCCTCCTCCTGAGCCGCAGCGACCGCTTGATCGGCAGGGTCGAAACCCGTCACGTCCCACCCCTGCATCGCGAGCCAGATCGTATTGCGGCCTTGCCCCATCGCCACGTCCAGCGCCTTTCCCGGCTTGCGGCCCTTGACCATCTCCACCAAAAAGCCATTCGGGTCGGTATTCATAAACTGTGGGCGATCTTTCACTAAGTACCGGTTCCAGAACTCGGCGACCTCCGCGTCGCCCCGCTTCTGCAGTGTCGCGATTTCTTTGTCGGCATCCACGGGAGTAGAGCCGGTCTCTACCAACCAGGCCCTGTACTTTTTCAGGATGTCTTCCTGGCGAAACTGTTCGGTCTCTTTACTTCCCCTTTCATTTGCCGGCAGCGCGGAAACAAAACTCCAGAACCGCTCGTAGGTCCGGCGCTCTTCGGGGATCGACGCCACCCGCTGCTCGATCTCCGTCCGGGAAGGCCCGCTTTGCGCAAACGAGAACCGGGCCGTCAGGATCAGCGCTGCCAAAATCGCGCTCTTACGTGTCATGTGCGTCCCTTAGCCCTTCGATTCGGCAGCCAACGCCTCGGAGTTTTTCACGAAATCGGCCAGCATTTGGACCATGGGAGCTTTCACCTCCGGAGGAGCCGTCTTCAGCGAGCCGGCATGGAACGGCGGGTCTGGGTCGTACTCGCTCATGAGCTGACAGCATTCCGCATAAGTCCGACCGCGCAGTTCCGCGACCATGGTGAGGCCGAAGTCGAGACCGGCAGTCACCCCCGCGCCCGTGATGCGGTTGCGGTCGCGCACCACGCGCGCGTCGGTTGGGATCGCGCCGAACCCGGCGAGCACATGGCGCACCGACCAATGAGAAGTTGCCTTGTAGCCCTTCAGCAACCCGGCTGCCCCAAGGATCAGCGAGCCCGAGCACACGCTGGTTATGTACTTCGCCCGCGCCCCCCGGTCTGCCATGAAGGCGCGTGTCTGGGGATCTTTGGCAGCCGCCAGCGTTCCCTCCGCGCCGCCCGGCGTGAACAGCACAGTCAGGTCGCGTGGGCAGGTCTCGAAGCTTGCGGTCGGTGTGATGGTCACCCCCGTGTCGCTGGTCACCGGTTCAAGCGACTTCGCCACAAGCAGTACTTTTGCACCCATGAGTCCGCCCAAGAAACAGTGCGGCCCGATCAGGTCCATCACCGTCATCCCCGGGTAGATCAGCATCGCGATCTGCTCGCTGCCCATCCAGCGTACATTACCCGAATCGGGCATTTTATGCGTGGATTGTGGCGCCTGCTGGCCGGCGGCACGTAGGGCGCGTGGAGCAAACGGAGCGGCGAGCGCTAACAAGACTGCGTTTCGGCGGTCGATGTCGGTCATATTCTTACGCCTTTTAAGTCACCAGAAACAGAGTCGGCGCCAATGCGTGTCGCCCGGGGGACTCTCAGCGATCATACTCTGGCCGGCGGCAGGATGTCCTGCGGCAAATTGTCGCATCCATTGTCTCTCAACGTAAGTTCAAGGGCGCATTCAGTGCGACAAAATGCCGCACCTCGATTCCATCGCGCGCATGGTTACATGGGGAGTGCTCCGGACCCGTCGAGTCTTCATTGCCATTCTCTGCTTGCTTTCCTGGACTGCTGTCAGGCACGTATCCGCGCAGACGGAAGCCGCCTCAGTTACCGGCGCCATTTGGGATCCGCAAGGCACACCCGTCCCCGGCGCGGAGGTCAAAGCTACGCGCAGAGAGACCGGCGCCGTCTCGACCTCCGTCACGAACGGATCCGGCGTCTTCGCATTCGTAGCCTTGACGCCTGGGCATTACAGGCTGGTCGTGCACCAGCCAGGGTTCAAGGAGGCCGTCACGGAGGACTTGACGCTATCCGTGCAAGACAGGGTCGAGCAGAACTTCATTCTCGAAATCGGCTCTCTTGCAGAGTCAGTCACGGTCGAAGCCAGCTCGCCGCTCGTCAACACCCAGGACGCCAGCGTCAGCACGGTCGTGGACCGGCAATTCGCCGAGCAATTGCCATTGAATGGCCGCAGTTTTCAGTCATTGATCGAACTCACGCCGGGAGTAGTGGTGACGGCGGTGAACGGCGCGGATCAGGGCCAGTTCAGCGTGAACGGCCAACGCGCGGATGCTAACTACTGGACCGTCGACGGGGTTAGCGCCAATGTCGGCGTCAGCTCGAACGGATATATCGGTACGGGAATCTCGGGAACACTGGGCGCCACCAGCGTCCTTGGCGGTACCAACAGTCTGGTCTCAGTGGATGCGCTGCAGGAATTCCGGATTCAGACGTCAACCTACGCGCCGGAATATGGCCGCCAGCCCGGCGGACAGATTTCGATCGTCACACGCTCGGGCGCCAACCAATTCCACTTCACCCTGTTCGACTATTTCCGCAATGATGCGCTGGATGCCAACGATTGGTTTGCCAACAGCGACGGCCTGGCCAAGCCCAAAGAGCGGCAGAACGATTTCGGCGGAACGCTGGGTGGCCCGATCTGGAAGAACAAAACGTTTTTCTTTCTCTCGTATGAAGGCCTGCGGCTGGCGCTGCCGCAGACAGCCCTGACCCTGGTGCCCGATACCAATCCCAACGATCCCTATTCGCGGCAGTTCGCCCTGCCCGCGCTGCAGCCTTATCTGAATGCCTATCCGCAGCCGAATGGCGGGCCGGCCTACGACGCACTGGGAAATCCGGTGCCGGGGGTGGCGCAGTTCAATGCCAGCTATTCGGTTCCCGCCACGATGGACGCATACAGCATTCGCGTGGACCATAAATTCAGCGATCAGGTGAATGTTTTCGGGCGTTATAACTACTCTCCGTCATTCATCGATCAGCGCGGTTTCACAGGATCGCTGAACTCGGTTTCACCATTCGGCATGAAGCTCCACACGGCTACCGTAGGCGCGACCTGGGCGATATCGCCGAGCAAGGTCAACGATCTGCGGCTGAACTACAGCACAGCCCTGGGAACCACGGTTTTCAGTCTGGACAACTTCGGCGGAGCCGTGCCTCTTACGTCCTTGCCCTTCCCGCCGCCATTTGACGCCACAAACGGATTGCTGCGGTTTGGCGTGGACTCGCTCGGCGGCAACGGCGAGCTCGTGGCAGGCGCCGCCGACGGCAACAAGCAAAAGCAGTACAACCTGGTGGACAGCTTCGCCATGCAAGTAGGCACGCACGCCTTGAAGTTTGGCGCTGACTACCGGCGTCTTTCTCCGGCCGTCTTGGGAGGCCCGGCGGATAACGGCTTGTGGTACGCATTTGTCCCCGATTTCCCCGACATCCCTTCGGCCGATAACGGAATTACGGAGTTCAGCTTCGTGCAGCTCACGCTGCCCGTAACGTTCCTCTTCCGTAACCTGGGCGCCTTCGCGCAGGATACCTGGCGGGTCAACCCGCGCTTGACGCTGACTTACGGCATCCGTTGGGACGTGGACTTTTCGCCCGCCACGGTGAATGGACCGGACCTCAGCGCGGTGACCGGCTTCAACCTCACGAATCTCTCCACGCTCGCCCTGGCGCCGGCGGGCGTGCCTCCTTATCCCACCAAGTGGGCGAACCTGGCGCCTCGCCTCGGCATCGCCTATCAACTACGCCAAAACGAAAGATGGCAGACCGTGGTGCGAGGCGGGTTCGGAGTTTTCTATGATCTATCGTCGTCCGAGACCGGCAACATTTACAATGGCGGCAACTATCCCTATGGCTCGTACTCCATTCCTTCCGGCAATTTCCCGTTGCCGGTTTCGGCCATCGAGCCGCCGCCGGTGGTTGCGCCAAATCTGGCGAACGGCGAAACCCTATACGCAGTGAACCCTAACATGAAGTTGCCCTATACCTTGGAATGGAATGTAGCGATCGAGCAATCGTTGGGGAGGGATCAAGTGCTGCGGGCTTCCTATGTGGGTGCGGATGCAGCGAGACTGCTGCAAACCGCCAATATTGTATTTCCGGCGAGCGGCACTTATAACTTCGCTGCCGCCAACTTAGTAACCAATGCCGGCACGTCGAGCTATAACGCGCTGCAGGCGCAGTATCAAAGACGGTTGTCGCATGGCTTGCAGGCTCTGGCTTCCTATACCTGGGGGCATTCCATCGATACCGGCTCGTCGGGCTCGACGGGCGATGCTTCCAATGCGCTCTCACTGTTCAATTCAAAAGAAAACCGCGGCAATTCGAGCTTCGACATACGCCACACTTTGACGTCCGGAGTCACCTACGAGTTGCCGAGCCCCAAGGCTGAAGGCTTCGCCAAAGCCGCGCTCAAGGGCTGGTCACTGGATAGCATTTTGGAAGCGCGGACGGCTCCGCCAGTGAACATCCTCTATTCGGCCTTGGGTACGCTCACCAACGGATTCGCCGCCGCCACACGGCCGGACGTGGTGCCCGGCCAGCCGTTCTATCTTTATGGGCCGGATTACCCGGGCGGGAAAGCCCTGAATCCGGCGGTATTTGCGCCGCCTCCGCTCGATCCGGTTACCGGAGATCCTACCGCCCAGGGCGACCTCGCCCGCAATGTCCTGCGTGGCTTCGGAATGGTGCAATGGGATCTCGGGATCCACCGCGAGTTTCAACTCCGCGAATCGTTGAAGCTGCAATTCCGTGCTGAAATGTTCAATGCACTGAACCATCCGAATTTTGCGCCGCCGGTCGGCGATCTGGGCTCGCCCAACGCATTCAACCCGCAGTTTGGAGTATCCGTGCAGAACCTGGCGCAGGGTTTATCCAGCAACGGTATTGGAAACGGCGGATTCGATCCTCTCTATCAGATAGGTGGCCCGCGATCGGTTCAACTGGCGCTGAAGCTTGTATTCTGAGTCCGGACTCGGCGTCATGACGGCAAATCAACGAATCCATCGCTATCTCACCTGGCAGCACCGCTGGACCGGTTTGTTGATGACCGTTTTTCTGACGGTGGTAGGGATCACGGGCTCGCTGTTAGTTTATACGCCGGAAATCGAGCGCATCATCAACCCGCGGTTCTTTGCAGAGCCACGGCCTGGCGAACAACAACTGTCGCTGGGCGAGATTGCCGAACGCGTGGAAGCGCAAGAACCGTTCATCCGCGTCGGGTACTTTTTCAAGAATTGGCCGGACACGGTGCTGGTCAGAATTGCTCCTCGCAAAAATCCTGCAACGGGCAAGCCCTACAACATTACGTTCGATCATGTGTTTGTCGATCCGTGGTCGGGAAAGATACTGGCCCATCGGGGCGGTGTGAGCCTTTCACAAGGCAAGGCCAATCTCATGCCGTTTGTGCGATACGTCCACACGAACTTGGCCATGGGCGAATGGGGCGGCTTCCTGCTCGGCTACGTCGCACTGGTGTGGACGCTCGACTGTTTTGTCGGATTCTACCTGACGATGCCGGTCGCCAGCCGCGATTTCTGGCGGCGCTGGAAAGTCACCTGGCGGGTGAAGTTCGGCGCCAATGGGTTTCGCATCAACTTCGACCTGCATCGCGCCGGCGGACTATGGTTCTGGCCTTTGCTCCTCGCCCTGGCCTGGTCGAGCGTCTATTTTGAATTGCTGAATGTTTACGAGCGAGTCATGAAGGCCGCCGTTCCCTACGAAACGTTCGCGGAGTTCGACGGGAAACTGTCGGGCAGTCATCCCGTAGAGTATCCCAAGCTGAGTTGGCGTGAGGCCGAGGAGCAGTCGATGAAATTGCTCCGGCAGGAGGCGGCCAAACGCCATTTCCAGATTCTGCGCCCTGCCGTGCTTGCCTACATCGAATCCTATGGCGTTTACTCCTACGGCGTCCAAAGCAGTTTGGATACGCGCGCGAACAACCCGGACACCGGCCTTTATCTGGACGGAAATACCGGCGAGATGCGGCATCTTTTTCTGCCCGACGCTGTGCCGATTGGAAATCGATTTACGAATCTGATCAACGGCCTTCATTTCGGTGACTTCCGCGGCTGGCAGGCATATCGCCTGCTGGAATTTGTCGCCGGGTTCCTGATCGGACTGCTATCCGTGACGGGCGTCTGTATTTGGTGGAAAAAGCGCAAGGTGCGCGCCATGGCAAACCACAAACTGCGAATCAGCGCGGCGGCGGATACTTGATCAACTTCCGTTGCAGCGATCGCCGGTGAATGCCGAGCAATCGCGCGGCTTGCGAGATGTTCCCTTCGCAGTCCGCGATGACTCTCTGCATATGCTCCCACTCGACCCGAGCCAGAGTCGGCACAGACGCCGGGACGTCCGGCGCCTGACCCGGAGCGGCGCGGACAGTTTCGTAAACGGACAGTATCTGGTCGGCGTCCGCGGGCTTGCTCAGATAGTAATCCGCGCCGTTCTTCATCGCGGTGATGGTGGTGGGGATACTGCCATACCCGGTAAGGACGATGATCGTCATCGAGGAGTCCAGAGCACGAAGGTGCTGGACCAGTTCCAGACCGCCCATTCCCGGCATACGCAGATCAGCCAGGACGAGGTCCGGGCTACGTTCGCGCGCGAACAGTAGAGCTTCGTCTCCACCGCTCACTGCGCTGCACTCCCAGTTGCGTTGCGTCAATGCCTGGCACAAGCGGTTGCGGAAGATCTCATCATCATCCACAACCAGCGCCAGCGGCAGTTCCTCAGGCTGCGGCATGCACGCAATCCGAGTTTGGTATTTTGGCCGGCAAACTGAGGGTGGCCGTAGTTCCCTTACCGGGCAGTGAGTCAAAGGACAGGCTGCCACCGAGCCTCTCGGCGAGCGTTCTAACCAGAAAAGTGCCAAGCCCCATACCCTTTCCCGGCTCCTTAGTGGTGAAGAAGGGTTCGGCCACACGACGCAGTACGGCCTCGGACATGCCGTGGCCCCTATCCGTTACCTGGAATGTAATCTCCGGCCCGCGACGGGCGGCGCTTATGACAATCTGTCCGCCGTCGATGCTCGCATCCAACGCATTTTGCACCAGGGCTACGAGCGCCTGAACGGTAGCCTGCACCGGCAGGACCGCCGCGAGCCCCGCAGGCGCCTCGATTTGCAGGCCGCTCCGCATCGTCTCCGGGAAATGGCCTCGAACTTCGTTCAACAACCTTTCGGCCTCCACAGCCCGGGCGGCTTCACCCATCGGCTCGGCGCCCTCGGCGCTCATCCGTTGCAGAATCAAGCGGCAGCGTTCCACTTGCGAACGAATGAGCTTGGCGTCGTCGCGAACCGCCTCATCGGGCAAGCGGGCAGCATAGCACTCCAACTCACGAGCAACCACGGCTATGGTGCCAAGGGGCGTACCCAATTCGTGTGCAGCGCCGGCGGCTAGCGTGGCCAGAGACGCCAAACGTTCGTGCCTGGAGACCTGCTCCTGCAACACCCACACCTCTCGCTCGCGGCGCCTCATGGCATCGGACACCTTTCCTGTAAAGAAAGCGATGAGCGCAGCCGCCACCACAAAGGCGATCCACATCCCGGTGAGGTGAGGAGACAAACCTGGATGAGCCTCGTGCAGAGGAAAAGCCGTGGATGGCACGTTGAAGAAGAAGAGTAAAGCGAAGCAAGCTGTCGAAAGCAGGCCTAATGCCCACGTCCACGACTTCCGGAGGACCACGGCCGATAGCGTGATCTGAACCAGGTACAGCAAGCTGAACGGGTTCATGGGACCACCCGTGAGTCCCAGAACCAAGGTCAGGCAAAGCGCATCCAGGACGAATGTGCCGCCTAGCGTCGCCTGGGGGAAACGGGCGGTCAACCGCGGCATCCGGCTCAGCAGGAGGTTGCTGGAAAGGACCACCGCTAGGGGCGCGAACATCCAGCCCAACGGGATATCTAAGCGAAAGCTGAAGGCCATCCCCAGCAGGATGATGGCTCCGCCAGAGACGATGCCGTATCGGAGGCGCACCACCCAGGGGAACGCCATGTTGGGAGCGATGTCCTTAATTGACTTCCCATCATTCAAAGCCGCTGGGGGCAGGTTCGCTATGCTGGATCGCTCGTGGTCGGAGGGTGCTGTTCGACGGGACACGTTCCTCGTCATGGTATCGCCATTCGAAGACGCGCCGCGATGCGACAAATTGCCGCACCCTTAGGGTGGCCGCTTGCCGAAGTCTCTTGAACCGGGCGTATTCCGGGCGGCAACTGCACGACGCCGGATCTGTATGGGCGAAGGTCGTCTTCCCACATCATTGTCTCCTGTCAGCAGTCTTGTCAGCATGCGATCGATGTCACATGCGTTTTACACAGCTCTCCAGAGTCTCGGCGGCCAGCCAAAACTGCCGAAAATGGCCTGATTTTGCGAAAATATTCTACACATGGGACTTGACACCGATGGTTTCGTAATCAGCAGGTCTCCGGTTCAAGCCCGGAGGGCGGCTCCATCTTTTCTTTCACTTCCAAACCGCAACAGCGTGCCGACATGCCCTCCAAGAGTCCCTTAGTATTTAGAGGGTCCGTACATGCCGCAACGATCAATCAGGTTCTCTGACCGCGTATTGAAGGAGGTCGAGACCGTCTCGCGGACGCGCCGCTTCGCGTCTCCAACGGCGTTTCATCAGGTATGCCGTGAAGCAGGAATTATCGGAGCGGCTGGAGGGCTTAACGGGTGCGGAGGAACGCATAGCCGCGACCCTGATCCAGGTGAGAAAGGATGTGTTCCGCGTAGGGCGGGCGCAGCAAGCGCTATTCGCCTACGTCGACACTCTGGCGCAGGCCCTGTGACCTGCGTGCCGGAGCCGCCGGCCGACGCGAGGCCGCGAGCCGTCGCATGCGCCAAAGAGCGATACGAAAGGCTGATTAAGAGCGCCGGGCGGGCCATGAATCCAAGCTGGCAATGGAAGACCTCGTCGGCGACCTCGATCGGCCAGGATGGCTGCCTGCACATTTTAAGGTACAATGTATTAAGTACGGTACACCTTAAGGCGGACGATCCTAAGCCGAAGAAAATCCCGCTGATCTTCTTCCGCACGCTAACCGGCAGCGAGCCCGTACGGGAATGGCTGAAAGAACTGCCGGAAGAGGAAAGGGAGACGATAGGCAAGGACCTGTTGCGAGCGCAATGGCGTTGGCCGGTAGGAATGCCGCTCTGCCGCGCGATGGGAAGTGGCCTCTGGGAGATTCGGACGGACCTGCCTACGAAGCGCATAGCGCGCGTGTTGCTTTGCGTTTACCGTGAGCACCTGGTCGCACTGCACGGCTTCATCAAGAAGACCCGTGCGACGCCAGATGAGGATTTGGCGCTGGCGCGGAAGCGCAAGAAGGAGTTGGAACAATGAGCAAGAAACACATGGGTTCGAGCGTCGATGACTTCCTCAAAGAGGAGGGCATTTTCGAGGAGGCGCAAGCGCAGGCGGTCAAGGAAGTCGTGGCGTGGCAGCTTGCCGAGGCCATGAAGAAGAAGAAAATCTCGAAGAACAAAATGGCCACGCTCCTGAAGACGAGCCGCTCGCAAGTTGACCGGCTCCTCAGCGCGAAGGACGACATCACGCTGTCGAGCCTGCAGCGAGCGGCCGCGATAGTGGGCCGCCGCGTGACGATTGAGCTCGTGTAGGCGCTCCGGGTCGTGTAAACGGATAGCCCCGGACGCGAACTGCCGATCCGGCCCGATGCGTTCTGCACCTCCACCTCCCATAATAGAAGCGTGCCGGATTTCCTATACCGCCGCATCCGCATGGCGCCAATACTCCTATTGGCGTCCGGTTGGGCCGCTGCTCAGGTCCGAGTTGGCGAAATCACGATCCGTTCCGGATGGGGAGGCCTCGGGGCACCTCGCGATGAAACAGTTTCGATTCGGGCCAAGAACGGAACACTGACATACGATGGCAAACGAGTGGCCCAGTCCAACGTAGAAGCCTTAGTAGCCGCATTGAGACCTCCAATAATTCCTGCACCAGACCCGGCAAATTTGGGAGTCACGCCGCCATGGCTCGATCAACAGATCGCCGGCCCCGGAGGCCGATTCCGGTTGGAGGTGGCTCGAGCCACGGCGAGCCAGCGAGCTTTACTCACAAATACGCTGAAGGACCGTCAGAAGATCGAGCGAGTCGTCCCTACACTATTCAGCTACGTTAGCATGGACGATTATCCCGGAGCCATCGTAGAGGTAAGATTCGATGATGGCACCAAGCTGACGGCGGAAACGCACTCGTACGATCCATTCATGCTCCCCTGGTCGCTTGGCGTACAGCGCGAGCAGACTGTGCCCGCGTTTCCCACGACTAATTCAGCAGACGCTGGGTGCAGAACCGGGCGCATAGCGCCAGAAAGGGATCGATGATAGAGGGACTTCCCATACCGCTTGAACGACCTGCGTATCTCATGCGGAGCAGACGCGAATTGACGATGTTCTTCGTAATAGCCTATGGGTTTTCATGGCCCGTGTTCCTGGGGATGGCCCTGTTCCATGCTCCGCTGCAGTACACGATACTCGCCACCCTCGGACCGTCTGTGGCTGCCCTGATCGTGCATCGTCGTCGATCGGGTAACTATCGGGCGTTCCGCATTTTCACAACCTGGCAGCGGACTCTCGCTACGAGTGGGATCGGGGCTGCACTTGTCGTTTTGACTTACGTTGTCCTTCCAGGACTTGTCCTTGCGGACCCACACAAGCTGAACTGGAGCATTTTATCCTCAACCAGCGTCTACAACTATTCGACGCTGCTGGGAGGGCCTCTCGGTGAAGAGCCGGGTTGGCGTGGATACGCTTTGCCTCGACTCGAAGCGAGTCTGGGGCCTGTTCGCGGTTCGCTCCTTCTGGGTCTTCTATGGGCTGGCTGGCACCTCCCGCTGTTCCTGATTCCAAGTTGGACCTCCACGCCAGTATGGACTTACGCTCTGATAATGATTGGCCTCGCGCTGATTATGAGTTATGGCGCCAACCTGGCACGATTCGCCGTAATACCATGCATTGCGATGCACGCGGCCTTCAATACTGTGTCGCGATTCCTGGCAGGACTCTTCGCCAACACTCAACCGGATGTAACGATTCCCCCTGAACTCGTCCTGGCGTTGTGCGGACTTGCTATAGGCATGGTTCTGGTAGCCATTACAAAGGGCCGTCTCGGATTCCACCAGGATCAGGCCCCGCGTGATGCCTGACATGTGACCACATGCTATCCCCAAAAACTTAGACTGACGTCGCCCTGGGAGAACTAATAAGGTCAGTCCTGGCTCCCAGGACTGCGGCACTCCGCGGAATCGAAGCAGCGTCCGTCAGTGTGGATGCCTTCGAACTATCGTGACACCCTGGCGCGACTCACCAGGCCCGCCGCCGCGTAATATGATGAATCCTTCCTTGGCCGAAAAGTTCGTTTGCGACCTGGCGGAGACGCCACTCGAAAAGCCTCGGCAATAGGTCCTTCTGCTGACGAGGTTGGTCATTGGTTCTTCGGCCACTCTTCCAGTGTGAAGCACGAGGCGCGGTTTCAAATGCCGCTTTAGTTCGGGCCCCAATGAACCTCATCGTTCGTGGCGCCCATCACCCATCCTGCCCTGGGGATTCCGGCGAAGCTGAACAGCATTCCGGAGGGAAGCCGAACACTATTCCGGGCGGAAGGTGAACACCGTCGGAGCGAAGCGACGCTGGCGCTTTGATTGTCGGACAAGCGTTCAGCTTCGTCAAGCGGAAACCGTTCCGGAGCGAAGCGGAGGAAGGATGCCGCTAGCGGAGAAAGGGGTGCGGGGAAAGGGGCGGCAGCCCTTTGCCCCGCCCGCCACACAGTGGCCTGGAGCGCGATCAGCGCTTCGATCAGCAGATTTGGAAGTTGTCAATAAAGATATTTCTCGACGTCCATGCCTTCGCGTCCCGAAACGTCGTTCACAATATAGAAGCCGAACCGGAACGGCACAAGCAATGGAGTGAAGCGGTCCGATCTAGCCTGTTGCCACATCAGCTTACCCGAGCTGTCGAACTCAGCGATGGTCTGTCGTCGTCCATCAGGGCCCTCGCCGATTATCAAGTGGCCGTGAGGCGTGGAAATCAATTGATAGGTGCGGCCTCCGCGCCCGCGCAGAGGAGTTTCGACCTCATTCGACTGACGCAGCGTCGGATCTAGGGCTATGAGGTAGACTCGGTTCTCTTCCCCGGTGACACCTTTGCTGAGAAGAATACTCCAGCCTCCACCGGTGTCTGCTGCTACGGTGCCTTGTCTGGCGGCTATCTTTTTGGACAAGAGTGGGCGACCCGATTCGTCCAAAAGTCGAACCTGTAAGTAGCTGCCTCCCTGCGAGACTACAAGGATCTTCCGATCTGCGCTCACCGCGACTGTAGGGAGCACTAGGTTGCGCGAGAAGGACCGGCGCCACAACAGCGTACCCGTGGAGTCCAGTTTCAAGAGCGTTAGTGGTTCCTGGTCTCCGGCTGCGATGAATTCTTCAGAGCCGGTTCCGATAAGCGTCGGAAACCGAGGCCCGCGGCCTGCAACGCGCCGGGGAGCACCGAGCCCGTCAGGCCGAACCGGAACGAAGAACGCGCCCTCGAATGTTTGCTGTTGGCCTCCAGAAACCAAACTCGCCAGAAGACCGATGCTACGCCCGCTCGCAGCCGGAGACAGATAGTCAACCCACTCGGTCGGCTTGAGCGGTACCTGCGGGTCGTAGTTGGCGGTTAACTGCCCGCCCGAATCGATTCTTGTCAAGAATTCCTTTGGTTTGCCTGGGCCAAGCTGTGTGATCAGCCAGAGCCCACCATCTTCATCGGCAGTGCCGACGGGCACCAAACCGCCCTGCAACTCGAAGTGCCGCTTCCATACGAGCTTGTAGGGACTGGCGCTCGCACCTCCCTTCGTCGGTCCATCCCCAGGTCCCGGCGCTTGGAAAGCGGTAGTGCGTAACTGGCCATACAGCAAATCCCCAGCCATCACGCAAAAGCAAAGAAAGGACGCAAATAACCTTGCGGCCAGCCGCGAGTCTTGAACCAAACCGGACGGCTTCACAATATGGACGTTCATCTTCCTGTCGGCGAAATGCCCATCGTAGCGCTAAAGTGCCACAATCCACGAGTTTGAAAATCGGTCTGTGCCCGAAATCTCATTCTGGCCGACCGGATGGAAGCATGCGGGCGAGAACCTCGCCGAAGTGCTGAAACAACGCACACGCGAACTGCCGCCGCCGATCCAGATGAGCGACGCGTTATCCCGCAACTCGCCGAAGGTGGAAGGCGTCGAACCCTTGCAGGCCAACTGCCTGGCGCATGGAAGGCGGCAGGTGGTGGAGGTGGCGGACAACTTTCCGGAAGAATGCCGTTACGTGTTGGAGACGCTGCGCGACGTTTATCATCACGACGCCCAGGCGCGAGAGCAGGCCATGTCGCCGGAACAACGGCTGCGCTTCCATCAGGAGCGCAGCGAGCCGTTGATGAAAGGGCTGCATGAACAAGACAGAGCCGAACTCCGGACTGGGCAAGCGATCTCCTATCTACTCAATCACTGGACGAAGCTGGCGCTTTTTCTGCGGCAAGCAGGGGCGCCCATCGACAACAATATCGTCGAGCGTGCCTTGAAGAAAGCTATCCTGAATCGCAAGAACGCACTGTTCTATAAGACGCTGAACGGTGCCGGGGTCGGTGATCTGTTCATGAGCCTGATTCATACGTGCGAGCTCAACGGCGCCAACCCGTTCGACTATGTGACCGAACTGCTGCGGCACTCCGCGGAACTGAAGCAGCGTCCGTGGGAGTGGATGCACTGGAACTACCGCGAGACGTTGGGGCGGCTCGCCACGCCCGCTGCCGCGCAATATGATGAGTCCTGCCTGGCCGAAAAGGATCATCAGCGGCCAAGCGGAAGGGACGCTGCGAAATGGCCGCCAAACGGGTCTCCCGCAACGCAAAATCGACAGGGGTTTTTGGCCAGCACGGAAACAGTCGAAGGTGCCTCGGGTTTCGTTACCGCGTTCACAACAGGAGAACGCGCGCAAGCAGCGGAAGCAACTTGCCGTCGGCAGGTTCCTCAGGGCATTTCGTGAAAGCCAACGTGTTGCATGTTGCTGAAGCAGATCTCTCTTTCTGCTCGGCTGAACGGAATGGCCTGACATCGCGTCAATCCTTCGTGGAAGAAAAGTCCCCATTGGCAAGCACCGCAACATCACGACGGTTGCTTGCTCGGCGCCCCCTCGTGAGGCCCATGCCCGGCTGGCGCATAGCGATTCTGGTGCTGGCCGCCGGTGGAGCGTTGCAAGCTCAGTTCGGTTTCGGGTGCCCGACACGCCTGGGGGAGAACTGCGGCGCGGATATGAAGCAGGTGAATGCCGCGCTGGTCTCGGCGGAAAGCGCCTGGAAGTTCATCACGGCTCCGGAGTCCGGCTTATACGAGCGCAAGATCGTCGGGCAGAGGTGCGTTGGCCTGATGAACGCCTCCTGGATTCCCAAACTGCTGCGCGCGCGGCGGGAACTGCAAAAGGAGCAGGTGCTCAACCGATTTGGAGTGGCGCTATCGCGCTTGGATTCTAGAGCGATGCCTTGGCCGCGTGACGGACCTCCGCCCATGGCCGGCACCAAGCGGACCATCCTGGGGCACGAGTTTGTGGTGCCTGAAAAGTGGATCGACCCCGATAGCGATGAGGCGAGCATACGAACGCCCTGGCCCGCCCAGGTCGCTGGGATCGTGGGTGGCGTCTACGGCCTTCCCGCATGGCTAGCCGAGGAAGTGGCGCGCAACAGCGATCCCGCCGAGGTGCAGGCCATTGCCTTGAAGTTACCATGCGAGGATTACTACAGCGCCCAAGATCTAACAGACATGGCGCTGATTGCGGCCTCGCGGACCCATACAGCGTCGCCCTCCCTCTTCGGGACGTGGCTGAACGCCATGCACAATACACAAGGGAAGCCGCTGCCGCAGGTGGAGCGCGCCACGCTCGGCATCATGGCGCAGGCGGCGCGCGCGCTGTCGCCGTCCGCGGCGGACGATACATGGGCGATGTTGCAGGTGCTGGGATTGGAGGAACTGGGCTCGGACTATTACGGCCATGCGGACCAGGTCATAGGGGGCATCCATCTTCTGCATCCGGTCCCGTATACGCTGGTGCTGGCCGCCGGCCGCTACCTGGTGGCGTACAAGAGCTACCCGGCCTATCAGTCGCAGCTCGCGTATTCCATGAACGTGCTGCTGGAAGGCGCCGGGGAGCAACCTTTTGCGCGGCCGGAGTCTTTGTTCGTGGGGCATTCCCACACGCAGGCGGATTACGATGCGCTGGTGGATGCGTTCCGCAAGTGGTTTGCCCGGCACGAGGGTGGGTTGCGGGATAAGGCCGACAAGGAAACCGCGCTCATCGAGCGGGCACGCGGGAAGATAGCGGGTTTGGGGGCTTGCCGGCAGTAAGCCGGACCCCGCGCCGGCCTTGCTCACTTGTGCGCCTATCTGACTTTTTTGAAAGTGGCGAAATTCTGGAAAGTAATCCAAAGGCGAGAGATAGGCCGACCTATTCAGCGCCGTTTTTTAAATTTCCGCCTGACGTCTCAGGACGCTCTTTCTTAACCAGATTGAAAACAGTCATTGAATCTGCCGGCTTTCAATGGCGCGATAAAGTCTTCACCGGATCCCACAATGACTGAGCTACGCACCTCTGCCGAAAGCTTACGAGTAACTGCGCAGGGTGACGTGCGGCTTCTGCACCTGCTAGAGGACCATGGCGAAATCCGGCTCCGTTTTCCGTGGCGGCACGGCGGTCGCCGCTTGGCGGAAAAGAATTGCTTCCAGACGATCGTCGTCCCAGCCTTCGGGTAACGACAACTTGACCTCTGCCGCTTCTGCCCTCTGCAAGTAATCGTGCACCGTTCCTACGCTGATCGCCAAACTGCGCGCAATCTGCCGCAAGCCCAGGCCGGATTCGAATCTGAGTCTCAGTATCTCTTTGGTTCTGCGCATGGACGTTCTCCTTGCCGGCAATGTGATCCTCCCTATCAGAGGTCATTTTGCCGGTTATGATGTCCAGCGCCACTTGCCTGTGGAAATGATTCCGGGCAAGCCGAACACCATTCCGGGATTGCCGAAAAGTGTTCACCATGATCCCGGAACGGTGTTCAGAATCAGCCCGGAATCCTGTTCAGCTTCATCGCGGATTGCTGTTCAGCTTCGCCCGGATTCCCCACTTCCAACCGGCGCCGCTTTGCCGCGCTTGTTCCATCCATGGAACGCAGACAAGTCACCCGCGGTCCACGCCTCGCGGAGTCCGGGAGCGCTCAGATCCCAGTCGGGGCGGATCTCGCTCGTCACCGCCCGCAGGTCGTGCCACAGGTCGGCCACCGACGGCCGCCCCCAGAACCAATAGCCGTTGTAGATGCGGTGGATGATTAGTCCGGGCTTGAGCACGAGCGTGTGCGGAATCATCGGATTGTGCTCCGGGTCGGTGTACTCTGCGATGTCCAGGTCCTTCTGCACCGTCCGGTCAGCGTCGCAGAGAAAGGTCCACTGGGCGCCAACCGACGCCCGAAACTCCTGGAGCGTATGATGGTCGTCCGTGGAGATCGTGACAATCTGCGTGTATGCCACCGCGATCTTCGGATAAAACGCGGCAAGCTCCAGATGCTGCTGGTGCTCCTTCGGGCAGTAGTGGCCGCGCGCCAGCGTCAGAATGAGCGGATCGTCACCCTGGAGTTCGCTGAGCCTGCGCGGTGTGCCGGTGTGATCGGGTAACTGATAATCGGGAAAAGCGGCTCCGGGTGCCAGGTCCGAGCGCATGATGGGACTCCTTTGTAAGCTGCAAGTGAATGTACGCTTCCTGTCATCGTACCGTGCTATGGCATCGTGAACCGGCGATTATCGAAGCCCCGGCGCATCCGTCCGCCCCGCTTCTGTGACCCCTCGCACATCCGCGGCACGCCATCGTGCATCTGGAGTCGGAGACACGAGTCAGATAACTTACCGCTCCTCTATGGCTCGCCTCCTGTCGGTAAATGTCGGCCTTCCACGCGACATCCAGTGGAAGGGCCGTACGGTCCACACCGGAATCTGGAAGAACCCGGTGGGCGGCCGGTGTCGCGTCGGCCGCCTCAATCTGTACGGAGACGGTCAGGGAGATCGCGCCGGGCACGGTGGCGAACAGCGCGCCGTCTTCGTGTATCAGGTCGAGTCGTATCGTCATTGGCAGGAGGAACTGAAGAGGTCCGGCCTCGGTGACCCTGGGTCCTTCGGGCAGTTCGGTGAGAATTTCACAGTCGAGGGCCTGCCCGATGATGCCGTCTGCATCGGCGACCGCTATCGGATCGGCAGCGCGCTCTTCGAAGTCACGCAACCCCGCGTGACCTGCTATCGCGTCGGCATTCGCATGAACGAGCCCCGCATGCCGGCGCTGCTGACCGCCAGCGGACGCCCCGGCTTCTACTTCCGCGTTCTCGCCGAGGGCGAGGTCGGCGCGGGCGACGAAATCGTGAAGTCGGGAGAAGCCGGGGAGCGAATGACGGTCGCCGAGATCAATGCGCTTCTCTATGCGCCGGATCATCCGCGGGAGTTGTTGGAACGCGCGTTGCGAATCGAGGCCCTTTCGCCGGGGTGGAGGAGGTCGTTCGACGCCTTGCTGCGGCGCCCGGCAAACGGAAACGCAGGACTCATCCCGGATGCTGCCGCGTATCCGGCCGCGCAGGGATTCCACCGCCTCGCGGTGACGTCGATCGATCGTGAGTCGGCGGATGTCCTCTCGCTCACGCTGCAAAGTCCGGACGGTCAGCCGCTGCCGGCGGCCCGGCCGGGCCAGTACGTCGTCCTTCGGCTTCCGCCGGCCACCGGCGGCGCGCCCCTTTACCGCAGTTACTCGCTCTCGGGCCCGCTCTCGGCCGGGAGTTATCGAATTAGCGTGAAGATCGAGCCGAACGGCGTGGCGGGAACGTGGCTGCGCGATCGTGTGCGGGTCGGCGCTACGCTCGACGTCAGTTCGCCTCGCGGCAGCTTCATTCTGCAGACGGGCGAGCGGCCGGTCGTCCTGCTCAGCGCTGGCATTGGGGCGACACCCGTCCTGGCCATGCTGCACGCGTTGGCGGCGGCCTGCTCTACCCGGCAGGTCTTTTGGCTCCACGCGGCTCGCGATCGCGAACATCATCCCTTTGCCGGCGAAGTCCGCCGCCTGGTCCGCGCGCTCCCGCACGGCCGAAGCTACGTCTGTTACAGCCGGCCGGCCGGGTTGGACAAGTTGGGCGTGGATTTCGACGCCGCCGGTCACATGTCGCGCTCGGCGTTCGAAGCGGCCGGGACTCCGCGGGACGCGGACGTTTACCTTTGTGGACCCGCCGGGTTCATGGCGGATATGAAAGCGGCGCTTGCGGCCCACGGCCTCCCGCCGGAACGCATCCACATCGAGATCTTCAACGGCAGTGAGGCAATGACTCCTGGCGTGGTTGGTGCGGTTACCCGAAATCCGCATCTGCCGGAAGGCGACACCGGCGCCGGGCCGCTGGTGTCGTTCGCGCGCAGCGGCATCGCCGCCCACTGGAAGCCGGCCTACCAGAGCATTCTGGAATTAGCCGAAGCTTGCGACGTTCCGGTCCGCTGGTCGTGCCGGACCGGGGTGTGTCATAGCTGTGAGAGCGGTTTGGTTTCGGGCGCGGTGGCCTACATACCCGAGCCGCTCGACAGACCCGCAGAAGGCAACATTCTCGTTTGCTGCTCACAACCGGCTGGCGACGCCGTCATCGATCTGTGAGGCCAGGCCGGCGCGGCCCGGATCTCCCGCTCTCCCGTTTCTTCCCGTCAATTGCCTTTGGCGATGAACCCGGGTATGCCGGTTCCAATCACCGGATTCAGCCTCTGTCGCGTCTGGATGGCGTTGATCTGCTCGATGGCCTCGGCGGGAAGTGCAGACACGTCGAAATTCTCCTTCGCGCGATCCGGTGTCTTCGGCGTCGTCAGGACGGAGGTCCCGCGCTGGATCGCCCACGCCAGCAGCACCTGGGCTGGAGTCTTGTGGACTCGTTGCGCAATCGCCACGATCGCCGGATCTTCCAGCACCCCCGGCTTGATCCCGTGACCCAGCGGCGCAAAGGCGAGCAACACGATGCCATTGGTCTTGCAGAACTCCAGGATCTCGGTTTCCGGCAGGTACGGATGGGATTCGATCTGGACCACCGCGGGTTTGATTCTGGCCTGCGCGAAGACCTCGCGCACCTGGTCGAGACTCACGTCCGACAAGCCGATCGCCTTGCACATCCCGCGATCCACCAGGCTTTCCATGGCCCTCCAGGTATCCATCAAAGTGATGTCCTGGTCATAAATCACATTGCCGTTGGGATCCCTCGGGTCCTGCTCCTCCCCCGGGCGAAATGCATACGGAGTGTGCATCAGGTACAGGTCGATCCACTCCACTTGCAGTTTGTCGCGGCTGGACTCGATCGCCGGCTGGACCCGCTCCGGGCGATGGTTGTTGTTCCATAGCTTCGTGGTGATGAATAGGTCGTCGCGTTGCATCCGGGCCGCCTGAATCGCTTCCCGAATCGCCAGTCCCACTTGCTCCTCGTTTCGGTAACGCTCCGCGCAATCCAGGTGGCGGAACCCGGCTTCCAGGGCTGTCCGGGTTGCATTTCTTGTCTCGGCCGCATCCGGAATGAGCGTGCCGAATCCCAAGGCGGGCATCCTGCCGCCTCCTCCGCGAAGCTGCAGCTTGTGATATTTGAGACTATCGGATTGCTTCATGATCCGCCTCCACGCGTGCGCACGGGTGTACTTTTTTCATGCGATTCGCCTGGCACGTAACGCGCCACTTCATGCCCGTCACGAGCAGCAACAAGCCCATGGGATAGAGCGTCGATGACTTTCTCAAAGAGGAGGGCATTGTGCTTTCGCGCCGCGGACAGGAACCTCCGCTGTCTCTATGACGCGGGCATCGCCCGGCAGCAGAGCCGCCACCCGGCGCGTCAAAGCAGTCCTGTCCGGCGATCGCGGCCGTGAAATACGGCCAGACCTGGATCGCGCGGCCAACCAAGGTTGCTGCAATAATCGGACTGTGGGCCCGTCTTCTGTTGAGGAGCGGACGCACTCACAAGTACCGCACTGCGCCTGAGGTGTGTGAGCGTATAACTAAAAACAGGTCCTCGGAATCGAATCTGGGCCAAGTGAAGCAGGCATTGTTGAGTTGGACATCTATCGAGCGTCTGGGGCGCGACCTTCGCTACGGCTGTCGCGCACTAGCTCACAGCCCTGGATTCACCTTGGTCGCAGTGTTGTCGCTGGCGATCGGGATCGGGGCAGATTCAGCGATCTTCAGCCTGGCCGATGCGCTGCTTCTACGACCTCTTTCGGTTCTCTCCCCGGCCGATGTGGTCGCCGTTGATCCTGTCCCGGCGACGGGTTCCGGTGGCGACAGGTGGTCATACCAGGCTTACCGCGAACTTCGCGATCAAAGCCGCAGTTTCGATGGATTGGTGGCGTTCACTGGAGTGCCACTCGGATTCTCGCCAACCGCGGGCTCCCTGCCGCAGATGACCGTAGGCATGCTGGTAACCGGTAACTTCTTCCGCGTGATGGGGTTGGAACTGGAAATGGGGCGGGTGTTCCGGGCGGCTGAGGATCAAGTGCCGGGGCGCGATGCCGTGGTCATCCTCAGTCATGACGCATGGGGGAAATATTTCGGATTCGATCGTTCGATTCTGGGGCGCTCCCTGCGGCTAAACGGGATCGACTTCACGGTGATCGGTGTGGCTCCGGCCCGGTTTACCGGCATGGATACTCTCGTACGCCCCGCCGTGTACGTGCCGGTCATGATGTGGCCTCGACTGGGGATAAGTGCGGAAGGCAATCCGCTGGAATCGCGCGACGCCCGCGATCTTTCGGTACGGGGCCGGCTGAAGCGGGGGATAAGTATCGCTCGGGCACAAGCCGAGCTAACAGCCATCGCCATACATGGGGACGGGGAATCGGCGGCTATCGCGCGCCACCGCCGGGTAGTAGTCCGCACCGAGTTGCAAGAGCGGTTTGCGGAGACCGCCGGAGACGCCATCCTGGTCGCCATGTTGAGCGCTTTGGCCGCTGTGGTTCTGTTGGTGGCGTGTGCCAACGTGGCCGGTCTGCTTCTGAGCCGGGTGCCGGCGCGAGCCAAGGAAGTCGCCCTACGCCTGTCCATCGGGGCAAGCCGCTCCACGATAATACGCCAACTGCTGACAGAGAGTCTGGTGTTGGCTCTAGCGGGTGGGGCAGCGGGACTTGCGGTCGCCTACGGAGGGGTGGTCCTGCTGCGAAACATCCAAGTGCCAACAGACCTCCCCATCGTGGTTGCCGTGCAACTGGACCACCGAGCAATATGGTTCAGTCTGGCCGTCTCCATGGTCAGCGTGTTGTTGTTTGGACTGGCGCCGGCGATGCAGACGGCACGGACGGATCTGACGACACTGCTGAAATCCGGCTGGACAGGCGGTAGCGGCCGCGCGCGTCGGCCCTGGGGACGCGATCTCCTGGTGGTTGGGCAAGTCGCTCTCTCGCTGGTATTGCTGACCGTGGCGGCTTTCCTTCTTCGCGGGTTCAGCGAAGCTCTGGCCAGGGACCCCGGATTTCGAACGAATCACCTGATCATGATGAGCTTCGATCGCAAGATGGTTCGCTCGGTCGAGGAGCAGACGCAACAATTCTATCGCCAGCTAGCAGAACGGGTGCGATCCCTGCCTGGTGTCAAATCGGCGGCACTGGCCTCTTCCATTCCGATGGGATGGGAGCAGGAGGAAACCATCGTGCCCGCCGGCGGCGGATTGCCAGTTGGAAAAGAGGGCGTCAATGTCAAGTCAAGCACGGTAGATGAGGGATACTTCGACACGATGGGTGTACGCCTCCTCAAAGGGCGCGCCATTCGTCCCACCGACGGCGCGAAGGACCCACCAGTATCGGTAGTGAATGAAGAATTCGTAAAGCGCTTTTGTCGAGGGAAAGAACCGATCGGCACGCGCTTTCGGCTGGGAGGTGCAAACGGCCCTTGGATCGAGGTCGTGGGCGTCACAAAGACGGGGAACTACGGATCCATTGGCGAGGCACCGAAGCCGTTCCTTTATCTTCCACTGGCGCAGCATCCCCAGCTGCAAATGACGTTGCTAGCCGAATCGTTCGGGAACCCGGCGGATCTGGCTGGGCCGATGCGCGACGTGGTTCGTGAACTGAATCCAAATCAGCCGGTTTACGACGTGCGCACGATGGAGGACTTCTACCGAAAGCGGGTGAGCGTAGCTCTCACGATCATCCAAACCGTGGGCATCATGGGGCAGATGGGAATGATGCTAGCACTCGTTGGCTTGTACGGATTGGTCGCATCCATGGTGAACCGCCGAACGCGCGAAATCGGCATCCGGCTGGCGATCGGAGCCCAGCCAAGACAAGTGCTACGGCTGTTCCTGCGACAGGGATCAAGACTCGTACTCAGCGGCCTTGGTGTCGGTCTGGTACTAAGTCTTGCGGCGGGAAGGGTCCTGCGTGCGATGTTCCCCGGTAGCCAGCCAGGCAATGACACGTACCTGATGGTTGCGCTCGCTATGCTCGCGGCTAGTATGCTGGCGGTGTACATTCCTGCTCGCGGCGCTGCCAGGGTGGATCCCATGACAACGTTGCGAAATGAGTGACCCATGGTTTGATCGAGGCGCGTCCATCGCCCTTTAGAGGCTCGTATAGAGTGGATACCGCATCCTGGCCGATGGCTGTCTTCTTTGACTACAAACCCGGCGGAAATGCGGTCGTTTTATCCCGGCACTCACACCGGAGCTTGCAAGCCTGGCTGCGTATCCCCGCCGGCGCCAAGCCGCAGGTCTATCGGCAGGTCTTCGCTACCGCCGAAATCGACAGCGTGAAATATTGGCTGGAGGTCTTCTTCTCCGCCGGCATCGCCACCTTCGGCCTGGTCGAGAACAGTCCCGCCGTCATCATCGGCGCCATGCTGATCTCCCCCCTCATGGGCCCCATCATGGCCACCGGATTGGCCCTCGCCATCGGTGATCTCTATCTCGGCATCAAGGCTGTTCTGAATCTGCTCGCCAGTGTCGCCGTTTCCATCGCCTTCTCCGCGTTTATCGTTTGGCTGCTCCCTTTCCATTCCGCCACCGCGGAGATCGTCGCCCGCACCAATCCCAATCTGCTTGATCTGGGCATCGCCCTGCTCTCCGGATTGGCCGGCTCCGTGGTGGTCTGCCGCGGCGCGGGCGACGGCGCTACCGCGCTGCCCGGCGTGGCCATCGCCGTTGCCTTGATGCCGCCCCTCTGCACCATGGGCTTCGGCATGGGCAGCCGCTGGAACCTGGAGATTATGGGCGGCGCCGGTCTCCTGTTCCTGACCAACCTGGTGGCCATCGTGGCCAGCGCCTTCCTCGTCTTCCTGCTCGTCGGCATGGGCACCGCCGAGGTCCAGCAGGCCATGATGCAGCCCCGCGGCAGCGAACCTCTGGCGCGCGTCCTGTCCCGCGGTCCCGTGGCCCGTATGCTGTCCACCGGCGGACAGCTCCGCTGGCGCGTTTTGATGATGCTCGTCCTGCTCGGCTCCGTAGCCGTTCCCCTGCGCCGCGCTCTGCTGCAAGTAGCCAACGAGGCCGTCAGCCGCGCCGCCGTGCAGGACGTTTTGAAAAAGCTCGTACCCGCCGGCGCCATCGTCTCCCAGCAAGTTAGCCTGGGACCCAACGACATCGCCATCCGCCTCATCTCCACCCAGCGCATCCCCGACCCCCGCATCGTCGCCGCGCGCCAGGATCTCATGCGCCGTACCGGCCATGACGTGCAGCTCTCCGTCGATGCCGTGGCCAGCAAAAGCGAATTGGCCGAGTTGATGGAGCGCTTGGCGCGTCCTCTCCCCGCCGTCCCCAAGGAGAAGACCATGGCCGAAATGCGGCAGGAGATTCTGGAAAAGGTCCGGCCCGCCATCGCGCACATCTGGCCGGCATCCGACGCTCCCATCCAGGATTTCGATGTCGTGCTGGGTGACTCCGGGCTCACCGTCGGCGTACGCTATCTGGCTCCCAAAGATCTGGGCGGCGTGCCCCTCGAGATGGTGCGCCGCAGTCTCCAGAACCAGCTCCAGCTCCCCGATCTGCAATTGAAAGCGGAGCGTGTCCGCCCGCCCCGCCGCGCCCTCTCCCGCCAATGAAGGCCGGCCTCGCGCCGTTCCGCGATCAGCTCTCGTCGCCCGCCGATGACGCCGCCGCTGCCATCGGGGCCGCGCCCGCGGAGGCCGCCAGTGCGTTGACCCACGGCGCGCGCGCCGCCGGGCCGCACACATCCACGATGTGCGAGAGCAGAATCGCCACTTCGTTCAACTCCGAGAGATAGTGTGTGGCCGCGCTTCCCGCGCTCAGACCTACCCGCACGTTCAGTTGGTTCGCATTCGCCCGGAACATGCATTCGTCCGTCCGGTCATCCCCCAGACAGATGCAGGCGTCGAAAGGCCCCGTTCTCTCCCGAATGTGCTCGAGCGCGCTCCCCTTGTCCCATGCGATCTTGGGGCGGATCTCCAGCGCCCTCCGCCCGGTCCGCAAAGCCAGGTGCGTGCCGTCCGGCCCCATCGCCTGTCGCGCCGCGAAGAGCAGCGCGTGGTGCTGGCGCTGCTCCACGTTCCGGAAATGCAGCGTCGCCGTGATGCCTTTGTCTTCGATCCAGGCCGCCGGCCACGGCCGCATCATTTGCGCCAGGCTGGCGCACGCGTGCTCCAGGTGCCGGCGATGCCGCCCCGCTTCCGCGTGCTCGAAATCGCATCCCCGCCCGCCGATCTCCAGACCGTGATTGCCCGCGAACACGATGTCCAGCGGCACCCGCCGCCGCACGTCCGCCAGCGCCCGCCCGCTGATCACCGCCAGTTCGATCCGCGGGCACGCCGCCGCCCGCCGCAGAATCTCCAGCATGGCCGGCGTTACCCTCACCGCCGAAGGCGTGTCCGCGATCGCGCACAGCGTTCCGTCGAAATCCGAGGCGATCAGGACCCGTTGGCTGCCCCGCAACATCCTGTCGATCTCCGGAAGAATCGACAGACAGTACTTCATTGCGCCACCCCCGCAAATGCCACACTCTCACCCACGGGCTGGCCGTAGGCCGTGTCGCTGCTCTCGAGTCCGGAAAGCGTCATCAGGATCTTGCCCGCCCACCGGTATACGTTGTTGGATGCCACCACCGATCGCATCCGGTTCATCCGCCGGCGCCGCTCGCCCGCCGGCATGTTCACCGCCTGGTGTATGGCTTCCGCCATCTCGTCGATGGCGAACGGATTCACGATCAGCGCATCCGTCAGCTCCCGCGCCGCGCCCGTAAACGCGCTCAGAATCAGCACCCCGTCGCCGTCGATCCGGCTGGCCACGAATTCCTTGGCCACCAGGTTCATCCCGTCGTGCAGCGAACTCACCAGGCAGAAGTCGGCCATCAGGTGCAGCGCCGCCAGCGCCTGCTGATCCACGTGCCGGCGCACGAATACGATCGGCCGCCAGCTGCCGTGCCCCCATCTCCCGTTGATGCGGTCCACCTGCCGGATCAACGCCTGGTTCAGGTCGTCGTAGTCCGCGATCGCCGTCCGGCTGGGCACGCCCACTTGCAGAAAAACCAGCCGCCCGATGTATTCGGGATGCTCTTCGAGCAGCCGGTCAAGGGCCTCCAGCCGGTCCGGGATTCCCTTGGTGTAATCGATCCGGTCGATCCCCACCCCCAGGATCTCCGGTTGCTCCCCCAGCTCTTCTCTCCATTGCGCAATGGCGTCCGTTCCCCTCAGGCCCGCTGCCATGCGCACGCGCTCCTCGAAGTCGATGCTGATCGGAAACGCCCGTACTGCCGTCCGATGGCCATTCCGGCTCACGTAGCCGTGTTCCAGGTCCACTCGCGCTTCGATCGTTCGCTCGATGGTCTCCAGAAAATTCCCGCAATGGTATTGCAGGTGGAACCCCAACACGTCGTTGCCCAGCATGCCTTCCAGCAATTCGTCCTTCCACGGAAACGCCCGGAACGTCTCCCGGTTGGGCCACGGGATGTGCCAGAATTGCGCGATCGTCAGATTGGGATTGTTCTGTTGCAGGATGCGCGGCAAAAGCGCCAGGTGATAGTCCTGTATGAACACCACCGCCGCGTCGCCGTCGGCCTCTTCCAGGATGGCGTCCGCGAACAGCGCGTTCGCCGTCTTGTAGCTGGCCCAGTGGCGCGCGCTGAATCGCGGCCGGTGAAAGGCGGCGTGACACAACGGCCACAAGCCCTCGTTCGCCAGCCCGTAGTAGTATTCGTCTTCGATCCGTTTGGGAAGCCAGACCCGGCGCAGCGTGTACGAAGGATTCTCCGGCGGCACCGGCACCCGCGCGCGCGCGTCCACCACGTCCCGGTCCGCGTTGCCGCTGCCGTGCGCCACCCACACCCCGCCCGCCGCCCGTAGAATCGGATCCAGCGCGGTGGTCAGGCCGCTGGCCGCCATCCCGCAATGCACCCGCCCGTCCCGCCGCGTATGAATGTAGGGCTCCCGGTTCGAAACCGCGATTAACTTCACCCCCCGCAGGCGTTCGATCACCAGGTCGTGCAGCCGTCTTTTGGTCCAGGTCTCCATGTTTTCAATCATTACCGGATTCTCTTTGAGGTTAACAATCGCAACCCGATCGACATCATCCCAAACTCACACCATGGGCCTCCCAAAAGTGCCGTAGATGGCTTGTTTCTCACGTCTTGCCGCCATCCACGAGGTCCGTTGGAGCGATACTGAGATGAGGGATTCCATGCGGGCTCGCGGATCGATACTGTTGGCCGCCGCGCTGGCGGCCCTGCTGCTGGTGATCGGCGTCTCTGCCTTTGCCGTCTGGTGGAACGCACGTAATTCCCAGGAGCGCGTCGCCGCCCTGCAGAGCGCCCATATGCAGGCCGCCATCGCCCTCGCTTCCATTCGGGCCGACGTCTACCGCAACGCCATCCTGACCCGCGACTACCTGCTCGACCCGGACCAGTCTCACGCCCAGCAATACATCGATCAGTTCAATCGCATCCAGGCCAGTACGGATGAGAGTTTCCGCACCCTCCAGAAGTCCGGCCTGGACGACGAACAGAAAGCCGCCCTGGATCACCTCCGCAAGGAGTTGGCCGCCTACTGGGACCCCACCGAAGTCGTCCTCGACTGGAGCCCGGCCGAGAAGCGCGCCCAGCGTACTGAAATGCTCCGCCAGCGCGTGCGCCGCCGCCAGGAGATCGTGGCTTTGGCCGCCCAGGTCGAACACCTGTCCACCGCCAACTTTGTCCGCGAGCGCCAGCGCATCACCTCTGCCGATCGCGAGTTCCGCATCTCCCTGGGCTGGACCACCGGCATCGCCCTGGTGCTGGGCTTCGCCATCGCCGCCGGTACCCTGGCCCGCATGTTGGCCCTCGAACGCCAGTCGCGCAACGCGGAATCCGAGCTGCGCCTCCTTTCCGGACAGATCCGCACCGCCCAGGAGCAGGAGCGCAAATACCTGTCCCGCGAGTTGCACGATCAGGTGGGCCAGTTGCTGACCGGACTTCGCATGGAACTGGCCAGTATCGCCCGCATCCATGCCGACTCCGAGAGCGAAGTCGCCTCCCGCATCGCCCGCGCCAAGGGCACCGTCGAGCAGACCCTCCGTATCGTCCGCAATATCGCCATGTTGTTGCGGCCCTCCATGCTCGACGACCTCGGTCTGGTCCCCGCTCTAGCCTGGCTGATCAAGGAGGTGTCCCGCTCCAGCGGCCTGGAGATTCGCTCCGACATTGACCGCTCGGTGGACTGCCTGCCCGATGTCTATCGCACCTGCGCCTACCGCGTCGTCCAGGAGGCCCTCACCAATGCCTCCCGCCACTCCGGCGCGCACAACGTGCGGGTGACGCTCAAAAGCCAGGGCGCCCGGGTGATCGGCGTCATCGCTGACGATGGCCACGGCTTCGACCGCCGGGGCCAAAAGAGCCGCGGCCTGGGACTGCTGGGCATGGAAGAGCGCGTGCGCGAAGTCGGCGGCGCCATCCGCATTGATTCCGCGCCGGGCGTCGGCACGCGCGTGGAATTTACCTTGCCATACCTCACGTCAACGGAGGTGAACGGTGATACAGATCCTGATCGCGGACGATCACGGAATCGTCCGGATGGGATTGAAGCTCCTGCTTGAACGTGTGGACGATATGCAGGTGGCCGGCGAGGCCGCCGATGGCCGCGAGGCTGTCCGCCTGGCCCGGGAACTCCAGCCCAATATCGTCATCATGGACATCGGCATGCCCCTGCTCAACGGCATCGACGCCACCGCCCAGATCGTGCGCGAGAATGAGCGCGTCGGCGTCATCATCCTGAGTATGTACACCGACGAAAGCTACATCGTTCGCGCCCTGGACGCCGGCGCCCGCGGCTACCTTCTCAAGGACAATGCCGATGACGATATCGAAAGGGCCATTCGCTCGGTGGTCCTGGGCCGGCCCTTCTTCTCGCCGTCCATCGCCCAGGCGCTGCTGGAGGACTATGTGCGCCTCATGCGCCAGCGCCGCGTCCAGGACTCCTTCGAGCTGCTGACCGAGCGCGAACGCGAAGTCCTGCAACTCCTGGCCGAAGGCAAGTCCAATAAAGAGGCCGCCACCATCCTGGACCTCAGTCCCTACACCATCGAAACCCACCGCCAGAACCTCATGCAGAAGCTCGGCCTGCACAATACCGCCGAGATCGTACTATACGCCGTGCGCAAGGCCATCATCCCGGTGAACTGAGGTTTGTCACCGAGGCCCGCGCCGTGCATCATAATGAGTGATGATGGCAGCGGACCGGTTTCTATCTGAGTACGGCGTCTGGATCCTCTTTGCGGCCTACTTCGTTCTGCTCCGCTGGGTGCTGCCCCGGTTTGGCGTCCGGACTTGAATGTCCGATTCGTGCGCCGGGTCCCGGCGCCAGCAGCACAAAGCCGAACCGGAGCCCACGCTCGACAGCAAGCCGTAGCTTCTATCCGCCCGATTGCTTGTCCAACACGATGGTGATATCGAAGGACGCCTGCGGCGTTTCCACGTGATTGACGATCGTCATCCTTCGCCCGTCCGCCGCCAGCGTCCAGCTCTCTCGCTGTGCGATCCGCATACCCTGTACTTCCCGCCGGCTCTCCACAATCAGCGTGTCGCCGTCCCACCGCGCGCTGCCCGTGAACTCCTGCCCGCGGATGATGTTCTTGCACTCCGCGCCGTCCGTGGTATACGCCAGGTCCGTCACGATCTCGCGCCCCTGGCCGAACTGCGTCGTGCGGATCTTCAGGTGTGGCCCGTGCTGCATGATCTTGCGTACCATCTTGTCCGGCTGCGGTAGTGGCGCGAAGTTGCTCTTCTCCGGGTTCATCCGCCATTCGCCGCTGAAATTCGGCTGCGTCCACGCCTGGCCCGCCGCGCCCAACAAAAAGGCCAGCGGCAATATCCGAAACGCGCCCGTCGTAATCTGCATGCAATGCTCCTTTCCGTATGTCAGCGGCCCGCCAGCACGATGCTGCTTTTAGGTCGGGAGGTGCCCTCTTCCCCGTTCACATCGAAACACTGCCCGGAGACATCCCGTCCCACGGTCAGGTTCACGCACTGGAACGGCCCGTTCTTTGCCAGGATCCGCCGCTGGCCTTCAAACCGGTCGTGCAGTTCATCCCAGCCGTCCCCCACCTCCGCCGTCAGACTGTACACCCCCGGACCGATATGGCGTAAACAGACCTTGCTTTTCGCCCATATGTAGATGGAGCGCACCGGCGACGCCGTCTCCGCTTCCACCAGCGTGGCCACTACATCCCGGCTGCTCTGGTTGGAAACCCAGATCTGACTGCCGCCGGAGCTTCGCGCCCGCAGCAGTTCCGTTCCGTTCGCCGGCGCTCCCCGGTTCGCCGGGTTGCTCGTAATCCGCGGTGCCGCTCGCGTCCCCGTGACACTCCGTGCGCCGGCGTCCCCGCCATCCGGTTCGTCTTTCCCAAGTCTGGGGATCGCATGCAAAACGCTCGACGCCTGGCTCCGCGCCCACTGCGACAGTTCCGTCACCGAAGTCGTTCCGCCTGGCATCCGGATCGCCGGCCTGGGCCGGCCGTCCGGACCCAGCACCGACTCCAGGCGCGGCACCCGCAGGCTCGCGAATATCGCCACGCTGAGAACCAGTGCCGCCAGGCATATCGTGCCAAACCATAGGACCTTGACCGGTCCGCGCCAGCCCAGGCCCCAGTTCCGCCGCTGCCGGCGGCCGCGGAATGGCGGACGGACGTTGGCTCGCGGCCCCGGTGCGGCTGCCTGCGGCTCCGCCTGTGGCGCCGGCTCCGGCGGACTGGCCGCCGAATCGTGCGTATTCTTCAGCGTGAGATACGCCTCGTTGATTCGCTGTAATTGCTGCGCGGCCTTACGCTGCAACTCGGGATCGGACTGGAATCGATCCGGATGCCACACTCGCACCAGGTCTTTGTAGGCTTGCCGGACGGCCTCCCACGAGGCATATGGCGGAACGCCTAATACGCCGTAACAATCGGCACGGGACATGGTGGTGCCAGACATAGAACGCAGGTCTAAGTCACTAGTCTGGCATGACGGCCTGACCCGTTAAGAGTTATCCGAAGTTAGCGCGCCTGCGAGCGGACACTGTGACACCCCAGGCACGTCACATGTATGCCGGAGGAATCCGGCGGCTTCTGGAGAACCAGCTTTGCCGCGCGGGCATACGCCGAACCGGGCAGTTCGCGTGCGATTCGCTCCAGGTAATCGTTCGCCCGTGGACGGTCGTCGAGCTCGTACCACGCCTCCGCCAGCCCCCCAGCAGCTCGCCGCGATCGTGGACGCACATGCGCGAGAAGTCCTGATCTTCGATCTTGAGTACTTGCTCGAGGTCCCCGATGGCCTTCTTCAGAACGGCCTGGCGCACTTCCGGCTGGGGGATGCGGCGGGCGGCGTTCAACAGCGTGCTGGCTCGCGGCACCAGCGTCTCAACGGCCGGGCGTAGCGCGACCGCCTCGTCCATTTCCGCCGATCCCTGCCGCCGCAGCGCCCGGGCCTTCTCCACCCCGCCGGCGGCACTCGCCTGGCCGGCCAGAAAGCACAAACCGGCGCCGTGCCATACCAGCGCTTCCGGATCCTTGGGTCGCGCCTTCAGCCGCGTCTCACAGGTCTCCATCGCGCGCTGAAACGCTTCCCGGTCGCCGCGCATGCCGGCGAAGAAATCCTCGCGCACCTTCATGTCGAACCGCTCCGCATGATCCGGTGCAATCCCGACGTTCTTGTAAACTACGCCTCCCTTCATCACGAACACCACCCGCCGCACGGCGGTAATATCCTCCGCCGGATTCCCGTCGAGCGCAATGATATCCGCCTGCCTGCCGGGTGCGATCGAGCCGATCTGGTCGGCCATCCCCAGCGCGTCCGCCGCCACCGAATGGGCCGACACCATCGCCGCCATCGGATCCACGCCGCAATCGCGCACACGCTCCACGAACTCTTCCGCATTGCGGCCGTGCGCGCCTGCCACCGCGTCCGTGCCGAAAACGATCTTCAGGCCGGCCGTTCCCGCCGCCCGGCGCATGAGGTCGTGATTCATCGGCAGTATCTTGCCCATGGCCGCAAAGCCCGCGGCCGTCTGCGGAAAGAACGGCGTGCCGGCGTACTGGTCCTTGTCCTGGATATATGTTTCCAGCAGCAGCCCTGCCTGCGGATCGAAATACGTGCCTTTCTCCGCCATCAGTTTCAGATCCTCGTCGCTGGCGCCCAAGCCGTGTTCCACCTCGGTGCATCCCGCCAGGGTTGCCGCGCGCACCGCGTCCCGGTAGGCGTGGACCAGGGTGCGCAGTCCCTGCTTTCGGGCTTCGTCGCACGCCGCGTCCAACTGCGCCTCCGACAGCGTCATCTTGCCTTGCAGCATCCCTCCCGACGCATAGATCTTGATGAGATCCGCGCCCGCCGCCTTCTCCTTCCGTACGTACGCCCGGATCTGGTCCGGCGTGCCGGTCTTCTCGCCTTGTCCCATCAGCGGATCGATCGCCGTCAGAATGCGCGGGCCGGGAAGCCGTCCCCGCGCGATGGCGTCGCGTAAGGGGACGTCGTCCGGTGATCCCACGCTTTGCACGGTGGTAAATCCCGCCATCAGCGTCACCCAGGCGTTGGACGCCGCGGCGTAAGCCGCTGCCGGCGTGGCCGCGCCCTGGCCCGCGTTCTTTCCGTCCGTCCCGAAACTCCAGGTGATGTGGACGTGGCAATCGATCCAGCCCGGCAATACCGTTAGGCCCCGCAGGTCGTAATCGGCCGGTCCCGCCTTGGAGGATATGTCCACAATGCGGGAGCCTTCGATCGCGATGCGCCGGCCGTGCTGCACACCGCCCTTGCCATCGAACATCGTGCCGGCGGCAATCACGATGCGCTTCTCCTGCGCTACGCTCACAACGGGAATCGTGCAAAGAATGGCTGCCAGGGCGATCGAACGCATGGCTTTTGGACGAGAAAGCCGGCGAATCGTCTCGGCGCGCACTCAGTGCATTTTTGCAATGGTCGAATTGTGATACGCTACCGCTCCCAACACGCCGGCGCTCGCGAAATTCACGGCTGTGAACGCCGCCGCCGCGCGCTGGCTGTGACGGTGCACGATGAAATACTGGCCGGCCAGTGCCGCCGACACCAGCCCGATCTTGATCCCCGTCTGCGCCATTCCAAATCTGGATTGCCCGAGTAAGGGGTTGGTTTCGGCCTTCCCCCACGACGTGGCTGCGTCCGCCACTGCCGCCGCGGAGACAGCCGCGACGCTGGCCTGGAACAGTCTCTTGGTGCGCGACTTGAATTCTTGGGCGTGCAATACGCCGCCGCACAATAGTAAAATCACAAAGCACTTCCGCATCGTTTCTCCACCGTCGCACGCACACATCCGGTTTGGACAGGAGAAGACACCGCGAAAGGGTTGCACCGATCCTACCGGTACCAGCCGGTTTGGACGAGAAAGTCCTTATGCAAGACTATGTGCCGCCGGGACCCTATTAGAACCGGTGTTACTTCTGCAACTCTTGGTACAGGCGTATTGTCGATGCGTTGGTAATAACCTCGGGAGTCACAGGCAGGGCCAGCCCGCATAAGTGCGGCAGGATCATTGCATTATGTGTGGGCGCCCAGTCACCCGGAGTGGGGTCTGGTATATAATGACCTGCGGTCGGGGGACGGGCACTCAATGACTGGTCGTAATCACGCAGCCGAATGCGAATGCCCGCGCTCGGTCTCCAGGACTTCGCCGGTCGCCAGCCAGCGCGCGCATTCCGGACCTAATTCGGCCACCGCCCTGGCTTCGTATTCCGCCGACTCTTCCGCCGTCAGCGTATCCCGCCAGCGGCCGTTGACGCCCTTGTTGATGAAGGTCTTCGTGCCGCCCGCCCACAGCTTCCCCCGCATGGGAACGATTTTGTCGCCGTGCTCTCGCATCCACTCGAAGGTGCAGTGCTCCACGATCGTGTCCCACTGACTCTCGTCGATCGGGACCTCCAGAAACCCGGCTATCCGCCGTATCTGTTCCGGTAACTGCCTGCGCAGGGTCTCGAAGTGCACCATCAGAACATTCGGGAGATGGCGGATCGCCCACCAACTGCGCACGTTCTCCCAAAGCGACCAGTACGGGTATCCATCCCGCTCGAACCAGGTGTGCCAGTATTCGCGGATGTCGGCCGGAGGAGGCTCCAGCGGAGGACCTACCCGGCCGGGCCGGTTATTCAGCCCGTTGTACATGGCCTCGGTGCCCGAGGCATGGTGGTTGTAGAAACTCCATAACACGTCCCGGCCGTCGCGGCCAATGTAAATGTACTTGACCTTCGGCGAGAATACCAGGGCGTCCACCGGCAGATGCGTCTTCACGAAGCGGCGATGTGTCTGGGCCTCCAGGGCGGCCAGTTTCACCTCTTTCGGCGGAATCACGTAGTCCACCCATGGTGACATCGCCTGGGTGTCCAGTTCGGTGTCGCCGTTGAAGATCAGTTGGGCGATGATCTGCTGCATCCACGTGGTGCCGGACTTGCCGTAAGTCGAAATGATGATATCGTCATCCCGAAACTTATACTCGTTCCAGATCGTGGAATCCAGGTGCAGAGTCTGCAGCTCTCTGGTCTTCTGCGGCCAGACCACATCCGTCGCCGTCGCCATCATCCCTTTCCGCCTCCCCCTTGCTCTTGGAACCTAACCCAGTGCGTAGGTTTTTATCATTACATCAAATCCTTCAAGGCGCCGACAAGAACTCCAGGATCTTCGTCATCAGGCGCTCCGCTTGATCCGTCTCAAACAGGAACTGTGCATGCGCCGAGCCGTCCAGAATCATCAGCTCTTTGGGCTCCGCAGCCTTTTCGAATTGCTCCCGGACCTTGGCAGCCAGTCCGTCGCCGCGGCTGACTGCGAACAGCTTCCGGCCGGAAATCCGCCCGGGTTCCGCTACCGGTACGGGGGCCAGCAGAATGAGGCGATCGATCTCCCCCGGGCGCGCGTGGATCGACGCGTTGGCCGCCGCGCCGCCTCCCATGCTGGCGCCAATGACGCTGACTGCCGCCGCGCCGTTCTCCCGCAGGTATCGCACCGCCGCCAGTACATCCTGGTACTTCTCGCCGCTGCCCGGTGCGGATCGGTCGCCGCCGCGCGACCGCCCATAACCGCGAAAATCGATGGCCAGCACGCGGAAGCCGGCCTTTGCCAGTACCTCGGCCTGCTTCGCCCAACTGGCTTTGTCGAATTTGGCGCCGTGAGCCAGCACCACCCCACGATCGCCGGCGCCGTACAGATCGGCCCACACGACTCCGCCGTCCGCCGTAGGAAACGAAACCTCCCTCGGCGCCGCTGTGAGCCCCGTCATTATGAGAGCCCCAAGGACCAGTTTCCGCATCGCCGGCTGCGCCTTACTTACGGGGAGGAGTATAGAGATCCGGCACCCGGAAACTGCGATACGTGCCGGCGCCGTCCGTCTGCTGCGCGTAGACGATCTTACCGTCCGGTCCCACCTCGGTAGCACGGCTGGAAACCGCCGGCATGTTGAGAAAACCGGATTCAAAACTGAACCCGCCGTCGGCGAGCGATTGTGACGACCCGATGGCGAACGAGTAAACGCCCAAATCCGCGTTTACTACCAGCGTGGCGGTCATGTTCTGCTCGTCCAACTCCCACACTTGCCCGCGGTTGTTGGCCTTCGGAAACTTCTTCTTCCGCCGGGCTCCGTCGTCGAACACAGTCAGCCGGTTCGACCCCGGGGGATCGAACCCGACGTCGTGCTGGTAAGAGAACCACGGGTATTCGTCGTTCGATTTGACTTTGAAGTCTCCATCCAGTCCCAGCCGCCAGAGCACCTTGCCGCTCCCTTTGCCGTCCTTGTAATCGACCTTGATCACCCAGTCCTGCTCCGGCATCGAGATCAGAAGATCGCCGCTGCGGGTATCGTAGTTCAGGGAATTGCTGTGCAGCCAGCCGTTCGCCTTATCCGCCAGGAAGACCGAGGCACAGCCGTCGCTGCCCGGGCCGAACTGGCATTTCTCGTCGCCCAGCGACTTGCGGGTCACATCCAGGTGATCGAAGGCGTTCCAAACCCAGGCCACCTGAAAGTCCTGATCTAAATCTATTACCAGGTCTCCCATCACATCCACCGGGTCCTTGGATCCCTGCGCGCCGTCCGGAAACATGCGCTCCAGTCCGGCTACCACCAGCGTGTGGCCGTTCGGCAGGCGAATGGCCTCGTGATGGAATCCGGAGACGCACTGCTCGCCGTCCTTCATGCACTTGGATCGGATGCCGCGGCCCGCCAACTGTTCCGCCACGCGGCTGGCGTTGGTTTCACGCAGGGTGTTGCCCAACAGATCCACTTCCCGGACCGCCTGCCAGCGCTTGACGTCGTTCTGGGAGTTCGCCGCCTCGGCCAACACCAGAAACCGGCCGCCGGGAAGGACACGGGTCAGAAAGCCCGGCGTGGTCATGATCCAGACCACGTTGCCCTCCAGATCGGTAGCCTGGTTGTGAAACGGATCCGCCACCATGCTGCTGATGAGCAATCCGTCCGGGCTGTGGCCGCCGCCGGCGCGCGGCGTGGGGATGCTCACCGGCGGAAAGCGGCCGTCCAGCAGGCCCGTATGGAACGTGATCCAGGCGCCCGATTCCACGGCTCCCCCCATCGTCTCGGGCCGCATCTCATAATCGCTATCGGCGCGCATCCCGGCTACGTACACGTTGTTGCTGCGGCCGGCACGGCAAGCTTCGGCCGGCGTGTGGCTCGACGCCGCATCTCCCACCCGGCGAAACTCCACGCGGAACTGGCTCCCCGCGGGGCAAGGCGGCGCGCTCAGCAGCGCGATCAGCGGATGCGCCGTGTGCGTGACCACCGGCCGCCCGTCCTTGACGCGGGAAGTGATCTGGTACGGCAACTCCGCCTCCGCCGTCTTCATGGTGTCGTTGTCCCGCACCACGACGCGCACCCGCGCTTCGTGTTCGTACAGTTCCGGCGACCAGATCAGCATCATGTCCTGGCTGAAGTCCCGGATGATGTGGAATGCGCCGCCGTCGATGCTCACGCTGTACTGGGCCACGTACGTAGCGCGGCTCGAATTCTTGAGGCGCGGCACCAGGGTGATGATGGTTCCCACTTTCTGGGGGGAAGCGAGATTCGGCAGGATAGTAACGCCCAGCGGCTCGGCGCTCAGCGCCAGGCCGGCCATACCGAGGGCCAGGGCAGGGGTCAGTAGTCTTTTCACGATTTGTGCATTATGCCACATCTGCCAGGCTCACCGCGCCACATCCTTGACAGGGTTGCGCGGGATTTGCAGGATGAGCAGGAACGTGGCGCCAAGCAGGCCGATATTCACCGCAAAGGCCCGGAACAGCGCGTGAACGAAAACATCCGCGCCGGTGCGCCCGCCCAGCGCACTGAAGAAGATGGTGCCGATGGCGGCCACGCCCGTGGCGAAAGAGCACTGCTGCACGGTGGTCAGCACGCCCGATGCCGATCCCGCGTCGTGACCCTTGATGTTGATGAGCACCGTGCTGATCAGCGTGGGCATCACGAAGCCCTGTCCCGTGCCGTAGATCATCAGCGCCGGCGCCAGTTCCAGCCCGGTCAGCGTGGCGCCGTATGCGCGCGCCATCCACAGCAGCACCGCCAGCCCGCAGATCATGAACGCGGCGCCCGTGTTGATGATCCGGCTGCCCAGCTTTGGCTGCACGCGCACCGACGCCAGCGAGCTGGCGAGAAAGGCGATCGCGAAAGAACCGAACGTCAGCCCTGCGTCCCGCGCGCTATAGCCGAGGCCGTTCTGCAGGAAGATCGTGGAGATCAGGAAAAAGGCCGCCGTGGTGCCGAAGAAACACACCGCGCTGAAAAGGCCGATCACGAAGGCGCGATCGTGGAAAAGCGAAAGCTCCACCAGCGGCGAGCCGCCGCGTCCCGTGACACCCCGTTCGTAGCGCACAAAGACGGCCATCGCGGCGGCCGAGGCCGCCATCGAGGCATACGTCCACAACGGCCAGCCCGCTTCGCGTCCCTTCACCAGCGGATAGAGCAGCATGACCAGCGACGCCGTCATCAAGGCCACGCCTCCCAGGTCCAGCCGGCGGGCCTTCGGCGAACGCGATTCCTTGATCGTCCGCCGCGCCGCCAGTATGGCCATCGCTCCAATGGGCAGGTTGATCAGGAATATGGGCCGCCAGCTCAAGCCGAGAACATCGGCGCTCACCAGCAGGCCGCCCAGCACATTTCCGGAAAAAGATGCGGTCCCCACCACCATGCCGAAAAAGCCGAACGCCGTGGCCCGCTCGTGCACTGGGAAGTTCACCTGGATCAACGAGAGCACCTGCGGAAACAACAGGGCGGCCATGCTTCCCTGCAAGGCCCGGCTGGCGATGAGGAAAACCGGACTGGGCGCCATCCCGCACAGAACCGAAGCCGAGGTAAAACCCGCGACGCCAAAAAGGAACATGCGCTTGCGGCCGTAGATATCGCCCAGCCGGCCGCCCGTGATGAGCAGCACGGCGTAGGTCAGTCCGTAGCTGGCGATGACCAGTTGCAGGTCGGCGAACGAGGCGCCCAGGCTCGCGCGGATCGACGGGATCGAAACATTGACCACGAAGAAGTCGAGGGTGACCACGAACGCCGCCATCAGGACCACGGCCAGAATGCGCCAGCGGCCCGGGTCGGCACTGTCCGTCGAAACTGTGGTCGCGATTGATGTGGCCAAAGTAGGATATTCTACACCTTGCGGCTCCTTCGTTCCCGGCCTGCGTTCCATCGCGCCTGTCTTGCGCTCCTGGTACTGACGGTCGTGCCGCGCCCCCTGTTCCCGGCCGAAACAGCCACCCTGATCGTTCTCGGTTCCGGAACGCCCATCCCCGACGCCGCCAGTTCCGGTCCGGCCGTGGCGATTGTCGCCGGCGGACGGGCATATCTTTTTGATGCCGGCGCGGGAGTCGTCCACCGCGCCGAACAGGCCGCTGAGCGGTATCGCCTGCCCGCCCTGGTCGCGCCCTATTTGAGCAGGCTGTTTCTGACGCACCTGCATTCCGACCATACGCTGGGCTACCCGGACGTCATCCTGACGCCGTGGGTAACCGGCCGCCGCGAGCCGCTGGAGGTCTACGGGCCGAAAGGCACTGCCGCCATGACGGAGCATCTCAAGCTGGCCTATAGCGAGGACATCGAGATCCGCACCGATGGCCTGGAGCATCTGGACCCCGATGGCCTGCGGGTTAACGTGCACGAAATCTCCGCGGGGCCGGTATATCGCGACGCGCATATCGCCGTGCGCGCCATCCCCGTGCTGCACGGCTCGTGGCCCCAGGCGTTCGGCTACGCCGTCGAGGCCGGCGGCCGCACATTCGTGCTGTCGGGCGACACGGCCCCTTGTCCCGCGATTGAGAAAGCCTGCCAGGGCTGCGACGTCCTGGTACACGAGGTCTACTCGGCCGCCCGCTTCGCCCACCTGTCCCCGGCGCCGCAAAAATATCACTCCACCTTCCACACCTCGACGACCGAACTGGCGGCCATCGCGGCCCGCTCGAAGCCGAAACTGCTGGTTCTGTACCACCAGTTATACTTCGGGCCGAAGGAAGGAGTGGACCTGGAAAAGGAGATCCGGCAGGCTGGTTACTCCGGGAAGGTCGTCAGCAGCCGCGACCTGGACTCGTTTTAGAGGAGTGCTCTCCGCGAACGCCGCATCCGGCCTTCGATGCCTGCACATCGTGCTATCGTGTAGGCATGGTGCGGCAGGCACGCAACATTCAGTACACGGTTCGCGGCATCCCCCAGGAGGTCGATCGGGCGCTGCGCAGGAAGGCCGCCCAGCGCAAGTTGAGCCTTAATCAGATCATCGTGGAGGAATTGACCGCCGGCACCACCGGGGTACGGAAGCGAGCCGATTTCCACGATGTTGCAGGCCAGTGGACGGCCGACCCCGCCTTCGATGAGATCATTGCCACGCAGCGACAGATCGACCTGGATAAGTGGAAATGAGAGTCGCGCTTGATACCAACCGCATTACCGATCTGTTTCGGGGCGACATAGAACTGGCGGAGCAATTGGGTACCGCCGAGGAGGTCTGGATTCCGCTTTTTGCGCTCGGTGAAATCAAAGCCGGGTTTCAAGGGGGCACGCAGCAGCGCCGCAATGAGAGTTTGCTAAACAGGCTCCTCGCCAAACCTACCGTTGGGGTGCTCCTGCCCAGCCGGGAAACAGCGGAACACTATGCGCGGATCTTCGTTCAATTAAGGCGAGCCGGTACGCCCGTTCCGGACAACGATCTTTGGATTGCAGCGATGGTGCTCGAACACGACCTCGTTCTAGTCACTCGAGACCGGCACTTCGAGCGAATATCTCAGGTCATCCGCGCCTGACCCGACCTTCGGCACTAAAAGTCAGAGTTGCAATTCAGACTCCCTGGCGCGTTGTGGACGAGTGACGCCACTCGGAGAATGGCCCCATCCAGGCCGTCACACCGGATTGGTGACGAGAAACGCCCTTTCCACATGATCAGATGCCTCCGGCCGTGTAGTCTCCAACCCCGTATGCTGGCCCAAACCCGGTTGATATCGCGGACTGCCGTCTTTATGGCGGCGCGGGCGAGTTGTGGATCATGGATGGCAATCGAATACGCTTTCGGCAGGCGGTTAGCCGGCCTTGGGCGACTTCCCGTTCCTAATCTGGGGCGAGAGTCGCGCTTGGCCCACCCGTCATACAAACGCATGCCGTATCATAGACGTGTGGCTGAGCTGGTATTCGAGGTGGTCCAGGAATCCGGTGGCGGGTATTGCGCCGAATGCCTCACGGAAAGCATCTTCACCGAAGGGGACACGTGGGACGAGTTGCGTAACAACGTGCTGGAGGCGACCCCAGCGTTCTCTTTTGATCGGCCGCGGCCCGAACGAGTTCGGCTTCACCTTGTCCGCGACGAAGTCCTCCTCGTGGCTTGAAGCTTCCTCGCGACGTTTCCCGTGCGCGCCTAGCTGACCTCTTGTGCCGCAAATAGCAGTACGCTACGAAATCGCCGGCGAGCCCGACTGCACCGCAAGAACCCGCTGACCGCCTGCCTTCAAGAAAGCTTCGTGCGTTTCGCGCTCTCGCGCGCGGACCGTCAACAAAATCTGTTCGAACTCCGAACTCCGGTGCAGAACCCTCAGCCACGGGTCATCCAGAAGCCCACGAGAGCTGCCGTAGCCGCGAGTCACCGACGCCGTCAGCAACCGCAGGGCCAAGAAAGAATCCCCAAACCGCGCTGCCTGACGAGCCAAATAGAAAAGCACCTCAGGATCGTCCATACCACGGGACTCGGCCTCGCGGAGCGCGTTCATTCCGCTGGCGGCGTCCCCAATCAGGTACGCCCAAAGGGAATTCATCAGCGCGGGCTGCATCGAAAGCCGGTCTCGCCGCGTCCACATCAGCGCCGAAGCGTCTTCGAGCCGCCCCATCATGGTGAGCGCCAGGACGTCGAGATACATCCCCGTCCTGGTGTCGTACCAGTGAAGCGCCTTTTCATAATCTCCGAGCGCGAAAAACGTGTGCGCCGCGCTCGTCGGCAGGTTTCGGTCGAGCTGGAACGCCCGCTCATGGGCCGCCACCGACGCATCCAGGAGCCCGCAGTACCGGCACGAATGCACCAGCGCCGCGAAGAGTTCCGGGTTACTGCCATTGCGCTCCAGCACGCCGATCAGCCGGACGGTCGCGTCTATCGCATGCCCCGCGTCGCACTGGATCGGAGTATAAGTGCTGTGTGCAATCGCCAGGTGCGGATTGAGTTGAAAGGCTCGCGCAAAGGCGGCTTCGGTCGAGCCAGCCGGCGCGGCACTCGTCCCGGCGAACTTCTCCAGCCAGCGGTAGCACCTCGCCAGCCGCGCCCACGCGGGCGCATATTCCGGATCGACCTCCGTGCATTCCAGATACAGATCGCGCGCCAGCGCGATGTTCTCCAGCGACCGCTTCAGCGAAAGTTCGTTGGCTCTGAGATACAGCTCGTACGCATCGCCGGCCCCCGGCGTGTCGATCGCCCGCGCCGTCCCTCCCTCCTCTCGCGTTCGCCGGATTAGAGAGCGAATGATCAACTGCACGATGCCACGGTGGAGGAGGTGCAACTCCCCGGCCGGCACATGCCAGACTTTCGACCACAGGACGGTCGCGCTGCGCGCATCCATCAACTCTGTCGTGGCGTGAATCTGTCCATCCGCGCGGACCACCGTCCCGCTCAGAATTACGTCCACATCCGCTTCCGCCGCAACCGTACAGGGATCCCAGCGATCGCGATCGAATCGCGCCGCCAGCCGCGTTGACCTCACCGTAAAGGCATTGAGTTCGGCCAACGTTGCCGCGATGGCCTCCGGCAGGCTGTGGGCAAGAAACTCGGCTCCTTCCGGGGCGTCGCTCCGGAATGGAAAGGCGATGAATCGAATCCCACCCGCGGCTCTTCTCTCCCAATTAACCGGCGATTTGCGGGCCGCCGGCTCTCCGGGCCCCACCGGGGCCACGAAACGGTACCCGCCCTTGGGAACCGTTTCGATATAAGCCGGCGTCTTCCTCGTGTCCGCCAGTGCCTTCCGAAGGAGGCCGATCAGGTTCGCAAGGTTGGCCTCTTCTACAAAGGTGGCCGGCCAAAGCTCATCCATGATGCGCTTCTTCGTCAAGAGCCGGCCGGCGTTGCCGGCCAATAGCGCCAAAAGGTCGAACGCTTTGGGAGGAAGCGCGATCCTCTCGTCACCCCGGGCAAGCAGGCGCTCCGCCGTGTCCACACGGAACTCACCGAACCGGAGTTGGCAGTCACCTTTTCCTGCCACCGTCAGCCACCAATAGCTTCCGCCCGAACCCTGAGAAAAAATTAGATTTCCCTTAGGACCCCAGAAAGGCTCCCGCCTTATCCTTCCATTACGGCCGGTCGAAACCGGCTCAGTACAGTCTAGCCAAGCCGCCGGCCGCATGCAACTACGGCCGGGCCGCTTGGACTGCGCGATATCCAAACACGAAAGGTGGAAGAAAGAGTATGCGAATGATGATTGCTGGGTTGTTGATGGCAGCACCGTACATCTTCGCTGGTCACACTTCTCGCTGCGAGCCGGTAGGCGGTTCGATCTCAACCAACTTCCTCGACCAGGCGTCGACGCTCGGCGTCGCAACGGGCAGCCTCGCCGGGGGTGTGGGCGTCGATATTGAAGGGACCTCACCCGGGCCGTCTCCCGGGTCGTTGGTCTTCCATAACCACCATAAATGGGTCACCACAGGCGGTGACACAATTTTCTTCGCTGACGCGGATGCCACGGCTTATCCTGTTCCGGAACTACCGGGACTATACCTCCTTTCTTACATGTCTGGTGTCACCATCACGGGCGGAACCGGTAGGTTCAACGGCGCCAGCGGCAGTCTGCAAGTATTCGGCAGCGTCAACAACAACGCCGGGCAAATAGTGCTCCGCTACGGCGGCCAAGTTTGTTACCAGTCGAACCGGTAGTGGACCCGGACTTAAAAAAGGTCAGAAATGAAGCGTATACCCTTACAGCCAGGTATTGCAACCAAAAGCGAAACTGCCGGCCATGGGCCGCCCGGTCGGAACGGAGCGGAAGCAGAAAAGAGGGACTGAAAATGCCTGGATCAAACACGTTGAGTCTTCTCAGGACAGGGGTGATCGTCCTGACACTCGGTACGGCGCTGGTACCCCGGCTGCTGCTCCGGTGCCGGCGCCGCAAGATTTCGATCGGCAGACGGAGAGAACGGATAAACACAACGTCACTCAGAAGAGGGAAAAACATGAATTCCAGACTCAGATTAGACCGGCCAACAGGAACTCCTGATGGCAACACGAAACCAGAAAACTGGCAACGCTCAGGCCGAGCAATCACCGTGCTCGGTGCGTTGATGCTGCTGATAATGGCTTAGCCCTGTGGCACCAGGAAAGGTGTCCGGATTGTGTCCGCACGAAACGGAGGAAACATGAACTTACTGAACCGATATTTCGGCATTTGCCTGACGGCCCCGCTGTTGTTCACGACGCTGGCGATTTCGCCTGCTCAGACTTTCACGACACTCACGGATTTCGACGGCACTACCGGCGCCTCGCCCGGTCCAGCTATGCAATTGGTCCAGGGGCTGGACGGTTTTCTTTATGGCACCGCGACTGCCGGTGGAGATTTCAACTCCGGTACGATCTTTAGGGTCAATACGGCAACCGGATTTGTGACCAGGGCGTATAGCTTCGATTCCGGCGATGCCTACATACCGGCTGGTGGGCTGGTACTCGCTGCGAACGGAACCTTTTATGGGACCACCGAGTTTGGGGGGCCGAGCAATTTGGGCGCTGTCTTCTCGTTTTCACCAAACGGAACTCTCACCATAATAGGGAAAGATTTCGGTGGCGTCCTCGGTGCTTATCCTCTCGCCGGGCTCATGCAAGCCCCCAACGGAGTTCTTTACGGAACCACCGCGCAAAGCCTCACACCGAATGCCAGCACGATCTTCAAAATAACACCGGCCGGCACGGATTTTACACTTCTGCAGGACTTGGACGCCTCCGCCGGTTACGTCACCCTGGTACAGGCAGCTGACGGGAATTTTTATGGAACGACGATCACCGGCGGTACGAAGATGATGGGAGAGATATTCATGACGAACCCGCCCGGCGATTTATACATCCTGCACAATTTCTCCGGAAACGATGGGCAATACCCGTATACCGGCCTCGTTCTCGGACCTCATGGACTTCTTTACGGAGTTACGTTCTATGGCGGCAGCGAAAATGTGGGAACGATCTTCAGCTTTACAACGGGGGGTACGCTCACCACGCTCCACAGTTTCCATTTCGCAAACAACGGTTACAAGCAGGGCTATAATCCGATTGCCGTTCTCGTTGTTGGCAGCGACGGAAACCTCTACGGGACAACTTCCGCGGGCGGCTCAGTGGATAGCGGTGTGATTTTCAAGATTACGCCGGCGGGCCAATACACGGTGCTGCACAACTTCAGTACCGCGGACGCCTCGCCACTGAGCGGGCTGGTGCAGTCGACGGATGGGAACTTCTACGGCACACTTTCGGGCGGCGGCGCCAGTAACTTAGGGATCGTCTATAAACTCTCCACGGGATTGCCTCCGTTCGTAAAGACGCTGCCCGGCGCCGGAAAAGTAGGCAGTACCATCGACATCCTGGGAACGATGCTGACTGGCGCGACGAGCGTCACGTTCAACGGCACGCCGGCGACATTCCAGGTTCGACAATCCGGCGCGTTGATTACCGCTGTGGTGCCATCCGGCGCCACTTCAGGAATAGTGCAGGTCACAACTCCCAACGGAACGCTGTCGAGCAATGTGGCGTTCTCGGTGCATTGATTTTGAAGCAGGACGGGCAGGCGTAGCCAGACTCCCGATTTGCCCGGCCAGACTGCTGAGCCCGCGCCTGGCTGCTCTGGAGGCCGCTCAGAACCTTGGCACCTGGAACGTTGTTGGGTCGCCGCCTGTCCCGGTGGGCGGAGAGGTGGGCCTGGCCTCTCATTTGACGGCGTCGATAACTATGTCGAGTCACCAGCCGTCCTTGCCAGAAACGATTGTGGATAAGCGAGGTCCCGGCCCGATCGGCTGCTTCGTTCTACATCAACGCGAACAGGATTGGCCTGCGCAGTTGGCTGACGGGACCGGGCCTGTCGGGTATGACAACTATGACTCACCGGCCGTGCCGGCCTTGGTGGATTTAAATTGGCACCACGTTGCTGTCAGTGTCAGCCGGACCAAGGCTCTCGTCTGATTCGTCGATGGTGTGGCGCGTGGCTATTCTGTTCCGGCGCATACCGGCTCTTTGGTGAACGAGGCATCTTTGCGACTTGGCGCAAACGGTCCGGACAACCCGGGTGGCTTTTTCAAGGGTTGGCTCGATCAAGTAACAATTTACAATCGCTTTTTGACGGTGGTTGAAGTCAAAGCCATCTATGCTGGCGGGGCCGAGCGGTAAGTGTAAGCCCTAAACTGTTCTACGGTATTGCAAAAATAGGCCACGGATCTTACAGCTGTGACTGCGCGCGGGCCGCATCGTAAGCTGCGGCTCCTGGCGCGCCAACCCCGCCGGGCGTTTTCTTTTCGGCATCATATCGGATACCGATGCCGCTCCCAACGCGAGGCCGAGAAACGCGCTACGTTCCGGCCATCCACCCGGGCTGCATCGTCCCCGTCCCGCTGATCTGCCCTCGCTTCGGGACGCTCCGCACGTCTGCCCCGCCACCCCTGGCAAGCTGGGATCCCTTCCCGCAGATGTTTGGACCCTGGCCGGAAACGCCGCGCGCGGCAGGCGACTTTCGTGCGGATTCGCACTCATTTCGTGTACAATGCCCAAATGTCCGCCCGGGCCCAGACCCTCGACGTCGCGGCGCTGCTCGATCGCAGTTCCTGGTCCACCTACCAGAAACTGCTGACCGTGCTCGCGGCCCTCGCCGTCATCTTTGATGGTTTCGACATTCAGATCCTGGGCTTTGCCATCCCCTCGCTGATCCGGGAGTGGCACGTCGCCCGCGGCGACTTCGGTCCCGTGCTGGCGATCGGGCTGGCCGGGATGGCAGTGGGCGCCCCGCTGGCGGGCTATTGCGGCGATCGCTTCGGCCGCCGCATGGCGCTTATCGGTTGCGTGGTCGCCTTCGGCCTGGCCACCATCGCGACCGCGCTGGTCCACGGGTTGGCGGGGCTGACACTGTTGCGCTTCGTAACCGGCATGGGTACCGGCGGCGCCTTGCCCAACGCCAGCGCCCTGACGGCGGAGTTCGCGCCGCTGCGCCGGCGGGCGACGGCCGTTAAGCTCACCCTGGTCTGCTTTCCGCTCGGCGGCATGTTGGGCGGCCTGCTGGCCGCCTGGGTTCTGCCGAAGTTCGGATGGCGCGGGCTCTATGCGGTCGGCGGCGTCCTGCCGTTGCTCCTGGCGGCCATCCTCTGGGCGCTGCTGCCCGAATCGCCGCGCTTTCTGGCACGGCGTCCCGCGCGGTGGCCGCAGCTCACCAACCTCCTGGCCAGAATGGGGCACGCCATACCCGCCGGAGCCGCGTTTGAAGATCGCGGCGAACGCGAAAGCGCGGAACGCGCCTCCGTGCGGACGCTGTTCAGTCCGGGGCTGGCCCGCGATACGGCCGGCCTGTGGATCGCTTTCTTCTCCAGCCTGGGGTCCGTCTACCTTATATTTGGCTGGCTGCCGGCCATGCTCACCGCACAAGGGCTGAGTCTCGCCACCGCCAGCACCGGCCTGGCCGTCTACAATTTCGGCGGCGTGCTTGGCGTATTGGTGTGGGCCATGCTGGTCACCATCCTGGGATCCCGCCGGCCCATGTTATCCGGCGCGCTGGCTTGTGCCGGCAGCGCACTGGCACTGCTGGTGGTCCCGATTCAGGCGCATGGCAGTCACGTCCCGCTGATCGTGTGCCTGGGCATCAACGGTCTGCTGGCCAATGCCGTCCAGACCTCCATGTACGCGCTGGCGGCGCACGTCTACCCCACCAGCGTACGCGCCACCGGCGTGGCCTACGCGTCTATGATCGGGCGATTGGGAGGCCTGCTCACTTCGCTGTTCGGCGCTTTCGTCATCCAGGCGGGAGCCAGGACGTACTGGTCGGTATTGGCCCTCGCCATGGTGTGCGCCTTCGCCGGCCTGGCCTGGGTGCGCAGCCATTATCCGGCCATGAGCAAGCTCCGGGCCGATGTGTCCGCCGCGGCCATGAGCTTGCCGCTCGACGACGCCGAACCGGGCTAATGTCGCCAGTGGCGTACCCCCTCCCAAATCTGGTTTCATAGATGATAGATGAAGGTACCCATTCAAGATATGCAATCCTACGATGTCATCGTGATCGGCGGTGGTCCCGCCGGCTCGACGGCGGCCGCCGTGCTCGCCGCCAAAGGCCGGCGCGTGGTCGTCCTGGAGAAAGAGAAGTTCCCGCGCTATCACATCGGCGAATCTCTGCTGCCTTACGGCTACTTCACGCTGCAACGGATCGGCGTACTCGACCGCATGAAGGCCTCCCACTTCGTCCGCAAACACAGCGTGCAGTTCGTGGGTATGAGCGGACGCGCTTCCGTGCCATTCTATTTCTCGCAGCAACTGGCGCACGAAGCGTCCGCCACCTGGCAGGTACTGCGCAGCGAATTCGACCAACTCCTGCTGGATAACGCCAGCGAGAAGGGCGCCGAAGTGATCGAAGAGATTACCGTCCGCGAGCTGATCCAGCCCTATGGCGCGGTTACGGGAGTCAAGGCCGCCAGCAAAGACGGCCATCCGCGCGAATTCCGCGCTCCCATTACCATCGATGCCACCGGCCGCGATGCCTTCGCCGTGACTCGCAACGGGTGGAAGGTGCGCGATGCGGTGCTCAATAAGATCGCCATCTGGACTTACTACAAAGGCGCCCAACGCGACCCCGGCATCGACGAAGGCGCCACCACGGTCGCCTATCTGCCGGGTAAGGGCTGGTTCTGGTACATTCCGCTGGCCGACGACACCATGAGCGTGGGCATTGTCGCCGAGAAGGACTACCTGTACCAGGACACCCGCGATCCGGCCACCATCTTTCACCGCGAAGTCGAGAAGAATGCCTGGATCCGGAACCACCTGGCCCCCGGCCGGCAGTTCGGACCTTACCGGGTCACCGGCGAATACTCCTACCGCTCGCGCCACTGCGCCGCCGACGGACTCGTCCTGGCGGGCGACGCCTTCGGTTTTCTGGATCCCGTATTCTCCTCCGGCGTCATGCTGGCGCTGCGTAGCGGCGAGCTCGCCGGCGATGCCGTGGACGCCGCCCTCACCGCCGGCGACGTTTCCGCGTCCCGCTTCGCCGACTACGGCGCTCAGTTCTGCCAAAGCATCGAGGCCATGCGCAAGCTGGTCTACGCCTTCTACAACCAGGCCTTCAGCTTCCGTGAGTTCATCAGCGAATTCCCGGACCTGAAGGGCGACCTGACCGACTGCCTGATGGGCAACCTCGCGCGCGATTTCCATCCCCTGTTCGGCGCGGTGGCCAACTTCGCCGCGGTCCCCGATCCGCTCCCGCACGGCAAGCCTCTGAGCGCCGGAGACGCGGTGGAGGCCCGCGCGTAGGGCGCGGGTTCTCAGCGAGGCCGAGCATGCGCAGACCCGCGATCCTCATCGCCGTATTCTGCCAGTTGACGTGGGCCGCCACCGCTATTCGCTTGCTTGATAATCGCCGCGATTACCCGTTGCCGGCCGGCTTGTCGGGCCTGGCGGTCGCCGCCGCGGATCTCAACGGAGACGGCATCGGCGACGTCCTGACGTTAACTTCCCAGGGCGTCGCGGTCCTCCTCTCCGAAAGCGGCACGACGAACTATGCTGGACCCATAGTTTACCCCGCGGGAACCAACCCCGTAGCTATGGCGTCCGCCGATTTCAACGGCGATGGTATCCCGGACGTGGCTACCGCCAACTTCAAAGGAAATGACGTCACCGTCCTTTTGGCAGCCGCCGGCGGCAAACTCGGAGCGCCGGTCCACCTCGCTGCCGGTTCCGGGCCGGTGGCGATCGCCGCGGCGGATCTGGATCGCGACGGCAAGCCGGACCTGGTGGTCGCCGATGTGACCGGAAGCCAGATTGCGATCCTGTACGGGAATGGCGACGGGACCTTCCGCGCTCCCGCGCTGTTCTCAGCGGGGACCCAGCCCGGTTCTCTCGCCGTGGGCGATTTTAACAATGACGGCCGGCTGGATATTGCCGTCGTGTCCCAGACCGGCGCCATCACGGTTCTGCTGGGCGATGGCCATGGCGGATTCAGTCCCAGCCCGGCGTCGGCCTCCGGGGCCAGCCAGACCACATCGGTCACGGCGGCGGATTTCAACGGAGACGGCATCCTCGATATCGCGGTGGCGGAGTACGCCGGCAGCGCCACCGGGTCGGTGTACGTATGCTCCGGCAAAGGCGACGGCACGTTCCAGACGCCGGCGCGGATCTCTCTGCCGCAATATGCGCCGGCTGTCACCAGCGGTGACCTCAACGGCGATGGCCATCCGGATCTGATCGCCGTCTTGAGCAACCAGACGGCGCAGTACATCAATGCGCTGGCCGTGCTGCTGAATGACGGCCAGGGCAATTTCGGCGCGCCCGAGTTGGACGGGAGCCCGGAAACGCCCATCAGCATCGCCGCCGTGGACCTGAATCGCAATGGAAAGCTCGACGTCATCGTGGGCTGCCTGCCGGATGTATATTCGAAACGGTCGTATGTTTCGGTGGTGGCCGGCCGCGGTACCGGCTCCCTGGCGGAAGCACCGGAGTTGACCGCCGGCAGCTATCCGCTGGTGGACGTGGCGGATGTGAACGGCGACGGCCACCTCGACCTGGTGGTCGCCGACGAAAGCAGCATCTGGGTAGCGCTCGGAAACGGCCGGGGTGGTTTTGCCAGGCAGCCGGGCGTTGCGTCCAACGGCCAGCCGGAGAACATTGCGGTTCGCGACGTGAACGGCGACGGAAAGCCGGACGTCGTGACCGAGGTTTTCAACGGAAAAACCAACGTGCTTACCGTGCGTCTGGGCAAGGGCGGCGGCAGGTTAGGACCGCCGCAATCGATTGCGGCGATCGTCAACAGCGGATTCGCCGTGGGCGACCTGAACGGAGACGGCTATGCCGACGTGGTGATGTCCGCCGTCTTCTCGAACATGCTGCGGCCCTATTGGGGCACGTCGGCGGGGGCCTTCACCGTCGGTGCGATTCTGAACACGACGTACACGCCCTCCGGCGAGCCGCAGACCGTAGCCATCGGAGACTTCAATCACGATGGCCGGCCGGACATCGCCGTCTCGACTCTCGACCAGGGCTCGTTCCACTCCTACGTCGAAGTCTTCCTGGGAAACGGCAATGGCACGTTTGGCAACGCAATACTGACGGCCGTGCCGGTGAACGGCGCGCTCGCCGTGGGCGATATGGACCGCGACGGACTGCCGGACCTGGTATTGACCGGCCTGAACAACAATACCCTGCAGGATTCCACGGGCGTGCTGCTGTCCAACGGAGACGGCACCTTCCGGGCGGCGGCGTTCGTGAGTTCGCCTTACTGGACCGGCGCCCTGTCTGTCGCGGACTTCAACGGCGACGGCAATCCGGACGTGGTAGTCCTCCCCATCGGGCAACAACTCGTCACCTACACCGGCGATGGACACGGCAACCTGGCGGCGGGCGCCATTTACGGCGCCGGCGTGGGCGCCTGGACAAACCTGGTGGCAGGCGACTTCCTCAATGACGGAAGGCCGGGATTGGCCTTCGGGAACTCCGTGGCCGCTACGGTGGGCGTGGTTCAGAACATCAGCAAGTAGTCCAGGCGGTCCCGCAACGGCGCCGCCCGGTGCCGTCACCATCCGGCTCCGGCAGATCGGGCCCGAAAATACGAGAGATAATCGGCTTTGAAGGAACACGCGCAGAACGGGGCGGCCAGACGCGCCCCTTTTGCGCTTTGAAGCACAGATGGGCACGATGGAGGTTCAGAGGTGAAATCCAATAGACGGCAGTTTATGCAGACGCTCGGCGCCGGTTCCACCGGCGTCGCGATGGGCGCGGCCGCGCTGGCGGCGCCGGAAGGAGCGCTGGCGAAAAGCCAGGATGGTCCCATCCTGCTGGTCGGCGACGACATCGCGCTGACGAATACGGAATACGGCAAGGTCAAGGGATACGTCCTGCGGGGCATCCATTACTTCCTCGGCATACCGTACGGCGCCGATACCTCCGGGGCAAACCGCTTCATGCCGCCGCAGAAGCCCAAGCCCTGGACCGAAACGTATCCCGCGCTCTGGTGGGGCGATTCGGCGCCGCAAAACATGGAGCACCGCTTTGCCAACAAATACTACTCTTTCCGCGACCATTGGAACTACGGCGACGTGAGCGAGGATTGCCTGCGCATCAATGTCTTCACGCCTGCGGTCAACGACAGCAAGAAGAGGCCGGTGCTGTTCTGGATTCACGGGGGCGGGTTCACCGCCGGCAACGCGATTGAACAGGATGGCTACAACGGCGAGAACTTCGCCCGCTTCGGCGACGTGGTCTTCTGCTCCATCAACCACCGTTTGGGTCCATTTGGGTATTTAAACCTGGCCGGAGTGGGCGGAGAGAAATTCGCCGCGTCCGGCAACGTGGGCATGATGGACATTGTCGCCGCGCTCCAGTGGGTACGCGACAACATTGCCAACTTCGGCGGCGACCCGGGGAATGTCACCATCATGGGCCAATCGGGCGGCGGCGCCAAGGTCTGCATCCTCACCGCCATGCCCTCCGCCAAGGGACTCTTTCACAAGGCCGTGGTGCTGAGCGGGGCGTCGCGTAAAGCCGCCGACAAGGCGTTTTCCGAAAAGTTGGGCGCGGCCGTCCTGAAAGAAGCCGGTCTGAGTTCCGCCGAAATGGACAAACTGCAAGCCATGCCCTGGAAGGATTTCTATGCCCTTGCCACCAAGGCGCAGCAGGCGGCGGCGCGGGAAGCCGGTCCGGGCGGCGGCCTGATGCACGGATTCAGCCCGGTGGTGGATGGCGAGATCCTGCCGCAGAATCCTTATGACCCCGTGGCGGCGCCTACGGCGGCGGACGTGCCCATGATCATCAGCTCGGTCGAGAACGAGCAGTCGTACAGTTGGACCGATCCCGCGCTGGAGTCCATCACCATGGAGCAGGTGGTGGAGAAGCTCAAATTACGCGCCGGTTTCGGCGCCGGCTTTGGCGACCGGGCGAAGGAGGTCGTCGCGTCGTACGCCAAAGCGTTTCCCGGCCGGAAGCCCGTCGAGATCTGGTCGCTGGCGAGTAGTAACCGGCAGAGCGTGGTGGCGCTGGCGGATGCCAAGTCGCAGCAGCCCGCCCCGGTCTATGTCGATTGGTTCACCTGGCAGCCGCCATTGTTCGATAGCCGCATTCGCGCGTTCCACTGTGTGGACATCAGTTTCTGGTTCTACAACACGGACCTGATGTTGACCCACACGGGAGGCGGCCCCAGGCCGCGGGCGCTCTCGGCCAAGATGGCCGGCGCCCTGCTGCAGTTCATGAAGACCGGCAACCCCAACGGCGCCCGGCTCCCTAACTGGCCCAAATATTCGGCGGCCAAAGGCGAAACCATGATCTTCGATGACACGTGTGTGGCGAAGAATGATCCGGACCGCGAGGCCCGGAAGGCGCTCCCGGCTCTGACATAGATCCCGGCGCCGGCGCGGCGCGCCTATTTCGCGGTGATGCTGGTGGCCAGGATATCGTCGTTGGCGGCGATTGTCACGCGCCGCGGCCGGTGGCCCAGGTTGACTTTGATCTCCTGTGTCGTGGTCTCGCCCGCCATCGGGATGCTGCCCAGCTTGGCGGGATGGCCGTCGTAATCCACATAGAGCGGCACGCGCATCTTGAATGACCGGCTGACGTCCTGTTGCGAGACCCGCAGCGTCAGCAGGGTCTTGCCGCCGCCGCTGTCGCCGAGCGAGTATTCGAGGCGATAAGCGGGAACCTCGGTGCCGTAAACCCATTCGCCGAAGAACCAGTCCATGCGGCCGTTGCCGTCCAGGTTCATATCGGGACTCATGTGCTTCTCGACGATGCGCTGGAAGTCTTCGGTGGAGGCGTTTCTGCCGCGATAGGTGGTGGCGAAATCATGCATCATATCGATGAACGGTTTGTCGCCGGTCTGGCGGTCTTGCATCAGGCTGCGGAGCATGTTGAGGATGAATGCGCCCTTGGCATAGGTCAGACTTTGATAAGCGCTGGAGGCCCGGAACGAAGCTAGCCGCAGCCCCATCCATAACGGTCCGGCATCATTGGCGCGGTTGCCAAACTGGTTCTTGTCCAGAATCTCGTGGCGCTCGCTCTCCCAGAACTGCTGGGCGCTGTGGCCCTTGGGATCGGTAGCCTCGAGGAATAGCGAAGCGGAGAAGTCGGCGAATCCCTCGGAGAGCCACTGATCGTGATAAGAGGCCCAGCCTACCGTGTGGCCCCACCATTGATGCGCCACCTCATGTGCGGTCACCACATTGATGAATTCCTTCGAGAAGCGGAACGTGTTCCGCCCCAGCAGCTCCCAACGCTGGGTGGGATCGAGGAAGGCGCTGACCGGCAGATAGACCAGGGTGGGCCAGGATTGGCCGAAGTCGAAGGCGGGTTGCTGGGTCACGGCCAGTCGCCCAAAAGCCACGGGGCCGAACCACTGGGTGTAGAGCCGCACGGAGTTCATGGCATCGATCAAGACCTGGTTGGCCATGGCGGAGGGCGACAGCACCATGCCGGAGGAGCTATCCGGCGCACCCTCATGCGGGCCAACCTCAATCGTCTGCGTTGCCCCGCGGAGCCAGTCCGGCGGCTGCGACGTGGCATAGGCCTCGATGGTGTACCTGGTCACGTCGTCAGACCGCTCTTTCTTCTTGAAATCGCCGAAATTGAACCCTGCCACCGGCAGCGGCTCGTCGGATTTCCATTCGGCGGCCACCTCGTCGCCCTCGCGCTCCTCGCGGACCATCTTGCCGACGCCCACCAGCGTCAGCTTCTTGGGCGAGTGGAACGTGATATCGTAAGTGGCCCAATCGTGAAAAGGGTTGGCGGCGGGATACCAGATCTCTCGCGCGTCCACCGAGAAGTTGCCGCTGCCTTCCTTGAAAATAACCTTGTTGCCTTCGTATTCGAAGGTGGCCGCGTAAACGTGATCCTTGACCGAGGGCTGCGGTAGAATCAGCCACAAGGCGGCATCTTGCCGGGCGCCCTCCTGGATGAAACCGGCGGGAGCGCCGGCGATGGTCACTGCCGAAACGCGCAGGTTCGGCAGCAGGCGGAAGGGCAGGGCGCGCGCGCCGTCGGAGAGGGCCTTGAAGCGCACCGTGACCTTGGCGGCGAGCCGGTCGTTACGAGCGACGTGAACATCCATGTCGTAATGCTCCGGCGCGATCGCCCGCTTTTCTTCGGAGGAAGAGGCGGAATGCCCCTCCGTCTCGGCCACAGTATGCGCCAGGTACCAGATACCGTCTTGCTGCCCGCCGGGATCGACGTTGATGAGCGCTACCTCTTCGGGACCCATTGACGGAATGGCGCCCGCGGGCTCGACCAGGAATCGCATCTGGGAATGCTTACGGCCATGCATCAGGAGAATGAAGGTGCCGGACGGCTGGGGATGATATAGGTCGGCAAGAAGCTGGGCATCCAGGTTGGGGATACTGTCGCCGTATAACTCGGCTTCCATGAAACTGCGCGGGTTCTCGATCCGCGACCGTAACTGCGCGCGGAACGTCTGTAACTGAGTATCGTTTTTAGCGGAGACGGGTCCAGCCTTGGCCTGCTTCTTTACCTCATCGGCTGTGCCATCGGAGAAATACAACATGGCCGCATCGAAATCTTCGTCAACTTCCGGGGAGCCGGTGACGAAGCGCAGCCGGCTGTCTTCTATACTGGTGGCGGCCTTCAAGTGGAAATGGCCTTGCCCCGTGAATATGCCGATCGCGGAATGGCCCAGTACGGGAGCCGCAAAGCTCACTTCACCCGACTTAAAAGCGATGGTCCCCGCATCACGCGTCAGGAGGATGTTTTCGGCGGTGTAAGATTCCGCCAGCTTACCGTCGCGAAGGGCACGGTAGTTCGCATCGGAGTTGGCGGAAGGCTGACCGCCTGCCTGCGCCGTTAAACAAGCCGGGGCAAGCAAGAGTACATAATAGAGACGCATGTAGTTGAAGTAACAACCCCCACCGTAACATGGCAGAAGTTATTCGGTTGCAGATATCTTGAAAATATCTTTATCGTCAAATCACGCTGCAAAGAGCGGAATCAGGCGCGCTGCTTTTGATGGCATCCGGACCATTGCACCGTGGCGCCCGTCGTGCTACCGTCAGAATCGGATGAGAATGTCTTGAAAGCGAGGGCGGCATATGTTCCGTAGACACTCTTTTTGCTTTCTCGTACTGATTCTTTTCGGCTTGGGCGGCTGTTCGAGCGGCCCATCGCCCACAGAATCCAAGAGCGCTGCCAAAGCGCACGACAAAATCCAGGGAAAGGTCCAGGAAATGGCGTCGGAAACGACCGCGACAGATGTCGCTCTGAACGCGGGGGGACCTTCCGTTTACCTGCTGGCTGGCTTGCACCGCTACCGGTTGTTCTTCCGGAAGGCCGTGGAGATAGATCCCACCAAGGAATATGAGGTCGAGGGCGTCTATGCGCAGAAGGAGATTGACGCCATCGGCGATCCCGATCAGGGCAAGAACGGCTATCCGCTGCCGGGAAGCTGCGAGCGGGTCGTCAAGATGGCCTGGCCCGGGCTGGCCATGGATGTGACGGATCTGCACTCCCAGGTCCTCTGTGCCCGGATCAAACGCTATCCGGCCCGGCCGGTGTTCCTGGTGACGCGGCTGACGCCCGCCACGGCGAAGGAGAAAGGCGAACCTGGAATAGGCGCCGGAGTCGAGGGCGAAGACATCCCGGAAGTCACCGTACCGGCGGATAAGCAGCGCGCTCTTTTGATCGCGGGTTCGGCCGTTCAGACCGCGCCGCTATGGGCGCCCGAGGCCGCCACGGTGCGCTGCAAGCTTCTGATCGACAAGGACGGCAAAATTGCGGAGCTCGAAACCGGCGTGCAGCTTTGTGAGAGCGTGCCGTGGACTGACTTTCGCTATAAGCCCACCCTCAAGGGCGGCCACCCCGTAAGAGTGGAGACGGAAGTCGAAGTCCGGTTCGAAGCCCGGAAGTGAAGGTCGTGCGGGTCGCGCGGCGCTAGAATCAGAACGTAATGAAATCCGTGCCATGCCTCCTGCTGGCAGCGGCGAGCTGGTCAGGAGCGGTGTGCGCTCAGGAGTCGTCCACCGTGAGCGGCAGGGTCACCGACGTAACGGAAGCCGTGATACCGGGCGCCGTGGTAGTCGTCAAACAGTTCGGACATCAAATAGCCCGCGGTTGGACCAATGGTACCGGCGACTTCAAGATCAAGGTTGAAGCGGGAGTCTACGAAGTTACCGTGTCCGCGCCGGGTTTTCAGGCGCGGACCATCCCGCAGGTCACCGTTGCGCGCGGCGAAGAGAAGGTGCTTCCGCCCATTGTGCTGCACGTTGGGCCGGTACCTCCCTGCGGACCTTGCCTTGGAGCTCCCACCTTCCGGTACGGGCCGTCGGAATCGGGTGAGGGCGAGATCGCCGGCGCGGTTCTCGATGAAAACGGCAGGTACGTAAGCGGAGTGAAGATCCGGATTGAGACCTATGGCCGCCCGAGCAGAACGATCAAGCCGGACCAGAAAGGGCAGTTCAGAGTAACCGGCCTAACGCCGGGGACTTATTCGTTACGGGCGTCGGCGCGGCAGCACGCCGACTTCATCTTGAAGGAGATCGGGGTGGAATCCGGCCGGAGAACTCGAATCGAACAGACGCTCCGGCTTGATCACTGTCCACGCGGCGCGGCATGCAAGCCGGGTGACAAGGTGGAACTCCCGTGCATCTGCCTTTGACCAGCCATCTGCCTCGGCCCTTGTGATACGGCCGTCGGCACGCGGTCGTTTCCCTCAATATCCATCTCCAAAAAGCTGGAAACCGGCCCAGTAGAAGGGATGGCGGAGCCTTTCCTGGCGTGCCACCTCCAGGACCGCCTCCCGCAGGGCCCGCGCCTTGTTCGACCCATTCCGCCAGGCGCTATGGAATCGCGCCATCAGCTCCGTGGTGCTCGCCGACTCCACGCGCCACTGGCTCGCCAGCACCGCCCGGCTTCCGGCCGCCTCAAAAGCCCACGCCAGCCCCACCGCTCCTTCGCCTTCCTCGAAGTGGCCGCGTCCCGTCTCGCAACCGGACAGCACGACCAACGCGGCGGGCAGATCCAGTTCCCGGATCTCGGCGGCCTCCAGCCAGCCGTCCTCCGCGCCCTTCGCTTGCGGCGGATGAAACACGATGTGCGAGCGCTGCGGATGCGCGGGATCGAACACCCCGTGCGCCGCCACCTGGATCACATCGTAGCTGCCCGCATGCTGGCGGAACTCTTCCTCGCCGGCCTCCGCCCCCAACCACATCCGGCTGCCCGCGCCATATAGCGCCACCAACCGCCGCGCTTCGTTCTCGGCTTCCGGCCAGTCGCCCGTGGGATTCCCGAACACCGCCAGTTTCAGGTTGCCGCTCTCCACCGGGTGCGCCGCCCGCCGCAGCGCAGCCAACACCGAAAGCGATGGCGCGTACGAAACCGCCAAGTCTTCGATCAGATAGCGCCCCTCCGGCGTGCGCAAGACCTGGAAAGGCACCTGCCACAAATCGCCGTCCGGCGCCACGATCAGATTCGTCTTCGCCGCCAGCTCACCGCGCACCGGCGCCACCAGGATTTGATACAGGCGGCGGGCGGCATCCGGAAACTCCGGATCGCGGGTGGCCAGCTTTTCGCGAAAGGTCCGAATGTCGTTCTTCAGGTCCCCGGCCCGCAGACGCCGCGCCACCAAGGGATGGCCGCGGGTGATGGCAAAGACGTAAATGCCGCCGGGCGTGACGGCATAATCGAGGATGGCGGTCTTGGCATCCCCGGCCAGTTGCGCCGCTCCCGGCCAGCCGACCGGCTGCACGTCGCCGCGCCGTACGCTCAGCTCCGGATGCGCCAGGTCGAATGCCAGCCGGAAATCCGCCAGCTTCGCGTATATGCCGTCCATCTGCGCCCGCAGGGCGCGCAGTTTTGCGGCGTCGGGAGCCGTTTCCGCCGACGCCAGCCGGAACTGCGCACCCAGGGTCGCCAGTTCTCCGCGAAGCTGCGTCTCGCGCGCGTCTGGCACACTGGTCATCGGCGCCCGCCGTTCGCGGCCCCCCAGCAGATCGAGCAGCACACGTCCCTTGGATCGTTCCGCCATCGTGAGCGCGGCCGCCCAGTGACCTTCTGCCGCCTCGAGTGCGGTCATCTCCAGATAGGGAGCGGCATTCCCGGCCAGAAAAGCCTCGCGCTCCGCCTCGCCGCCGGCCACGTTTTCGCGCATCTGCTCGGTGGCCTCGATGGCTTCGCCGAGCGCCGCCCGCGCCTCCGTATCGCGCTTCGCCATCCGATAGATGCGCCCGGCCACGAAACCGGGCGCGCGCAGTTGGGGCGTCGCGCCCATCCCGCGCGCCAGGTCGCGAGCGCGGTTGGCCATCTCCAGGGCCGCGGCCGTATCCCCTCGCTCCAGCAGGCAACGCGCGGTATCGCCGAGGGCCCCGGCCTCGCCCGATGGCTCGCCGGTTTCGTGATACAGTTGCGCGCTCTTCTTGAGGTCTTCGAACGCCGCCGCGTAACGCCTCAGGTCGAAATCCAGCCGTCCCATCACGGCCCATGCATTCGCTTCCTGCGGCTTGATACCGGCTTCAGCCAGAATCCCGATGGCCCGCCGCAGCACTTCCTCGGCGTCCCGGTCCTTTCCCCCATGATGATATACGCTGGCCAGATTCACCAATGAAGTGGCCAGATCTTCCTTGCTGGCGGCAGCCTCCTTCAGCTTCACGCTCTGCAAAACATACGAAGCCGCCAGATCATAATCCTCCTGAAGCTCCGCCACCGCCGCCATGTTATTCAAGACGTAGCCTTGGCCCACGGTCTCCTTGCGCCGCACCGCGATTTCCAGGCTCTGCTCGAAGGACTGCATGGCGCGCCGGTAATCGCCTGAATCCGTGTATATCCGGCCGAGGTTATTCAGCACGCGCGCCACGCTGACTTCGTCACCCAGCTTCCGGTGAAGGTCCCCGGAGATGCGGAACTTTTCGAAGGCCGCGCTGGAATTCCCCAGCCGTTGCAGGCATACTCCCCAATTTGTGTACACGGCGGCGATCCTTGCCGGCTCTGCTCCTGCCCGCTGATACACTTCCAGCGCGCGCGCGAAGCTGTCGCTCGCCTCGAAGTACCTTCCCAGGTTATTCAATATGGTGCTGGCGTTGTACAGTCCGGCGCCTTCCCGTATTAGGAAACCTCCCATGCGCGAGCACTCAATCCCCAGCCGGTCTACCGCCAGCGATCTGTTCAGATCGTGATGCCTGTCCGCGCTCGGTTTGACTGTCTGATACAGCGCCCGGCACAATCCTTCCGTGATCCGTGAACGATCGGCAGCCGCCAGCGTGGCGCGCGCCTGGTCCTCCGGAAGCGCGGCCAGGGCCGCCGCGAATTCCCGATCGGCGGCGGTGGGCTCCACGTCCGCCGCCCGGCACGGTGACCAGCACAAGGCCACGGCCGTCCACGCCATCCAACCCAGCCGAGTTGCGCACAGCATAGTGCAATAGATTTTATGCTTTTTTTATCCCAGCCGGTAATATGGCGCGCTTTTGCCCTACATCCTTCTTGAACGGCCCGGAAAGATGTTCACCAGGACCGGCCGGAGGGAGAAATAGGGATGGCACACAGGCGATGGGCAATCATGGTAGCGGGAGCAGCGATATTCGCGGGCATGGCACAGCCGCAGACCGCGCCGGCGTCCGCGGCGAATCATACGGCGTCCGCCGTGCCGGCCGATCAGTTGGTCTGGCTGCGCTACATTGCGGCGGAACTTCGGCGTGTTCATCTGGAGGTCCTGGAAGACCGGCGGGAAATAGAGCAGAACGCCAAGCAGGGCCTGGAGCGCGAACTGGACAGCATTCATTCCCGGCAAAATGAACTGCAGCAGGAGCAGGGATCCGAGGTTCAGCAGGCTGCGGACATCGAGGCTCAACTGAGCCAGTCCGGCCTGTCCGCATCCGAGCGCGAAGAACTCGAGGCGCGCCGCACCGACCTGTTGTCGCTCTCACCCTCGCGCTTCGGCACCGCGCAGAACGCGCTGGTGCAGAAGGAGACTCGCCTGCGCGAGCGCCTGGCGCAGCAGGAGCGGCGCATACAAAGCATCGACCAGCAACTTGGCGAGCTGTCGTCAGGGCAGCAGTAGCGTCCTCCACAATCCCGGATCCCTTGCTGGCCCTGCGCGCGTAGTGGCTCTTTCTGCGCGCAACTATGCAAGACGCCAGATCCAAACCACAACTCTTGAAGGAGCCAAAACACGAAAGAGGGAAATCTATGACGACGAATCGAATTGCCGCAGGTGCGGCGATGTTACTGGGAGGTCTTCTGGCGGTATCGGCGCCCGCGCACGCGCAGATATGGTCGAGTGCCGCCAGCGTTTGCGAGCCGGGGTCCGATAGCATTGGCTTGTACGCTTTCGACACCGCGGCATACAAGTTCAGCAGCGGCAACACCGGCCAGATCAAAATCCGATGCGCCGTGACTAACCCCAAGGACTCCGGCGTGCCTGCCTGGAAGACCTTGACCGTTGGCTACGTGGATCCCGATGGCACCGGTACCGATTACCAGGTGGACGTGCAGCTTCTCCGGGTCGCCAAATCCACCGGCACCACGTACATCATCAAGACTTTCGACAGCAGTTCCTATACCGCCACGGGTGCGACGTCGAAGAGCATCACCTTTACACACACTTTCGATTTCACCAACTACGCCTACTTCTGCACCGCCACGGTCACGCGGGGGGACACCAGCCAGAGCCCTGAAGTCTGGTTCATGCAATTGAAGTAGACGCCGCCCGTACCTTTAGAAAATTCCGGGGGCGGCGCCGCCGATGTGGACTCCGCCCCAGTCCTTTACCGAAAGAATACATAGGAGACAACCAATGAAACTCAATCTACGAGAATCCGTCGCCGTCCAACTGATGTCCGCCGCGGCTGTCATTCTGCTGCTGGCTGGAGGAGTCAAGCTGCTGCAGGGGTTTAATCCGCAACCCGATCCTCCGGGTGTTTGGGGCATGTTCGGCGTGACGCCGTCCGACACCATCCGCATCAACGTGGTGAACATGCAATTCGCAGGTTTTCCGCCCGATCCCTGTAATGTAACGCTCAAGTTCCTGGATCCCAGCGGCAAGACTCTGGAACAGCGAAGCCTCACCATCAACACCACGCAAGCCGCATCGCTCGATTACTCGCCAGTGGGTGTCGCCGCCTTCCGCACCGAGGTCCATCCGGTCGTGTCGGTGCCCGCGAATGAGCCAACCGGATGCAGCGCGGTGGGCAGCGTGGAGGTCTTCAATACCATCTCCGGCGAGACCTTGGTTTACGGGAACCCCATCTACGTTCCTCTGCCGCAGACCGTCAGCGGCCAGCCGCGAGAATAGAGGCCCACATGAAAACCACAATCCTCCTGGCGATTGTCCTGGCCGCCCAAACCTTCGCCGCCAGCCGCCCGCAGATGACGGTGATCCAGCTCACGTCCAACCCCAACTGCAATGGCAGCGGCCAATACTATCCGTCGATCAGCGGCAACGGGCAGAAGATCGCTTTCACCTCCTGGTGCGATCTGCTGCCCGGCGGAAATCCGGATCTGAATGCCGAGCTGTACATCATGAACAGCGATGGCACGGGCTTGACGCAGCTCACCTTCAGCACCGGCCCCGGCGCCGACGAACCGGCCATCTCCTACAACGGCCAGAAGGTTGTCTTCTGCTCCAATTCGGATCTGGTGCCCGGCCAGAACGCCGACGGCAACAGCGAAATCTTCATCATCAACGCCGATGGGTCGGGCCTGCGCCAGCTCACGTTTTCGACCGGCGGCGATCCGCAGAACTTCGGCGGCAACACGCATCCACGCCTCGATCCCAGCGGACAGCACATCGCCTTTTCGTCGGACCGCGATCTCATCGCCGGCCGCAACAGCGATGCCAATCACGAGCTGTTCGTGATCAATATCGACGGTTCCGGGCTGCGCCAGCTCACGAACACGACCGGCGGCTACGGTGTCTTCGCTACCGGCGGTCTCGATTCCACCGGTACGAAGGTGATCTTCGATTCGGACCGGGACATGGTGCCGGGCAGCAATACCGACGGCAACTACGAGCTGTTCATGATGAACGTCAACGGCGCGGGCCTGGTGCAACTGACCAACACGACCGGTGGCACCGGATGCGTGGGGCCGATATGGACCCCCAACACCCAAATCGTGACCTTCTGGTCCGATCGCGACTTCGTCGGCAACAACCCCGACGCCGGTTACGAGGTGTTTCGCATGAACCTGAACGGCACGGGCCTGGCCCAGATCACTGCCGGCAACGGCGGTTTCGGATCCGCGCCCTGGGGCATGACCGCCGACGGCAAGAACATCACGGTGGAGTCCGATCGCGACCTGGTACCGGGCGGAAATGCTGCGGCCAACGGCGAGATCTACCTGGTTAAGTTACAGCTTTAGAGAACCAGGCGCGACCCGCGCCGCTTGCCCGTTTGATGGATCATGGGTAGATGGATCTTGTCATCCGTCTTTCCCTGGCTGGGGGAGTCGCGCTCAGCGCGGGGTTCATGGTCCAGGCACAGGACCACTCCGGCTGGCGCGACTATGGCGGCGCCGCCGACTCCGCCCAATACTCTTCACTCTCCCAAATCAATCGCTCGAATGTGGGCAGGTTGCGCGTGGCATGGACGTATCCTACGGGCGACGGCAACAAATACTTCTTCAATCCGCTGGTGGCGGACGGCCGGATGTATGTGCTGGCGCGCAACAACTCCATCGTGGCGCTGGATGCGGCGACCGGACGGGAGGTCTGGGTCCACCCCGCCGACCCCGATACTACAATCATCACCGACCGCGGGATCAACTATTGGCAGAGCAAAGATGGCTCCGACCGGCGGCTCTTGTACGCCAGCAATCACGTTCTGCACGCCATCGATGCCCGTACGGGCGGCACGATTCCGACTTTTGGAAACGGCGGCGGCGTAGATCTCAAGGTGGGATTGGATCGGGACCCGGCCACCATCGAGCTGGTCCAATCCACTACTCCCGGCCGCGTGTTCGAAGATCTGCTGATCCTGGGATCGGCGACCAACCAGGGCTACGGGTCGGCTCCCGGCGATATTCGCGCCTTCGACGTGCGCACGGGCAAACTGGTTTGGACCTTTCACACGATTCCACGTCCCGGCGAGTTCGGCTACGATACCTGGCCCAAAGACGCGTGGAAACGGGTGGGAGGCGCGAACGACTGGAGCGAGCTGTCCCTCGACGAAAAGCGCGGGATCGTGTACGTCCCGACCGCCAGCGCGAAGTACAACTTTTACGGGGCCGATCGCACCGGAGCCGATCTGTTCGCCGACTGCCTGCTGGCGCTGGATGCCCGCACGGGCAAGCGGCTCTGGCACTTCCAGATGGTGCATCACGACATCTGGGATTACGATAACGCCACCGCGCCGAAACTCCTCACCGTCCGGCATGACGGGAAGTCCGTCGATGTGGTGGCGCAGGTTACCAAGCAGGGGTTCGTCTGGGTGTTCAACCGGGTTACCGGCAAGCCGCTGTGGCCTGTCGAGGAACGTCCCGTCCCGCGTTCCGACATGCCCAACGAAGAGACCTGGCCGACGCAACCATTTCCAACTCTGCCGCCGCCGTTTGCACGGCAACGGTTCACGGTTGAGGATTTGAGTCCTTTTCTATCGGCTGCGGACCGGGCTCGCTTCCGGGACGAGATCTTGAGCTCCCGCAATGAAGGACTCTACACGCCGCCGGCCCGGCGGGGGACGATCCAGATGCCGGGGAACAACGGGGGAGCGAATTGGGGCGGCGCCGCGGTGGACCCGGCGCACGGCGATTTGTTCGTGGTCTCCAAAGACCTGCCCGCGCTGCTCCGGCTTAGAACCGAAGAAAACGGGGACGCCGCTCACACCGCGAAATCCGTCCCGGAACGTTATTACACCGGCTTCGGATTCATGATCGCCAGCGACGGGCTTTCCCCGATTGCTCCGCCGTGGTCGTCGCTTACCGCCTATGACCTCAACCAGGGAACCATTCGGTGGAAGATCCCGTTGGGCGACGTGCCGGAACTGGCCGCCAAAGGGTCGAAAAACACGGGCTCTCACTTTCCCAAGGTGGGTCCGGTAGTGACCGCGGGCGGGCTGATTTTCGTAGGCACGCGCGATCGTAAGGTGCGGGCGTTAGACGCCAAAGACGGCAAGGTGCTTTGGGAATATGAACTAGCCGCGGCGCTCGAAGGAATGCCGGCGGTGTACCAGATCGGCGGGCGGGAATTTGTGGTTTTCTGCGCCGCGGCGCAGGCAGGTCTGACGCCGGCGAGCGCGGAGAAGATCCACGGAGCTTATGTGGCCTTCAGCCTGCCGGCGCTTTGAGATCAATAACGGGTGGTAGAATCGCCTAGGAGTACGATATGGCGGAAGGCGCAGCAAGTGCAGCGGCGGCCGCGATGGCCAACGCCACCCGGGCGTCGGGGGTCATCGTTAAACTCGAACCTCAGGAGTTTACTAAAGTTCTCGCCCGCGTGAAAGATCCGTTGGTCGTGATTGCGGAGGGTGGGATTTTCGGCAAGAACTTTCACTACCTGATGAGCTACAAGGGACTGGCTTTCTTCACGAAATCGGATACCGTACTGAATCTCCCGCCCGGCGCCGAGGTCATCAGCGCGGATAGCATCTGGATTCCGGGTTAACGCGGCGGTTGCCATGCCGCTGCGCCGCGGGCGGCCCATTCGCCCGGCGTGATCTCACCCCGTGACGTCGCAGGCGGTGCCCGTCTCGGTGCAGAAATCGCGCGAACCGGGCCCCTCGATTTCAAACAAGTAATCGCGGACCCGCAACACGGCGCCGCGTGCATCCGTCCGCAGGACGATTCCCTGCACCACCAACGCGACCGGACAGACATCCTGCATGGGGACCGGCCACCGAATCCGCATCGCCACACTCTCGCCCACCAGCAGCGGACTCTCGGTGCGAATCAAAGCACTGGTCCCGTTGAGTTCCACCGTCTGGCCGACGGTCTGGCAACTGGCGCCGCGCCGGCTGACGCAGAGCCGCAGAGGCTGGCCGAAGTGGTATCGCCACTCCCGGCGGCGCTCCAGTTGGGCTTCATGCGGCGGCATCGGTTTGCCTTTCATCAATTCTGCTCCCGTCCGATGTGGGCCGGCGGTCCCAGAAGTACTCAGGACGGTTCATCGGCCCGCTGTTTACTATGGATATTGTTGTTATTCCCTACTCCTACATGTGATTATAGCTACGAAGGTTAATCGACAGGGAAACCTATGAGCTCATGGAGTAATGTCGGCCCGCTAACCTCGCAGAACTACTTGTACCCGGCCGCCTCGGGGCAGAAGCCCGCCGCGCCGTCCAACCCGTCCGCCGAGGAGTCGCCGGCGGAACCGGCTGATGTGGTTGACATCGGCAGCATCACCCGCAATGAGGTCATGGAGACCGGCAGGATCGCCCTCCTGAACCAGTCGGGCAATTTGACCAGCGATCAAGCGTCGCAGCTCTATCAGCAACTGGCCGCCATCCAGGCTCAGATCAAGGCGGACGAACAGGCCAACGGGGGGACGCTGACAGACGAGAATAAGCAGGCGATCGCACAGTCGCAGAACCAACTGAGCGCCGCGATTTATTCGGATGCGCACGGCGGTGCGGCGCCGCCCGCGACGCCGCAGGCCGCCGGTGCGGCCGACAAACGCGCCGCGGCTCAGGCCGGCCGCATCCTGCTCAACGAAAAAGCCGGCAACCTGAGCGCCGACCAGGTGACCCAGCTAGCCGCCACCGAGACGCAGATCGACAACACTATTCTGGCCGATAAGCAAGCCAATGGCGGCACGCTGACAGCCGCCCAAGCGTACACCATCAACCAGATGCAGAGCGCTGCCAGCAAAACGATCTACGACGAGGCGCACCCGCCCGTGGATTCAATTCCCAGCGCGTGACGCCGGTGCGCCGGCGCTGTGAGCCCGGCGGCTGGCCGCGGTCCACTTGGAAAGATAGTTCTCGGCAGCCAGGTTTTCGAGCGCCCGATCCTCAACATAAAGATGCTCCGCTAATTGTCTTTCGCGCAGCTTCTCCACCAGGCGCAAACGCCGCTGCGCCGCCCGCACCACCGCCATCTGGTCTTTTACGTCGGTCTGGCGGCGGCTCTCCTCGTGCTCCATTTCGGCCGCCTGTATTTTGGCGCGCAAGCGATAGAAGCCCAGGGCGGCCAGGTCGTGGGCCGCGATCAGCGCGCTGGACATAACCTCGCGCTCGATGCGCAAGTTATCCGCCCGGAACCGGGCGATGCGTTCCTGTATGTGGCTGAGCGCGCCCAGGCAGAGCGTCAGACGGTTCTCTTCCAGTCGGCACTGCGTCTGGTACCACTCCAGGACGCGGCGCAGGCGGAATTCGAACGTGGGCATGGGGCGAAGTTATAGCTTGCCCGCAATACTCTGCATGCGGGCCAGGGTATCCGGCAGGGGCGAAGCGCCGGCGTCCTGCTGCAGAAACGCATTGATCTCCGGACGAACGCGGACCGCCGCATCCAGTTTGGGGTTGGCGCCGCTGACATAGGCTCCCAGCTCGATCAGGTCCTTGGATTCGTCATACACCGCCAGCGCCTCGCGTATCTTCTTCGCGGCGCGCAGATCCTCCGGCTCGGTCAGCTGGTTGGAGAGACGGCTCAGGGAATGCATCACGTCGATGGCGGGATAGTGGCTGGCCGCGGCCAGGCGGCGTGACAGGGTGATGTGTCCATCGAGGATCGAGCGGACGGCGTCGCTAATCGGCTCGTTGAAATCGTCGCCCTCCACCAGCACGGTGAAGAAACCGGTAATCGAGCCCTGCTGGAAGTTGCCGGCGCGTTCCAGCACTCTGGGCAGAAGATTGAAGACGGATGGAGTGTAGCCCTTCTGGCTGGGAGGCTCGCCGGCGGCCAGGCCGATCTCGCGTTGGGCCATGGCCATGCGGGTGACCGAATCCATGATCAACAGGACGTCGGCGCCCTGGTCGCGAAAATACTCGGCGATGGCCAGCGCCACGAACGTCGCGCGGACTCTGAGCGGCGCCGGCCGGTCGGATGTGGCGCAAACCACTACCGACCGCTGGATGCCGTCCGCGCCCAGGTCGTGTTCCAAAAACGCCCGCACCTCGCGATTACGTTCGCCGATGAGCGCGATCACGGTGACGTGGGCGGAATTGTGGCGGGCCATGTCGCCCAGCAGCGTGCTCTTTCCCACGCCGCTCCCGCCGAAGATGCCCATGCGCTGCCCTTTCCCGCAGGGGATCAGACCATCGATGGCGCGCACGCCGGTGTGAATCCGTTGGGTGATATGTTCGCGGTCGAGAGGACTGCCTGGAGACCGGTACAGCGGGTACGAGGCGGCCCGGCGGATGGGCGGTTTCCGGTCGATGACCCGGCCGAAGCCGTCCAGAACGCGGCCCACCAGTTCCGGGCCCACCACGACCTGCGCGTCGTCGGGGCGCGCGATCACCTGGTCGCCTAACTGGATTCCATCGATCTCTTCGAGTGCCATGGACAGCACGTGGGTGTCCCGGAACCCTACGACCTGGGTGCGGATACGGCGTCCCGCCGAGGTGATCACTTCGCAGCAATCGCCGATGGCGACTGCGGGACCGCGGGAGGCCACCAGCAGTCCCACCAGTTCCACCACCTCGCCGGTCCAGGGCAGCAACTGCGTGTTGCGGACCTGCGCGATATACGAATCGAAGTTCAGGGAGAGGGTCGAAGTCAAATGCGCGCCTCCAAACGGTCGGCCAGGCCGGACTCGATCTCGCGCAGTTGCGTATCCACGGAAGCGTCCAGCGCACCGCGGCTGATCTCGAAGACGGCGCCGCCCTGCGGCTGCGAGGCGTCCGGGACTATCTCGATGGTCTGGCTGCGCCTGGTTTCGTCGAGGCAACTACGCACGATGTCCGCGTGGTCCGGGTGTACGCGCACGCGGTAGACCTCCTGTGCCTGCAGTTTCTCCAGCGCCGCGCGGATCAGCGCGCCCAGCGCCGTGGTATCCAAGGTCAGCTCGCGGTGCAGGATGCGGCGGGCGATCTCCACGGCCAGCCTGACCGTATCCGCCTCCGCGCGGTGAATGGTCTCGTCGCGCAGCGACGCAATGTCCGCGATCGCGTCGGCCAGCTTGCCGATAGTGGCGCGGAGCTCCTGCTCCAGTCTTTCCTTGGCGGCTGTTTCGCCCGCGCGGATTCCGGCTTCGAAAGCTTCGCGGGCCTTCTGCTCCATCTGAGAGTGCAACTGCCGGATCTCGCCGCGCAGTTGCGACGGTTCGTCCAGCGGCGTGGCGGATGGCGGGGGAGGAACAGGTTTGGCCGGCTTGGCGCCTTGCCGCCAAACCATCGGCCGCGCATCGATCTTCGCATCGCTCAGGACCTTAGATAACATACCTATCGCCGCCCCGCCGATCAGACGGAAGCATGTTGGCTTTCCGCCTTGGACGGCTGATTCTGTAGCCACATACGGAGTGTGTTGGCCGTAAGCGCCGGCTCGGCCTTGGCGAATTCACGGACGCGTTTGGCCAATTCCAATGCACTATCTTCCCGGGTTGTCACATTGGCCTGGACGGTGAGTTGTTCCGGCGTGGCCAGTGCCGTACTGGCTGTCGGCAAATGATGAAACTCCGGAACGCCTTCCAGCTCATCCGGGTGACTCACGGCGATGGTACGGCGACGGCTCCGTTTCAGCACGAGTACGGCCGGGATGGCGATCGTCAGGAGGGCCAACAGCGCGGCGCCGGCGATCACGTAGATCCGATACTTGGCCAGCCACTTCTGCCACACCGGCGTCGCTTCCGGCGGCGCCACCGGAGATGCCACAGCCGGCGGTTCGGTGCTGGACTCGAAGGGCAGCGTCTCCACCACCAGTTGGTCGCCGCGCTCGGCACTGAAGCCGGTCACGCCCGCGACCAGATCGCGGATGGTCTTGATCGTTTCGGGAGGCTGCGGAATGGCGACCGCGTGCTTCTGCTGTCCGCTGCCCTCCCAACGCACCGCCTGGGCGAGCAGTATCGCCAGAGACATCCGCTTGATGATGCCTTGCGGGATCTTGGTGTGGCGCACCGTGCGGCTGGTTTGATAGTTGATGCTCTCCGTGCGCCGCGAAACGCCGCCCGCGGTCCTGACCGGGGTGGCGCTGCCGGGCAGATTCGCCGCCGTGCCGGGTATTCCCGAAGAGCCGCCGCGTTCGGACACGTCTTCGGATTTTTGGGAACTGACCATCACGGAGTGCGCGGGATCGAGCACTTCTTCCTGCTGCTCCCCGCTGGTCATGTCGCAATCCACGGAAGCTCCCACGCGGTAGTTATTCGGACCGAGCAGCGGATCCAGCGTTTCGGAGATCTTGGCCGCCAGGTTATGTTCCATCTGCTGGCGCATTTCGAGTAACTCAGTGGGAGGCTGCGACCCATCGGTACTGACGCGGGCGGTGCGGGTCAACAGGGCGCCGCGCATGTCGACCACCGAGACCGAGTCCGGGCTGAGGCCTTCCACCGCGCTGGCTACCAGGTTCGTGATCGCCAGAACATTCTGTGGCGAGATGCGCGCGCCGGGGCGCAGCTTCACCACCACGCTGGCCTTGGAAGGCTGCTGCTGATCGAGGAACACGGATTCCTTGGGCAAGGTCAGGTGCACACGGGCCTGCTCCACTTCCGCCAGGCTCATGACCGACCGCTCCAGTTCGCCTTCCAGCGCGCGCTTGTAATTGACATGTTCGACAAAGTCGGTATTGCCGAAAGAACTCTTGTCGAACAGCTCAAAACCGATGCGTCCCGTCTTGGGAAGGCCGGCGGCGGCCAATGCCAGCCGGGACTCGGCCAATCTTGCCGCGGGAACCCGAACCGTGCCGCCGCCATCCGCGAGCCGGTACTCGACCCCGATCTCCTTCAGTTTCTGGACCACGCCTCCGGCATCCTCGGGCGCCATCCCGGTGTACAGCGCGCTGAAGTCACTTTCGTGTTTCCAATGCACGAACGACGCGACTAACAGGCCCGCCAGGACCGTCGCCATGACGATAGTCACCCGCTGTTTGATGGAGAGGCCGGAAATGAGCTTTGTGATCTGGTTCATCTGGATAACCGGGGCAGGTGGAAGGTGGGCGGCATCAGACCTGCATCTTCATGATCTCTTGATAAGCGTCCACGACTTTGTTGCGGACTTGCAGGCCGAGTTCGAAGGCTAACTCCGCCTTTTGGGTAGCCAGCACTACCGTGTGTAACTCTTCGTTCTCGCCGGTGAGGAATTTCTGAACAGCATTGGACGCGTCGTTGTTCAGAGACTCGAGCCGGTCGATACTGCCGGACAGGATTTTCTGGAAGTCTCCCGATTGGTCAGTCGGCTTGGCCAGCCCGGACAGCTCCGGCATGGCGATGGGCGTGATGGAGGCGATGGGCGCCGGCATGCGGATTCCTATTTGAGCAGGTCGATCGATTTCTGAATCATGTCCTTGACTGCCGACATAGCCGCCACGTTCGCCTGATAGCTGCGATTGGCGCCCATCAGGTCCACCATGTCCTCGGCCGGGTTCACTTTGGGCATGGCTACGTAGCCCTGCGCGTTCGCATCGGGATGGCCGGGGATGTAGCGCATCTCAGGCGCGCTGGTATCGACCGATACGCCGGCTACGCTGACACCGGTGAGCTGTTCGCCGGCCAGGTGGGCGTCCAGTTCCGAACCGAACGAGGAACTTACCGGCTCGCTCGAGAAGATGGCGTCCTTGCGCCGGTACGGTCCTCCTTCCTGCGTGCGCGTGGTTTCGGAATTGGCGATGTTCTCCACCAGGAGCGCCGCCCGCGTCCGCTGGGCGGCCATGCCGGATGCACTGACGGAAAGGACCGAAAACAGACTCATGAGCTCTTGCCTCCCTGAATTGCCTCTCTCACCTCTTGCAGCTCTGTGTGCATGAGATTGGCCGCCAGGCTGAAACGCATGGCATTCTCCGCCAGCAGGCGCGCCTCGCGATCCAGGTCCACATTATTGCCGTCGTTTCTGACCGCCAGACCCGAGACCTCGATCGCCTGCGGTTTGCCTCCTCCGAGAGCCGCCTGCAGGCTGTCCTGAAAATCCACGTCCTGTGTCTTGTATCCGGGCGTGTCCGCATTGGCGATATTGGATGCGACCAGCTTCTGGCGCAGGCTGGTCACATTCATATACTGTTCCAAGCTGTCAGTCAGGCTGTCGATCACGATGCAGGCGGGACTGCATGTACGGTTCCATTCGGATTTTTCTAGTAAATCTGCCGCACGGCACGGCAATATCGCAGGAGTGAACACTCGCCGGAGCCGTCAGCCGGGTGACGTGTCATGGGCTTGACGGATCTTCGCGGGGAGCGGCTAGATATCGAACCGGAGCCCGGCTTGGGTGGTGCTTCCGGCACCCAGATACCGGGTCGACAGGCGGACGCGCCGGAGTCGAGCCGCTGTGTGCGCGCGGGATATGCAGACCATCTGGTGGGTCCATTCGAGGGTGGCCAGCAGCCGTTCGAAGATGGCGCGTGCGCGCGGATCGGCGGGAGCCAGCGCATGCCACTCCCGGGCCGCCAGCGCCGCATAATCGGCGGCCTTATGGCGTACCTCCTCATAGTTGCGATGCGCCACCGCGTCCCGCAGATCTTTCTCCAGCTCCTGCAGCCTGCCGTTCATGCCGATCAACCCGTGGCCGTGGAGCTGGGATACTGCGCCTGGAACAACTCCGTGTAATACGTCTTCTGGGCCTCCAGGTTCGCGATCAGGGCGTCCGCGGCGGAGAGCTGCTGTTCCAGGTTGGTTTGCATATCGGTGACTCTGGTCTCTTCGTTGGCGATCAGAGTGTTCTCGTTGGTGACCTGGTTCTGCAGCGAAGTAAACTCACTCTGGATGGCCCCGGTGGTCGGATCCGCCACCGGCGTCAGGGCATTGCCGGCAGCTTCCAGGAAACCGCCGCTCGACAGGCCGCCGAGAAACTGCTGAATGTCGGAGATGCTCAGGTTGTTGAAGACCGTCGGGTCAAACGACAACTGTCCGGTAGAGCTCAGCGTGAACCCGATACTGGCGAGGGAATTCACCGCTCCCAGGCCATCTGTATAGTTCACCATGCTGTTCAGGGCGCCGGTGAGCGAATAGATGATGCTCTGGCCCGCCAATGGGCCGGCATTCTGTCCGATCTGCTGGTTCAGCGTGCTGACCGCTGAATTATAGGCGTTGGCGAAGTTCGACAGAGCATTCGACAGTGCGTTGTAGTTGGTGCCCACGGTAATGGTGACGGGGCTCGTACTGGTTTCCAGCAGATTCACGGTCAGGCCGGGCGCCAGCGTGACTTGGTTGGTGGTGCTGTCCGCTTCGATGTTACTGCCGTCCACGGAGTATTTGGCATCCGTCCCCGCCGACACGGTATTCAAGAGGTCGGTGGTGCCGTCGTTGAGTTGGATGGCTGTGTCGCCGACACTGCCGCTGACGATCGACAAGCGGTAGTCGGCGCCGGAAGATCCGCCTACGTTGACGACGTTCGCCTCGACTCCGGCTCCCGAGCTGTTGATCGCGGCAGCCAGGGCATTCAGGTTGTCATCCGAGGGCGTGATCGTGTAATCGACGCCATTGACGGTCAGCGTGAACGTGGACGAGGAGCTGATGCTGCCGCTGGAGGGGTCCGTCACCGGAGTTTGGCCGGCCACGCTCAGAGTCGTGGTGGGCGTACCGATCTGATCCACCTGGATGGTGTACGTGCCGGGCAGGGCACCCGCGCCGGCCGTGGCAGTGAGCACCGCGGGCTGCGAGACGCTGGCCGAGAGAGACCCGCTGGTAGCCGAATCGATGGATTGCAGAACACCCTGCAGCGAACCGAACACGGATTGCAGGCCGGTGAGCGCCTGCTCCTGGCTTTGCAGAGTCGACACATTGGCCTGCATCAACTGGATGGGCAGCGAAGCGATCTGTAACGCCCGGTTTAGTTCGTTTTGCAGATCGGCGGCATAACTGCTCTGGCCGCTGAAGGACACGGTGGGGAGTGATATGGTTCCCATGAGAAAACCAACCTAGCAAAAGATGGGCCGAACCCAAACGGGTCCGGCCCTGGTACGATCAAGCTGGCTCAAGGAGTTACTGCAAGAGCTTCAGGACAGCCTGCGGCGTCGCATTGGCCTGCGCCATGGCGGCCACCGAGGACTGCTCGAGGACCTGTGCCTTGGTCAGGTTCGCGGCTTCCGTAGCTACGTCGGCATCCCGAATCTGGGATTCCGCCGAGGAGACGTTGGTGATCTGCGAGTTGGCCAGGTCGATGGCGTACTGCAGAATGTTCTCGCCGGCTCCGACGCGCGCCTGCACCTGTCCGAGCTGAGTTAAGGCGTTTTGAATGGCAGTGACGGCGGCCAGGGCGTTGCCGGTGGTGCTGGCAGTGTCGGTGGGAGCGGTTACGGCCTGCGCGCCCGCGGCGGTGGCGTTAAAGACGCCGCCGGTGGCCGCGGTGGTGGAAGCGGTGAAGCTGTTGCTGCTCTGGATCGAGATCCCGGCCCCATCCGCACTGGCCACGGCATAGACGCCGATCGAGGACGTTTGGGCATTGATGGCCGCAATGGCCGCGCCCAGGGTTTCGGTACCGGCCAACACGACGCTGGCGGTGCCCTGTCCGTTCTGGAAGGTGAGGGTCTCGGCCGTGCCCGTGGTGAAGTCGCCGCCCGCGGCACTGTAGATGCCGGCGTTGCTGGCTAGCGAACCGGCGGTGGCAACCGCGGTGCCGACGCTGGCTGCGCCCGCTTGCACCGTGAACGGGGTGCCGCCGCCGAACTGGATCTGCCCGTCGGAGCCCACCTGGGCGGTGATGCCGTAGGAGGATAGCTGGCTTTGCAGCGCATCGACCACGCCTTGCTCGGTCAGGCCGCTGGCGCCGCCGCTCACCGTGGCAGTGAAGCTGGTCGCGGACCCGTTGCTGATCAGGTTGAAAGTGAACGATTGGGTGCCGCTGCCGGCCAGGAACGTGACGCCGGGCGCATCCAAACGCGCCAGGTTGCCGGTCAATTCGGTGCCGCCCGCGGCCACCGTGGTGTTGGTGAGGCCGAGGCCGGCCGCATCCACCGTGTTCGACACGCCGCTCAGATCCACCTGCACCTGAGAATTCGCCAGGCTGTTGCCGCCGCCGATGAAGACTTCGTTCTGCGTGTTGAAGCTGCCGCCGTTGTTCAGGCCGATGGTGGCTGCCTGCTGGGAGATCTCCTGCACCAATTGCTGGTATTCCACGTTGATGTTGTTGCGGTCTCCGGTGAACGTGGTGGTCGCCGACTCCGTAGCCAGGGTCTGCAACCGGTCCAGCATGACGCTGATGTTATTCAGACCGCCATCGATGATCTGCAGCGTGCTCACGCCGTTGTTGGCGTTTTGCACACCCTGCGTCACTTGGGCCACTTCGTCGCGATACTGGTTCGCCACCGCCAAGCCCGCCGGGTCGTCGCCGGAATTGTTGATCCGGTAACCGGAAGTCAGAGCTTCGATCGTATGCGTCTGAAAAATGTTATTCGTGTTCAGGTTGTTTTCGGCAACCATCGACGCGTAGTTAGTTTGAAAGGTGATCATGTTATTCGAACGTCCTGTGTGATACGTGCCCGCACGTCCTGTACGGGTCCGGGTTCTCCGTTGCTTGGATGCCCGGAAGTATCATCCCTCATTCGTACATATCGGGGACCGCGGCCGCGTATTCTAATAAATTATTGGAAGAAAATATTTGAAATAACTTAGGTTATCGCAACTGTCAAAGCCTTGACATGCCGGCGATTTTTAGCCGTCGTAGCCGGCGGCAGAGCGTTCAACAGCGTGTGGATGGCGTCCGCGCTGACGCTGCGCGCGGCGGTCTGATTTTCGTCCTGCGTAATCTGCACTTCGCGGCGGACAATGGGGATGGAAGCGGGTGCGCTGATCCCGAGTTTCACCCGCGTTCCGGTCACCTGCAGCACTTGAATTTCGATTTCATCGCCGAGTAGAAAACTCTCGCCGGCGCGGCGTCGCATTACGAGCATGCCGCTAACTCCTCCCGCGGGGTCAGCGGATGCCGGTGCGAGTATCCGGATTGCGTCTGGATGGCCTGTATGCCAATGCGATCCCGAATGTTCACCACGATGGGAGCCAGCAGATTCGCGGTGGGAGTCTCTCCCCCGCCGTGGGCGCAGAGGATCGCCGCGCACAAAATATCCTCGCCGATGCGTGGCTGGCGGGTGAGCGGCAGTTTCAGCTTGGACAGATCCTCTTCATCCAGATGCAGCCGGTACGCGGGTTCCACCACAAAGATCGGCAATAGGATGAAACACAACTCCGGTGTGCGCGTGCTCTGCATGAAGAGAAGGGGGTAGCTATCCGGGCGGTTCAGAAAGACGAAAGCCCGCTCTTGTTCGTAACCCGGCAGCCCTTGCGGAAAATCAAACAAAGCCGTCTCGGAATAATCGATATCATCGAAGCACTTTGTGGGAATTCTGGACATAAAAGCACTTAGATAGCAATTCCATTGCCAGGCATGCCGGAGACTTTCGGATCACTTGTGGGCCGGCTTTGACGGCGCCCTGGGCTCCGGTTCGGCCGTCGCCTTTACCTGGACGCGCTGGGCCAGGATCACGATGTCCACCCGCCGGTTGTGCGCGCGCCCCTCGACGGTATCGTTCGAGTCTACCGGTATGGTATCGGCATAACCGGCAATCGCCAGGCGTTGGGGGTTGACCCCGCCGCGGCTGGCGAACAGGTCCAGCATGGCGATGCTGCGGGCCGCCGAGAGTTCCCAGTTACTGCGGAAGCGGGCCGTGTGGATGGGGACCGAATCCGTGTGTCCTTCCAGGCGTATCCCGTTGGGAAGCTCGCGCAGTGTGGCAGCGATCTTATCGAGAGGCGCGAACGTGTTGGGGTCCACCGTGTCGCCGCCGGAAGGAAAGAAGGCCGCCTCCCGCAGGCTTACCACCAGCCCGCGGGGCTCCAGGTGGATTTCGATCTTCCCGTTGTGGATCTCAGCCGCCAGGGCCTGGGTCAGATACTGCATGGAAGGGACCAGTTCCGCCTCTTTGCCGGCGGTGTCGTGCCGGTCGATCGGCTGCGAACCGCCGGGGCCGCGCATCAGGGCGTTGCCTTTTCCCCTGTCGTCCACCGTTCCGCCCAGGATCTCGCGGACCGCGGCACTGACGCCGCCTTTCTCCAGTGCCTGTTTTACCGAATCGGATACCATTTGGGCCTTGGCCTTATCTGTCTGTGAAGACGCGAACATCACCACGAAGAATGCAAAGAGCAGGGTGATGAAGTCGGCGTAGGAGACCAGCCACCGTTCATGGTTGGCGTGTTCGGCTTCCGGCTTTTTGCGGGCCATGTTAACCCTCCGCGGCGGCCGGTTGGCCGGCCATCTGGGCTTTGGCGCCGGCTTTCGCCTGCGAGTCGCGCGCCTGGGCGTAGGCTTCCAGTTTGGTGCTGATCAGCTTCGGGTTCAGTCCCTCGACGATGGAAAGCACGCCGTCCAGCATCAGTTCCCGGCGCCGCACTTCCTCCTTAACACGGGCGCGCAGCTTGCTGGCCGCCGGGAGGAAAAACAGGTTCGCCGATCCCACCCCGTAAACCGTGGCCACGAACGCCACCGCGATGCCCCGGCCGACCTCGTCGATGTTGGCCAGATTCTTCATGACCTGGATCAGTCCCAGCACCGCGCCGATGATACCGATCGTGGGCGCGTAGCCCCCGGCCGCCTCGAAGACCTTGGCTTCCGCTTCCCCATCCTGTTCCACCAAGGTGATCTCGAGCTCCATCATGCCGCGGATCTGGCTGAGCTCGATCCCATCCACGGCCAGATTCAGAGCTTTGCGCAGGAAAGGGTCCGCCACCGTGGCCGCCTGCTGCTCGAGCGAAACGATGCCCTGCTTGCGCGCCTGCGCCGCATAGTTGATGATGCTGTCGATCTCTCCCGCCAGCGGTTTGGAGCGGTCAAAGAACAGCAAGCCCATCTTCTTGGCGGCGCGCAGCAGCACGGCTAGCGGCGTGGTGACCATCACCGCGCCGATGGTCCCGCCCAGCACGATCATGGCGGCGGTGATCTGGGCCACGTCCCGGATCTTGCCGCCTTCCATCATCAGTCCCGTCAGGATGCCGCCGACGGCCAGCAGCAGGCCCCCCAGAGTAGCAATGTCGGGGCGCGTCCCGCCGGAATTTCCGCCTTTATCCTTGGCCATAACGTTGATCTGCCGGCTGCCTTCCCGCCGATTCGCCGCTCCACGGCATCGCCATGATGCTTCTACGGAACTCCACTACGCGCCGAATGACTTCATCCGCGGATTCCAGCACTACTAACTTTTGGCCAGTTGTCAGACTGACCACGGTGTCAGGTGTCGTCTCGATATGTTCGATCAAGTCGGCATTCAACACGATCGGTGTATGGTTCAGCCGAGTGACGTAAATCATAGACACCTCTCTGATGCTCACATCGGCGTTCCGCATCTGAATTCGAGACAATTACACCGCAATAACCGCGGAAAAGTAAATTAGAAATTCGTTACTATTCTGCCGACATGACAGGTAGCATGAGACAAATCGGTCAATCCGCTCACGTGGGCTCTACGGAACTGGCGGGAGCGTTGCTGCGGGCATGGGCGCAGGGCAACCCCGCCGCGCTCGGCCTCGAACTGGATCGCAGCAGTCAAGCAAACTGCGAGTCAGATACTTGTGAGCAAGAGCGGCTCCAGTTGTTAAGCGCGGTTTCGGATACCCTGAGGAACTGCAGTAGCCCATTCAGCCCGGACACTGCCGACCCGGCTGTGGAGGTTTGCATCAGATTGCTATCGCACCTGGCCGGCGCGCCGGCGCCGGCGCGGCCCGCCTGGTCCAGCCTGCGCGTAGTGATTCGATCGGAAAAGCCCGGGTCCGCCTGTTCTAAGTCGGCCCGCCGCGAGATCTCGACCCGTTACTAACCCGCCCTATCCGATATAGCCGAATAAATCGCGCTGCTGGAGCAGAGTGGACTCGGCCGATAAAGCCGCCTGGTTCTGGAGCTGTTCCTGGTTGAGGCTCACCGCTACGGAGGCGATGTCTGCATCGCGCAGTTGGCTCAAACTGGACTGTTCCTGGGTCTGAAACTTCTGTGCCAGCGTCGTCGCGGCGGACACGCTGTCCTCGGCCTGTCCATAGAAAGCAAGCTGGCCGTTGAGATACTGATCCGCCGATTGCAGATCCAGCACGGCCTGCGCGATTCCCGCCTGGTCATTAGCCTGGAGCGAAGTCAGCAGGGAATTGACCGCGGCGAACACGTTCCCGGTTGTGGGGGCGCCGGTGGCGTCCCGCACGTCGAATATCTCCTGCGCGGTCCTCGAAATCGGAATGGTGGAGCCGTCCGCGCCCACGGCCACCTGGGTCGCCGGCGCCGAAACCAGTTGCTTGACACCGGTTGGCGAAGTGGGATCGATCGCGTATGCCGGCTGCGTGTCCAGGTCGCCGCTGAACAGGTAATGGCCGTCGATGCTCGTGTTACTGATATTCACCAGGGTCTGCAGGATACCGGCCACTTGTTGCGCCAGGTTGTTCCTTTCATCGGCCGTCGCGGTCGCGTTGGCGCCCTCGGTGCCCAGCGACGTGGCGCTCTCGACCGCTTGCAGCGCGGTCGCGAGGGCGGAATCCGCCGTGCTGAGTTGGGAGGAGACCCCGTTCAGGTTGGACTGCACCTGCTGATTCTGAGCGATGTCGCCCTGAAGTTGCACGATCTCCGCAATCTCGGTGGGAGAGTCGGATGGCTGCACCACGCGCAGGCCGGAGCTGACCTGCGCCTGCGCCTGCTGCATCTCCAACTGGAGATTATTCAGATTCGCCAAGAACGCTTCCGAGGAACCGCTGATGTTAGGAAACATAGTGCCCGCCTTATGCCGGTACGATCAGATTCATCAGATCCTGTCCCAGATTGTCCAGAACCGTCAGCACCTGCGCGGTGGCCTGGTAAGCCTGCTGAAACTGCAGAATGGCCGAGGCTTCCTGGTCCAGCGATACGCCCGAGACCTGATCGCGCAGGCTGGTGGCCTGCGCAGTGACCTGCTGCTGCATCTGTTCGTTATTCGTCGCGGTCTGATTCTCCTGGCCGACATTGCCCGCGATCTGTCCGAAGTACTGGAGATAGCTGAGTCCTCCGATCGTACCCGTGGTCCCCGCCGGGTTTTCCAGCGCGGCCAGCGCAATGGCATTGCCATTCGCATTGCCTGACGAGTCGACGGGCGCCAGTTGATCCGGGGTGATTGTGGCGTTCAAGGCGATCGTCGACGCGATGCCGGCCGGATTGGAGGCATCGTAGGTGAACAGGGGCGATCCGGCGGCCGCGCCAGGGTCCGCCGAGACCGTACCGGACTCCAGGATTCCGTTGACCGTATCCGCCAGGCCTTGCGCCAACTGGTTGAGCGTCCCTTGTTGCTGCGCATCTCCCAGTATGCCCGCCAGTACCCGGTCGCGCACATCCAGCAGTCCCCCCAGTTGCCCGCCGGTAATCTCGGAAGTGACGTCATTGCCCTGTGCGTCCAGGATATGAGCCGTCGGCAAGGAATTAGGATAAGTCGGAGAGGGAGCCGAGTCTACCGCGATATTCGAGCTCAGGTCGTATTGCTGATTCCCGACGACTAAAGGCGTTCCCCCCGCGAGTAACACGGTCACCGTGCCGTCGCTCTGCGTCACGGTGGTGAAATTGGTGAGTTGGGAGAGGTTCTGCAGCGCACTGTAAAGTTGCGCATCCGCACCCGGATCCGGCTGCTGCGACTGCAGGCGGTTGACATTGTATTGCTGGATCTGCGCCGCGATGGTATTGATCTGGCTGACGGTGGAACCGATCTGTCCGTCAATTTGACCGGCGCTCTGTGTCAACGAATTGTCGAGTCCCTGAAAACTCTGGGCCACCGAATTGGCGGCGTCCAGAACGTTCTGCCGGGCAGTCGTATCGCTGGGCGAGTTGCTCCAGGCCGAAAACGCCTGAAACAGATTGTTGAGGGCCGCCGATACGCCGCCGGTGCCGGTGACGTCGAAGAAACTCTGCAGGGTGCTGGTGCTCTGCGCTTGCGCGGTATAGAACCCCAACGCCTGGGTCTGACTCTGAACGGCTTCCTCGGCGTAGGGATCGCGCGAGTTATCCAGGCCGGCCGACATCAACCCGCCGACTAACCCGCCGGCGATATCCAGGGGCATGGCCTCCAGATTGAGGCTCTGCTTCGCATAGCCGGGAGTCGAGGCGTTGTCTACATTGTTCTGGATGACGCTCAGCGCCTGTTCCAGGACCGAAAGCGCATTTCCGGCGCTGGCAAGAGATGCCGTGATACCAGACATATCGATTTAACCCGAGAGGCCGCGCGTCACCGCCGGGTCCGATTCGGCAATCGTGCGCCCGGACGCATCGTACGAGGGTGTTCCGCCAGAACGGTGCAGCGAAACCCGGCGATGGAAGCCGGAGCAGGCGTCCACCAGCCGTATCATCGTTGAAATGTCACTCCGCAAACCGGCGATCATCGCTGAAACATCTCCATCCACGCGTGGCGTTGTCTTTCGCAGCAATTCGATCGCCGTTTTCAGATCGTCCACCGACTGTTCGAGCAAGCCGCGGCACTTGTGAACGCGCGCGAGATCCGTCGCCTTCCATTGCCGCAAGGCGACGCGCACGCGGCGCCGGGCGTGACCGATCAAGTCCGTGACGGCCGGCTCCGGCATCAGGCGCCCTCACCCGGATCGGCGCTCAGCGCCTGGTCCACGATCGCCCGGCTTACCAGATTCGATTCGACATTGTAATGGCCGCTCTGATAGAGGGCCGCCAATCTCGAGACTCGTGCTGCCTGTTGGGAGGCATGGGCCGTGCTGGCCGCCGCCACGCTCTGCGACAAAGACGAAATGTCCACACTGTCGCCGCCGCGATGGCCGGTTCCGCCAATCCCGGAACTGGAAGAGTCCGACGCGTGCGAAATCTCGTCCGCGCGCCCGGTCCCCAGTGCGCCCGTTCCCGCCAGACTGTCGTTTTGGATGCGTAGACTCATAGGAATTGAATTCTGCAGAAATTCAGTCAGTCGTGACAGTCGCCCACAACTGAAACTCCGTCTCTATTGTTACCCGAAACAGGGCGGCATCGCCACAATTAACCTAAGATATTCAAATGGTTAGCCAAAGTAAACTATCATTGTGAAACCGTCGTACAGGAAACGCTGGTATCCTTTTTCGATTCCTTGTTAATATTAAGTCGCTCATGAAGCGACCCACCGTTCTCTGTGTCCTGACTGAAGCTGCTGTCTCGGGATGTGAATTCGAGGAGACCCTGACTGACTTTCGCGTCGTTCGGGCGACGGAAGTTATCTCCAAGCTCACGCCGTTGAGCCTTGATGGAATGGATGCCGTATTGGTGACGGGCGGTATGGCGTGCGACGATGCCGTGGCGGCAATCGAGCGGCTGCGCCTGCTCGATCCCGCGATGCCCGTGCTGTTCTGGGACCCGGATATGCGCGCTACCGATGCCGTGCGTCTGATTCGCGCCGGCGCGCATCATTGCCTGGGCTACCGGGATTCATACCCCGAGCTGCGCGAAGCGTTATTCAGCGCCGCCGAAAGCCGGCGCCGGGCACTACAAATCCGGCGGAAAAATGGGAATGAAGGCTGGCGCGAGTTCCTGGTGGGTGAGTGCCATGCGATGGAGACCCTGGCCGAAGCCATTCGCCTGGTCGGTCCCCGCCGCTGCACGGTCCTGATCACCGGCGAAACGGGTACCGGCAAGGAAATGGTGGCGCGCGCGCTTCACATGGCCAGTCCCCGCCTGGGACAGCCGATGGTCTCCATCAACTGCAGCGCATTACCCGAGAATCTTCTCGAAGCCGAACTTTTCGGACACGTAAAGGGCGCCTTTACCGGCGCCATCAACTCGCGCGTGGGACGGTTCGAACTGGCCAACCGCGGTACGCTTTTCCTGGATGAGATCGCCGACATGCCGCTGGAGTTACAGGCCAAGCTTTTGCGCGTACTGCAGGACCGCGAGATACAACGGCTGGGAAGTTCCGAGAACATTAAGGTGGATGTGCGGGTCATCGCGGCCACTAACGCGGATCTGCCGGAGCGTGTGCGCCAGGGAAGGTTCCGGGAGGATCTGTACTACCGGCTGAACGTGGTGCCTTTGGAAGTGCCGCCGCTGCGGAAACGGGACAGTGACATTCCATTGCTGGCGGAGCATTTTCTCCGGAAGATCTGCCAGGCCGAAGAGATTCCGTTGAAACAGTTGAGCCCCGAGGCCCTGAAGCGCCTGCGGGCGAACTCCTGGCCGGGCAACGTGCGGCAATTGGAGAATGCGGTCGAAATGGCGGTGGCTTTGAGCGGCGACCGGGAAATGCTGCATGCCGCCGATTTCGGGCTCAGCAAGGCTCCCGCGCTGGAGTTTGTCTCGACCACCGTGGCCACGGGTGCGGTGGATACTCCGGAAGGAGTGGACTTTGCCACCGCCGTGAGCCAGTTCGAGCATGCCATGCTGCGTAAGGCGCTCGCCCGGACCGCCGGCAATCGCACTGCCGCCGCCGAATTGCTGGGCATGAAACGGACTACGCTGATCATGAAGCTGCGCAGCTTCGAGGCTTCCGGAATTCTGCGCGCCAGCTAGACCTGCGAATTCAGATATCCCTGTATCTTCAGCAGCAGCTCGACCTCGTTCCGGGGCGACTGCAGCGCGGCCGCGATCGTCGATAACGTTTCTCCGCGGCTGTGCATGCGCAGCGCCTGCGCGCGTTTGGTGAGGTTCAATCCCGGGATTGGAGCCGGCGCGCGGCTCTCGGTTTCGGCCCGGTCCTGGCGGATCTCTGCGACGGCGGCGGAGAGCGCCGCTACCGTCTGGCCCAGACACTCGTGCGATTTCGCCATCGCGCGCCGCTCGCGCCAGGTCTTGCCGCTGGTCGCCAGGCAGATGGCCAGGCAGCCCATCAATCCCAAGGCCAGAAGTATGTATTGTGTGAGTGGACCGATGATCCAGCCGAAAGCCATGCCTATGCTCCTGCCGCCGGCCGCGGGCGGACAGCCCGCACCGGGTTCATACGATCCCGCGGCCCTGCTATTTCCAAGATGCGGACGCCATACTGACCGTCCACCGTGACGGCGGCGCCCCGCGCGACGACGCGGTCATTGACCAGAACCTCGATGGGATCCTCCACGGCGCGCTCGAATTCCACGATCGATCCGTTTTCCAGGCTCAAAACTTCGTCCAGGGTCATCGACCTCTGGCCGAAGCGCAGCGTGACCGGCAGTTCGATGTCCAACAGCAGGCCTAATGCCGGCGGACCTGCGGGCGCGGGCGGATGTTCGCTCATGATCTGCTCCTCGGCTGGGATAGCCAGACCCTTTCCAGGTGGCTGCGCAGCCGGAGTACGGCCTGTACGCGTAACTGGTGAATACGCGAAAGATGCAATCCCATGATTTGCGATATCTCCCGCAGATTGAGCTCTTCGTAGTAATACAAGGTAAGAACCGCGCGCTCCGTCTTCGGCATGCGATCGATCGCCTGCGCCAGGATCCTCTCCAGCGCCGCGCGTTCCGCCGTGCGCGACGGGCGGCTCTCTTCGTCATCGGAGATGAAGTTCAACAGATCCCGGCCGTCTTCCCGGGGCGAACTCTCCAGCCGCTCGATCTCGACCGACTGTACCTCGGAAAGCCATTTCTGGTACTCCGCGGGCGCCAGTTCCAGCTCGGCGGCAATCTCCTCCTCGGTCGGTTCCCGGCCCAGGCTCTGCTGCGCCCGGTGGATGGCGGCCTCGATCATGCGGGATCTCTTGCGGGTTTCGCGGGGCGCCCAGTCCATCTCGCGCAGGCTGTCCATGATCGCGCCGCGAATGCGGCGCTCCGCGTAGGTGTTGAGCTGGACGTTGAGCATCGGGTCGAAATTGTCGATGGCTGCAATCAGCCCCACCACACCGGCGGATACCAGGTCCTCCAAGGCGATGTGACTGGGCAGGCGGTCGTGGATGCGCCGCGCGACCAGACGCACCTGGGGCAGGTATTGCAGCACCAGGGCTTCCCGGCGCAGTGCGTGATCGTCGTCAACGATCGAATGTGGACCGTATAAGGTGCTGCCCATGAGTCTTTGTCAGGCGACCGCCCGCAACTCTTCTGGCAATTGACGTACCAGGGACTCGATCACGCGTTCCTTGCTGGCGGCTTCCAGATCTTCCGGAATCAACTGGCCGGCGCTGAAGTAGGAAAGCGGCAATTTATGTTCCATGGCCGCGCAAAAGACGCTCGCCAAAGACTCTGTCTCGTCTAACCGGGTAAACAGCAGCTTACCGGGGCCGTAGCGCAGGTAGAGCTCGATTAACTTCGGATAAGTGGAAGCCTGCGCTGATGCTGTCAGAACTAAGTGGGTGTCAATGTCTTGACGGCGGCACAGAAAGTCCGCCAGCCCGCCACCGAGATCCTCCTGCAGGGCCCGGCTGTAACCCGGAGTGTCGATCAGGACGAGATGGCCCTCGAGTGCGCCGTCCACGGCCTGGGCTAGCGCCGTAGTGCCCTCGACGGCCTGAAAACGAACTCCCAGGATGGCGGCGAAGGCACGCAGTTGCTCCGCTCCCCCGATCCGCAGTGTGTCGGCGGAGATCAGTTGCGTGGGGCGGCCGGCTTTGAGGCCCTCCTGCACGGCCAGTTTCACCAGCGTGGTGGTCTTGCCGGCCCCGGGAGGACCCACCAGGGCGGTCACTCTTCCAACCCCGGGCGAAACCTCGAATCGGCTGCCTAATTCAGCGGCTGTCTCGGCGGCCAGATCAGGCCGATCCCAATTGCGCGGCGCGCCCGGACGCGCCATCGCCAAAGGCTGCTTCCGGATGCGCTGCCGCACCGCTTGATCGATCTCGCGCGCCCAATCCGGATGGACTCCGCCGTCGATCAGGGCATCCTCGACGGTTCGGCTGACGCTGGCTGCATGAATCTCGCGGGCGGCCGGCTGAGCCGCTGAGTGAGCCGCGCCGGAGGCCGCCGCGGGTCGATGACTCGCCTGCGGCCGCGCTTCCAGCAGCCGCTCCAAAGCCTCCAAAGCCGCGGTGATCTTGTCGGTGTCCGCGAATTGCAGGCCCTGCACGGGAGCCGGTGCGTGCACCCGCTGCGCTACGCCGAGCACCACTTCGCAAGCGCCCAGATGCCGTGCCTCGGGCGGCGCTTCCCGCACGTCCAGGAGCAGCGCGTCCTGTCCGAACTCCTGGTGCGCCTGTTGCAAGGCGTCTTTGGCATTGGCCGCGAAGAACGATTTGACATGCAGTTGGGTGCTCTGGCCCGCGCCCATATTCATTGAATGACCCCCATGGAGACGATCTTGACTTCGGCCGGGATTTCGTTGTGCGAAATAAAGAACAGGTTACGGATGGTGGGCTCCACCATCTGCCGCAGGAAGTATCTCGAATTCGATCCGGCTATGGCGGCCACCGGTGTCTCCGGATCGCCCACTTTCGCTGCAATCCGGCGCAGGCAATCGCGTATGGCCGGCGGCGCCAGCGTGAGGTGGCTGGTCTGCTCGCCGTGTTGTATGGCCGGCTCGATGACTTGCTCCAGCGCCGGATCGATGAGGTATGCGGTGAGATCCCCGGCGGCGTTCAGGAACGGCTTGACCAGCGTACGGCGCAACGCTTGCCGCACGTACTCGGTCAGCAGCACGGCGTTTCGCGTCGTGGCTCCGGCCTCGCCCAACGCCTCCAGAATGCTGACCGAGTCGCGGATGGACACGCGTTCCCGCAGCAGGTTCTGCAGCACGCGCTGTACGGTCGGAAGGGGCAGTATCTTCGGCACCAGTTCCTCGACGGCCTTGGGGCATTCGAGCATGGCGCGGTCCAGATACTTTTTGGCATCCTGGCGCGAGAACAGTTCGTGTGCATAGCGGCGGATCAGCTCCGCCAGATGCGTGCCCAGCACGCTGACCGGGTCCACCACGGTGAACGCCCGGCGCCGGGCGGCATCCGCCTGTTCGGCGGGAACCCACCAGCCCGTCATTCCGAACGCGGGTTCCTTGGTCTGCCGTCCGCCCGGCAGCGGTTCCAGCTTGCCCACCGGGATCGCCAGTTCGCATCCCGCCGGCAGCTCATATCGGCCGGCCACCGCTCCCTTGAGCGAGATGACGTATTCGTTCGCTTTCAAGGCAACGTTGTCCACCACCCGCACCGGCCCCAGCATGATTCCGATCTCTTTGGCCAACTGCCGGCGAATGCCGCCGATGCGCTTGATGAGCGGAGACTCCTGCCCGTTGGCCACGTACTTCACCAGTCCCAGGCCGATCTCGATCGATAGCGGCTCTACGCGGAGCAGTGTCTCCAGGTTCTCTTTGGAGGCCGGCTTGGCCGCCGCTTCTGACTTGGTCGCGTCGTTCTGGCGCTTGCGCATTCTCCAGGAGACCGCGCCCAGTCCGCCTCCCATCACCAGAAAAGGCGCCGTGGGCAGGCCGGGGAACACGGACAGAACCACCAATACGCCGCTGGCCAGCAACAGGGGATTCGGACTCCCGAATACCTGCCGGGCAAAATCGGATGCCAGTCTCTCGTCCGAGCTGGCCCGGGTGACGATCAGACCGCCGGAGATGGAGATCATCAGCGCCGGAATCACCGTCACCAGTCCATCGCCGATGGTCAGGACCGTGTAGGTCTCCAGCGCGTGCTTCAGATCCATGCCGTGTTGCAGCACGCCAATCAGGAATCCGGCCACGATGTTGATCCCGGTGATCAGAATCGAGGCCACCGCGTCGCGCTGCGTGAAGCGGGAAGCTCCATCCATCGCGCCGTAGAACTCGGCCTCGCGCGCCAGGTCTTTACGGCGTTTGCGGGCCTCGCCCTCCTGGATCAATCCGGAGCTCAGGTCCGAATCGATCGACATCTGCTTGCCGGGCAGGGCATCCAGGGTGAAGCGCGCGGTAACTTCGGAAATGCGCACGGCGCCGTGGTTGATGACGACATATTGAATGGCTATCAACACCAGGAAGATCACCGCGCCGATGACATAGTTTCCCCCCACCACGAAGTTGCCGAAGGCCTGAATCACGTCGCCGGCGGCGCTGGTGCCGGTATTTCCGTTCATCAGGATCAGGCGGGTGGACGAAATGTTCAGTGCCAGCCGGAACAACGTCAGCAGCAGGAGAGTGGTCGGGAATACGCTGAATTCCACCGGCTTCCTGATGTACAATGCCACCATCATGACGGTCACCGACATCATGATGTCGGTCACCAACAGCACGTCCAGTAAGAACGGCGGCAGCGGCGTGATCAGCGCCAGGACGATTCCCAGAACCGCCACCGGCACACCCAGCTCCCGCCAGTTGATGGCCGTCTTCCAATCGAACTGCTTGGGCGGCGGTGCCGCGATAGCTCTTGCCGGCGTCAAAAACGCATACTCCTCTTGCTGTTTTCCTGTCTCTATGCAGGCCGTCTGCCATTCATCATCTTGAAGATGTAAGCCAACACTTCGGCCACGGCCCGATAAAACTCAACCGGTATCTCCTGTCCCACGTCGACCGCTTTATATAGCGCCTGCGCCAGGGGCGGATTCTCGATCAGCGGAACCTGGTGAGCCACGGCTTTCTGCCGGATTCGCAGGGCCAGGTAGTTCTTTCCTTTGGCGACCACCTTGGGAGCGCCCAGCGAGCTCATGGTGTAACTCAAAGCCACCGCGTAGTGCGTCGGATTGACGATCACCGCGGCGGCTTTCGGCACTTCGTGCATCATGCGGCGCCGGGCCATGTCGCGCCGCAACCGCCGCAGCCGGTGCTTCACCAGCGGATTGCCCTCGATCTCCTTCATCTCGTCGCGGATGTCCTGTTTGCTCATCTTCAGGTCCTGCTGGTAACGCTGCTTCTGGCGGATGAGGTCCACCGTGCCGAATACCATGAACAATATCGAAGCCTTCCACAGCAGCGTCTGGATCGAGCCGGCGACTAGTAACGCGGATGAAGATATGGTCCGCAGGGGCAGTAAGAAGTAGTTATCGAAGTTATCTTTCACCAGGAGATACAGAACTATGGCGAACACCGGAATCATCACGGTTGCCTGCAGCAGCGACGTGAGGTTCTGGCGGGGCAAATCCTTGAGCCGCGAAGCTGGGTTGAGCCGCTTGAAATCCGGTGTTACCCGCTTCAGGCTGACGCCCATCCGGGTGACTCCGAGTTGAATCGCCAGGGTGACGCCGACCATCACGGCGCCCAATGTGAGTAGCGGCGTCAACACGCGCCGCAGCAAATAGACGCTGAGCCCGATGATGTCGAACGCCGCCATGTGCGGGGACGTCGCATGCCGCAGCAGCTCGGCCATCACGTTGCGGATATTTTGGATGTAGGGCAGGCCGAAGGCCCGCAGCATGGCCACGAATGCCAGGAACTGCAAGGCGCTGACAAAGACCCGGGCCGTCGGGAAGCGCCCTTCTTCCCGCGCCTTCTTCAGCCGCCGCTGCGTCGGTTGTTCGGTTCGCTGGTCTTTATCGGCCATAGTCCGCTAATGCGCGATCAATCCGCGCGCGGCCGCGAAGGTCTCCGCCGCCGTCAAGCGCAGCAGCTCGGGCAGCATGGTGACCAGCAACCCTAACATTCCCATGGCCACCATCATCTTCAGCGGGAACGAGAGATGCAGCAGTTGTAACTGCCCGTTGACGCGGCCCAGTAGAGCCAGCGCGATATCCAGCATGACCAGAATGGCGATCAGCGGCATCGCCAGGCGCAGCCCGGTCGAGAACATCGTCGCGCCTGCCCGCAGCATCTGCTCGCCCGCCGCGCGCGACAATGTGAACGAACCGGCCGGATACGTCTCGAGGCTGCGCGCCAGGATCCGCAACACCTCCCGGTCCAGCCCCATGGCGAAAAACAACAACCCCGTAGCGACTTGTGAGAGGACCACCAGCACCGTAGAATCCGCCTGTGTGTTGGGGTCCACCGTGGAGGCGAAAGCGAAACCCGCTTGTAAACCCAGAATCTGCGTGCCGATCCCGAACGCCTCCACTGCGAAGGCCACCGCCAGTCCGGTTCCCACACCCAGCGCGGCTTCCATGAGGATCCATGTCACGAAGGAGACCGCCGAGGGGTCCGTCGCGGGCCGGGGCCATTGGGCAAAGAGCGCCAACGTCGTGCCGATCGACAGGATGACGCGCGCCGGCGAAAGGGCGCTCGAAATCCCCGGAATGGGGACAAACACGAATACGCCGGAGACGCGCACCAGGGTGAGCAGAAATCCAAGCAGCAGGGGAATGGGAAAGGCTACGTCACTGGGCATAACGGCTGAAGTCACTCAAGATCGCCGTGGTGTAAGTGATCATTCTTTGCGCGAGCCAGGGCAACGCCAGCAGAAACGCCGCCAGGAACGCCACCAGCCGTGGAATGGCGTTGAAGGCCGTATCCTGAATGGAAGTAAGTATCTGGACCAGGCTTACCAGGATGCCCACCACCAGGCCGACCGCCAGCAGCGGCGCCGCCAGCCAAAAGGCCGTCATCAGTGCCTGGCGCATGATCTGTATGGCGAACTCCGGTGTCATGAGTAGAACCCTTTCATTAATGAGCCGATGACCAGATTCCAACCGTCGGCCAGCACAAAGAGCAGAATCTTAAAAGGCGCCGAGATCATCACCGGCGGTAATTGAATCATGCCGATCGAAAGCGTCACCGACGCGACCACCATATCGATGATCAGGAACGGCAGAAAGAGAACCGCGCCGATCTGGAATCCGGTCTTCAGTTCGGAAAGAATGTAGGCTGGAATCAATGTCTTCAGCTCCAGATCCGCCGGGGTATGCGGCGCGGGCGCGTGGGAGATATCCAGAAACAGCTTGAGATCCTTGTCCCGCACATAGTGACCCAGAAAAGCTTTGAGCGGTTTGGCAGAAGCGTCGAAGGCCTGCTGCATGGTGATCTTGTTGCTTTCGAGCGGCTCCAGTCCCTGGTGGTATATGTCGCCCGCCACCGGTGAAACCACTAAAATCGTCAGGAACAGGGCGATGCCCACCAGCACCTGGTTCGACGGGGTGGTCTGGGTGCCCAGGGCCTGCCGCAGGAAGTGCAGCACGATGGTGATCCGCAGGAACGGTGAAACTGCCATCACCATGGCCGGGAGCAGCGTCATCAACGTCATCAGGATGACGATCTGCATCGGCACACTGAGTGACTCGCCCTTGCCGGTATTCATACCCAGCATCGACACCGGACCCTGGGCGCCGGGCGCGGCGCCGGCCAGCAGCAGTCCGCAGCCCAACGCTTTGACGAATCCGCGCATCAGCGAGTCACCCCGAGGTCCTGAATGTGGATCTGCAGTTGGCCCCCGCTTAGCAAAGAGCAGCCTCCCGGCGAGAGCGCGACCAGTAATACCTGGTCGCCGATCTTGACCATGTGCAGCGAGTGTTGCGGGGTCAGCCGAAGCTGCTCGATGGTTTGCATCTGGCGATTGCCCGCCCGGCCAAAGCCCTTGACCGAGATCCGCGCGGCTCCCTTGCTGCGCAGCCAGAACAGGGCGCCGCCGAGGAGCCCTAAGACCAGCAACACCGCCAGAATCTGTCTTACCGGATCCATGCCCTATCCCTGAATCATGTTCAGAGTGTCCTGCAGCATGGTGTCCCCGGTGGTGATCACGCGGGCCGCTGCCTGGTAGCTGCGCTCGTAAGTCAGCAGGTTGGTGAACTCACTGGCCATATCCGACGTGGAGCCTTCGAGCGCGCCACCCACAATCTGGCCGCGCGCGCCCGTATTGGCGGCGCCGACCGCCGGCGGAGCCGTGGCGGCGGATGCTTTCAGGTTGTTCTCGCCCACCGAGATCAGGCTGTTGGGATTCTGTATGGATGCCAACGCCAGTTGGCCGATGGTGACTTGCTGCCCGTTCGAATAACTGGCCACCAGCAGCCCGCCGTTCTGCAGGCTGACATTGTTGATCTGGCCGGCGGCGGCGCCATCCTGCGTGTCGCCTTCCAGCGTCGAAGTGTCCGAAAGCTGGGTGATGTTGCCATTCCCGGACGAATCGAAAAGGTTCCAGTTGATGGTCATGTCGTTGGCGCCGTCCGACAGTCCGGAAATCGCGATCGCCACGGGGCCGTCGGTGGCCGCTGGGCTGGTCAGATTGCCGCTCCCGTCGAAGGTCAGGGAGCCGGTCGCCAGAGGTGCGCTGGAACCGGCGGTCAGGTCTGCGGACGGCAAGGTCACCGTGTACTGCCACGCGTTGGTGCCGGTCTTGGTGAAGTTGACCGTCAACGTGTGCGGCGAGCCCAAAGAGTCGTAGACCTGGATCGGTGTGGAGAACGTCGATCCCGTGCCGGAAGTGGGCGCGCCCGCGTCCAGATTGACGTTGAGGTTCATGGTGGTTGTTTCGGTCCCCGGAATCATCGTTCCTAAAGGAACGTTCAGGTTTCCGACCGGACCGTTCGGATTCACCGTGCCATTGACGGCGGTCCATCCTTGAACCATTTGCCCCGTCGCCGTGATCAGGTTGCCGGAAGAATCCAGTTGAAAGCCGCCGTCGCGGGTGTAGAGAGTCTGCCCGCTCGCATCCCGCACCACGAAGAAACCGTCTCCTTCGATGGCGGCGTCCGTTGGACCATTCGTATTGGTAATGCCTCCCTGCACATAGTTGCTGGAGGTGAGGATCGGACCCACCCCCATGCCGACCTGGGCCGGGTTCACCGCGGCGCCCAGATTCTGTGACATCAGATCGTAAAACTCGACCTCTACGGACTTATAGCCCGGCGTATTCAGGTTGGCTAAGTTGTTGCCGGAAACGTCAATGGCGTTCGAGTCGGCGGAGAGGGCGGAAAGTGCGGCTGAGAAACCTGGAAACATAGATCATCTCCTCAAGATTGCGTCTGTCCCGTGGTGGGGGTCTGGCCGGATGAACTCGTCGCCGTCGTGCTGGCTTGGGCCGCGTACGACTCGATATCCGACCGGATCGCGATAGTCTGTTCGAGTTCGCTGAACTGCGCCAGTTCCGACACGAATTGCGTGCTGTCGGTCGGGTTCATGGGGTCCTGGTTCTGTAGCTGAGATACCAACAATTGCAGGAAAACTTCTTCTCCGTCGCCTGACGCGGCGCTGCTGCTCCCCGTGGTGGAGCCGCCCGCGCTGGTGCTGGTCGAGCCGGCAAGTATACTTACTGGTGAAGCCATTCCATCCTCCTCAAGCTTGCCCCGCGCCGGTCAGGCTGCATTCCAGCTCTTCGACCCAGCGGGGACGGTTAGAGTGATTCTGTTGCCGGCGGCCGTCGTTCTGCTGTGACCAGCCGGGTTGCGATTGTGCGTCTCCCTGCCGCGAGTGATTCGCCGCATTTTGGCTTTCGGCCGCGGGACCGGTGGTCACAGGCGACTGTGCCGGTTTCCACGCCTCCGCCCGATAGCCGCTGTCCTGCAGCTTGCCGATCAGGTCCGCAAGGCCCTGCTGCAAACCGTGTTCTATCGTCGCATCGTCCGTGCGCACGGCCAGCCGCAGCTCGCCGGATTGCTGCATCAGACGTACTAATACTCTCTCGTTCGCGGTTTGGCCCACCTGCAACACAATGTGGTTCAGCGGTTGCGCGGCTTTCGGCATCTCCGGCTGATGTTGCACCGGAGCGGCTGGCGCGGTGGGCGCCGTAGCCATCTCACCCGCGGGTTCCAAATGGCTGTTCTGTTCGAATATCGCCAGGAAATTCTGCTGCTGATTCGAGCCATCCCCGGGGCGGTTGTCCGTCTGATCCGATTCAGCCGCTTCCTGGATGCCGGCGATGCTCACGCCGGCGAGCGCAACCGGCGCCGCGGGAGCCGTGTTGGCGGCCGGCGGGGCCAGGCGGATGGTGAAGGCCGTGGTCTGCGGATCGGTCGCGGCCACCGGCGGCGGCTGCGGATTTGGGTTTTCCACGGCGGGGATCGCGGGGATGTTTGTCCCGGTATTCGCCGCGGCGTCCGGAACCACCGGGTCGGTACCCAGGGCCGCGAACGCCAGGCGGAAATCGATGGTTGGGAATAAAAGGATGGCGGCTGGAGGCGTCGGGACCCCAGCCGCCATGCCGTCGGCTTTATTGCGCTGCGGCGACTTTGAGCTGTTGTTGAAGTTGGCGAGCGATTTTCGCAGTCCCGACGGTAAGCACGTGACCTTGGGCCCGCTGGCGCTGCTACAGCCTGCGAATTCCTGTGCAAACCCCCCGCTCGATGTGTCCGTGGGCCGCGGCCTGCAGAACAACGGGGCCGGGGACGCAAGAGCGTTGGTCGCGGGGACAATCGTCACGAACCGGGCAATTGCAGATTGAGAGCCAAGCCCGATTGCCAGACTTTTCAACCAAATAAATGGAGCCGTGCGGTGTTAGTAGTTTGACTGTCAAAACCACCCGTCAGAGAATTGACGAGCCAAACCTCAACTCATAGGAAACATCGGCGAACTTGTCCGTGTTTTCTAGGAAAATTTACAGAGATTCGATAGGCAAGCGACTTGCATGGTAGTTCGCTCTAGTCATGGACCCGTTAGCCATCGCCGCCTCGAGTGGTCTTCGGTCGCGCATGCAGTCACTCGACCTGCTGGCCAACAACCTTGCCAACACGGGCACCAACGGCTATAAGCGCGACCAGGAGTTCTACAATCTCTTCACTGCCGGCGAAGCCTCCGGCATCGGCGGCGGTCCCGGAGCTACGCTTCCGGTCATCGAGCGCCAATGGACGGATTTCTCGCAAGGCACGCTGGAAGTGACCGGCAACGCCTCCGATCTGGCTCTCTCCGGCCCGGGGTTCTTCGTGGTTAAGGGACCCAACGGACCTCTGTACACCCGCAACGGCAGCTTGCAGATCTCCGCCTCCGGCGAACTCGGCGTCGCCGGCGGGTACGCCCTGCAGGACCGCGCGGGCCACGGTCCCATCCACGTGACGTCCGGAAAACCGATAACCATCTCCCCGGACGGCACGGTGCAGCAGGATGGACAATCCATCGGCCAGATCGAAGTCGTCAACTTCCGGTCCACGGAGCCGCTGCAGAAGGTAGGTAACACCTGCTTCCACAATGGCGATCCCGCTAACAAGCCGGTCGCGGCGGACAGCGTGGAAGTACAGCAAGGCAAGATCGAACAGTCCAACGTGCCGGTGGCCGAAGCGGCTATGCGGCTGGTGGGAGTCATGCGTCAGTTCGAGATGCTGCAGAAAGCCGTGGGCATCAGCGACGAGATGGATACCAAGAGCATTCAGGAGGTCGCGCGTGTCGGATAAGGGGACCGCCAGCGTGGCCCGGAACCCGGTAAGTGAATCAGGAGTGAAACCATGATCCGCGCATTATATACCGCCGCCAGTGGCATGAACGCCCAGCAGACCAACGTCGATAACATCGCCAACAACCTGGCTAACGCCAACACCGCCGGCTATAAGACCCGGCGTGCCCAGTTCCAGGACCTGCTCTATCAGAGTATGGCGCAGCCGGGAACCGCGGCCAGCCAGCAGACCACGGTCCCTACTGGCTTGCAGCTCGGCCTGGGGACGCGCGCCGCATCCAACGAGATCATCTTCACGCAGGGTAACTTCACCCAGACCAACAATCCGCTGGACCTCGTGATTCAAGGCAACGGCTTCTTCCAGGTCCGCCTGGCCACCACCGGCCAACTGGCCTACACGCGGGACGGCGAGTTTCAGTTGGATAAGAACGGCAACGTGGTCACCGCCAACGGCGACAGCCTGGAACCGCAGATTACGGTTCCTAACGGCGCGCAGTCCATCACCGTCGCCAGCGATGGCACCGTAAGCTACATGCTGGCCGGCCAGACCGCCGCGCAGAAAGCCGGACAGATCCAGTTGGCCAGCTTCCAGAATCCCGCCGGGCTGAACAGCATCGGCAAAAATATGTACCAGCCGACGGATGCATCGGGCGATCCGACCGTCGCCAATCCGGGCGGCCAGGAAGGCTTGGGGAGTCTGTTGCAGGGCTACACCGAGCAGTCCAACGTCAGCATCGTGGAAGAGTTCGTGAACCTGATCATCGCCCAGCGCGCCTATGAAGCCAACTCCAAGGTAGTCAAGGCGGCTGACGACATGTACCAGCAGGTGAATAATCTACGGCAATGAGTCTGCGTCTCATCGTGCTGTTGTGTGTCTGCGGCGGCCTGGTGGCGGCCGGGACGCCGTCCTGCGCGCCGGTGGACGCCGATCGGATTCTGGCGCGGAACCTGGCGGAGGTTCTGCCCGCGTTCCGCGGCATTCCACCGGACACTTTGCTCGGCAACATGCCGCGGCCGGGTTCCCAGCGTACCTTTCACTATCCCGAGCTACTGTCTCTGGCCCAGCGCTACGGCATAACCCTAGACGCCGATTCCAGCGTCTGCTTCGAGCGGCCCATGGAAGCGCTCGACCACGACCGCGTGCTCGCCGCCATGCGCGCCGCGCTCCAGGTCCCGGACGCCCACATCGAGCTGGCCGAAACCAGCCTTTACCCGGTGCCGCGCGGACGCATCGAGTTCGACCTGGCGCGCCTGGGCAGCCCCGCCACGCCGGATCAGCGCGACCCGGTATTGTGGCGCGGCGACGTGGTTTATGGAGAACAGCACCGCTTCGCCATATGGGCGCGCGTGCGCATCCTGGTCCCCTGCACCAGGATTGTTGCCGTGGAGGAGCTTCGGCCAGGCCGCCGCATCGATCAATCTCAGTTGCGCACCGTCGCCGACGAAGGTTTCCCTTTAACCGCCAGTCTCGCGTCCGGCATCGACCAATTTGTGGGCATGGTTCCCCTGCGGAACATCGCTGCCGGCACCATGCTGGTTCCCAGCCTGGTGGTGCGGCCCAACGACATCAATCGCGGCGACCTGGTCGAAATCGAAGTGCGCAGCGGCGCCGCCCGCCTGGTGTTGACCGCACGCGCCGAATCCGCCGGCCACAGCGGCGAGATGATCACCGTGCGCAACTTGGACAGCAACCGGACCTTTCCCGCGCGCGTGGCCGGCAAAGCTATGGCGATCGTTTTGGCCGATCCGCCGAGAGTCGACTAGTATGCATCGGAATATCTGCTGGCTGATGATCTTCGCGTTGGCATGGGCGCTGCCCGCGCATGCCGCCAAGAAAAAGAAGAAGGCTCCCGAAATCAGTCCGCTCGACGTGTATCTGCAGGAGGCCTTGAAGGAGCCGCAGCAGCCCGTGAAACCGTCGCCGGGTTCGCTGTGGTCGCCCTCGTCGCGCCTGACGGAGCTGGGCAGCGATGTGCGCGCCGCGCAGGTGGATGACCTGGTCACCATCGTGGTGCGCGAGAACGCCTCCGCGGTGGCCACCGGCGCCACCAAAACGTCCCGCGCTTCTTCGGCGCAAAGCTCGGTCTCCTCGCTGCTGGGCGTCAAGAGCGCTGCCGGCGCGCTGTCCAACCTGTTGAACGCCAACTCGGCCACGGCCTTGGACGGCCAGGGAACCACCACCCGCGGCGCCACTTTGACCGATACGCTCAGTGCCCGCGTCACCCATGTGCTGCCGAACGGCTATCTCGTCGTGGAAGCCACCAAGAATCTTATGGTGAACTCTGAGCGCCAGGTCGTGAGTGTGCGCGGCGTCATCCGGCCCGCCGACCTGAGTCCGGGAAACATCATCAGCTCCAGCCAGATCGCCCAGGTCGAAATCAAAATCGACGGCAAGGGCGTGGTCAACGACTCCGTGCGGCGGCCTAACATAATCTACCGCATTCTGCTGGGGTTGCTGCCTTTCTGAGGCTATATGAAGCGCGCGTTGGTTGGTGTTCTCTTATCCGGCTGCCTGGCGTTCCCGGGGAGCGCTGCCACCCGCCTGAAAGAACTGGTCTCGCTGGAGGGCGTCCGCGATAACCAGTTGCTGGGGTACGGTCTCGTGGTAGGCTTGGCCGGTACCGGCGACCGCCAGCAGACCTTGTTCCCCGCGCAGAGCTTGACCAACCTTCTGGAACGCATGGGCCTGACCGTCTCGCCGATCGCCATTCAGGTGAAGAACACCGCCGCCGTCATGGTTACCGCCACGCTTCCTCCCTTTATCGGGCCGGGCACCCGCATCGATGTGACCGTCGCGGCGGTGGGCGACGCCCCCAGCCTGCAAGGCGGCGTGCTCCTCATGACGGGCCTCAAGGGTCCTGACGGCCAGGTCTATGCCGTGGCCCAGGGCCCCACCGTGTTGGGCGGCTTCGTCGCCGGCGGCGGTGCGAACGTTCGCGTCATGAATCATCCCACCGTGGCCCGCATCCCGAATGGCGCCATCGTGGAACGCGCCGCGCCGTCCCAAAACCCGGGTAGCCTGCTGCACCTTCAGATGCGGCGCGCCGACTTCACCACTGCGGCCCGCATCGTGGAAACCTTGAACAAGCGTTTCGCCGCCGGCGCCAGCGCCGAGAATGCCGCCCTGATTACCATCAAACTGCCCGCGGAATACAAAGGAGACACCACCAGGTTCGTGGCGGACCTGGAACAACTGACGGTCGAAACAGATCGCGGGGCGCAGATCGTAGTCAACGAGCGTACCGGCACGATCGTCATGGGCAAGGATGTGCGGATCGCTCCGGTCGCCATGATGCAGGGCAACCTCAACGTGGAGATCCAGACGACCTTAACCGCGAGCCAGCCGAATCCGCTCAGCAGCGGCACCACCCAGGTGGTGCCCAATACCAACGTGGATGTGCGGCAGGAACAGGCCCGCAACGTGATGCTCAAGGATGGCGCCACCGTCGAAGAACTCGTCCGCGCGCTGACCGCCATCGGCTCCACCCCGCGGGACATCATCTCCATCCTGCAAAACCTCAAGGATGCCGGCGCCCTGGACGCCGAGCTGAAGGTGATCTGAGATGGCTCCCATCGATCCTACGCGTTCCGCCGCTATGTCAGGACTTTCGGCCTCCCGGCCGGCCGACGACCCGGCCAAGATCAAATCCGCGGCCACCCAGTTTGAAGCGCTGATGATCGGCCAGATGCTCAAATCCATGCACGATTCCGAAGGCGGCTGGCTTGGCACGGGTGACGATGAGTCGGCATCCTCCGCCATGGAATACGGCCAGGAGATCTTTGCCCAGGCGCTAGCCGCCAATGGAGGACTGGGGTTGGCTACGCTCGTCGCGCGGGGATTGGAAAAGCCGGCCGGCAGCTAGGCCGTCCAGCCATGATCGGCGCAACTGGAGTTGGCTTCGGACAGAAAATGCGCGGTGTTTCCTTCAGCGAATGCCTCGCGGACCGGCGCGGGAGCCGGATGCACGGGTTCGGCAATCGCCACGGGCTGGACCCCTTTCCAGGCGCCCGCCAGCGTCTCGATCAACGACTGCACCTCGGCCAGCGGCCCCTCTTCCTGCTTCAGGTTCGCCACCGTCAGCCTGGTCCGCATGTAGCCGTAGAGCGCTTCCAGATTCTGGCTGATCGCGCCGCCGCTCTTTTTGTCCAGCGAGCCCTGCAACTCACCCAGTATGCCGATCGCCCGGGAGATCGCCTTGGAACGGGCAGGGATGTCTCCGGCGGCCAGTGCCCCCCGCGCCTCCTCCACCGATTTCAATGCGTGCTCGTACAGGATCTGAATCAGCTCGATCGGATCGGCGGACAGGATCCGCTGCTCCAGGTAAGGGTCGCTCGGCATTATGCGTTTTTGTCCTTCGATTTCAACTCCGCTTGCAGTTCAGTGACCAGACGCAGGATAGACTCCGGCGGTATCTGGTCGATTACATCGCGCGACTGGCGGTCCAGAATCTGGATCACCAGGCGTCCCGTCTTTGGATCGCGCTTGTACATCAGTTCGCGGTCGTCCGCCAACCAGTCCGTCTGCTTCAACCACTGTATGGCGGTCACGACCTGGCGGTCGTTCATTTGCCAATCTTGCGACGCGCTGAACGATGCGACTGGCGCGCCCATATCCACTCGGCTCGTAGGCCCGATTTCCATGGCAGCGCTCCATTCCGGCGCGCCTCGCCGGGAACGCCGAATAGCTTCTCACCTAACACTTCGGCAGCCGCCCTGCCGGTTTCGAGTAAACCTCTCATGGAAATAACACGTCAGAAAACCGTCCGCCTGGCTGTATTCGGCACTATTTGCCTGATAACAGGAGGGATCCGGGTCTCCGCCCAAGTCGCAGCCGCGGACCCGGCAATCGCCGGCCAGCAAACCGCCATCGCCGCCATGCAGGAATCCATCGCCCGGCAGCGCGCTTCCGTCGCCCGGCAGTTGGGCCAGGACTCCGCCGCCAACTTCTTTATCCTGCCGCCGCCGGCTCCCCTGGGCACCCCGCCTCCGCCGGCTGTCGCCCAACTGGACTGTCCGCCGCTCTCCGATGTCGAAGTACACTCGCTGGTCGATCAGGCCGCCCAGCGCGAGGGCCTCGATGCGGACCTGGTGCGCCGGGTGATGCAGCAGGAATCGGGATTCCGTCCCTGTGCCGTCTCGCCCAAAGGCGCCATGGGGCTGATGCAATTGATGCCCGCCACCGCCGCGCAGTTCGGCGTGAATGACTCCTTCGACCCCATGGAAAACGTGAGCGCCGGCGCCAAATTTCTGAAACAGTTGCTCGCCCGCTACGGCGGCGACGTGGTCAAAGCCGTCAGCGCCTACAACGCCGGACCCGCGCGTGTGGATGCCTTTGACGGGATCCCTCCCATACCGGAGACACTCGGCTATGTCGACCGTATCTTCTGCGCCGGAACCGGCGTCGCTTTGCCCATGCCGCAGCCCCCGCCCATGCCTTGCCTGACCTTGCAGCCGGACGAGAACCCTCAGTGATCGCCAGAATCGCTATACGGGTCGGAGGATGTCACGAGGCGACAGTTGCGCGCGGCGCCTGCTGCTGATCGTCTTCGTCTGATTCGCCTTCGTCTGCACCCAGTCGGCATCCCTCAACGCCCAGCACGAAACCCATCACGCCTCCGAGCACTGTTGCGCATTGTGCCATCTGGGGCCGGCTCCCATCCTGCCGGCTAGCCCCAGTGCGATCGCCGCCCCCGCGTTCTCCCCGATCTGGCTGCCCCTGCCTGATCTGGTCTGGGCGCCCCAACCTCTTCTCGCTGCCTCTTCCGCATCGCGCGCTCCCCCGGCTTAGGTCCACCGTAAATATAAACGTCCCGCCCGAAGTGTCTCCGTGCGGGACCAGACTATTCTCAGACCAGCCAGGGAGCCTTTTATGCAGTCGAAGTTTTGGTAGTGGGCTACTTTGGAAAATCCCCGCACCGTGGCGCGTTCGATCCTCCGAATGCGTGAGCCGTCACGCTTGTGATACGCTGGTGTTCTAAGGAGAGGATCTCCGCCCATGTCGATTCTCTCCGACATCCTTATGCCAGACGACCTGCCAACGCCCAGCAAGGCGCTCTACCTGTTTTTTGAATTCATCGCCCTTGGATTCGGACTGGAAGCCGTCGCGGCTCTTGTAAAGGGTGAGCACTGGTGGAAATGGACCGCCTGTTTTGTTGGTGCTGCCATATTTCTATGGCTTGGCGTAAAATCACCTGGGATGAAAGCGGGGGTCGCGCGATTGCTGATAAGATTAGAGGCATGGCTGCCCTGGGTGCGTATATCCCGCCTTCGCTTAGAGGCGACCGATCTAAAGAAGCAAATTGCTAATTTAGAGAAGTCTCTACGCTTAGAGCGATTGAGCGAAGAGGACAAAGAAGGGATAGCGGTATCAGCCATATTCCTCGATCATGCTGAATTTGCCAAATCTTTGCTTAGCATACTTGAGAAACTGAAGCAGCGCTGGACTGCATCTGGCGAGACGCTGAATCACCCCATCAGTAGCACGCTGGAAATTATCGATGTATCACGGATTCCCGAAGACATCCTCGTCGATCTAATGGACTTTAAAAACTTGTACTGTCACCACATCAGGAGCGTGCGGGATGCTTTTCCGTTATTCAGGACAAATGCAATCATATGCGGTTGCCCATCAGAAGAACCTTACAGTGAGGTTCTGCATAATCTAGACAACCACTGGAGGCTTTTGGAGGAGGAAGGGAATAAACTGTGGGCCGCTCCGCGAAGTCTCGATATTCACAAGTACTGGGCGGATGTGCGACAACCTGAAAAGAACTTTGAATCTCTGCTCCAGACCGTGGCTGAGCTACGGGAACGGTGTTTGCAATATGAGACACGGATTAAGCCTTTGCCGGTTCTCACCGATATGGGAATACAGGCCATACGATACAACACCCTAACCCTTCAGCGAGTCTGGTATGAACCATTTGCATTTGGAAGTAAGGATCACCGCGACAAGGTGCGGTTTGTAATTACTAACACTTGGAGTGCTGAGATCTCAGTGTGGGTACCTATCTGGGAGTCGCCAGAAGTTAATTATCAAGAGCCGGTTGGTCCATTTCGCGTGGAGGGACCTAAAGGGTGGCAGGCGGATGATTGGATGGCAAATGAAACGAATAGTGTTACCTTGCGTCCCCAACAGTCCTTTACCGGATGGATAAGTTTGTTGCCGCCGTCTGGAGAAGGTATTGAGGTGAGGCTAACGAGGGTCAAAACTGGAAATCTGATCTTCGCAGTTCAAGTTGAGGGCAAGTTACGAAAAGAATCGGTAGCTATTTGATATTCAGCATAAGCGCTTTACGCGGCTATCGACGCACGCTCTTCCGCTTCCCAAGCGGCAACCAAGTCCGTCACGTCCCAGAGCCGATCAGTCACACCAGCGGCCATCGCAGGAGTCGTGCGGAGCGTGCGATGAATCTTGATGAAGTTGTAAGCGAAGTAAGTCAAGGCAACGGATGCGATATGGTTCTCAATCTTTTTGGAAAAGGCGTTAGTGAGTCGGGTGAACCGGCGCGCCGTCATCCGCACGCTGAGGTTATGCCGTTCGATGTAGCTGGTGTTGATGTGCTTCGGGTCGGGGGAGCCGGTAACGGTGTGGCTCTCGCATCCCAGACACACAGCGGGGCTGTACCGCTTTTCCGCACCTTCGGCTATGCCATAGATCTTAACGAGCATCGCGTAATCCACATCGCCCGCAAACGCCTTATCGACCGCCTTGATGTACATCTTGAGTCCATCGCTGGTAAGTTGGATGCGATTCGCCAAACGGCTGGCAAGGTCTTCGATAAAGTCGCGGGCGCTTTCAGGATCACGCTTCCCGATCAGCCAGCACGGGACCAGCTTGTCGGCGTCAATCGCGGCCCAGAGCCACGCATCGCCCGCGCCGGGGTTGTTCGCCGCGATCTCCGGCGTCACGTTCTTTTGCTTCGCGTAGCAAAACGACCAGCACTCATCGACCTGCATCCGTTCGCACTTAAGGTTCTGAAACACGCGGTCCTGGTATTGAGCGCAGAACGTGCCAACTTGATGTCCGCTCAGGACGCCTTGCGATTAGCCCAGCGTGCTTTCGCTGCCTTACGGGCGCTTCGGCGGCGCTGTTCTGGCGTCATACTAGCAGCGCGAGCTTTCCCGCCGATCTTGCCCCCTTCACGCCCAAGTTCCGATAGGATCTGGGATCGGAGGGAACGGGCTGGCTGTTCGTGTGCTGGTTCTGTTTCGGGTTCGCTAGGAAGATCCCCGAGCAATCTGTGGACGGCCATGAAACCGGCCTGTACTTCGTCTTCTGGTTCTCTGCCTGACGGCTTTCGCATACGCTTCCAGCGTGGCACGATTCGGCGCGCGGCGTCAAGCCTGTGGAAAACCAAAGTAGCCCACTACCGAAGTTTTCTACGTTTATCGAGTCTTGTTCTTAACAATTTTCTCTCGACGTTCAGCGGCACGCACTTCCTCGCGCCCCGCACGTTGCTGGCTAGGGTGGCGTTCGTCTTTTAGCCCGCCGCGGGTATCGCCTCGAACATTCCGGTCTGGCGGTTCTTGCGGACCTTGTCCCACTGGAAGTAGCGGCCGTTCATCGCCACGTAAACTCCGGGCGGCAGCGTCTGCGCGAATGCCAGTGCGCTGCCCAGGTTGAACAGGCCGTCGGAGCTGCCGAATTTGTAGGGAATCATGGCGCCGGTCAGCACGATCGTCTTGCCCACCTGGCCCTGAGCCAGGACTCTGGCCGTCTCCGTCATGGTATCCGTGCCATGCGTGATCACGATGCGGTTTTCGGGCGCCCCGCGGCATTGCTGCAGGATGATCTCGCGGTCGTGCTGGCTCATGTGCAGGCTGTCGATCATCATCAGCGTGCGCACTTCCACCTGCAGATTGCAGCGTCCCAGCCGCAGCATCTCGGGTAAGTGCGATTCCTTGAAATACAGTTCGCCGTTGAGCTCGTTGTACTCTTTGTCGAACGTGCCGCCGGTGACGAAGATCCGGATGCCTTCCATCTAGGCGCGGCTCCGCTGATATCCGGTCTCGAGATTCGGCAGGAACACCGTCAGGATCCCGATCGCCGGCAGAAACGCGCAGACGTGATAGACGAATGTGATGCTGGTTATGTCCGCCAGCCACCCCAGGATCGCGGCGCCGATGCCGGCCATGCCGAAAGCCAGTCCGAAGAACAGCCCCGAGATCATGCCGATCTTGCCGGGAACCAGATCGTGCGCGAACACGATGATCGCCGAGAATGCCGAGGCCAGCACCAGGCCGATCGCCACGCTCAGCACGGTAGTCCAAAACAGGTTGGCGTAGGGCAGCATCAGGGTGAAAGGCAGGATTCCCAGAATCGAGCACCAGATCACGTATTTGCGTCCCACCCGGTCGCCCACCGGTCCGCCGATGAAGGTGCCGGCCGCCACCGCGCCCAGGAACAGAAACAGATGAATCTGTGCCGATCGCACGGATACGTGGAACCGGGTTATCAGAAAGAATGTGTAGTAGCTGGTCAGGCTCGACAAATAGAAGTATTTGGAGAAGACCAGAGCCATCAGGACCGCCAGCGCCACTCCGGTGCGCCGCCGGGAAAGTTGCGGAAGATGCGTATGCTCCGCGGCGGCTACCTGCGCCCGCGCGGCGCCGTGATTCTTGTACCAGGCGCCGATGCGCGTCAGAACCAGGATCGCCGCCAGCGCCGCCGCCGAGAACCAGGCGATACTGCGCTGCCCGGCGGGCAGCACCACCAGAGCGGCCAGCAGCGGACCCAGCGACGAACCGGCGTTGCCGCCCACCTGAAACAGCGACTGCGCCAGCCCGTGCTGCCCGCCCGACGCCATCCGCGCCACCCGCGACGACTCCGGATGGAATACCGACGACCCCACACCCACCAACGCCACCGCCAACAGGATCGTACCGAAGTTCGGTGCGCGCGCCAGCAGCAGTAATCCCGACAGTGTGAATCCCATGCCCACCGGCAGCGAGTACGGCGTGGGTTTGCGATCGGTGTACATGCCCACAAAAGGCTGCAACAGCGACGCGGTCATTTGCACGCTGAGCGTAATCAGTCCCACCTGCTGAAAGTCCAGACGATAGGCAGTCTTCAGGATGGGATAGACCGCCGGAATGACGGACTGCATCATGTCGTTCAGCAGGTGGCAGAAGCTGATCGCGGCCAGCACCCCAAAAGCGGTGGTGTGCGCCTTCACGATGGAGGCGGCGGGCGAGATCGGAGTTGTACCTGTCTGAGCCGGCACTTCCTGGTAGTTTAGCAGGGCGGGGAATGGCGCCTGGGCTTCAGCCTGCCGCCGTGAAGCCTGCCGCCGCCGCCACCACCACCGCGGCCGCGATCAGCACTCCGCCCAACCCCATGCCGGCCACGAACATCACCAGCATCAGCGACCAGCAGCAGCCGACACAATAGGTCCGTGCACCATTCCTAAGGCCAGTGATTCGCGCGCCGGATATCGGCCTTTCCAGTGCGCGGTCGGGAACAGAAACGGCGACCGGCAGCGCTCCAGGCATGCGTATTTGAGCGGTGAGAACTGGTAAAAGTCCGGCGCCTGGCAGAATCCCCGCGTCGCCGGCCCACGCGTGCTCCGGGAGCCATGGCGCGTTTTCGGCGGCGGTCCGTACCCAGCCCATCGTCAAGTACACCAGCAGTCCGAACGATGCCCAGACCAGCAGGGCTCTTCCTGCTCCTTACTGGCGCGGTCGTCCACGATCACTGCCACCCGCCAGTTGCCTTTTAGAATCTTGCCCGGAATGTGGCCGATGACGGCCAGAGTCAGACCACTGACATCCGTGCCGTTGACGTGTCACAAACTTCGAGTAAGTCACCCTCAACTTGATAAGCCATGGTCGCATCTCTTCCTGGCGTATCGGGTAATTTCCCCGGTGGGAGTCACTGGGGACGCGCTACTCGCAAATCAGATTGATCTGGCCGATGCCGCCGTTGACGCTCACGTGGATGGTGGCTTCCGCTTCGCCCGCGGGCTCGTTCACCCAGCGGTCGCCGCGCTTGGTCAGGCCATGGGCCGTAATCTCTCCCAGCCCGCCATGCGCCTCGACGTCCAGCCGCGCCCGTTTCGGCAGCCGCACCGTGGCCTCTCCGACTCCGCCGCGCACCCGGACATCGATATCTCCGCGCGGATGGCCCGTCAGGTCCACGTTCATCTGGCCCGCGCCGACCTCCACATCCAGGCTGTGCAGGGCGGTGCTCCCCAGCGTCAGCCGGCCTTCGCCCGCGCCCATTTTCACCCGGACGTCCAGCGGGATATCTTCGTTCATCCGCAGGTCCCAGGTGTTCTCGCCGTTGTTCCCGAGGTGGTGCTGGCGCGTCTGGTGCACGGTGAGCGTACCCCGCGCGCCGTTCACGTCGTACTGCACCTCGGGCCGGCCATTCGACGAGCGATAGCGGAACTCGGCGTCCATCAAGTCCGCCGCGCCGCCGTGCATGATGAGTTCGCCGGCGCCCATCTCCACATTGACCTCCGCCGACTTGGCGCCTTTCAGTGGGACGGACTGGGTAGCCGTCTCGGGAACGCCCCGGTTCTCGGTTGTGACATAACAGGCCGGCGACAGGAGTGCGCATGCGGACATACCCGCCAGCAACGCGATGGTCTCAGATTTGGCTCGGTTCAAAGTGGCCTCCACAGAACAGCATACGCGACTCCAAGGCCGCGTGTTCCGTCATGTGTTCCGTCATGTGTTCCATCATGTCATCCGAAGCGGTTTGTGTTATTCTTCGACTCGCGTGACTGCCAGCGCCATCAAGACCGCCATCTTCACCATCGTGGTTCCCGGCACTGTGGCGTTCTACGTCCCATATTGGCTGCGCGGTCCCGGCATCCGTCCGGCGGCTGGCTGGGGATGGCTGGGGCTGCTGCCCATTGCGGCGGGTGCGGCCGTGTATCTGTGGTGCGCCTGGGATTTCGCGGCCTTCGGGCGCGGCACGCCGTTGCCGCTGGACGCTCCCAAGCAATTAGTGGTTCGCGGCCTGTACCGCTATGTGCGCAATCCCATGTACGTCGGCGTGCTGCTGTTGATTTTCGGTCAGGCGCTGTGTTTCACGTCGCTGCCGACGCTTTGGTACGGCCTGGCCGTACTGTTCTTCTTTCACCTGTTCGTGATTCTGTACGAAGAGCCGGCCCTGCGCCGTCAATTCGGGGAGTCGTATCGGCGGTACCGCGCGGAAGTTCCGCGCTGGATCCCTAGACCCGCCGCAGCACGCGCGCGGGCAAAGTGACGATGGCCCAGACCAGCTCGAGCACGCCGCCGACGGCTATGCCCACGATGCGGAAGGGCAGCAGCAACAGCCAGATCAGCGGATAGAGCACCAGCGCCAGCAGCGCCAGCGGCCAGCAGAAAAACAGCACCACGCACCAGACCAGAAAAGTCAGCATGCGGTTTCCGCGCGAAGTGCGGCTTCCGCGTCCTCCGTATGCGCAAAGGTCGGGATTACGCCGTCGATCCGGGTCATTTCCAGCACTTCCCGAACCCGCTGGTTGGCGTTCGCCAGTAACAACTGGCCGCCCCGGCAAACCAGCGATTTGTGCAGCTCTACCACAAAAGCCAAGCCCGTCGAATCGATGTACGGAACGTCCCGGAAATCGATCACCGCCCGGTTAACGCCATTCTTGCGCAAATACTCTTGAGCCGACGCCAGCTCGGCGTCGGAGCCGGTTACGAATCGGCCTTCGAGGCGTAGATAACCAACGCCATCGCGAATTTCGGATTCCCACCGCATACACACGCTCCCACAATTCAGGATTCCATTAAGTAGTGCAGTCAATCAATAAAAACGTTTCAATCATTAGACGAAGCGGGAGCCGAAAAGGTTCACTCGCCCCGCCCGTTTTGCGTGCCGGCGCTGCAGCTTCGGACATTCGGATCATATGTTTACGAGCAGAACACCGAAACCGAGGTAACCGTACGGTAGCCCATCCGCTGGTACAGTCCCAACCCCTGCGGGGTAGCCTGCAGGATCGTCCGCGTCACGCCATGTGCCTGGCGGGCCTGATCCAGCGCATAACGCATGACCGCCTCGCCGTAACCGGCGCGCCGGTGGCTGGGGATGGTGGCGACATTATATACGCCCACCGCGCCGCCGCCCATGACGGTGGCGGCCGTGGCTACCGGCTCGCCCCCGGCGTAGCCTACCCAGGCGCAAAAATCCGCCCAGATTCCGTCGCCGTCGAAAACTTCGCAAAACCAGCCCAGCGGCACGTTGAAGCATAGCGATCCGATGGCGCAGAACGCGTCTTTCACCGGCCCCGGCCGGACCCGCCGCACCTCCAATTCGGGAAGCGTCCGCTCCGGCGGCAGGATCTGCTCGGCCAGCATCCCCGGCAACTCGACCGCCTGGTAGAGGCTGCGCTTGCGCAGCACCTGGCTGAGGCGCCTTTGGGTACGATTCTCCAGCCAGCCGTGACAGATCCAGTACGACCAGCGTTGCCCCCGCGCCGCGAAGTGCACCGCGGCCTGCGCCACCCGCCGGTCCAATTCCGGCTCCGTAGCCACGGCGGCGGAGAGAAAGGCGGTGTTGAACATCTGGAAAGCAACGCCGGCGGACGCGATCGAAACACCCTCCAGCTCCCGCAGTTCGCCCGCGGAGCGGTGCGCCGCCACCACCCGGAAAGAGTCCCGCAGATTGCTCTCCACGGCCTGGAATTCCATGTATCCTCCAGTATCGCGCGCCGCCGCCGCCGCGCGCCGCCAACTTCATAATGTGGCATTAATAGTAAATTGCACCCCGTCGTCGAGCCGCGCCCCACCCGTGTCCGGTATTGGGTGGTGGTCTTCGCGGTCACCCTGGCGATCGTGACCTACATCGATCGCGTCTGCATCTCCTTCGCCGCCCGCTTCATCCGCGCGGATCTGCACCTTTCCGAGGTCCAGATGGGCTATGCGTTTTCCGCCTTCGCCTGGGCCTACGCGCTGTTTGAAATTCCGGGCGGCTTCCTGGGCGATTGGATGGGCGCCCGGCGCGTCCTCCTGCGCATCGTGCTGTGGTGGTCCGTCTTCACCGCCGCCACCGGATGGGCCTGGAATTTCGTCTCGCTCACCGTCACCCGCTTCCTGTTTGGCGCGGGCGAAGCCGGCTGCTTCCCCAATCTGACCAAGACCTTCACCACCTGGCTGCCGCACCACGAGCGCGTGCGCGCGCAGGGCATCATGTGGCTCGCCGCCCGCTGGGGCGGCGCCTTCACCCCGCCCCTGGTGTACCTGGTGATCAACCGCATCTCCTGGCGCCACGCTTTTGAGGTCTTTGGCGTCATCGGCGCGGTGTGGGCCGCCTTCTTCTACGTCTGGTACCGCGATCATCCGCGCGACAATCCCCGCCTCAACCAGGCCGAGCGCCGCCTGCTGCGGGCCAACGAGTCGCTGGCGGCCGGCCACGCCCACGTGCCATGGCGCAAGCTCGCCGGCTCGTCCCAGGTCTGGCTGCTTTGTGCGCAATACTTCTGCTCGTCCTACGGCTGGTATTTCTACATTACCTGGCTGCCCACCTATTTGAAGGAGGCCCGCGGGCTGGAACTGCGCGACAGCGCCCTGCTGGGTATTCTTCCCCTGTTCATGGGCGGCCTGGGATCCGCCGTCAGCGGCATGCTTGCCGAACCGTTGACGCGCCTGACCGGCAGCGTCCTCCGCACCCGCCGCCTGCTGGCATACATCGGCTTCAGCGGCGCTGGCCTCATGCTGGTCGTCTCCGCCCGCATGCACAATCCGCTGCCCGCCATGATCGTGATGGGTCTCGCCAGTTTCGCCAACGACCTGGTGATGCCCGGCTCCTGGGGCGCCTGCATGGACGTGGGCGGCTCCTACGCCGGCACCCTGTCCGGAACTATGAACATGATGGGCAACCTCGGCGGCGCCGTCTCGCCCACCGTCATCGGCTACATGCTCCGCTGGACCCATGGCAACTGGGCCATGACTTTCTACGTGTCCGGCGCGATCTATGGAGTTGCCGTCCTGCTCTGGTGCTTCCTCGATCCGGTAACACCGCTCGAAGTGCGGCGTTAAACTGGTTTCGATGGGCACCCGCATGACCGGTGCGGAGCGGCGCGCGGCAATCGTGGACGCTGCCATCCACCTCTTTGCCGAGAAGGGCTTCCGTGGCGCTACCACGCGCGGGCTGGCGTCCGCGTTGGGCGTATCGGGTCCCATGCTCTACCGGCACTTCAAGACCAAAGAGGACCTTTACCGCGCTATCATCGAGACCAAGTCGCAGCAGGACGACGAGCAGCTCGCGGGTCTGGCCCTCCTCGAGGAGGCCGGCGATGACCGGGCGTTCTTCCGCTATATGGGCACCCGCATGCTCGCCCGCTACGACGAGGATCCGGACTTCATGCGCCTGTTGCTGTTCAGTGCGCTGGAACGCCACGAGATGGCCGACCTGTTCTTCGAGCGCCAGATGCTCCAATATTTCACCATCGTCTCCCGCTATATCCAAAGCCGCATCGACAGCGGACGGTTTCGTCGCATGGACGCCGCCATCGCCGCCCGTGGATTCAACGGTATGGTGATTTATCACGGCCTGATGCGCCTGCTGTTCGGCACCCGCGTGATCGGACGCAGCCGCGAGGACCTGGTGAACGAGATGGTCGAGACGTTTCTGCACGGCGTCTGCCGCAATCCGGCCTGATACCGGCCGCCCCGCTTCGTCTTTTCCGGAAGCTCCGGCGTCTATCCAACTTGGGAATTGATCTGACTCCCGGGCTTCGCCAATTGCTCGCCTTCGGTACCGGCGCGGGCATCCAGATTGCCGCATCCGACCTGGAGGTGGCCGTCGCGCGCGTGCGTCCCAACGGCATACAGGTGTTGGGACGCATCGCCATTCCGCGCTTCCGCGAGCGTCCCGCCGCTCAATGGGGCGCGGAATACAGCGCGTTGCTGTCCCGGTTGGGTATGCCGCATCTCAGCGCCACCGTGCTGCTGCCGCGTCCCGAAGTGATCGTCAGGCAGTTGGTGCTGCGCGGCGTGGAGTCCAAGGATCTCGAAGCCGCCATCACCTTCCAGTTGGACGGCATCAATCCCTACGGCGACCAGGAGGTGCTCTTCGGCTGGCAACGCCTGTCCGAGGGCGGCGTCCTGGTGGGCATGGTGCGGCGCGAGACGGTGGATCGCTACCTGGAGCTGTTCACCGCGGCCGGCATCGCCACCGCTTCGTTCACGTTTACCGCCGCGGCGATCCATGGCGCCATCCGCCTGGCCGCGCCGCCGCCGCGCGAGTTCATGGCCTGCAGCGACGGTCCCGGAACCGCTGTCGAAGTTTACGGCGAGAGCCCCTCGCGTCCGGTTTTTTCCGCCGTTTTCGACGCGCCCGCCGCCCGCGCCGCGGCCCTGGCCGCCGCCGAGCTGCGCCTGCCCCCGGATACCGTGCCCACCCGCCTGGAAAGCCTGCTGCCTGCGCCCCGCGTGAATCCGGTCGAGAACGACCTGGCGCGCAATGCGCTCCCCTACGCCGCGGCGCTTTCTTCCGCTTGCCCGCGCCTGGCCCCGGCCGCCAACCTGTTGCCGCCCGAACGGCGCGCCAGCGCCTCCCGCGGCATCTTTATCCCCACCGCCGTGGCGGCGGCCCTCCTGCTGATCGTGTTGGGCGCCACCCTGGCCTGGCCCGGATACGACCGCAGCCGTTACCTCAAAGAACTGGACGCCCAAATTGCCGCGGTGCGGCCGCAGGCCACCCGCGCCGTCAACCTCGAACGCCAGATCCGGCATACCCGCGACAACGCCCGCCTGCTCGAGGAGTTTCGGGCCCGCACCCGGGCGGATCTGGACGCCATCGTCGAATTGAGCCGCCTGCTTCCCCCGCCCGCTTGGGCCAGTACCGTGGATCTTACCCGCGACGCCGTCGTGATCACCGGCGAGGCCGACCAGGCGGCGCCCCTGCTCAAACTGCTGGACGCATCGCCCCTGTTCCATAACTCGGAATTCAACGGCATCAGCAAGTCGCAGAATATCGAAAGCTTCCGGTTGCGCTCGCTGCGGAGGCCGCGCCCATGACCACCGGCAACCTGGATCGCCGCACCGTGCTGATGCTCGCCGCCGGCGTGGCCGTCGTCCTGGTGCTGCGCTTCGTGGTGATGTCCGACCGCGCGCCGGCCGTGGTCGCCGCGGTCGATTCGATCCCCCTGGCCGAGAAGCGCCTGGAGAAACTGCGCGAGACCGCCGCTACCGTGCCGGGCGAGGAAAAAGCCGCCCGCCAGGCAGCCGCCGAGCTGGCCCAGCGCGAAAAAGGCATGATCCGCGCGGATACCGCCGCCCAGGCCCAGGCCCAGTTGCTCGAAATCATCCGCCGCGCCGGTAAGGACGAATCCATCGATGTGCGCGGGGCCGAAGAGATGAAGATCCGCCCCCTGGCCGATGACTACGGCGAGGTGGTGGTGGCGGTCTCCTTCTCCTGCCGCATCGATCAGTTTGTCAATCTCATGACCGGCCTCGCCAACCGGCCCGAGTTGTTGGCCACCAACGCCATCCGCGTGTCGACCAACAACCTTAAGGAGAAAACCATCGGCGTGCGCCTGGAACTGTCCGGGGTCGTCCCGCGCAAACTCGTGCCCGAAAAGAAAGGTCCGGCCGCGCTGTGAAACGCAAACTGCTGCTGACGAATCTGGCGCTGCTGGTTTTGAGCGGCGCGGTGACGTGGCACTTGCGCCAGGAGTGGAAAGCGGCCGCGGTCCGCGAACAGACCGTGTTGCGGCGGCGTCTCAAGCCGGCGCCGGCCCCGCCCATGACCCCGCTGCGCACGCTCGAGCCGGTCAAAGCCGCCGGCTACATCGACATCGCGCAGAAGATGTTGTTCTCCAAAGACCGCAATCCCACCGTGGTGATCGAGCCGCCGCCGCCGCCCAAACCCAAGCCCATGCCAGCTCTTCCGCTGTTCCACGGCATGCTGGATCTCGGCGACGGGCCGGTGGCCATCATGAGCGAGAATGCGCGCGCGCCGCATCACGATTACCAGCCCGGCGACAAGGTCGGCGCCTTCAAATTGGTGGATGTCTCCAATGACGCCATCGTCCTCGAGTGGGAAGGCCAGACCATCACCAAATCGCCCGAAGAGATGCTGGACCGCGACACCCCGGCGCCCGGCACCGTCGCCGGCAACGTGGCCGCCAAGGCTCCCCCCACCGCCGCCCCGGCCGTCAAAATCACGCCGCCCGAAAAGCCCGGCCCGGGCCTCGACCTGGGCGGCGGCGTCAGGGCCTGCCAGCCGGGTGAGACCTCGGCTGCCGGCGCGGTCGTGGATGGCATGCGTAAAGTCATCAAGACCAGCCCGTTCGGATCTAAATGCTACTGGGAGCCGGCCGGCGGATCGGGCGCAAATTAATTTCAAGGAGTTATTGACCGTGAATCTCTCATATCTTTCGAATTCGGTGCGAAGCAGGAGGACGTCCCGCGCCGTGCGCGGCGGCTTGTTCATCCTGGCTGGCGCTTTAATTCTGGCCCCGGGCCTCTGGGCCCAGGACGCCGCCAAAACTTCTTCCCCTACCGCCCAGCCGGCCAAAGACGCGCCGGCCAAAGCCGCGCCGGTCCGGCGCATGCCGGCGAAAACCGCTCCGGTCAAAGCCGTAGCCGTCCGGCCGGTGCCGCATCCGCCCGCTAAACCGGTGGCCCTCAAACCGATCCCTAAAATCGTGGTTCCGCCGGATGCGGTCGAGGTCTCGCCCGGCCTTTACCGCGCCACCGCGGCGGACGGCAAGGTCTGGATGTATCGCCGCTCGCCTTTCGGCGTGTCCCGCTGGCCCGCCAGTTCGGACCCCGCATACAACAAACAGGAGTCCGCTCCCGAACGGATCGTCGCGGTGGAACAAGGCGACTCCATCCGCTTCGAACGGACGACCCCCTTCGGCAAACGCTCCTGGGTCCGTAAGAAGACGGACTTGACCGCGGACGAAAAAGCCGCTTGGGAGCAGCAGCAAAAGAACCCGGCCGGCGGCCCTGCGGCGGAAAAGGAGTAAGCGCGTGAGTTCCAGCAGAGTGATCGCGGCGATCCTCGCGACGGCGGCCGGGCTGGTGGGGCCTGCCTTCGCCCAACCCCGGCCGGCTCAACCGCCGGCGCGCCCGCAGTCTGCCGCGACGCCGGGTCCCACCCCGGCGCCGCCGCCCGCCACCCATCCGCAGGCCGTGCCCGGAGCCCCCGCGCCGGCTAACACCAGCACTTCCACGGCGCGCCACGGCGCCATCAGCGATACCGGCGGCTTCATGCTGGAGAACGTATCCCTGTCCGAATTCATCGACGTCATGGCGCGCCGGCTCAAGATCAATTACATCGTCGATCCCCATTTCAAAAACGGCAGTGTCACCATCCACACCTACGGCACGGTGAAAGCCACGGACCTGATGTCGCTGCTCGAAACCGTGCTCCGCGTCAATGGTACGGCCATGGTCAAAGTCGGCGATCTGTATCGCGTGGTGCCCATGGAGAAAGTGGCGCAGTTGCCGTTGCGTCCCACGGTCAATGGCAAGGAGTTTCCGGAAGATGAGCAGATGACCCTGAACCTGATCTTCCTGAAATACGCGAGCGCCGGCGAAGTCCTCAAGCTGATTCAGCCGTTTCTGGGCGAAGGCGCCGCCGTGGCTACTTACGACCCGGCCAATCTGCTGATCCTCCAGGACAACAACCGCAACATGCGCCGCACCATGGAACTGTTGGCGCTGTTCGACAGCGACGCCTTCGTGAACCAGCGCGTGCGCCTGTACGAAACCACCAATGGCCGTCCCTCGGATCTGGCCAAGCAACTCGACTCCGTCTTCAAGGCGTTTTCGGTCTCCGAGAAAAGTACCGTGGTGAAGTTCGTACCCATCGACCGCATCAACACCATCATCGCCGTGGCCGGCAACCCCGGCGTCTTCGATCAGGTCAGCACCTGGCTGAAAAAGCTGGACGTGCCCGTCAAGCCGCCGGCCGGCGCCGTCGATAACTACGTCTATCGCCTGAAGTACGGGCGCGCCGAAACCATGGCCCTGGCCCTGATGGCGTTGTACAGCGGCAATCCCATGGCCTTGATGCAACTGAGCATGATGAACAGCGGCGGCGTCAGCATGGGCGCCGGATTCGTCGGCTCGCCGGCCTTGGGTGGGTTCGGCGGCGGCGGTGGCTTCGGCGGCGGCTATGGCGGCTACGGCGGCGGTTATGGCGGTGGCTACGGCGGCTACGGCGGTGGCTACGGTGGCTACGGTGGCGGCTACGGCGGGTACGGCGGCGGCTTTGGCGGCGGCTACGGCGGATACGGCGGGTACGGCGGCTATGGTGGATACGGCGGTTATGGCGGATACGGCGGTGGCTACGGCGGTTACCGGCAGCCTTCGGGCCTGACTCCCTTCGCCGCCTCCGCGAACAACCCCAACGTGGCCGGCAATCCCGACCAGACCGGCACCTATCTGGGAACCGGGCCGGAAGGATCTAATCCCGCCCCCCGCATTCCGCACATCATCCCCAACCCGTTCGATAATACCCTGCTGGTCCAGTGCACTCCCGAGGAATGGGAACAGATCTCCCGCCTGGTGGCCCAGTTGGACGTGCCGCCCCGCCAGATCCTGGTGGAGGCCAAGATCCTGGAGGTGCAATTGACCGGCGACCTGAAATATGGCGTGGAAGCCTACCTGCAAGCCAAAGGCGCCGCCACGCCTTCGGGCCTCACCCCGCCCGGTACTCCCGGCGGCTTCCTGGGGAATCTGACCGGTAACACCCTGACCCTCACCGGCGGCCTGCTCGTGGGCCACAGCCGCGAGTTGCTGGCGGCCTTGACGGCGCTCGAAACTACCGGCAAAGTCAAAACCATCTCCGAGCCTTCGCTGATCGCCACCGACAGCATGCCGGCCACTATGAACGTCGGCGAGTCGGTGCCCACGCTGAGCTCCTCGGTGCCCTCCAACGTGGAAAGCGGCGGCACCACGCTGTTCGCCAACAACATCTCCAACGTCAACACCGGCGTGACGCTCAACGTCATGGCCCGCGCCAATTCCAGCGGCGTGATCACCATGCTGATCAATCAGCAGGTCAGCAGTCCGGAGGCGCCCACCTCGACCTCTGCCATTCAATCCGATTCCTTCAGCAACCGCAGCTTCCAGACGCAGATCACCGTGCAGGACGGAGATACCATCGGCATCGGCGGATTCATCCAGGAAGTCACCACCGACAGCTCCAGCGGTATCCCGTTCCTGCAGCGGCTGCCCGTCATCGGGGGAGCTTTCGGCGGCAAGTCCCACAACACCGCGCGCGACGAGTTGATCGTGTTCTTCACGCCCCACATCATTTACGACACTTCCGCCATCGCGGATGCCACCGACGATCTGAAGAACCAGTTGAAGCACCTCAGGCACGAGATGAAACAGCAGTAAGTCTGCCGGGACCGGCTTCCTTAGTAAGTGATCCGGCCGGGTTGCGCCTTCCAGGCCGCGAACGCCCGCTGCGCCTCGGCCCGCATCAGCCCGATCATGGGAATGCGCCGCTCGCCCAAAGGCGCCTGCAGCTCCTCGTAGATCAGGCTGTCGTCGAAGCCCGCGCCCGCCGCGTCCGCCCGCGTCGCGGCGAAATAGACCCGCGCCGGACGGGCCCAGTAGATCGCCCCCAGGCACATGGGGCAAGGCTCGCAGCTTGCATACACATCGCAGCCGGTGAGCTGAAAGCTGCTGAGCGCCTGGCAGGCCGCCCGCATCGCCACCATCTCCGCGTGCGCCGTCGGATCGTTCGCCGCCGTCACCTGGTTGACGCCCGTGGCGATCGCCTCTTCGCCCTTCACCACCAGCGCCGCAAACGGCCCGCCGTGGCCCGATCGTGCGTTCGCCGCCGCCATCTCAATCACCCGCGCCATCCATGCTTCGGGAGTCACCCTCGTATCCTATCAATATCCCGGCGGGTGGCGGCCGGCCTCGCCTGCCGGACAACCTGATAGACTGTAAGCACGATCGTTAAGGGCTATGGCAGCCAGGGACCTGCGCCAGCGCGTCGAGGAACTTGCGGTAGTGGCCGAGATCGCCTCCGCCATGCTATCGCCTCTGGAACTGCGGCAGGTGCTCGACGTGGCGCTCGAAAAAGCCAGCCGCGCCATCGGCGCTCCTTCCGGTTCCATCACCCTTCTCACTCCCGCCAAAGACAGGTTGGAGTTCGCTGCGGTCTACGGATTGTCCCCCGGCTACGGCGACAAGTTCCGCCAGTTGGGTCTGCTGCCCGCCGACGATTCATCGCCCTCCGGCCGCGCCGTCTCCACCGGCAAAACTTACTGGGTGCGTGACGTCAACCGCCATCCCCTCTGCAAGGCTTGGAAGCATATCACCGTCGGCGAGGGCGTGCGCGCGCTCATCTCCGTGCCCCTGGTGGTGGGCGGCGAGCCGTTGGGCACGCTGAACCAGTATATGGCCGAGCCGCATCGCTTCCGCGCTCCCGAGGTGCGCTTGCTCGAAGTCGTGGCCCAGCAGATCTCCCTGGCCATCGAACGCGCCCGCCTGTACGACCGCCTGAAACAGCAGCACGAAGCCGTCTCCGCCGCCAGCGATCGCAAGAGCCGCTTCCTGGCCAGCATGTCGCACGAGCTGCGCTCGCCCCTCACCGCCATCGTGGGCTTCGCCGACCTGCTGGGCCAGCAGATCCCCGGATCGCTCAACGCCGCTCAATTGCGCCAGGTGCAGATGATCGCCGCCAGCGCCAAGCATATTATGGCGGTGGTGAACGACGCCCTGGATGTGGCCCGCATCGAGGCCGGCAAGCTCGAGTGCCTCATCGAACCGGTGGACGCCGCCGAAGTCATCAGCGAAGTGAGCGATATGATGCAGCCCCTGGCGCGCGCCAAACACCTGGCCCTCAATGTCTCCCGCCCGGCCGAACCGTTGATCCTGCGCTGCGACCGCCAGCGGTCCAAACAAATCCTGGTGAATCTGGTTTCGAACGCCATCAAGTTCACCGCCCGCGGCCACATCGACCTGAGCGGTGTGCGCGATGCCTCGGTTCCCCACCAGGCGCGCATCATGGTCTCCGATACCGGCATCGGCGTGCCCGCCGACCAGGTGCCGCTCCTGTTTCAGGAGTTCCAGCAATTGCCCACCCCGTTTCAGAATCAGGGCGCCGGCTTGGGACTCGCCATCAGTCGCAAGCTGGCCCGCCTGATGGGCGGCGACATCGAAGTCCAGAGCGATTTCGGCCGCGGCAGTACCTTCACGTTGAAGCTGGAGACCGCATGAGCGCGCACACGCTCCTGCTGGTGGATGACGATCCCGCCGTGCACGATCTCCTGGCGGCGGTCCTGCGCCGCCCCGAATGGCGCATTGACAGCGCCTATGACGGGCTCGACGGCCTGGCTCACGCCGAAGCGCGGCCCTACGACCTGATCCTGACCGATGTCCGCATGCCCGGCATGGACGGCCTGGAATTGCTGCGCCGGATCCGCGAGCGGCGTCCCGACGCCAAGGTCATGGTGATGACCGCCGACAGCACGCCCGCCAATATCGTGCGCGCCATCCGCGACCAGGCCTTCAGTTATTTCAGCAAGCCTTTCTCCCCCAGCGCCGTGGCCGAGATGATCGCGCACGCCGTCAATTCCAATCACTGGCGGGACGATATCGAAGTGATGTCCGCGTCGGCCATTTGGGTCAGCCTGCGCCTGCGCTGCAAAATGGAGACCGCCGACCGTCTGATGCAGTTCGTGCGCGAAATGGAAATGGATCTGCCGCCTCACGAGCGCGAGAATATCGCCGCCGCCTTTCGCGAGCTGCTCATGAACGCCATCGAACACGGCGGCGGGTCCGATCCCGACAAGCGCGTCCAGGTCACTTACGTGCGCACCACCCGCGCGCTCATCTACCTGATCCAGGACCCCGGCAAAGGCTTCTCCTTCGACGCCATCGAGCACGCCGCCATCGCCAACCCCCCGGACGATCCCGCCCGCCACCTGCAGATCCGCGCCGAGAAAGGCGTGCGCCCCGGCGGCTTCGGCATTCTGTTGACCCGTAACCTGGTCGACGAGCTGATCTATAACGAGAAGGGCAACGAGGTTTTGTTCATTAAGTACCTTAATAACGGAGTGAGAGTTACTCCAACTGCTCCGCCATCTCCAGCAGCTTCCGCACCGTGTTCCAGTTCCGGCTGGTGCCTGCCGTCTTCAGCGTCCGCTCCACCTGTGGCATGGATAGCTTCGGTCGCGCCATGCCGTTGGTGAAGTACACATACAGCTCGCGGCCTTGGATGTGGAGCTCCTCCGGATCGCAGCGGATGGCGCGTACCTGGGTCACCGCGTCCTTGCCCGGCTCCGCCGCCAGAAAATGCACCGCCAGCTTGCTCGGCTCCAGGTTGGGACGCTCCGCGAACGGATTCGCGGCCACCGCCGCCCTGAGCTCCGCCGGCGTCCGCACGACCACGTCCGAGTGAAACCCGAATTCCCGTTCGATGGCTTCCTCCAGCGTCCGGCCCAGCTTGGCCAAATCCCGCTTCTCCGTGCGAAAGACGACGTTGCCGCTTTGCAGATGAGTCTGGACGTCGCGCCATCCCAGCGATTCGCACAGCGACCGCAGCGCCGCCATGCCGATCTTATGGTGGCCCCCGATATTGATCCCGCGTAAAAGACAAATCACGACTGCCATATCCGTACAGCATATCCTGCCGGCCGGATTTCGCGGCGGAGCACGGCGCTAAGTGCCCGCCTGCTACAATAACCATGAATGACCCAGCGGGAAACCATGCTTGCCCCGCCGGTTCCCTTTGCGCCCCAGTTGCTCTCCCGGTTGGGCGAGCTGGACAAGACCGTGCAATCGGCGATCCGGGGAAAGCCCGAAGTCGTGCGCCTGTCGCTGGTCTGCCTGCTGGCGCGCGGCCACCTGCTCATCGAGGACGTTCCGGGCGTAGGCAAAACCACCCTCGCGCAGTCATTAGCCCGCGCCGTGGCCTGCGGATTCCATCGCCTGCAATTTACCAGTGACATGCTGCCCAGCGACGTCCTGGGCGTCACCATTTACAACGCGCACTCCGAAGCCTTCGAATTCAAGCCCGGACCCGTATTCACCAACTTCCTGCTGGCCGACGAGATCAATCGCACCACCCCCAAAACGCAATCGGCGCTGCTGGAGGCCATGAACGAAAGCCAGGTCACCATCGACGGCCGGCCGCACCTGCTGCCGCGGCCCTTCATGGTGATCGCCACTCAGAACCCGGTCGAGCACCACGGCACCTATCCGCTGCCCGAGTCCCAGATGGACCGCTTCCTCATGCGCCTGCGCATCGGTTATCCGGATGCCGCCAGCGAGCGCGAGATCGTGCGCAACTGTGAAATGACCGCCGCCGATAGCGTGCGCGCCGTGCTCACCGGCGACGATATCGTCCGCCTGCAGTCCTCCGTGCAGCACGTCACCGTGGAAGAGTCCATCGTCGATTACATGCTGGCCGTCGTGGAAAAGACCCGCGCGCACGAGTCGCTCACTCTCGGCGTCAGCCCGCGCGGCTCCCAGGCCCTGTTCCGCGCCGTGCAGGCCTTGGCCCTGGTGGAAGGCCGCGAGTACGCCATTCCCGACGATGTAAAACGCCTGGCCGCGCCCGTCTTCGGCCACCGCGTGGTGGTGAACACCCGCACCGCCCTCGCCCAGCGCCGCTCCGACCTGGGCGACCGCATCATCGAAGAGATCCTCACTACGATCGACGTGCCCCTCTGAACCACCGCAGAACCCGCAGCGCGCGCAGCGCGTTCCACCGGCTCGCGCTGCCCACCTGGGTCTCCATCTGAAGCGGAATCTGTTCCGGATGCAGCAGGTTGAGCGGCCAGCGCCCGTTCTGATGGCGGCGCTGAATCACGATCTCGATGGCTTCCTGGACGCGGTCGTCGGGCTTGACTCCCGCTTCCCGCAGATAGTCGAGCCCGCGCAGGACGTCGTAGTGCCAGAAGCTCGGATAAGTGAAGCGGAGCCAGCGTTTGTCGATGACTTCACCGGTTCGCAGCGAGCGGAACATGCGGCGCTCCAGCAGGTACTTCTCGGCGCGCTTTCGGGCCTTGGTGATGGCCGCGGATTTGCGCCCCGCCCGTTCGTAGGCCAGCAGCCCTTCCAGCACGCAGATGGTCGTGTGGAACGAAGATCGCCGGCTCCGCGGCGCTTCGCAGTTCCAGCCGCCGTCGGCCAGTTGCTCGCTCAACAGTTGCCCGGCCAGCGCGTCGTTCGGTTCTTTGAAGTACGCGCCCAGGCCCAGAATGCGGCCGTTGATGCAGGGTTCGGTTTCACCCTCAAAGTAAGGACGGTTGTGGAGCGGTTGGAACACCACCCGCCGCGCGACCCGGTCGGTCATTTTGCGGGCCTGCTTGCTCGCCGGGTCCAGACCGAGGTCCTTCAGCACCACCAGGCTCCAGAGCGTAATGAGCAGGCCCCGGTCCTCCTTGGGCCCGCCCCATTTGCCGGCCGGAGACTGCGCCGCCAGCAGTTGGGCTCCCCATCCTTCGGTCGCCACGCGAGCGCGCTCCGCCGCCACCGTCTCGGGGGCTGCATCGGTGAGGTCGCGCATCACCTGCCAGCGGATCGCCGGATCGGAATCGAGCAGCCATTTGATGTGCGCCGGCCGCGGTGCGTAATCGTCAAGGTTCATCCGTTCCTTTATAACAATATCCAGGCGTTATCGGCGCCCCTGCCATTGTGCTGCGGGGGCATCCTCACCCCCACAGGTAGGTAATGTAGTTAGCCTGTGCGGCGGCTTGCACCAGGGTAAGTGGGGTCCCGTCCGTCCCGAGCCCGCACAATTGCCGGTTGAGTTCCATCCCAATCAGACCAATCGGGAAGGGAATCCAGGCCCCCAGCGCCTGCAGGTATTGTTTGAGGGTGGCCAGGGTGGTGGCGTCGGTGCTGTAGAAGTCGTTGCCCATCTCGGCCGTGTTATGGGACGTGGCCGGATTGTAGTCATAGAATTCGAAGTCCGGCGTCGTGCTGCTCGGAAGGACCGTTCCGTTGCTCCATGCCGAATAGACACCCAGCTTCGCGCCCGGCCGGCTCTTGTTGCCGGGATTGTATTTGGTCCGCAGGGCCACCAGGTGTGCCTTCGGTTGGTTCGGCACAATATTGATCTGGTCGCACGTGTGGAACACATAGGGAATGCCGAGCGTCGGCGCGATGCGGGTTTCCTTGGCGTTATGGTAGAGAAAACTCCACAGTGACTGGCGCGGAGCCAGGTCCGGATACACGGTCTTCCATCCTCCGTCGCCGCCGGTTGCCAGGTCGCAGACCAGGCCGAAGAAATCGACGCTGGAGCACATCTGGTTCATGGGGATGCTGGCGGTCTGCCCGGGAAACTGCACGTACAGCGGAACGTGTATGACTTCCTCATAGGCGGTGGCCCCCTTGCTGTGCAGGCCGTGCGACCCGCCGCCTTCCCCGTGGTCCGATGTGAAGATCACGATGGTATTGCCGGCATGGGGAGAAGCTGCCAGGGCATCTAACACTCTTCCCACCTGCTGGTCCACATAGTTTTGCAGCCAATAGTACCAGTTCAGGAACGTAACCCAGTCACTTACCGATCCAAGTTGGTACGCTAAGTTGGATTGGAACGCATACTGCGCGGCAGGTTTATTGGTTACCACGCTCAGGTCTTCGAAGTTCCACGGGTCGGGCTCCGCGGCGCAGACCGCGGGTGCCCCGGATAGGGGTGGAAACGGAGGCGGCGGAAAATAGACCCTCTGGCCGGGAACGCCTTGCGGCGGAAAAGTTGAGCCGGGGTCCAACCACGCCGGCGCGCGGCCGATATCGTGCGGGTTAATGAAGCTCACCGTGGCGCACCAGGGGGACACCGGCGCCGGCGAAGTCGGAGCGTCCCCGTTGAGCCAGCCGATAAAATCGTTGGCGATGTCGGCATCGCAGGCCCAATAGTTTGGCGCAAATTCGCCGCCGCCGGTGCCCTCGTTGGCGGACCCGTCCGGCGAAGGGTTTCCCTCCGCGCCGCCCGGATAAGTCCGCGTCCGGAAGCCATAAGACTGCAACGGCGTTGAAGTCGTGCAGTCGGAAAGATGCCATTTGCCGAACCACCACATGTTACCCTTGTACGCGGCCCGCATCCCGGGTACGGCGTGGCCCCAGGTGGGGAACTGCGGCAGTAATGCCGGAGTGGTTGCGGTCTGGAACGTGTCTACATAACAAGCCGTCTGCGGCGCGTACAAGCCTGTGAGAAAGGTGCCGCGAGACGCCGTGCAGATGGTGGCCGCCACATAGAATTCCTGGAAAGCGTAAGATTTGGCGGCGATCCGTCCGGCGATATTGGGCATGATCTGTTGCTTGACCATGCTGGCCTGGTCGCTACTCAACCAGCACGGCCAGCGTAGCTGATCCACCATGACGATCAGGATGTTGGGGTTCGATAACTTGGGCGGTCGTGACCACGATCCGGTATCGGTATTGGGTTGGGCATTGGCTCGTGGCGCAAAGAGTTGGGAGAGAGTGGCGCCTCCCAGTCCCAGCCCCTCCAGGAAGCGGCGGCGATTCAATCCTCTCTGAGTGGCAAACATCAAAGAATTGTATGGGAACTGCCGTCGGCCCGCAACAAGTTTTTCAATGTTTTTTTGATTACGGGAGCGCGGCCAGTCTATCGACTTAAATCGAGATGTAGGTTTGGCGATGAGACGATCCCCGCCGATCAGGTGGTGGGCGGATCGTACAAGCTGGACAGCATCCAGGCTCGATAGGCGGCCGTCGTGTTCTGGATATTCAGCACCTGGGTACCGGTGGCCGTTCCCGGTGTGGGTAGAATCTCAATCGAGTAGCTCTGCGTTCCGTGACCGGTCGAGGTGGCGCCCGCCAGGAAGAAATAATTGCCGTTCGAAAGCAGTTGAGCGCTGCCGAGGCCGCTCGAATAGACACCCAGATCGACGCTCAAGATCGGGGAAACCTGCATGGTGTTCTCGTCCAGGGTCAGGGCCATGCCGCGACTGTCGCCCCCGCCTGCGCCAGGTATGCATCCGCTTGAGCTGCGGCGGCCGGTTGGCGGAGAGACACGCGTGTTGCCGTTGTCAAAAAGCGACACCGGTCCCGCGCCATTGCCTTCGATACCTACTTCGTGCTGGTGCGAGAACCACGGCCACGGGTCGTTGTATTGGTTGCTGAAAGTGAAATCGCCGCAGGGGCCCAAACGCCACAGTATGTCTCCCGTGCGGCTGCTGTAGTCGATCTTCATCACCCAGTCCTGATGGCGGGAGGACCACACCAGGTCGCCCGTCCGCGGCCAGTAATAGAGAGAATTCCCGTGTAGCCAGTCCCTCGCCGTAGGAGCTATGCCTGCTCCCAACAGAAAAGCTGCACATTCGCCTTTGATGCACGACTCGTTTAATACCGCCGGCCGGTTGATGTCGAGCTCCGGCGCGCCGCCGGCGTGTTCGAAAGCGTCGAAATACCAGGCCACTTGCCAGTTGGTATCCAGCACGATAATCATGTCTCCGACGATGTCCACCGGCAGGCCGCTGGTGTCTCCCTGCGTGCCCGGCGGGAAGATCTTCTCCAGGGACGCGATGACTGCGGTGTACCCGTTGGGCAGCGTCTGAATGGCGTCGTGGTTGAATGTACCCAGACAGGCGTCGCCGACCTTCGCCGGTCTGGCGACCGCCGAGCAAGGGCCGCCGTCAGCGGCTCCCATGGCCAGCAGTTCCCGCGCCACAATTCCGATGTTGGTCTCATGGACGATGTTGCCGGCCAGGTCAATCTGCCGCAGCAATTGCCAGTACTCCGTGGTAGACCACGCCGGGCCGCTCTGTACGGTCAACAGGGTTCCGCCGGGCAGGAGACGTGTCAAATTGATGGTTTGCGCCGGGCTGGCGTAGTAATACCAGAGAATGTTGCCGGACAGGTCTGTGGCCACAGTCGCGTAAAAAGGACTCGGCGCGACATAGAACGGATCCAGCAGCAGCATTCTGCCCTCGGTGTTGATGTCCGGCGGAACGTTGACCGCAAAACCAGGAAATGGAATATCGGTCGGCAGCGAGCCGGTAGTAAACGTCACCGCCGGTCCATCGGCAATGGTGCCCGCGGTATTGGTCTGCGAGTGCAGGTTGTAAGTTGTATTGGGGTACATGCCGGCGATTTCAAAGGTCATCGTATTCGGCGGGTGACAATCCGCATAGTTCGTCGCGTCACCCGGTGTGGCGCGGGACTGTTCCTGAAAGACGACGCGCATGGTGCTGCCTGCCGGACAAGAGGGGGCATTGAATAGCGCCACCAGCGGGTTGCCCGTCATGGCAACCACCGGCGTTTTGCCGCTCGCCAGGGGTTTGATCGTATAAGTCAACGTTTCCGAGTCTGTTTCGCCCGAAGTGAAATCGCGGATAATCACCTCGATCCGGTAGACGCCCTCAATGCCGGTGGGGAACCATAGAAAAGGCTGTGCCTTCCATATGCCGCCAGTAAGATTCCCCACGTTGAAGTTCTTTACCAGCGCCATCGCTCCTCCCGGCGGTTCCACGTTGAACCGGAAGGCCAGCGGACCCGGATTGCTGTCGGTGGCTTCCACCGTCCAGGTGATGGACGAGCCGATAAGCTGCGGGGATGGTGACGACGGTGTCATGGATGTGATCAGCACCGTGGCATAGCCCGGCGCGACCAGTCCCGCCAGCAGCCCCATGAGAATCCGGAAGCCGTTTTTCAACATCTTCTTGCACCCTCTTTATGGCCGAATTGCTGGCTGGCAGAGTCACCCTCAGCCAACGGACGGCACCTGATTTCTATCGAGTCCCAGCTTGGGGCATTATACAGCACGCCGCCGCTCTTGCGAACAGCACTGGCCGCGCGCGATGCCGCGCGTGAGGTCATGTCCCATCCCCCGCGCCGGCGAATTCAGAAGAAAAGTAAGATAAGGTGATGGCAATCAATCGCCCCAATCCGGCTCTGCCCTGTGGTGACATCGCGTGAAGACCGCAATCATCGGCCTGCCCATGGTCGGCAAGACCTCTCTCTTTACCATCCTCACCGGCGCCCACCAGGAGACCCGCATCGGCTCGACCGCCGCGCGCGTGGGCGTGGCCAAGGTTCCCGATGCCCGCCTGGATGAGCTGGCCAGGCTGTTCGAACCCCGCAAGACCACCCACGCCACCGTGGAATACGTCGATATGCCCGCGGTCTCCAAGGAAAGCCTGCGCGACGCCAGTTATGTCGCCAGCCTGCGCGTGGTGGACGCGTTCGCGCACGTGCTGCGCCTCTTTGCCGACGACACGGTGCCCCACGAGAAGGGTAGTGTGGATCCCCTGCGCGATCTCGAAGACGTGGAAACCGAGCTGATCCTCAGCGACCTGGTGGTCATCGAAAAGCGCCTGGAACGCCTCGACAAGGATCGCAAGAAGATCCGGAATCCGGAGCTCGATCGCGAGTTCGAGCTTTTGCAGAAGTGCAAGGCGGCCGTGGATCAGAATCGCCCGCTGCGCGAGCAGGAGTTCGACGCCGAGGACGAAAAGCGCATCCGCGGCTTTCAGTTTCTGTCGCAAAAGCCCATGCTCTACGTTCTGAACCTGGGCGAGAACGACGCCGCCAGCCTGCACGACAAGGAGCGGGAGTACCGCGACGGCCCCCTGGCCGGCCGCCGGCATACCGCTGTCACGGCTATCTGCGGCAAGATAGAAGCCGAGTTAGCCGAGTTACCCGCCGACGAACAGAGAGACTATCTGGCCAGTTATGGACTCAGTGAGTCGGGCCTGGAACGTCTGATCTCCGCCACTTATGCGCTGCTGGGGCTGATGTCCTTTCTCACCGCCGGCGAAGACGAAGTGCGGGCCTGGACCATTCCCTTCCACAGCACCGCCGTGAAGGCTGCCGGCGCCATTCACTCGGATTTCGAGAAGAAGTTCATTCGCGCCGAAGTGGTGAACTGGAAATCGCTCGTCGATCTGGGCGGATACTCCGGCGTCCGCGATAAAGGCCTCCTCCGCCTGGAAGGCAAGGAATATATCGTCAAGGATGGCGACGTGCTCGTGATCCGCCACGGCTAAGGCGCCGCCACCAGCGCCGGTATCAGCGCGTCGGCCTGCGGCGAGCCCAGCCCGGTCACGAAATCGTATCCCGGCCCGGCAGTGCACAGCGCCCCGCAACTTCCGTTGGTGCCGCTCACAATGTCGTGGTAGTCTCCGGATACCGGATAGAGATCGAACTGCACCTGGCTGAGCGGTGTCTTGCTGGCTGCCGCCCGCATGGAATTGGCGATGGCGAACAGGGCCGCCCACTCCGGCGCCGCCATGCTGGTGCCGCCCGCCAGCGGATACAATACCTGCATGCCGGGAGATGGCCGATGAACTATACGCGCAGAGACGTCAGCTTGTTGCTATCGGCGCTGGCCGCGGCGCCCCGCGCGGGCGCCGCCGGAACGCTGCTGCCGTCCAGGACCTACAGCTTCGAATCGCTGCCCGTGGAGCCTGGCGAGAACCGCCTGCGGCACGTCTTCGACGGCGAGACCCACGCCGGCGTGCGCATCGAGCTGCACGAGAGCGACCTGCCGCCCGGCGGCGCGCCGCATCCGCCGCATCGCCACGTGCACGAGGAGATGATCCTCATTCGCGAGGGCCTCATGGAAGTCACCATCGCCGGACGCACCGCCCGCCTGGGCCCCGGGTCCGTCGCTTACGTAGCTTCCAACCAGGAGCACGGCTGGCGCAATGTGGGCGCCGCCCGCGCGAACTACTTCGTGCTGGCCATCGGGCGCGACGCCTGAACCGGCCAATGGCGCCTCGCCGAATCGGCACTCACATCCTGACTTCGCTGAACTGAACCGTCGGCTGTGTGTTCGTGTAGTTGGGAATGTCGGCCATCAACGCCGCCCCGTGGCTGTTCAGCGCCGTCCGGCATTCTTCGACCGAATCGAAAAGCAGGTGTCCGGCCGCCACAAACGGGGCGGGTCTTTCTTAACCTCTCGCTCCGGCTGCCGGGAACAACGCCCGATCATACCAAGGCCGTGGCCCTCACGCCCGGTCTTCAGATCCCGCGGGTCTGTCTGTTTGAAGCGATATGCCTTGCGTTCCTAGGCCATCGAGTCGATGAGCCGCCGCTGCGCTCCGTCCGGATCGATCCGAAGCTGGCAGCGGTCGTCGAACATCATGGTCTGGACCTTGTCCGGATGAAACGGCGCCCACGCCGGTAGCCCCGCGTGATTCGGATCGCCTTTGCGCGCGAAACTGATCCAGGCATCGCTCACCCGCGCCGCCAGCGCCCGCGCGCGCGGCCCGCCGCCCGTCATCGTCTCGCAGCGGTCCGTGTTGTTGAAACAGAAACTCAGCTCCGAACAGTGGAACGCCATGGGACGCCCGTCCAGAATCGGCGTCTGCCAGGTGAACCAGTACAACCACGCGGGAGCCCTGCCCAGCGCCGCCTTGCGCGCCGCCTGCGTCACCGCCATGCTGCGCACCGGCGACGTCATGATCAGCGAATACAGGCTGAACGGCCGCTCGTGCGGATGCGCCGAGCGGAAACTGTCGATGATCTTGCCCGACTTGTCGCCGTACACGCCCTTGATCCGTTCCGCCAGTTGCGCGTCGGTCATGGCGAAAGCGTCCGGTTGCCCCATCCCCGTGGTGAACTCGTTCAACACGGTGCCCACCAGCAGCGGGACGTCCGCCGAGACTTCCGGCGCCGTGGGGTCGAAGATCTGTTGCGGAATCACCTTGCCGTCCACCACCGGCGCCCAGCCCAGCAGCCGCGACAGGTGCCGGAAATCCGGCGGACCCGGCGGCCGCGGGAATGCCTTGCGCTGCGCCGCCAGCGCCCCGCTCAGCAGCGTCTCCATCGGGACGCTCTGCAGCTTCGCCGCATCCGCGCGCGAAATCTTCAACTCGTCCAGCACCGCCGCGGCCAGCTTCGCCGAATCGTCGGTATCCCCCACCGTCAGCATCGACCCGCTCTGTATCACCGCGCGGTGAAACAGTCCCTTCGCCGACGGCATCGCCATCAGCGTCCCGACCTTGCCGCCGCCGCCCGACTGTCCGAAGATCATGACCTTCTCCGGATCGCCGCCGAAATTGGCGATGTTGTCCCGCACCCAGCGCAGCGCGAATTCGATGTCCAGCATGCCCACGTTGCCGGACGAGGCAAATTCCTCGCCTCCGAACTGCGATAGGTCCAGGTGCCCGAACACGTTCAGCCGGTGATTCAGCGACACCGCCACCACGTCGCCGCGCCGCGCCAGGCTCTCGCCGTCGTACGATTTCAGCTCTTGCCCGGAGCCCGCCGAAAAGCCGCCCCCGTGCAGCCACACCATCACCGGACGTTTGCGCTGGTCGAGTCCCGGCGTCCACACGTTGACGCGCAGGCAGTCCTCCCCCGGCTGGCCGTCGTCCCAATCGAACATGAACGCGACCTCGTCCACCTTCCAGCCGTCGCGCGGCGGATTGGGGCACACGCTGCCGTAGTGCATGGAACTGCGCACGCCGGCCCACGGCTCCGGCTTCACCGGCGGCAGGAAGCGGTTCTTGCCCGCCGTGGACGCGCCGTAGGGAATGCCCTTGAACGTGTGTATGCCGTTGCGCCGGTACCCGCGCACCTTGCCCGCGGTCGTCTCCACGATGCCGTGCGTCGTGGACGCGGTCACGCGGTCCAGGCCCGCCGTCGCCGCCGCCGGCTTCGCCTCGCCGCCCGGCGCGGCCGTCGTGAGTCTGGGTACCGCACCCGCGCCCGCCAGCATGGCGGCGCCTCTGAGCAGACTGCGCCGGTTTGACAAACTCATAGATGACCCTCCTTGTTTCTACGGAAGTTGATCGTATATCCGTTGCAGCCGGAGAAGCAAGCCGCGGGTTTCGCCGCTCAGCTCACCAGGTTCGCGTCCCGCGCCAGCACCCACCGGCCGCCCTCGCGGCGGTAGATCCCCATCGTGTGGCCGGCGTGCTGCGCCGGCGCGCCCGCCGGCGGTGTCACCGTCACCGCCAGTTTCAGCCAGCAGTAGCCCAGATCGCCCGCCACCCGGACTTCCTGCACCTCCGCCTGCACCGAGACCTTCACGCTCCCCGCCGATTGCCGCGCGCCTTCCAGAAACTCCCGCTTCCCGAACGGCTGGCCGCCCGGCGTCAGAAACACCATATCGTCCGCCATCAGCGGCGCGAGCGCATCCACGTCGCCCGCCTCGGTGGCCCGGCACCAGGTGTCAACCAGGTTGCGAATTGCCTGTTCGTCGTTTGACATGCGAATATCATACCCCCTGGAGCACGATGCTGCGGCTACTTGCGGTGGATGATGGCGCGGCGAGGTGATTTGGGTGCGGCCCGTAGTCCGCTATTCAGCGGTTTATTATCCTAGTTGTGGGATATAATGGTGGTGTCACATAGATGGCGCGCCAATCCGTTCCAGGTGAGAAGCCGCTGCATTGGGTAGGCTCAGCGAAGAAGGATCTCATGGCATTTCCAGAGAGTGTGAAAGACCGGATCGGAACCGCCCTTAGCGTGGCACAGTTTGGTGGGAAGCACCCGGCGGCCAAGCCGTGGAAGGGTGCGGGATCAGGCGTTCTTGAAATCGTTGAGGATCACGCCGGCGGCACTTTCCGAGCGGTCTATACGGTGCGTTTCGCGCAGGCGGTCTACGTGCTGCACGCCTTTCAGAAGAAATCGCCGCAGGGGGTTAAGACTGCCCGGACGGATGTGGAATTGGTGTCCTTGCGTTTGAGGAAAGCGCAAGTGGACTATGAGGAGCGTTATGGGCAAGGTTGAAAGGGAACATGCGGTTACTGCCGGTTCGGGGAATGTGTTCGCGGACCTGGGGATCCGGGACGCCGCGGAGCGGCAGACCAAAGTCAGGCTGGCGCTGGCCATCAACCGCGTCTTGGCCGAGCGGCGTTTGCCGCAAGCCGGCGCTGCGCGGCGGCTAGGCGTCAGTCAGCCGAAGGTATCCGCTCTGGCCAATTACCGGCTGGAAGGTTTCTCCGTGGACCGATTAATGCGCTTCCTGAACGCGCTGGGTCGGGATGTGGAGATTGTGATTCGCAGCAAGCCGCGGTCGCGGACAGCGCGCATCTTCGTGACGGCGGCTTGACGAACCGCTTGGCCTCCTAACGAGTCCGCTCCCATCTGTGGCGTCATGATCGACTGCTTGCTTCCATGTACGTCCGCAGTATGGCGTTAATGCGTGTTTGGTAGCCCTTTTGCCGGCGCAGCCATCGCAGCAGGTCCGCGTCGAGACGAATGGTAATGGTTTGCTTCGACGCCGGCATCACCACGCGAGCCTTCTCCCAGAATGCGGCGTTGGTTGGGCGCGCCTCGGGATCGTTCTCGATGCCCCGCTGGACTTCACGATCGCTGCGGGAACGCAAGCGCTTCCAATCGGTGCGCGGCCTGGCCGAGGCTTTTCCAATATGCTTCTCTCTCATGCCGTTCTGCCTTCCATGCCGAGATTATGCGGCGCTCGCCTGCAGAGACATCGGTATATATCACGGTGACCTCAATGCCGTTCACGACGCCGACGGCATACATCCGAACCTCGCCGTAGTCGAACCGATCGTCCAACCTCTCGAGCGTCGGCCCTTCTTCTTTCGGTCCCAGGTGTACCTCACGGCATCGTATTTACATTATGTATTTACGGCATCGAAGGAGTCAAGAGCATCTCGGCTGGAGATCAAACCTCGAGAGCGGCGCTCGCAAAGGTTGGGATCGACGTGCGCTTCCGCCAAAGCTCGTTCAGCAGCGGCCGAGCAACTTCGCGAATGTCATTTTTCCGGGCGGCCGACAAACGTATAGCGGCTGCCTCTTTAGCTACACCCGCTAGTCCCCCCGCAATTCCCGCACTTATAGCAGCTCCCATTCCGCGTCATAATGGACCCGCACTCCGCGCACAGCGGCGCATCCGCGTTCATCGGCGCGAACGGCAGCTCCTGCTGCGGACTCGGTTCCGTCGGACGCAGCGTGCTCGTCTCGCCCGCCTCCGTGATGGCGTACTCCGGCCCCAGGAACCGCGCCCCCAGCCAGCGGAAAATGTAATCCATGATCGACTTGGCGTACGGGATCTGCTGGTTGCCGGTCCAGCCGCTGGGCTCGAACCGCACGTGCGCGAACTTGTCCACCAGGAACTTCAGCGGCACGCCATATTGCAGGTTGAAGCTGATGGCCGTCGCCAGCGAGTCCATCAGGCCGGAGATGGTGGATCCCTCCTTGGCCATGGTGATGAAGATCTCCCCGGGAGCGCCATCGTCGTACATGCCCACCGTGATGTAGCCTTCGTGCCCGCCGATCGAAAACTTGTGGGTGATGGCCCGGCGCTCGTCCGGCAGCTTGCGCCGCACCGGCCGGTAAACCACCTTCTCCACCTGGGCCGCGGCCGCCGGCGCGGCGGCGGCCTTCTCCGATTTCGCCGCGCTGGACCCCGCCGAGCTGAGCGGCTGCACCCGCTTGGAATTGTCGCGATAGATGGCCACCGCCTTCAGGCCCAGCTTCCAGCTCTCGATGTAGGCGTTCATCACCTCGTCGATGGTGGCCTCCTCCGGCATGTTGATGGTCTTCGAAATCGCGCCGGAGATGAACGGCTGCACCGCCCCCATCATCTTCAGGTGCCCCATGTAGTGGATCGAGCGCGTGCCGTTGGCCGGGCGGAAGCTGCAATCGAATACCGCCAGGTGCTCGGGCTTCAGGTGGGGCGCCCCTTCGATCGTGCCGGTCGCGTCGATGTGGCTGACAATCTGGTCCGCCTGCGCGGGCGTGTAGCCCAGCTTGATGAGCGCCTGCGGCACCGTGTTGTTCACGATCTTGATCACTCCGCCGCCCACCAGCTTCTTGTATTTCACCAGCGCCAGGTCCGGCTCGATGCCGGTCGTGTCGCAATCCATCATGAAGCCGATGGTCCCCGTCGGGGCAATCACGGTCACCTGCGCGTTGCGGTAGCCGTGGCGGCGGCCGGACTCCAGCGCCTGGTCCCAGCATTCCTTCGCGCCTTCGCTCAGATCCTGCGGGATCAGCCGCTGATTGATGTGGCAGGCCGCGTCGCGATGCATGCGCACCACCTCCAGGAACGGCTCGCTGTTGCGCGCGTACCCGGGGAACGGGCCGGTCGATTCGGCAATGCGCGAGCTGGTCAGATACGCCTGCCCGCACATCACCGCCGTGATCGCGCCGGCATAGGTCCGGCCCTGGTCGCTGTCGTAGGGGATGCCGAAGGACATCAGCAGCGCGCCCAGGTTGGCAAAACCCAAACCCAGCGGCCGGTAGTTGTGCGAATTGCCGGCGATCTTCTCCGTCGGATAGCTGGCGTTGTCCACGATGATCTCCTGCGCCATGATCATGGTGTCCACCGCGTGACGGAAAGCCTCCACGTCGAACTGGCCCCCCGGCCCCACGAACTTCATCAGGTTGAGCGACGAAAGGTTGCAGGCGGAATCGTCCAGGAACATGTACTCCGAGCAGGGATTCGATGCGTTGATGCGCGCCGTGTTCTTGCAGGGGTGCCAGCGGTTGACGGTGGTGTCGAACTGCATGCCGGGGTCGCCGCACTGGTGCGTGGCTTCCGCGATTTCGTGCATCAGCTCGCGCGCCTGGTAGCGGTCCTTCGGCTGGCCGCTGGTCACCGACTTCGTCCACCACTCGCGGTCCTGCGTCACGGCTTCCATGAACTCGTCGGTGACCCGCACCGAGTTGTTGGCGTTCTGGAAGAAGATCGAGCTGTATGCTTCGCCGTCGAGCGACGCGTCGTAGCCGGCTTCCACCAGCGTGTGCGCCTTCTTCTCTTCCTTGGCCTTGCACCAGATGAATTTCTTGATGTCGGGATGGTCGCTGTTGAGGATCACCATCTTGGCCGCGCGGCGCGTCTTGCCGCCGGACTTGATGACCCCCGCGAAAGCGTCGAAGCCCTTCATGAACGACAGCGGCCCCGAAGCGCGCCCGCCGCCGGAGAGGATGGCATCCTCTTCGCGCAACGAGGACAGGTTCGAGCCCGTCCCGGAGCCCCATTTGAAGAGCATGCCTTCCGTCTTGGCCAGGTCCAGGATCGATTCCAGCGAATCCTTCACCGAGACGATAAAGCACGCCGAGCACTGCGGCCGCGTGGCGCCCTGTTCCAGCTTGCCGATGGCGTCGGTGGCCTTGTCGTAAACCCAGCCGTATCCCCGCGCCTCCTTCACCCCTACGTTAAACCACACCGGCGAATTGAAGCAGGCTTTCTGGGTGAGCATCAGGTGGGCCAGTTCGCTGCGGAAATTCTCCCCATCTTCGGGCGTGGCAAAATAGCCGTCATGGACGCCCCACTCGGCGATGGTGTCCACCACCCGCTGCACCAGTTGCGCGACGCTGCTCTCCCGCTCCGGGGAGCCCAGCTTGCCGTGGAAATACTTGCTGGCCACGATGTTGGTGGCCGTCTGGGACCAGTCGACGGGAACTTCGATATCGCGTTGCTCAAAGATGACCGCGCCTTTGTCATTGCCGATGGAGGCCGTGCGCGTCTCCCATTGCACCTCGTCGTAAGGTGTCTTGCCCGGTTGCTCGTCGGCGGTAAAATAGCGGGGGAAGGCGACCCCCGTCCGGCTGGGCTTTTGCTCTTTTGTTTTCAACATTTCCATTTTCGCACTCAAGTCTACGATGATCTGTCCCACGCTCGATCCCTCCTTCTATTGTCGCGCATCCGTAATCATGCCCCAATATATGGTATTTCGTCAAGAATTTTATCTATATGCAGTGCTATAGGTTACGGAGGTCTTAATTTAGGTGAGATTTTCGGCGGACCGGTTCACCCCGTGACGCTTGTCTCGCAACCCGTCTGGCGGCCACAATAGAGATATGACGCAGGATCAGTCTTTGCGGGAACATCTGCTCTACCTGCTGGATGGCGGAGGGGCGCATCTGAACTTCGATACCGCCGTGACCGGTCTGCCGGCGGCCCTGCGCGGCGTAAGGCCCAGCGGACTGCCACACACGCCGTGGCAGTTGCTCGAGCACATGCGCATCGCCCAGTGGGACATTCTGGAGTTCTGCCGCAAGGCGAAACACGTTTCGCCGCCCTGGCCCGCGGGCTATTGGCCGGCTACCGCCGCGCCTCCCGACGACGGCGCCTGGGACCGCAGCGCCAAAGCCTTTCGCGCCGACCTGGCCACCATGCGGCGGCTGGTGAAGAACCCCAAGACCAACTTGCACGCTCGCATTCCGCACGGCACCGGCCAGACCGTCCTGCGTGAAGTGCTCCTGGTGGCCGATCATACCGCCTACCATTTGGGGCAGTTGGTGCTGACCCGCCGATTGTTGGGAGCCTGGAAGTAATTCTGACGCTATAATGAGGTTCCCTGCCGCCCATGCCACTCGACTGGTCGCCGCTCTGGCTTAGCCTGCGCTATGCCGGCTGGGCTACACTCTTCGCGGCGCTGGCGGCGTGGCCGCTCGCCTGGGTGCTGGCGGCGCGGCGGTTCCCCGGGCGCGACCTGCTCGTCTCCCTTGCGGACATGCCGCTGCTGGTGCCGCCGGCCGTGCTGTCCTATTACCTGCTGACCGCCATCGGCCGCTGGGGATTGGCGTTCCATTGGCGCGCCGCGGTGCTCCTCGCCGCCGTCTGTGCGCTGCCCTTATTGCTGCGCCTGGATCCGCCGGACCCCGCCTTCGCCCGCGCCGCCCGCAGCCTGGGGGCAGGGGAGTGGCGCATCCTCTGGCGCGTGACGCTGCCCCTCGCCTGGCGCGGACTGCTGGGCGCCGCGCTGGCCGCCTTCGCCCGATCCTTCGCCGATTTCGGCATCACCGCCGTGGTGGCACGCCGCTCCGCGAATGCCTGGCTGCTGTTGCCGCTCGCGCTGGCCTCGCTGGCCGCGCTCTACGGCGGCCGCCGCCTGCGGCGGCCCACGGTGCCGGCATGATCCAGGTCCGCTTCTCGCTGCCGGGCGTGGAGATGGAATTCCAGGCCGCGCCGGGCGTCACGGCGTTGTTCGGCCCGTGCGGATCCGGCAAGACCGCCACCCTGGATGCCGTCGCCGGATTCGTCCGGCCCGCCGCCGGCCGCATCCTCCTCGACGACCAGATTCTCTTCGATGCCGCCGCTCGCGTGAATCTGCCCCCGCGCCGCCGGCACTGCGGATATGTGGCGCGCCACTGGGCCCTGTTTCCCCACCTGACCGTCCACGACAATCTGCTGTTTCCGCTCGCCGGCCTGGCCAGTCTCGAACGCCACCGCCGGGTTAAGGAGATGATCGACCGCTTGAATCTGGGCGATGCCGCCGCGCGCCGCCCGCGTGACGTCCCGCCGCCCGCGCGGCTCCGCGCCGTGTTCGCCCGCGCGCTGATCGGCGAACCCAAAGCGTTGCTCGTGGATGAGCCGGCCTCCGGCCTGGATGTTGAGCTGCGCGCCGAATGGCATCGCGTACTCCGCGCCGTGCGCGACGAAACCGGTCTGCCCGTGCTGCTGGCCACCCGCGATCTGGATACCTGCTTCGAGCTCGCCGCCGGCATGCTGCTGCTGGGCGGCGGCCGCATCCTGCAAAGCGGCGCCCCCCGCCAGGTTCTCGATCAGCCCGCCAGCGTGGAGGCCGCCCGCCTCCTCGGCATCCGCAATCTGTTTCGCGCCGAGATCGTGGCCCTCGATCCCGGCCGCAACACCAGCCGCCTCCGCCTGCAGGAATTCGAATTGACCGGCGCGTACTTCCCCGGACGCCTGCGCGGCGACCGCGTCTGGGTGTGCGTCGAGCCCGGACACCTGCGCGCGCTGCCTCACGACGGGTCCAGGCCGCAGGCCAACCAGGTGGCCGCGCGGCTCGAGCGCGCCTCCGAAATGCCGCGCGCCGTGCGCCTGGAATTCGCCGGCGGCATCGTGGCCGAGATCCCCCGTCGTGAGTTCGAAGGCCGGAAGGATAATAAAGAGTGGTTGGTGGAGTTTCCGCCCTCCGCCTTGCGAGTTCTTTAATGCCTTTGAAAACCTTCGACGAATATGTCGCGCTGGCCGGCCAGGCGCACGGGCACGTCTGCGCCGGCCAGATCCTGGGGCTCCGCATGGCGCTCTACGGCTTGAAGCTGCTGGCGCTCGACGACCCGCTGGGCCGCCATCGCAAGCGCCTGGTCACCTTCATCGAGATCGACCGCTGCGCCACCGACGCCATCCCGGTGGTTACCGGCTGCCGCCTGGGCAAGCGCGCCCTGAAGTTCCGCGACTTCGGCAAGGTCGCCGCCACCTTCTGCGATCTCGAAGCCGGTCGTGCCGTGCGTATCGTGGCGCTCGAAGACGCCAAACAAAAGGCGCGCGAAATGTTTCCCGAAATCGCCGACCGGAACACCCAGCAGATGCGCGCCTATCGGGACATGCCGGATGAGGACCTGTTCCGCGCCGAGTGGGTCCGCGTCGAGCTCGGCCCGGAAGAGTTTCCCGGCTACAAGGCCGCGCGCGTGGTCTGCGAACAGTGCGGCGAGGGCATCAACTTCAAACGCGAAGTGCGGCGCGGCGGCCGCGTGCTGTGCCGCGCCTGCGCCGGCGAGCGCTACTACACGCCGGTATAAATGCTGCGCTATTACATCACGGACCGGCGGCCCCTGGGCGGCTGCGGCGCGCTGCTCGATGCCATCGCGCGCGCCATGGCCGTCGGCGTGGAACGCATACAAATCCGCGAAAAGGACCTGGCCGCGCGCGACCTGGCCGACCTGGTGCGGCGCGCCCTCGCCCTGCCCAATCCGCACCGCACCGCCATCCTGGTCAATTCCCGCGTGGACGTGGCGCTGGCCTGCGGCGCGCAAGGCGTGCACCTGCCCGCCGATTCCATCGCCCCGCGCCACTGGCGCGCCATCCTGCCGCCCGGATTCCTGATCGGCGTCTCCTGCCATGCCGTCGCGGAAGTGCGCCGCGCGGAGGCCGAAGGCGCCGATTTCGCCGTGTTCGGCCCGGTCTTCTTCACCCCGTCCAAAGCCGCGTACGGCGCGCCCCTGGGCCTCCCTCGCCTGCGCGAGGCCGCTGCTGCGGTCCGCCTGCCGGTCCTGGCGCTGGGTGGTGTCACCGCCGAAAATGCGCCGCGCTGCCTGCACGCCGGCGCTGCCGGTATCGCCGCCATCTCCTGGTTTCAGGCGCGTGATATAGTTCCATGAAACGTCCATGCTGACCTCCCTCACTCCTTTGGATTTCGCGCGCCGCGCCCGCCGCCTCTATCCGGACCGCGAAGCCGTCATCGACGGCCCCCTGCGGCTCACCTACCAGGCGTTCTTCGACCGCTGCGACCGCTGGTCCGCGGCTCTGGCCTCGCTGGGCGTCCGCCCGGGCGACCGCGTGGCCTGCATCGCTCCCAATACCCACGCGCAGCTCGAGTCCTTCTACGCCGTCCCGCAGATCGGCGCGGTGCTGGTGCCGATCAACTACCGCCTCACGCCCGCGGATTTCGCCTACATGATCCGGCACAGCGGATCCCGCGTGGTCTGCGCTCACAGCGACTACCTGCAAGCCATCGACTCCGTGCGCGCCGAGATCCCGCAAGTCGAGCACTTCGTCGCCCTCGAAGGCGGCGCCCCCGGTTGGATGGACTACGAGCAGGCCATCGCCGCGGCGTCCCCCGTCTTCGACCGCCCCGAAATCGGCGAGAACGATCTGCTCACCATCAATTACACCAGCGGCACCACCTCGCGTCCCAAAGGCGTCATGATCACCCACCGCAATGCCTACATGAACGCCGTGGGCACGCTGATCCACGTCCACATGACCCCCGCCGACCGCTACCTCTGGACGCTCCCCATGTTCCACGCCAACGGCTGGACCTTCGTCTGGACCGTGACCGCCGCCGGCGGCGCCCACATCTGCCTGCGCAAGGTGGAACCGGCCGTGGCGTTCGACCTGATCCGGCGGGAGTCGGTCAGCATGATGTGCGCCGCCCCCACCGTGCTGATCGCGCTGGCCCATGCGCCTGCCGAGTCGCGCCGCGAAGTCCGCCCCGGCGTGCGCGTGGTCACCGCCGGCGCGCCACCCGCCGCCGCGACCATCGAGCGCGTGGAAGGCGAGTTCGCTTGGGAGGTGATCCACGTCTACGGCCTGACGGAAACCTCGCCGTTCATCTCCATCTGCGAGCCGCGTCCCGGCCACGCCGCCCTGGCGCCGGCCGAGCGCGCTGCCGTCAAAGCCCGCCAGGGTATCGAGCTGATCACCTCCGGCGAGCTGCGCGTCGTCGATCCCACCGGACGCGAAGTGCCCCACGACGGCGAAACCCTCGGCGAAATCGTGGCCCGCGGCAATGTCGTCATGCAGGGATACTTCAACGATCCGCAGGCTAGCGAGCAGGCGTTGCGCGGCGGCTGGTTCCACACCGGCGATGGCGCCGTGGTGCATCCCGACGGCTACATGCAGATCCGCGACCGGCTCAAGGACGTGATCATCAGCGGCGGCGAGAATATCTCTTCCATCGAAGTGGAAAGCGCGCTGCTCGCGCACCCCGCCGTGCGCGAAGCGGCCGTGGTCGGCGTCCCGCACGAAAAGTGGGGCGAAGCGCCCCTGGCCTTCGTGGTCCTCAAGGCCGGCGCAGCCTGCACCGAATCCGACCTGCGCGAATTCCTGCGCGCGCGGCTGGCGCATTTCAAGGTGCCCTCGGCCTTCAGCATCGTCCCCGAACTGCCCAAAACCGCCACCGGCAAGATCCAGAAATATGTCCTGCGCCGCGGCCGGACCGCCATCGCCCCGCAATGAGTGTCGAAAATTACGACTCTTCGATCAAATGCGCTAATATAGAGCGTGTTGTTCCGCACCACTTCACCCCTTTTTACACTCTCTTTCTTTACGCTCTCATTCGCCATTAACGCCGCCACTCCCGTGCCGGAGTGCGCTAATGCTCAACGCTTCCTGGAAGGCAAACTGGCTTTCTGGCAGCCGCGCATGGAGTTGCAAACCTGGAAGATCTCCGTCGTGATGACCCGCGCCCGGGACCTGCGGCCCCGCACCCTGGGCAACATCCATTGGGATAAGCACACCAATACCGCAACCATCCGCGTGCTGGACGCCGCGGATTATAAATTGGCCTGTCCCGCGATGCTTGCCGACATGGAGTTCACCCTGGTCCATGAGCTGGTGCACCTGGAGATCTCCTCGTTGCCGCGCTCCAGCGCCAGCCGCGGCGAGGAGGAGCGCGCCGTCAACCGGATCACCCATGCGCTGTTATTGGAGGAGCCGCCGCCGGACACTCATCCCGCCGTCGCCGCCCTGCCGTGAACGGCGCGCGTGGCGGTGGACGTCACCAGCCGCGCCTTCACCACGAAGCGGTCCGGCGCCGGCCCGACGTAATAGAACGGATAACACGTCACCAGTGTCAGTTCCGGTTGCGCGGAAGCCCGTAGTACATCGACGTCCGTCGGCTTCACGATACTCGTCTTCTCCACCCGGTATGCATAGACGCCCGACGGCGTCTCGATCTCGATCAGGTCGTCGTCCGCGATCTGGCGTAAGCCGCGGAACAAAGTATCGCGATGCCCCGCGATGCCCACGTTTCCCGGCTGCCCCGGAAAGGCCGTCCCTGGAATGTGTCCCAGTGCCACCGCCAGAATCCCCTCGCCCGCGCCCTCGCGCACCACGCTCCGGAGTTTCAGGCGCGGGATCACCAGCCGGCCCAGCAACGTGCCGTTCGGCACCTCCAGCGGAGGAGTTCCCGGCTGTCGCCTGGCAAGCTCGCGTTCCAGGACCCGGTTCGCCTGGTGCTGGTACAAATCCATATTCACCCGCGACCAGATCCATATGCCCACGCCGGCCAGCCCGCCCGCCAGCAGCAGAATCTCGAGCCCACGCCGCATCCTGATAACCAACCAGCACTCTACGTGCCAGTCCGCACACGTGCGCTGCCGCACAGTGGCGCGATACTACTTCACCCGCTGGATCGTTGAACTGGGATGGCAGGGACTAGACAACGGAGCGCTGCTCGATGCCGCCGAGCAACGCGCAGGCTGGCCCTTCTCATCCTATCTTCGAATCACTGGCCGACCCTGCGCCGAGTTGCGGCCCGAATCGCCACGGCCGTTGATTTCGTGCAGACCGGGCAGATCGCCAAGGTCGATGTAGCGACGCTGCAGCCGTTTGGCGCTGGTCGGGTGATTGTGATTGTGACGCACGAGGAAGCGTCGGGGACTCTTCGCTCATGTGGATTGCTTCCGGTTAAGCCAACAAGTCGGGAGTTGACGACCTCACAATCCACGACCGGCTTATCGTTACCGATTTGTATTTGGCGCGATCTCGCGTGTGGATCGACAGCAGTGCGGCGCACGGCACCGAGTCCCCGCAACCCGGCCCACGCGGCCCGCTGGAGCGGCTTGGCCCCCGCCGGGAGGCGTTCGTCGAGCGAGCCGGCCTTGCGCCTCAAGGAGAGGATCTGCGACCGCGAGAGTTCAAGGCCTGGAGTTTTGTGCGCCAGATTCGTGGACGGGGGCCCTGGTAGGGAAGCACGGATTTCATGATGCCAGAAAATTGAGCCACGCGGCGCCATTGAACGCACGATCTGCCGACGGCTCTGTGCCGACTGTGCGGTGTCCGGTGAAGTGAACCTTCCGATGTGGCCCCGCGTCCCAACGGGTGAGGACTGGCACGCTTCGTCAGGCTGCCGCTGTTGGGTTATACAATATGCCGTAGCTATGCGTCCCGGCGAGAGGCTTGGCCCGTACGAGGTGCTATCGCGCATCGGCTCCGGCGGCATGGGAGAGGTTTGGAAGGCTCGCGACACGCGGCTGAACCGCATCGTCGCGATCAAACACTGCGCGGAGCGCTTCAGCGATCGTTTTGATCGAGAGGCCCGCGCGATTGCGGCACTGAGCCACCCGCACATCTGCACGCTGTATGACGTCGGGCCTGACTACCTGGTGATGGAATTCGTGGACGGCAAGCCGTTGCGCTGCCCAGTGCCGCCGAAGCAAGTATTCGAATTCGGCACCCAAATCGCCGATGCGCTTCACTGTGCGCACGCAAAAGGCGTCGTCCATCGCGACCTGAAACCAGCCAATATTCTCGTGACGAAATCGGGTATCAAGCTGGTGGACTTTGGCCTGGCGAAAACGGTGGCGCCGGCGGCACCTGGCGACTCCTTGGCGACCCCAACGGAAACGCTGACAAATGAGGACGCCATCGCCGGGACGCTGCAGTACATGTCGCCGGAACAGTTGGAAGGCAAGCCTGGGGACCCACGCAGTGATATTTTCGCTTTCGGTGTCGTCACGTACGAGATGATCTGCGGCAGGCCGGCTTTCGAGGGCAGTAGCCAGGCGAGTCTCATTGCAGCCATTCTGAGAGAGGAACCGTCGCCTCTGCCTCCGCTGGCGCCGCTGACGCCGCCGGCCCTCGATCGCCTTGTGCGCAAGTGTCTGGCGAAGGACCCGGAGGCGCGCTGGCAATCAGCGGCTGACTTACGCGACGAGTTGAACTGGATCGGGCAGATCAATGCGGAGAACGGCATCGCCCAGCACATTACTGAGGCGAGGGGCCGGCGGCGGCTTCTCTGGAGTGTCGCGCTGGTCGCCGTGGCTGTGCTCCTCTTTTTGGGAATTCGGACGTTTTCGCCCGCGCCGGAGATGACCTGGACTGGCGAACGATTGGGAGGCCCCGAATTTGCGCTGGGCCCCAGAATCTCCCCCGACGGTCACATGCTCGCATTCCAGGCGATGGTTGGACAGAACACGCAGGTGGCCGTGATGAAGCCGGGGAGCGGCAACTGGCAGGTCCTCACGCACCGGTCAGACGTGGGATGGGTGAACGAAGTCAGTTGGTCTGCGGACGGTAACAAAATCTATTACGACCGTTTCTGGGAGGTGCCCCGGGGCGTGTACAGCGTGCCCGCACTGGGCGGGGATGAACAATTGATATTGGACGATGCCTTCGCCCCCGAGGCTTTGCCCGACGGCAGCCTCTTAGCGGTGAAGATCAATGACAAACGGGGTTTCCAACTCTTTCGGTTTTGGCCGGACTCCGGGCGTTTGCAAGGCCTCCCGGTGGAACTGAATTCCTCGTGGGGTCCGTCGAGCGTGCTCAACTCGACCGTGCTTCGTACCTCCCCGGACGGGAAGGAGGCGTTTGCCTTATGCCGGCCGATCGGAAAGCATGACGAGGCGTTGCGTCTCTATGTGATCGATCTGGACACCGCAGCAATGCGGCGTGTCCGGACCGATCTCCCCCGGGATGAGGCCATTCTGGGGTTGGCACCGGGCGTTGATTCGGGCACTATCCTGGCCAGCGTAGAGTCGTCGGAACTGGTCAGTGTCGTTGCGTTTTCCAGGACCCGGCACTCCCCACCGCGAACGCTGTTCACCGTGACTGACCCGTTGCCGTACCTTGACAGCGGACCGGGCGGTGCAATTTATGGCGACCAATGGGACGTTTCGGGCGTCTTGTTACGGTTTGCGCGGGATGGTGGTCACGCCGAGAAGATCGGGTTCCTTCCGGCGGGATATGCCCAGACGCAGGCGCCGCTCGGCAGCCGCGTCGTTTTTCTGGAGGGCGTCGGCCGGTCGCGGCTGATGGTTCTCGAACCGGGCAAGGACCCCGTTCCTTTGCTGAACACGGCCGAGGAGATTGTCCCGCCGCTGACTGTTGCCGGCCCGAGCGAAATTGCTCTGCTCGTCGGCCCCGCCCCCCATCGATCCATCGCCCTGGTGTCGGCCGCGAACGGGCGCATTACACAGCGCATTCCCTTTGACAAGGGTCTGATAACTTCCTTATCGGCATCGCCCGACGGCAAGACCATCTACTGCGCAGCCAGTGGCGCGGTGTGGTCGGTTCCGCGGGAGGGAGTACCTCGCCGAATATGCGTGGGAGACCAGGTTGCCGCCGAACCTGATGGCCGCACTCTCCTGGTGAAACTGCTGGAAACGCCCAAGGCGCGCCTTGTCCGCGTGCCACTGGACGGCACGCCCGCCCGCGAGATTGTGCTGAGTGGTCCGCTACATCTGGGCTGGCAGAGCCTGGGATCCGGGAACATCGCTACGGACGGCCGGATGTACCTGCCGTTGCAATCGCCGGCCTCGTGGTTCGCTGACCCGGGCATCGTCGATCTGACAACAGGAAAGATGACTAGACTCCCTGTGGATCACTTCGGCGATTACTTCTTTATGTCGCTGAGACCCGACGGACGGATCATAGCGGGGGCACACGACTTCCGTTTTTCGGTCTGGCGATTTCGTGCAAAGGCGCGCTGAGCGGGCGAAGCCATGGCGAAGGCGTCTTTGTTCCATCGGCTTCAGCGAAAGGGCCGCGCTGGGAATCGACAACCTCGAAGATGGTCTGCTGGTAGATACCGAGTTGTACTCCCACAAAGAACCGGACATCTGCGACTTCGATGGCCTCCCCGCGTTGTTGGAATTGTCAAAAATGGAGGCATCCGATCCGCGTATCCAGGACGTGATCAAGACCTCGTAGCCCGTCATGTGGCAGTGACGTCCACTATGCCGGTGTTTGAGCACTTCGTGCCGGGCCGTCGTCCACCGGTTGACCGCCGGGGCATCGATCGCCCTGGCGCCGGATGCGCGTAGTTCCAATCTGCTGCGGCGCGCCGCCATGAGCGACCCGAACCAGCGCACCGATGTTCTTCCAAACCGCAGGAAGCATCTGGCCGAAATTGCTGCGCCTGGAAATGCAGTTCGAGCGCGACTTCGTACGCGCCGGCGGCCTGCTGCTCGCGGGCGTGGACCCCACAGGCATCGGCGGCACCCTTGCAGGTTTCGGCGATCAGCCTGGTTTCACACCACTGGAGGCTATTGACATCGCCACTGCGAACCGTGCCCAGTTCCTCGGCGACGATTCCATCGGCACTCTGGCCCCCGGCAAAGCCGCTGATCTGGTCGTCATCAAAGGCAACCCCGCGTCCAATATTCGCGACATTGAGAAGCCGGAGATCGTCGCGGTCAAGTTGCCGTATCACGCGCGTTGCTGACATCTGCGGGCAGACCACGCGATAGATCCTCCCTTAGGGCGCCGCGTTTACCGAAGAGGGCAATCTGGTTCGAAAGGCAACTGGCTACGAACAGGAAAAGCTGAAGCCGCGCTATCCCACATCGGGTTCGCGGGCTGACATTTCTATACGGGTTCCACTACCGCCCACGTATGCATCCGCAGCTCGCCTTACATCGGCGTATCGACGGAACACGGGTCATCGTCACAGGGGAAAGCCGGGCGCCTCCGCCACTGCCGTTTCTCCCGGCGCGTGCGCGAGGTAAGACGCAATTCGGAGAACGAACGCGCTACTTGATCTCCAGGATCTCTTTTTCCTTCGTCTTGGCCGCCTGGTCGATCTTGTCCATGTAAGCGTTGGTCAGCTTCTGGATCTCGTCGTGGGCCCGCTTGTCTTCGTCTTCGGTGATCTTCTTGTCCTTCAGCAGCACCTTCACCGACTCGTTGCCGTCGCGGCGGATGTTGCGCACCGAAACCCGGTGATGCTCCGCCACCCCGTGCAGCCGCTTCACCAGCTCCTTGCGCCGCTCCTCCGTCAGCGGGGGAATCGGCAGCCGGATCATCTTGCCGTCGTTCGACGGATTCAGCCCCAGGTCCGACACGCGGATGGCCTTCTCGATCGGCCCGATCTGCGAAACGTCCCACGGCTGGATGGTGATGAGGCTGGGCTCCGGGACGTGCAGCGTCGCCACCTGGTTCAACGGCGAAGGCGTCCCGTAATAGTCCACGCGGATGTGATCGAGCAGGCTCAGCGTCGCGCGGCCGGTGCGAATCGTGGCCATCTCGTGTTGCAGGTCGCTGATGGCTTTCTCCATGCGCGTCTTGATGTGGTTCTCGACGTCCTTGACAGAATTTAAGGCCGGCCCGGCGGGGGCGGCGGTATGGTCTGTTTTCATAGTGGCCCTAGTGGATGAGCGTGCCGATCGGCTCGCCCATCGTCATACGCATTATATTGCCGCTGGTCGTTAAATTGAAAACGATGATCGGAAGTTTGTTATCCCGGCACATGGCGATGGCCGTCGCGTCCATGACCCCCAGCGCCTTGGACAGGACCTCCAGGTACGAAACTTCACGGTACATCACCGCATCCGCGAACTTCAAGGGGTCCTTGTCGTACACCCCGTCCACCCGCGTGGCCTTGGCGATCACATCGGCGCGGATCTCCAGAGCGCGCAGGGTCGCCGCCGTATCGGTCGAAAAATATGGATTCGACGTGCCCGCCGCGAAGATGCATACCCGGCCCTTTTCCAGGTGGCGCAGGGCCCGCCGGCGGATATAAGGTTCCGCCACTTCGTGCATCTCGATCGCGCTCATCACCCGCGTGTGTACGCCGATCTGCTCCAGGGCGTCCTGCAGCGCCAGCGAGTTGATCACCGTGGCCAGCATGCCCATGTGATCCGCCGTAACGCGGTCCATATTCTGCGCCGCGGCCGCCACCCCCCGGAAAATATTGCCGCCGCCTACCACCAGGCCGATCTGCACGCCCGTGGCCGCCACCCCGGCGACCTCCGCCGCCAGTTCCTGCACACGTTCGGCGTTGATGCCAAAAGCGGCGCCGCCGGCCATCACTTCGCCGCTCAGCTTCAGCAGGATTCGGTTATGCCGCGCCACTGGTTTCTTCGGCGCCGGACTCGATGGCGGCGATGTCGCCCACCTTGTAGCGCGTGAAGCGGGAAACCGTGATGTTTTCGCCCAGCTTGGAGATCTTGGTCTTGATCAACTGCCCGACCGTCAGGCTGGCCTCCTTCACGAACGGCTGCTCGAGCAGGCACACCTCTTCGTAATACTTGGCCATGCGCCCTTCCACGATGCGGTCGATCACGTTGGCCGGCTTGCCCTCGAAGGCCGCGCGCCCGCGCTGCACTTCTTTCTCTTTCTCCAGGGCTTCGTCCGGTACGTCTTCCTTGCGGATGTAGCGCGGATCGGCGGCCGCGATGTGCATCGCCAGGTCGTGCACCAGCTCCTTGAAATCGTCGGTGCGGGCCACGAAGTCGGACTCGCAGTTGACCTCCACCAGCACGCCGAGCTGGCCGCCCGAATGGATGTAACTGCCGATCAGACCCTGCTTGGTCACGCGCGCGGACTTCTTGTGCGCCGACGCAATGCCGCGTTTGCGCAACACCACCTCCGCCGCGCCGATATCGCCGTTAGCCTCGATCAGAGCGCTCTTGCATTCCATCATCCCCGCGCCGGTGCGCTCGCGGAGCTGTTTCACGAGTTGAGCGGTAATTTCCGCCATAGTCCTTTCCTAAGTCAGGGTTCTGGTGCCGGGTGCCGGCCAAACCGCCAGTTAGGGGGCGTCCGGACCCGGCACCCTGGGGATCCGGCCCGCGCCTGTTAGTGGCCGCCCTCGGTGATCGTCGCTTCCACCGGCTCGGCCGTCTCCGAAGCCGGACCCTTGCGCGGCGAGGCCGGCGGCTCTTCTTCCATCAGAGACTCCGCCATGATCTTCTCCGCGTACTTGGGGTCCACGTATTCCGTATATTCCGGCACTTCTTCGCCGGTCGCTTCATCGGTCACGATCTTCTCGGCCGTGAACTCCTGCTCGCTCGCCAGCGCCCGGCCTTCCACCACCGAGTCCGCGATCTTGCTGGCGAACAGCCGTATGGCCCGCAGCGCGTCGTCGTTGCCCGGAATGACGTAATCCACCTCGTCCGGATCGCAGTTGGTGTCTACGATCGCCACCACCGGGATCCCCAGCCGCCGCGCTTCCTTCACCGCGATCGCCTCTTTGTTGGAATCGATCACAAACAGCACATCGGGCAGGCCCGGCATATCCTTTATGCCCGCCAGGTTCGAATCCAGATGTTTGCGCTCGCGCTCCAAACGGATGATTTCCTTCTTCGGCCGGCCGCCGTACCCGCCTTCCTGGCTGGCCATGCCCTCCAGTTCCTTCAGCCGCTTGATGGACCGCTGCACCGTCGTCATGTTGGTCAGCAGCCCGCCCAGCCAGCGCTGGTTTACGTAGAACATCTGGCAGCGATTGGCTTCCTCGGCGATGGCTTCCTGGGCCTGGCGCTTGGTTCCCACGAACAACACGTTCTTGCCTTGCGCGGCCATTTCGCCCACGAACCGGGCGGCGTCCTTGAACATCTTCAAGGTTTTTTGCAGGTCGATGATGTAAATGCCGTTGCGTTCCCCGAAGATGTATTCCTTCATCTTCGGATTCCAGCGCTTGGTCTGGTGCCCGAAGTGAACGCCGGCTTCGAGCAATTCTTTCATTGAAATTGCAGGCGTAGACTACCTCCTAAACTTTCCGTGACGGCCCCCGGCGCGCGGTCCAAAGCGAGATTTGCGCGCAAGTCTCCGCCACACCAACTAAACCAACCACAACCCATTACCGCTTGGAGAATTGGAACCGCTTGCGCGCGCCCTTCTGGCCGTACTTCTTGCGTTCGTGGGCGCGGGGATCGCGGGTCAGGAAGCCCAGCTTCTTGAGCCGCGGCCGCAGTTCCGCATTGAACTCGCACAACGCGCGGGCGATTCCATGACGGGCGGCGCCGGCTTGCCCGGATATGCCCCCGCCATCGATCAGAATCAGTACATCGAATTTATCGGCCGTCTCAGTCGCCAGCAACGGCTGGCGCACGCTGGCGCGGGCGGCTTCGGTCGGAAAGTAGGACTCGAACGTCCTCCCATTCACCTTGAAATCGCCTTTGCCCGGCCGCAATGTCACCCGCGCCACCGCTTCTTTGCGGCGGCCGGTACCAAGATACTGCACTGTTGTTGCTGCCACTAAAAATCCTCTCGCTATTTGAGGGCCAAAGCCACCGGTTTCTGCGCCGCGTGCGGATGCTTGTCGCCCGCATAGACCTTCAGCTTCCGGTACATCTGTTTGCCCAGCTTGGTCTTCGGGAGCATGCCCTGGACTGCCTCTTCAACCATGCGGACCGGCCGCACGGCGCGCACCCGCCGCGCGCTGGTCTCCACCAGCCCGCCGGGATAACCTGTGAAATGCCGGTAGACTTTGGCTTCGTCTTTCCGGCCCGTGAGCCGCACTTTGGCGGCATTGACGACCACTACATGATCGCCCGTGTCCAGAAACGGGGTGAACGTCGCTTTATGCTTGCCCATCAAGAGCATCGCGGCCTTGCTGGCCAGCTTGCCGAGCACGACATCCTCGGCGTCCAGCACATGCCACTGGCGCGTGATCCCGTTCTTGGAGGGGAACTCGGTACTCATCGACACACGTCTCCACTTCTCTCGACTTCAAAGTATTTAGAGTACCGGGAGTTGGGGGTCTATGTCAAATCGCTTACGGCGATTTACCCGCCCCGCGTTGCCTCCGCGCCGCCATCGCCGGAACCACAGCCAGCCCGGCGGCGAAGATGGCATTGCCGATGCGGTCCCCCAGCCCACCCCCGCCTGCCGCCGGCGTCTGCATGAATGCGTGCCACGCGTGGGCAGCCCGCGCCGCGGATGTCTCCCGCGCCACCGTCTTCTTCAACCACTTCACCTGCAAGGAAGACCTGCTCCTCGGCCGCGCCCCCGGCCTGCCGGACGCCGGGATCGCCGCGGCCATGGCTGTGGCTTCGCGGTCCTGATCGACGGTTTCCCCCTAACCCCGAAGTCACGCTCCCGCCAAATCCATAACTCCAGGCGCCTCCACACTTGACCGGCCTCCAGCCCTCCCACCCGCCGGCCTGTGTGCTATGCCTGACCTTGGAGTGGGTGGACGGCCGCCCTGCGAACTTTGAAAATTGCATATCGATGCACAATTTTGCACAACACCCGTTGCGCGTGGCAATTCGATTCAAGTCTCATTTAATCCACGGCTTGGATGAGCACCGTGGCTTTGAATCGACAAATTATTTCGTGGAAGTGAGATTGTGTTCGATCGCGAACTTTACCAGCCCCACCAGGTCGTGGATGTTCAGTTTCCGCATCAGGCTGGCGCGGTAAGTGTCCACCGTCTTCGGACTGATGTCCAGCAGGTTGGCGATCTCCTTGGCGCGCAGGCCGTTCACCAGGTGGAAGAATACGTCCCGCTCCCGCCGGCTGAGCTGCATCAGGGGATCGTCCGGCTGCGCGTCGCGCGTGGCGGGCATCACTCCCGCCATCGGCAGCAGCGGCGATATGTAAACTCCGCCGTCGCGGATGTAGTTGATGGCGTCGGTGATGTGGCGCGAGGCGCCTTCCTTCAGCAGATAGCCGTCCACGCCGATGCGCAGCGCCTCCCGCAGTGCGCCGTCATCCTTGGTGATCGTCAGAATGATGCAGCGCGTGGGAATCTCGGCTTCGCGTACCTTGCGCACCACTTGCAGGCCGGTCAGCTTGGGCATGTTCAGGTCCAGCAGCGCGAAATCGGGTTTGAGCGCGCGGATGCTGTCCAGCGCAGCCAGGCCGTCGGCGCATTGTCCGACCACTTGCAGATTCTGGTTCTGGCATACCAGCACGAGTCCTTCGCGGATCAGGGCCTGATCGTCCGCGATCACCACGGTTGTAGGTTTGGGGTTATTCATGGGTCACCGGAAATGACATCGTCAGCCGCGCGCCTTGGGCGCCGCTGGTGGCTTGAAAGTCGCCGCCGAGTTCCTGGGCCAGGTCGCCGAGGGAGCGTAGCCCGATGCCTGCCGGCGCGGCGGCCGCCGTCGGCGCGAAGCCCGATCCGTCGTCCTCCAGAACCAGCCGGACACGCCCGCCTGGCTCCATCAAGCTCATCCGCACGCGCCTGGCATTGGCGTGCTGAATCAGGTTCGAGATGCCTTCCTGCGCCGCCAGATACAGGGCGCGGCGCACCTCCGGCGCCGGTTCGCGGGAGAGCGGCTCCAGTTGCAGGGTGGCTTCGAATCTCTCCGGGATCCCCGAGGACTCCCAGAGATTGCGTAAAGCGTCGGCCAGCTCCCGCGCCTGCCACGATGGCACGTAGAGCCGCCGCGATACATTGCGCACCTGGTCCAGTGCGGCCCCTGCCAGTACGTCCACCCGGTCCAGGCCCTTGCGCAGCGCCTCTTCCGGCGCCGGCAGGGAGTCCCGGAGCAGGCTGACATGCACCCGGATTCCGGCCAGCGCCTGTCCTACGCCCGTGTGCAGCTCACGGCCGATGCGCCGCCGCTCCGCCTCCACCGCGTCCGCTACCATGGCGCCGGCACTGCGCGCCCGGCTTCGCGCGCGCACGTGTAATTGGCGGTCCACCGCCGCCAGGCGCAGGCAATTCCGGGAGGTCCGGACCTGAATACCGCTTAACAGTTCCAACTCGCGGCACGGCCCCTGTTCCGCCATCTGCTGAAGGCGGCGTATGTGTTCGCCCGGGTTGTCATTCCAAAAACCTGAGGCCAACTGAGTCTGACCCTCCGCTCCTTGCGCTGTTCTTTAAGGAATAGTCTTACACATTAGCAGGAAGACAGGATACAAAATGCGTTCCTATCTGTACTCGGTACTTCGGTGAGATTCTTAGTACTTGCCGCGCCAATTTCCAGCCCTTTAAGGTAAGGATGACACGAGAGTTTCTTAATGCTGGAGAGATTGGCGGTGTTAGTCGGAGGCTTCGCCGCCGGTGCGCTGTTGCGCCGCTGGCAAGACTCGCCGCTCGCCCCGCCGCGGTCGCTCGAAAGAACCGCGCGCGAGCTGCAGGCTCAGATGCGCGCCCATGAGCACCGGCTGCGGCGCCTGGAGAACCGCGCCGAAACCCACGAAGCCCGGCTCAACGACCTGCCCTCCGCCCGCCAACTGGCGTCCGCCATGGACGAGTTACTCGGTAAGGCCATGTCCGGCCTGGACGCGCGCCTGGCCGCGCAGGCCCAGTCCATCGAGGCTCTGCGCGCCACCGTCACCCAGACCGACGAACTGCTGGAACGCGTCCTCGAGTCTCTCGACCTGCTCAGCGAGCAGTAACCGGCGCCAACAGCCTTTCCAGGTTGCCGCCCAGTATCAGGCGCGCATGCTCGGCCGGCACCGCCAGTTCGGTGAGCGCCTGGATCTGCGTCTGCAGCACCTCCGCATGCCAGCCGCGCGGAAAATACGACGAGTCCGATCCGAATAGCAGCCGCTCCCCGCCGGCCACCGCCAGCGCTTTGCGGAAAACATCCGTCAGGCTTAATGTTTCGGGCTGATACCGTATCCAGCCGTTGCTGCTGGACGTATCCAGGTAGACGTTGGGACACAGATCGCAAAGCATCAGCGCCTCGCGAAAATAACCCGCGCCGAAATGCGGGATGACGAAGTTCACCTGCGGAAACTCGAGCGCCGCCGCGTGCAGGTCGATCGGATTGGAGTAGCGCATGTCGAACCGCGACGGCAGGCCCAGCTTGCGCCGGACGCCCACGGTGAGCACGCCGCAGTGCACGAATACGATCGTGCCGGGGTGCGCCGCGGCCGCTTCGAACACCGGCCGCAGGCGGGCGTCGGCGGTCGAGTAGTGATGCATGGCGGGAAACAGGCAGACGCCCCGCAGCCGTCCGCCGGCCAGGGCTTGCTCGATTCGCGCCGCGCCGCCGGGCGCCACCGGATTCGCCATGAAGTAGCCGTGAAACCGGTCCGGGAAGAGTTCCACGGCCGCGGCGGCCGAGTCCTCGTCGCCCGGAATGCTGGCCATCAGCGCCGCTTTCGCTACGCTGTTGGCATCCAGCTCGGCTTTCCAGGCGGTGGCCAGTTCCGCGCAGGATGCCGGAATCCGCCAGCCGAGGGTACGGCCGACCGCCTCCAGCGGCTGGCCCGCCTGGTCTGCCAGCGCGGCGTAAAAGGCCGGCGAAAAGAAGTGGACGTGCGCATCCGAGACCGCAATGTCACCCCAGGGGGTTTCCATCATTATGGTTCCAGTGCGTCAGGCCGGCAGCCAGGGCGACATGCGTAAGGCCCGCCACATTGTTCACGCCCAGCTTCTTCATGAGCGTCTTCCGGTAACTGCGCACGGTTTGCAGACCCAGTTCCAGGAGCACCGCGATGTCTTTGCTCGTCTTGCCGTCCGCCACCAGCCGCAGCACCTGGACCTCCCGCGGCGAGAGCGAATCGACCGGCGTCTGGGCGTTGCGCGCCTGCAGGTCCCCGCTCTGGAGGTGCGCCAGGAAACGGTCCGATACCTGGGAGCTGAGGTACGATCCGCCCCGGGCTACCACGCGCAAAGCATCGATCAGATCCCCCGACGAGGCTTTCTTGAGCACGAAGGCGCGCGCGCCGGAACGCAGCGCCGTGACCACCGAGTTTTCATCGTCGTAAATCGACAGGATCAGCACGCGCGTCTGCGGCGAGTGGCGCAGAATCTCCGTGGTGGCCTCGATGCCGTTCATGCCCGGCAGGCGAATGTCCATGATCACCAGGTCGGGGCGCGACTTCTTGCAGAACTGCACCGCCTCCGTTCCGCTCTCCGCTTCGCCCACCACGCGGAACTCCGTGGTGCGCTCCAGGATCGCGCGCAGTCCGTCGCGCATCAGCTTGTGATCGTCCACCAGCAGAAGGTCGAATGACATCAGCCCTCCCCCGCTTTTCCATCCATCCGCCCGCAGACAGCCTGGATCAGGGTGCCTTTGCCGGGTGCGCTGTCGATGTGCAGCGCAATGCCGGCGCGGTCGGCTTGGTATCGCATGATCACCAGGCCCATGCCTCCCTCGTGCGCTGCGTCCGCTGGCTGGAAGCCGCGGCCGTTGTCGCGCACCTCCAGCGCCGGTCCGTTGCGCAAGGACTTCAGCAGGATCTCGATTACGGTGCAGCCGGAATGCCGTACCGCGTTGGCGGCCGCCTCCCGCGCGATCCGGTAGAGCGCGCCCGCCGCCTCCGGCGGCGGCGTCGCCGTGGCATCCGCCCACACCCGGATGTTGCCCTGGAAGTTGGCCCGCAGTGACCCGGCCAGCATGTCCAGACCCGCGCGCAGTCCCACTCGCTCCACCGCCTCCGGGTTCCACTCGGCGTGGAAGGCGCGCACCGCGGCGATGACCTGATCGAGCGTCGCCTGGACGTCCGCGGCCTCTTGCACGTGGGGAGACGCGCTTTCGGCCAGGCTCAGACGCAGCAGATCGAGTTGCAGGCCGGCGGCGCTGAGGTCCTGGCCCAGGTGATCGTGCAGGAAGCCGAAGAAACGCGCGCGCTCGGCATCCAGCGTGTGCAAAGTCCGCGCCACCAGGTCGCGCTCCATCTCGTGCGCCGTGCCCGCCGCCAGGCTGATGCTCCCGCCGGGCAGGCTGACCGGAAACAAAGTGACGGAGTACTCCGGCGCCGACGCCGCGAAGCGCACCGCGGCGGAAACCATCTCGCCCGCGAAGACCCGTTCCACCCGGGCCGCCCAACTGGCTCGCGCCGCCGGTGCGAACAACTCCAGAAAGCTGTGCTGTGGCGGCCGTCCCCATACCCGCGGCGCATCCCCGTAGACCGCCTCGAAACTGAGGTCCCGCCGCAATAACCACGAACAGCCAGGGCTCTGCCGCGGCAGCACTTCGGATAGCGCGACGGCTGGCGCCGATTTGGCCTGGGTAGGTGTCATCGCTGGCGCGTATTTCGGACTGCGTTCGGTGATTAGACGGACAATTCTACCACTTCGAAGGAAAGTAGCATATACTCCGGAAGGATTCTGGGAGCCGGGCGGCGTCTAGGCGGGTTCGCGGCGGTGGACGTGGGGATGCGGCTGGGTACTTTTCCCGGCGTGTACGTGAGCGTGCGGACGGATCAGGCGGGCGCGCTCCAACAGTTCCACGTCATGCAATATCTGCAGCGGCGTGCCTTCGCCCGCCACCCGCCCGCGTTCGAAGACGTAACACCGGTCGGCGATATCTTCAAGCGTGTCCAGGTCATGCGTGGCCGTAATGACGGTCTTGGAGCCTTGCCCGCAGGAGATCAGAAAATCGACGATCCGCGACTGGCTGCTGGGATCCAGCGCCCCGCTGGGCTCGTCCAGCAGCAGCACTTCCGGATCGAGCACCAGCACGGAGGCCAGCGCCACCCGCTTCTTCTCGCCGCCCGACAAGCGGTGCGGCGCCCGGTCCTTCAGGTGCGCGATGTCCATGGCCTGCAGGACCTCCGCCACGCGTGCCTGGATCTTCGCCGCGGGCCAGCGCAGTTGCAACGGTCCGAAGGCCAGTTCGTCGAAGACGCTGGGGTTGAACAACTGTACGTCGGCATTCTGGAAGACGAGGCCCACGCGGCGGCGGAACGCGAAGAAGAACGCCTCGGCCTCCAGGCGCTCCGCCGTCAGCGGCTGGCCTTCGAACCGGATCTCGCCCCGGTCCGGGAAACACAGACCCGCGAGCAGTCGCAGCAGGGTGGACTTGCCCGATCCGTTGGCGCCCAGCAGGGCCACCCGCTCGCCCCGCGACACGTGCATCGAAAGCCCGTCCAGGGCCGGCGCCTGTTGATAGCGGTAGGAGACCGCCCGGGCTTCGAACATGCTCTCCGTCATCGGCCTACCCATACCGCCAGCGCGGCCACGCCCACGAACGCGGCCATCCGCGCCCAATCGCCCCAGCCCAGGCGGGCCTCCTCCAGCAGGCGAATCTCGCCGCGGAACCCGCGCGCCAGCATGGCCATGTGGACCTCGCTGCTGGCCTCCAGCGTCTTGCCCAGCAGCACGCCGGCGCTGGCGGCCGCCAGGCGGCGGCGGTCCGCCGGTGCCAGCCGCCCTACCACCCGGCTCTCGCGCGATTCGAACATGTCGCGCGCGGTGGCCAGCAGCAGGAACATGTACCGATAGCTCATGCCCAGGATCGCCACCGCCGCCACCGGCGCCCGGAAGTAGCGCAAGGCGCGCAAAAGGTGGGTCCACAAGGTGGAGAGTATCAGCAGGCTGGCCAGCGTGGCGGCCGCTTCGCCGCGCAGGATCAGGAAGCCCGCCGAGCGCAGTCCCGGTGCGGTTACCGGCCAGCCGAGCAGGGGCAGGTGGTACACCGCGGGCCCTGGCGTGAGAAAAATCGCCGGTAGGGCGATGATGCCGGTGAATCCCAGCACCGCCAGCCACACCCGCGTCGCCAGCCGGCGCAACGGAATGTGGGACACCAGCGCCAGCCCGACCGCCACCGCGATGATAGCGGCCAGCACCCACAGACGACCGGCCGCTACCGCGGCCACGATCAGCGCGCCGATCCCCGGCGCCTTGACGCGCGGATCCAGACGTTGCAGGAACCCGCTCCGCCCGGCGATGTCCTCCGCGGACATGGCTTGCGCGGCGGCGTCGAACAGCCCGCGGGCGGTTTTTTCGATGAAGCTCTGGCGCCGCCGCCGCGCCGCCAGCAGGGGACCCAGCAACGTCGTGAGGACCATGATCAGTCCGGTCCCCACCGACGCCGAAACAAAATAGCCGAAGGAGGAACTGCGGATAAACGAAGGAGCGTAACGGGGCAGGGGAGCGGTCCACAAAGACGAAAGCCGCGCCAGGCCGGCGGGCGCGGCTGGGGGCGGCTCCCGGTGATGCGAAGCCGCAGCTATTTCGCGGCGCGCCTGCGGATCGGAGAAATCCCGGGCGGTCCATTCGCCCCACGCGCTGCCAGCGGCAATGATCCCGAGCGGGGTGAGAATCAACAGCGCCGCCAGCGCAAACCACAGCCGGCGCGGCGGCGCGCCGCTTTGCCGCGGGCTGCCGGCGGGTCCGGCCGCGATGGCCGGAGCATCCGGCGCCGTGGAACGGAGCAGCGCCGGATCGGTACGCTGCAGCCAGGCGACCAGGCCCGCCGAGATCGCCAGTTCGGCCAGGCCGGCCAGCGTCAAGTGGCCGATCATCATCGCCGGAACCGCGATGTGCAGCGGGTAGGGCGCGTAGAGCGGCGCGCCGGAGGCATCCCGGAACAGCATCGGCTGGATGCCGAATTCGACGGCCGCGCACAGGGCTGCCGCGTTGATCGCCGCATACCCGGCGATGCCGGCCGCCACCATCCGGCGCCTGGAAACCAGCGCGGAGCGCCACGCCACCAGCCGATAAGCGCCGTAGGCCACCAGCGATCCCACGATGGCCATGTTGAAACAGTTGGCGCCCAGCGCCGTAATGCCGCCATCGCCGAAGAACACGGCCTGAATCGTCAGCGCGATGGAGAGGGCCACAATCGCGGCCCAGGGACCCAGTACGATGGACGCCACCCCCATCCCCACCGCGTGGCCCGTGGTGCCGCCCGGCAGCGGCAGGTTGAACATCATGATGACGAACGAGAATGCCGCGAACAAGGACAGCAGCGGGATGAGGCGCGAGCTCAGCGAGGCGCGCACGCGTCTGAGTGCCACATACCAGAACGGCGCCGCCGCCGCCGCCAGTCCGGCACAGGTCGAGGGACTCAGGTAGCCGTCCGGAATGTGCATCGCGTCTTCCCGGAGATTAGCACGAATCGAAGGTTCGTGTGACTGCTCAGGGCAGTTGATGGCCGGCCGCGGTCACCGTGAACTTGCCGTGTTTCACACCTTTGACCGCGATGAGGCCGTTGGCCAGCTTCTGCACCAGCGCGGCTTTGCCCCTGACCAGGATCACTTCCAGGCAATTGTCGTGATCCAGGTGGACGTGCAGCGCGGAGAGGATGGCGCTGTGATACTGGTGCTGCAGCGCGGTGAGCTTCTCGGTCAGCAGCCGCGCATGGTGATCGTAGACCAGGGTCACCGTGCCAAACACTTCGGCGTCGGCGGATTTCCATACCTGTTGCACCAGTTCGTTCCGGATCAGGTCGCGGAAAGCCTCCGAGCGGTTGGTGTACCCGCGTTCGGCGATCAGGTTGTCGAATTTCGCCAGCAGGTCTTCGCCGATGGCGACGCCGATACGGCACAGATCAGGCATACCGATCAGCATACACCGCTGCGGGAACGTGCGAAGCCCATCCGGTCATGCCCATTCTCTCGTAGTATGTTCGTGATGTTAGTGCTACGATCGAAAAGCTAAAGCGACGTCAGCCGGTCGGGTGAGATGGGACGCATCTGCCAGGCCTGCAAAGACGCCATCTTGGCTGCGTTGCCCGTCGAGTAGAGGCCCAGCCCGGTGCTGTGCGGACCTTCCGGATACACCCGCGCGCTCAGGCAAAAGCGGTCGTTGGCAAAGATCTCGACTACCGATCCATCCAGGAAGATGTGCAGGCGTAGCGGTTCGCCGCGGCCCAGCAGAAACGGTCCGGTTTGCATGCTGCGATCGGCGGCCGGATTCCGGCTCGCCCGGCTGCGGTCCACGCAGATGAGCCGCTGCAGGCGGTCGTAGTACACCAGCGTCTGCTCGCTCGAATCCGGGTCCGCGCGCAGTTTCAGTCCGGCCTGGGCCGCGCCCTGGGTGTCGATCTCGGCCTGGACCTCCAGGCAATCGCCCACGGCATCCGCGCCGAGCTTCTTGCCGCGCAACGACTCGACCTCGGCAGCGGGTCGCATCTGCACCTGCGCGCCGTACAGCTTGAGCTCCCGCGGCAGCGACATCACGCCGCTCCAGCCCGCCGCCTTCTGCGCCGCCGCGCTGCGGCCTTCGGTCAGCCATCCCCAAAGGATGCGCCGGTCGCCGGTGTTGGTCATGGTGCGCGCGGCATAATACAACCCGTGATCGATGCCGCCCATCGTTTCCGGGACGAATTGGCGATCCTGGTAGCGGCCCAGCAGATACTTCACCACCCGCTCGGTCGAGAGGATCAGCAGATGTTTGTCGCCTATAGGAAAGAAGTCCGGACACTCCCACATCTCGCCGCTATCCACCGGGTCCTTGGCGCTGGCGCCCGGCTTCATGTGGCCCGTCGCCAGGGGGTGCAGGTAGTTCCAGTGGCGCAGATCCTTGGATTCGTACAGCAGAACCGCGCCGCCTTTGTCCCGAAAACCCGATCCCAGGGCCATCAGCCAGGTATCGCCTTCCTTCCACACCGCCGGGTCGCGGAATCCGGTCACCGCCAGACCCGCGGGCGGCGCCGCAATGACCGGATTCCGCGGGTATTTCGTCCATTTGGTCAAATCGCCGCTGCTGGTGGCGATGCATTGCGTCTCCGGATTCACGCCGGTGTAGACCACCGTCGGCGTGCCGTTGTCGATGACCGCACAACCGCTGAAGACGCCGTCCTTGTCGGGACCGCCCGGGGTGGGGGCCAGCGCTACGGGCAGGTGCTTCCAATGCACCATGTCGTCGCTGATGGCGTGGCCCCAGTGCATATCGCCCCAGTAAGCCCCGTTCGGATTGTACTGGTAGAACATATGATACTTGCCGTCCCAGTAAATCGGGCCGTTGGGATCGTTCATCCAATTCGCCGGCGGGAGCAAGTGATATTGGGGCCGTTGGGGATCGGCCGCCAGTTCGGCAGCCGCTTTGCCGGCGCCCGCCAGGGGCAGGGCGCCCGCCATCGCCAGGAAATCGCGTCGTCGCATAACACAACATGGTAACCGCATGGCGGGACGCCGCAAGATTCCAGGCGGCAATGTGGTAACATCTAGGCAAAGGACAGCCATGATTGAAGATCTGCTGCAACCCAGGCATCTCCTGGTTATTCTGGCCATCGCCCTGTTGTTCTTCGGTCCGTCGAAGCTCCCCGAGTTGGGCAAAGGCCTGGCGCAAGGGATTCGCAGCTTCAAGGATTCGTTGAAGAGCCAACCGGACGAACCCGCCCAACCAAAGGACTGAACCGGCGCGGCGCATGACGCTTACTCGCAGGAGCACCCTGGGCTTGTTGGCGGGGAGCCTGGCGGCGTCCCGGCGCGGGCGTTCCGCCGAAGTTCCGTTTCAACCCACCCGCGAATCGCTCCAAGGCTACCAGATCCCGGAATGGTACCGTGACGCCAAGTTCGGCATCTGGGCGCATTGGGGTCCGCAGTCCGCGGCCGAGCACGGCGACTGGTACGCCCGCAACATGTATATGCAGGGCAGCGAGCAGTATAAGTACCACGTCGCTACCTACGGGCATCCCAGCAAATTCGGATTCAAGGACGTGATCCCAACCTGGAAGGGTGACAAGTTCGACCCCGGCCATCTGCTGAGCATGTACAAGAAAGCCGGGGCGAAGTATTTCGTCAGCATGGGAGTGCATCACGACAACTTCGACCTGTGGAACTCCAGGCACACGCGTTGGAACGCGGTGAACATGGGACCCAAGCGCGACATTGTGGGATCGTTCCGCCAGGCGGCCTTGCGTGAAGGACTGAAATTCGGCGTCAGCGAGCACCTTTGGATCAGCTACAAGTGGTTCGCCGTCAGCCATGGCGCCGATAAGACCGGACCCCTGGCCGGCGCGGCCTACGACGGCGTCGACCCGGCCAACGCGGACCTGTACCACGATGCGGCTTGCGCCCGATTCGCGCAGGGCGAACTGTCGTGGAACGCCGACGGCATTCCGGACTCCTGGCGGCGCCACTGGCTGGCGCGCATCACCGACCTGGTGGATCAATACCAGCCGGACCTGCTCTACACCGATGGCGCGTTGCCGTTCGAAGAGTACGGGCTGCGCCTGGTTTCGCACCACTACAACGAAAGCGCGCGCCGCCACGGCGGTAAATGCGAAGCCGTCTACACCAGCAAGCGCCGGGAGGATTGCGAGGTTGGCACCTGCGTGCTGGACGTCGAGCGCGGCATTGTGGACAAGATCTGGCCGGCCGCCTGGCAGACCGATACCTGCGTCGGCGACTGGCACTACCGCCGGGGCCAGCATTACAAATCGCCCAAGACGGTGATCGATATGCTGTGCGATATCGTGAGCCGGAACGGCAACCTGTTGCTGAACTTCCCGCTGCCGAACTCCGGCGAGCTGGATGCCGGCGAGTTGCAGATCCTGGCGGAGATTACCGACTGGATGGCGGTAAACGCGGAAGGCATTCACGGGACGCGTCCCTGGAAGGTGTTCGGCGAGGGTCCCGGCACGCAGGTGAAGGCGCAGGCCGCGTTCAACGAGGGCGCCCGCAAAGACCTGACCGCGGAAGACATCCGTTTCACCACCAAAGGCGGCAAACTGTACGCCTTCGTGATGGGTTCGGCCGCGGGCGAGGTCCACATCCATTCGGTGAAACAGCCGGTGGAGCAGGTGGAACTGCTGGGCTATCGCGGCGCCGTGCGGTGGCGGCAGGCGGACGGGGGACTGGCAGTGTCCATGCCTCCGGCGCAGCCGTCCCGGCACGCGGTGACGTTGAAGATCACTTTCTCCTGACGCCGGACGGGCAATCGTCTTTTAACAAATAAGTTGACGCCTTTTGTCCGGATTTTCCGCTAATTACCTTAGAGGAACGAAAATGCGGGAAGGAACGCATGCCAGGCGGAGCGGTCCGCTCCGCCTGGGCCGCGTCGAACAGATTGGACCCTGTATTAATTACTTCTTGGTCCCCTTCTCTTCGGGGTAGTTCCTAATATACCATGGTATGCTCATCGCTTTGCAGTTCCAAACATTTGACGGCGAGTTCGTAGAGCGCCTTAGGAGTGGGGATTTGGCCGCCGGAGAACGCTTCGCGTCGTACTTCGGCGACGTGCTTCATTTGAAGTTGCGCGTGCGTTTGCGTGTCCCCGATCTGTTGGAAGACATCCTGCAGACCACTCTCTTGCGCGTGCTGCATATCGTGCGCCAGGGGTCCGGCATCCGGGACCCCGAGAAGTTCGGCGCCTTCGTCAATAAGGTATGCGACCACGTGATCCAGGAACACTACCGGTCGGAGCTGCGCTACGAGCCTTGGGAGTCGAGCGGAGAAGAGCCGGTGGACGACTCGGTGGATATGGACGCCGCCCTGGTGATTGAGGACTTGCGCGCGGTGATCGAGGAAGTCATCGGCGCCCTGCCCAAAAGAGATGGGCTCATCCTGCGCGCGGTGTACCTGGAAGAGAGAGACAAATCCGCGATCTGTGCCGAATTCGGCATCGAGCAGAGCTACCTGCGCGTGTTGCAGCACCGCGCCAAGGCGCATTTTCGCGACATTTGCGAGGCGCGGGGCCATGCCGCGCGGCTTACTCGCCGGCAAGGGTGACAATCGCCTGCGCCTCGGCGGAAAGCCCCTCACCCACTGGCCCGACCTTTTCCGCGGTCTTGAATTTCACCGAAACGCGCTCCACGTCGATTTCCAGCGTGGCCGCCAATTGCCGCCGGATGGCGTCGCGATAATCTTTGAGCTTGGGCCGCTCCAGAATCACCGTGGAATCCACGTTCACGATGCGGTATCCGCGGGCGCGTACCAGGTCGCGGGCATGCGCCAGGAAGCGCAGACTGCCGGCGCCCTGCCAGCGCGGATCGGTGTCGGGGAAGTGCATGCCGATGTCACCCAGCGCGGCGGCGCCCAGGATGGCGTCCGTAACGGCATGGCTCAAGACATCGGCATCGGAATGGCCCTCCAGCCCGAAATCGGAGGGGATGGCGACGCCGCCCACAATCAGCGGCCGGTGCCGCGTCAGGCGGTGGACGTCCCAGCCCAGTCCCGTGCGGTATTCCGTCATGCCAGGCCGGTCATAGCTCGCGCGGGGAGGTCTCCTCGTCGAGAAAGAGGCGTGCCAGATCCATATCGCTGGGCTTGGTAATCTTGATGTTCCGGTCGCTTCCCAGCACCACGCTCACCTCAACTTCCAACCGTTCCACCAGGCTGGATTCGTCGGTGCCGGTAAAACCGTCGCTCTGTGCCGCGGCAAAGGCGCGCATCAGCAGGTCGTAGCGGAAAACCTGCGGAGTCTGCGCCAGCACCAGCTTGTCCCGCGGCAGCGTGGCGCGGATCTTGGCCTTGGTGGTCACCTGCTTCACCGTATCCACCGGCACGATACCGACGATGGCGGCTCCCGATTGGGCCGCCTCCGCGATCACCCTGTCGATGGTTTCCAGGTCGATGAACGGCCGCACGGCGTCGTGCACCGCCACCAGCGTGGTGTCCGGGGCCAGGACGCGCAGTGCATTTTCCACCGATTGCTGGCGGGAGTTGCCGCCTTCCACCAGGCGTACCGGCTTGCCGCGGATCTCGCGGCGCAGCAGGCCTTCCACCCACTCCATATCCTCGGCGCGGACCGCCACCACGATTTCGTTCACGCGCGGGGCGGCAGCGAACTTGCGCACGGCGTGAACCAGAATCGGCGCGCCGTCCAACAGCATGAACTGCTTGCGGCTGGTTCCGGCTTTCTCGGCGGAGGTACGGCCCATGCGGGTTCCCAACCCCGCGGCGGGCAGAATCGCGGCTACTTTCATAGAACCCTGACGGGCAAACTACGATTCTACCGTGGTTTTCTCAGCCGGGAGGACGTCGCTCTTGCGCGGCGGCCGTTCGTGTTTCTCGCCGCCGGCGGCGGCCACCGCATGCATGCGCTCGTCGAACTTGCCGAAGATCATCTTACCCGCGGTGGTTTGCAGCACGCTGGTCACCGAAATGTCGATGGTCTTCGAGATCATCTTGCGGGCATTGTCCACCACCACCATGGTGCCGTCATCCAGGTAGGCCACCCCCTGGTTGTACTCTTTGCCCTCTTTCAGGATGAACACGCGCATGGTCTCGCCCGGAAGCACGATCGGCTTCAGCGCGTTGGCCAGCTCGTTGATGTTCAACACCTGTACGCCGTGCAGTTGGGCCACCTTGTTCAGGTTGAAATCGTTGGTGATGATCTTCGAATCGTAGACCTTGGCCAGCTCGATCAGCTTCATGTCCACGTCGCGCACGTGCGGAAAATCGTCCTCCACGATCTGTACGTTGAGGTGCGCCATCTTCTGGATGCGCTGCAGGATGTCCAGACCGCGGCGGCCGCGGTTCCGCTTCATGGAATCGGCCGAGTCGGCAACCAGTTGCAGTTCGCGCAGTACGAACTGCGGGATCACCAGCACCCCGTCCAGGAAGCCGGTCTCGGCGATGTCCGCGATGCGGCCGTCGATGATCACGCTGGTATCCAGGATCTTGTGGGTCTTCTTGGACACCTTTTCGCCGCCGAAGATCCCGCCCAGCGCCGACAGGTTCAGCATGTCGCCCTTTTTCGCGCCGACGATCAGGCCCACGTAGGTCATCCAAAGCAGCAGGCAGACTTGTATGAAGGGAATCAACTGGGAGCTGGAGCCACCTTCGGTGCGCGCCCAGTTCAACACCAGCGACATGAAGAAGGCGCCGATAATGCCCAGCACCGATCCTATGGCGGCGCCGATCAGCCGTTTCAGGCTGACGGCTTCAAGCCGGACTTCGAAGAAGATAATACAAAGGCCGAGCGCCAGTCCGGCCAAAGCCGCCCAAGGCGATGGAGCAGCTTGAAAAGGGTGCAGCAGGTATGCGCACGCGCTCAATACGAGCACGAATATGATTCGAACCACAGTTAAGTCGAGCATGAAAACACCCCGTACCGGATGAGACCGGGAAGGCGAAGGAAATCATTGGGTCTTTCCGGCCCACATGCGAGCTACAAGGGCCGCGCCAAGAGTATAACATTGAAAGTCGAATTTTGGGGGAGCCGATTTATATCCGAAAAGTTAGCGCCGGGACCGGCCATTCTTATCTCCGCCGGCTATGTTTTTTTGGCGGCCGGGGCCCTGCGTCCACCCCGCGTCCAGGCGCACGTGCATGTAGAATGTTCATCATGGGCTTCCAAATGAATCGGCGCGGTTTTCTGGCGGCGGCGGGCCTGGCGGGCCTGGCCGCGCCGGGCGGCTCCGCGGCCGCGGAGGAATCCGCGGGCGGCTTCAAACTGGGCGTAGCCAGCTACTCGCTGCGGGAGTACAGCCGGGCGCTGGCCATCAAGTGCATCCAGGAGCTGCGTACGCCCTACGTGAGCGTCAAGGAGTTTCACCTGCCGTACCGCAGCAGCCCGGAAGAGCTGGAAAGCGGGCGAAAGGAGTTCGCGCGGGCGGGGTTGACCATCGTCAGCGGCGGCAACATCTCGTTCGCCAAGGACGACCCCGACGACGTCCGCCGGTATTTCGAATACGCCCGCATGTGCGGCATGCCCATGATGGTCTGCGCCCCCACCCACACCAACCTGCGCACCATCGAGAAGTTCGTCCGGGAATACAACATCCGCATCGCGATCCACAACCACGGGCCGGAAGACAGGCAATTTCCCACGCCGCAGTCCGTGCTGGCGGTGGTGCGCGACATGGATCCGCGCTGCGGGCTGTGCATGGATGTGGGCCACTCGGCCCGCGCCGGCGCCAACGTGGTGGAATCCATCGCCGAGGCCGGCAGCCGCCTGTTCGACATGCACATCAAGGATCTGCGTACCTTCGAGCCGCACGCCGTACAGTGCGACGTGGGCGAGGGCATCATGCCGATTGTGGGCATTTTCCAGCAGTTGCACAAGATCGGCTATCAGGGCTGTGTGAATCTGGAATATGAAATCAACGGTGACAATCCGCTGCCCGGCATGCAGATTTCTTTCAGCTACATGCGCGGCGTCCTGGCGGGTTTGAAAGGCTGATCCTATTAATCCATATGGCGGAAATTCCGGTGGGAACGAAGCTCGAAAAGAAGCTGCTGGTGGATGACGAGGTAGCCATCAATTTCCTGGGATTGCCCGGCGCCCGGGTATTGGCGACGCCCTGGCTGATCGGCTGGATGGAGCGCACCTGCCGGGACGCGGTGCTGCCCCTCCTGGAGTCCGGACACGACACGGTCGGGACCCACGTGGACGTTTACCACCTGGCCGCCACCCCCATGGGTATGACGGTCACCTTCACCGCCGAGGTGACCGGCGTGGAAGATCGGCGGGTGAACTTCAAAGTCGAAGCCTGGGACGAAAAGCAGAAGTGCGGCGAAGGGACGCACCAGCGGGCCATCGTCAACATCGCGCGGTTTGCCGCCAAGATGCAGGCCAAAATACAGGGCAGTTAGCGCGGCAGCTCCGCTATCGGCCCGCGATCGCGTACCGGTTTGCCCGCGATCGCGTACTGGAGTGTTCGTTCCACCGAGGTCTTTCCCTGCGTGACGGTGATCCTTACCTCATAGCTGCCGGGTTTATTGGACCCGGCGATGACCTTGGGTATGGACCCGGATGCATCCGCGGGCGGCAGGGTGACTTTGCGCGATGCCAGCGGGCGGCCGTTCCGCAGGAACCGCACGCGCATTTCGGTCCGGGCAGAATTGTCCTTCTCCGGGTACACCACGAAATACACGAACGGGAATCCGCCGGCGTAAAGGTTGGTGGTCACAAACGGAAGCACGCGCTTGTTCGGAAACTCGAAAGGATCGCCGGGGTCCAGGGGACGTTTCAAATCCTCCATGCGCCGCACCAGGGTAAGATCGCTGAGGCCGAGTCCGGCCTGTTCGCGGTTGTCGATCCGCGTTACGGCGGTCGCCGCGTGGTTGCTTTCCTGGTCCACCACGGCCGCCTCCACCGTGTACCGGCCCGGCGGCAGGTTGACCGCGTGCTCGTAGGTCATGGTTTCCACCTGCACCGCCGCCAGCCGATCGTCGGCGACTTCGGAGGGCACATCCTTACTCACCCGGTCTACGATCTGCCCCTGCGCATTCTTCACCAGCGCCAACAGGGACGCATGCAGCCGGTGGCTCTTGAGGTCCGGCTCCGCCGTGGCCGTCAGGTTGGAGATGGGCATTTCGAAGGCTATGGCGTACTGCGCCGAGTTGCCGGTATCGCGAAAACGATAGGCCCGCAGCAGGAAGTCGAAGGCCTGCGGGCGGGGCTGCGTGTCCAGGGCTTTCAGCGCCGCCATCTCGTCGGGTGTCACGGGACCTTCGCCGGTCTCCGGGACCGCGAAGTAGCCGTCGCGGGTCTGCACCCTGAGACCGGGCCGGTCGAGTTTTACTTCGATCTTCCGGAAATGGCCGTCGTAGTTGTTGGAAGCGGGCGGGTAGGCGATCTCGTAATGCGTATCCACATCCTCCATCACGTGGGCCATGAGCTTCTCGGTGTTATTGGTGTTGGCGATCAGGAAGCCGCCAGTGCGTTCGGCCAGCTCGCGCAACGCTTCCTGCCCGTTGGCGCTCGACACTCCGAATTTCACGATGTCGTCCTCGTGCGCCATCTCCATCAGTTGCGCCGTGCCCGAGGGCGGCGGGCCGAACTGCGGCGCGTTGAGCTGCGCGCTCTGGCCCGAGGTCCGCTGGCCCCGGCTCAGGCTCGCGGCGTAATTGAGCATTGCCCCCGCCGAGGCCATGGGATCCACGTCGTCCCGCAGCCCATTCACATCCAGCGCAAAAAAGCTCACGCCGCCGCGATTCGCGTCCTTCACCAGCAGGTCCCAGTATTCCAGCAGGTCCGGCGGCCGCGTGATCCCCGGGCTTATCAGCAAAACTGTCTTCTGGAAAGGCAGGGGAGTCATCTGCTTCACTAGACCGCGTAGCGCCGCGATCTCCCGCAAGCCGGACATGATGGCTACCCCGATGTCGCCGCGGGTGCCCATCGGATTGGCCGCGCTGGATCCGTCCGCCGTCCCGTCCGAGCTGCTACCGTTCGGCGTGATACTGCCGATGGTGCTCATGCTCAACCCATTCAGCATGGCCGCCGATCCCAGGTTCATCGCCGGCAGTTGATTCGTGGACGCCAGTTGCACCGCGCGCAGCAGGTTCTCCCGGTTATTGGAAAACGGAAACACCGGCCGTAATCCGCTCGAATCCATGCTGAACACGCCGATGAAGGTGTTGGGGCGCAGTTCGTTGTTGACGAACTGCAGCGCGGATTCGAAGGCCTGGGCGCGCGTGTCCGCGTTCAGATCGCTCAGGACCAGGCAGACTATATTGACCGTGCGCAGCGGATTCACGGCCGGCCGTTCCGCCTTCCGCGCCATGGCCGGCGAGGTGGGGGCGCGCAGCGACTCGGCCTGTTTCAGATCTTCGGCGCGCACCTCGCTGCCGGCCACCAGCCGGAAGGAACTCACGGCCTGGCGTACACCGTCCTCGTAGACCGAGACATCGCCCGGCTTCAGATTCTTGATCAGCCTGCCGTGTGCGTCCCGTACTACCACATCCAGCAGGACCTCATTGGAGGAACTCCGGATCACGACATCCGGCGCGCCGGTTTGGGCGCTCGCCGCGCCCGCCAGCGTGGCAACCGCGATCAGAAAATGCCAGCGCATGACACTCAATGAGACGTTAACACCCCTGAAGTCAGGTACAAAGCCCACCGGCCTAGTACCCTCTCCGCCGCCCGAATGCGGTCCCGGCGCTTCTAAAATGTTACGCTGGAACCCATCTGCCGTACTCAGAAGATACCAAAATCAATGCCGGATTCAGCGATCATCAAGCTCTCTCGTTGTTTTGCGCTCGCCACGTTGGGCGTCCCCCTGCTGCTCGGGCAGCAGAACGTTACGGTGCCCGAACACGAGATTGGGCAGCCGTACGTGGGCAGGTTCGTGCTCTATTCCGGGTTCATGTTCCTGAACAGCCCGGCGATCAGTCTTTTCGAACCCGGCGTCCACATCCAGGCCGGTATGCGCTGGTCGCGGCACGTCAGCTTGGGATTCGACTATAGCCGGGGCTCGGGCGACACGACCATCGGGCTCAATCAGGCCACCACCGCGATCCAGAACAAGTTCGGCCCCCTGATACCGTACTTGCAGCAACAGATTCCCGGTTTTGTGGCGGCCCTGCCGTTCAATTCGGTGACGCAGACCTTCACCATGGGTCCGGAGTTCCCTTATCGGCGTTTCAAGCGTTTCACCCCGTATATCCGGCCCTCTGCCGGGATCATCAATGAAGTGGCCACCTCCACCACCACCGACTATCTTTTGAAGCACATCGTGGCCAGCATCGCGCCTTCGGGCAAGGAAGAGGAGTGGACCGCCTTCTACGGATTCGGCGGCGGCGTGGCGATAAACGTGACCAAACACTTCAGCCTGATTGTGCAAGCCGACTTCGTGCATGATCATCTTTTCCCGGATCTCCTGCAGAATGGCCGCAACACCATCCGCTTCTCGATGGGTCCCGGCTTCCAGTTCGGTCATAACGTGACACGGGATTGGGGCATTCCGGGCCACTGGCAGTAGCCGCGCGGCAATACTTGAACCGCCATGCTCTGCACGAACTGGTGAACCGGCTTCCGGAAAACGAGTTGTGAGCGGCACAACGGTATCTCGAGTATCCGGCGGCCGGCCCGGCGTACCGTGCCGCGCGTGCTGACTCCATATGCCGGCACCGCAGAGGGCGATCCGAAGGCGCTGACCGGCCGTTGGGAAGGCGGCTTTCGGTTTGCGCGTCGGGGGACTATCGAGCGATCTTCTCCGGCGTTTACCGCTGAGATCCCGCGCACACGCTCACTCCCGCTACACTGGTACCTGAACCCCCGTCAGACTTTTTCCCGCTGGCGGGCGTCATTCCTCATGGAGCCGGAGCTTTGATCTTTCGGGCGGTCGAGGATGCCGACCTGATTCGTAAGGCGTGCCGGGGGGATGTGGAGGCCTACAACCTGCTCATCTCCCGATGGGAGAGGCGCGTCTACAATTACCTGCTGCGCATCGTGGCCAACCGGGAAGACGCTCTGGACTTGAGTCAGGATGTTTTCTTGAAGGCTTACCAGAATCTCCGCAAGCTGGACGATCCCGCCCGGTTCGCGCCGTGGCTGTACCGTATTGCGCACAACGAAGCCTACTCGTTGTTCCGCAAGCGGCGGCCCGAAGGGGAAACCGAAGAACTCCAGCCGGAGAGCATGGAAGGCGCCGTCACGCTCGGCGGCAACGCGGTCTTTCCCGTCGAAATGACCCTGGCCGTCTCCGGCGCGCTCGGCAAGCTCACCGCCGATCAGCGCGAAACGGTGGTCCTCAAGATCTACCAGGGTTTCAAGTTCGAAGAGATCGCCGAGATCGTCTCGGCCCCGGTTTCCACCGTGAAATCGCGGCTGTACACGGCCCTGGAGCTGCTGAAAACCGAACTGGCTCCGGTGAAAGCACGAGGTGTAATATGAGTTGCTCGCCATTCGATCTGCGGGACTATTTCTTTAAGGAGCTGAACGAAAACGAGCGCCGGCTGACGGAAGTTCACGTCCGGACCTGCGCCGCCTGCCGGGAAGAACTCGAACGCCTGCGCGGCACGGAGGCGGCCCTCCTGTCGCTGCGCGACGAAGAGATCCCGCAGCGCATCGGGTTTGTCTCCGATCCGGTGTTTCAACCCTCGGCGCTGAGCCGCGGCTGGAATGCATTCTGGGGATCGGCGGCGCGCCTGGGTTTCGCCTCGGCCGCCATGCTCTCCATCGCCCTGGTGGTCTTCGCGCTGACGCGTCCCGCGCCCCAGGCCAACGCGCCCACGCCCGGCCTCGAGCGGGCCGCCCTGGAGGCCAACTTCTCCCGGCAGTTGAGCGATGCGGTCGCCAAAGCGGTGGCCGCCAGCGAAGCCAGGACACAGGCGTTGCTCTCGGCATCCGAGAAGCAGCATGAGCTGGATATCCAGGCCATGCAGGTGCGCTTCGATCAGTACGTCGAGGTGGAGCGGAAACATCGTAACGCCCTGATCCTGGCCAGCGCCGGCGATCCGTCCAAGGACGCGCGATGAACGTCCTGTCGATTTTTCTGGCGCTGTTTTTCGCGGGGCAGGGCGCTCCGGCGCACAGCCGGATTACGCGCACCGCCCTGGCCGCCGTGGAACGGGATTTTGACGGCCGCCTAACCCGCGCCAATACGCCGGATTCCTTCGATCTGCTGGGCCCCACGCGCGGTGTTTACCTGGAGGGTTACGGGGCGGTGTTCAGCGCCGAGGTCAACCTGGTGGTCACCCCCAACCTGAGCCCCTTTCACCAGCGGTTCACCAAACCCGAGATCGCCCGCTGGCACGACCGCAAACTGCAGCGCCTGCCGGTGCTCAAGCAAAACATGCGAGCCATGCTGATCGCCTCCGCCGCCTCACTCGAAAACCTGCCGCCCAGCGAACAGGTGGTGGTGGCGGTGACCTTGTTCCACTACTCCTGGGAGGAGACCAGCGGCATTCCGGCGCAGATCGTCATGCAAGCCGAACGGCAGCAGTTGCTGAGCAACGCGACGCGCGAGACCGCCATCCGCGAGGTGGAGTTCTGAACATGACCGCCGCGCCGGAAGCCGGCACGCAGTTCACGGAGCCCAGGGCCCAGCGCCTGGGTGAGGCGCTGATCGCGCGCCGCCTGATCCAGCCCGAGGATCTCGAGAAAGCTCTGGAGCTGCAGCGGGAGCGCGGCGATAAGATCGGCAAGATTCTGGTCGACATGGGGTTCGTCGCGCTGCGGGATGTTTTGGCGGCGCTCTCGGAACAACTGGGCCTGCCGCTGGTCACGCTGGAGTCGCCGCCGCCGGCCGCGCCCGAGTTGGAAGGCCTTTCGCCGCGTTTCATGCGCCAGAGCCTGTTCGTGCCGTACGCCGTGCAGGACTCCACCCTGACGCTGGCCATGGCCGATCCTCTGGATTTCGAGACCATCGCCGCGGTCGGCGCTTTTTCCGGGCTCAGGATCGAGGCCGTGCTGGCGGCCGAACAGGACGTCCGGGACGCTATCGACAAGCACTACGGCGAGTCCGCCGAGCAGAACCCGGAAGTCGAATTCGGCACCGCGGAAGACAAGGAAAACCTGGAGCACTTGCGGGACATGGCCAGCGAAGCGCCGGTCATCCGGCTGGTCAACGCCATGATCGCGCAAGCCATCGAACACCGCGCCAGCGACATACACATCGAGCCGTTCGAGAAAGAGTTTCGCGTGCGCTTCCGCGTGGATGGCGTGCTGTTCAACCAGGAAGCCCCGCCGCGCGAGCTGAAGGCCGCCGTCATATCGCGCCTGAAGCTGATGGCCAAGCTGAATATCGCCGAGCGCCGCCTGCCGCAGGACGGGCGCATCAAGATCAAGATCCTGGGCCGCGAAGTGGACCTCCGCGTCTCCACCCTGCCCACGCTGTACGGCGAAAGCGTGGTCATGCGCCTGCTGGACCGCTCCGCGGGCGATTTCTACGACCTGCGCCGTCTGGGTTTCGAGGATGCCATGCTGTCCCGGATGGAGCATTTCACCTCGCAGCCGCACGGCATCTTCCTGGTGACCGGGCCGACCGGCAGCGGCAAGTCCACGACGCTTTATTCGGCGCTCAAGCGCATCAACATTCCCGACAAGAAGATCATCACCATCGAAGACCCGGTCGAATACCAGATGGACGGGATCAACCAGATCCACGTCAATCCTGCGATTGGCCTGACGTTCGCCTCGGGGCTGCGACATATCGTGCGCCAGGACCCGGACGTCATCATGGTGGGCGAGATCCGCGACCGGGAGACCGCCGATATCGCCATCCGCGCGGCGCTCACCGGCCACCTGGTTTTTTCTACCCTGCACACCAACGATGCCCCCAGCGCCATCACCCGCCTGACCGATATGGGGGTAGAGAATTACCTGGTGACGTCTTCGCTGGTCGGGGTGCTGGCCCAACGGCTGGTGCGGCTCGTCTGCGAGCGGTGCCGCACGCCGGCCGCCAGCGTGATTTCGCCCGAAGGCGAGCGGCTGCAAAGCTTCAAGGGCGCCGGTTGCGACAACTGCAACGGGTCGGGTTACGTGGGCCGCATGGGGATCTTCGAGATGATGGAGCTGAACGACGAGTTGCGCGCGCGCATCATGAAGAATGAAGATGCCGGCCAGCTCACCACCGCCGCCCGCCGCTACGGGATGCGCAGCCTGCGCGAGGACGGCTGGCGCAAGATCAAGCTGGGCGTCACCACGGTCGAGGAAGTTGTACGGGTCACGCAGGACCTTTAGCGCGGTCGCTTTTCAATGGCTACATTCTTCTATCGCGCGGTAGCATCCGACGGTAAACTCCGCACGGGCCGGCTCCACGGCGATACCGACCGGATCGTGGCGCGTGAGCTGCGCAAGCAGGGGTTGACGCCGGTCTACGTGGGCGTGGCGCCGCAGAAATCGGTGGAGCTGAAGCTGCCCGCCTTTCTGCGCGGCAACCGGCAGGATGTCCTGTTCTTTACCCAGGAGCTCTCCACCCTGCTGAACGCCGGCGTGCCGCTCGACCGCGCGCTCTCCATCACCGCCGAGCTCACGGAACGCGCCAGCTTTCGCGCCATCGTGCTGGACGTGCTCCGCGTGCTCAAGGGCGGCAAGTCCCTGGCCGACAGCCTGGCCACGCACGGCGAGTACTTCTCGGACCTGTACATCAACATGGTGCGGGCCGGCGAGGCCTCCGGATCGCTGGCGGTGATCTTCGAGCGCCTCTCCGAGTTCGAGCGCTCGCGCAACGATCTGCGCAACTACATCATCTCTTCGATGATCTATCCCGCGCTGTTGTGCCTGGTGGGCCTGGTCTCGATCATCATCCTGCTGACCTTCGTGGTGCCGCGCTTTGCCTCGCTGTTTGAAGACTCGCACATGGAGATGCCGCTGCCGACGCAGATCATGTTGCAGGTGAGCAACACCGTGAAGACCTGGTGGTGGGTGGTGGCCCTGGTGCTGGCCGCTATCGGGGCCGCCCTGCGGCTCTACATCAGCACGCTCAAGGGCCGGCTCAGATGGGATGCCTGGCGTCTGAAGCTGCCGCTGTTGGGCGACACGCTCCGCAAGGCCGAGACGGCGCGGTTTGCGCGCGCCATGGGAACGCTGGTCGCCAACACCGTGCCGCTGGTGCAATCGATTGCGATCTCCGGCGGCATCCTGAACAACCGTTTCATCGCCCGCGGCCTGGAGGCCGTCTCCCAGGGAGTCAAACGCGGCGAGGGGATTGCCGCCCCGCTGACCAAGGTGGCGGTGTTTCCGCCGCTGGCCGGGCACCTGCTCACGGTCGGGGAAGAGACCGGCCGCCTGGACGCCATGTTCAACCGCATGGCCGACATCTACGAAGAAGATACCCGTGCCTCCATCAAGCGATTCACGGCCATCTTCGAGCCGCTGGTCATCCTGGTGATGGGGGTGATCGTCGGCGGGTTTATCCTGAGTATTCTGGTGGCCATCACCAGCATCAATGACGTGAACATATGAAAACAGCCAACCGACGCAGACGGACCCAGGCGGGCGTTACTTTGATCGAGATGATGGTGGTGGTGATCATCATCGCGCTGTTTGCCGTGCTGGTGGGGCCGAATCTGTTCAAGCAGACCGACAAGGCGCGCGTGGCCGCCGCCCGCGTGCAGATCAACACCTTCGAAGGGGCCCTGGTGCAGTTTCACGCCGACAATGGCGTCTTCCCCACGCAGGAGCAGGGCCTGGACGCGCTGCGGCCTTATCTGCGCAAGGACGTCCCGCTGGATCCGTGGAAGCACCCTTACATATACAAGTATCCGGGGGAACACGGGGAAGAGCCCGACATCATCTGTTACGGCGCCGACGGGCAGCCCGGCGGGGAGGGAGTGAATGCCGATATCGTCAACTGGAAATAGGGCACGCGGCGTCACCCTGATGGAGCTGATGGTCGTGCTGGCCATCATCTCGCTGATTGTGGCCATCTCCTTCCCCAGCACCATGGCGGGGCTGGAGAACATACGTTTATCGTCCGGCGCGCGATCGGTGGCCGCCTTCATGAATGCCGCCGCGAATCGCGCCGAGCGCCGGCAGCAGGCCATGGAACTCTCCGTCTCCGTCAAGGACAACGCCATCACGCTGCAATCCGCCGACGCCACCTATGCCCGCCGGCTGAACCTCCCGCGCGGTGTGGTGGTGGATGCGGTCCTGCCTCCGCTGCCGGAGCCTTCCGATGAGCCGCGCCATTTTCTGTTTCTTCCCGGAGCGGCGCCGCCCCGCATGGCCATCGAAGTGGCGAACCCGCACGGGCTGCGGCGTATCGTGCGACTGAATCCGATCACCGGCGTCACCGAGATCACCCAGCCGGAGTCCCCATGAGACGGCGCGGGTTCACGCTGCTCGAAATGCTGGTGGCCACCTTGATCATGGGCATCGCGGTGGTCGGCCTGATGGCGGAAATCACCAACTCCATGCGCAACGCCACGCGCGTCACGAACCGCGACCGGGCGGTGCTGCTGGCGCGGTCCAAGATGGACGAACTGCTGCTGGACATTCATTTTCCGCTCAACACTGTGGTGCAGGGCAGCCTGGACCCCGCTCTCACCGGCGGTGTTCCGGGCGGCTGGCGGGCGCGCATGACGCGATTCGATATGCCCCCCGATCCCGCGCCGGGCGCGCCGGTGCTCGATCGCATGGAGCTGGAAATCTGGTGGATGGCCGGAGGGGAGCGTCGCAGCTTCCAGTTGAACGGCTATCGCACGGACGTGCTGCGCCCGGAGGATTTCCAATGAGCCGGTCCCGCTCCGAAGCCGGACTTACGCTCATCGAAGTGGTGATCGCCGTCTCCCTCCTGAGCGTCCTGTCGGTCGGCATGCTGGCCGCCATCCGGCTGGGCTTCAACGCCATGCACAAGACCGAAGACCGCCTGATGGAGAACCGCCGGGTGGCCGGCGCGCAGCGTATTCTGGAACAGGAACTCGCCGGCTTTATGCCGGTCAAAGCCATCTGCCCTCCCGATTCCAATGCGCCGGGAGAGATCTTTCCGTTCTTTGAAGGCAAGCCGCAATCCATGCGGCTGGTCTCCACGTACTCGCTCGAGGAGGAATGGCGCGGCCGGCCCCTGGTTCTGGAGATGCAAGTGATTCCCGGCGCGGAAGGCCTGGGTGTGCGGCTGATCGTCAACGAGTTTCTCTATTCCGGCGCGCTCAGCGCGGGCCGGATGTGCCTCGGCATGGCTCCCGATCCGGCTTCCGGACAGACGATACCGATGTTCCAGCCGATCCAGGCCGGACCGCAGTCTTTCATCCTCGCCGACAAGCTGGCATTCTGCCGGTTCTCCTACCTGGAGCCGGAGCCGGAACCGGAATACCAGCGCTGGCGGCCGGACTGGGTACTCCCGCGCTGGCCGATGGGTATCCGTGTGGAGATGGCGCCGCTCGAGGATCGCCGCGCCCGCCTGCGTCCGCTCACCGTGACCGCCGCCATTCCCATTACGCGCGCGCTGAAGGTGAACTATGTCGATTACTGACCGGCGCCGGCGCGGCTCTGCTCTTCTGGCCGTACTGTGGCTCTCCGCGGCGCTCTCGGCCATCGCCATCGCGCTGGCGGATACGGTCCGTGGCGAGGCTGAGCGAAGCGCCACGGCGGTCGACGACTTGCGCAGCCACAATCTGGCCGAGGGCGGCCTGCGCCGCGCGCTGCTCTACATGTGGTGGCGGCGCGGCCATCCCGACGTGCCGCGTTATCAGTCGCTGGGGCCATACTACACCTTCGATTTCCCGGAAGGCCAAACCGTGGTCGAGATTATTCCGGAAACCTCCAAGCTGAACATCAATTCCGCGGACCCGAACGATCTCTTCAAACTGCTGATGAATCTCGGCGTACCGGACTCGCGGGCGCAGCAGATCACCGCCGCCATCGTGGACTGGCGGTCTCCGCCGTCCCCCATGCCCACGCCGTTCGACGTGTTCTACCAGACGCTGCGTCCCCCCTATGCGGCGGCGCATGCGGCGTTCCAGGATGTTGAGGAGTTGCTTTCGGTGGAAGGGGTGACGCCGGATCTGTTTTACGGCGCCTGGCAGCCCGCGCCGGCGGATGAGGCGCGTCGTTTGTTGCGTCGCGAAGGGCTGGAGGATTGTTTATCGGTCTTTGGTTCGACCGGCCTGTTCGATGTCAACACGGCGCCGCCGCCGGTACTGGCGACGGCCGGCATACCACCGGCGGGTATCGCGGCCTTGGTTCAGCAACGCCGGATTCAACCTTTCCTGACAGAAGAAGACCTGGCACCCTTCGCCGGAGTTGCGGGCCCCGCTTTCGGCCGGCTGCGCATAGGCGGGGTGACCATGTTTACCCTCAAATCGACAGCGCGCCTGCGGCTGGTTAACGGCCAGTTATCCGATTTGCGGCGCACGGTAGGCGCACTGGTAAAGTTCACGCCCACTGGATTCGCAGATCCGTATCACGTTCTGCGTTGGTACGACTCGATGGAAGCTACGCCTTAGCGATGAAACAGACGGCGCAGCGACTGTCTCTTCAGGAGGCCGAGCACCGCGAGACCGGAACCCATCAGGAGGAAATCCGCCGGTTCGGGGACGGTGCTGGTCAAAATGCGAATCATGTCCATGCCGCTGGTATCGGCGTCGACATGGAAGCTGACATAAACCGTTTCGTCGTTACCGGAAACCCAAATGAAATCGCCCGGCTCGAGACCCCCATTGGCGAGCGAACCCGGGGGGTAACTGGTGCCCGGGGCGCCAAAGATGATGTCGGTGGCACCGATATTGTCCGCGCCGAGCATGATGCCGATAATCTTCTCGCCATCGCCAAACGTGATCTCACCTTCGAATTGCCGATTGTTCGCGTCTGCTGGATTCGACTCGGGTGCGGCACGCAAGAGGTAGCTATTGACGGTAACGCCTGCCGCCAGGGTGCCCGGGGTTAGCGGCGTGGAGCCGCCTACGGTGTACGAGCCCGGCTGCGAAATGCCGACCGTCACCGAGGACGGGAGCGTAAGGTCAACTTGTTCGTTAAACAGATAGATGGCGGAATCGCTCAACAACTGGCCCGGCTGGATGGAGGCAGGAGCCGGGATTTCCGTCACCTCACCGGAGACGACTATGATGGACCCGTACGCCGGTAGGACCAGAAGCAGACAAAGCGAAGCGAGCGAGGCAAGCAAAATTCGCATACGAAACATATACCACACTGCCGCACATTTGTGCCTTAAATTTTTGGAGTACTACAGTACCATTTCTAACGAGTCCTCCGGAGCCGCCGGCGAAAACCCGTTGTTGAGCTGCAAATATCGCTGTTGAAATGACTTGCGGGGATCCACGCGGGCCCGCCGGGGAGCCGCTTGGGGTAGGGTCTTGCATGCCGAACGATCTAAGATCCCACCTAGTAGCGTTCTAAGATTTTCGCGGAACCCTTAGAAGGCATTGAAATAAAACATTTTCGCTGCCGATTGTTTTGGAGGGCCGGGCCGGCCGGCGGCCGCCGCATGCTATTCTGACGCGTAAAACGGCACCTATGCCCCCACCGCCGCGCGCCCACAAACCGCCCCGCACCCTGGCTGCGATCGTTGAAAAGTTCGGCGGTACACGTGTCCTAGTAGCCGGAGATCTGATGCTGGACCGCTATTGGACGGGCGAGGTGGAGCGAATCTCCCCGGAAGCGCCGGTCCCGGTGGTGCGCAAAATCGGCGCCTTCGCCGTACCGGGCGGAGCGGCCAATACGGCCTGCAATGTCAGGGCCTTGGGCGCGGAAACCGTACTCCTCGGATTAGCCGGGCGGGACGAGGCGGGCCGGATTTTGCGGGAGATTCTGGTGCGGCGGGGGGTGGACTGCTCGCAGCTTTCCATGCAGAATGGCCGTCCGACAACGGTGAAACTCCGGGTGGTGGCGCACGACCAGCAGGTGGTGCGCATCGACGACGAGGAGACCGCCCCGATCGATGCGGACCTCGGCCGGCAAGTGATCCGCCGCGCTGCCCGGCTGATGCCGGGCGTGGACGCCGTCCTGATCTCGGACTATGCCAAGGGTTTCGCCACCGGACCGGTGGTCAAGGGTATCCTGGCCGCCGCCCGAGCTTGTGGCAAACCGGTGGCGGTGGACCCGAAAGGTGCCGATTTCGACCGCTACCAGGGCGCTACCGTCATCAAGCCCAACCGGCACGAATTGTCCCTGCTCACCGGATTGCCGGTGCGCCAGCATGAGGAGACGCTGGCCGCCGCCCGCCACTTGCGCAGCCGTGCCGGTTCCACCGCGATCGTGGTCACGGAGGGCAAAGATGGTATGACGCTGTTCCAGGCCGGCGGCAGCGAACAGCATTTTGCCAGCTTTGCGCGCGAGGTGTACGATGTCACCGGGGCCGGCGACACGGCCCTGGCTGCCCTGGCAGTGGCGCTGGCCGCGGGTGCGGGTATGGGGGATGCCGTCTGGCTGGCGAACCTGGCGGCGGGCCTGGCGGTAGGAGAGCCCGGCACGGTGGCTATTTCCCGCGAAAAGCTGGCACAAGCGGTGGCGGCTGCCCTGCGCCCCCGGGCTGCGCGCTCCCCTCGCCATGTCTAAAATCCTCGCCCCGGATGCGGTGGATGCGGCAGTGGCCGAGTTGCGGCGTGCGGGCCGGAAGTTGGGATACACCTGCGGCGCATTCGACCTGCTGCACGCCGGCCACGTGGATTACCTGGAGCGCAGCCGCGCCTTGTGTGACGTCCTGCTGGTGGCGGTCAATTCGGATCGCTCGGTGCGCACGTATAAGGGTTCGCTGCGGCCCATCTGCCCCGAGCAGGAACGCATGCGGGTGGTGGCCGGTCTCGGCTGTGTAGATATAGTTACGCTGCTCGATGACGAGCGTCCCCTGGCGCAGTTGCAGCGCTGGCAGCCGGATTTCTACATCAAGGGCGGCGATTACCGTCCGGACAAGCTGCGATCCGCGGAAGCGGTGACGGCTTACGGCGGCCAGGTTGTCGCCATACCGGTGGCGTATGCGGTCAGCAGCAGCCAGATCGTCGAGCGCATCCTGGCGGCGGGATCGACGGCGCCGCCGTCCGCCGTGACAGGCGCTCCGCCGAAAGGCATCGTCTTCCTCGATCGCGACGGCACCCTGCTCGCAGATCGACCTTATTTGAGCGATCCGCGGGAAGCGGTGCTGCTGCCTGGGGTAGGGGAGGGTCTCGCCCGCCTCCAGCAGGCCGGTTATCGCCTGGTGATCGTGACCAACCAGCAGGGCATCGGCCTGGGCTACTTTTCGGTGCGCGATTTCATCGCCGTGAACGCCGCGCTGTTCCGCCTGCTCGCGCCGTACGGGGTGTCGATTGCCCGCATCTACTACTGCCCGCATTCCCAGGCCGAGGGTTGCGATTGCCGCAAGCCGGAGGCCGGCATGCTCCGGCGCGCCCTGGCCGATTTCGGCGTGGCAGCGGGTCACTGTTTCCTGATCGGCGACCGGGACAGCGATGAGGCCGCCGCTGGTTCCGCCGGCTGCGTACCGGTGCGGATCGGCAGCGGCGGTTTGGCGACTTTCAGCGAGGCCGTGGCCTGGATCCTGTCGCGGGCGGACTAAAGACTGCCCCCCGCCGCGACGCTTTCCACCGTCTGCGCGCGCAGCGCCTTGAGCTTGTCGCGGATCTGGGCGGCCTTCTCGAATTCGAATTTGCGCGCCGCTTCGCGCATGCGCTCTTCCAGCTCGCCCAGGAAGCGATCGCGCTGCTCGGCGGTCATCTTCTCGATCTCGTCGTCGGATTCGAGCGGCACGGTGACGTAATCGCCTTCCGCAATGGCCACCAGGCTCATATCGATCGGCTTGATGATGGACTGCGGGGTGATGCCGTTCCGCTCGTTGTATTCCTGCTGTACGCGGCGGCGGCGGGTGGTCTCGTCGATGGCGTGGCGCATGCTGTCGGTCATCACGTCGGCGTACAGGATGGCGCGCCCTTCCACATGCCGCGCCGCGCGGCCCATGGTCTGGATCAGGGAGCCGCTGGAACGCAGAAAGCCCTCCTTGTCGGCGTCCAGGATCGCCACCAGGGAGACCTCCGGCAGATCCAGTCCCTCGCGCAGCAGGTTGATGCCGATCAAGGCGTCGAATTCGCCGCGCCGCAGGTCGCGCAGAATTTTGATGCGGTCGAGCGTGCTGACCTCCGAATGCAGGTAGCGGCAGCGCACGCCGACTTCGGAGTAGTATTCGGCCAGATCTTCGGCCATGCGCTTGGTGAGGGTGGTCACCAGCACGCGCTGGCTGTTCTCCACGCGGCGGCGGATCTCGCCCAGCAGATCGTCCACCTGGCCCTTGACGGGGCGTACTTCGACTTGCGGATCGAGCAGTCCCGTGGGGCGAATGATTTGTTCCACCACCACGCCTGCGGACTTGGTTAACTCATAAGGGCCGGGAGTCGCAGAGACGTAGACCAGTTGCGACACGCGGTTTTCGAACTCCTCGAAGGTCAGCGGACGGTTGTCGAGCGCGCTGGGCAGGCGGAATCCGTGGGCGACCAGCACCTCCTTGCGCGAACGGTCGCCGTGATACATGCCGTGCAACTGCGGAATGGTCTGGTGGCTTTCGTCGATCAGGATCAGGGCGTCGTGCGGCAGGTAATCGAGCAGGGTGGGCGGCGCCTCGCCCGGCAAGCGTCCCGAGAAATGCCGCGAGTAGTTTTCGATGCCGTGGCAGTACCCGATCTCTTTCATCATTTCGAGATCGAACATGGTGCGCTGCCAGAGGCGCTGCGCTTCGATCAGCTTGCCCTGCTTTTCCAGCTCCTTGTGCCACCAGTCGAGCTCGGTGACGATGCTGGCCATGGCCGAGTTCCTGGTCTCCTCGGACATGACATAGTGCGTCTTAGGATAGATCGGCAGCCGGAGATAGGTCTGGCGCACCTGGCCGAGCAGCGGATCGATCTGGGAGAGGCTCTCGATTTCGTCGCCCCACAGCTCGATGCGGTAGGCGTGATCGTCGTAGGTGGGATAGACTTCGATGACGTCGCCGCGCACGCGGAAAGTGCCGCGGCGGAAGTCCGCGTCGTTGCGGTCGTAGAGGATGTCCACCAGGCGCGAGACGATCTGGTGGCGGGAGATCTTCTGGCCTTTTTCGAGCATCAGCAGCATGCCGTAGTAGGCTTCCGGCGAGCCCAGGCCGTAGATGCAGCTCACGCTGGCGACGATGACGCAGTCACGGCGCTCGAACAGGGAGCGGGTGGCGGACAGGCGCAGCTTGTCGAGCTCGTCGTTGATGGTAGCTTCCTTCTCGATGTAGACGTCGCTCGAGGGTATGTAGGCTTCCGGCTGGTAGTAATCGTAGTAGCTGACGAAGTATTCGACGGCGTTATCGGGAAAGAAGGATTTGAACTCGTGGAACAACTGCGCGGCCAGCGTCTTGTTGTGCGCCAGGACCAGCGCCGGGCGGGCCACCGCCTCGATGACTTTGGCCATGGTGAAGGTCTTGCCGGAGCCGGTGACGCCCAGCAGGACCTGGTGCGCCTCCCCGTCCCGGATGCCGCGCACCAGGTCGCCGATGGCGGCGATCTGATCGCCCCGGGGAGTGTAGTTGACGGCCAGCCGAAAACTCATGGTCCCATTATAGACCTTGACCGGCGGCAGGGCCGGTGCTACTTTTAAAGCATCGTGCTGCTTTTGCAGCATATTGTATGAAGGGAAAAACTCTGAGCCGCCGCGAGCGGCAGATCATGGACATCCTGTACAGCCGGGGCCGGGCTTCGGCGGGGGAGATCCACCAGGCGCTGCCGGATCCGCCCGGTTATTCGGCGGTGCGCGCCAAGCTGCGGGTGCTGGAGGAGAAGGGCCACGTGCGTCACCAGGAGCAGGCCCTGCGCTACGTGTATCTGCCCATCGTGCCGCGCGACAAGGCCCGCCAGTCCGCTTTGCGCCACATGGTGGCGACGTTTTTCGACAATTCCACCGAGCAGGCCATCGCCGCGCTGCTGAACCTGAAGGGCGGGGCACTGGAGCGGGATACGTTGGACCGCCTTTCCGCGCTCATCGAAAAGGCCAAACGAGAAGGAGTTTAAGTAATGCCATCCACGCAATTTCTGATCGATATCGCCGCCCGGGCGACCGTGATTCTGGCGGCCTGGAGCCTGCTGGCGCTCGCCTTTCGCCGGGCCGCGGCGTCCAGCCGCTATTTTCTGTGGACCTGCGCGCTGGCGGCGGTGCTGGTCCTGCCGGTTCTCTCGCTGGTGCTGCCGGTTTGGAATGTTCCCGTGAACATGCCGGTGGTGACGCCGCCGGTGGTCCCGGCGGCGGCGGCGGACGCCCCCGCGGACACATGGGTGGCGCCGGCGCATACCGCGCGCCGGATTCCGTGGCCGGCGGCGATCTGGCTGGCTGGCGCGCTCCTGGTGCTGGCGCGGTTGGCTATCGGGCATATCCGCCTGGCGCTGATGCTGAGGCGCGCGCGGAATGGCGTCCGGATCGGGCCGGGCGGCGCAGTCAGGCTGAAATTCAGCGGTGAGACCGAAGTGCCGCTCACCTGCGGCATCTTCACCGCCACCGTGGTGCTGCCGGACACCGCCGGCGGGTGGGATGCGGAACGCCGCCAGGTGGTGCTCCAGCATGAATTGACGCACGCGCGGCGGCGGGACCCGCTGCTCTGGCTGCTGGCGCAAATCACGACCGCGGTTTACTGGTTTCATCCTTTGGCGTGGCTGGCAGCGGCGCAATTCCGGTGCGAGCAGGAGCACTCCTGCGACGATGCGGTGGTCAACGGCGGGATCAGCCGGCCGGCCTATGCGCGGCACCTGGTGGAACTGGCGCGGTCGGTGGCGCCGCATCGGACCCATGCGGCGGCGCTGGGCATGGCAGCCACGGCGGACCTGGAGCAACGCGTGCGCGCCTTGCTCGATCCCCGCCGCAACCGGCGAGGGTTGCGCCCGGCTGCCTGCTTCATCGCCATCGCGGCGGTGGCGGCGTTGCTGACGCCGCTCGCGGCGGTGCACGCGCAGGGATCCGGGCAGACTGCCACGCTCACCGGGACGGTGCGGGATCCCAGCGGCGCCGTAATACCGGGGGCCATGATCCTGCTGAAGAATAAGACCAGCCGCGAGGAGGCCGCGCGGGCGGATGCGGCTGGCGAATACAGGTTCTCGGTGCCGGCCGGATCGTACACGCTGGAGGTGCGCGCCCAGGGCTTCGCGGAATTCCGCAAGACCATTGTGCTGCCGGCCGACCGCCTGACCAATATTGCAATGGCTCTCGGACAGGTGAGCGAATCGATGGTGGTAGTGGGCAAAGGGCCGCTGCCGCCGCCCCAAGGCACGCCGCATCGCATACGCGTCGGCGGCAACGTGCAGGCCACCAAGCTGATCTCGATGGCGAAGCCGGTCTACCCGCCGGGCGCCGCGGCCGCGGGAATCGAGGGCACCGTACTACTGCGCGCGGTGATTTCCACGAGCGGCGATCTGTTGGGCCTTTCGGCGATCAACACATCCGTAGACGGGGAATTGGTCAAAGCCGCCATGGATGCGGTCAAGCAATGGCGCTACCAACCGACGCTGCTGAACGGATTGCCGGTCGAAGTGGTGACCACCATCGCCATTACCTTCCGCCTGGAACAGTAAAGAGCGGCAGTCTCCCGAAATCTTTAGAACGATTGTCCCCGCCGGATCGTTATATCAGGTAGAATGCCCCTGGCAATGGCGGCCGGACGGTTGAGCGCCCGCAATGACGCTAGCCTGACTCAGGCATCCAAGCGCGGAGATCTGTCCGCGTTCGAGGAGATCTACGCCGCGCATGCCGGGCGGATGAAGAGCATTGCTTTCCATCTGCTGCAGGACCGGGCGGATGCCGAGGATGCGGTGCAGGAAGCGTTCCTGAAGATCTATCGCGGGGCGGCGGCCATACAGTTCGATCACGGCCTGGCGGCCTGGGTGTACCGCATCCTGATCAATTGCTGTTACGACGCGGGACGCAAACGGCGGCGGCAGGCGGAGACGCCGCTGGCGGTCGAGCCGGCGATGCCGAGCAACGTACCCTTGCAGGTGGCCATCGGGCACGCGCTCGACCGCATCCATCCGCAGTACCGGATGGTGTTCTGGCTGTTCGAGGTGGAAGGTTTCCGGCATTCGGAAGTCGCCGCTATCCTGGAGATCCCGGAAGGCACATCGAAAAAGTGGTTGTTCGAAGCCAAGCGGGAGCTCCAGCGGCTGCTGAAGGAGGCGCGCCAATGACGTTCGACTGCAAAGATCTGGAGCGCGCCCTGGCCGTGCCGGAACTGCTGCCCGACGCGCGCGAGCACGCCAAAAGCTGCGATGCCTGCCGGCGCGAATTGTGGCTATGGGGCGAGATTTCGAACGTGGCCCCCGGGCTGCGCGAGGAATGGGAGACGCCCGACCTTTGGCCGAAGATCCGCGAGGTCCTGGCGGCGCAGCAGAAGGCGGCCCGGAAGCCCATATTCGACTGGCGGATTATCGCGGGGATTGCGGCGCTGCTGGTGGCGGCGGTGGCGGCTTTCGTGTTCCTGCGCCCGCAGCCGGCGCCGGTAGCGCAACAGGGCGGCGACTTCCTGACCGAACAGGCGCTTAACGAAGTCGAACGCACGGAGGCGGCCTACCGGGCCTCGATTGAGAAGCTGTCCCGCCTGGCGCAGCCGAAGCTGGCGGCGGCGGAGAGCCCGCTGGCGGTGGCCGTCCGCGAGAAGTTGCTCGTGCTCGATTCGGAGATCGGCGAGGTGCGCTCGGCGGCCGATCGCAACCGCTTCAACCCGGATCTGCGCACCGAGCTGGCGACGTTGTATCGGGAGAAACAGGAAACTCTGAAGGAGATTCTGCAAAGTGGGCAAACGCATTAAATACGGCCTGATTCTGCTGACGGCAATTCCGGCCCTGGCGCGCAGCGAATACACGCGCAGCTTCGACAAGACCGTGAACCTGCCGGCCGGCCAGAGCGTACGCGTGGAACATAAAATGGGCAACGTGACGGTGCACACGCACGCCGGCCGCGACGTACAGGTGCACGCCTCCATTCGCGTCTCGGGCTCGAACGACGCGGAGGCCAGGCGGCTGGCCGACCAGATCCGCATTGAAATGGAATCTTCCGGCTCGTCGCTGATCGTGCGCACGGAGTATCCGAAGGAAGAGCGCGACGGCTTCTTCGGATTCCACAATATCTCCTATTCGGTGAACCTGGACGTGACCATGCCGGATACGGCGCCGCTGACCTTGCGCAACAGTTTCGGCAGCGTATCCATCGACGATCTGAAGGCCAATGCGGATGTGATCAACGCGCACGGCCGGCTGAGTTTTCGGAACGGGAAAGGCACGCAGAGGCTGGAAAACTCGTTCGCCCCGGTGGAAGTGACCGGCAATGCGGGCGACGTGACCATCCGCAATGGGAACGGCAGCGTGGATGTCTCCGAGGTGACCGGCCTGGTGGATATCAAGAACCGCTTCGCCAACGTGACGGTGACCAATCCCGGCCACGGGGCCACCATCGTGAACGGCAACGGATCGGTGACGGTGAACGGCGCCGGCGGCGAAACGCGCATCACGAACTCATTCGGCAAGGTGTCGGCCAATTCGATCAAGGGGAACCTGACGGTGAACAATTCCAACGGTGAAGTGGAGGCTAACGCGGTCACCGGGTCGGCGGAGCTGAATACCAGCTTCGGCGCTGTGCGCTTCGGCGATATCGGCAAGGGGCTCTCCGTGCATGCGACGAATTCGCCGGTGATCGGGCGCACCGTGGGCGACGTGGCGGTCATTGAAAACTCCTTTGGCCGGGTGGATGTGAGCGATGTGCGCAAAGGCATCCGGATCGTGGGCGGGAACAGCCCGATCACGGTGGCGGACGTAGGCGCGGAGGCATCCGTGAAGACCAGCTTTGGGCTGGTGACGGCGGACCGCGTGGCCGGGGCGTTGACGGTGGAGGACTCCAATGGCGCTGTGAAGGCGTCGGCTTTGCGGAGCAGCGCGAATGTGAAGACCAGCTTCGGCGCGGTGCTGCTGGACGGCGTCGCCGGCCAGGTGGACGTGGAGAACCAGAATGGCGGCGTGGAAGTGTCGCTGCTGGGCCAGGCCTGCCGGCCGGTGGGCATCCGCACCAGCTTTTCCGCGGTGCGGGTGCGGGTACCGGACAACGCCAGCTACGCGGTCACGGCCAAGACTTCGTTCGGCAAGATCCATTCCGAGTTTCCGATGACGGTGTCGGGCGACATCAGCGCCGATTCGCTGAATGGGAACATCGGCGGCGGCGGATGCCCCATGCGGCTGAACAACAACAATGGCAGCATCGAGATTCTGAAGAACGGACGGAGCTGAAGTGCGCTGCGGGCTGATGATACTGATGCTGGCGGCCGCGCTGCCGGCGGCGCAGGTCACCTGGACGGGCTGGTTCTCGGACGAGCAATGCGCCACCGCCCGCGCCCAGTCCGGCAAGCTGGGCCCGACCAACCCGGAGTGCGCCGAGACTTGTCTTCGAAACGGAAAGAAGCCGGTGTTTATCAGCGAGCAGGCCAGGCGCATCTTCGAGGTACGAGGATACTCCGGCGTGATCGGCGATCTGGGTTACCACGTGGAGGTCACCGCCGACCTGGATGCGGCGCACGGCACGATCGACATTCGGAGCGTGAAACGGCTGGCGTACGAAAATCTGGCCTGCGGACGGCGCAGGAAGAAGTAGATTCGCGCCGATCCTTTGGAGAACCTGTCATCAGATTTTCATTTGACCTGACTCCCGTCATGCAATACCATAAACCTCGCAAGTAAGTTCACCTGCTGGAGTGGATCATCCCGTGAAAAATCTGATCAGTCGTAGTGTCTTGATTTCCTGTGTTTGTGTTTTGGCAGCGCTGACGCCATCGCGCGCCCAGGTGCAACTGCTGGCTGTGGGCACCCTGGATCAATCGCGGGCCGGCGCGTGGCAGGATCTATCCGGCCTGCGATACCCTCTGGAGAACGGCGTGTCCGCCAGCCTTCTGGGCGGCTTCGGGTCCGGAATCGCCTGGGCTTCCGGCAACACGTTTGTCGCCGTTCCCGACCGCGGCCCCAACGCCGTCTCGTACGACTCTTTCATCGATGACACCGTCAGTTACGTGAACCGGTTTCACACGATTGTCATGGATCTGTCGCCGAATAACAACGGCATCGGCCTGCCCTTCAACCTCACCCCGATTCTGCGCGACACTACCTTGCTTTGGAGCGGCTCGGCTCTCACTTATGGCAGCGGGGCCGGCCTGGGTGTCGGTTCGGGCGCGCCGCCCATCAATAACGTCTTGCAGCACTTCTTTACCGGGCGTTCGGACAACTTCGACGCCGCGCTGAACTCCGGCAACTCCGCCGACGCGCGCCTGGATTCCGAAGGCATCCGCGTTTCCAACGACCGCCGCAGCGTTTTCATCTCCGACGAATACGGTCCCTACATCTACCAGTTCGACCGGCTCACCGGCAAGCGGACCCGCTCCTTCCAGCTCCCGTCTTACTTCTACGTGACCAACCTTAGTCCGGTGGGCAGTACCGAGACCAGCGGCAACACCGTCGGACGCACTGCGAACAAGGGTATGGAGGGCCTCGCTATCACGCCGGATGGAAGTACCCTGGTCGGCATCATGCAGAATTCCCTGATCCAGGACAATAACGAAGGCGCCACCAAACTGCTGCATATCGTCACTGTGGACATTGCTTCCGGCGTCACTCACGAGTACGCCTATCTGTTGACCACCGGCTCGGGCGTCAGTGAGATCACGGCCCTCAACAATCACGAGTTCATCGTGGATGAGCGCGATGGGCACGGGCGCGGCGATGGCAGCAATGCCGTGGTCAAACAGTTCTTCAAGATCGACCTTGCGGGCGCGGTGGACATCAGCGGGATGGACGGACTCACCGCGGAGACTTACGCGGTCGCCAAGACCATCTTTGTGGACTTCGTCGCCCTGCTCACCGCCAATGGGTACGATCCGGGCAACATTCCGGCTAAGGTGGAAGGCCTCGCCTTCGGGCCCGATGTCGATGGTCCCACCGGCACGCTCCACACCCTGTGGGTGGCCAACGACAACGACTTTCTGCAGAATGTGGCGGACGAGAACGGGAACCAGATCGCGAATCCCAACCAGTTCTTCGTGGTCGGATTCACCGACGCCGACCTCAACGGGTCCGCCTACGTGCCCCAGAAGTTCCGGTGAGCATGCGCCGGGTGGCCGATCGGGTAGGTGGACACCTGATACCATCCGGTTTATGCGAAAGCCGCTGTTTCTCGGGCTGGCGCTGGCTGCCGGCCTTGCCGCCCAGTGGGTCCCGCTGAACCCTGTTACCGGCGTTCAAAAGGAAGCGAACGGCGTCCTGCTGACCATGCACACCGGCGCGATGCGGGTGGAGGTCTGCAACGACGCCATCATTCACGTGGTCTATTCGCCGGTGGCCGCCTTTCCGAACCGGCCCGACTATGTCGTGACTAAGAGTCAGTGGCCGGCTTCCGAGTGGAAGCTGGAAGCCAGCGATCAGGCGATCGCCGTTACCACGCCGCGGTTGAAGGTGACGATTACGCGTCACGACTCGCTGATCGCTTATACGGACTCGGCCGGGCGCAAACTGGTGCAGGAAGGTCCCAAGACTATGACGCCGGCCAAGGTCAATGGCGAACAGACCTACAGCGCCGAGGACAATATATCCATCTATGGCTCCGAGGAAGCCTTTTATGGACTCGGCCAGCACCAGGCAGGCGTCTGGAATTACCGCGGCGAATCGGTGGACGTGTCGCAGGACAACACCAGTATCGCGGTGCCCCTGCTGGTGTCCAGCAACGGTTACGGCATCTTCTGGAATAACACCTCGCGCACGCGGTTCAACAACCGCTTCGTGCATTCCTTGTATATCAGCTCGGAAGTGGCCGATGTCATCGATTATTACTTCATTTACGGTCCCGAGTTCGACAAGATCGTGGCCGGTTATCGCGAACTTACCGGCGCGGCGCCCATGTTCGGCAAGTGGGCTTACGGATTCTGGCAATGCAAGAATAAGTACCAGTCACAGCAGGAACTGCTGGACGTAGCGCACAAGTACCGCCAGTTGCACATCCCGGTGGATAACATCGTGCAGGACTGGTTCTGGTGGACCACCAAGGGTGAGTTCGTGTGGAATCAACACTACCCGGATGCAAAGGGCATGATCGACGATCTGCACCAGAATCATTTTCACCTGATGATTTCCGTCTGGCCGTACTTCGATCCGGGTACGCCGACTTATGCGGATATGGACCGGCAGGGTTACTTTATCGACCGCACGAAGGTGCGCGCCTATCATCCGGCGGGGATGGCGGTCTATGACGCGACCAATCCGGCGGCGCGCGCCTACTACTGGAACCTGATGGACAAGGCGCTGTTCCAGATCGGCGCGGATGCGTGGTGGCTGGACACCACCGAACCCGAGACGGAGGGCCGCGAAGAGAACCTGATGCTGAACAACAAGCTGTTCATCGGCAGCGGGGCGCGCTACGCGAACATCTTTCCGCTGATGGCCACCGCCACGGTCTACGAGGGGCAGCGCCAGGCGAGCGATCGCAAGCGGGTGTACATTCTCTCGCGGTCGGCCTTCGCCGGCGCGCAACGCAACGCGGTGACGGCGTGGTCCGGCGATATCCTGTCCGACTTTGAAAGCTATAAGCGCCAGATCCCGGCGGGCCTGAACTTCGCGCTGTCGGGGATCCCATACTGGACCACCGACATCGGCGGCTTCTTCATCGGCAATCCGAACGATGCGGCATATCGGGAGCTGTTCGTGCGCTGGTTTCAGTACGGGACGTTCTGCCCGGTCTTCCGCGTGCACGGGACGCGCACGACGAATCAGAATGAGCTGTGGTCTTATGGTCCGGAGGCGGAGTCGATTCTGACTAAGTTCGACCGGCTGCGCTACGAGTTATTGCCCTATATCTATTCGGTGGCCTGGATGACTACCAGCCAGAGTTACACCCCGATGCGTCCGCTGGTGATGGATTTCCGCGGTGACGTGCGGGCGCAGAACATCGGCGATCAGTTTCTGTTCGGCCCCGCGATCCTGGTGAATCCGGTGACCGAACCGGGCGCCACCACACGGCACCTGTACCTGCCGAAGACGGAATGGTACGACTTCTGGACGGGTCATTCGACGATGGGCGGCCGGGCCGTGGACGCCGAGGCGCCGCTCGACAGCCTGCCGTTGTTGGTTCGCGCGGGGTCGATCATTCCCATGGGTCCGGACCTGGAGTACGCGGCGGAAAAGCCCGCCGATCCCATCGAGCTGCGAGTCTACCAAGGCGCGGATGCCGACTTCACCCTGTACGAAGATGAGGGCGACAACTACGACTATGAGAAGGGCGCCTACGCGACCATCCCGATGCACTGGGACGATTCGGCGCGCAGCCTGACGATCGGCGACCGCAAGGGCCAGTTCCCCGGCATGCTGGCGAGCCGCACGTTCCGCGTAGTGTTTGTGGGCGAGGGGCACGGGACCGGCATCGGGCAGACCGCGCAGCCGGACAAAGTGGTCGAGTATTCGGGCGCGGCAGTTACAGTTGCGGAGAGGTGACCGGTACCTGCTCCACGATCTCGATGCCGAAGCCTTCCAGGGCCACGATCTTACGCGGGTGATTGGTCAGCAATCGGATGGTGTGCAGGCCCAGGTCCGATAGTATCTGGGCGCCGATGCCGCTCTCGTGCTGTAACTGTTTCTGACCGGCCGCGCCGGCATAGTGCATGAAGTCGCGATCGTGGGACACCATACGATCGACCCCCGCGGGATCTTTCTGGATGCGGAAGCCGGGGCCGGTCTGATGCAGATAAACGAGCACACCCAGACCCTCGTCGGCGATCCGGCGCAGCGAGTCACGGATGAGGCGCTGGCAGTCGCAGCGCGAGGAGCCGAACACGTCGCCGAAGATGCAGTGGGAGTGCATGCGGACGAGCACGCGCTCTTTGCCGGCCACGTCGCCGCGGATCAGCGCCATGTGCATCTCGGGGGAGATGTCGCTGGTATAGGCGTAGGTGCGGAAGGGGCCGAATTCGGTTTCGAGGCAGCCTTCCACGACGCGGCGGATGTAGCGTTCATGCTGTAGGCGGTAGCGGATCAGGTCGGCCACGGAGATCATCTTGAGGCCGTGGCGGTGGCAGAATTCCACCAGTTGCGGCACGCGCGCCATGGTGCCGTCTTCGTTCATGATTTCGCAGATGACGCCGGAAGGTGTGAGGCCGGCGAGGCGGGCCAGATCGACGGAGGCTTCGGTCTGCCCGGCGCGGACCAGAACGCCGCCTTCGCGGGCGCGCAGCGGGAAGATGTGGCCGGGGCGGGCGAGGTCGCCGGGACGGCAATCGGGATCGATCGCGGCGAGAATGGTGCGGGTGCGGTCCGCGGCGGAGATGCCGGTGGTGGTGCCTTCGCGCGCGTCGATGGACTCGCAAAACGCCGTGCCGAAGTTGGACGTGTTCACCGGCGACATCAGGGGCAGGCGCAGAGCGTCGCAGCGTTCCGGAGTCAGCGCCAGGCAGATGAGGCCGCGGCCGTGGGTGGCCATGAAGTTCACGATTTCGGGCGTGACCTTTTCGGCGGCTATGGTCAGATCGCCCTCATTTTCGCGGTCCTCGTCGTCCACCACAATGACGATGCGGCCGGCGCGGATTTCCTCGATCGCGTCTGGGATGGACACGAACGGCATACTCATATTATGAACGGAAGCCTCGGCTAACTCCACGGCTTGACCTCGCCTCCCAGGGCCTTGTAACCGTACTTCATGCGTTTTTCGAGTTCGGCCCAGACTGCCGGATCGCAGCCTTTCCATTCGGGCACGGCCACGTTGCCGAGGTAGGGCAGATCCGCGATACCCATTTTGCTGGAGTAGAAGCCATTGCAGGTCAGGTCGCGGAAGCGCGTAAAGAAGGCCGCCCAGCGGTGGTCTTCGGCAGCGGCACGGGCGGGCCAGGCGATGCGGTCCAGGATCTGTTTCTGCTGCTCCGGCGCGGCGGCGGCGAAGTCCTTATCGGCGATGCGGCGGGATTCGCGGTCCAGCCAGGCGAGGCCGCCCAGGATCTCCGCGGCCAGGTCGTCGTGGCCGTCTTCCTGTTTGCGGAAGTCGAGCCAGTCATCGATAAACTCAGGTACACCGGCCTGGGTCGCGCTGCCGCTGCGTTCGTCGGCGGGCAGGATCAGGTCGCACAGCACTTCGACGGTGCGCCATTGGTGCTCGTCGAACACTTTGCGCTGGTGAGCTGTTTTGGACGACTGCGCCGGCGCCGCAGCGGGGGTCAGAGCGGCTAGTCCGGCTATCTGGAAAAGGTCTCGGCGGGTCACTGGCATGATGGTCTCTTATAAGTTGCGTTTCTTCACCTGGTCGGCGATATATTCCGACGTGCGCCAGCCCAGAGCGCTGATGGTCAGCGTAGGATTCTTGTCGGCATTGCTGACGAAGGGCGCGGCGTCGGTAATGAAGAGATTCTTGCAGTCCCAGGCCTGGCAATAGGGATTCAGCACCGAAGTCTTGGGATCGCTGCCCATGCGGGCGGCGCCTACCTCGTGGATGATCTCACCGCCGCGCGAGATGCCCCAGTTGTTTTCGGCGGTGGCGCCGGTGAAATACTTGCCGCCCATGGCCGTAATAATTTCCTTGAAGGTGTCCTGCATGTGTTTGGCCTGCAGGATTTCGTCCTCGCTCCATTTGAAGTGGAAGCGCAGCACCGGGATGCCCCACTGGTCGACGGTGTTGGGATCCAATTCGCAGTAGCTGTCCGCGTTGGGCACCATTTCGCCGCGCCCGTCGAAGCCGACATAGGCGCCGTAGAGCTTGCGGATGTTGCGCTTGAACGCCACGCCGTAGCCGCCGCCGAGGATACCCTCCGAGCCGCTGAAATCGTCGGCGCCGGGCAGGCCGCGTCCGCCGCCCATCTCGATGTGATAGCCGCGCGCGAAGGGCATTTTGCCGGCCTTCTGTTCTTTGTACAGCCACCAGGGCATATACATGTGCATGCCGCCGACGCCGTCTTCATTGCGCGGCGGCAGGTCTTCGAGGATCGGCAGATATCCGCCCACGGGCGAGCCGACGGTGTCCATCAGGTAGCGTCCCACCAGACCGCTGGAGTTGGCGATGCCGTCCGGGTGCCGCGGGCTTTTGGAGTTGAGCATGATGCGCGCCGTCTCGCAGCAACTGGCGGCCAGCACCACGACCTTGCCGTACACCGTGACTTCGCTGCGGGTCTGCTTATCGACGTAGGATACGCCGCGCGCCAGTCCGTCGCCGCCGACTACCACTTCGCGCGCCATGGCGTTGGTGCGCACTTCCAGGTTGCCGGTCTTCATGGCGGGGAAGATGTGGACGCCGGGGGAATTGAAATTGGCATTGACGCCGCAGGCGCGCCCGCATTGCGCGCAGTAGTGGCACGCGGCGCGGCCATGGATGGATTTCGTGAGGATGGCGAGGCGCGAGGGAATGCAGGGAATGTGCAGACGGTCGCAGGCGATCTTCACCAGGCGCTCGTAACCGCGGGGCGCCGGGGCTGGCAGGAATTTGCCGTCGGGCGTGTTTTCCAGGCCTTCCTGCGTGCCGAAAACGCCGATCAGCTCTTCGGCTTTGTCGTAGTAAGGCGCCAGATCTTCGTAGGTGATGGGCCAATCGAAACCCTTGCCGTCGCGGCTATAGGGCTTGAAATCGTAGGGTCCCATGCGCAGCGAGATGCGGCCGTAGTGATTGGTGCGGCCGCCGAGCATGCGCGCGCGCCACCATCGCCAGTCGCTGCCGTGGGCGTTGGTGTAAGGCTCGCCGGGGACGCGCCAGCCGCCGACCAGGGTGGCATCGAAATAGCCGAAAGGTTTTTCCCGGGTGCCGGCGCCGCGGTGAGGCGCGTTGTAGGGCCATTGGAACATGTCCGACTGCTTGGTGCCGTCGTACCAGGCTCCCGCCTCCAGCATGCAGACCTTGGCTCCGGCCAACGAAAGGACGTGGGCGGCCACACCGCCTCCGGCTCCGGAGCCGACCACGATCACGTCGTAGGTTTTGGGGGTTCCCCTCACTTGCGCCATTGGGACTATTCTACCCGGACGCGCTGCCGGCGGTGGGGGATGGCGGAGCATCGCGGTGACGGTTTGAGATTCTTCACGCAGACGAACTTAGCATACGGGTTGGAAGGCCGCCGGGGGCGCTCGAACTGGCGCGGGCTTCGTTTCAGTTGGTTGCCGGGTGTTCAGGCACGTGAATGGGGAAGCATGCCTGGCCGTCCGGGACGGGATGTCGCCCGATCTAGAGTGCGCGTTGAGGCGGCGCCATGCAGCGGTGTGAGCACGACTGATCCAGCTTGGGGCATTCTCACCTCCGTTCGGAGGCCGCGTGTTTGGAGGGCATACTCGAGGCTGATGACGATGCCCTCAACGGTGGTGAGGTCGTTCTGGAGCGTTTGAGAAACCGGTGCTGGGTCGAAGCACGAGGCCGCCAAAAACAGTCGCCAAGCCGCGAGCGGGAGGATCTTTCCAGTCACGTTGTGTAACAGCTCGTGTTATTAAATCCAGATATCACTAGTCTCGGCAGGCGCACTTCAACGAAACGAAATAAGCATTGAGACTGACCCACTACTGAGTCTTCCCTGCGGAGCAGCGCCCGGACGTGGACCGCATCCGGTGTATACTGAAGCGGGCTCAGAAATACCTGACTAACCGCCGATGGCAGCGTACAACTCGCGGCGTTTAGCCCAGTGACGCCACTGCGGAGGGGTAACCGTCAGCCGTGAGGCGTCAACAGAACGCGGCATGCTGCCATGGGGGGTTAGTGAAAAAACTGCGCATCGGGATTATTGACATCGTTTCCCGAGGCCCCACGCGGGCCTTGTACGCACGCATCATGAACGCCAGCCTGGCCAGTATCATGCCACAGGTTATCGGCGTCTGGTGCCAGGAGGAGGGCCACGAGGTCTCCTTCGTTTGTTACACCGGCTCCGAAGATCTGTTGAAGGAATTGCCGGATAACGTGGACATCGTCTTCATCGGCGCGTTCACCGAGGCCGCGCACACGGCGTACGCGCTGAGTAATCTGTTTCGTGGGCGCGGGGCCGTCACGGTGATCGGGGGGCCGCACGCCCGCTGTTACCCCGAGGACGCCGCGCGTTACTTCGACTATGTTTTGGGGTTTACGGACAGGGACACGCTGCGGGAAGTCCTGCTGGACCGCTCGCAACACCGGCCAGTAGGCGTCCGCCTGGCGGCCGCCCAGCAGCCCCGGACCCTGCCCGGCGTGCGCGAGCGTTGGCCGTTTATCGAACCGACACTCAAGAAAGCGCCCCTCCTCAAAATGGTTCCCATGCTTGGCAGCTTGGGATGTCCATACACATGCGCGTTTTGCATCGATTCCACGGTGCCCTTTCAGCCTCTGGACTTCGGGGTGTTGCGTGCGGATCTCCGGTTCCTGCTGACCAAGTTCAAACGTCCCCTGGTAGCCTGGCACGATCCCAATTTCGGCGTGCGCTTCGACGACTACCTGGACATGATCGAGGACGCGGCGCCTCCCGGCAGCATCGACTTCGTCGCCGAAAGCAGTCTGTCGCTGCTTTCCGAGCCGCACCTCAAGCGGCTCAAGCGCAATTCGTTCAAAGGCGTCCTTCCCGGAATTGAATCCTGGTTCGCGCTGGGCGACAAATCCAAGACCGGCGCGCTGCGCGGTATGGCCAAAGTGCGCCAGGTGTCCGAACACGTCAACCTGATCCTGCGGTACGTACCTTACATACAAACCAACTTCGTTCTGGGACTGGATACCGACGAAGGGTCCGATCCTTTTGAACTCACAAAGCGATTTCTGGACATGAGCCCGGGCGCATTTCCGGCCTACTCGCTGCTCTCCGCCTTCGGCCGGGCCGCGCCGCTGAACCTGGATTACCAGCGAGCCAACCGCGTGCTGCCTTTCCCGTTCCACTTCCTCAACAATAACGGCGCTATGAACGTGAAGCCGGCGCATTACTCCTGGCAGATGCTCTACGACCGGATCATCGACCTGACCCGGTATTCGTTCTCGACGCGCGCGATTTCCCGCCGCTTGGTGGCGACACAAGGGGTGACATCGCGTTGGATGAACGTGGTACGCGCGGTCTCGACGGAGGGGTTCGGAAGGGCCCGGTATTACCAGGAGATTCGCGGCCGGCTGGACACGGACCCGCAATTCGCGCCCTATTTCGAGCAAGAGAGCAGGGTGCTTCCGCAGTTTTACAAAAATATAGTGCGCCAGGACCTGGGGCCGCTGATGGAGTGGCTTCCAGACGGCGCGCTGTATCACGATCCCAATGCGTATCTGAATTCCGAGCGGGCCAGGGATGTGGTAGCGCTCGTCTAACCAGGGGCATGATATGATGCGGACTTAGGCGCGGCGGGCGCCTCCTGGTCCGCGGGAAGGGCTGAGCCCACCGATCATCTGGTGCTGTGAGTTTTGAACGACCGATCTTCTTTCCTCCGGCTGCGGACGCCGGGCAATTCTGAGAGGAGATCGTCATGTCACGTCCGAATCCAACGCGGCGGCTGCCGCAAAATCCCAACCTGGAACAATTACGCAAGCAGGCTAAAGAACTGCAGGCGGAGACGTCCGTTCCGCTGAGCGAGGCGCAGCGCGAGCTGGCCCGCGCGTACGGCTTTGAGAGCTGGGCCCAATTGAAGGGTTTCGTCGACGGCGCGAACGTGGCGCGCCTGGCGGAGGCGGTGCGGGCCGGCGACCTGGCGCAGGCGCGGGCGCTGGTGCGGGCGTGGCCTGAACTGGTGCACATGGACATGGCCGAGAACAACGAGCATCGCGCGCTGCACTATGCGGTGCTGCGGCGCGACCCGGCGATGGTGCGGATGTTGATGGAAGCGGGGGCGGATGCGCGCAAAGGCATTTATCCGCATCGCGACGCCACCAGTGCGCTGGTGATGGCGCGCGACCGCGGGTATGCGGAAATCGCCGCCATTATTGAAGAAGAAGAGCAGCGGCGGCGGGAGTCGGCGAGTTGCCCGAACGTGACGGTTACGCCGGTGCAGGAGCGGATCGCGAGCGCCATTCGCGCGGGCGAGAGCGGCGCGGCGCGGGAGCTGCTGGAGGCGGACGAGTCCCTGATCCGGGCGTGCGATCGCGAGGGCGCCACGCCGTTGCACCTGGCGGCGGAAGCGGGCGACGCGGAGCTGACCGCGTGGCTGCTGGCGCGGCGGGCAAATCCCCGGAAGCGCGATTTGCGGGAATACACGCCGCTCGACCGGGCGGCGCTGGCGGCCAACCAGGGATTTCCGGAGGTAGCGCGACGGCTGTTGTATCACGGGGCGGAGTTGACGATTCATGCCGCGGTGGCGCTGGGAGAGGAACAGCGCGTGCGCGACCTGGTGGCGCAGAGCCCGGGATTGCTGCGGGAAATTCACTGGTCGCGCGGCGGGCTGTTGACGCTGGCGGTGAGGCACGGCCAACTGGCGATGGTGAAGCTGTTGCTGGACCTGGGAGCCGATCCGGACGAGCGTACGCTGGTCTCGGAAGTAGAAGAGCCGGTGGCGAGCTGGGGGACGCCCTTGTGGCACGCGGCGCAGGCGGGGCAGTATGAGATCGCGCGGCTGTTGCTGGACCGAGGGGCGGATCCGAATGCGAATGTGTACGCGTCGGGGTGGCCGCTGCGCAATGCATATCAGAACGAGCCGCTGCGCCGGCTGCTGATGGAGCGCGGCGCCCGGGTGCAGCCGTACATGGTGGCCGAAGCCCATGATGCCGCGGCGGCGGGGCGCCTGCTGGAATCGGATGCGGACAGAGAGATCGCGCGGGAATTGTGCTGGGCGGCGGCGTGCCACGGGGCGGCGGACGTGCTGCGGCTGGCGCTGCCGCGGATCGAGTGGGCGGCGGACGATTCGCAATGGCATTGGGTATTGATCCAGCCGATCCGGGGCGTCGAGCCGGACGGGGAGGATCACGAAGGATTCTTCGCGTGCATGCGGCTGTTGCTGGAGCGGGTGGATGCCAATGTGAGCAGCCGGTTCGGGCAGCGCGTGCTGCACTTCGCGGCGGCGGACCGCGGCGTCACGGAAGAGGAACGCGCGCGGTTCGCGGCGATGCTGCTGGACGCCGGAGCGCGCCTGGACGTGCGCGACGACCTGCTGCGCTCCACGCCGCTCGGATGGGCGTGCCGGTGGGGACGGCGGCCGATGGTGGAGCTGCTGCTGGCGCGCGGGGCGCTGGCGGTGGAGCCGGATGCGGAGCCCTGGGCCACGCCGGCGGCATGGGCGGAGAAGATGGGCCACGCGCAGATCCTGGAAATATTGCGCGCGGCGAGTCAGCGATAGCTTTGCAGGGGGAACGACTGGCGGACCAGCGCGCGGGCTTCGTCGAGGCCGGACAGTTCCCCGGCGCCGATGGCTTGGATCAGCACGTTGCCGGTGGCGGTGGCTTCGCTGGGTCCCGCGAGGACCGTTCGTCCGGTGGCATCGGCGACGAATTGATTCAGCAGCGCATTGCGCGAGCCGCCGCCCACAATATGGATCACGTCGAAACGGCGGCCGGTGAGCGCCTCCAGTCCGGCGAGCACCTGAGCGTAGCGGCGGGCGAGGCTTTCGAGAATCGCCCGCGTGAATTCGGCGGGCGTTTCGGGCGGGGCTTGTCCCGTGGCGCGGCAGTGCGCGGCGATTTTGCGCGGCATATCGCCGGGTTCGAGAAAAGCATCCGGATCGATCGCCGCGCGGTTGGGAGGCGCGGCGGCAGCCATTTGGACCAGGTCGTCGTAGGTGTAGTCATGGCCTTCCAGCGCCCACGCCCGGCGGCACTCCTGGAGCAGCCACAGGCCAGCGATGTTTTTCAGAAAGCGGACCTTGCCCGCGGCGCCGATTTCGTTGGTCAGGTTCTGGGCGAGGCTTTGTTCGTTGATGATGGGCGAGTCCAGCTCGGCGCCCATGAGCGACCAGGTGCCGGAGCTGATGTAGCACCAGTTGGAGCCTTGCGCCGGAACGGCGGCGACGGCGGAGGCCGTGTCATGGCAGCCGGTAGTGTAGACCGGGACCGGTCCCAGGCCGGCGGGCTCGGCGACGGAAGGGAGCAGCGAGCCGAGGCGCGTACCGGGCGCCACGATTTCGGGCAGGATATGGCTGGGCAGGCCGAGGCGGTTCAGGAGATCGAAGGCCCAGGTCTGGCGGGCCGGATCGTAAAATTGCGAAGTGCTGGCGATGGTCAGCTCGGCGCGCGCGACGCCGGTGAGCCAGTAGTTCAGCAGGTCGGGCATGAACAGCAGCTTGTGGGCGCGGTCCAGGGCGGGGGAGCCGGCCAGCTTGAGCGCGTAGAGTTGATACAGCGAATTGAGCTGCATGAACTGGATGCCGGTCTGCGCGAACACTTCCGCGCGGGGGACGATTGTGAACAGCTTCTCCATGACGCCATTGGTGCGCGGATCGCGATAGTGGCGGGGATTGTCTGCCAGGGCGCCATCGGCGCCGAGGAGCGCGAAATCGACGCCCCAGGTGTCGATACCGATGCCGGCCAGCGACAGTTTGCGCTCGCGTCCGGCGACGGCCAGGCCGTGCTGGATCTCATGCCAGAGGCGCAGGGTATCCCAGTAGAGGGCGTCGAAGACGCGCACCGGGGTGTTGGGGAAGCGGTGGATTTCCTCGACGGCCAGGCGGCCGGAATCGAGGGTGCCGAGGAGCGCGCGGCCGCTTTCCGCGCCGAGGTCGAAGGCCAGGTAGTGCGACATGGGAAAGGCGGGCCACTAACGGCGTGGCCTGCCCCACAGTATAAATTGATTACCGTGCCGCCAGTTTGTAGACGACTCCCCCACCGTAGGGTCCATTCCAGGGCGCCGTGCCATAGAGGTTGCCTTGCGCATCGGCGGTCACACCCGCCCAGGGTCCACAGCCGTTGCGGAAACGGTCGAAGCTCATCAGAGTCGTTTCCGTGCCGGACGACATGGGCGGGCTTAACTGGCCTTTCGCCTCCGCGGCTTTCCAGGGTGTTCTTCGGCGAGGGCGCGCGCCAACAACGTTTTGATGGCAGCCTGGCGACTAATATTGAGACGCGCTGCCCGCGCGTCGTTCTACGGGCGGACCAGGAATCCGGGGTTGCTGCGCAGATTGCCGCCGGGCGTACTTACCGAGACGGCGCCACTGCTTGCACCGGTGGGAACCGCTGTCGAAATCCGGGTGGCAGAGACTACGGTGAACGCCGCCGGTGTGCCATTGAAGGTGACGCTCGTAGCACCCGTTAGGGTGGTTCCCAAGATGGTGACGGCGGTTCCTACTTTGCCCGATGTGGGTAGTGTTTTCACGAATGGGCCAAGGCCCGTGTCGAGACTGAAGACGCTGCCGGTGCTGGTGCCATAGAATTTTCCATCCGTTCCCTGGATGAGCGGAGCGATGGAAGCGGTGCCAGGTAGCGTCGTGAGAGCCCCGCCCTGTGTGAATTGGAAGATCCAGGAGCCTTCGGAGGTAATGCCATAGAAGTTGCCATCGCTCGCGAGCGTCATGGCAGCTTCGGGATACTTGCCGTCGGACCCATCGAAGCTGTGGAGCTGAAAGAACGCACCGTGCGTGCTAATGCGGAATATTGTGCCGCAGCCAATGTAGGGTGGGCAGGGGTTGGCGCCGCCTTGCATGGTGGTTCCGTACAATTCGCCGTCGAGACCTTGGGCGAGGCCGCCGAAAGGATTGGCACCGCCAGTGCCGTTGAAGCGGTGCAAAGTGGTGAGCGTGCCCTGGAGAGTCATCCTGAAGACGGAGCCCTGACCTCCGCCCTTGGCAGTAGTGCCGTAGAGGTTGCCGTCGGTGCCCTGAATCAGTGCGGAGTAAGGCTGCTCCCCGTTGTGGCCATCGAAGGAAACCAGCGTGGTCAGCTCTCCGGCGGGGGTGATTTCAAAAATAGTGCCGCAGGAACCGGTGCCGCAGCGGTTGCCGCCCGATTCGGTGACCCCGTAAAAGTTACCGTTGGTGGCCTCGAGCAGGGGGGCAGTTGGAAAGGAACCGTCCGTGCCATCAAAACTGTGCAGCGTGGTGAGCACGCCTTGCGGCGTCATACGGAAGACCGTTCCCCTCGAGTCGGCGCCGCCGATCCAGGTGGTTCCGTAAAAGTTGCCGTCGGTGGATTGAATGAGCACGGCGTACGGGTTTTGACCATCCGCCGCGCGAAAGCTATGCAGCGTAGTGAGCGTCCCCGTCGAATCCATCTTGAATATGGTGCCGTGATTGTACGCGCCGCCCAGGCTCGTCGTCCCGTAGAAGTACCCGTCGGTCCCCTGGAGCAGGGATCCGTAGCAGGCCGCTCCATTGGAGCCGTCGAAGGTTACCAGATTGGTCAGGGTTTGAGGCCATGCCGGGAAGACTACGATGCCGGCGATCGCCAAGACTCGAACACAGTAGAACGGTTTCCGGCGGTCGGGCATTAGGGACCTCATTATATAATGCGGTAACAAGTGAAGCTGGATGCCAAATACGAGCAGGAGGGGGGCGCGGTCTATCTCACCGGTATCCAGGCCCTGGTGCGCCTGCCCATGGAACAGATGCGGCGCGACCGGCGGGCGGGGCTGAACACGGCCACATTCATCTCCGGATATGAAGGCTCGCCGCTGGGCGGCTACGATCTGGCGCTGGCGCGGGTGCGGCGATTACTCGACGAACATCGGGTCCACTTCGTGCCGGGGGTAAACGAGGATCTGGCAGCCACATCGATTTTCGGCAGCCAGATTCACCACGTACTGGGGCAATCGAAATACGACGGCGTCCTGGGCATCTGGTACGGTAAGGGTCCGGGCGTGGACCGGTCGGGCGACATTTTCCGCCACGCCAATATCGCGGGCACCGGCCGGAATTGCGCGGCGCTGGTGCTGGGCGGCGACGATCACGTCTCGAAGAGTTCCACCATCCCGCACCAGAGCGATCTGAGTTTCTACAACCTGGCGATGCCCGTTTTCTATCCGGGCAACACGCAGGAGGCTCTGGACTACGGGCTGTATGCCGTCGCGCTGTCGCGATTCAGCGGCGCCTGGGTGGCCCTGAAGATGGTCACCAACGTTTGCGATGCGGGCGGCACGGTGGAAACGGATCCGGAGCGCATCGCGATACGGATTCCGGAAGGCTACGAGAAGAAGATCGATGCGCGGCTGCTCATCCCCATGACGCTGATCCTGGAGCCGGAGGTGCTTTATCGCCGGCTGGAAGCGGCGCGCGAATTTGCGCGGATCAACCGGGTGAACCGATGGAGCGGAGCGGGCGCGGGGGCCCGGCTGGGAATCGCCAGCGCGGGCAAGGCTTATTACGACCTGATGCAGGCGTTCACGGATCTCGGCCTGAAACCCGACGACCTGGTGCGCCTGGGCATACGGGTGGCCAAGTTCGCCATGACCTATCCGCTGGAGCCGCGTTTCGTGGAGGAGTTCGCGCGCGGCCTGCAGACGGTGCTGGTGGTGGAAGAGAAGCGCAGCTTTCTGGAACTGCAGTTGCGCGAGGCGCTTTATAATTCGCCGGACCACCCCGCAATTCTGGGTAAAGGCGATAGCGATGCGGCGCCGCTGTTCTCGGCGGCGGGCGAGTTAGACCCGGAGATGGTCACGCGTGTGCTGGCGCAGGTTTTGGGGCCGAGCCCGCGCCTGGAATTGCTGGATGAGATCGACAAGCGCGAGCGCCGGTTGATCCCGGCGCGATTTCCCAATTTCTGTTCCGGCTGCCCGCACAACCGCTCCACTCTGCTCCTGGAAGGGCAGGCGGCGGGCGGCGGCATCGGCTGTCATGCCATGGCGGCGCAGCTTTCGCACTCGCGTCATGCGTATTCGTTTCTGACCCACATGGGGGGCGAAGGCGCGCCGTGGATCGGAATGGCGCCCTTCGTGGAGCGTCACCATATCTTTCAGAACGTCGGCGATGGTACCTATTTTCATTCGGCATCGCTGGCGGTGGAGGCGTGCGTCGCGGCGGGCGTCAACATCACGTACAAGATCCTGTACAACAGCGCGGTCGCCATGACCGGCGGGCAGCAGGCGGCGGGCGCAGTCCCGGTTCCGGAGCTGACGCGCAAGCTGGAAGCCGATGGCGTGCGCAAGATTGCGGTGCTGGCCGAGGATCTGGAGAAGTATCAGGGCGCGAAGCTGGCGACCAACGCCACGCTGCGCGGCCGCGACGAGTTGCCTGAGGTGCTGCGCGAATTCGAACGCGAGCCGGGCGTCACCGCGATCATCTACGACCAGCAGTGCGCGGCGGAGAAGCGCCGGCTGCGGTCGCGCGGCAAGCTGGCCGAACCGGCCATTCGGCTGGTGATCCACGAAGAGGTCTGCGAAGGCTGCGGCGATTGCGCGACGCAATCGAATTGCCTGAGTCTCTATCCGGTGGAGACGGAATACGGACGAAAGACCCGTATCCACCAGTCGTCGTGCAACAAGGATTATTCGTGCGCGATGGGCGATTGTCCGTCATTCCTTACAGTGAAGCTGAAGCCGGGTACCGGGCTAAGGCGGGCGCCGGTTCCAAAGCTGCCGGAGACCGACGTGCCCGAGCCGCGGGTACGGGTGGAGATTGGCGAGCGGTACTCGATCCTGGGTCCGGGAATCGGCGGTACGGGCGTGGTAACGGTGAACGCTCTGCTGGCCACCGCGGCCTGGATCGACGGGCTCTCAGTGATCACGCTGGATCAGACGGGCCTGGCGCAGAAGGGCGGAGCCGTGGTGTCGAGCGTCATCCTCAGCCGGCAGCCGATCGAGGCATCCGCCAAAATCGGCTACGGGAACGCCGATTTGATACTGGGCTTCGATCTGCTGGGCGCGGGCAGCGCGGAGAACTTGAAACGGGCGCACCCGTCGCGCACGGTGGCGGTAGTGAATACGGCGGAAGTTCCGACGGGCGATTCGATTCGCGGCGGTGCGCGGCTGGCAGGTCCGGGCGCCGTGGTGGATGCCATCAACGCCTGTACGCGCAAAGACCGGAACCTGTTCTTGGATGCTTCGCGGCTGGCGGAGGGACTTTTTGCCAGCCACATGGCGGTGAACATCTTCCTGACGGGAGCGGCATATCAAGGCGGCCTGATCCCCATTTCGTCCGCGGCAATCGAGGAAGCCATCCGGCTGAACAAAGTGGATGCGGAGCGCAATCTGCAGGCGTTCTTGTGGGGCCGGAAATATTATCAGGATGCGGCCGCGGTGGAGGCTCTGCTGGCGCCGGTTCCGGCCGGGGCGCCTGCGGGTACCCTGGTCGAGCGGCGCATGGCGGATCTGGAACGCTATCAGGATCGAGCTTATGCCGAGCGGTATGCCGCGCTGGTTCGGGAAGTCGAAGCGCGCCGGCCGCTACTGGCGGAAACCGTAGCGCGTAGTCTGTATAAGCTGATGGCGTACAAGGACGAGTACGAGGTGGCGCGGCTGCTGACCGATCCGCTGCGGGAAGCGCAGGTAAGGGGTATGTGGGAGCAGGTGGAATCGATCGGGTATAACTTGCATCCTCCGTTGCTTCGGGCACTGGGATTAAAGAAGAAGTTGAAGCTGGGAGCCTGGTTCCGCGGACCGTTGCGCGTGCTGGCGGCGATGAGATGGCTGCGGGGAACGGCGTACGATCCGTTTGGCCGGGCGGCGGTCCGGCGGGAAGAGCGGGAGCTGATTGGATGGTACGAGCAACTTGTCCGCGATTCCATGGACGCCAGCGTGCCGGAGGAGCTGGCCCTACAGATGGCCGCGCTGCCCGACGAGATCCGCGGATACGAAGACATCAAGCTGGCGAGCGTGCGGAAGGTCCGGAAGCGGGCAGCGGAACTGGCTGCGGAACGTGCGTTTGCTTACAAAGACGGGGAGGTGTAGTGTATACAACAGGCGTCCAAATGTCTCTCAAACAATTGAAATTAGCGGTAGTAGGGATATTCATCTGCGGAGCCGTACATGCGCAGGCGGGAGTTCCAGCCACCTGCGCGGCATTTCAGAGTTCGGTTACCGCCACAATCTCCTCGAGTAACGGTGTGGTGACCGTGACGCCTGACACGGCGTGTGTAACCGCGGGCGGCACGATGAAATGGAAAGCCGGCGCGAGCGAAAGCTGGACCACCGACTTTAACGACGACCCGCACTCCGCTTTCAGTCCGGGCCACAAGCATCATCACGGAAAAGGAAACAATGCAGTGGGCGGCAAGGTGCGGGCCTGCTCACAGAGCGATGCGAGCTACAATGCCAGCGCAGGTGGCTGCGTTTTCCAATACAAGGCGACGCACACAACGAAGGGAGCGCAATCCAGCACCGATCCGCAGGTAATCATCAAGCCGGGTACGTGACGGCATGATCGGCCAGACGCTGGGCCATTATCGTATAGAAGCGAAACTGGGCGAAGGCGGCATGGGCGTCGTGTATCGAGCTCATGATACGCATCTCGACCGGGATGTAGCGATCAAGGTGCTCAGCGCGGACGCCGTGTCCGACGCCGATCGCAAACGGCGGTTCGTTCAGGAGGCGCGCACCGCATCGGCGCTGAACCATCCCAACATCCTGCACATTTACGACATCGATCAGTCCGGCGGCATCGATTTCATGGCCGTGGAATTCGTAGACGGCCAGACGCTCGACCATCTGGCTGGGCGCGCCGGCCTGCCCGTCGCGGACGTCCTGAATTACGCGGGGCAGATCGCGGCGGCGCTGGAGCGGGCGCACGAAGCGGGCATAGTCCACCGGGACATCAAGCCGGGCAACATCATGGTGACCTCGGGAGGCCTGGTGAAGGTGCTCGATTTCGGGCTGGCCAAGCTGACCGAACCGAAGCCGGAGATGGGCGATGCGGCCGACACCCAAACCGTCACGCCGCAAACCGGTGTCGGGGTGATTCTGGGCACCGTGGAATACATGGCGCCGGAGCAGGCGGAGGGGAGGCACACCGACGCCCGTTCCGATATTTTCTCGTACGGCGCGGTGCTGTATGAGATCCTGACCGGACGGCGGCCCTTTCATGAGCATTCCAAGCTGGCCACCCTGGCTGCGGTGCTAGCCAAGCAGCCGTCACCTTTGCACGAGGTGCGCAAGGAGGTACCCGCCGGCCTGGAGGCGATCATCAACCGGTGTTTGCAGAAGGAGCCGGAGCGGCGTTTCCAGAGCATGAGCGAAGTGCGGCAGGCTCTCGATCGCCTGCAGCACAGGCGGCGGAGGCCGGCCGTCTCGCGGCGACGGTTGTGGACCGGCATGGCATTTGCGATGGCAGCCGCGGCGCTGCTGGCGGTGATCGCGATAACCTGGCCGGCATGGCACGGCGGGACGCGGCAGCAGTTGATTGCAGTCCTGCCGTTCCGGATCGCGGCGGATGATCCTGCCGGCCGGGCCTGGGCGGACGGGCTGCGCGAGACGCTCGGCCGGGACCTAAGCTGGCTGAACCAGTCGCCGGCGGGCGCGCGCGTACTGCCGCCGGGCGATGTACGCGGCGATGCGGCGAGCGGCCCCGCCGAAACGCGCAAGAAGCTGGGAGCGGAGCTGGCCCTGAGCGGGAGCGTGGAGCGCACCGCGGCGGCGGTCCGGCTGACCCTGAAGCTGCTGGACACAAGTCGCTTGCGCGAAGTGAAGCGCGCGGAGTGGGTCCTGCCATCGAATGGCATTACCGCCCGGCAGGACCTGGCGCAGAAGGTCGGGGCGTTTCTGGGCCTGAAACTGAGGGCCGGGGCCGCGGAACTTCTGGCATCCGGAACCACCAGGGTACCGGCGGCTTACGATCTGTACCTTCAGGGTAATGGGTATCTGGCGCGTACGGATCAGGCCAGCCTGGATCGCGCCGTCGAATCGTTCCAGGACGCACTGGCACGGGATCCGTCGTATGGCTTGGCCCAGGTCGGCCTGGGCGACGCCTTGTGCGCCAAGTCGGCTCTGGCCGTGGACAAACAGTGGGCGGAGAAGGCGTCGGCGCTGGCCGTGAATCACAGCCTGCCGGGCGCCCACTTGCTTCTGGGAAAGATCTACAGCAGCATCGGCCGGACGCCGGAAGCCGTGGAAGAATTTCGGAAAGCGCTACAGTTCGATCCGTTCAGCATTGCCGCAAACATCGGGCTCGGCCAGGCTTACGAGGCTTCGGGCCAGGTTCGCGACGCGGAGAGTACTTACAAATCGCTGATCGCGGAGTGGCCGTCTTACATCGTGCCCTACAGTTATCTGGGATCGTTTTATGTGAAGCAGGGGCGCTACCGGGACGCAGAGACGGTCTTGCAGAAGTGCACGGAACTGGCGCCGGAGAATGCATCCAGTTACCAGAACCTGGGCGCGGTGTATCATCTGATGGGGCGTACGGACGACGCCGCTGCGATGATGAGGAAGTCGCTCGGCTTCAAGCCTACGGCTGGCGGCTATACCAACCTGGGAACATTGTATTTCTTTGAGGGCCGTTATTCGGATGCGGTGCCCCTGATGGAAAAGGCCGCGGAGATGGAGCCGGGCAATTACATTTACTGGGGAAACCTGGGCGACGCCTATCGCTGGGCGCCGGAGGAGAAGGCGCGGGCCGCGGAGGCGTACACGCACGCTATCCGGTTGGCGGAACAGCAGGCCGCGGCAAACCCGGACGATGCGGATCTGCGCAGCGACCTGGCGATCTACTATGCCAAGCTGCCGGATGCGGCGAAGGCACTGGCCATAATCGCACGAGCGCGCCGCCTGGACCCGATGAATCCCGAGGTCCTGTTCAAGGCGGCGTTGGTTTACGAGCTCATGGGCCGGAGGAATCAGGCGATCGACGCGTTGGATCTGGCGTTACAGGAGGGGTACTCGCTCGACGAGGTGCGGCGGGAACCGGATCTGGCGGAGCTGCGGAAGGATCCGAGGTACGGCCGGCTGGAGAAGGGCCCGGCCAAGCGAACGCATTAAGAGATCGGCGGCCTCTAAACCACGTCCACGCCCATGCTGCGGGCGGTGCCGCGCACCGAGTTCATGGCGGCCTCGAGGGTGAAGCAGTTCAGGTCCGGCATTTTGATCTTGGCGATCTCTTCCACCTGCTTCTCGGTGATCTTGCCGACCTTGGTCTTATGCGGCTCGGGCGATCCCTTAGCCAGGTTGACGGCGCGCTTGATGAGCACCGGCACCGGCGGCGTCTTGGTGATGAAGGTGAAGGAACGATCCGAAAAGATCGTGATCACCACCGGAATGATCAGGCCTTCCTGATCCTTACCCGATGTCTTGGCGTTGAACGCCTTGCAGAAGTCCATGATGTTGACGCCCTGCGGTCCGAGCGCGGTGCCCACGGGCGGTGCCGGGGTCGCCTTGCCGGCGGGGATCTGCAATTTCACCTGAGCGGTAACTTTCTTTGCCATGTCTAGAATCCTTGCGAATCGTTATTCTTTTTCTACCTGGAGGAATTCCAACTCGACCGGCGTGGCGCGGCCGAAAATCATCACCATGACCCGCAATGTGCCGCGGTCGGCATTGACCTCGTCCACCTTGCCGCGGAAATTGGCAAAGGGGCCGTCGATGATGCGTACGCTGTCGTTCCTCTCGTAAGTCGTCTTGGGGCGCGGGCGTTCGGCCGAGGAAGCCTGCCGGTAAAGGATGGAGTTGACTTCGTCGGCGCTGAGCGGGACCGGGTGGGTGCCTCCACCTACGAAACCGGTGACCCGCGGCGTGTTCTTCACTTCGTGCCAGAGCTTGTCGGCTTCCAGGCGGGACTCCTCGGTATCCCGGTTCATTTCCATTTCCACCAGGACATAGCCGGGATAAACTAACCGCTTGCTGGTCACCTTCTTGCCGCCGCGTAATTCAACTACTTCTTCAGTAGGGATCAGGACTTGCCCGATCTTGTCGGCGAATCCAAAGGCCTGGGCGCGAGTGCGCAGCGATTCGGCCACTTTCTGCTCGAAGCCGGAGTAGGTGTGGATGATGTACCACTTCTTGGGCGAAGACTCATCGTAGGCCGGGGGGGCCGGGACCTCGGCGGGCGCGGGAGGCTCCTCGGTTGACGCTGCCGGCTGCTCTTCGGGGGCCGCGGCGCTGCCGGCCTGGTCGTCGGCGAAGGGTTGAATGTTCTCGTCGTCCATATACTATCGCGACATCGCGTGGTACAGCCTGACGATGGTGTCGTTCAAGATCAAATCCACGACACCGAAGAAAGCGGCAAAGGCGAACACGGTCAGGATCACCACGCCGGTGGTGCCCTCCACCTGCTTGCGGTTGGGCCACGACACGCGGCGCATTTCGAGCTTCAGCTCGTTGATGTAGTCGCGCGTGCGGGTCGGCCAACTCGCGACGCTTTGCACGAGGTTCGTTTCTGGCATACTGTATCGCTCCAGGTTTTACCGGCTGTCAGATCGGATTGGCAGGGGCGGAGGGATTCGAACCCCCACTCGCGGTTTTGGAGACCGCTGGTCTGCCGTTAAACCTACGCCCCTGCAAGTTCGCGCGCCAGGCGGGGACCTGCCTTTCCCATTCTACTTGATTTCCTTATGCGGCTGGTGTTTCCGGCAGTGCGGACAAAACTTCTTCATCTCCAGCCGTTCCGTCGAGGTTTTCTTGTTCTTGGTTCCGGAGTAGTTCCGATTTTTGCACTCGGTGCATTGAAACGTAATGATCTCGCGCGGCATAAAGTCCCTTCTTATTCAATAATGTCGGTGACGGTGCCGGCGCCCACCGTGCGGCCGCCTTCGCGGATGGCAAAGCGCAGCCCCTTGTCCATGGCGATGGGCGTGATCAACTCTACCGTCAGGTTCACGTGGTCGCCCGGCATCACCATCTCGGCGCCTTCCGGCAGCTCCGCCACTCCGGTCACGTCCGTGGTGCGGAAGTAGAACTGCGGCCGGTACCCCTTGAAAAACGGCGTGTGCCGCCCGCCCTCTTCCTTGCTCAGCACCACCACGCTGCCCTTGAACTTCTTGTGCGGGGTGATCGACTTGGGCTTGGCCACCACCTGCCCGCGCTCCACATCGTCCTTCTCTATGCCGCGCAGCAGCAGCCCTACGTTGTCCCCGGCCCGCCCTTCGTCCAGCAGCTTCTTGAACATTTCCACGCCGGTCACCACCGTGTTGCGGGTATCCCGGAAGCCCACGATCTCCACCGGCTCGCCCACCTTGACGATGCCCCGCTCGATGCGCCCCGTCACTACCGTGCCGCGGCCCTGGATCGAGAAGATGTCTTCGATCGGCATGATGAACGGCTTATCGACCTCGCGCTGCGGCAGCGGCACGTAGCTGTCTACGGCGGCCATCAGCTCTTCCACCGTTTTCTCCCACTGCGGCTCGCCGTTGAGCGCGCCCAGCGCCGAGACCCGGATCACGGGCACGGTGTCGCCGGGGAATTCGTAGGTCTTCAGCAGCTCGCGCATTTCGAGCTCGACCAGATCCAGCAGTTCCGGATCATCCACCATGTCCACCTTGTTCAGGCACACCACGATGTAGGGCACCCCCACCTGGCGGGCCAGCAGCAGGTGCTCGCGCGTCTGCGGCATGGGACCGTCGGTGGCGGCCACCACCAGGATGGCGCCATCCATCTGGGCCGCGCCGGTGATCATGTTCTTGATGTAGTCGGCGTGGCCGGGGCAATCC